>CAVSMX010000018.1:0-211023 GCA_963729095.1 uncultured Actinomycetota bacterium | reverse complement strand
GATGCTGCGGCTGGCTCCGGTCGCCCGGCTGGCCAAGGCCACGGCCGGCATCGACCGGCGTCGCGCGCTGCCCGAGATCGCTCCGCGGACCCTGCGGCGCACGTCCCGCGAACGTCCGCGCGACGGGTCGCCGGACGTGTGGATCTGGGCCGACTCGTTCACCGACCACCTGGCCCCGCACACCGCGCACGCGGCGATCCGGCTGCTCGAGGCGGCGGGGCTCACGGTGCGGGTGATCGACGAGCGGGCCTGCTGCGGGCTGACCTGGGTGAGCACCGGCCAGCTCGACGCCGCCCGGAAGATCGTCGCGCGCACGGTGGCCACCCTCGCGCCGTACGTCGAGGGCGGGACGCCGGTGCTGGGGCTCGAGCCGTCGTGCCTGGCGGCGCTCCGCTCGGACGCGGTCGAGCTCACCGACGACCCGCGCGCCGCCGTGGTCGCGGACGGCGTGCTGACCCTGGCCGAGCTGCTCGAGCGCATCGACTGGACTCCGCCGGACCTCGACGGGGTCGAGGTCGTCGTGCAGCCGCACTGCCACCACGCCGCGGTGCTGGGCTTCGACGCCGACGAGCGGCTGCTCGCCGGGGCAGGCGCCCAGGTCACCCGGGTCGCGGGGTGCTGCGGGCTGGCCGGCAACTTCGGGATGGAGCGCGGGCACTACGAGACATCGGTGGCGGTGGCCGAGACCCACCTGCTGCCGGCGGTGCGGTCCGCGCCGGACGCGGTGGTGCTCGCCGACGGGATGTCCTGCCGGCTCCAGCTGGCGGACCTGGCGGGGGTGCCGGCGATGCACCTCGCCGAGCTGCTCGCTCCTAGACTTCCAGAGTGAACCCGCGCCACCGCCGACTCGTGATCCCGGTGGCGCTCGTGGCCCTGCTGGTGGTCGTGGTCGTCGCGGCGGTCCTGAAGTGAGCGAACCACTGCTCCGCGCGCTGAACCGGATGCGCTCGCACCTGCTCGACCCGGACGTCCTGGTCAAGGCCGTCGCGTCCGGCCGGCAGAAGGGCCAGCAGCCCGCGTGGCGCCGCGCCGAGCTGCGCTACGTCGACCTGAAGGCCGGCCGACACCTGCAGATCACGACGTACGACGACACCCAGGCGCACACCGCCAACCACGCCGTCGGCGACGCTGCCCGCGACGCGGTCGACGCACTTCTCGACGAGCCGTTCGGCAACTGGCACGTCGACACCACCACCCAGACCCACCAGGTGCGGGTGACCAAGAAGCTCGAGGCCGTGGTGCACACCCACGACCGGGTCGAGGAGGTCGAGGTCGACCGCGACCACGACCGCGACAAGGAGCGACTGCTGCCCGAGGACGACCCGGTCTACCGCGCCCTCGGCCTCGCCGACGCCGAGGGTCGGATCAAGCCGAGCCGGCAGGCGAAGTTCCGGCAGGTCGAGGAGTTCCTGCGCATCCTCGACGCCTCGGTGAGCGACGCGATCGCGAAGGGACACCTGCGCAGCCCGACCGCCGAGGAGCCGCTCCGGATCGTGGACCTGGG
This sequence comes from uncultured Actinomycetota bacterium, assembly GCA_963729095.1. Classification (GTDB taxonomy): domain Bacteria; phylum Actinomycetota; class Actinomycetes; order Propionibacteriales; family Nocardioidaceae; genus Nocardioides. Next base: position 209,519 of record CAVSMX010000018.1, on the reverse strand, counting down.
CTGCGGCAACGCCTACCTCACCCTCACCGCACAGCGGTTCCTGGAGTCCCGCGGTCTGGCGGTCCGGCTGACCGGCGTCGACGTCAAGGAGCAGTCGCGCGAGCACAGCAGCGCGGTGGCGGCCGACCTCGGTCTGGATGCGGAGTTCGTGGTCGGCACCATCTCCGACGCCGAGCTCGCCGTCGAGCCCGAGGTGGTGCTCGCCCTGCACGCCTGCGACACCGCCACCGACGAGGCGCTGGCCCGCGCGGTCGGCTGGGGCGCCTCGCTGGTGCTGGCCGCGCCCTGCTGCCACCACGACGTCGCGGCCCAGCTGCGGCGTACGCCCACGCCCGCGCCGTACGCGATGTTCACCCGGCACGGCATCCTGCGGGAGCGGTTCGCGGACACCCTCACCGACGCGCTGCGGGCCTCGTTGATGCGGCTGGCGGGATACCGCGTCGACGTCATGCAGTTCGTCGACAGCAAGCACACCCCGCGCAACACCCTGCTCCGCGCCGTGCGCACCGGCGGCCCGGTCAAGGGCGGCGGGGTCCGCAACGAGTACGACGACCTGGTCGCCGCCTGGGGCATCCAGCCACGCCTCGCCACGCTGCTGGACGCATGAGCCGTCTCGAGCGGGTGCTGGCCTGCGCGATCGTGGTGCCGTTCGTGATCGGGTTCTCGGTCGCCGGGGCTGAGACGCCGCCCGGCGAGGAGGTGTGCCGGTTCCAGGACCCGCAGATCGTCGAGTCGAGCGGGCTGGTGGCCCGCGACGGGCTGTTCATCACCGTCAACGACTCCGGCGACTCCGGCCGGGTCTTCGTCGTCGACGCCCAGACCTGCCGGACCGTCGGCGGCACCACCTGGAGCGAGGAGGTCGAGGACGTCGAGGCGGTGGCTCCGGCCGACGACGGGGTACTGGTGGGCGACATCGGCGACAACCTCGCCGCCCGTGAGTCGGTGCGGCTGCTGCGGGTGCCTGCCGGGAGAGGGGAGCAGACGGTGACTCCCACGACGTACGAGATCACCTATCCGGGCGGGCGCACGCGACGCCGAGGCGCTCCTGGTGCACCCGGAGACCGGGCAGGTGCTGATCGCCTCGAAGGGGCTGATGGCGGGGATGCTGTACGCCGCGCCGGAGCGGCTCTCCGAGTCGGACACCAACCGGCTCCGGGCGGTCGCCGACGTGCCTGGCCTGGTCACCGACGGCGCGTTCTTCCCGGACGGACGGCACTACGTGCTGCGCAGCTACTCGCGCGCGGTCGTCTACACCTATCCCGGGTTCGAGTCGGTCGGCGACATCACCCTGCCGGAGCAGGAGCAGGGCGAGGGCATCGCCGTCGACGAGCAAGGCCGAGTCTTCGTCAGCTCGGAGGGGCAGCAGGCGCCGGTGCTGCGGATCGACCTGCCGCGGCGCATCGAGCGCGCCATCGCGCCGCCCGAGACCGAGCCGGCATCGCCGGCCCCGGACGCCGTCTCGCAGGGCGGTGAGCCGGTGACGGACCCCGGCCCCGAGCGGGATGTCTGGCCGTGGCTGCTCGGCGGCGGGGTCGGGCTGCTCGTCGTACTGTTCCTGCTGCGCGCACTGAGGCCGCGCTGATGCCGCGGCTGCGCAGGACCTCGCCCGACGAACCCGGCTGGACCCGCCGTCGCGCCGGGACCGGCTTCGTCTACCTCGACGAGAACGGCGACCGCCTGTCCCAGCGGAACGCCCAGCGCTGCAAGGACCTGGTGATCCCGCCCGCGTGGGAGGACGTCTGGATCACGCCGTACGAGAACGGCCACCTGCAGGCGGTCGGCACCGACGACGCCGGGCGGCGGCAGTACCTCTACCACCCCGACTGGCGGACCCGCCGCGACGCCGAGAAGTTCGACCGGGTGCTGCTGTTCGCCAAGGCGCTGAAGCGAGCCCGGGAGCAGGTGCTCGACGACCTCGGCTGCGAGGGGATGACCGAGAGCCGGGCGTGCGCGACCGCCGTACGACTCCTGGACCTGGGCTACTTCCGGATCGGCAACGACGTCTACGCCGACGAGCACGGCAGCTTCGGGCTGACCACGCTCGAGCGTCGGCACGTCCGCAAGCAGCGGGACGGGCTGGTCTTCGCGTTCACCGGCAAGTCCGGGGTCGAGCACCGGGTCGAGATCGACGACGCCGGCGTGATCGAGGCGATCGAGGTGATGCGGCGCCGGCGGAGCCGCGGACGACCCGAGCCTGCTGGCGTACAAGAACGGCCGCGGCTGGCGGTCGATGGTGCCCGACATCGTCAACGACTACGTGCGTGAGGTCACCGGTCTCGAGGCGACGGCGAAGGACTTCCGGACCTGGCACGCCACGGTGCTCGCGGCCGCGGCGCTGGCCGAGACCGAGGAGCCGGGGGAGACCAAGGCCTCGCGCAAGCGCGCGGTCGCGGGGGCGATGAGGGAGGTCGCCGAGTTCCTGGGCAACACGCCCGCGCTGGCCAGGTCGGCGTACGTCGACCCGCGGGTGATCGAGGCCTACGAGCGGGGCCGGACCATCCACGGCACCACTCGGCGCACGCTACGACGGTCCCGACGAGCGGCAGGCGGCCCTGGAGCGGGCCACTCTGAAGCTGATCAAGGAGACGTAGGCTCAGCTCACGTCGATTTCTCTGGCCGTGACAACGCAGAGCCGGCCTGATTCGTCTGGGGGAGCATGACACTCGAACGCGACCTCGCTCCCGAGCTCGACCGGGCCCTGGCCGGCCTGCCTGCCGTGCCGGCCGCCAACTACCTCGCCGCGGCGCGCAAGGCGCGTCGCCGACGCCGGGTCGTCACCGGCTCGGTCGCGCTCGCCGTACTGATCGGCGGCGGAGTGGCCCTCGACTTGGCACTCGACGACTCGGCGGACCTCACCCCCGTCGCCACCCCGGGTCCGGGCCACTCGGACGATCCGGGACCCGAGACCCCGGTGACCGGCCCCGGACTCGAGGGCGTCGATGCCTTCACCACCCCGGGGATCCCCGAGTGGGCCCAGGAGTACGGCAACCACGGCCCCGTCGGCCTCGCACCCGACGGGCGGCTCTGGATCGCCCCGGGTGCAGAAGTCCTGCGCACCGTCGTCAACCCGATCGACGGAGAGGGGACGGCGGAGGTGCCGGGGTCCTACGGGGTGGAGGCCCGATACAAGGGCGAGACCACGTGGGTGCTGCTCCCGGCGACGATGGACACCCCCGGCCGCTGGACCAACGACTTCGAGCTCTGGGTCGAGAACGCGTCCTCGCAGTTCGAGGACCGACCGTCCTTCGCCGAGCGCCTCGTGCACTTCGCTGGGCCGGATTCGGAACGGCTCGCCGCGGGCGACCAGGGCGAGCTGGTGCGCCAGCTCGACGGCGTCGACCTGCCTCGGTGGCCGGAGAAGCTCCGGTCGTCCGTGGCCGAGGTCCGGTCGGGTGGGACGACCTGGTTCGTGCAGGCGATGGACCCACTCGACGGGGCGCCGTGGTACCAGGCCTACGAGCAGGCGATCCTCGGAGTCGACGACCTCGAGGACTTCGTGGCCTGGGTCCAGGCTCGCGCATGAGCGACCACGACGCGTCGTACATCGAGTTCGTCACCGCTCACCAGGCTCGGCTCCGCCGGATCGCGTACGCCGTGTGCTGGGACGCCGACCGCGCCGAGGACGTGCTGCAGGACGCCTTCGTCAAGCTCTACCTGTCCTGGCCGAAGGTCCGCAAGCAGGGTGTGGAGGAGGCATACACCAGGCGGATCATCATCAATGCCGACATCGACGAACGCCGGAGGCCGTGGCGGCGGCACCGGGCGACGGCGTCCGACGAGCAGCTCGCCCAGCTGCCGGCCACCGCCACGCTGCCCGTCGAGGACCGCTCCGAGCTTCTCGAGGCGGTCCGTCGGCTGCCGGCCATGCAACGGCGCACCGTGGTGCTGCGTCACCTGGTCGGACTGTCGGTGGAGGAGACGGCCGCGGAGCTGGGGGTCGGCGCCGGCACGGTCAAGAGCCACACCTCCAGGGCACTCGCCGCCCTGCGGGACACGCTCGCCCCATCGGGGCGACGCCGCTGACGTAGCTGTCGTGCGTTGCCCGTGCGACGCTCGGGCACATGGAGATCACCGTCGAGCAGGGCGACATCACCGAGCAGCAGGTCGACGCCGTGGTGAACGCGGCCAACCGCGCGATGCGCGGCGGCGGAGGCGTGGACGGAGCGATCCACAGGGCCGGCGGGCCGGAGGTGCTGGAGGACTGCATTCGTCGCTTCCCCGACGGCTTGGGACCGGCGACGCCGGCTGGACCACGGCGGGGGAGATGCCCGCGCGCTGGGTGATCCACGTGGTCGGGCCCAACTACCGGTCGGGCGAGACAGACCGCGGCCTGCTCGCCTCCTGCTACTCCCGCGCGCTGGAGGTCGCCGACGAGCTCGGCGCCCGCACGGTGGCCTTCCCGTTGGTCAGCGCCGGGATCTACGGCTGGCCCAAGAACGACGCGATCGCCGTCGCGATCGAGACGCTCCGGTCTGCCGACACCGAGGTCACGGTGGCCAGGCTGGTGGCGTTCGACCCCGGGACGTACGCCGCGATCCAGGTCATGCTCGCCGGCTAGTCGCCGATGGCGTCCGCCGTGCCGCGCCGACTGTCCTGCAGGCGTCGCGCCAGGCGATGCGGGCGGTACGAACGCGTGGAGACTCGACCTCCTCGCCCCGTCTTCTGGCCCGCAGCTGGTCGACCAGCCAACCCGGGGCATCCGCCCGCTCGAGGGCGTCGGTCTTGGTGAGCAGCGTGCCGGTGGCCAGGGTGTGGCGACCACGGGCCATAGACGTGAGTCCGAGGTCCGCCATGACCGGGTTGAGCCACAGTCTCGGACGTCGTGCCGCCCACGCCCAGTAGCCGGTGAGCTCCGCCCGTGCTGCCTCGCGCACATCGTCCTCGGTCATTGCCGGGAGCAGCTCGTCCGGTCGGCGTCCGAAGATGGCGTAACCGTGCAGGACGAGCTCCGCTCGCGTGATCCCCGAGAGAATCCGCTGGACCATTTGCCCGTGCGTCCACGTCGGGTGCTCGGCGTGGGGATCGGGCAGCAGGGCCTGCTCCACGTAGACGCATCCCAGGTCCAGACCTCTCGCTGGCCCTTCGTCGAGACGCCGGTGAAGGGTCGTCAACGTCGCTTGCCGATCCTCTTCGACCGGTCCGTCGACGACGGCGACAAGATCGAGGTCACTCACGCCGGGGCGGTAGTCGCCTGTTGCGATCGAACCCGCCACGAGCAGGTCCGCCACCCAACCGAGGGCCGACAGCTCATCTGCGAGGTGCTGGGCGATGCTCGGCGGCGCGCTCACACCTCGACACCCCGGAGCGCCTCCAGCAACGGCACGATCTGCTCGACGCCGGGGAGCCTGTCGATCTCGTCTGCGATGAGGCGTGCCCGTTCGATCGTTGCCTGGTCACGCAGTGCTTGGGTGACGGTCTCGCGGATCGAGTCGGGGGTGACCGTAGCCAGGTCGAGGGTCCGGGCCACGCCGAGATCCTCGGCCCTTCTGGCGTTGTGCGGCTGGTCGGCACCGAGTGGCAGCAGTACCGACGGAAGGCCGTGAGCCAGCGTGGTCATCAAGCTTCCGGAACCGCCGTGCGAGACCACCAGATCCGTCTCGCGAAGCAACTCCTCCTGCGGAACGAACTGCTGCACGCGCACGTGGGCCGGTTGTGGCCCGAAGGCTGCCGGGTCGATGTCTCTCCCGACGGTCACCACGACATCGGCATCGACCCCGGCGAGGCCGCCCAGCAGACGCTCGAACAGGTCGCCCGAGGTGGAGTTGAAGATCGTCCCGAGCGTCGCGTAGACGCGCGGCCGCCGGGAACGCCGGGTGACAAGGACGCGATCGCCGGCTCGGAAGGAGAACGTCGACGCGGGTAGCGGCACCGGCGAGTCAGGGCTGCGGAACGACGGGGCGAACGGCGAGAGCACCAGGCCGCGCGTGAGCATGGTCAGCCCCGGATCAGGGGGTAGGTCGTGCTCGGCTCGAAGGGTGGCCAGCGGTGGCTCGACGAGCTCGGGACGGACCAGCGTCCCTGCGGCCAGCACCAGGACCGTCGCGGTCGGGATGCCCATCACCTCGGCGGCAATCGCTGACCCGAGGTCGGCCTCGTCGCGGACGATGACGTCTGGGTTCCAGTCCCGGATGTGCTGCTGCATCGCCGTCGCGTGCCGACGGGCGCCCTTGTCGGCGAAGTTCTCGGCGAACTCGACCTCGGCAGCGCGCGCGTCGACCGGCCCGAGAGGCGAGAGATCTCGAGCCCGAGCGGCCGTCGTACGCGATCGGGGAGCGCTGGTCGCGAGGGCTCGGAAACCGGCGGCCTCGATCCGTGCGGTCAGGCCACCGGACCCGGCAACAACCACCTCATGCCCGGCCGCGGCGGCTGCTCGGGCAACCGGAGCCAACGGGTGGAAGTGTCCGAGACCGCCGATGAACGTGAACAGGATCCGCATCGCCGCGACACTCTAGGCCGCGAGCACGAACACGTCGATGCGCAGGCCGGGTCGCACACGGCGGTGCTTCGCCGAAACAGTGCCGCACCTCAGCGACCGCGGCGGTCCACGCGCTCCCAGGGCCAGTCGTTGGCGAGCCAGCGTGCGACGGCGTCGGCGAGTGGTTCGTCGAGGTCCGATCTGTCGGCGCGCACCCAGGACCGCACCGTGACGTCCGAGTCCTCGGAGGCCGAGGGATACAGATAGACGCACCCGATGACGTCGTTGTCGCCCGGGTCGAGGACGGTGAAGGTGAAGCCGGCGCCCCGCGTGAAGTCGTCGGCGTGGCGGCGAAGATCGGCGAGGTTCTCCTCGGGCGTCATCCCGTTGGGTGGTGGCCAGTTGCCGTCGCGAAAGCCGGGAGTGGCGCGGACGTGCTCGATGCTCGACATCCAGGCGGCATGATCTGCCTGGTTGTGCTGCGGGCCCAGCGGTTCGAGGTGGAACTGGTCGGTGGCGAGTGACGTCGGCGGCTCGAAGCCGACTGGCACGAACTCATCCGCAGTCATGACCGGGATCGTAGAGGAGGCTGCTCCGGCCTCAGGGCGATGCCCTCGACCTCCAGGCCCATCGCGACCAACAACGTCACGGCGTCGAGGTCCGCGACGGTGATGCCGATTTGATCGTAGGGCGGTGTTCACGTGTCAGCGAGGTAGGAGTGGACGGCGGAGATCACCACCGACCCCTCGCCGACGGCCGAGGCCACCCGCTTGACGGACCCGGCGCGAACGTCACCGACTGCGAACACTCCGGGCACCGACGTCAGGAAACCGTCACGGGTGACGACGAACCCTTTGGCGTCGAGCTCGACGCCCGCCTCGTGCAGCCAGGTCGTGCACGGGTCTGCGCCGATCATCAGGAACAGGCCGGCTGCGTCAAGCCGGACGTCCTGCTCGAGGACATGGTCCCGCCAGGTCACCGCGCTCAGCCGACTCGTGCCATGGACCGCAGACAGCGCCGAGCGAGGGTGAACGGTGACCTTCTCGTGATGAGTGAGGCGCTGCGCCAGGTAGTTCGACATCGTGTCCCGGAGGTCGTCACGGCGGATCAGCACGTGGACCTGGTCGGCGTGCCGGGCCAGGAACAGGGCGGCCTGGCCCGCTGAGTTGGCGCCGCCCACCACGACGGCGTTCCGGCCGGACACCACCTTGGCTTCGAGCTCGCTCGCGGCGTAGTAGATGCCGCGTCCCTCCAGGTCGGCCAGAGCAGGCACGTCCAGGCGCCGATACCGCACGCCGCTGGCAATGATCACGGCACACGCCACGATGTCGTGCTCGTCGTCGAGCCGGACGCGGAAGCCACCAGGCACCTTCGACAGCCCGGTGACGGAGCGGGGGGACACCAGCCTGGTCCCGAACTTGACGGCCTGCAGCATGGCGGCCCGCGCCAGCTCAGCCCCGGAAACGCCCTGGGGAAAGCCGAGGTAGTTCTCGATCCGCGACGAGCTTCCGGCCTGGCCCCCGATGGCGACGTCCTCGACGACGACCACGTCCAGTCCCTCCGAGGCCCCATAGACGGCGGCCGCCATCCCCGCGGGGCCGGCGCCCACCACGAGCAGGTCACATCGCGAGTCGTCGGAGAGGCCCCAGAGGTCGATGCCCAGGGCGGTCGCCAGGTCGCGGGTCGTCGGCGATGTCAGGACCCTCCGCTGTCCCGTCACCACAACCGTGCCCGCCTCAGGCAATGCAGTGGCCTTGGCCAGCTCTGACCAGGCGGACACGTCCGAACGCAGCACCGTCCGGTAGGGGAGCTGGTTCCGCTCGGCGAAGTCCTGAAGCCGGTGCAGGTCGCGATCGTCGTCTCCAGCGAGCACGAGACCGCCCTCCCCGATTCTCGACAGCATCCGCCGCCGGGCGTCGAACGCGGAGAGCAGGACATCGCTGAGCTCCCCCGAGATCTCAACGAGCCCGCGAAGAGCCTCGACCCGAACCCGGAGCACCGCGGTGCCCTCCACGGCCACGCCCGGGAGGAAGGCCCGCTGCCCCATCAACATGCCCAGCTCACCGACGAAGTCGCCTTCCTCGATGACAAAGACCACCCGGTCGTCTCGGCGGTCCAGGAGAAGTACGCCGCCGGCGAGGACGAGGTACAGGTCGTACGGGTCGCCGGCGTCCCACAACAGCTCGCCTGGCTCGGGATGCAGTTCCTCACCGGCGGACCGCAGCAGGTCCAACGCGTGTTCGCTGAACACCGGCCAGGCCAGCGCATCGACACCATCCCGCCGCCGGGACGAGTAGTGGGTCTGCTCGTCAGGGACGGGGATGCTGCTCATGCGTCTCCTTCACCTGGCAAACCGGTCGGTCACACACTCTCATCAGCAGCGCGGCCGGTGTCGAGGCCACCAGGGTCAGTGCCGTGCCCTTTCGAAGTTGTCGTCCAGCACCTCGTCCGCCGTCCTCCGGGCGATCTCGATGCCGTCCTCAACAGCTGTGCGGAAATGGATGCCGCCCCAGATCCTGGCCTCGCCGACCTCCCTGGTGAGCTGCCTCACCGTGGAGTAGTGCCGGTCCTCCAGACCCGTCAGGCTGGGGATCGTCAGGTCGATACGTCGAGTTCCCAGGAACTCAGCCAGGGCCTCGCCTCCGGCAGGCGTGATGCACGAGTGGGCGCTCGGGTAGTCGGGGTGGTTCGGCGTGCCGGGCAGCAGGTGCATCCAGGTCGGGTCGACGACGGTTGCGGCGTTCCCGTCCGTGTCGCCCTTACGGATCGCGGTGATCGGCCGCCAGAACTCGTAGAGGTACTTGGCGTCGAAGCAGGCGATGAGGCCGTCGGCGAACGACGTCGAGACCATGGCCATCATCCGTGCCGCCTGGACGACGTCCAGGTCGTGCTGCTCGATGACCCCACGGAGTGCGCGGTGCGCCTGCTGGACGGGCGGCTCCCCCCAGAACAGGGCAGCAGTTGTCTGCCAGTCCTCGCGAGTCGTGCTCGTCGCCGAGCCGATTCGCTTGACCTCGTTGTAGTCACGTGCCCAGCGCCTGGTGTCGAGCGAGGGAGGTCCGTCCGGTCGGAACTGGTCCGCGGACTCCAGGGCGAAGGGCTGCATGTGCGCGAGGTAGGTCCCCGCAGGCGGGGTGGGTGCTGTCGGGACCCAGTCTCCCGGGCCCGCCGGGTCAGGTGGTGTGTAGCCCACGTCGGCGCGGAAGCCGTCGTCGGCACGCAGGGCGATGAGAGCGTTGGCGACGCGGAGCCCCGCGGCGACACCGTCGGTCTTCGCCTTCCCGTCGGCGATCGTGTCCAGGGAGTCTTCGTACGCGGGGTCGAGGATCGTGGTCTCCTGACCCGGGAGGTAGTGCTCGTAGATCCGGTGCGCGGCCGCGACCACAGCAGCCTCGGGCGAGGCGCCTCGGGGTGCGTGCGCGCGGATGGCGAAGGGCTCGTACTTGTGCCGGACCGCCATCACCGCGTCGTACACCGCGATGCCGGCGTACCCGAAGATGACGTGTCCCTCCGGGGGGCCGAGTCCCGAGGCCGTGAACGCCTGCGTGCCGATGGCGTCCCAGGCCGCCACATAGGTGTCGGTCCTCCCGTGATGAGGACGGCCGGATGCGTCCGCGCTCTCCGAGACCGGTGCTACCGCGACCGTGGCGGCCAGGGCGGTGGTGAGTCCGGCCACGAGTAACCGGGGGTGCTTCCAAGGCATGATCCGCTCCTCTCAAGACAACCTGCTTGCGATCCACTCCTCGCGCCCGGCGTCAGCGCAGGCGCATCGGAGCTGGCTGTGCTCGACGAGCTCCTGGCAGGGTCCGGGTCGCAGAACCACCGATGCACGTTCTCCGCGTCCCCCAGGGGTGCAGTCTCCGGCGAACACCACGATGTCCAGGACAGGTCGGGGCGTCGCCACCGGCACTGTCATCGCAGTGCGCTCGCCGGGGGTGATCCACCCGACCTACCCAACGTAGACCCGGACGGAGACCCGAGGAACCCCTCTTTCCTGGGTAAAGACCGGCGAGGGACGACTCAGGCAGTCTGCTCCACGACGAAGTCGATGCACTTCGTGAGGGCCTCGACGTCGGAGGGGTCGATGGCGGGGTACATCGCGACCCGGAGCTGGTTGCGGCCGAGCTTGCGGTAGGGCTCGGTATCCACGATCCCGTTGGCGCGCAGGGTCGCGGCGATCGCGGCGGCGTCGATGGCGTCGTCGAAGTCGACGGTGCCGATCACCAGGGAGCGGTGCTCCGGGTCACTGACGTACGGCGTGGTGTACGACGTGCGCTCGGCCCAGCCGTACAGCGCGTCGGAAGAGGCGGTGGTGCGCTCGACCATGCCCTTGAGGCCGCCCTGGGCGTTCATCCAGTCCAGCTGCTCGGCCATCAGGAACAGGGTGGCGACGCCGGGGGTGTTGTAGGTCTGGTTCTTGGCCGAGTTGTCGATCGCGGTCGGCAGGTCGAAGAACGCCGGGATGTGCCGGTCGGAGGAGGCGATCGCTGCGGCGCGGTCGAGGGCTGCCGGCGACATCAGCGCGATCCAGAGCCCGCCGTCGGAGGCGAAGCACTTCTGCGGCGCGAAGTAGTAGGCGTCCACCTCGGCCAGGTCGACCGGCAGGCCGCCCGCGCCCGACGTCGCGTCGACCAGTACCAGCCCGTCGGAGCCGGCCGGGCGGACCACCGGCGCCATCACGGCGGTGGAGGTCTCGTTGTGCGCCCACGCGTAGGCGTCGACGTCGTCCTCGGCCACCGCCTCGGGTCGCGTGCCCGGGTCGCTCTCGATCACGCTCGGCGACTCGAGCCACGGTGCGGCCGCGGCCGCCTTGGCGAATTTCGAGGAGAACTCGCCGAACGACAGGTGCTGGCTCTTCTTCTCGATCAGCCCGAACGTCGCGATGTCCCAGAACGCCGTCGCGCCGCCGTTGCCGATCACCACCTGGTAGCCGTCGGGCAGTGAGAACAGGTCGGCGAGGCCCTCGCGGACCCGGCCGACGGTGTTCTTCACCGGCGCCTGCCGGTGGGAGGTGCCCATCAGCGACGAGCCGGTCGCGGCAAGGGCGTCGAGGTGGCTGGTCTGGATCTTGGAGGGCCCGGCTCCGAAACGCCCGTCGGCGGGCAGCAGTTCGGTCGGGATCTTCACGGCGTCGCTCACTTCGGTTCCTTCTGGCTGGCAGACGGTGGGGATGCTGACGACGCTGTCAGAGACCGCCCTATTCTGACAGCCCCGAATCGGCGAAGTTGAAGCGAGGGGGTCAGGTGGACGGTCTGCGGCTGGTCGCCGTGGGCTACGGCCACCCCGACGCCACCCGGCTGATCGAGACGGTCCAGGCGGAGTACCTCGTCCGCTACGGCAGCCATGACATGAGCCCGATCGACCCGCTGGAGTTCGACCCGCCGCACGGCACGTTCCTGGTCGGGTACGTCGGCGCGGAGGCGGTGACGACCGGGGCCTGGCGTCGGCGTACCGATCTCGAGGCGTTCGACACCACGGTGGTCGCCGAGCTCAAACGGATGTACGTCGTGCCCGCGGCCCGTGGCGCCGGCCACGCCCGCCTGGTGCTGGCCGAGCTGGAACGCACCGCGGCGGAGGCCGGCATCGAGGCACTCGTCCTCGAGACCGGCCTCCGCCAGCCGGAGGCGATCGGGTTGTACACGTCCTCGGGCTACACCCCGATCCCCTCGTTCGGCCACTACCGCGAGTCGCCGCTGAACCGCTGCTTCGGCAAGAGGCTCTAGGTCACGTCCCGCCGCCGGACCAGCAGCACGACCAGCGCCGGCAACGCCACGGCGTACACCAGCACGGTGACCAGCGCCTGGCCTCCCGCCACGGTGTCGAGCACGCCCGGGGTGTCGGTGGGGTTGGCCCCGACGTCGACGATCGCCCCGATCAGCGAGCCGGCCGAGGTGCCCGGCAGCACGTGGGTGACGGACTCGATCGGGCCGAGCAGGGAACCGACGCCGCGCAGCAGGTTCTCGACGACCAGCGCCCAGACCAGGCCGAGCCCGACCGACAGCGCCGGACCGCGGGCCAGGGTGCCGAGCGCGTAGCCCATCAGCGCCCACATCTCGAGCACCAGCAGCCCGCCGCCGGCGGACTTCAGCAGCGTCCCCATGGACGGCCAGTCGATCGGCTGCGACTCACCGGCCGCGATCGCCAGCGTCACCACGGTCATCAGCGCGAGCGTCATCACCATGACGCCGACCTCGATGATGACCAGGGCGAGCATCGACCCGCCGACGCTCGAGGTCCGCGACGGGCCCTGGGTGAACATCGTCTTCCAGGTGCCCCAGCCGTAGCCGTTGCCGGCCACGATCGCGCCGAGCACCATCGCCAGCGCGCCGCCCCACAACGGCAGGCCCTGGACGAGCACGTCCGGCATCGACGCCGGCAGCAGGTCGTGGAGCAGCTGGGCCGGGGACTCGCCCTCGTTGGAGAAGCTCTCGTCGCCGGTCTTGTAGGCGATGTAGTTGAAGAGGTAGCCGAACATCAACGCCATCGCCATCCAGGCGCCGATGGTCACCCAGACTGCCGGCCACTTGCGCAGGCGCAGCAGCTCGGCGCGCATGCTGTTGATCAGGTCGTTCATGACACGTTCTCCATCTCCGGATCGGTCGAAAGATTGCTCGTCATCTCGAAGAAGACCTCTTCGAGGGTCCGCTCGGACACCGTGAGCTCGTGCACGTCGACGTCGGCGGCCACCAGCTCTCGCGCCAGGTCCGGCGCGGCGTCGGCAGGCAGGTCGAGGAACAGGTCCTGACCCTCGCGGCGTACTCCCTCGTCGCCGGCGAGCTTCATCGCGACCGCCAGCGCGCGGTCCTCGGGCGTGGCCCGGACCTTCAGCGAGGAGCCACCGCGCAGCTCCGCGACGGTCGACTCGCGGAGCAGCTTGCCGCCGTTGATCACGCCGACCCGGTCGCAGATCTCCTGCACCTCGGCCAGCAGGTGGCTCGACAGCAGCACCGTCTGGCCGCCGCGAGCCAGCGAGACCACCAGCGCACGCATGTCGGCCATGCCGGCCGGGTCGAGCCCGTTGGTGGGCTCGTCGAGCACGATCAGCTCGGGGTCGCCCATCAGCGCCGCCGCGACACCGAGCCGCTGCTTCATGCCCAGCGAGTAGCGCTTGTACTTGTCGCCGCCCCGGTCGGCGAGGTCGACGCGCTCCAGCGCGTCGACCACGGCGTCCACGGACAGGCCGCGGGCCTGGGCCAGCACCCTCAGGTTGTCGCGCCCGGAGAGGTAAGGGAAGAATCCCGGCCCTTCGACCAGCGCGCCGACCCGTTTGGTCACCTCGGAGCGGCCCGCGGGGCGCCCCAGGACACTCGCCGACCCGGCCGTGGGCCGGATCAGGCCGAGCATCATTCGCAGCGTGGTGGTCTTGCCCGCCCCGTTGGGGCCGAGGAAGCCGTACACCTCGCCGCGTTGCACGGTCATGCTGACGGAGTCGACGGCGACCCGGTCGCCGTACCGCTTGGTCAGCCCGTCTGTCTGCACCACGAGTTCGTTCATGGCTCCACGCTCGCCGTCGACCGCGGTTCGCGCGTCCGCCCAGTCGCGGCCCCCGCCTACGCAGGACTGCGTATGACGCTCGCTCCCGGAGGCGTACGACGCCGGGCGGCTGCCGGTCTAGCCTCGTCGTCGTGAGTCTCCTGTCCCACCGCATCGAGCACCGTGGCTACTGGCCGTGGACGGTGGTAATCGTGGTGTTCCTCGGGACCGCTGCGTCGAACCGGGACGCCGCGCTCGACCGCCCGGTGTTCGTCGGCGTGCTCCTTGCAGTCGCCGCCGTCGTTCCGGCCCTGCTCCGCCTGGGCCCGGTTCCCGCCCTGCTCTCGAGTGGCGCGTTGACCAGCGCCTACTTCGCGCTGGGGTACACCGACGGCCCGATCTACCTGGCGCTCCCGACGGTCACCCTGGTCGCCGCCTGGTCGGCCCGGGTCCGCGACTGGGTCTGGCCGGCGGCGATCGCGGTGGCCGCCGTGTGCGCGGCGCTGGCCGTACGGGCCGAGATCTACGACGACATCGAGCGTTCCAGCCCCTGGCAGGGCATCGGCATCGTCGCGATGGTGGCCGCGGCGGGCGCGGCGGCCACCGCACTCCGCGCCCGACAGGAGGCCAGCCGCGACCGCACCCAGCGGGCGGCCACCGAGGAGCGGCTCCGGATGGCGCAGGACCTGCACGACGGCGTCGGCCACGGCCTGGCCGTGATCGCGATGCAGGCGGGCGCCGCGCTGCACGTCCTGGACAAGGACCCGGCGAAGGCCAGGGAGAACCTCGAGGCGATCCGCGCCACCAGCAAGGAGTCGCTGGACTCGCTGCGTTCCGAGCTGGCCCGGATGTCCGGCGACGCCGGCGCGCGCCGGCCGGCACCCGGGCTCGATGACCTCGACGGCCTGCTCGACCGGGTCCGCGGCGGCGGGCTGGTCGTGGACCGTTCGGGCGGCGTCGACGGCGTCCCCGAGCCGATGAGCCGAACGGCGTACGCCGTGGTGCAGGAGGCGCTCACCAACGTGCTGCGGCACGCCCACGCCACCCGGGCGCTGGTGTCGTTCGAGCGACGGGACGGCGACCTGGTCGTCACCGTGCGCGACGACGGGCGCGGCGGTGGTGCCCCCGGCGGGACCGGGCAGGATGGGGGCATGGGCATCACCGGCATGCGTTCCCGGGTCGAGGCGCTCGGCGGCACCCTCGAGGCGGGACCTGGACCCAGCGGGTTCCGGGTGCGGGCGGTCATCCCGGGGGCCTCGTGATCCGGGTGGCGCTGGTCGACGACCAGCCGCTGGTACGGATGGGCCTGGCGACGCTGATCGCCGCCGAGGACGACCTCGAGCTGGTCGGTGAGGCCGGCGACGGCCGCGAGGCGCTCGGCGTGCTGCACCGGACGACTCCCGACGTGGTGCTCTGCGACATCCGGATGCCGGTCATGGACGGCCTGGAGATGCTCCAGGCGGTCGCGGCCGACCCCGGGCTCGCGGACGTGAAGGTGGTGATGCTGACGACGTTCGAGCTCGACGAGTACGTCTTCGAGGCGCTCCGCCACGGCGCCAGCGGGTTCCTGCTCAAGGACGCCGAGCCGGAGAGCCTGCTCGACGCGGTCCGGGTGGTGGCCGAGGGTGGCTCGCTGCTCGCCCCGTCGGTGACCACGACGGTGATCCAGCACTTCGGGGGCTCCGGCCCGCCGGCTCGCGTTCACCCGCGCCTCGGCGACCTCACCGAGCGGGAGCGCGAGATCGTGGCGTGGGTGGCGACCGGCCGGTCCAACCAGGAGATCGCGGAGGAGCTCGTGGTCAGTCCCGACACCGTGCGCACCCACGTGAGCCGGGCGATGGTGAAGCTGCAGGCCCGCGACCGCGCCCAGCTGGTGGTGTTCGCGATCGAGTCCGGCGTGACCCTCTGACAGCGCGCGTCTGGTACACAGGCCGAGTGGCAGTCGTCGTGCGGCCGCTCGGGCAGCGGGATCGGGAGCGCTGGGCCGAGCTCTACCGCGGTTACGCAGCGTTCTACGAGGTGCCCGCCCCGGACCTCGAACAGCTGTGGCGCCGGCTCACCGCCGGGGGCGAGCTCGAATGCTTTGTGGCCGAGCTCGACGGCGAGGTGGTCGGACTGGCTCACGTGCGGGCGTTCGCGCGGCCGCTCGAGGGCGACACGGCGGGCTTCCTGGACGACCTGTTCGTGGACCCGACCCAGCGCGGGAGCGGGGCCGGCGCGGCGCTCCTCGAGTACCTGCGCTCCCTTGCGGACGAGCGCGGGTGGGGCGTGGTCACCTGGATCACCGGCGCTGACAATCACGTCGCGCGCAAGCTGTACGACCGTCTGGCCGAGGCGCAGCAGTGGATCACCTACGACATGACGCCCTAGCGAGCCGGGGTCTCCCACCCTCTGACACGTGGCTTCTTTACTTTAGATTGGCGTCATGGGTCTCTTCTCTGACAAGCCCGAGGAGCCGGGGCGCACCCAGCGGATGGACGCACTCGAGGCGCGCGTGCAGCAGCTCGAGGCGACCGTGGCGCTGCTGACGCACCGTGACGGAGCTCCGGCTCCGGCCTCGACGAGCGTCGCCGGGCTGTCCACGGACGTGCTGGCGCGGGTGCAGCAGCTCAAGCGCGAAGGGAAGCCGGTCCAGGCGGTCAAGGTCTACCGCGAGGCCACCGGCGCCGACCTCAAGGAGGCCAAGAGGGCGGTCGACGTGCTGTGAGCGGCCTCGGGGACCGGGCACACTAGGCCTGTGCTGCTCCCGATCAAGGTGGCCCGCGGGGTGGCCGACGGGTCGATGAGCCTGGCCTTCCGCCGGTGGCGCACCCAGGACGTGCAGCCGGGCGCGACGTTCCGCACCGCGGTCGGGGTGATCCGGGTGGACGCCGTCGAGATCGTCGACCCGGCCGCGATCACCGACGCCGACGCGGCCCTGGCGGGGCACCGGAACGCCGACGCAGTGCGCAAGCGGCTGGCCGGCGACGACAGCCTGCCGACGTACCGCGTGCGGTTGTCGTGGGCCGGCGAGGATCCGCGGGTCGCGCTGCGCGAGGACGACCGGCTCACCGACTACGACGTGGCCGCGATCGACACGCGGCTCGAGCGGCTCGACCGGGCCAGCGGCCACGGCGCCTGGACCATGCAGACCCTGGACCTGATCCGGCGCCGCCCGCAGGTCCGTGCCCCCGACCTGGCCGTCGAGCTCGGCCGCGAGCGCGACCCGTTCAAGATCGACGTGCGCAAGCTGAAGAACCTCGGGCTCACGATCAGCCACCCCGTGGGCTACGAGCTCTCGCCGCGCGGGATCGCCTACCTCGCACGGACCCGACGGGCAATGCCCCGAAACGTCTGACAGCGCCGCTCGCGCGGCCTACTCTCGCCCGGTGTCTCGGACCAGGTTGCTGCTCGTCGCCGTTCTCGCGTGCGCCCTCCTCTCCCTCTCCCCGGCCCCCGCGGGGGCCATCGAGGGCTACGCGCCGTACCAGCCCGCCACGAAGTGCTCGCCGAAGGCCAAGCCCGGCACCAAGCAGCTCGGGCACTGGCTGGTCCGTCGGTACGGCGGCGGCTACGGCCCGATCTCTCGGAGCTGCGGAGGCAGCCGGTCCGAGCACACCGAGGGGCGGGCGTTCGACTGGATGCTGGACGCCAACACGAAGTCGGACCGGCGCCGGGCGCGGGACTTCCTCGAGCGCGCGTTCCGCACCGACGACGGCGGCAACTCCCACGCCCTGGCCCGCCGGATGGGGATCATGTACATCATCTGGAACGACCGGATGTACTCCGCCTGGGACCGGTTCCGACCCGAGCCCTACCTGAGCTCGAGCTGCCGCTCGAAGAAGAAGTGCTCGAAGACGCTTCGGCACCGCAACCACATGCACATCTCGCTGACCCGACGGGCGGCCCGGGCGGACACCAGCTGGTATCGCTAGTCGGGTCGGTTCAGCCGGACCACTCGGCCTGCCAGCCGTCGACCTCGTCGGCCTTGCGGGACGCGGGGCCGGTGTAGATGGCTGAGGGCCGGATCAGCCTGCCGGTGGTCTTCTGCTCGAGGATGTGGGCGGACCAGCCGCCGGTGCGGGCACAGGTGAACATCGAGGTGAACATGTTCGCCGGCACCTCCGCGAAGTCGAGGACGATCGCCGCCCAGAACTCCACGTTGGTCTCCAGCACCCGGTCGGGTCGGCGCTCCCGGAGCTCGGCCAGCGCTGCCTTCTCCAGCGCCTCGGCCACCTCGTAGCGCGGCGCGCCCAGCTCGCGCGCGGTGCGGCGCAGCACCCGGGCGCGCGGGTCCTCGGCCCGATAGACCCGGTGCCCGAAGCCCATCAGCCGCTCGCCCTTGTCGAGCAGCCCCTTGACGTAGCCCTCGGCGTCGCCGGACTGCTCGACGTCGGAGATCATCCCTAGCACCCGCGACGGGGCGCCACCGTGGAGCGGGCCGCTCATCGCGCCGATCGCGCCGGAGAACGCGGCCGCCACGTCGGCGCCGGTGCTCGTGATCACCCGCGCCGTGAACGTCGAGGCGTTCATGCCGTGCTCGGCGGCCGAGCTCCAGTAGGCGTCGATCGCCTTCACGTGGGCCGAGTCGGCCTCGCCCTTCCAGCGGATCATGAACCGCTCGGCGAGGGTCCGGCCCTGGTCGACCTCGCGCTGGGAGACGACCGGCTGGCTGAGGCCGCGGGCCGACTGCGCGGCGTACGACAGGACCATCACGGCGACCCGGCTGAGGTCCTCGCGGGCCTGCTCGTCGGAGATGTCGTAGGTCTGGCCGAATCCGAACGCCGGTGTCAGCATCGCGACCGCGGCCTGGACGTCGACCCGGACGTCGCCGGTGTGGATCGGCAGGTTGAACGGCTCGGCGGGCGGCAGGCCGGGGGTGTAGCTGCCGTCGATCAGCAGGCCCCAGACGTTCTCGAACGGGACCCTGCCGACGATCTCCTCGATGTCGACGCCGCGGTAGCGCAGCGCCGAGCCTTCCTTGTCTGGCTCGGCGATCTGCGTCTCGAACGCGACGACACCTTCCAGCCCGTGGTGTACCTCGGTCATTCCGGCATTCTGCCGCACCTGCTCGGACGTCCTAGGGCGTGCCTCTGCATCCAGGGCCGTAGCGAGCGTCGCGATGGGCGTGCGATGGCAAGGCGCCGGAGCGCTGGCAGGCTGGACGCCTTTCGAGCGACGGCAACGCCGCCAGCGTGCGTCCAGCGCGGCGCGTAGCAGGCCGGGGATGCGGAGGCGCGTCCTAGTGTCGAGCCATGACCGAGCTCGACCTGACCGCGCTGCGTGCGGAGTACGCCCGCTCCGGGCTGACCGAGTCCGACCTGGAAGCGGACCCGATCGCGATGTTCCGGCGGTGGTTCGACGAGGCGGTCGCGGCCGGTCTGCACGAGCCCAACGCGATGGTGGTCGCCACGGCCGACGCCGCCGCGCGGCCGGCCGCGCGGCTGGTGCTGCTGAAGGGCGTGTCCGACGACGGCTTCGTCTTCTTCACCAACACCCGCTCGCGCAAGGGTGAGGAGCTCGCGGCCAACCCCGCGTGCGCACTGCTCTTCCCCTGGCATCCCCTCGAGCGCCAGGTCCGGGTCGACGGGACTGCAGCGTCGCTGTCGACGGAGGCCGTGGCGGCGTACTTCGCCGCGCGGCCGCGGGGCTCACAGCTCGGAGCATGGGCGTCCCACCAGTCCCGCGAAGTGGGCGGACGCGATGAGCTCACCACGGCGTACGACGAGGCGGCCGCGAGGTACCCGGAGCCCGCGCCGGTACCGGTGCCCGAGGAGTGGGGCGGGTACGTCGTGCGGCCCGAGGCCGTGGAGTTCTGGCAGGGCCGGCCGGGCCGGATGCACGACCGGCTGGTCTACCGGCGTACCGGCACCGGCTGGAGCACCGTGCGGCTCGCTCCCTGAGTCTCAGCCGCCGGCGCAGACGTACTTGACGGTGTTGGACGCCGACCCGGCATCGTCGCCGTCGACGAGTACGACGGCGCGGCCGGAGCGCGCCTCCCGACCCCGGAAGGTGAACGAGATCTGGGACTGCACGCTGTCCTGGCCCTCGCGCACCTCGATGGTCTTCGCCTGCGGCTGCGCACCGTCGGGGTGGATCCAAGAGATCGTCAGCTCGCCGGGGTTGCCGTTCGTCGCGATCGTGGCGACGAACCGCACCTCGGCGTGGGGGCAGCGGACGACCAGGCCTGGCTCCGCGGCCACCGAGATGTCGCGCACCTCGAGATCGTTGGAGGACATCCGCCAGGGTTCGAGCAGGTACGCGCCGGCGGCGGCGGCACCTCCTGTGACGATCAGTCCCAGCGCGATGCAGATCCAGCGGAACCATCGCGGGGGCATCGACGACCAGAGTGAGTAGTCGTCGTCCGGCTCCGGCTCCGGTTCCGTGACCCGCTCCGGCGCCGGTGAGACGGTCGGGTCCTCGTGGAGGACGCCACGCAGGACCTGGACCAGCTCGTGCGGCAGCGGCCGCTCCTGTGGCCGGTCGGTCAGGCCGGACAGCAGCACCTCCGCGGCCCGCCAGGGCAGCGGCGGCCACGGGTCGTTGGGGGCGAGCGGGGGCGGGCCCCCGGCGAGGGTGTGATGGGCCAGCACGGCGAAGTCGTAGGCGTCCGACCACTGGTCGGGCTCGGTCGTGGCCAGGGCCCCGGACACGGCGAAGCCGCCGAGCCGGGCTCGTCCGTCAGGAAGCACGATGACGTGCTCCGGGCCGACGGAACCGTGGACGACCCCCTGCCAGGCCATCACCCGCAGGGCCGCGGCCACGTCCTCGAGGATCGGGATCGCCTGCCGAGCCGGAAGCGGCCCGTCGTCGAGGAGCTCGGTGAGCGTGGTGCCCGGCACGTGCTCGGTCACCACGGACACCGGGTCGCCGCTGGTGTCGACCTCGAGGATCTTGACCATCGGGCCGACCGTGGTGGCGGCCAGGATCTGCGCATCGCGCAGCAGCCGCTCGATGTCCTCGGGGCCGCTGAACGCGGCCCTCGGGATCTCGACGACCACCACGTCCTGGCGCAGTGCCCCGGGGGGCGCGTGCGCCACCTGCTGGCTCATGGTCGCGAGTCTCGTCGCGGACCGCGGCCGGCTCGTCGCCCATAGTGGGGAATCTCTTTACAATCCACTGATAACCACTTGTGAGTGAGCGCTCACTCATTTAACCTTCACGGCGATGGACACGAAGAGAGAGCGCGCGAGGCCGCTGTCACCGGAGGACCGCCGGGCGGCGATCATCACCGCGACCCGCCCGCTGCTGATGGAGCACGGACGCCGGACGACGACGAAGCTGGTCGCCGAGGCGGCCGGCATCGCCGAGGGCACGATCTTCCGGGTGTTCCCCACCAAGGAGGAGCTCTTCGACGCTGTGCTGGACGCGGAGTTCGATGCCGGGCCGTTCCTGGACGCGGTCGGTCGCATCGACCTCGACGAGCCGCTGCGCGACCGGATGATCGCGGTCACCACGCTGCTCCAGCGCCGGTTCATCAGCATCTTCCACCTGATGATCGCGATGGCCGTTCCGCGCCCTCCCGGTCGTCTGCAGACCGATGCGCTGCGCAAGCAGCTTGCCACCGAAGGAGTGATGCGGGTGATCGGGCCCGATGCTGACCGGTTCCGGGTCCCGCCGGAGGAGGTGGTCCGGCTGCTCCGACTGCTCACGTTCTCGGGGAGCCACCCCCACATCTCCGAGAACCGACCGATGAAGCCCGCCGACATCGTCGACGTGATCCTGCACGGCACCCTGGCTCGGGAGGAAGAGGACTGATGCTGCTCCGACTACTGCGCACGTTCCTCGCGCCGTACCGCCGCTGGCTCAGCGTGATCGTCGTCCTGCAGTTCACCGCTACGGTCGCGATGCTGTTCCTGCCCAGCATCAACGCCGACATCATCGACAATGGCGTGGCCCGCGGCGACACCGGTTACATCGTGCGGGCGGGCGCCTTGATGCTCGGCGTCTCCCTGTTGCAGATCTGCTGCTCGGTCGTCGCGGTCTGGTTCTCGGCACGAACGGCCATGCAATTCGGCCACGACCTGCGGGCATCGATCTTCGACCGGGTCGGCACGTTCTCCGGCCGCGAGGTCGCGCAGTTCGGCGCACCCTCGCTGATCACCCGCAACACCAACGACGTGCAGCAGGTCCAGATGCTCGCGCTGATGACCTGCACGATGGCGGTGTCCGTACCGATCATGATGGTCGGCGGCATCCTGATGGCGATGCGCGAGAACCTCGGGCTCTCGTGGCTGCTGGCGATCGTTGTGCCGGCGCTGCTCATCTCCGTCGGGTTCGTGGTGTCGCAGATGGTGCCCAGCTTCCGGCTGGTGCAGGAGCGGATCGACGAGGTCAACCGGATCCTGCGTGAGCAGATCACCGGCATCCGGGTGGTGCGCGCGTTCGTGCGCGAGCCGCTGGAGACCGACCGCTTCGCGAAGAGCAACGACGACCTCACCGAGGTCTCGGTCCGGGCGGGGCGGTGGATGGCGACCATGTTCCCGCTGGTGATGCTGATCGTGAACGTCTCGAGCGTCGCCGTGATCTGGTTCGGCGGCCACCGGGTCGACTCCGGGCAGATGGAGGTCGGCGCGCTGACGGCCTTCCTCAGCTATCTGATGCAGATCCTGATGTCGATCATGATGGGCACCTTCATGCTGATGATGGTGCCGAGGTCATCGGTGTGCGCCGACCGGATCGCCGAGGTGCTCGACACGCGCACCAGCGTCGTACCGTCGGCCGACCCGGTGCGCGAGCTGTCGCTGCACGGCCATCTCGAGCTCGCGGGAGTCGGCTTCACCTACCCCGGCGCGGAGCAGCCGGTGCTCACCGACGTCGGCTTCACCGTGCGACCGGGCGAGACCCTCGCGGTGATCGGCTCGACCGGTGCCGGCAAGACCACCCTGGTCAACCTGGTGCCACGGCTCTTCGACGCGACCTCGGGCGCCATCCGCTTCGACGGCGTCGACGTGCGCGACCTCGACCCCGACCAGCTCTGGTCGCGGATCGGTCTGGTGCCGCAGAAGGCGTTCCTGTTCACCGGCACGGTGGCCAGCAACCTGCGCCACGGAAAACCGGACGCGACCGACGAGGAGCTGTGGCGGGCGCTCGACATCGCCCAGGCCCGCGACTTCGTGGCCGCGATGCCCGAGGGGCTCGACGCCCCGATCGTGCAGGGCGGCACCAACGTGTCGGGTGGTCAGCGGCAGCGGCTGGCGATCGCCCGGGCGCTCGTACGCCGTCCCGAGGTCTACCTCTTCGACGACGCGTTCTCCGCCCTCGACCTGGCCACCGATGCCCGGCTCCGGGCGGCATTGAAGCCCGAGACCCGCGACGCCGCCGTGGTCGTCGTGGCGCAACGGGTGGCCAGCATCCGCGATGCCGACCAGATCCTCGTCCTCGAGGACGGACGGGTCGTGGGGCGGGGCAAGCACGCGGAGCTGCTCGCCGCCAACCCGACGTACCAGGAGATCGTCGCGTCCCAGCTGAGCCCGGAGGAGGCGGCATGACCCAGGCACCCACGAAGATGAAGGAGACCGAACGGGTCGTCTCCAGCGGCCCGATGCCCGGCCGCGGCCCGATGGGCGGCGGCATGGTCGGCCAGAAGGCGATGGACTTCGGGCCGTCGGCGAAGCGGCTGCTGCGGCGGATGGCGCCCGAGCGGTTCAAGGCGACCGCCGTCGTGGCGCTGGCGATCGGCAGCGTCACGTTGATGGCCCTGGGTCCGCGGTTGCTCGGGCACGCCACCGACCTGGTGTTCGCCGGCTTCCTCGGCCGGCAGTTCCCCGAGGGGATCTCCAAGGACCAGGCGGTCGCGGCCGCCGAGACCCGGGGCGACGGCCAGCTCGCCGACCTGCTGCGCGGTGTGGACTTCGTGCCAGGCCAGGGCGTCGACTTCGGCGCCGTCCGCGAAGTGCTCCTCCTGGTCCTCGCGGTGTACGTCGCGGCATCACTGCTCGCCTGGCTCCAGGGCTACCTCCTCAACGACGTGGTCCAGAGCGTCGTCCGCCGGATGCGGTCCGACGTCGAGGACAAGGTCAACAGCCTGCCGCTGCCGTACTTCGACCGACAGCCCAGAGGTGAGCTGCTCAGCCGGGTCACCAACGACATCGACAACGTCAGCCAGACCCTGCAGCAGACGATGAGCCAGCTGATGACCTCGCTGCTCACGGTGTTCGCCGTGCTGGCGATGATGCTGTGGATCTCGCCGGTGCTGGCGCTGATCGCGTTGGTGTCGGTGCCGCTGTCGATGATCGTGACGGCCAAGATCATGAAGCGCTCCCAGAGCCAGTTCATCGACCAGTGGCGGTTGACCGGCCGGCTCAACGCGCACATCGAGGAGACCTACTCCGGCCACGAGCTGGTCACGGTCTTCGGTCGCCAGCGGGAGGTCGCGGAGACCTTCGCCGAGCAGAACGGGCGGCTGAACGAGTCGTCGTTCAAGGCCCAGTTCGTGAGCGGGCTGATCATGCCGGTGATGATGTTCATCGGGAACCTGAACTACGTCGTGATCGCCGTCGTGGGCGGGCTCCGGGTGGCCAGCGGGACGCTCTCGCTCGGCGAGGTGCAGGCGTTCATCCAGTACACCCGCCAGTTCACCCAGCCGCTGACCCAGGTCGCCTCGATGATGAACCTGCTGCAGTCGGGTGTCGCCTCCGCGGAGCGCGTGTTCGAGCTGCTCGACGCCGACGAGCAGTCGCCCGAGGCCGCGGCGCGGCCCGAGCCCGCCGTACGCCGCGGCGAGGTGGCGTTCGAGGACGTCTCGTTCGCCTACGACCCGGAGAAGCCGCTGATCGAGGACCTGTCGCTGGTCGCCCGGCCCGGCCAGACCGTGGCCATCGTCGGGCCGACCGGTGCCGGCAAGACCACGCTGGTCAACCTGGTGATGCGGTTCTACGAGCTGGACGAGGGCCGGATCACCCTCGACGGGATCGACATCACCGAGATGCCGCGGTCCGCGCTCCGCGGCCAGATCGGCATGGTCCTGCAGGACACCTGGCTGTTCGAGGGCACGATCCGCGACAACATCGCCTACGGGCGGCCCGACGCCACGGAGGCGGAGATCCTCGAGGCCGCGCGGGCGACATTCGTGGACCGGTTCGTGCATTCGCTGCCCGACGGCTACGACACCGTGATCGAGGAGGACGGCGGCAACCTGTCGGCCGGCGAGCGCCAGCTGGTGACGATCGCTCGGGCGTTCCTCGCCAACCCCGCGCTGCTGATCCTCGACGAGGCCACGTCGTCGGTCGACACACGCACCGAGCTGCTGCTGCAGCACGCGATGGCGGCGTTGCGCTCGGACCGTACGTCGTTCGTGATCGCGCACCGGCTCTCGACGATCCGCGACGCCGACCTGATCCTGGTGATGGAGGACGGCCAGATCGTCGAGCAGGGCGACCACGACGGGCTGCTGGCCCGGGACGGGGCGTACGCGCGGCTCTACAACGCGCAGTTCGCGGCCGCGGTGGCCTAGCGCGGGGTGGCTGCCTCGTAAAACCCCTTGGCCGACCCGGCCGGACGACCTACGCTCGTCGCACACGGGAAAGGAGGTGGTCCGAAGAATGAATTCTTATAGGACGCGTGAGGTGGCTGCCCGCTAGCAGCCCAGCACGACGTCGGGCAGGACTGTCCGGCGAGCTGCTGGTGAATCCATAGCAGCTACCCGACCCGCAGGCGTCCGGGATCACGTCCCCCGGAGCGGCCCCCCATCGACTCGTTCGATGAGGCCACGCCTGCGGGTTGTCCTATTTCCGGAGGGTGGTTTCGAGGCTCGTCGCTGGCGCTCCTCGCACCTCAACGACCGTACTTGGTTGCATGCGACAACGATTGGGAATATAGTTGTATTTCGCAACCTTCTACTTGACGTGAATCGAGACTCCGTGACCCAGGTCGTCCCCGCCGTTCCCACCGCCGAGCAGAGCGGGCAGATGTCGCACCGCGAGGTGCTCGAGGCGCTGAGTGGACTGCTCCTGGCGATGTTCGTGGCGATGCTGTCGAGCACCGTGGTGTCCAACGCGCTGCCCGCGATCGTCACCGACCTCGACGGCAGCCAGACCGGGTACACCTGGGTGGTCGTGGCCACCCTGCTCACGATGACGGCGACCACGCCGATCTGGGGCAAGCTCGCCGACCTGTTCAGCAAGAAGACGCTCGTGCAGACCGCGCTGGTCATCTTCTCCGCCGGCTCCCTCGTCGCCGCGTTCGCCCCCAACATGGGCGTGCTGATCGGTGCCCGGGCCGTCCAGGGTCTGGGCGTCGGCGGCCTCACCGCGCTGGTGCAGGTCGTGATCGCGACGATGGTGAGCCCGCGTGAGCGCGGTCGATACGCCGGCTACATCGGTGCGGTGTTCGCGGTGGCCACCGTGAGCGGCCCGCTGGTGGGTGGGCTGATCGTGGACAGCCCGCTGGGCTGGCGCGGCTGCTTCTTCGTGGGCCTGCCGATCGCCGTGCTCGCGTTCGTGGTGCTGCAGCGCACCCTGCACCTGCCGGTGATCAAGCGGCCGGTGACGATCGACTACCTCGGCGCCACCCTGATCGTTGCGGGCGTCAGCATCATCCTGGTGTGGGTGTCGCTGGCCGGTCAGCAGTTCGACTGGGTCTCACCCACCACCGTGCTGCTCGTCGGCGCGGGCATCGCGGTGATCGCCGCCGCCCTGTACGTCGAGGCAAAGGTCGCCGCCGAGCCGATCATCCCGTTGCGCCTCTTCCGCGACCGGACCACCGCGCTGGCCACCGCGGCCTCCGCCCTGGTCGGCGTCGCGATGTTCGGCGCCACGGTCTACCTCAGCCAGTACTTCCAGCTGGCGCGCGGGATGAGCCCCACCGAGGCCGGCCTGATGTCGATCGCGATGGTCGGCGGGCTGCTCGTCTCCAGCATCACCACGGGCCGGATCATCACCGCGACCGGTTTCTGGAAGCGCTGGCTCGTCAGCGGCATGGTCCTGGTCGTCGTCGGCCTCGGCCTGCTCGGCAGCATCGACGCCGACACCCACCTCGGCGTGGTTCTCGCCTACATGGCTGTCCTCGGCGTTGGCATCGGCGCCACCATGCAGAACCTCGTCCTGGCCGTCCAGAACAACACCTCCCTCGCCGACATGGGCGCGGCCAGCTCCTTGGTCGCGTTCTTCCGGTCGATGGGCGGCGCCGCCGGCGTCTCGGCGCTGGGCGCGGTGCTGGCCCACCAGGTGTCGGGCACCGTCCGCGACGGCCTGGCCGCGATGGGCATCCACCCGTCCAGCCACGAGAGCCACGCGATCCCCGACCTGGACCATCTCCCGGCGCCGATCCGGGACCTCTACGAGCACGCGTTCGGCGACGCCATCGGCCACATCTTCCTGGTGTCGGTACCGTTCGCGTTGCTGGCCCTGATCTGCGTGCTGGCCATCCGTGAGGTCCCGCTGCGGACCACGGTGACGAAGGAAGGTGAGTCGCGATGACCCGAACCGACACGATCCGCGACCTCGAGCAGGAGGTCGGAGTGCTGATCCGGCGGGTACGCCGGGTGATCGGCGTGCGCGCCCGCGCGGTGCACGAGTCGCTGCAGCCGGCGTCGTACCTCATCCTCTCGCACATCAACGACAACGGCCCGGTGCGCGCCTCCTCGATCGTGGAGCTGTTCGACATCGACAAGGGCGCGATCAGCCGCCAGGTGCATCACCTGACGGAGCTCGGCCTGATCGAGGGCGAGCCGGACCCCGAGGACGGGCGGGCCAGCTTGCTGAAGGTCACCGACGAGGGCGCCCGCCGGATGAAGGACGTCGCGAACCATCGGCGCAAGCTGCTCGACGAGCAGCTCGGCGACTGGAGCGAGCGGGAGCTGTCCGACTTCGTCGGCAAGCTGGCCCGCTACAACGCGTCCCTCAACGACTCCTGACCCACACCGCCGTGTCCGGCGGGACGCTGCCGTCGACCGCGGCGCTGGCGATCAGCAGCTCGCCGGGCGGCATGGGCACTGGCGTCGCGCCGCAGTTGAGCACGACCGTCAGCTCGCCCCGGCGCACGGTGAGCGCGTCCGCCTCGACCTCGACCATGACCTCGTCGCCGGCGTCGGCGGCGTGCTTGCGCCGCGCGGCCAGAGCCTTCCGGTAGAACGCCAGCGTGGAGTCCGGGTCGGCCTGTTGGGCGGCGACCGTGAGCTCCGCCCATTCGGCCGGCTGCGGGATCCACGGCTGACCGTTGCCCGGCCCGAACGCGAACGGCGGCCGGTCACCCGCCCACGGGATCGGCACCCGGCAGCCGTCCCGTCCAGGCTTGCCGGTCCGGAACCAGGACGGGTCCTGCCGATGCTCCGGGGCGACGTCGACGTCCTCCAGGCCGAGCTCCTCGCCCTGGTAGAGGTACGCCGAGCCGGGGAGCGCCAGCGACACGAGCGTCGCTGCCCGGGCGCGGGCCAGGCCGACCCGGCCGCCGCCGTACCGCGTCGGGTGCCGGGACACGTCGTGGTTGCTGAGCACCCAGGTCGGCTCGCCACCGACCTCGCCGAGCGCCGCGAGCGTCTCCTCGATGACGCGGCCGAGCTCTGCCGCCGACCACTCGGCCACCAGCCAGTGGAAGTTGAAGGCCTGGTGCAGCTCGTCGTCGCGCACATAGCGCGCCATCGCCTCGGTGGTCCGGGTCCAGGCCTCGGCCACGGCCATCCGGTCTCCGTCGTACTCGTCGATGATCCGGCGCCAGCCGCGGTAGATCTCGTGCACGCCGGGCTGGTCCCACATCGGCTCGTCGACCGTGCGCAGGACCACCATCGCGTTGGCGTCCTTCGCGGCAGCCTGCTCCTCGGGAGTGATGACGCGGTCCCGGAGCCCCTCTTCCTTCACCAGGCCGTGGGCGACGTCGATCCGGAATCCGTCGACGCCGCGGTCCATCCAGAAGCGAAGTACGTCGTCGAACAGATCGGCGACGTCGGGATGCCGCCAGTCCAGGTCGGGCTGTGTGGGGTCGAACAGATGGAGGTACCACTGGTCGGTGTCGCCGACCCGGGTCCATGCGGGTCCGCCGAACACCGAGTCCCAGTTGTTTGGCGGCTCGTCGCCTCCCGCCCGGCCGGTGCGGAAGAGGTAGCGGGCGCGGGCGTCACTTCCCGGCTCCGCGTTCAGCGCCTCCTTGAACCAGGGATGCTCGCTCGAGGTGTGGTTGGGCACCACGTCGACGATCACCCGGAGCCCGAGTTCATGGGTGCGCGCGATCAAAAGGTCGGCGTCCTCGAGGGTGCCGAACATCGGGTCGACGTCGCGGTAGTCGGCCACGTCGTAGCCGTGGTCGCGCTGGGGCGAGCGGTAGAACGGCGTGATCCACACCGCGTCGACGCCGAGGTCGCGGAGGTAGGTCAGCCGGTCGGTGATGCCGGGCAGGTCGCCGTTCCCGTCGCCGTCGGAGTCGGCGAAGCTGCGGACGTAGACCTGGTAGACGACGGCATGGCGCCACCACGCGCTCGCGGTAGGGGTCACCGGGTCAGCCGAACGCGGCCGGGTCGACGGTTATCCACACGTGCTCGGCGGTCGCCACCACCGAGCCGGAGGAGTCGTAGAGCGTCGCGCCGGTGTAGGTCTTGCGGCCCTCGCTCCCGCGCGCGGCGCCGACGAGGACATGCTCCTCCCCGATCCGCGGCAGGGCGTCCAGCCGCAGCGTGATCGTGCCCAGCACCATCGCCCGCTCCTCGATGTCGGTGGACCAGCCGCCGACGCAGTCCAGCGCCGCCCAGGTGACCGGGAGCGAGGCGTCGCGGGCGGGCTCGTGGTAGGTGTGCCAGTCCTCGGCCACGCTCGGGTGCGGAGTCCACGGCGCGGCCACCCGGCCCAGCTCGTCGCCCGCCACGTCGCCCGGGAAGATCCGCAGCCCGTCGCCCTCGTCGCGCCCGGTACCGCAGGTGAAGCAGGACGGGAACGGGTGCGAGACGAAGCCGCGGTAGCCGGCCGTCGCCTCCTGCGCGTTCGCGAGCGGGACCCCGGGGACCTCGGTGGGCTGCCGGTCGGCGACCTTGGCGCGGGCGACCGTGGTGCCGTCGTACGACGCCACGGTCCAGCCGTCCTCCGAGCCCACCGGCAGCTCGGTGTCGAGCGGCGGCGGCCGGTGCAGCGAGACGGTGATCGCCGGCCAGGGGTCGTCGTGGTCGCGCTCGACGGTGACCGCGGCCAGGGCGCCGGCGCTCCAGCCGCCGTTGCCCGACGAGGGCGGGCCGCAGAACCGGCCTGGCACCAGGATCTCGGTCATCGGATCTCCTCCCATCGGGCGAGCGCCTCGCGGCGCTCCTCGGCGTGGTCAACCATCGGCTCGGGGTAGCCCACTCTCTCGCGCTCGTCGGGGCTCGGGTCATGCGGGTCGGCGACATCGGCGAGCTCGAGGACCCAGCGTCGTACGTATCCCCCGTCGGGGTCGAACTTGCGGCCCTGCGTGGTCGGGTTGAAGACCCGGAAGTACGGCGCGGCGTCGGTGCCGGACCCGGCCACCCACTGCCAGTTGTGCTGGTTGGAGGCGAGGTCGCCGTCGACAAGCCAGCGCATGAAGTGCCGGGCGCCGTGCCGCCACTCGACGTGCAGGTCCTTGACCAGGAAGCTCGCCACGATCATCCGCACCCGGTTGTGCATCCAGCCGGTGTGCCGGAGCTGCCGCATTCCGGCGTCCACGATCGGGAAGCCGGTGTGGCCGCGCCGCCAGGCGTCCAGCGACGTGCCGGCGTCGGCGTAGCTCATGGCGGCAAACTCGGGTCGGTAGTAGTCACGGGCGGTCTCGGGCCGGGCGAACAGCACGTCGGCGTAGAACTCCCGCCAGGCCAGCTCGGTGCGGTAGGTCGAGGCGCCCTTGCTGCGCAGCCGGGCCAGGTCGGCGAGCAGTGTGCGCGGGTGGATCTCGCCCCACTTCAGGTGCACGGACAGCTGGGAGGTGCCGTTCACGCCGGGCTTGTCGCGGTCGTCGTCGTAGTCGGCGACCCGGTCCATGAAGTCGCGCCAACGGGCGAGCGCCGCCGCCTCGCCCGCCTTGGGCAGGTCGAGATCGTCCGGTTGTGTGGGGTCGGGGATGTCTGCGGTGTCGTCGAGACGGAGCCACTCCGGGCTGCGGGGGCGGTCCGCTGGGGCCCGCCAGCCGTGGTCGGCCCAGGCACGGGAGTAGGGCGTGAAGACCTTGAACGTCTCGCCCTCGCCGGTGGTCACCCGCCCGGGCGCCACGGCGTACGGCGAACCGGTGCGCACCAGCTCGATGCCGGCGTCGGCGAGGGCTCCCTCGACCGCCTCGTCGCGGGCGTGGCCGTAGGGGCCGAAGTCGGCGGCCACGTGCACCCGCTCCGCTTCGGCCTCCTTGGCGGCCAGCACCACCCGGCGTACCGGATCACCCCGGACGATGGAGAGCGGGATCTCGCCCGCCAAGGCCCGCAGCGAGGCACCCAGGTAGGCGCGGCGGACCGGCCCGGAACGCCCCCACAGCGCCGGATCGAGCACGAACAGGGGCAGCACGTGCCCGTCCGCGCATGCCTCCAGCAGCGCCGGGTTGTCTGCCAGGCGCAGGTCGCGCCGGAACCACATCACGGAGGCCATCGCGGTCCACTCTGCCAGGGCAAACCGGCATGGGAGAGAATGGACAGGTGAGCGACCTGATCGACACCACCGAGATGTACCTCCGGACCATCTACGAGCTGGTCGAGGAGGACATCGTGCCGCTGCGCGCCCGGATCGCCGAGCGTCTGCACCAGAGCGGCCCGACCGTGTCGCAGACGGTGGCGAGGATGGAGCGCGACGGCCTGCTGACCGTCGAGGGCGACCGGCACCTCGAGTTCACCGACGAGGGTCGTCGGCTCGCCACCAGGGTGATGCGCAAGCACCGGCTCGCGGAGCGGTTGCTCACCGACGTGATCGGCCTCGACTGGGAGCTCGTCCACGAGGAGGCGTGCCGCTGGGAGCACGTGATGTCCGAGACCGTCGAGCGCCGGCTGGTCGAGCTGCTCGACCACCCGACCGAGTCGCCGTACGGCAACCCGATCCCGGGGCTCAAGGAGCTCGGTGAGACCGAGCTCGGCGAGGAGTTCATGACCGGCGTCGAGCCGCTGTCCAAGGTCGCCACCGAGGACGAGGGCCGGGTGCTGGTCCGCCGGATCTCCGAGGAGATGCAGAAGGACGAGCTCCTGATGAGCGCGCTGCGCCGGGTCGGCGCCCTCCCCGACAAGACGATCACCGCGGTGAGCACGTCCGAGGGCGTCCTGGTCGGCTCCGGTGGCGAGACCGCCGAGATCGAGCCCGAGGCGGCCGATCACATCTTCGTCAGGCGGCTCTGAGGCGGGCTCGGGATACCTGGCTACCCAGGGATCCCGAAGGTTCCAGGCTGTTGCAACACCCCTGAACCTTCGGGATACCGGCTTACCCAGGGATTCCGACGCGACCCGCGAGCTCCGCCAGGAACTCGCTGCACCCCACCTCGAGCTTGTACGTCGCCAGGTCGTCGCCGCGGGTCGGGCCGCGGTTGACGATCACCACCGGGCCCCCGGCACGGGCGGCGCGGCGGACGAAGCGGAAGCCGCTCATCACGGTGAGGGAGGAGCCTGCCACCAGCAGCGTCCCGCCCGACTCCGCCAGAGCGTCGACGGCGGCGTAGCAGCGTTCGACCCGCGGCGGGGGAACGTTCTCGCCGAAGAACACCACGTCGGGCTTGAGCACGCCGCCGCAGTCGCTGCACGGCGGCACGGTGAAGGTGCCGGTGTCGTCGAGGTCGACGTCACCGTCGGGGCGGACCTCGGCGGCGGCATGACGCTCGGCGAACCCCGGGTTCAGCGACGCCAGCCGCGCCTGCAGCGCCGCCCGCGACGAGGTCACCCGGCAGTCGAGGCAGATGACGTCCGCGATCCGGCCGTGCAGGGCGACCAGGCGTCGGGAGCCGGCCGCCTCGTGCAGGCCGTCGACGTTCTGGGTGATCAGCAGCTCCGGGTCCAGTGCGGCGAGCGCGCGGTGACCGGCGTTCGGCTCCGCACGGCCCATCCGTGACCAGCCGAGGTGGCTGCGCGCCCAGTAGCGCTGCCGCGCGGCCGGGCCGGAAGCGAACTCCTGGTAGGTCATCGGCGTCCGCGCCGGAGACCCCGGGCCGCGGTAGTCGGGGATGCCGGAGTCGGTGGACAGCCCGGCGCCGGTGAGGACGACGAGCGGACGCTCCAGGTCGAGAGCGGGCGTCACGTTCCGTAGCGCAACGCGGCCCGGGCCCGCGCCTTCTCGGCCTCGACCTCGCGGTCCTTCGGCGGGGCGGTGGTGACCAGCTCGTCGAGGAGGTGGCGGGTGGCGTGTGCGACCTCGTGGACGGCGCGGTCGAACGCCTCCTGATTGGCCTTCGACGGCTTGGTCGAGCCGCTCACCTTGCGGACGAACTGCAACGAGGCGGCGTACACCTCGTCCTTGCTGGCGGGCGGGTCGAAGTTGTGGAGCTGACGGATGTTCCGGCACATGCCACCGAGGTTACGTCGTCAGAGGTCGAAGAACTCCACGTCTTCGCCGGTCACGAGCACCACGCGGCCGTCGGGCAGCGGGACGGTGCGGATCTCCTCTACGTCGTTGCCGTAGTCGGCCTCGACCATCCGGTTGGTGAGCCGGCCGTGGTCGAGCGAGACCACGGAGACCCAGCCGGTCCGGCCGTTCCACCCCTTGGAGATCACGGTGAGCAGGGTGCGTTCCTTCGGCAGCCAGGTGAACTGCCGTGGGTCCGCGCCGGCCCGCGCCTCGGTGCCCGCGGCGTAGCTCAGGACGGCGATCCGTCGCGGGCTGGTCAGGTCGGTGACGTCGAACAGCCCGGCCTGGGCACCCCAGCCGCCCTTGCCGCTCGGACCCTGGCCGATGCCGACCAGCCGCCGCTCGCCGAGCGGGTGCAGGTACTCCGAGAAGCCCGGGATCTTCAGCTTGCCCATCAGCCGGGGCTTGGCCTGGTCGCTCAGGTCGATCGCGTAGAGCGGGTCGACCTGCCGGTAGGTCACCACGATCGCCAGCGCGTCGAACCAGCGCACCGACTCGATCTGCTCGCCCACGCCCACCTTGTCGACGCGACCGATCTCGACCAGCTCGTCGCCGCGCCGCTCGAGTGTCAGCACGGAGTTGAAGTTGCCGGTCGCCTGGGTCGGCCCGAGGGCGAGGCGAAGCACGCCGTCGTACTCGTCCATCGCCCAGCGATCGGCCACGCTGCCCTCGACCTCGCCGGACCCGACGTACGTCGCCTCGGTGCCGGTCACCTCGAAGTCGAACACCATCGTGGTGCCGGAGTCGTCCAGCGCGGGGGCGCCTGTGAACGGGCAGAGGTCGAAGCAGCGGCTCCAGTCGGTGTACGGGCTGGCCGCGAGGTAGAGGTGGTCCGGCGACTCGTAGGCGAGCGCGGCGCTGCCGGCCAGCCCGATCGCGTGCACGTCGGCGGGGTCGTCGGCCTCGAAGCCGACGACGTTCATGGTGTCCAGGCCGAGGTCGCGCTTGGGGATCGCCATGTCCTCGCAGTCGGCGAGCTGCGTGGGCTCGCCGCCGTCGACCGACATGGTCGGGATCCAGTCCGACAGCGTGGTCTGGCGCACCACCCGCTCGTTGGCATCGCGTGCAGCGCGAAGGCCGCGGCGGCCGGTCGGCTGGACGAAGTCGAGCTCGGGCAGCCCGGCAGCGGTGACCAGGCGGATGCTGGATCCGTGCTGGCGGGCGGTGACCAGCGTCGTGTCCAGGTCGACCGCCTCGCCCACCTGCGGGGCGCCGGGGTCGCTGATGTCCACGCTCACCACGCGGGTCGTGGTCGGGCGCGAGTAGCCGTAGCCGTAGTCGTAGCCCTGGTTGTGCACCCGGGTGCCGTCGTTGCCGAACGCCACCACGGTGTCGCCGGAGAGCAGGATCTCGCCGTCCTCGAATCCGTCGAGCCGGATCTTCGAGAGCTCCTCGGTCTCCTTGCCGGTGACGTCGTACGTCGTGAGGGTCGCGTCCTGGATCCGGACCAGCAGGTCGCCGTTGGTCTTCACCACGTCCGGCTCGTCGACGCCGGCCTCCTGGACGTTGGTGCCGGTGTCGCTGTTCACCGAGGTCGAGGTCTGCGGCGCCTTGTAGCTGTCCGTCACGCGAGAGCTGTTGGCCTCGACTGGCGCATCGAGGTCGAAGGCCATCCCATCCTCGAGCGCGACTCGCTGGTTCCAGTACCCCCGAACTCCCAGCCGTGGGAGCCGACGATCTGCAGCGCCTCGTCGCGGTAGTGGTCGAGCAGCTCGTCGCAGGACGCGACCGGCTGCAGCTCGCCGTGGAAGGCGGCGGGGGAGGCGTCACCGCCGGCGTCACCCGGGCGGACCGTATCGGGTCCGTTGCCCGGCGGTTGGGCGACCACGATGCCGGCCAGGAACGCCCCACCGACGGCGGTGAGCACGCTGGCAGTGAGCAGCGGGCGGAGCGGCCGCCGCCGCGGCATACGGGTCTTCTTGCGGCCGGCGCGCAGGATGTCGTCGACCGGTGCGCGGCCGACCGGGAGGTCGTCCC
This sequence comes from uncultured Actinomycetota bacterium, assembly GCA_963729095.1. Classification (GTDB taxonomy): domain Bacteria; phylum Actinomycetota; class Actinomycetes; order Propionibacteriales; family Nocardioidaceae; genus Nocardioides. The sequence continues at coordinate 174,218 of CAVSMX010000018.1, read as the reverse complement.
AGAGACGTTCGAGGTCGCTCATGAGGTGCTTCCTTCGGTGAGGTCCGCCAGGTGGTGGTCGGCGGCGAGCTGGGCGAGCGCTCTGGACAGCCGGCTCTTCACGGTCCCGGTGGGGACGTCGAGAACGTCGGCTGTCTGCTGCTCGGTGAGCTGGACGAAGTAGCGGAGGACGACGACCTCCCGGTTGATCCGGGAGAGTCCCTCCATGGCCCGGTGCACGGCGTCCGCGGTGTCGACGTGGGTGGTGCGGTCGGGGGAAGCGGTGTCGGGCACCCGCTCCGTCGGGCGCTCGGCCCACCAACGTCGACGCTTGCTGTCGCGCAGGCAGTTGCGGAGCATCCGGTAGACGTAGGCCTCGCGGTTGTCGGCGTTCGACACCTTCTCCCAGGCGGTGTAGCAGCGGACCAGTGTGGTCTGCGCCAGGTCCTCGGCCTCGGGCAGGGTGCAGCCCAGGAACACCGCGGCGCGCACCAGCGTGCCCCAGTTGTCGCGGGCCCACTCCGCGTACTCGGCCTCGTCGTCCACTGACCCTCTTCCCGTGCCTGCTTCTTCCTACGACGGGTCCGCTGGCGAAGGAGGTTCCATCGTCCTCCGGTCGGACGGCAGGTGCGGCCGAAACCGGCTAGTGCGAGCATGGCGGCATGGCTGCTCATGCTGAGCGTGACTTCGACGTCGTCGTCTTCGGTGCCACCGGCTTCACCGGTGCTCTCACCGCCGAGTACCTCGCCCGCACCGGCCCCGACGGGCTGCGCTGGGCGCTCGCCGGCCGCAATCTCGACAAGCTCGAGAGGGTGCGCGACGACCTGGCGGGGATCGACCCGGCGCTGGCCGAGCTCGACCTGCTGATCGCCGACGCCTCGGACCCCGCCGGGCTCGCCGACGTCGCCGCGCGCACCCGCGTGGTGATCACCACGGTCGGCCCGTACCTGACGTACGGCGAGCCGCTCCTCGCCGCCTGCGCCGAGGCCGGCACCGACTACGTCGACCTGACCGGCGAGCCAGAGTTCGTGGACCGGATGTATCTCGCCCATCACGCCACCGCCGAGCGCACCGGCGCCCGGATCGTGCACGCGTGCGGCTTCGACTCGATCCCGCACGACCTGGGCGCCTACTACACCGTGCAGCACCTCGGCGCTTCCGGGCCGATCACCCTGCGTGGCGTGGTCCGCGCGGGCGCGATGTTCTCCGGCGGCACGTTCCACTCCGCGATGACGCAGTTCTCGCGGGCCCGGCAGGTGCGAGAGGCGCACAACACGCGACGCACCGCCGAGCCGAAGCCCGCCGAGGGCCGGTCGTCGCGCTCGGTCAACGGCAAGCCGCATCGCGACGCGGTGCTCGGCTACTGGCTGCTGCCGCTCCCGACCATCGACCCGATGATCGTGGCCCGCAGCGGCGCCGTGCTGGCGGAGTACGGACCCAGGTTCCGCTACTCCCACTACGCCGGCACCAAGACCCTCCGGATGGCCGTCGGTGGCGCGGTGGGCGTCTCCGCGATGGTCCTGGCGGCCCAGATCAAGCCGGTGCGCAACCTGCTGCTCGGCAAGATCAAGCAGGGCGAGGGGCCGGACGCGGCGAAGCGCGAGAAGTCGTGGTTCCGCATCGACTTCATCGGCGAGGGCGCCGGTGGGACCATCCACACCCGGGTCTCCGGCGGCGACCCCGGCTACACCGAGACCGCCAAGATGCTGGCCGAGTCGGCTCTGTCGCTGGCCTTCGACGACAACCCGACGACCGCCGGGCAGGTCACCACCGCCCAGGCGATGGGCGACCACCTGATGGCCCGGCTGGAGAAGGCCGGGATCCGCTTCGAGGTCATCGGCTGAGCATGAGCTTCGAGGTGGCGCCGGCCGCCTACGCCAGCTTCATGGGCCGGTTCTCCGAACCGCTGGCGCTGGAGTTCGTCGACGCCGCGGGTGTGGCGCCGGGGCAGCGGGCCATCGATGTCGGCTGCGGCCCGGGCGCGCTGACCGACGTGCTGGTGGAGCGCCTCGGCGCCGGACAGGTCGCCGCCGTGGACCCGTCGGAGCCGTTCGTGGCCTACGCCGCGTCGCGGCTGACCGGGGTCGACGTACGACGTGCCACCGCCGAGGACCTGCCCTACCCCGACGCGGCCTTCGACATCGCACTGGCGCAGCTGGTGGTGCACTTCATGGCCGATCCGGTCGCCGGCCTCCGGGAGATGGGCCGGGTGACGAAGCCGGGCGGGATGGTGGCCGCCTGCGTGTGGGACCACGCCGGCGGTGGCGGTCCGCTGTCGACCTTCTGGACCGCGGTGCGCGACACCGATGGCGAGGCCGAGGACGAGTCCGGTCTCGCCGGCGTCCGGGAGGGCCACCTCGGAGAGCTTGCCCGTACCGCGGGGCTGGCGGGCATCGAGGAGTCGAGGCTGACGGTCGGGGTCGACTACCCGAGCTTCGAGGAGTGGTGGACGCCGTACACGCTCGGGGTCGGACCGGCCGGTGCGTACGTCGGCGGGCTCGACGAGCCGCATCGGGACGCACTACGCGACCGGTGCGCCGAGCTGTTGCCCGACGCGCCGTTCACGGTGCCGGCGTCCGCCTGGTGCGTGCGGGCGAGAATCGGTTGAGCCAAGGGCTCAGCGAGGCGGGGCCGTGGAGCCGCGCACGACCAGCGAGAGCGGGAGCTGCACCGAGCGCGCCGGCCGCTTGGGCTCGGCGATGGCGTCGAGCAGGAGGCGCGCGGCCTCGGCCCCGATCTGGTGGTGCGGGATCGCGATCGTGGTCAGCGGCGGGCGCAGCTTGTCGAGGAAGGGCATGTCGTTGAAGCCCACCACGCTCATGTCGTCGGGGCAGGTGATGTCGCGCTCGGCGAACACGTCGTAGCAGCCGAGCGCGATCAGGTCGTTGCCCGCCACGACCGCGGTGAACTCTGCGCCGCTGTCGAGCAGCTCCCGCAGCCCCTCGGCGCCGGCGTCCTCGCTCCAGAAGCCGCAGGTCCGCAACAGGCCGGGGTCGTCGTCGAGATCGAGGTCGCGGACGGCGGCCCGGAACGCTCGTGCGCGCGCCACACCGGTCGAGGTGTTCTCCGGCCCGGCCAGGTGCGCGATCCGGCGATGGCCCAGCGACGCGAGGTGCTCGACGGCGAGCCGGACGCCGGTGGCGTCGTCGGGGGTGATCGACGGGACGTCGATGCCCTCCGGTCGGCGGTTCACCATCACCATCTGGACGCCCTCGCGGTTGAGCTCCTCCATCAGCGGGTGCTTGAGCAGTGCCGTCGCGACGATCAGCCCCTCGACCTGCCGCGAGCGCAGCGACTCGACCCGGACCCGCTCGCGGCCGGGGTCGTTGTCGGTGTTGACGACCAGGCCGCTGTAGCCGGCGGCCTCGAGCACCTCCTCGATGCCGCGCACGATCGGCGGGAAGAGGGGGTTGGTCAGGTCGGGGATGACCAGGCCGATGCTGCCGGACTTGGCCGTCTTCAACCCGCGTGCGATCGGGTTCGGGCGGTAGCCGAGCGACTCGGCGACCTTGATCACCCGTCGGGCGGTCTCCGCGTTGACCAGGCCTCGGGTGGCAGGGTTGAGGGCTCTCGATGCCGTCGCGGGGTGCACGCCCGCGGCCTCGGCAACGTCCCGGAGCGTCGATGGAGGCACCTGAGCATCCTAGGGGCCAAGCGCCGAGTCCTCGGGGCGACGCCAGCGGCGCCGCCCGATCCCGGCGCAGAGCGTGAGCGGTACGGCGAGCACGGCGCAGGCGGCGTAGATCAGCGAGTAGCGCCCCTCCTCCGCCGGGCCGGACGCGACGATCGCGGCCAGCGCGCTCCCGACGAACAGCGACCCGGCGAACAGCGAGACGATGGTGGCTCGGGCCGTCGGGAGCACCTCGGTCGCCCAGGTCTGCAGCGACGAGTGCATCAGGGTCCACGCCAGCCCGAACACCGCCGCCACGACGACGGCCATCGCGGGCTGCTGGGAGATCGCGAACAGCGTGCACCCGGTGACGGCGGCGGCACCTCCGAGCCCGATCAGCCCGGCCGGATGCCATTGCGACGACAGCCGGCCGACCAGCCGTGAGCCGAGGAACACGGAGACGCCGTACACACCCGTGACGGCACCGGCCACGGCCACGGTCGCTCCGGTGTTCTCGACCGCCGGTGGAAGCAGGGTCAGGGCGCCCAGAAGTACGGCGCCCTCGACGAACGCGAACAGCAGGATCAGCAGCGCGATGCCGGAGCGCGAGATCCTCCGGAGCGGTTCCAGCAGCGACGCCGGGCGGTGCACCTCCGTGGGTTCGGCCAGGCCCCGCAGCAGCCACACCAGTACCAGCGAGGCGGTGCCCGTGACCATGAAAGCCACCCGCCACGAGAGCAGGTCGGCGAGAACCCCGGCACCCACCGAGGCGCCCGCCGTCCCCATCGCGACGCCGACCATCAACCGCGCGATCTGCGACTGGCGCACCGTCGCGGGCACGGTGTCGCCCAGGTAGATCAGGGTGGCGGGATAGGCCGCCCCGAAGAAGCCGCCGGCCAGGCCCCGGGTCAGCACCAGCATGGCTGCCGAGCCGCTCAGCGCGGACGCCAGCGTGGCCAGCCCGGCCCCCAGCAGGGTGAGCTGCATCGTGCGCACTCGGCCCAGCCGGTCCGAGACCGCGCCCCACAGCGGCTGGCTGAGCCCGTAGGCGAAGAAGTAGGCCCCGGCTGCCTGCAGCACGTCAGCGAGCGGTACGCCGAGATCGTGGGCGATCACGACCAGCATCGGCGGCATCGCGAACCGGTCGAGGGTGCTCACGAACGCCGTCGCCTGGAGCAGCCGGATGGGTGAACGCACCGCGTCACGGCCTGCGGAGCGGGAGCGCACCCGGGCAGCCTAGACCTGGGGCTTGCAGTCGATTGCAAGCGGGTCGTTGACGCTGCCGACCACCGAGCCGTAGTCTCCACCAATCGTTTGCATTCTCGGCCCGACAGCTGCACTGGAGGACATGAACATGGCTTCGGCCGCACCGGGCACCGCAACCGCGGACGGGCTGACGCTCGTCTCCCAGCACGACCTGGACGGTCGAGGCGACGGCATGCAGGTGCTGCGCGAGGGGGATGTCCTCTACGTTGCCCACAACGGCACGTCGGGTGCCGGGACCTCGATCCTGGACGTGTCCGACCCTGCGAACCCGCGGCTGGTCCGGCAATGGGACGCCCCGGCGAACACCCACACCCACAAGGTGCAGATCGCCGACGGTCTGCTGCTGGTCAACCAGGAGGGCTTCCCGCTGCGCGCGCCCGGTCCGCGCGGCCCGTGGTCCGCGGGGCTGGCGGTGTACTCCCTGGAGGACCCCTTCGACCCGAAGCAGATCGGCTACTGGGAGTGTGGCGGCCGCGGCGTGCACCGCATCGTCTGGGAGGGCGGCCGCTACGCCCACATGTCGGCGACGCCGCCAGGCTTCAACGACCGGATCTGGGTCGTCGTCGACATGGCCGACCCGACCAACCCGGTGCCGGTGGCCAAGTGGTGGTGGCCGGGCCAGTGGCTCGAGGGTGACGAGGAGCCGACCTGGCCGGAGGGCAAGCGCTACGCCGCGCACCACGCCCTGGTGTCCGGCGACCGCGCCTACCTCGGGTACGACGACGCCAACCTCGTCGTACTCGATGTCTCGGACTGGACGAATCCCGTGGAGGTGGACCGGCTCGACTGGGGCGGTGGCGCCACCCACACCTGCCTCCCGCTCCCGGGACGCGGCCTGGTCATGGCCACCGACGAGCAGCAGAGGGACGGACCCGGCGCGCGTGAGCTGTTCATGCACGTCATCGACGTCTCGGGTGAGAAAGCGCGCTATGTCTCCCGCTTCCCCGGGCCCGCGGGCGACTACGCCCAGCAGGAGCTTCGCTTCGGCCCGCACAACTTCCACGAGAACCGCGCTGGCTCCTACCGGAGCGAGCGGCTGCTGTTCGCGACGTACTTCAACGCCGGGCTCCGCGTGTACGACACCGCCGACCCCGAGCACGTCGTCGAGGTGGCGCACTGGGTGTCGGCCCCGCCCGCCGGGCAGCCGGCACCCCAGGCCAACGACCTGTTCGTGGACGCCGACCACCTGGTGTGGGTGACCGATCGCGGCAGTGGCGGGGTGGCCTGCCTGCGCCCCGACGAGCGCCTCGAGCAGCTCATGGGGGAGGCGGCCCTCTGATGAACCAGGTGGAGGCTCCGACCTACACCGCCGACGGCATCGACCTGGTCGGCTACCACGATCTCGACGGACGGCCCGGCTTCAAGCTGGCGCTGCAGACCGTGGGCGACCGGTGGTACGTCTTCGTCACCCACTTCTGGGAACCGCTGCTCAGCGTCATCGACGTCACCGACCCTGCCGCCATGGAGCTGGTCACCACGATCCAGGGGTTCGAGCGCAGCGCCACCTGGCAGGTGCAGGTGGCCGACGGCCTCCTGGTGGAGGGCATCGAGCACCGACCGGAGGCGTGGGGCGGCGACGTCGACAGCCCCGGCGACGAGGGCATCCGGTTCTGGGACGTCTCCGACCCGCGCTCACCGGAGCTGCTCGGCCACTGGCGGAGCGGCGCTCGCGGCGTGCACCGCAACCACTACGACGGCGGCCGGTACGTGCACGTGGCGGCGAGCAAGCAGGGCTACGAGGGCAACATCTACGTCGTCCTGGACATCGATGACCCCCGGCACCCGATCGAGGTTGGCCGATGGTTCCTGCCGGAGCAGTTCGTCGCGGGTGGCGCGAGCCCGGCCCGGCGGATCTCGCTGCACGGGCCGCCGTACGTCGTGGGCGATCGGGCCTACCTGAGCTACGGAGCGGCCGGGGTCGTGATTCTCGACGTCTCCGACGTGACGACGCCGCAGCTGGTGTCGCGGCTCGACATCGGCGCAGCGTTCTCGAGCCGGATCGCCATGCACACGGCGGTTCCGGTGCCCGAACGCCAGCTGCTTCTCGTCAACACCGAGGCGATCGCGGAGATGTCGGAGGAGCCCTACAACTTCGCCGGGATCGTCGACATCCAGGACGAGCGCGACCCCCGCCTGGTCTCGCTGATGCCGATCCCGGTGCCCGGCCCGGACGCGGCCTACCCGAACTTCAGCCGCCGCGGTGGTCGGTTCGGCCCGCACAACCAGCACCACCCGCAGCGCTCGGCGGACCTGTTCCACTCCGACCACATCGTCTTCATGACGTGGTTCAACGCGGGTGTACGCGTCTATGACACCAGCGACCCCTACCTCCCGCGGGAGATCGCCTGGTTCCTGCCGGATGATCCGAAGGAGCGCCGCGGCCTGCTGCCGAAGACGCTGGTGACCCAGTCCGAGGACATCCTCGTGGACGCGCGCGGCACCATCTTCTTCACAGACAAGAACCACGGGCTGCACGCCGTCCGGTTGACCGACCGAGCGGACCTGACGTGATGGAGCCGCTCCACGGCGGAGACCTTCTCGTCGACCTGCTGCTGGCCCACGGCGTTGACACCGTCTTCGGGCTGCCCGGTGGCCAGACGGCGGCGATGTACGACGCCATCGACCGGCGCCCGGACCTGATCCGGCACATCGGCGTGCGTGACGAGCGATCCGCGGCGTACGCCGCCGACGCCTACGCGCGGCTCACCGGGAAGGTGGGCGTCTGCGACGCGACGGCCGGCCCCGGCTCGGCCAAGCTGCCGTCCGGGCTCGGCGAGGCCCTGAACTCCTCGATCCCTGTGCTGGCCATCGTCAGCGAGCTGCCGACCGCGACGGAGGCACGGCGATACCGGGGTGCCACGTCGCAGGCGATGGACCAGGAAGGGCTGCTCGCGCCGGTCACGAAGTGGGTCGCCACCGTCCGCCGTCAGGAGGACCTGGCGCCGCTGGTTCGCCGCGCCTTCCGCGAGGCCACGACCGGCCGGCCCGGCCCGGTGGCGCTGATCTTCCCGCAGGACGTGTTCGACGAGAGCCCGCGGCCGGCCGAGACCCGACCCGATCCGCACGCGGCGCGCTTCGGGAGCTTCCCCGCGCTCCGCACGGCCGCGGACCCCGCCGATGTGTCCGCGGTGGCCGACCTCCTCGGCCGAGCCCGCCGGCCGCTGCTGGTCCTGGGCGGTGGCGCCCTGTCCTCGGGGGTCGCCGACCTGGTGGTGCCGCTCGCCGAAGCGGTGGGCGCCGGCGTCGCCACGACGTTCTCGGGCAAGGGCTGCATCGACGAGGGACACCCGCTCGCCGTGGGGCTGCTCAGCACGATGGGCACGACGTCCGCCGCCGGCGCGGCGGAGCAGGCCGACCTGCTCGTGCTCGTCGGCAGCAAGGCCGGCAGCGGCACGACCCTCGGCTGGACGCTGCCGCGCACCGGACAGTCGGTCGCCCAGATCGACGTCGACCCGGCCGAGCTCGGCCGGGACTCCGCGGTGGACGCCATCGTGCACGCCGACGCTCGCGCGGCCCTCGCGGCGCTGCTCGCCGCGGTGACCCGGGATGGGTGGATCGGGCAGGACACCTCCGCCTGGCGCTCCCGCTTGACCGAGGTCCGGCGCGAATGGGCAACCCGCCGCGACACCGAACGCACGTCGGACGTCGTGCCGATCACCCCGCCTCGCGTCATCGGCGAGCTTGCGAGGGTGCTGGGGCCGGACGACCTGGTCGTCGCCGACGCCAGCCTGGCGAGCGGCTGGGTCGGCGCCCACCTGGAGCAGTCGGAGGTCGGCCGGCGGCAGCTCTTCCCGCGGGGCCTGGCCGGCCTCGGCTGGGCGGTTCCCGCCGCACTGGGCGCCGCCGTGGCCCGCCCGGATGCGCGGGTGTTCGCGTTGCTGGGTGACGGGGCGCTCGGTTACTCCGTCGGCGAGCTCGCTGCGCTGACCCAGCACCGGCTGAACGTCACGCTCGTCGTACTGAACAACAGCTCCTACGGGTGGATCCGCTGGTACCGACGGATCGCGTTCCAGCGCGGCTGGGAGGAGGACGACTTCGCGCCCACCGACTACGCCGCTGTCGGCGGCGCCTACGGGTTCGCGGTCGAGCGGGTCGAGAAGCCCGGCGATCTGGCCGGCGCGCTGGCGCGAGTTGCCGACGACCCTCGCCCCGGTCTGCTCGAGGTCGTCTCCTCGGTGTGGGACACACCGGTGGAGGGTCACCGTCGGGCGCTCGCTGAGGGCACGTCCGGCGACTACGGGTCGTAACCGAATCGACAGAGGAGATCAGCGATGACCGAACCGGTCGGCGGCAGGCACCTCGCCGCCATGACCCAGCCGGAGGCGGCCCGGGCGCTCGCGCGCGGCACCGCCATCGTGGTGTCGGGCAGCGTCGAGCAGCATGGCGGTCATCTCCCGCTGGGCACCGACGCCTTCGCCGCCCTGACCGTGGCGGAAAGGGTGGCCGAGCGCATCGATGCTCCGATCCTGCCGCTCTCGCCGGTGGGCGTGGCGCCGTACCACATGCCGTGGCCGGGTTCCCTCACGCTGCGGCCCGACACGTTCATGCGGCTGCTCTTCGACGTGTGCGAGGGGCTTGCGGCCGCCGGCGTCTCCCGCGTGATCATCGTCAACTGGCACGAGGGCAACACACCCTCGATCCGGCTGGGGGTGGATCAGGTGCAGCAGAAGCTGCCGGTGCGCGTGGTCGTCGTCGAGTCGCACATCATCACCAACAGCCTGTTCCCGGACGAGATGGAGTTCACCCATGCCGGCGCGATGGAGACGGCGGCGGTGCTGGCCTATCAGCCATCCCTGGTGCGCCTGGACCAGAAGACGCCCGGCAGCCCGGTCGACGAGGGCAACGCGGGCCACGCACTGTTCCGGCGACGGGACATCTTCCCGGTGATGCGCGACTTCAGGGAGGTGGCCGAGCAGGGCTGGTACGGCTCCCCCGAGCGGGTGGGGGAGGAGCGGGCCGCGGAGATCTTCGACGCGGTCGCCGACTACGTCGTCGACGGCCTGGAGTCGGTGCTCTCCGCACTCGCCGACGGCCCGGACGCCGCTGGTGACTCGCCGAGCCGGGAGGGGACGCAACGATGACCGAGACCATGAGGGCGGCACTGCTGCGGGGGTGGAACGACCTGGCCGTCGAGGAGGTGGAACGACCCACCCCCGGACCGCGTGAGGTGTTGCTCAAGGTCAAGGCCTGCGGGCTGTGCGGCACCGACCTGAAGCTGGTCAAGGGTGGGTTCGAGGGTCGGTGGCCACCGTCCTTGCCGTTCGTGATCGGCCACGAGTGGTCCGGCCAGGTCGAGGAGATCGGGGCCGAGCTGGAGAACCTGCCCTACGCCGTCGGCGACCGGGTGGTGGCGGAGAACCACGCCGGGTGCGGCGCCTGCTCGATGTGCCGGGCCGGCCGCTACAACCTGTGCGAGGGCGTCAAGCGGCCGGGCTACAAGCTGTACGGCCACACCGCGCCCGGTGCGCTCGCGGAGTACGCCGTACGCCCACCCGTGGTGCTGCACAAGATTCCGCCGGAGATCTCCGACGTGGAGGCGGCCCTGGTCAACCAGGGGGCGATGACCGTGCACGCGTTGCGCCGGGTCGAGTTTCGCGCGGGCGCTTCCGTCGCGGTCTTCGGTCCTGGCCTGCTCGGGATGCTGACCGCGGCCGTGGCCAGGGCCGCCGGGGCGACGCAGGTGATCATGGTCGGCCGCGGGCAGCGCCTCGACCTGGCCCAGCAGATGGGGGCGACCGCGGTGGTCGACTACGAGCACACCGACCCGGTCGCCGGCGTCCGCGACCACACCGACGGGGTCGGCGTGGACTACACCTTCGACTGCTCGGGCAACGTGGCGGTCCTGCAACAGGCCCTCGACACGGTGCGGCGCGGCGGGAAGGTCGCGGTGCTCGGACTTGCCGGTGCCGAGACGGCGACGGTCAGCCCCGACCGCCTGGTGCTGGACGAGATCGACCTGCTCGGCATCCGGTCGAGCCCCAACGCCTACGCGCCGATGATCGAGCTGATGGCCTCGGGAGCGGTCGACGTCTCGCCGCTGGTCACCCACGTCTACGAGCTCGCCGACGTCGAGAAGGCGTTCGACGCGCTGCGCTCGCGCGCCGCGATCCGCCCCATCGTGACCCTCTGATCCGCCGGGACTGGGTGGCCGGGACGTGAGAAGCGCGGGACAAACGGCGCGGCTGAGCGACTTTCGCGCCCAGCACGCCGGGGAACTGGCGGTCGGGGCCGTCGTCCTGCTGCTGTCGATGGTCGCGTTCATGCGGGTGCCGCTTCTGCCTGAGCTCGGCGACGAGCTGTCGATGTCAGCGGCAGATCTCGGGCTGATGACCACGATCTTCGCGGTCGGGCGGCTCTGCGCGGACATCCCGGCGGGGCGCCTGACCGACCTGACCTCCGCGAGCCGGATGCTCGGCGGTGCCGCTGCGCTGCTCGGCCTGGCCAGCCTCGTCCTGGCGGTCGCGGAGGTCAGCGAGGTGGTCATGGTCGCGGCGTACCTGCTGGGAGTGTCTTCTGCGACGGTCAACACGACGGGGATGGTCTACTTCGCCGAGGTCTCCACCACGGAGCGCCGCGGGCGCTCGATGGCCGGGTTCTCCGCTGCGTTGCTCGGCGGTCAGGCCTTCGGGCCCGCCCTGGGCGGGGTGCTGGCTGCCTGGTGGGGGTGGCGGGCGGCGTTGGCGATCGGGGCCGTGATCGCGATGGTCGTCGCGGGCGGGGCGGTGATCCGGTCGCTGCGGCGGCGGCGTACGGCCACCGAAGCGGAGCTCCGCCAGCCCGCGGAGCCGGCGGTCCCGCACGGCCTCCCTTTGCGGGAGCAGGCCATCCTCTACTCGGTCCCGTTCGTCATGTTCTTCACGTTCGGCTCGATGCCCCAGACCCTGGTCCCGATCATCGGCGCGGACGAGCTCGATCTGGGCGTCGGCGTGATCGGGTTGTTCCTCGGCGTCGGCGGCGCCTGCAAGTTCATCGGCGCGATCGTGGGCGGCACCGTCTCCGACCGGGTCTCGCGCAAGGCGGCGCTCATTCCCGCGCTGCTGGGCCAGGCCGCCGGTGTCGCCCTGCTCGCGATCGAGGGAACGCTGTGGGCATGGGTCGCCGCACTCGTCGTCATGTCGCTTGCGTCGTTCGCGATCGGGGTCGCCGCCACCATGCTGGTCGACCGAACCCACGGCCGCCGCGCGGGTCGGCGGCTCGGCCCGTACCGGTTCGCCGGCGACCTCGGGCTGATCGCGGGACCGGTATCGGCGTCGCTGGTCTACGAGCACTGGGGTCAGCGCCCCGCCGCGCTCCTGGTGACGGCGGTCGTGCTGGCGTGCGCGTTGGCCTGCATGTTGGGCCTCCGCGAGACCCGGTGGCTCGACGAGTCCTCCCCGCCACGACTCCGCATCGCTGGCCTTTCCGGAGAGGAGCAGTAACCGTGAGAGGAAGGAACCGCATGACGCCCAGGACACCCGAGGCTCGCCCATGAGGTACGACGTGCACGCCCACGTCGTACCCATCACCCTGATCGACCGTGTCTCCGCAGACGGAGGGCGGTGCGGCGTCACCGCGGCCGCCGACGACGGCAGGCTACGGATCGCCGTCGGCGACGACGGCGGGACTCCCGTCCGCCCCGACCTGCTCGACGTCGACGCGCGGCTGTCCGCGATGGACCGGGCCGGCGTGGACGTGCAGCTGCTCTCGGCCTGGATCGCGCTGACCGCCTACACGCTGCCCGACGAGCAGGGGATCGCCTGGTCCCGGCTCTTCAACGAGACCATGGCCGAGACCGTCGCGAGCCGCCCGGACCGGTTCCAAGGATTGGCCACCGTGCCGATGCAGGCAGGTGACGCAGCCGCTGCCGAGCTGGAGCACGCGGTCCGCGAGCTCGGCATGGTGGGTGTGCAGATCGCCACGACGGTGGCCGGTCGCGAGCTCGACGACGACCTGTTCGCGGCGTTCTGGGCCGCCGCGGAGCGGCTCCGCGCCATCGTGGTGATCCACCCCGACCAGGTGCTGCCCGGACGCCCCCGGTCGCGCTACGTGCTCAGCAACTTCGTCGGCAACGCCGCCGAGACGACCATCGCCGCCTCGCACCTGGTCTTCGGCGGGGTCCTGGAGCGTCATCCCGACCTCCGGGTCTGCCTGGTGCACGGCGGCGGGTACGCGCCGTACCAGGCAGCGCGGATGGACCACGGCTACGAGGCCGAGCCGCGGCTGGTCGACCGGCGGATCTCGCAGCCGCCCAGCCACTACCTGCGCAAGTTCTACTTCGACACGGTCACGCACTCACCGGAGGTGACCCGTTTCCTCATCGACTTCGCGGGCGTGGAGCAGGTCGTGCTCGGAACCGACTACCCCTTCGAGATGGGCGAGAGCGATCCGGTCGGCCTGATCGGCCGGGTGCCGGGCCTGGCGGCGGCGGATCAGAAGCTGGTCCTCGAGGACAACCTCGGGCGACTGCTCGCCGAGGTGCGGCACGAGGAGGTGGCGTGATGAGCATGACCGCATCCATCCCGATCACCGACGGCCACCCTCGCTTCAGCGCGGAGGAGATGCAGCGCCGTCACGAGGCACTCCTGGCCGCGGCGGGCGAGGCCGGCGTCTCCCGGGTTCTGTCCATTGGCTCGAACCGGAACGGCTCCGCCGTGCAATGGCTGACCGGGTGGCCGGTGACGAGGGACGGCTTCGTGTTCACGGAGGTCGGCGTTGCCGACACCCTGCTCGTGGGGTTCTACAACCACGTTCCTCAGGCCCGAGAGCTGGCCCGCGACGCGGAGGTCGGCTACGTCGGCCCGGTGCCGGTCGAGACCGTGCTCGAGACCCTGGCCGCACGTGGGCACCAAGGGCAGCCGTTGGGCGTGGTGGGCCCGGTGAGCGCCCATCTGCACCGGAGCCTCACCGGCGCCGGCATCGACGTCGTCGACCTGAACCCGGCGTACACAGAGCTCCGGCAGATCAAGTCCGCCGAAGAGGTTGCCTGGCTGCGTCGCGGTGCCGAGCTCTCCGACGCGGGCATCGCCGCCCTCACGGCGTCGCTCCGAAGCGGTCTCACCGAGCACGAGCTCTGCGACCTGGTTGAGCGCGCCTACGTCCCGCGTGGCGGCACCACCCACATCCACTACTTCGGCGTCACCCCGATGGCAGCACCTTCGCGGGCCAACCCGGCGCAGTACCCCTCGGCGCGCAGCGTTGAACCGGGGGACGCTGTGGTGATCGAGCTCAGCGCTGCCTTCGGCGGGTACGCCGGGCAGGTACTGCGCTCGTTCAGCGTCGAGGCTGACCCGACGCCGCTCTACCAGGAGCTGCACGGTGTCGCGGAGCGGGCGTTCGACGCCATCTCGGCGGTGCTGCACGACGGCACCACCGCCGAGGAGATCCAAGCCGCCGCGTCGGTGATCGAAGACGCCGGCTTCACCACCCTCGACGACCTGGTGCACGGCTTCGGCGGTGGTTACCTCCCGCCGGTGCTGGGCTCGCGGAGCAGGCACCTCGACCCGAGGCCGACCCAACCGGTGCGAGCCGGAATGACCCTGGTGGTCCAGCCGAACGTCGTCACCCCGGACGGCCGGGCGGGGGTGCAGTTCGGCGAGCTGCTGCACGTGACCGCGCAGGGTGCCGAGCGGCTGCACACCGCGCCGCGGGGGATGCTCCGGGTCGGCTGACGAGCCGGGTTCAGGCCACCGCCTGCCAGACGAGTGCGACCGCCGCGACGGACAGGCTCGCCAGCACGATGTGGGAGAACGTGGCGGCCGGTATCCGGCGCGACAGCCGGGCACCCAGCGGCAGCATCAGGGCGACGGGGATGATCGCGAGGAGTCCCTCGACCAGCAGGGTCGCGGTGTAGGCGCCGAGGAAGACCAGCGTGACCACCTGGGCGAGCGAGAAGATCAGGAACAAGGTGGAGATCGAGAAGATGTAGGCCGACGGGGACAACCCGAAGCTGTGCAGGTACGTCGACAGCAGCGGACCCGAGACGCCGGTGGCGCCCTGCAGCCCGCCCGCGGCCAGGCCGACAGGTGGCGAGAGCCAGCGGCTGAGCCCCCGGCGGAGTCGGGCCTGAGGGTTGGTCAGCCGCAGGGTGACGTAGCCGACGATCAGGGCGGCCAGTCCGATGGATAACCAGCGCGCGTCGACGGTGGTCAGCAGCACGGTCCCCACGATCGTGCCGACGATCCCGGTGCCCAGCAGCATCGGCAGGTCGCGGGTCTCCCCTGCCGACTTGGAGTGGGCGGACACCAGCCACACGTTGGAGACCAGGCCCGGGATGGACATCACGATCACGGCGCGCTCGATGCCGATGAACAGCGCCATCACCGGTATGGCGAGCTGCGGCAGTCCAGTCCCGGTGATGCCCTTGACGAACGAGCCAACCGACAGGGCGGTCAGCACGACCAGCAGCTCGAGCCAGGTCTCCACTGCGATCGCTGACCTCCTCTGCGGGGGTCAGGCCCGCAGCAGCTCGGTCGGGCCGGCGTGCATGACCTCCACGCCGTCGTCGGTGACCCGCACCAGGTTTCCCATCTGGACGCCGGCCTTCCCGTCGGCGGTGGCGACGTTGGGCTGCAGCACGATCGTCATGTCCTTCTGGAACGTGAAGGTCTTGTGCGTGGAGCCGGGCCACACCACGGGACGGGTGGGCGTCAAGGGATAGCCCTCGGTCGGCAGCGACGGCGGCAGGATGCCGATGCCGTAGCCGTGCAGCAGCCCGTCGATGATCGCGTAGCCCCGGTCGTCGATGAACGTCAACGCCTCGAGGACGTCACCGGTGGTCGCGCCGGGCCGGATGGTGTCGCGCATCGCGCGGTACGCCTCGTCGGCGGTCGCGTACAGGTCCGAGAAGAGCTGGTTCGGCTCACCGTCCAGGACGATGGTGCGCAGCGCCTGGCCGGCGTACCCGTGGTAGCCGATGCTGAGCTCGATCGCGAGGATGTCGCCGCTCTGCAGCGTGCGCGAGCTCGGCGTCTGGCAGGGCACCGCCCGGTCGGGGTCGTCCTGCGGCGTCGAGCTGATGTAGTGCAGGTAGTCCTCGCCGCCGTCGCGGCGGTAGCCCTCGGCCAGCAGGAAGCCGAGCTCGTACTCCTTCATGCCCGGACGCATGCCCGCGACCATGGCCGCCATCGCCGCGTCGGTGCGCGCGCAGCCGAGCCGGAGCCACTCGAGCTCCTCGGCGCTCTTGGTCACCCGCAGCAACCGGAACCGCCCGGTCAGGTCCGCCAGCTGCGCACCTGCAAGGCCCTCGGTCAGCGTTCCGGTGATCTGGAACGGCACCCAACCGACCAGGCCGACCCTGGCCGGCTTCGAGCCCTTCTCCGCTAGGACATCGAGGATCGTCTGCCCGAACTCCGTCTTGGCGCCGCCGAACCTGGTGTCGGCCACCACTGACTGGCGGCGTGCGTTGGGCACGTGGTTGAACGCGGTCACCAGCAGCACGGGGTCCTGGTCGGCGAAGAAGACCAGGATGTTCTCCTGCCGGCCCATGTGCTGGGTCAGGTAGTAGACGTCGGCCTGACCGGTGCCGCCCTGGGCAGAGGTGCCGTAGAAGACGAGCACGTCGCAGCCCTCATCGGCCATCAGCTTCCGAGTCGCATCGTGCCGGCGTTGGTACTCGGCGTCGGAGAAGCGGGCGTAGTAGGAGCTGTCGTCGGTCATCGGGGTGTCCCTCCGTGCAGGTGCTTCGAGAGAAAGATGTGTTGGAGCGGCATGACTTTGTGCGGGATGTTCTGGCAGGAGTGGTTGCCCTCGTCGAAGACATGCAGCTCGGTGGGGCCAGCCGCCGCGTCGCGCAGCAGCTCTGCGTTCTCCCAATCAACCAGGGGGTCCTGCTTGCCGGCGATGATCAGCAACGGGCAGGAGATCTGCGAGGCCGCCTCCTCGAGCGTGAGCCGGCTGCCGAGCTCCTCCATCTCGGCGTCGTCGGCGGCACCGAGGTAGTTGAGGTAGGCCTCGCGGGTGACCGGCATCATCTGCTTGCCGCGGGACGCCCACCGGAACGGCCCGGACACCGCGACGCAGGCTTGCACCCGCTTCTCGTACGCCGCCGCGCGGGGCGCGTAGTAACCACCGAGGCTCGATCCGACGATCCCCACCCGGGAGGCGTCGACGTCGTCGCGGGTCTCCAGGTAGTCGATCGCGGCGCCGATCGCCACCTCGTAGTCCGGCCGGATGTGCGTGGTCAGGCTCATCTCGCCCTGGCCGGGACCGTCGATGCTCAGCACGGCCATGCCGCGGGCGAGGAACCCGCCCCGGCCCGAGTGGCGGCCCTCCTTGCTGCTGTCGAGGCCGGGGATCAGGATCACGACGGGAGGTCGAGCCGCCCCGGCCGGCTTCGACAGGAGGCCGACGAGCTCGATGTCCTCGAACGGGAACCGGACCTTCTCGATCGCGCCCTTGGTCAGCGGTAGCGACCGGTCGTAGGTCTCGACCATCTTCCGGTAGCCGTGCTCGTGCAGGTCGGGGTCGCGGAAGTAGACGAACGCGGCGACGTGGTAGTAGAGGCTGGCGCGCTGCAGCGCCTCGACGGCGGCGATCTCGTCGCCGAGCCCGAGCCACTTCTCGCCGAGCTCCACGTGCACCCGGGCCGTGTCGATCCAGGCCGGCGCCCAGTCGTCCCAGGTCTCGATGCGACCGGCAATCTCATTGATGTCCTCCATCAGGATGCCGACCCGGAGGAACCGGGGCGTCCAGACATGGAGAACCTTCTCGACCAGTGCGTCGGGCACCGCGGCCCCCTCTCTACGGCGGCGCCGATCCGAGGCGGCGGCGCCGCAATGGTGTGACGCAGGTCCCGCAAAGGATTGCGTGCCATACGTTTGCCAAACAGTAGGGCCTGACCCTGCTGGTCTGTCAATGCCCGCTCAACTGCCGTTGACAGGGTGGCTGGACGTGTCTACCGTCACACAGCAAACGATTGTGTGAATCGCGGCTCGGGTGGACACCAAGTGAGAAGAGGCCGGTTGATGAAGATTCCCTCGATGCGTTTCAAGGGCGGCGTCGCCGTCGTTGCGGTGCTCGCCTTCGCCGGCATCGGCGCGGCGTGCTCGCCGGCCGCCGACGAAGAAGGTGGGGGCGGCCCGGTCCAGAACCCCGGCGTGCTGACCGTCGCCACCGACGACGAGCCCGAGTCGCTGGACCCGGCGGCGATCGAGGACAACGGCCTCGGGCGGAGCGCCATCCTGATGGGCTACGACCGCCTGCTCGACATCGACCCGGCCGGAACAGCGCTGATCCCCTCGGTGGCCACCGAGGTGCCGACGATCGACAACGGCGGAATCTCCGAGGACGGCCTGACCTACACCTTCACCCTCCGCGACGACGTCAAGTTCCAGGACGGGAGCGACCTCACGGCCGAGGACGTCGTCTACTCCTGGGAGCGCGTCCTGACGATGAACCTCCCGGAGGGGCAGTCGGAGAACTTCGAGATCATCGACTCGATGGAGGCGCCCGACGACACGACGTTCGTCGTGAACCTCAAGGACGTCGACGCGTCGTTCCTCTACAACGTGGTCGCCTCGATGCCCGCGAGCATCGTCAACCCCGACCAGGTCGAGGCCAACGGCGGCGTCGAGGCCGACACCCCGAACGAGTGGATGGGTCAGAACATGGCCGGCAGCGGCCAGTACGTCTTCGTCGACTGGCAGCGCGGCGAGCGCCTCAACTTCGAGGTCAACGACGACTACTGGGGCGAGAAGGCCAAGGTGGACGTCCGCTGGTTCAACGTCCAGGACCCCAACGTCTCCACGCTCGGTCTGCGCGCCGGTGACTACGACATCATCGAGGGGGTCCCGTCGATCATCCCCGACGTCGAGGGAGCGGCCGGCGTCACCCTCAACCCGGACACGCCAGGCCTGCAGCTGCTCCAGATCGGGTTCAACATGAACATCCCGGTCGACGAGCTGCCCGAGGGCGACGACATCCCGGCCGACTTCTTCCACGACAAGCGGGTGCGCCAGGCGTTCAACTACTCGTTCGACTACGACGCGATGCGCGAGGGCGGGCTGAGCGGCGCCTCCACCCGAGGCAGCTACTTCATCCCGTCGGGGATGTACGGCAACGACCCGGACGCCCCCGTCTACGACTACGACCCCGCGGAGGCCGAGCGGCTGTTCAAGGAGACCGGCTGGTGGGACAAGGGCTTCACGGTCTCGCTGGTGGCCGAGGAGGACAGCGTGTTCACCGACCAGTCGCTGATCCTCAAGGACGGCATCGAGGCACTCAACGACAAGTTCCACGTCAACGTGATGGCGCTGCCGGAGTCGCGGTTCGACGAGATCATGGCGACCACACCGATCCCGGTCGGCCTGTGGTCCTGGACCACGCCCGAGTTCCGCGACCCGCACTCGTACTACATGGACTCCGCTCACCCCGACGGCCGGTGGGGAACGCTCGCCGGGCTCGGTGAGGGCTACGAGAACCCGGACGAGATCGCGACGATGATCGAGGACGCCAACCGCGAGCTCGACCTAGACGCCCGCGCGGCGTTGTACGCCGACCTCCAGCAGGTGATGTACGACGAGGCGCCGAGCATCCTCCCGGCGCAGGAGAACATCGTGCTGGCCTACCGCGACTGGCTCACCGACGTGGTGGCGAACCCGATGTGGCCTCGGCCGGGCCTGCGCTACTCGTTGTACGGCAAGGGCTGAGGCGGCCGGCGGGTTGACCACGTCCGGTTCGCACTCGCGCAGAGGGATGTGACGTGAGATGAAAGTTCGCGACTACGTCCTCCGGCGGCTGATGATCCTGCCGTTCCTGGTGCTTATCACGACCATCATCGTGTTCGCCCTGATGCGGGTCGGCGGCTCCCCGATCGGTGCCTACATCGAACCGGGGATGTCCCCCGACGAGATCGACCGCGTCGAGGCGCGGTTCGGGCTCGACGACCCGCTGCCCGTGCAGTACCTCGCCTGGGTCAAAGGGGTTTTCCAGGGTGAGCTGGGCTGGTCGGCGGTGTCGAACGCCCCGGTGTCCGACGTGTTCGTCGACAAGCTGACGGCGACCACCGAGCTGGCCGCCCTGGCGGGCCTGATCGCGATCGCGCTCGGGATCTCGATGGGCACGTTCGCCGCGCGGCGCCGGGACCGATGGCCCGACCAGGTCACCCGCGTCCTGTCCGTCAGCGGGGCGAGCATGCCGACGTTCTGGTTCGGCATCGTGATGCTGATCTTCTTCTGGGCCGGCCTGGGCTGGTTCCCGATCGGTCGCTCGGACACGGTGATCTGGGCGAGCATCGAGCATCCGACGGGCTTCTACACGATCGACGCCATCCTGGGCGGCAGCTTCGAGGCGTTCCGCGACGCGATCTGGCACATGATCCTGCCGGCGATCGTGCTCGGCTACACCGCGACGGCGATCGTCGCCCGGATGATGCGGTCGTCCCTGATCGAGCAGCTCGGCCAGGACTACGTCGACGCGGCCAGGGCCAAGGGGCTGCCGGAGCGGATCGTCGTACGACGGCACGCCCGCCGCAACGCGCTGATCCCGACGATCACGGTGATCGGCCTGATGCTCGGCATCCTGGTCGAGGGCTCGGTGGTCGTCGAGATCATCTTCCAGTGGCCCGGCATGGGCAAGTGGCTCGCGGACGCGGTCCTGCAGGGCGACCAGGCCACCACGATGGCCTACGTCCTGTTCATAGCGGTCCTGATGCTGCTCCTCAACCTGATCGTCGACGTGCTCTACGCGCGCCTCGACCGACGCGTCGTCCTGGGAGACTGAGATGGCGACCAACGAGCTGGCCGGCACCGGGCGCGCACGCTTCGGCGAGTCCGCGTTCGGGGTCCGCGCGAGGCGGATCGGGTCCTTGGCCTGGCAGGCGCTGAAGAAGCCCACCACCATGGGCGGGGCGATCGTGATCGTGCTGCTGATCGGGATGGCGATCTTCGCCCCGTTCATCACCGACGCCAACCACCCCGACCCGTACCAGATGCCGCGGGACTGGCGGATGACCGACGCCCCGCCCGGCACCAGCGGGCACATCCTCGGAACGACGTCCGACGGCGGCGACGTCCTCTACGGCATCGTCTGGGGCGCTCGGCTGTCGGTGCGGCTGTCCGTCACCGTCGTGATCGTCTCGGTCATCATCGGCGTGGTCATCGGCAGCCTCGCCGCGGTGATCGGGGGCAAGGTCGACGAGCTGCTGATGCGGGTCGTGGACGTCTTCATGTCCGTGCCGGAGCTGATCTTCCCGCTGGCGATCGCGGCCGTGCTCGGGCCTTCCTTCACCAACATCATCATCGCCCTCGCCTGCGTGCTGTGGGCGAAGTACGCCCGCATCATCCGGGCAGAGATACTCAGGGTGCGGCAGAGCTCGTACGTCGAGGCGGCCGCGGCGATCGGAGACTCGAGGTTCCGCATCTACCGCCGCGACATCTTGCCGAACTCGATCACGCCGATCAGCGTGCAGGCCACCCTCGAGATGGGGCACGTGGTGCTGCTCGGCGCGACCCTGAGCTTCATCGGCCTCGCCGAGGCAGGGCTCGCCGAGTGGGGCGTGCTCGTGAGCGAGGGTTACCGCGGTATCGCCGCCGGCCGGTGGTGGGCGGCGACGTTCCCCGGCCTGATGATCTTCCTGTGGGCGCTGGCCTTCAACCTCGTCGGTGACGGCCTCCGCGACGCCCTCGACCCGAGGACGGAGGACTGATGTCCACCCCTGCAGAGGTGCCGGTGGTCCAGGTGCGCGACCTGCGGATCCATTTCAAGAGCAAGAGCCGCGTGGTGCGCGCGGTCGACGGCGTGAGCTTCGACCTGAACGAGAACGAGATCCTGGGCATCGTCGGCGAGACCGGCAGTGGCAAGAGCATCACCGCGCGCAGCCTGATGGGACTGCTGCCGATGCCGCCCGCGGTGATCGCCGGAGGCAGCGTCACGTTCCGTCCGGGCGGGGTCTGCCCGTTCTGCCAGGGGCGCGGCTGCAAGACCTGCCGGTCCAGCGGCAAGGCGGTGTGTCTCGCTTGCGACGGCGCGGGATGCCCGGAGTGCGAGGGCACCGGCCGGCCGACGATCGATCTCCTGCACCTGCCGCAGTCGAAGATGCGGCAGCTCCGCGGCCTGCGGATCGCGATGATCTTCCAGGACCCGTCCAAGTCCCTGAACCCGGTACTCAGCGTCCGCGACCAGGTGGCCGAGGTCTTCTTCCAGCACCGCACCACCGACCTGCTGACCGACGTGGGTGGCGACCACGCACTGCTCCCGGTGCGCCGGGCCGCGCACCAGGACGCGCGCGGCGCCGAGCGGCTGCTGCTGAGGGTGCCGCCCTTCCGGTCCCAGGCGCGGAAGGTGCGCAGGAACGTGGACGACCTCGTGGCGCAGGCGCTGGCCGACGTGCAGATCGCCAACCCGCGGAAGGTGATGGAGAGCTATCCGCACCAGCTCTCGGGCGGCATGAAGCAGCGAGTGATGATCGCCCAGGCGATGGCGTGCGACCCCGACGTGCTGATCGCCGACGAGCCCACCACGGCCCTCGACACCACGGTCCAGGCGCGGATCCTCGAGCTGATCGTCGAGATGCAGAAGCGCCGCCGCGCCGCGGTCCTCTACATCAGCCACGACCTGTCCGTCGTGCGGATGGTGTGCGACCGGGTGGGCGTGATGTACGCCGGCCAGATGGCCGAGGTCGGCCCGGCGCAGCAGCTGTTCGACTCGCCGCAGCACCCCTACACCCGGGCGCTGCTGGCCGCCGTACCGTCCGTCGGCCACGACCGAGGTCACCTCGCCGCGATCGAGGGCACCGTTCCGGAGTTCACCGACGACAGTCCCTTGTGCCGCTTCCACAACCGATGCCCGCACGCCGCCGCCGTCTGCACGTCGGTGGAGCCCCGACTCCGACCGGTGGCGGAGGGGCACAACGTGGCCTGTTTCGGCTACGAGAGCGCAGGCGAGCTGGGCGTGTCCGGCACGGAGATGCCGGCCGTCCCGAAGAACCCGACCCGGACGAGCGTCGCATGAGCGCCCGGGAGAGGAAGCAGTCCGCGGTCGAGTCCGGTCAGCCGGTGTTGTCCGCGATCGGGCTGAAGAAGCACTATCCGGTGAAGGAGGGCGCCCTCCAACGGATCGTCGGCCAGGTCCGGGCGGTCGACGGGGTGTCTTTCGACCTACTCAAGGGCGAGACCCTCGGGATCGTCGGCGAGAGTGGCTGCGGCAAGACCACCCTCGGTCGCTGCCTGACCGCCCTGCTGGACCCGACCGAGGGCGGCGTCTACTTCGAGGTGCCCACGGACGATCGGATCAGGCTGGAGGAGCTCCTGGCCACGCCGTCCGTCGAGCTCGGCCCGTCGGAGCGGACCGAGCTCGCGGCGCTCGACCAGCGTTACCGCGTCGACCAGCTCACCGGCGCGGCCCGGCGGAACTACCGCCGCAACTGCCAGATGGTGTTCCAGGACGCCTTCGCGTCGCTGAACCCGCGCCACCTGGTGCGTGACATCGTCGGTCGGCCGCTGAGCGTCTACAAGGAGGCCCGCGGCCGGGAGCTGACCAATCGGGTCGTGGAGCTGCTCGAGGCGGTGGGGCTCGGCCGCCAGCACCTGAACCGCTACCCGCACGAGTTCTCCGGCGGCCAGCAGCAGCGAATCTCGATCGCGCGGGCGCTCGCGCTCGACCCCCAGGTCATCGTGCTCGACGAGCCGACGAGCGCCCTGGACGTCTCGGTGCAGGCGCAGATCCTCAACCTCCTGCACGAGCTCCAGATCGCCCGCAACCTCACCTACGTCTTCGTCTCGCACGACCTCGGGGTGATCCAGCACATCAGTGATCGGATCCTCGTGATGTACCTCGGTGAGGTCGCCGAGGACGGGCCGACGGCCGACCTCTTCACCTCTCCGAAGCACCCGTACACGAAGGCACTCGTCGACGCGAACCCGGCGCTGGTCGACACCGACCGGGAGATCAAGGGCCTTGCGGGGTCGGTCCCGGACCCGGCCCAGCCGCCCCAGGGCTGCCGCTTCCACACCCGCTGCCCGGTAGTGACCCCGCTGTGCGGGTGGGACCTCGCAGACGCCGTCGACTGGCTGGCCAACCACCCGGAGCTTCCGGACGGCGTGAAGGACCACACCGCCCGGACCCCGTTCGAGGGCGACATCGACCTGGCCGACGACGAGACTGCCGGCCGCGCGCTCGAGCTGCTGCAGATCGACGCCCCGGAGGCGATGCGCGACGCGATCGTCGAGCTGACCCGCTCCGGATCCACTCTCACGCTGCGGTTCCGCGAACGGGACCGGGTGCAGCTGCTGGAGGTGCTCCCGATGCACCGGACGAGCTGCATCCTCGCGACGGAGCAGCGGGAGCCGGAGACCGGCGCGCCCCAACCCGTGACCGCCTGAGGTCCACCCCCCCGTCGATCGGCGGACAACGAAAGGACATCGATGACGACCACGACTCCTCCGCAGGCAGACCGGCTCGCGCACCTCCCCGTGCGAGCCGACGAGGACCCGTTCACCGTCGCCGTCGGCGGCTTCTACCGCCGGTGGTTCAGCCTGCTCGACGACATCGACCTGCTGGTCGAGACCGTCGCGACGCTGAGCGACACGGTGGACGAGGACTGGGTCCCGGTCTGGAGCGGGGTCGCGCAGCGGCACGTCGAGCAGGCCGAAGAGGCACTGGCCGCCGGGGACGAGGCCACGGCGAGACGGCTGTTCCTGCAGGCGAAGTCCTACTACAGCATCGGCCGGTTCCCCTCGCCGTACCACGGAGGCACGCCGTTCTCACCGGCGGAGATGGGCCCGCTCAAGAGCGAGTGCTATGACAACTACCTCGAGTGCTTCCGCCGGGCCAGCGCCCTCACCGACACCCGTCGCGAGACGATGACGATCGAGCACGACGGGCACTCCGCGGCTGGGTACTTCTACCTCCCGCCGGACGCCTCGGCGGAGGCGCCGGTGCCCGCCGTACTCGTCATGTGCGGAGCCGACATGTTCAAGGAGGACCGGGAGCACTACGCGCTCGGTGCGCTCAAGGAGGGCCTGGCGGCGCTGGTCGTCGACGGCCCGGGGACCGGGCAGACCACCTATCCGCACGCCCCCGAGTCGATCGTCGCCTGGCAGAGCGCGCTGGACCTGCTGGGCTCGCGCCCGGAGGTGCAGGGCGACCGGATCGGCGCCTTCGGGGTGAGCCGCGGCGGCCAGTGGGTGCTGCGGCTGGCGGCGCTCGACGAGCGGGTCCGCGCCGTGGCCTCGATCGCGCCGGGTGGGGTGGGCTACGAGGGGACCGCGGAGGAGCGCGCGGAGTGGCGGCGTTTCCGCAACGCTCGTGGGGAGCACTGGTTCGGCCCGCGCGACCAGAGGCCGGCGACGCCGGACACGATCACCGAGGAACAGCAGCAGGAGGACTTCCTGAAGTGGTCGCTGAAGCACAACGGCCTGCTCGACAAGCTCCGGGTGCCGGCGCTGCTGATCAACGGCAAGCACGACCATCTCTCGCCGATCGGCGAGCTCTACCTCGCGCTGGAGAGCGGGCCGCCCACCGGTCGGGTGGCGCGGGTCTACGCCGACGACGGGCACATCGCGGCCAGGAGCGAGCGGGAGTGGGGGCCGGCGACCTGGATCTGGATGCGTGAACAGCTCAGCGCCGCGGGAAGCGGGGCATGAGTGAGAGGCGCGATGTTGCATTCGATTGCAGAGCCTTCGCGGAAGGGACACCGGCCGGGCCGCGTGGGTTTTGACCGTGAGTACGGCGGTGTCCTACAGTTTGGAGCAAACGATTGCAAAGGGAGCGCATGAACGAGTCTTCTGACCGCGGCGTGATCACGGTGGGCTGGATCGGTGCCGGCCGCATGGGGTCCGCGATGGCGAGTCGACTGGCCAGAGCCGGTGAGGACGTCACCGTGTGGAACCGCACCCGGGCGAAGGCGGAGGCCCTGACGGAGGTCGGCTGTGCGGTCGCCGACACCATCGCCGACCTACGCGACCACGACGTCGTGTTCTCCATGGTCTCGACGCCCGAGGACCTCGAGCAGGTGCTCGTGGGTGAGGGTGGCCTGCTCGCCGATCCCGACCGGGTTCCTGGTGTGGTTGTGGACTGTTCCACGGTCTCCATCGAGTCGTCGGCCGCGATGCGGGCGGCGTGCCAGGACCGTGGCGTCGACTTCCTGGCTGCCCCGGTCAGCGGGAACGGACGGGTGGTCCTGGCGGGTGGCCTGAGCCTGGTCGTCTCCGGTCCCGAGGAGACCTACGAGCGGGTCCGACACCTTCTCGACCACCTGGGCAAGGGCTCGACGTACGTCGGTGACGGCGACCTGGCCAGGCTTGCGAAGATCTGCCACAACCTGATGCTCGGCGTGGTCACCCAGAGCCTCGCCGAGATCACGGTGCTGGCCGAGAAGGGCGGCATGTCGCGGGCGGCGTTCCTGGAGTTCCTCAACAACTCCGTGATGGGGTCGGTGTTCACCCGCTACAAGACGCCCGCGTTCGTGCACCTCGACTACACGCCGACGTTCACGCCGATCCTGCTCCGCAAGGACTTCACCCTCGGGTTCGCGGCGGCCCACGACCTGGACGTGCCGATGCCGGTCGCCGCGGCCGCCGGCGCGGCCGTGCAGGCCGGTGTCAGCAGCGGCCGCGTCGACGACGACTTCGCGATCCTGCTCGACCTGCAGGCCGCCGCGTCCGGGCTCACCCTCAAGCCCGAGGACACCCCCGTCGACGACGGCCTCTCCGAAGCGGACCAGGTGGACTGAGATGAGTGGCCAGCCGCTGCCCGCACCCGGCCACATGGGGGTCGACTACGAGGAACGCGTCGACTTCGACCGGCTCCGGCGCTACCGGATCGGCCGGGCCCGCGAGGCCCTGGAGGGCAGCGAGTGCGGGGCGTTCCTGCTCTTCGACTTCTACAACATCCGCTACACGACCCAGACCTGGATCGGTGGTGCGCTCGGCGACAAGATGACTCGCTACGCCCTGCTGACGCGCGACTCGCCGGAGCCCTGGCTGTGGGACTTCGGCTCGGCGGTCCGGCACCACCAGCAGTACT
This sequence comes from uncultured Actinomycetota bacterium, assembly GCA_963729095.1. Lineage (GTDB taxonomy): Bacteria > Actinomycetota > Actinomycetes > Propionibacteriales > Nocardioidaceae > Nocardioides. The sequence goes on along the minus strand of CAVSMX010000018.1, from coordinate 147,424 downwards.
CCAACTGGCTCCCCGACGAGAACTGCCGCCCGGGCATGCTCGGCCTGCGCGGCGCGGTGGCCCCGACGGCGGGACTGATGGAGAGCGCCGTACGAGAGATCCGCGGCATCCTCGAGGACGCCGGCCTCGCCGACGCCCCGGTCGGCGTCGACATCGTGGAGCCGCCGTTCCTGTTCGAGATGGAGCGCCAGGGACTCACGGTCGTGGACGCGCAGCAGCTGATGCTCGACGCCCGGCAGATCAAGTCCCCGGACGAGATCATGCTGCTCAACCAAGCGGCGGCCATGGTCGACGGCGTCTACCAGGACATCGTCGAGGCCCTGAAGCCCGGCGTCCGCGAGAACCAGATCGTCGCCCTGGCCAATCAGCGGCTCTACGAGATGGGCTCGGACCAGGTCGAGGCCGTCAACGCGATCTCCGGCGAGCGTTGCAACCCGCATCCCCACAACTTCACCGATCGACTGATCCGGCCGGGCGACCAGGCGTTCTTCGACATCATCCACTCGTTCAACGGCTACCGCACCTGCTACTACCGCACGTTCAACGTCGGCAGCGCGACCGCGAGCCAGCGCGACGCCTACACGCAGGCCCGCGAGTGGATGGACGCCTCGATCAGGATGATCAAGCCGGGCGTCGGCACCGACGAGGTGGCGGCGGTGTGGCCGAAAGCCACCGAGTTCGGCTTCGACAACGAGCTGGCGGCGTTCGGCCTGCAGTTCGGTCACGGGCTCGGCCTGGGTCTGCACGAACGCCCGATCATCTCCCGCCTCAACAGCATGAAGGAGCCTGTGGAGCTGCAGGTCGGCATGGTCTTCGCGCTGGAGACCTACTGCCCGGCGAGTGATGGCTTCTCGGCGGCACGGATCGAGGAGGAGGTGGTGATCACGCCCGACGGGCCGCGGATCCTCACCCTCTTCCCCGCACAGGAGCTCGTGATCACCAACCCCTACTGACCCGAAAGGCCTGCGATGGGCGACACCTGCCTGGATCTGATCCCCGACCTGCCCCTCGACCTGTACGTCGGCGGCAAGCCGGTGCCGGCCAGCGACGGAAGCCGGTTCGACGTCCACGATCCGGCGACGGGCGAGGTGATCGCCTCGGTCGCCGACGGGTCGGTGGACGACGGGCTGGCCGCGGTTGACGCGGCCTCGGGTGCGGCCGCGTTCTGGGCGGCGACGTCGCCGCGGGAGCGGTCGGAGGTGCTCCGACGCGCGTTCGACCTGATGAACCGGCGGAGCGACGACCTGGCGTACCTGATCTCGCTGGAGAACGGCAAGGCGCTGGCCGACGCCCGGGGCGAGGTCGCCTACGCCGCCGAGTTCTTCCGGTGGTACGCCGAGGAGGCGGTCCGGGCGTCGGGCTCGCTGATGACCGCGCCGTCCGGGGCGAACCGGATCGCCGTCCTGCAGCAGCCGGTCGGGGTGTGCGTGCTGGTCACGCCGTGGAACTTCCCCGCCGCGATGGCCACCCGCAAGATCGGGCCTGCGCTTGCCGCGGGCTGCACGATGGTGCTCAAGCCGGCGAGCGACACCCCGCTCACGGCGCTGCTGATGGCGCGGATCCTGGAGAACGCGGGGGTTCCTCCCGGCGTGGTCAACGTGCTGCCGGCTCGCCGTTCAGGTGCGGTGGTCTCGGCGATGCTGCACGACCCCCGAGTGCGCAAGCTGTCGTTCACCGGCAGCACCGAGGTCGGTCGGCTCCTGCTGCACGAGGCCGCCGACCAGGTCGTGAACACCTCGATGGAGCTCGGTGGCAACGCGCCGTTCCTGGTCCTCGAGGATGCCGATCTCGACGCGGCCGTCGACGGCGCGATGATCGCCAAGATGCGCAACGCCGGGGAGGCCTGCACCGCCGCCAACAGGTTCTACGTGCACGCCGACGTGGCCGACGAGTTCGGACGCCGGCTGGCCGAGCGGATGGGTTCGCTGCGGGTCGGTCCGGGCACCTCGGAGGACACCGAGGTCGGTCCGCTGGTCAACGAGGAAGCAGTGCAGAAGGTCGATGACCTCGTCCGGGGAGCGACGGGGGCCGGGGGTCGGGTCGTTGTCGGGGGGCGACGGCCCGACCGCCCGGGTTACTACTACGAGCCGACCGTGCTGCTCGACGTACCAATGGGGTCAGCGATCCTGCGCGAGGAGATCTTCGGCCCGGTCGCGCCGATCGTGACCTTCACCGACGAGGCGGAGGCGATCCGGATGGCCAACGACACCGAGTACGGCCTGGTGTCCTACGTCTACACCCGCGACCTCGCCCGCGGCCTGCGGGTCAGCGAGGCCCTCGACGCGGGCATGGTCGGTCTCAACCGCGGCCTGGTCAGCGACCCAGCCGCCCCGTTCGGCGGCACCAAGCAGAGCGGCATCGGCCGCGAGGGCGGCCACGAAGGCATGCTCGACTACCTGGAGTCCAAGTACATCGCCGTCACCTGGTGAAGCGAAACCAGATCCCCCGATCAGGCCAGGCACAGCTGGGGCTTCAGCCCCAGGAAGTCGGCGTACTCCGCCGCCGCCCGCTCCACGTCACGCAGCATGCTCGGGTTCCAGGACGAGTGGGGAACGACGTGGAACACGACCGCCTGCGGGGTGATTGACCGCTTCATCGACGCCACCAGCTGGCCGTCGTGCAGCACCATCCCGATCGAAGCTCTCGCGCCTGCGCGGCACCGCGCCGGCGGCGTCGATCACCATCCGTGAGTCCTGGAAGCCCCGATACATCTCGTCGAGGATCTGCAGCAGATGTGCTTGCGGCTCCGCTGCGCCGACGGGCGGCTCCTCGTCCGGCAGGTGCCAGTACGTGCGCCCGTCGTGCTCGAACGTCGCGAGTGTGTCGGCCACCGACGCCAGGCCGTCCTTCGCGTCGTTGGGGCTCAGCGTCGCCCAGTAGGCGAGGTCGCGGACCGTGGCAGGTCCGTGGCCGGCGACGTACCGGATCGCGAGCTGGGCCAGGGCCTCGTCTCGGTCGAGCCGGCGTGGCGAAGGGATTCGTTCCTCGAACAGCGCATAGGTGTGCGTGGAGCCCTGCGGAGCGCCACTGCAGATCAGCTGCTGCTGCTCGAGGTCCCCGAGCACGTGCATGAGTGCCATCCCGCTCAACTCGTGCCCACATCCGGCAAGCCTTGCCGCTATCTCGCGCCGGCTCTGGTGCCGACCGCCGCGCAGCCCGTCGATGACCAGGCCGGAGAGTCGTTCGACGCGTGCCTGATCGAGGCCGTGGCGCCCCTCGAGCTGGTTGGCGAACGCGCCACGGACCCGCGGCGCGGTGAGGTCGAGCAGCCACGCCAGGTCGTCAGGGACGGCGTAGTGCCAGGTAGGCCGGATGACGTGGGTGCGGAGCACCCGGCCGTCGGCGAGCGCCGCGCCGAGGTCGGCGGCGTCTGGTACGGCGGTGCGTGATGCGACCGCCCAGGCCGACTGGGCCTGGTTCTCCGCCTGGACGCACAGCATCGCCCGCACGACGGACTCCGCGTCGGGACCTCGCTCCCCGACCAGGCGCTGGCTCCGCAGCCGCCACCGGGCGATGTCGACGTCAGATCTGCTCATCGGCACGACCGTATCCGGAGCTACCGTCAATGTTGGGTGACCGCGGAGGCGGGCTTGGTGCTGAGGGCCACGTGAGGACGTCCGGGACCGCGATACTGATCGGTGTGCTCGGCGATGCGCTCCTCGCGGACTGGTGTCTTCGTCACCTGGATGCCCCGCTCGCACGTGTGCTCTTCCGCTCCGGGCACGTCTCCGAGGTCGTCGGAGTTGAGTTGTCGAGTGGTCTGCACGTGGTGGTCAAGGCTCGTCCCTTCCAGCCTCGAATCGCTGGCTGTCTGCGGGTCCAGGCCGAGCTGGCCGGCATGGGTTTCCCCTGCCCACAACCGCTGACGGTGGCGACCCGGGTTCGCGATCTGACGATCTCGGCCGAGACTGCTGTGCCCGGTGGCAGGGCTCTGTCTCCCGACGAAGGGGCGGCTCCATACGCGGCCCTCCTCGTTCGCCTGATCAGATCCGCACCCAGCCCAACGACCGTCCCGGAGCTGGCACCCTCACCACCGTGGACCGGATGGGACCACCCGGGGCTACGCCTGTGGCCGGACCTTGATGAGCACGGGCATGACCTCAACCTGGTCGCCGGCCCGGAGTGGATTGATGACGCTGCACGACGTGTCAGGGAACGACTCACCTCCAGACCCCGGCCGGTGTGCATTGGCCACGGTGACTGGGAGTCCCAGAACATCCGATGGACCGGCCGAGACCCTCTTGTCGTGCATGACTGGGACAGCGTCATCGCCCAGCCAGAGACGGCCATCGTGGGCCTGGCGGCGGCAGTGTGGCCTCGCGAAGGGAGACCGGATCAGACCGCCTCGGTCGCGCAGACCGCCGACTTCATCGCCACCTACCAACACCTCGCGGGTCGAGAGTGGGACAGCTCAGAGATTCGAGATGCATGGGCAGCGGGTCTGTGGGTTCGACTCTTCGATGCCAAGCAGGAGGTGGCCGACGGCGGCGGTCCGCAGCTCGATCGCCTGGCCCGTGATATCGATGAACGGCTTGAACAGGCTGCCCTCAGCTGACCACAGGCCGAGCCGAGTCCTGATCGGGCTCGGGTTCGAGGCCATGGAGCGGTTGCGGGCCTTGTCGAGGGTCCCGGTGCCAGGTGGGAAGGGACCGGGCCAGCGTCCGAGTGCCCAGCACCTCGATCGCCGAAGAGCGCAGGGCGTCGGCCCATCGAAGCTCTCCCAGGTGCCATCGGGCGAACGCCACGGGATCATTGACCACGACCACAAGGTGTTCCTCGCCGCCAGGGTGCCTCTCGCAAACCTCGGCGTCACCGCGCTCGATCAGTAGCCAGCCGCGGCTGCCTGGTCCGCTCAGGGTGGGGTAGTCGAAGCGGACGAGCACCCGGCGGCGAGGGAGACGGTTGTGGTCCAGGTAGAACGTCACCCACGTCCACAGCACCACGCCCGGGTGAGCCTGTTCAGGGGTGAGCTCGGCCCACTGCGATCCCCAGCGTTGCAGTGCCACCATGACGTCGGAAAATTCGCGACCTGCCTCGGTCGGCTGGTACGTCGAACCGCGGCCGTCGGACTTGGGCCGGATCTCCAGCACTCCGGCCCGCTCCAGCTCCCTCAGCCGCTTCGAAAGGAGGCCGCGAGAAAGGCCCGGGGCGCCGTCCGCGATCTCGTTGAAGGTCCGGCAACCCAGGATGACGATGTTGCGCATGATGATGACGGACCAGCGCTCCGCCAGGAGCTCCGACGCCCGGGCGATGGGGCAGTACTGCCCGTAGGTCCGCACACTCACATCCTGCCACCGGGGTGGGGCCAGGTTCAGTTCACATTCTGAACCAGGTTCAGACCGTGCACTTGGCGGCAGCATCGAGCCGGTGGACATTCGGATCGAGCCCGAGGGACGGGTGAGAGAGGAACGTCATGAATTCGTCGACATACCTGCTGGCCGGTCAGGCCTCCGAGTTGGAGCGGCTTCAGCTCCAGTCCCGAGTGTGGGAGTCCAGCGGCCGCCGGCTCTTGGCCGAGATCGGCGAGGGTCGCGGTGGCCGAGCCGCCGACATCGGATGCGGGGTGATGGGCTGGCTGAGACTCCTCAGCGACTGGGTAGGGCCTGATGGCGAGGTAGTGGGGACGGACATCGACAACGCAATGCTCGACGCCGCCCATCGGCTCGTGGCCGACGAGGGCTTGGGCAACGTGTTGCTCAAGAACGACGACCTCTTCGCCACCAAGCTCGAGCCCGCATCATTCGACCTGGTTCACGCGAGATTCGAGCTCACCCCGCTCGGGCGCGGCCACGACCAGATGGACACGTTTCTACGGCTGCTCCGCCCCGGTGGCACCGTCGTCCTGGAAGATCCCGACTGGGAGTCCTGGCACTTCAATCCTCCAGCGGAAGCGTGCCAGAGGCTGATCGACCTCAGCAGGGACGCCTTCGCACGATGGGGAGACGCCGACGCCGGGCGCACACATCTCAACCTCCTTCGCAAGTTCGGCATCGAAGGCAAGGTGCGGGCCGAGGTCCTGGCGCTCCCGCCGGGAGACCCCTACCTGTTGTTACCCCTCCAGCTGAGCGATGGTCTCGAACCACGATTGCTGTCGTTCGTGAACGCGGAGGAGTTGCGCCAGCTCCGTCAACGCGCCGAGAAGGAACTGCAGGAACCCGGTCGCTGGGGCACCACCTTCACGCTCGTCCAGTCGTGGGGCCAGCGGGTGACGTAGCCGCCTGGGACCACCCGAGCGATCGTCAAGAACGCGCGGCCGCACCCGGCGATACGGACAGGAACGTGACAATGGAACTGAATGAGATCCTCAACCGCTCGGCCGATCGGATCGTTGCCGACGGGACGCGCGCCGAATCTCGGACTCTCCAGGCGATGGCGGCTGCCGCTCGAGGCCTGACCCCCGGCGCAGCAGACGCGCTCATCGACTGGACCGGCTCGGAGATTGCCCGGCTACGGGCGTTCAGCGTCGTCCACGGGGTGTTGCTTCGCGACCTCCCGGCACACGCGCAGACAGAACTGCTGAACCGATTGCTCGGCGCGTCACCGTCCCAAGCGGTTCCGCGACCCGTCCTACCTGAGGTGGCGATTATCGGCGCGTAGGGGTTCGAGAGCTGCTTTGCTTTCCCAGCGGACCGATAGCGAACACTGGCCGACCTCATGACCGTGGCCACGGAGCTGGGCTACCGTGCACCCTGGGGCAGGGAGGGAGGGACGACGGTGCTGTCGGACATCGAGATCGCGAACGCCGCAACGTTGCGACCCATCAGTGAGGTCGCCAGCGAGACCCTCGGCATCGCGGAGCAGAACCTTGTGCCCTACGGCCACTTCAAGGCGAAGGTCGACCCGATCTACCTGGCGTCCCTCGCCGACCGGCCGCTCGGCCGACTCGTTCTCGTGACCGCGCTGTCCCCGACCCCACCCGGGGAGGGCAAGACGACGACGACGGTCGGTCTCACCGATGCGCTGCACGGGTTGGGCATCCGTACCGTCGCCTGCCTGCGCGAGCCGTCGATGGGCCCGGTCTTCGGCATGAAGGGTGGCGCGGCCGGCGGCGGCTACAGCCAGGTGGTGCCGATGACCGACATCAACCTGCACTTCACAGGTGACTTCGCGGCGATCGCCGCGGCGAACAATCTGCTGGCGACGTTGATCGACAACCACGTGCACCACGGCAACGAGCTCGACATCGACGTGCGGAGCGTGACCTGGAAGCGCGTGCTCGACATGAACGATCGCGCGCTCCGCGAGGTGGTCGTCGGTCTGGGCGGTCACGCGAACGGCTTTCCTCGACAGGACGGGTTCGACATCGTGGTCGCATCCGAGCTGATGGCGATCTTCTGTCTCACCGAGTCGTGGTCCGACCTGAAGCGCCGCATCGGGGACATCGTCATCGGCTACTCGCGGGCGACGAAGCCCGTGACCGCCCGCGACCTCGGCGCCGCGGGCGCGATGGCGGCGGTGCTGCGTGACGCGCTCGCACCGAACCTGGTGCAGACGCTCGAGGGTGCGCCGGCATTCGTGCACGGCGGGCCGTTTGCGAACATCGCGCACGGCTGCAGCTCGCTGATGGCCACGCGCGCAGGCCTGCGACTGGCCGACATCGTGGTCACCGAGGCTGGGTTCGGGGCGGACCTCGGCGCGGAGAAGTTCGTGGACATCAAGTGCCGCAAGTCCGGCCTGCGTCCCGATGTAGCGGTCGTGGTGGCAACGGTGAGAGCCCTGAAGTACCACGGCGGAGTGGAACTCGCCGACCTGGGCGATGAAGACCTCGGCGCAATCGAGGTGGGGATGGTGAACCTGCGCCGGCACCTGGACAACCTCCGCGAGGTGTACGGCATCCCGTGCCTCGTTGCCATCAACCGCTTCCCGACCGACACCGATGGCGAGGTCGCGAAGGTTGTCGAGCTGGTGGAGGCTGCTGGCGTCAACGCCTTTCCGGCGACTCACTTCGCTGACGGCGGGGTCGGAGCCCAGGATCTCGCGAAGGGCGTGCTCCAGGCGCTCGACGAGCCGTCGCCGTACTCGTTCTCGTTCACCTACGCCGACGAGCTGTCCCTCATCGCGAAGGTCGAGGCCATCGCGACCCGGGTGTACGGCGCTCGCCTGGTGACGTGGGACGCCAAGGCCCGACGGCGGCTGCTGCGTTTCGAGCGGGACGGGTACGGCGCGCTGCCGGTGTGCGTGGCGAAGACGCAGTACTCGTTCTCAACGGACCCGACGTTGCGGGGCGCCCCCACGGACCACGAGCTCCACGTCCGCGAGGTCCGGTTGTCAGCGGGAGCGGGCTTCGTCGTCGTGGTGTGCGGCGACATGATGACCATGCCCGGACTGCCCAAGGTCCCGTCCGCGTCCCGGATCGACCTGGCGGACGACGGGACGATCCTCGGCCTGTCCTGAGCCGCGCGCCCGCTCATCGGCACGTGCGCGGGATCGCTGCAGGAGCGGATGGTTGTACAGCCCGGCGATAGCACCGTTCGAGTACGGATGGAACAGTCGACCGTCCAGGTGAGGTCGTGCGATGGGAGTGCTGATGTCTGAAGCAAGCAGTGGGGCGGGGTTGTCGAAGGAACAGATGCAGGAGGCCATCGCGGGGTTGTCCTCGCCGGACACGATTGATTCGCCCTTCGGGCGGCTCGACTTCTTCGACGGTGTGCCTCGACCGGAAACCGTGACGGGCGTCTATGACGCGCTGGACCTGATGCGTGGGATAGAGGTGTTCCTCAACGCCGTCCCGGGAGCGTCGCTGGTAGCGATGCGTCAGGGTCTGCGGTCCGCGGGCGTCACATCCTCTCGGATCATCGGGATCACCGAACCCCGCGCCAACTCCAACAGCCTCTTCCTCACCCCGAACACCGAGACCACGTACGGCACCACGTTCCTCGACCTCAAAGCGTGGGGGCCGACGGTGATCGAGGCGCCGCCGGAGTCGCTCTGTGTGGTTGACGACTTCTGGTTCCGCTACGTCGCCGACATGGGCATCGCCGGGCCCGACCAGGGCGCGGGCGGCGCGTACCTCTTCGTGCCCCCGGGCTACGACGGCGATCTCCCCGACGAGGGGTACTTCGTCTACCACTGCCCGACGTTCACGAACTGGGTAGTTCTCCGCGCGCTCGGTGGTGTCCCGGCGATGAAGCAGACCCGGATCTACCCATTCGCCGAGGTCGTAGCGCCGCAGGACAACGTGTTCATCAACCTCGCCGACCAAGTGTTCAACACCGTGCACAGCAACGACTTCTCATTCTTCGAGGAGGTCGCCGAGATTGTCCAGGAAGAGCCGACCGAGGCCCTCGACCCGGAACGGGCTGGCCAGCTCGCGGCGATCGGACTTGTCACCGGGCAGCCCTTCGCGCCCGACGAGCGGCTGCGTGGCATCCTGTCCCGTGCCGCGGAGATCGGCGCCGGGATCGCCCGCACCGTCGCCTACGAGCCACGAGACCCGGACGCCGTGCTGTACGGCTCGTGGAAGAACGCGTTCGTGGGAGGAAGTCACGAGTTCCTGCGCAACGGCGCACGCCTACTCGATGCCCGCACCCAGTTCCACTACCTGGCCACCGTGGTCACTCCCGCCATGGCACACGCCCAGGTCGGCGCCGGATCGGCCTACGCGTACACCATCCACGACAGCAACGGTGACCTCCTCGACGGCTCCCGAACCTACCGACTGCACGTCGACCCCGAGGTTCCGGCGAAGAACTTCTGGGCCGTCGATCTCTACGACACCCAGACCCGGTCCCTACTCCAGGTGCCGTCGACCATCTGGCCGGCTCTGGCCAGCAACACCGGAAGCCTCCAAGCCAACGACGACGGATCTCACGACCTCTACTTCGGCCCGGTTGCCCCCAAGGGGAAGGAAGCGAACTGGGTCGAGACCATCCCCGGCAAGTCCTGGTTCCAGCTCTTCCGGATCTACGGTCCGCTCCAGGCCTGGTTCGACCAGACCTGGAAGCTCAACGAGTTCGAACCGCTCGACTGACCGGTGACGGTCAGGGAAGGAGGGCGACCTTCCCGCCGGGGTGCTGCCCGCTGAGTAGCTCCACCGCCTCGAGCGCCTCCGCGAGTGGGAAGGTGCGTGCGACCGGCACCTCCAACCGCCCCTCGGCAGCCAGCCGGACCAGGTCCGCTCGGACCCGGTCCCGGTAGGCCTTGCTCGCCGGCATCGCGCCCGCGATGTGGCGGATGCTGTCGGACTCCGCGCGATGGCCCGCAGCGATGGTGACGATGCGGTCGCGGTCGGCGACGAGGGCGAGGGAGACGTCGATCGCTTCGTCGGTGCCGATGCAGTCGAGAGCGGCGACCACTCCGTCGGGAGCGGCGTCGCGCACGCGTTGTTCGAGGCCTTCGCCGTACGTGACCGGTACGCCGCCGTAGCGCCGCACCACGTCGAAGTTGCGCTCGCTCGCCGTCCCGACGACCCGGGCGCCGAGGAGGGCGGCCTGCTGGAGGACGCTGACCCCGACGGCTCCCGACGCGGCGTGGACGACGATCGTCTCGCCCGCGGCCACGCCCGTGACGTGCAGCATCTCCGATGCCGTGGCGCCGACCAGCAGCAGGTTGGCGGCCGCCTCGAACGACAGTTGCTCGGGCTTCGCGAACACATCGGTGGCCGGCACGGTCAACCCGGTCGCCCAGCCTCCGGTGACCCGGTAGGCGACCACCTCCTGGCCGACGGAGAATCGGGTCTCCGGCCCGAGCGCGGTGATCACGCCCGCGACCTCGTAGCCGATCGGCTTCGGGAAGTCCTGCGGCCCGCCCCGGGCGGCGTGCTTGGCGTCGGCTGGATTCACTCCCGCGGCGCGCACCTCGATGGTCACCTCGCCCGGGCCGGGCGAAGGGACGTCGTACTCCTCGAACGCGAGCACCTCGGGGCCGCCTCGCGCGGCCGCGATCCAGCGTCGGGCCATGCCGTCGAGACTAGTGAGTCGAGCCGGGCGCCGATCCGCCGGCCACCTCGTAGCTCCACACCTCGCTGTGGGTCGAGACCGGTCGAGGCGCCTCGCCACCGGCGCGTTCGACCGCGGAACGGTGCCCCTCGGCGAACCCGGGCGAACTCACCCATGCCTGGAACGACTCCTCGTCGCGCCAGCGGGTGATCACGAGCCACTGTTCCCGCTCGTCGGTCGGTCGCAGCAGCTCGAACCCTTCGAAGCCCTCGGCGTCGTCGACAGCGCCGGCCCGAGCAGCAAACCGATGCGCCAGCTCGTCGCCGCTGCCGGCTGGGACGGTGATGGCGTTGATCTTGATGGTGGTCACCGGCTCAGACTGCCATTGGCGTCAGCTGTACGGCGATCGAGCCCAGCCCCGGCGCGGACGCCTCCCAGGCCTGGCCGGGCGCCACCGCCATGGGCGGGAGCATCGATCCGGTGATCACGACATCGCCGATACGCAGCGCACTCCCGGCCGCGGCCAGGGTCGAGGCGGTCGTCGCCAGCACCCAGCCCAGATCGCCGACCAGCTCGTCGGGGTCGCACGTGGCGGCGACCTCGTCGCCGTCGCGGAGGAGCCGGACCCCACGCTGGGCGGGGAGCGTGGCGACGCGGTCACCGAACAGTACGTGCCGGTGGTAGACGTTGCCCGACACGATCTCCTCGACATCGTCCGGCGGGAAGTCGACGTCCGCGAGCTCGATCGCCAGCGCCCATCCTTCGACGGCGAGATCGGGACCGACGTACGCCGCGATCTCGGCCTCGATCACCGCCCCGGTCCAGCCCGCGACGGACACCGACGACCCCGGCGTGAGCCGCCCGCCCGAGGTCAGGTAGCCGACCAACGGACGGTCGATGCCGAGCCCGGCCCTCCCGGCATGGGACCCGAACCCGACCTTCCATCCGAGGTGCTCGGCACCACCGGCGAGCTCGTCCCGCCGACGGTCGAGCATCCGGGTGGTGCCGCGCACGATGCGCGGGTCGATGCCGGTCAGTCGTCGAACCTCTCATCCGAGTCGGGCAGGGCGTACCCCGCGGCGTCCAGCGAGCCGGCGCCGCTCCACCCCCAGATCAGCAGCACGTCCTCGTCGGAGGTGTTCACGTACCCGTGCCAGTTCCCTCGCGGCGTGAAGATCACGTCGCCCGCCTTCGACGGTTCCATCCCGACGTTCGTGTGGATCTCGCCGTGGCCCGACATCACCACCAGGAACTCGTCGGCGTTCGGGTGCGCGTGCCGGTCGTGCCGAGCGCCGGGCGGCAGCACGGTGCGGCCGACCACCAGGCCCCGTGAGCCGGCGGTCTTCTCGTCGATGAGGTACTGCACCTGCATGTCGACCCAGCCCTCGTCCTCACGCAGGTTCTGCTCGAGCGGGACATCGTCGATCGTCGTGCGGTACGGCGCCGCCGGTTCGTCAGTCATGCCGTCAACCCCGCCAGCCGCCGGTAGACGTCGGCGACGCTGACCAGGAAGTCGCGGTCCTTCAGCGGGCTGCTGCGTGCCGCGCTGAGCATCTCGCTGGCGGCCGAGCAGGTCGGTACGGCGGCCCCGAGGCGCCGGCCGAGCTCCTGTGCCAGCACCAGGTCCTTCTGCTGCAGCTCGACGTCGGCGTAGACCTCGTTGTCGTCGACGAGCAGCGGTGCCCGGTAGCCGATCACGGGCGAGGCGATCACGCTCTTCAGCGCCGCATCGACGACGGCCTCGCGGTCCACGCCGGCCTTCTCGACCAGCGTGACCGCCTCCGCGAACGCGGTCACCGAGACGACCAGGGCGAGGTTGATCGCGACCTTGCTGAGGATCGCGTGCCCGTTGGGTCCGATGTAGGTGACCTTCGGGCCGATCGCGTGCAGCACCTCCTCGACCTGCTCGTACGCCGCCCGGTCGCCGCCGACCATCACCGACATCTGCCCGGCGGCGAGTGTGGCGGGGCTGCCGGACACCGGGGTGTCCAGGAAGTGCGCCCCGGTCGCAGCGACCCGCTCCGCCAAGGCGACGCTCGCGTCGGGGGAGATGGTGCTCAGGTCGGCCCAGACCGTGCCGGGGCGAAGCCCGGCCAGGATCCCGTCCTCGCCGTCCGCCGCCTGCTCCACGGCAGCGGTGTTGGTCAGCATCGTGAAGAGCACGTCTGCGCCGGCTGCCGCCTCGCGCGGGGTGTCGGCCCAGCCCATCCCGGCATCGACCAGGTGCTCGGCCTTGGCCCGGGTGCGGTTCCAGCCGACCAGGGGGTGGCCGGCCTCCATCAGCTGCCGGGCGATGCCGGCACCCATCGCCCCCAGCCCGACGAAGCCGACCCGCTTGATGTCGCTGAGCTTGATTTCCTGGGGCACCTCAGCGGGCCGCCCAGTAGTCGCTGCTGGCCTTGGACTCCTCGAGCGCCTCGGCGTTCTCGAAGCCAGGTGCCATCGAGGCGTCGGTGCCGGCGAGGTACTGGTGGTGGTCGATGTCGAGCAGCCGGATCCAGCTCTGCTGGCCGAAGGTCAGGGCGATGCAGCAGCCGAGCTCGACCAGCTCGGCCTCGGAGAAGTGAGCGTTGAGCCGGCCCCACAGCCCGTCGCGGTCCTCCTCGTTCCAGGCGATCGCCTGGGCGTAGGCGAGCGCCGCCTTCTGCCGCTCGTCGAACCGGTCGGAGCTCTCGAAGTTGAGCAGGTCGTCGTACTGCGCCTCCTCGAGGCCGGCCTCCTTGCCCTTGATCGAGCGCTGGTTGCCGCAGAACTCACACGTGACGGTGCGAGAGATGTAGACCCGGCACAGCTCCTTGATCGCGTGGTCGCACACGCCCTCGTGGAACAGCGCCTTCCAGGAGTCGGCGAACGCCCAGAACGCGTTTGGGACATGGGCCCGGACCGCCGAGCTCTCCGGGCGGGGCGTGCCCTCCCGGGCGCACCGGGCCATCTCCTCCTGCATCCGCTCGTCCATCTCGTCGAGCGGCAAGTAGCTGATGCGGGGTTTCGACATGTGTCCTCCTCGGTGGCGGTGACTACTGCTGGGCCTCGATGGCCCGGATGACTGCGGCGCCGTCGAGCGGCAGGTCGCGGACCCGCACCCCCAGCGCGTGGTGGACGGCGTTCGCGATGGCGGCCGCGGTGGGTCCCTGGGCCGCCTCGCCGGTCCCGAAGGACGGCTGGTCGCTGTCGACGAGGTGGACGTCGACCCGCGGCGTCTCGGTGAAGCGCAGGATCGGGTAGGTCTCCCAGTCGTTGCTGGTGATCCGGCGCCGGTCGAAGCGGACCCGCTCCCGCACCGTCCAGCTGGTGGCCTGGATCGCGCCGCCCTCGAGCTGGTTGCGGGCGCCGTCGGGGTTGATCACCGTGCCGACGTCGGCCACCAGGGTCAGCCGGCGGACCCGTACGTCGGTCTTCACCTCGACCTCGGCGACGACGGCGCACCAGGCGCCGGTGTCCTTGTAGCGCGCGAAGCCGAGTCCGCGGCCGGTCTCGTCGGGGAGTGGCTCGTCCCAACCGGAGAGGTCGGCCGCGGTCTGGACGACGTGCCGCGCTCGCGCGTCCTCGAGGTGGTCGAGCCGGAACCGCACCGGGTCGGCGCCCGCCGCCGAGGCCAGCTCGTCCATGAAGCTCTCGATGGCGAACACGTTGAGGTAGGCGCCGAGCGCCCGCATCGCGGAGGTCCGCAACGGCGTCGGCTCCTTCCGGTGGCCGGTGATCCGACGCGGTCCGACCGCATAGAGCGGAACGGCGTTGCGGGTGGTCCCGCCTCCCCGTGCCGTCGGGGGATCGGTCGGTGGGGGGATCGGGATGGGTGTGGCGAGATGGGCTCCCGCGAGCAGCCCGGGGGTGCCCCGGAACCCGGGGCGCGACGTGTGGCCCTGGCTCCACACGTCGTAGGTCCAGCCGGTGATCCGGCCGTCGTCGAGAGCCGCCGAGACGGTGGCAGTCATCGCCGAGGAGAGCGGGGCCCAGGTGAGCTCGTCGCGCCGTGACCAGCGGGTCAGGACCGGCCGCCCCGGGGTGGACCGGGCCAGCAGCACGGCGTCGAACGCCGCGTCGTCGGCGGCGTTGTGGCCGTAGCAGCCGGCGTTCTCGACGTGCTCCACCTGGATCGACGCCGGGTCGAGGTCGAGCGCGGTGGCGATCGCGGCCCGCAGCCCGTGGATGCCCTGGCTGTGGCTCCACACGCGCAGACCGTCATCGTCCCACCGGGCCATCCCGCAGCTCGGCGCGATCGAGGCGTGCACCAGGAACGGCTTGGAGTACGACGCGGAGTGGGCGCCGGGGGCCGGCTCCTCCTCGCGGACGGGGATCTCTTCGTGCGGCCCGGCCCTGAGCCAGGTCGAGAGGTCGTCCTCGTCGGGCAGCAGGTCGCGCTCCTCCCACGCGCAGTCGCGCTCGAGCTGGTCGAGCGCCCGATCGACGTCGGCCTCGCGCTCGCCGACCACGCCGACGAACGACCCGTCGCGCACCAGCTCGACTCCCGGCGCCTTCCAGTCCGCGGCGAGCTCCACCAGCCGGGCGCCGAACGACGGCGGCCGCAGCACCCGGCCGTGCAGCAGTCCCTCGGGTCGCAGGTCGGCGAGGTAGCGCGGGCGGCCGAGCACCTTGTCGGGGAGGTCGAGGCGGGCAGCGCTGCGGCCGACCTCGCGCGCCGGTGCCGGCGGAGCCGGTGGGATGCCGGTCAGATCGGTGTCCGGGTCCAGCTGGCGAATCAGGTCGACGTACTCCGAGACCGGTTCCACCGGTCCCTCGGTGAGGGTGCGGACCACGGCGCCGAGGTGTCGCAGCGCGGGGCCGGTCTGCACGACCGACAGGCTGCCGGACGTGAGCCCCTGGTTGGGGCCGTGCTCGGTGTGCGTCCGCACCATCCGGATCGACGCGAGCGGCAGGCCGAAGGCGTCTGCGGCGATCTGGGCGAGCGCGGTGACGATGCCCTGGCCCAGCTCCACCTTCCCGACGTGTACCTCGACGTGGGCGTCCGTGACGGACAGCCAGGTGCCGAGCCGGGGGTTGTCGGCGATGTGGGCGGGGACCTTGGAGTCGGTCATTGCTGCGTGCTCACCGCCGTGATCGCATCGACGATGCGCTGCTGCGACCCGCAGCGGCACAGGTTGCGGTCCAGCGCCTCGGCGACGCGTACGGCGTCCGCTCCGGGCTCGGACTCGAGCAGCGCCGCCGCCCGGACCACGATCCCGGCGACGCAGAACCCGCACTGCGCCGCCTGCCGGTCCAGGATCGCCTGCTGCACCGGGTGCGGGCCGCGCTCGTCCGACAGCCCCTCGACGGTGGTGACGGCCTGGCCCTCGGCCTGCCACAGCGGCGTCTGGCAGGAGGGCACCACGGTGTCGCCGAGGCGCACGAAGCAGGCGCCGCAGAGGCCTTCGCCACAGCCGAAGCGGCTGCCGACGAGCCCGAGCTCGTCGCGGAGTGCGGTCAGCAGCGGGGTGTCTCCGTCGCCGGCGACGGACACCTCCGTGCCGTTGACCGTCAGCCGGGTCACGGGCCCTCCTCGAACACGCCCGGATGGTGGCCGAGCTCGATCCGGGTGCGGCGGATGTGGCCCTGGAGGTAGCGCTCGGCGTCGGTCGGGTCGCGGCGTACCACAGCGTCGAGGATCAGCCGGTGCTCGGCGTTGACCACCCACATCCGGCTCCGGCCGCCCATCTGCACGAACATCCGCCGATGGTGCTGGGTGGAGTTCCACATCCGGGTGACCATGCTGTTGAGCGGGTCGAGTGCGCAGCCGCTGTAGGTGAGCATGTGGAACTCGCGGTCCAGGTCGAGGAACCGCTCCACGTCGTCGTTGTCCTCGATTCGGCGCTGCACGTCTTCGAGCCGCTCGTGCTCCTCGGTGGTCAGCACCGGCAGGCTCTCGATCAGCGCCAGCGGCTCGAGCCGTTCGCGCATCTGGTAGATCATGTCGACCTCGTGCTGGCTGAGCCGCGGGACCCGCGCTCCCTTGTTCGGCTCGTGCTCGGTGAGGCCCTCGGCCTCCAGCATCCGCAGTGCCTCGCGCACCGGCAGCCGGCTGGCGCCGAACCGGTCGGCGATGTCCTCCTGGCGGATCCGGTCGCCGGGCCGGAACCGCCCGTGCAGGATCTCCTCGCGGAGGAACGCCGCGATCCGGGCGCTCGCGGCGCCGCCGGTCTCGGTCGTGGTCTGCTCCGTGCTCATGGTCGCGGATTCTCCCGGTCGAAGACCTTGCCGCCGGGGTAGGAGACCAGCTCGAACTGCATGCCCCAGGGGCTGAGGAAGTAGATCCACCGGTTGCCCTCGGCCGGGCCACGGCTCGCAGTGGGCCCGGCGAACACCTCCAGGCCCGCCGCCCGCAGGTGTTCGATGGCGGCGTCCAGGTCGTCGACGTACAGCGCGATGTGGTGGCCGCCGATGTCGCTGTTGCGCGGCTGCACGTCGCGCTGGTCGGGCGCGCCGTACTCGAACACCTCCAGCAGCGTCTCGCCGCCGCAGCGGTAGAAGCGGTTGTGCATCTCCGCGCGCGGATGGACGGCGAGGTGGGTGGCCATCCAGTCGTCGTCGTGGCGGAACGGGCCGAGGGAGTAGAGGTACTCGAACCCCAGGACGTCGACGAGGAACTCGTGGGCCTGGTCGAGGTCGGGCACGGTGAAGCCGATGTGGTCGACACGGCGCAGCCCCGGCAGCGGCATCGGCATTCCTCCTGCGATTGGATCCCAAACAACGTCGCACATCGCATCGGCGCGTGTCCAGGGACGCGCTAGATCTGGATTTGGGATCCAAACCTGTGTCAAGGTGGTGGGCGAGCGAAGGAGCCGTGATGCCCGAGCACCACCGGTTGGCGCCCGCCTCTCCCTGGGTCGAGGTGGGGGTCGACGCCGCGGACTGGGACGCAGCCGACCCTGCCCTGCTGCGCACGATCCACACGCAGCTGGTGTGGATCCGCGCCTTCGAGCAGTACGTCCTCGAGCTCGCCGGTGCCGGGCTCATCCACGGCCCAGCGCACTCGAGCGTCGGGCAGGAGGGCGGCGCCGTCGGCTCGGTGCTGGCGCTCACCAGCGACGACACCGTCAACGGGTCGCACCGCGGCCACCACCAGTTCCTCGCGAAGGCGCTGCACCACGTCGAGCCCAAGGGGATGGACCCACTCGACGAACCCACCGACGAGGTGCGCGACATCCTGCGGCGAACGCTCGCCGAGATCTGCGGGCTCGACCGCGGCTGGACCCACGGCCGCGGCGGGTCCATGCACCTGCAGTGGCGCGAGGCCGGCGCGATGGGCACCAACGCCATCGTCGGCGGCGGGGTGCCGCAGGCGGCCGGGTTCGCGTGGTCGCACCGCCGGTCCGGCACCGACGCGGTGTCGGTGACCTACTTCGGCGACGGCGCCGTCAACATCGGGTCGACCCTGGAGACGATGAACCTCGCGGCCGCCTGGTCGCTGCCGGTGTGCTTCTTCATCGAGAACAACCAGTACGCCGTCTCCACATCTGTGCACGAGGCGACCGCCGAGCCCCGGCTGTCCGCCCGTGGGCTCGGCTTCAACATCGCGAGCTGGAAGGTCGACGGGATGGACCCGCTCGCCGTCCACCTGGCGATGACCGAGGCGGTCGAGCACATGCGTCGCGGCCGCGGGCCCACGGTGGTCGAGGCCGACACCTATCGCTTCTTCCACCAGAACGGCGGGTTCCCGGGCAGCGCGTTCGGCTACCGCGACAAGGAGGAGGAGCGGGCCTGGCGGGCGCGCGACCCGCTCACCCAGACGGCCGGCCACCTGGAGCGGCGCGGCATCCTCACCGCCGACGAGTCCGCCGATGCGGTCGCCCGCGCCAAGCGGGTGATGGAGGAGATCGGGCAGACCCTGCTCGAGCCGGACCCCGACGGCAAGCCCGGCCAGCGACGGATCCGCGAGGCCGAGTGGCCCGATCCTGCCTGGGTCGACGTCGGCATCCGCGGTGACCTCACGGAGCTGGAGGGCGCGCCCCTGGTGGCTGCCGACGGGCACGCCGTACCGGTGGAGGAGACGAACTTCATCGACGCCGTGGCCTCGGTGATGGCCCGCCGGATGGAGACCGATCCCGGGGTCGTGGTGATGGGCGAGGACGTGCATCGGCTCAACGGCGGGACGAACGGCGCCACCCGCGGCCTCGCGGAGCGGTTCCCCGACCGGGTGCTCGGCACCCCGATCAGCGAGAACGCGTTCGCCGGGCTGGCCGGCGGGATCGCGGCCGACGGGCGGTTCACGCCGGTGGTCGAGTTCATGTACGCCGACTTCATGTGGGTCGCCGCCGACCAGCTGTTCAACCAGATCGCCAAGGCCCGGCACATGTACGGCGGCGAGCACGGCGTGCCGCTGGTGCTCAGGAGCAAGGTGGCGATGGGCACCGGCTACGGCTCGCAGCACTCGATGGATCCCGCGGGGGTGTTCGCGACCTCGCCGGGCTGGCGGATCGTCGCGCCGTCCACGCCGTACGACTACGTGGGGCTGATGAACACCGCCCTGCGCTGCCAGGACCCGGTGGTGGTGCTCGAGCACGTCGACCTCTACAAGTCGAGCGGACCGGGGCCGGTCGACGACCTCGACTACTGCCTGCCGGTCGGCAAGGCGGCGATCCGGCGCGAGGGCTCCGCCGTGACGGTGCTCAGCTACCTGGCGATGGTGCCGACGGTGCTCGACGCGGTCGAGGAGCTCGGCGAGGTCGACGCGGAGGTGATCGACCTGCGTTGGCTCGACCGGGCCAGCATCGACTGGGACACGATCGAGGCCAGCATCACCAAGACCAGCAAGGTGCTGATCGCGGAGCAGGGTCCCACCGGCACGTCGTACGGCGGCTGGCTGGCCGACGAGATCCATCGCCGCTTCGTCTACCTGCTCGACGGGCCGGTGCATCGGGTGACCAGCGGGGAGTCGTCGCCGAGCATCAGCAAGGTGCTGGAGCGTGCGGCGATCACCCAGAAGGCGGACGTCATCGCCGCACTCGCGGAGCTCGACAGGTTCTGACATGCCGCCATCTCTCGGGAGGAGAATCGCATGGACATGACCAGACGACGGGTGCTCACCGGCGCGGCTGCAGGGGTGGGCGCGGCTGCCACGCCGGCGGCCGCGGAGGCGGCACGTGGCCGGCACCGCCACCATCGGGAGTACGTCGTCACCGACGCCTACGTCCTCAGCATGGACCCGGCCATCGGTGACATCGCGGTCGGTGACGTCCACGTGCGCGACGGCGAGATCGTCGCCGTCGGACCCGACCTCGGCGCGCGAGGCGCCCGCATCGACGGCCGCGGGATGGTCGTGATGCCAGGGCTCGTGGACACGCACTGGCACCTGTGGACCACGCTCTACCGGAGCATGTCGAGCTCGTCGCCGGAGACGGCGTACTTCGCCCTCAACGTCGCCAACGGCGTGCGCTGCCTGCCCACCGACCTCTTCCAGGGCACCCGGCTAGGGCTGGTCGACGCGCTGAACACCGGCATCACCACCGTGCACGACTGGGCGCACAACCTGCGCTCGCCCGAGCACGTCGACGGCAACCTGCGCGCCCACCAGGAGGTGGGGCTGCGCGGCCGGTTCTCCTACGGAACGCGGCAGGGGCAGCCGGGCACCGAGCTGCTGGACCTCGACGACCTGGCCCGGGTCGCGGGCGAGTGGTTCGACGGGGACCGGCTGCCGCTGATGCATCTCGGGCTCGCCGGTCGTCCGCCCGGGCTGGTTGGCGAGGAGGTCTTCCGGCCGGAGTACGACGCCGCGCGCGGCCTCGGCCTCCCGGTGAGCTACCACGCCAACTCGAACCGGGCCCAGGGCGACCTCGGGATGATCCGGCAGCTCGGCGAGCAGGACATGCTGGGTCCCGACACCCAGCTCGTCCACGCCCTCTTCACGACCGAGCAGGAGCGCGCCCTGGTCCGCGAGTCCGGCGCCTCGGTGAGCATCAGCCCGTGGTCCGAGCTGCTGATCGGCTACGGCGTCACCCCGGTCCACGAGATGGAGCAGAGCGGCATGCTGCTCACCCTCTCGGTGGACACACTGCCGCTCACCGGCACCGCCGACCTCTGGTCCGTGGTCCGTCTCGCGACCGGGCTGCTGCGCGGCCAGGCGGAGCAGGAGCTCGCAGTGAACACCCGCCGGATCCTGGAGATGTCGACCATTGACGCGGCCCGCAGCCTCGGGCTCGGAGACGTCGTCGGCTCGCTCACCCCCGGGAAGCGCGCCGACCTGATCCTGGTGCGGACCCGCGACATCGCAACCGCCCCGCGCACCGACGTACCCAACCTGCTGGCCCTCGCGGCCGGCGCCGAGAACGTCGACACCGTGATGGTCGACGGCCGGATCCGCAAACGGCATGGCGAGCTGGTCGACATCGACGAGGCCAGGGTCGTGCGCGAGACCGAGGCGGCGTTGCGGGCGCTCCTGGCTCGCTAGCCCGCGCCCGAGCACGGATTGCGGCCTGCACAGATCTGCGCACGCCCCGGCGCCGGCAAGTGCGCAATCCGTCCGATGACACGCCGCCGCCCCGCTGCCTAGCGTGGGCCTCATGGACGCCACCCGAGAGCTGCATCGCCTGATCGCCGGGTACCAGGTGTCACAGGCGGTGCACGTCGGCGTCACCCTGGGCCTGTGCGACCTACTCGCCGACGGTCCGAGAAGCGTGGCCGAGATCGCCGAGACCACGGATGTGGACGCGCGTTCGTTGACCCGTCTCGTGCGGGCACTTGTTGCCATCGGGCTCCTTGTCAGCGATGGCGACGAGAGGTTCGCGAACACCGAACTCGGTGATGCCCTGCGGGCAGATGCGCCACGCCCGGTCGCCGGCCGAGCGCGACTTGTCGGCCGGCCGTTCCACTGGCGGGCCTACGGCGCTCTGGAGCACAGCATCCGCACGGGTGAGACAGCCTTTGCGGCCGTCCACGGAGAGTCGGTCTGGGACTACCTCGCCAAGCGTCCCGACGAGCAGGACGTCTTCGACAAAGCCATGACGACCCTGTCCCGAGCGGTCGCCGAAGAGGTCGTGCGCTCGTACGACTTCGGTCGGTTCGGCACGGTCGTCGACGTCGGCGGCGGCCGCGGGATGCTGCTGTCGGCCCTGATGCTGCGCTACCCCTCGGTCGACGGCGTGCTCTTCGACCAGCCGGATGTCGTAGCCGGCGCCCAGGAGGTCCTGGCTGCGGCCGGTGTGACGCAGCGCTGCCGAGTGGTCGGTGGCAGCTTCTTCGACTCCGTCCCGGAAGGCGCGGACGCCTACCTCCTCAAGTCCGTGATTCACGACTGGCCGGACGCAGAGTCCGTCGAGATCCTCCGCATCTGCCGGCGCTCGATGCCGATGCACGGTCGCCTGTTGTTGGTGGAGCAGTTGCTCGACAGGGCTCCAGACCCGGTCGGGACCGCGTTCTCCGACCTCACCATGCTCGTCGTCGCAGGCGGTCAGGAACGGACGACGGAGGAGTACGGCTCGTTGCTCGCCGCGGCCGGCTTGGCCCTCACCCGCACGATTCCGACCAAGAGTGATGTGTTCATCCTCGAGGCGGCACCTGCTGCGTAGGCGTGCGGCCTGGGCGCCTAGCCAGGCCCCATCACCGAAAGCGGGTCGAGGCCGAGCGAGGAGAGGACGGCCCGGGCGGCGTTTCGCCCGGGCCGACCCGAGACGGACCCTCCGGGGTGCACGGTGGCACCGGTGAGGAACAGCCCGGGGATGTCGGTGTCGTAGCGCGGCCAGCCGGCAATCACCCGGCCGTCGAGATCGAACTCGCCTCCGTGGCACGAGCCCCCGAGGTTCTGGGGGTTGTGGGCCGCGACGTCTACAGGTGACTCGGCCCGGATCGCCAGGATGTCGTCGGGCGCGAGCCCCGTGCAGCGGCGGCGGACCAGGTCGACCAGCGTGGCGGCGTACTCGTCCTTCACCTCGCGCCAGCCGCGGCCGTCCGCCAGCTCGTACGGCGCGATGGTGAGGATCTTGAAGGTGGCCCGGCCCTCGGGGGCGCGGTCGGGGTCGACCACGGTCTGGTTGACCACCAGCAGCCACGGGTCCTCGGTCTCGAGCTCTCCACGGTTGTGCTTCTCGACGTGGCGCAGCATGCCGTCGACAGTGCCGAGCCCCGCCGCGGCGCTCCGGATCCCCGAACCGAAGGTCAGGTCGCTGCGCAGCGCGGCGTGCACCGCGAAGACACTCAGCCCCGGGCGCCAGGCGTCCCGAGCCCGGACCAGGTCCGCCGTCGGCTCGACGCCCTCGACCATCCCGGGCAGCCGGGCCAGGTGGCCGCCCGCGACCACGGCCCGCCCGGCCCGGACCGATCGCCCGTCCACCGTCCGCACCTGTCGTACGCCGTCCGGTCCGGCCTCGATCGCTGCGACGGGCGCGCCGCACACGACCTGCCCGCCGTGCTTCTCCACGAGCGCGACCAGCGCGTCCGGCAGCGACTGGCTGCCGCCCACCGGCGTGGTCCAGCCGAAGTCGATCCGCCCGGCCGACAGCGATGACGGCAGGAAGCCGGTGCCCGGCCGTCGCGGGTCCTGGATCGTGGCCATCGCCAGCCACAGCACGAAGGCGCGGACCACCGGGTGGGCGAAGCGCTGCTGGACGTCGTCGATCGCCGATCGGTCCCGCAGGTCGAGGTAGCGCCGGGTGGGTTCGTCGTCGGGCTGGGGGAGGTGGGAGCTCCACCGTCCGTGGGCACGCGCGAGCCCGGACCGCCACTCCTCGACCATGGCCCGGAACGCCGTCGCGTCGGGCTCGGACCAGCGGGCGATCTCCGCGCACGTGGCATCGAGGTCGGGGCGCATGACGAGCACCTCGCCGTCCGCTTGCGGCATCACCAACGCCGGGTCGGTGGTGAGGTAGCGCAACCCGTGATCGGACACCAGCCCCAGCTCGTCGTCGCGGACGAGCGGGTTGTTCTGGATGAGCACGTGGGCGCTGCTGCACGAGTCGTGCGCGAAGCCGGGCAGGGTCAGCTGCTCGGTGCGGGTGTTGCCGCCGGGCTGCTCCTCGGCCTCGAGGACCAGCACGCTCAGCCCGGCCCTCGCGAGGTACCCGGCACAGACCATGGAGTTGTGGCCGGCGCCGATCACGACCACGTCGGCGTCCGGCGGCAGCGGGGTCGGCATGCCCGAACGTTGGCATTTACCACAACCGATTGCAAGGGTTGAAATCCCCACCCGTTGCTGCTTGACAACCTGTGGCGTCGTTCACAAGACTGGCGGTGCCGCAATCGATTGCGGGCCGACCGAGGAGGAAGCATGTCCCGAGTGCACGTTCGCCGCAGCCTGGGAGCTGCGGCGCTGTCCGGAGTGATGGCCCTGACCCTCGCCGCCTGTGTCGACGACGGCGGCTCGGACGGAGGCGGCGGCGACGACGACAAGATCGTGATCGGCACCTCGCTCCCGCTGACCGGTGAGTTCTCCCAGCCCGGAGAGGCCGCCCAGCAGGGCTACGAGGTCTGGAAGGAGACCGTGAACGAAAGCGGCGGACTCCTCGGGAAGGACGTCGAGCTCGTCGTCAAGGACGACGCCTCCAACCAGAACACCATCGTCTCCGACTACAACGCGCTGATCAGCCGGGACAAGGTCGACCTCCTCCTCGGGACCTTCTCCTCGCTGCTCAACCTGCCCGCCTCTTCGGTCGCCGAGCGCAACGGGATGCTCTACGTCGAGCCGGCCGGTGGCTCCCCGGACCTGTTCAGCCGGGGATACAAGTTCCTGTTCTTCGCCCAGCAGTCGACCGCCGACCGGCAAGGCCTGGTCTTCGCGGACTGGGTGGCCAACCTCCCCGAGGACCAGCGGCCCAAGACCGCGGCGTACCCCACGCTCGACGACCCGTTCGCGCAGCCGGTGGTCGAGGGCGTCAAGGAGATCCTCGAGGATGCCGGCATCGAGACGGTCTACGAAGAGACCTACGCGATCGACACCAAGAACTTCGACACCATTGTCAACGCGATGAAGAACGCCGACCCTGATCTGGTGGTCCACGGGGCACAGTTCGAGGACGGGATCGGCATGACCCGGTCGATGCTCAAGGCCGACTTCACGCCGGACATGCTCTTCCAGACCAACGCCCCGTCGTTCGCCGACCAGTACTCCGACGGCATCGGCATCGAGAACACCGAGGGCGTCATGTACGCCGTCAGCCACTCCCCGGAGGCCGACACCCCGGGCAACGCGGACTTCGTGGCGAAGTACGACGAGATGTTCGGCGGACTCCCGCCGGAGGACGCCGCCGACGCGTTCGCCGCCGGCGAGGTGCTCCAGGCCGCGGTCGAGGCGGTGGGGGGCATCGACGACCAGGAGGCGCTGGCCGACTGGCTGCGCGAGAACGAGGTGGACACGATCCTGGGTCCGCTCTCGTGGAACGAGGACGGCAGCCCGACCGGTGACTTCCTGATCGGTCAGTGGCAGGACGGCAAGGCAGAGATCGTGCTGCCGCCGGAGGTGTCGACCGCCGACGTCGAGGTCGGCTGGAAGCCAGGGTCAGGCGGCTGATGACGGAGTTCCTCCAGAACCTCATCCTCGGCCTGCTGCTGGGAGGTGTGTACGCCCTGGCGGCCGCGGGGCTCACCTTGATCTTCGGCGTGATGAGGGTGATCAACATCGCCCACGGCGCCTTCCTGATCCTGGCGGCCTTCATCACCTACTCGCTGTGGGACGTCCTGGGGATCGATCCCCTCCTGGGGGTGGTGATCACGACGCCGATCGTGTTCGCCCTGGGCTGGATCACCTACCAGCTGTTCGTCGCGCCGATCCGGACCGCGCCGATGGCTTCGACGGTCCTGCTCACCTTCGGGCTCGCGCTGGTGATCGAGGGGGCCATGGGGGAGATCTGGGGCAACAGCTCGACCTCGATCCGGCCGTCGTACGCCGACGAGTCGTTCACCATCGGCGGGGTCTTCCTGCCGAAGGCCCAGCTGTACGGCGGAGTGCTGGCGATCGTGGTGCTGGCCGTGCTGTGGCTGGTGCTCACTCGCACCTGGCTGGGCCGGGCGATCCGGGCAGCGGCCGTCAACCCGTCCTCGGCCGAGCTGGTCGGCATCCGGGTGGGCGCGGTCGCGGCCCTGGTGTTCGGGATCGGCATCGCCGCGGCCGGTGCCGGCGGCGCCATCACCGGCGTGCTCTACCCGTTCGTGCCGGGGTCGCACTACCAGTGGATCGCCCGGCTGCTGGCGATCGTGGTGCTCGGCGGCATGGGCAGCCTCAACGGCGCGATGCTGGGGGCGCTGGTGTTCGGGGTGGCAGAGACGATGACCTCGGCGTACGTCTCGCCGTCGTGGGCAACGGCGGTGCCGTACGCGATCGTGTTCGCCGTACTGCTCATCCGGCCGCAGGGCCTGCTCGGCACCCGGCTGCGTGAGGACGCGGTGACGGCATGATCTGGCTGGGCCGTGCGCTGGTCGTCGTGGCCGGTGCGTTCCTGCTGCTCTATCCGGTGATGAGCGACGACCTCTTCTACCAGAACATGATCATCCTGTCGCTGGTCTTCGCAGTGGGCGCGAGCGGGCTCAACATCATCTCGGGGTTCACTGGCTACATCTCGCTCGGGCAGGGCGCGTTCATCGGCCTCGGCGGCTACACGATCGGCGTCTGCGCGTCGAAGTTCGAGTCGGTCAACCCGTGGTGGTGGGTGCCGGTCGCGGGTCTGGTGGCCGCGGTCGTGGCGTTGGTCCTCGGCCTGGTGTCGCTGCGCTCGCGCGGGCCGTCGTTCGTGATCATCACGGTCGCGTTCCTCTTCCTGGTCCAGGTGATCGCCGTCAACTGGACCTCGCTGACCAACGGCACCGCCGGCCTCTCGCTGCCGCTGCCCACGTGGGACCGCGAGATCATCAACTGGCCCTTCTACTACGTGCTGATCGCCATCCTGGTCCTGCAGCTGCTGATGACCTGGTGGATCCGGCGGACCAAGCTGGGCATGGGCCTGATCGCGATCCGCGAGGACGAGACCAAGGCCGCGACGATCGGCATCAACCTGCCGGTGGAGAAGATCATCGCGTTCGCGGCGAGCTCGGTGTTCGTGGGCATGGCGGGCGCGACGTACGGCTACTACCTGACCTTCATCGACCCGCGCGGGATGTTCGGCATCCTGCTCAGCGTGCAGCTGGTGCTGTCCATGCTGATCGGCGGCAAGGCGACGCTGTGGGGACCGGTGATCGGGGCGTTCCTGATCGAGTACCTCAACGAGCTGGCGAACAACAACTTCGGCGGCGGCAACGTCCGCCTGTTCCTCTTCGGCGGCCTGCTGATCGGGGTGGTGATCTTCCTGCCCAGGGGGATCCTCCCGGCCGTCGAGTCGGTGCTGAGCTGGCGACGTACGTCGGGCAAGGCCGGCCTGGTCGGAGCCCGGATCGGCACCGGCGGCAGCCTGGCCTCGATCACCGACCGCATCCAGCGGGTCGAGCCCAGCGACGACCCGGCGCCGCTGCTCGAGGTGCGCAACCTGAGTCGCAGCTTCGGCGGCCTGAAGGCGGTCGACGACGCCTCCTTCGTGGTGCCGGAGGGCTCGATCACCGGCCTGATCGGCCCCAACGGGTCGGGCAAGACCACGATCTTCAACCTGATCGACGACACGATCCGTGCCGACGGCGGGGAGATCCTCCTGGCGGGGGAGCGGATCGACCGGATGCACTCCTGGAAGCGGGCGCACCGCGGGCTCGGCCGGACCTTCCAGATCACCCGGCTGTTCGGGGAGATGACGGTGCTCGAGAACGTCGTCGCCGTCCAGCGGTCGTTCTCGCTTCGTCAGCTCGGGCGGGTCGCGGTGAGCGGCGCGGAGGCCCGGGCGGCAGAGGAGCTGTTGGACTACGTCGGGATGCGGGCGTTCCGCGACCAGAAGGCGAAGGCGCTCTCCTACGGGCAGCAGAAGATGGTCGAGCTGGCCCAGATCCTGATGCTGGACCCGAAGCTGATCATGCTCGACGAGCCCGCGGGAGGCATCAACCCGGTGCTGATCGAGCGGATGGGCGAGATGATCCGGGAGCTGAACTCCTACGGCAAGACGTTCCTGATCGTGGAGCACAACATGCCGTTCGTCCTCGGCCTGTGCGACCCGGTGCACGTCCTGGGGCGGGGCCGGAACATGGCGTCCGGCACGCCGGCACAGATCCAGGCCGACCCAGCGGTGATCGACGCCTACCTCGGCGACGACTTCGTGCTCGAGGAGAAGAAGGCGGCGACCCAGTGAGCGAGACGTCCGACATGCTGAAGCTGACCGGCGTGGTTGCCGGGTACGGCGGCGGCGACGTCCTGCAGGGCGTCGAGATCGCCGTACGCACCGGCTCGGTCGTCTGCATCGTCGGGCCCAACGGCGCCGGCAAGTCGACCGTCCTCCGCAGCGTCAGCGGGCTGCTCACCCCACGGCTCGGCGAGATCCACCTGCAGGGCGACCGGATCGACCGCTGCTCGCCCGCGGAGATCCTGGAGCGCGGCATCTCGCAGGTGCCCCAGTCGAACGCGCTGTTCCCGAACATGAGCGTCCGCGAGAACGTGCTGCTCGGTGGCTACATCATCCGGCGCAAGAAGGCCCTGGTCCGCGAGCGCTACGACCAGGTGGCCTCGCTGTTCCCCATGGTCGCGGAGCGTGGCGGTGAGAACGCCGGCAACCTGTCGGGTGGGCAGCGGCGGATGGTCGAGTTCGCCCGGTCGCTGATGCTCGACCCGGTGCTGCTGCTCCTCGACGAACCCTCGCTCGGCCTGGACCCGAAGGCGCTACAGGCGCTCTACGACGCAGTGATGGTGCTGCGCGACAGCGGCAAGACCATCCTCGTCGTGGAGCAGAACGTGCGGTTCGGCATGCGGATGGCGACCGACGGCATCGTGATGGAGAGCGGCAAGGTGGTCGCCCAGAGCGACGCCGCCTCGATCCTCGCCGACCCGGGCCTGGCCCAGATGTACTTCGGCGGCACGGTCGCGGGTTCCGAGGCAGAGGTCGTGCCGAAGGTCGAGACCGGTTCCTGACGACGTCCGTCAGCCCCGTTCGAGGGGTCCGGGCTCTCGCCGAGCCGCCTGCACCCCCAGCTTGACCAGGATCAGAGGGATGAGCAGGGTCGCGAGGGCAGTGGCGAGCCAGACCACCACCGTCGCCGCGATCCAGGTGCCGATGCCGTCGATAGTCAGGGCATCGCCGATGGTGTGAGCGAGCAGGAGGGCGACGAGCGTCGTGAGGAGGCCGATGCCGCCGAGGAACGCGCCGGCGTTCCGCGCCACCACCTTGGCGATGAACGGGCCCAGAACCGACTGGGCGACGGCGAAGACCACGATCACGGTCACGAATCCCTCGGCATCCACGCTCATCTCGTCGAGGAGCGCGTCTGCCACGAGTAGCCCTACGGCAGACGAGACGAGGAAGACGGCGAGCCTGATCAGAAGACGGATCACGTCGTCCATCCTCGCGCCCGCCAGCCGATCTGGCGACGGTCGGGACCATGATCAGCAAGACCGCAGTGAAAAGATCGAGGCTAGTAGGCGCCACAACCTACGGCGGTGGGATTTCACCGCCGATCGTGTCCGGCGAGATTGTCGCGATTGGTCCGAACAGACTGGTAGAGCGCGCCACTGCAGCCGCCCGAAGCTCTTCCGGAACATATCCGTTGAAGCTATAGGTGACTCGATCATCGGTATCGTCCGGACCGTTCACAGCTATCCGGCCGACCAGAATCAGCCTGTCTTCGCCGTATAGGTTTGCGGAGTAGATTCGCCGTTCGGTCTCTATCTCACCCTCTCCTGCCTGACCGATCTGTGAGATCTCGAACCCCTGCCCTTGGACGAACATCTCGAACTGGGAGAGTAGATCGGTGAGAACCTGTTCATAGACAGGAATGCTGGTATAGAGATTGTCGTAGCAGTGCCAGATAGCCAGCAGCTCCTCGGCGGGCATGCCGCCGTTCAGCCCATCGAACGCAAGCCGTTGCGTCAGCTCACTTGCCCCACTGTTGAAAGTCACCTGTAGGCCCTTGAGGAACAGGTCCTTGTCCGTTTCGCCGAACAGTGGCTGCGCCTCATTCTTCAGGAGCTGCCCCGTTGTCTTCGTGGCAGCCGTGAACGCGGCCTTCACCATGTCCTTGTCCTGAGCCATCGTGGTGACCAAGGTGAGAGCCGGACTCTTGAAGCTGACGAGTCTCGCCTGGCTACCGATCAGCTTCTTGGTGAACATCTCGAGCAGGTGGCCTCCGACGAAGTTTGCAATTCCAGGCGCCAGAAACCCAGAGAATACATCTATTGCGAGTGCCGCAAACTCGGAGTTGACTTTGGCTTGTCTTGCCAACGCGGCGTGGTGTGCCCCACATGCGGTGGCGAACGCGTTGGCCGCCATAATGACATTGGATATCGAGGCGAGGACTATCGAGTTACGTTCCTGCGTCGTGAGGACCTCAAATTCTGGACCAACGGGTTCGCCAGAGGTCTGCCCGGCTGCTGGAATCGGTCCGGGTTCCGGTTCACGCGCCAGCACGCCCGCCACGGCTGAATTGCCAGCCGAACGCTGTAGCCACATCAATGCCTCCGCGCCGCCCTTGGAAGGCGGCGGTCGAACAGGAGGGTCCGCGACTTTGCGTTCACGCGTGCGGCGGGTCTGCGCCTGACCGGCAGGCTTCACGACACCGCTCTCGGGCATTCTGCGCTCAGGCATGAGGCGATTATCACCCTGCTGCACCTACTCGAGCGACCACGACGAGTCCAGGTCCACACCGGGTGACCAACGTCAGTGACGGCGGTCGTCGTCCGCCGCACGCACGCACATCGGCGCCCGGCTCGGAGGCCTGACACCCGAGGGAGGTCTAGCCCAGTCAGTTGAAGATTGGACAAACTCTCGTCCGGGGGTTGCATTCGATTGCCTGCGGGTGGTTGAACGCGCAATATTGTCAATACATCCGGGGGGATGGGCGACGAATTCTTCCGTCGAGCGGGAAGGCCGCACACGATGCCAGTGGAGTCGGACGGGCACAGCACGGGCAATCCTCGGCTCTACGAGGTCATCGAGAACGCCCCCAAGACGGGCAAGAGCCCCACCGTGTGGGCCTTCCCCCAGCTCGTGGACTACCTGAAGGTCGCCGGCCAGCCGGTGCAAGGACCATGGCCGCCGCATCAGCATCCGCGTCCGGACCCGACTGACGTGGAGACCGGGCCGGTCGCAGTGCCCGATCCCGAGGCTCGGCGCCCCGCCCAGACGACCGACGACACCCGGCCCTGAGCCGCGCCCAGCTGGAGACGTGCTGTGTATCCATCCCGCTTCAGGTACGAGGCTCCACAGTCGCTGGATGAGGCGATCGGGCTCCTGAGTGAGGGTGCCGGTGAGGCCAAGGTGCTGGCCGGGGGTCAGAGCCTGGTCCCGCTGATGAAGCTCCGCTTCGCCTCGCCCGAGCTGCTCGTTGACATCAACGGGCTGCCTGACCTCGACCACCTCCGCGCCGACGGCGACGGCACGCTGCACATCGGGGCTCTGTGCCGGCACGCCATGCTCGAGCGTTCCTCCCTTCTCCCCGGGGCGCACCCCACGATGGCCGCGGCCGCACCGCTCATCGCCGACCCCATCGTGCGCAACCGCGGCACCCTCGTCGGGTCGCTCTGCCACGCCGACCCGCAGGGCGACTGGGCCGCTGTCGTCACCTCGCTCGGCGGTCACGTCGTTGCCCAGGGCCCGGGCGGCCGGCGGATGATCAAGGTCGCCGACTTCGTCACTGGGCCGTTCCAGAACGTCCTCGGCCACGACGAGGTCGCCGTGGAGGCAGTCATCCCGGCTGCCCTGGGCACGCGGGCCGGCGGCTACCTCAAGCTGGAGCGTCGCGTCGGTGACTTCGCCACCGCAGGCGTTGCGATCGCCCTCGAACTCTCAGGGGGGCGCGTCACCCGCGCCGGCATCGCGCTCACCGGCGTGGGCGCGTCGACGATCGACGCCACCGACGCGGCCGAGGCCCTCACCGGCCAGCCGCTGGACGGCGCGAGGGCCGACCGGGCCGCCGACCTGGCCGCAGAGGCCGCCCGCCCCAGAACGGACCACCGGGGCAGTGCGGCCTACAAGCGACACGTCGTACACACGTTCGTCCAGCGGATCCTGAAGAGGATCGCGGACTCCGAGGAGAGGGCCGCCTGAGAGATGACGAGTCTGTTCGACGAAGTCTCCGACCAGCCCTCGGACGACGTCCCGGTACGACGGGTGACCGTCACTGTCAACGGGCAGCGGCGCACCGCCGACATCGAGCCCCGGCTGCTGCTGGCGCACCTGTTGCGGCAGGGGCTGAAGCTGACCGGTACTCACACCGGGTGCGACACCACCAACTGCGGGGCATGCACCGTGCTGTTCGACGGCCGCGCCGTCAAGAGCTGCACGATGCTGGCGGTTCAGGCCGACGGTCACGAGGTGACGACCGTCGAGGGGCTGGCGACCTCCAGCGAGCTGCACCCGCTCCAGGAGGGGTTCAAGGACGAGCACGGCCTGCAGTGCGGCTTCTGCACTCCCGGGATGATGCTCGCTGCGAAGGCCCTGCTCGATGAGAACCCGGATCCGACAGAGGACGAGATCCGGTGGGCACTCTCCGGCAACCTGTGCCGTTGCACGGGTTACCAGAACATCGTCAAGGCCGTCTTGTGGGCAGCGACGAGGCTGAGGGCCCAGGCCCCGGCGGACGAAGGTGAGGAGTCGTGAGCCAGGCGCTGGACGAGATCAAGATCGGCGGAATGGGCGCCAGCCGCAAGCGCGTCGAGGACAACCGTTTCGTCCGCGGCAGAGGCAACTACGTCGACGACATCGTGCTGCCCGGCATGCTGCACATGGAGATCCTGCGTAGCCCGCTCGCGCACGCCCGGATCAGGTCCATCGACACCAGCAAGGCGTGGGACATCCCCGGCGTACGCCTCGTGCTCACGGGCGAGATGATGGCCACCCGGAACCTCGCGTGGATGCCGACCCTGAGCTATGACACCCAGGCCGTGCTCGCGACGGACAAGGTGAGGTTCCAGGGGCAGGAGGTCGCCTGCGTCATCGCCGACGACCCCTACATCGCGAAGGACGCCTGCGAGGCGATCGTCGTCGACTACGAGCCGCTCCCGGCGATCGTCAACCCGACGCAGGCGATGGCGGCCGACGCGCCGCTCATCCGCGACGACAAGGAGAACCAGCACGACAACGTCATCTACGACTGGGAGGTGGGCGATCGGGCCGGCACGGACCACGCCTTCGAGCAGGCCGACCTGGTCTCGAAGATCGAGCTCCACTACCCGCGCTCGCACCCCTCGCCGCTGGAGTGCTGCGGGTCGATCGCCGACTTCAACCGGGCGACCCAGAAGCTGACCGTCTACATGACGACGCAGGCGCCGCACATCATCCGGGCCGCCGTGGCGCTCGTCGCCGAGCTCCCCGAACACATGATCCGGATCATCTCGCCCGACCTCGGCGGCGGGTTCGGCAACAAGGTGCCGGTCTACCCGGGCTACGTCATGTCGATCCTGGCCTCGATCCTCACCGAGCGACCGGTCAAGTGGATCGAGGACCGCACCGGCAACCTGAGCTCCACCGGCTTCGCTCGCGACGTCTATCTCAAGGGCGAGCTGGCCCTGCGCAAGGACGGCCGGATCCTGGGCGTCCGGATGCACACCGACGCCGACCACGGAGCGTTCTTCTCCGATGCCCAGCCGAGCAAGTTCAAGATCGGCCTGATGCACTCGGCGTTCGCCTGCTACGACGTCCCTGCCGCGCACCTCACCGCGCGCGGCATGTACACCAACAAGGCACCGGGCGGGGTTGCCTACCGGTGCTCGTTCCGGGTCACCGAGGCGATGTTCTTCCAGGAGCGCATGGTCCAGGCGGCGGCCGACGACCTCGGCATGGACCAGGCGGAGTTCCGGCGCGTCAACCTGGTTCGCGACGACGACTTCCCGCACCGGACGCCGTTCGGCTTCCTCACCGACTCCGGCCAGTACGCCAAGTGCCTCGATGTCGGGCTGGAGGCGGTTGGCTACCACGACTTCCTCGCCCAGAAGGAGGAGGCCAGGAAGCGGGGACGCCTGCTCGGCATCGGCATCTCGACCATGACCGAGCCGCTGGGCGCAGGCAACAGTCGCGAGTACGACATCCTCGGCATCAAGATGTTCGACTCTGCCGAGCTGCGGGTCCACATGACCGGCAAGGCGATCTTGCGCACCGGCGCCAAGTCGCAGGGCCAGGGGCACGAGACCACGTGGGCGCAGATCGTCGCCCACGAGCTCGGGATCCCTGCCGAGGACGTCGTCGTCGAGGAGGGCGACACCGACACCGCCCCGTTCGGGATGGGCACCTACGCCTCGCGAAGCACACCGGTCGCGGGTGCCGCGGTCGCCATGGTGTCGCGCAAGATCCGGGCCAAGGCTCGCAAGCTCGCCGCCCACCTCCTGGAGGTGTCCGAGGAGGACATCGACTGGGAGCTCGGCCGGTTCTACGTCCGCAGCGCACCGGATCACGGCGTGACGATCCAGGAGTGCGCGATGGCGGCCTACAGCAACATGCCGGACGGCCTCGAGCCGGGCCTCCAGGGCAGCGCCTTCTACGACCCGCCCAACCTCACCTGGCCGTTCGCCTGCTACATCGCGACGGTTGAGATCGACCCGGACACGGGCGTGTGGGACGTGCTCCACATGGTCGCCGTCGACGACTGCGGGGTCCGGATCAACCCGATGATCGTCGAGGGCCAGATCATGGGGGGCCTGACCGAGGCCTACGCCATGGCCAGCATGCAGTTCATCACCTTCGACGCCGAGGGCAACTGTGTCGGGTCCAACTTCATGGACTACCTGCTGCCCACCGCGTGGGAGACGCCCGGCTACGAGCTCCACGAGGTCGTGACTCCCTGTCCCCACCACCCCATCGGCGCGAAGGGCGTCGGCGAGTGCGCCACGGTGGGAGGCCCGGCCGCCTTCGTCAACGCGGTGATGGACGCGATCAAGGACACCGGCGTACGCAACATCGACATGCCGCTGCTGCCGGACCGGGTGCACGAGGCCCTCACCCAGCGCCATGACGTGTCCGGGGCCCCACCCGTGAAGACGGACGAGTGATGAGCGAGCACGCAGGGCACGGCCAACGGGGATGGGCCGACGGCTGGGACCTCCTCGAGAAGGCAGGCGAGCTGTCCAGCAGGGGTGAGCAGATCGCCCTGGCCACGGTGGTGTGGCGGCAGGGTCCCTCGTCCGGCCAGCAGGGCTCGCGCGCGATCGTCACCGCCGGAGGCGAGGTCCACGGGTGGATCGGTGGCGCCTGCGCCGAGCCGGTCGTGATCCGCGAGGCCCAGCGGGTGATCCAGGAACGCGAGCCGAAGCTCCTGCTGCTCGGCACGCCCGAGCAGTTCGGCGCCGCCGTTCCGGACGGGATCACGATCATCCCGATCGCCTGCCAGAGCGAGGGCGCCCTGGAGGTCTACATCGAGCCAGTGGTCCCGACGATGCGGCTCGTGGTGGTGGGCACGTCACCGATGGCCCACACGCTCGGGGACCTGGCCGCGGCTCTCGGTTGGCGCAGCGAGGTCCTCGACGCCGCGGAGTTCTCCGCCGTCGACATCGACGCACGCACCCTTGTCGTCGTCGCGATGCAGGGGAACGGCGACGAGGAGGCGGTCGAGCAGGCCGTGAGGGCAGCCCCGGCCTTCGTCGGCCTGGTCGCCTCGCGGCGCCGTGGCGACGCCGTGCTCGGCTACCTCGAGGAGCGCGGCGTTCCACGCCGTCTCCTCGACCGGGTCCACGTTCCCGTCGGGCTCGACCTGGGGCACACCTCGCACCGCGAGATCGCCGTCGCGGTCCTCGCCGAGCTCGTCCAGCTGCGTGCCGCAGGGAGCCTGGCTCTCGCCCGCTCGACCGGCGACGCGCCAGTGGCGCAGGAGGCGGCAACGGCGATCGACCCGGTGTGCGGGATGACCGTGGCGGCCGACTCGTCCTCCCACCCGCTCGTCCACGACGGCGTCACCTACTACTTCTGTCGGGCGGTCTGCCGGGAACGGTTCGAGGCGGACCCGAGCGCGTACGCGACCGTGGAACAGGAGGCCTGAATGCTCCTCAAGAACTCCTTCGACGTCGGCCAGCCGCTCGACACGGTCTGGCAGTCCTTCCAGGACATTCCCGGGGTCGCCGCGTGCCTGCCCGGCGCCGAGCTCACCGACGACCTCGGCGACGACAAGTACGCCGGCCGCGTGGGGGTCAGCATGGGCCCGGTCAAGCTGCGGTTCGCAGGCACCGCCGAGATCGTCGAGCGTGACGAGCCCGGCAAGCGCCTGGTCATCGACGCCTCAGGTGCCGACGAGCGCGGCCGCGGCCAGGCCAGCATGATGATCACCGCTCGCCTGACATCGGCGGGCAGCGGGACGCGGGTCGACCTCGACCAGGATCTGCAGCTCTCCGGCGCGGCCGCCCAGTACGGCCGCGGCATGATCTCCGACGTCACCGCCGTCCTCATGGGGCAGTTCGCCACCAACATGCAGAGCCGCATCGAGGCGCAGGAGCGAGGCGAAGATCCGGACAGCGTCACGACCGGCGCTTCGGTGAGCGGCTTCGCGATTGGAGCACGGGCGCTGCGGATGGCGCTCACCAGAGTGTTCCGACGGTTCTTCCTTCCCTACCAACCCAACGCGAGCTGAGGAGGCCGTCGATGGTGCTGTGGTGGATCGGCAACGTGATCCTGCTGCTGGTCGTCGTACCCGTCCTGGTCGCGCTGCTCAACCGGGTGCTGGCCGCACTGGAACGGATCCGCGGCGCGTCCGACGAGATCCTGGCCGGCGGCGTCGCCCTGATCGGTGAGCTCGACGACCTCCCCGAGGAGCTGGCGACGACCGACCAGACCGTGAACGACGTCGCCGTCGGCGCGGTCCGCTATGCGGGCTCCGTCGCGAAGCTGCTCGGCTGAGCAGGGATGAGGAGATTGGCATGCCAGCAGTCGCATGGGTGACCGTGGTCATCGCCGTACTGATCATCGCAGCGGCGGCGCTCGGGCTGATCCGCGTCATCCTCCACCTCGTGGCGGTACGCCGAACCCTCGCCGCCGTGGTGGGGGGAGTCGCGGTCGTCGCCGACCAGACCAGAACCGTCCCCGACGTGCTCCCCTCGGTCAACGCGAACCTCAAGCCGGTCCGTGACTTCTGCGAGTCGGTGTGAGGTCGCGATGACTCCGCTACTCGTGGTGATGGCCAGTGACTCGACGACGGGCTGGGTGATCGGCTACACGATCGCCATCGTCGTCGTCCTCGTCGTCGTGGCCCTGGTCGTCCCGATCCTGATGCTGGCGCACTCGATCGGCAACGAGGCGACCCAGATCAACGACTCCCTCCGGGAGTCGGTGGACCACACCGCCGCGCTGACGGAGCTCGAGACCACGATCGACCACGCCCAGGTCATCGTGGCCGGGCTCAAACGTGGACGCGAGAGGCTGGGAGGCTGACATGGACGCCGTGGTGCTCGTCGAGCTGACCTCCACCCAGCGCAACCTGTGGTGGGGCGCGATCATCGGAGGGTTCGTGGTCGTGCTCGCGGTGGCTGCGCTGCTCACGATCCTGGTCATCGAGGTGCGCAAGATCGAACGGCGCGTCAGGCTGGTCAAGGAGACGCTGCGCGCTGCCGCCTCCAACACCTCCGACACCGCGTTGATCGCCGAGACCGCTCTGGGCGTGGAGGCCGTGCTCGCCGAGGGGCTCGAGCATCACCTGTTCCTGGGCCGGGTGCTCGACAAAGTGAGGATGTGAACACGATGGTCGTGCTGTCGGTGATCGACATCGTCCTGCTGATCGCGGGGCTCGCGTTCTATCTCTACGTCGTGGGTTCGCAACTCACCCGGGTCGCCACGGACTTGGAGGAGTGCCGCGACCTGGTGCGCGAGATCGTCGACAACGCCGAGCCGATCATCCCGGGCGTCCAGCACATCAATCGCACCGGTGGCGTGGTGGCAGGTGCGTTGCCGCTGCTGTACGGGATGGCCGAGGGCATCGTCAGCGGGGTCACCCCGGAGCCCGAGAGCCCGGCCGAGCGACCCCCGGCCCGGCCCGCGTCGGGGCGGCGGCGTACCCGGCTCCACGACGGCGTCGGCTACGGCTCCTGACCCGGTTCGCCCGTTCGACCCCGTGGCCCCTCGGTCGGGTTGCGGTCGGTCGTGAGGGGACCAGCCGTGGGCGCGGTGTACTCGCCGATCCACTCGTCCCTCCAGAGCCTGTCGTACTGCCGCTCGTTGCAGCTGGGGTGGTAGATCGCGACCAGCTCCTGGACGATCTGCTCCCGGTGTGAGCTCAGGCCCCCGGGCACGTCGTAGGTGCAGATGTAGACCTTCCAGCGGTTGCCGGCGCGTTGTACCCAGCAGGGCGCTCGCGGGTGCTGGAACGGGAACCGCTCGGCCGACAGGTCCTCCGACGTCCCGACGTAGATGACGGCGTAGCTGTCGGGCTTGTCCTCCGGCTCCGGCTTGTACATGACGGCAAAGACCGCCGGGCCGGCCGGCGGGGTCCACCCGGCCAGGACGCGGGGACCCTCGAACGGGTAGCCCGCGAGGGAGCCGAGCCGGATCATTCGGGGTCGACCGCTTCGTCGTCCTCGGCGATCAGCCCGACGGCCGTCACCGGCCACGGGGGAAGGCCGGCACGCGACGCTGCCTGCGTGAAGGCTCCGGTGGCCCGGTCCAGCGCACTCTCGCGGGTCTCGGCCTCGACGACGATCTGCGCGCCATAGGCGGTGGTACCGATCCCCGACGCGATCCCGTCGTACGCCGCCACAGCGTCGGCCAGCTCGACCACTTCCTCGTGCATCACCGTCCGGTCTCCGGCGGCCTCGAGGACCACACTCCATCGCACTCGATCCGTCACCTCCTCGAAGACTGCCTAGCCCAAGCCGGGCAGCAGCTCGGCGAAGTCCTCGAGGCTGTCCAGGTCGCGGCCGGAGAGCAGCAGATCCACGTGCGGGGCCGCAGCCATCATGCCGAGGGTGCTCGGCGCGAAGTCGGCCTGGTCACCCTTGTGGGGGTTGAGCCAGACCACTCGGTGGCACAGGCGCGAAATGCGTTCCATCGCATGCTCGAGCACGCTCGGGTCGCCTCGGTCCAGTCCGTCGGAGCAGATCACCACGATGCCGCCGCGGCAGACTCCGCGCCGGCCCCAGTCGTTGACGAAGGTGGTGAGCGAGTCACCGATCCGCGTGCCGCCGTCCCAGTCGAAGACGGCATCGGCGGCGCGGGCCAGGGCTTCGTCGGGGCGACGGTGCTCGAGCTGTCGGGTGATCCTGGTCAGCCGGGTGCCGAAGCAGAACACCTCGACCCGGGCTGTGGCCCGCCTGGTGGAGTGCGCGAACTGCAGCAGGTTGCGCGAGTAGTCGGTCATCGACCCCGACACGTCGAGGATGAGGGTGAGCGGGCGGAGCCGCAGCCGGCGCCGGCGCCAGAACAGCTCGGAGGGCTCACCGTGCATCCGCATCGTCTCGCGCATGGTGCGACGCAGGTCGGGCGTACGCCCTGCCGGGCTCCTCGCGCTGCGCCGGGCGCGTCGCCGGGGTGGCGTCAGCCGAAGCGTCCGCATGATCCTGCGCAGCGCGGCGAGCTCCTCCGGCGTACACGCGGCGAACGACTTCCCCTTGAGGATCGCGACGTTCGAGGCGAGGAGCCCGAGCCGGGCCTCCTCCTCGTCGCCGCGCCGTCGTGCCGGCTCGCCCTCAGGCGCCTCCAGCATCGACTCGGCTTCCTCGCGAGCCTTGGGGTCGAACGGCGTGGGTCCGTCGGGTGCGTCCCCGGTGCCGAGGAAGTAGCGCCGGAACACCGCGTCGTACGCCGCGATCTGGTCGTACCGGGTCACCAGGGTCGCCCGGCCTCCCCAATAGAGGTCCACCAAGTCGGTCGGCTCGAGGGTCGCCATGGCCGCGCAGCAGGTGACGACGTCGCCGGAGCCCACCGCGAGTCCCTCGTCGCGCAGTGCTCGAGCGAACCCGGCGATGGTGCGGACCATGTCGGCCGGGCCGGGCGACGGGTCAGGCACCGGAGGCGATCTGGTCGAGGTTGTCGCGGACGAGCTCGAGGTCGTCGCGCTCCTTGACCACAGCCCCGACGGTGTCGCCGATCGCGCGCGCGTCGAGGTCGGTCTCGCCGAGGACTCCGAGCATGCGCACCCAGTCGATGGTCTCGGCAACCCCCGGAGGCTTGGCCAGGTCGAGGCCGCGCAGCCGGTTGACGGCCGCCACCACCTTGCGGGTGAGTGCCTCGGAGACGCCGGGCTCGCGGACCAGGACGATCTCGACCTCACGTTCGGCGCTGGGAAAGCCGATCCAGTGATACAGGCACCGTCGTTTGAGTGCGTCGTGCAGCTCGCGGGTGCGGTTCGATGTCAGGACCACCAGGGGCGCCTGCTCCGCCTTGACGGTGCCGATCTCCGGGATGGTGATCGCGAAGTCCGACAGCAGCTCGAGGAGGAACGCCTCGAACTCGTCGTCGGCGCGGTCGATCTCGTCGATGAGCAGGACGGCCCCGTCGCCGGCGC
Organism: uncultured Actinomycetota bacterium; assembly: GCA_963729095.1. Lineage (GTDB taxonomy): Bacteria > Actinomycetota > Actinomycetes > Propionibacteriales > Nocardioidaceae > Nocardioides. The sequence continues at coordinate 107,159 of CAVSMX010000018.1, read as the reverse complement.
GGACGGCGTCCAACAGCGGCCGCTCGAGGAGGAACTTCGGGCCGAACAGCTTGTCGACCGCCGAGTCGTCGCCGAGGTCACGCGCGGACAGCGCCCGGATCTCGAGCATCTGGCGCGCGTAGTCCCACTCGTAGAGGGCCTGGTTGGTGTCGATTCCCTCGTAGCACTGGAGGCGGATCAGCCGACGTCCGAGGCAGGCGGCCAGAGCCTTCGCCGCCTCGGTCTTGCCGACCCCGACCTCGCCTTCGAGGAGTACCGGACGGTCCAGCTCTAGACCCACGAACAGCGCGGTGGACAGACCCCGATCGGCGAGGTAGCCGCTCTCCTCCAGGAGCTCGGTCAGGTCGGCGACGGTCTGGGGCCGGTCCATCCGGGCCTCAGTCCGACTCGGCCGGGCCCAGGACCAGGTCTCTGATGCTGCTTCCCGTCGTGCTCAGCTTCCCCTCGCGGGCCAGCTTCTCTCGCCAGGCGGCGCGCAGGTCGCTGCCGGGTTCGGCGAAACCGTCGAACGTCACGTCCTTCATGTTGCGGCACACCTTCTGCGAGCCAACTGCTTCGTCGAGGTCTTCGGCGCCCTGAGCCTCCGCGGCCCAGATCGCACGGAGCACTTCGACCGCCTCATCCGACTGACCCATCGCGGGACTCGCTTTCGACTCGTGCCCGGCTGTTCACCCAACTCTAGGCCGCGGGTGTGAGGAGGACGACTGCCCACGGGCAAAACCCACGGGTAACGCCGTTCAGCGACCCGACACCGGAACGGTCAGACCCGCCCGCACCGCCAGCGACTGGGCCAGGATCGAGACCGCGATCTCTGCGGGCGTGCTCGCCCCGATGTCCAGACCTGCTGGACCGTGGATCCGGTCCCGGTCCTCCACGCCGCGCCGGACCAGCCAGTCCGATCGCGACTCCTGGACCGTTCGCGGGCCTACGGAGCCGATGTAGCCGACCGGGCTGGACAGAGCCGCGCGCAGGGCCGGGCCGGTCAACCCGTCGTCGTGGCCGAAGACCACCACGCTGTCGATGCCCGAGAGACCGACGACGTGGGCCGCGGCTTCTCCGGACTCCGTGAACGAACGAACCTGCCAGCCGAGGAGCTCGGCCGCTCGGCCGAGCGCCTCGGCCATCGGACCGCCACCGACCATGAGCAGCTTGGGGATCGGCCAGAGCGCCGTCGTGACCGAACTCGGGTCGACCCGGGTCGCGCTGACCCGGCCCTTGAACAGGGTCATCGCCTCCTCACCCGCCTGCGCAACGGTGTCGGCGTCGTAAAGGTCGTAGCCGGTGACGAGGTCTCCGTCCAGCCGCGCAACCAGGCACACCGGTTCACGCTCGACCAGGCGATCCCACAGGTCGGCGGGGAGGTCCTCCGCGGCGACGACGAGGCACCGCGCACGGCCCGGGCCGGCCACCCCGGCGACCAGCGCGTCGAGCTCGCTGACCTCGAGGTCCAGCACCCGCCCGGTGAGGCCCGCGGCGGACCGGTCGGCCAGCTGGTTGTCGAGCGCCCCGGAGGCCAGCGAACCGACCCGACCGCCTCCGGGCGTGATCGCCAGGGCCTCGTTGTGGTCGACGGCGCCCAACCCGCTGACCTCGATGGCCCACGCCACGTCGACGCTGGTCCGGGCGCGCAGGCACGCGCGGACCGTCACCGCGATGTCGAACACGCCTCGAGACTAGCCACGCCACGCGCCTCGCCATGACCCGTTCGGCTCCGCGTTGCCCGGCTCGGCTACCGTTTCGCCGCGTGACCCTGTCGGACCGCGAGCGCGCCCTGCTCGACCTCGAGACCGGCTGGTGGCGTCATGCCGGCGACAAGGAGACCGCGATCGCAGAGGCGGTCGGCTGCCCCGTCGGCGACTACTACGCCGAGCTGAACCGCCTGCTCGACCGCCCCGAGGCCGAAGCGGCGTACCCCCTCGTCGTACGACGGCTGCGGCGGCTCCGCGCCCGCCGCCGCTCCGAGCGCTCCGCTCGGCGTTCGGGATAGGTCTGGCTCACCGACGCACTCGATAGCGGACGTGCGTCACGTCCGGGCTGTCGATCACTCGGACGATCTCCAGCTCGATCTCGGCCGGCAGCACATCGAACAGCCGACGGCCCCGACCCAGGAGCACCGGCACGACGTGGACCTGCACCTCGTCCAGCACGCCGGCCTCCAGGGCGCGCTGGGCGGTGTAGGCGCCCCGCACCTGGACGTCCTTGTCACCGGCGGCCGCCTTGGCCTGCGCCATGGCGCTCTCGATCCCGTCGTCGACGTACGTCACGAGCGGATAGCCCCAGCGCGCCGCTGGTGAGGGGGGCCGGTGACTGGGGACGAAGATCGGCAGTCCGCCGTGGTCGCCACCCCAGTGGTCCATCAGCTCGGCGGTACGTCGTCCGGCCACGACCGCACCGGCGCCGTCGCTCCACTCCTTATTGAACTCTGCCACCGCCTCGGACGGCTGCCCGAGCTCGTCCTGCGCTTCGGCCCACTTGTGCAGTCGCTCGCCGTCCTCACCGCCCAGGTAGTCGTCCTGATCGGCGATGTAGCCGTCCAGCGACACCGACATGTCGAGCACCGAAACCGACACGTGAACCTCCTGCTCCGATCCGGCGTCGCACCGGATCCTGGATGTTAGGAACCGTACGCGCGTGAAAGGGGGCCGGCAGCCACAACAGGGCGGACCACGAGCGGTGGTTGGCCGGATCCTTGGGCCGTCGGCGGACGTCGAAGTCGTCGAGCGATTCCTCGCCACCTTCGACCGGCGATGGCCGACCGCGTGCCTGCTCCGTTCCTAGACGTCACGCCTCGTCAGTGTGAGCAGCCCGGCGCCCAGGGTCGCCGTTGCCCAGACGATCAGCACCAGGACTGCCGCGATGACTGGGTACGGGTCCGCCTCACGCGAGATGACGACACCTGCGGCGGTCGTCGGGAGGTAGTCGACGAGCCGCTGCACCCAGTCCGCCTGGAGTACGCCGAGGATCTGTGGCACGACCAGCAGCATGAGAAGCAGGGTGGTGATCGTCCCCGCCGTACTGCGCAACAGGGTGCCCAGGCCGAGCGCCAGGACGCCGAGGAACGCGAAGTACGCCGCGACACCGAGAGCGGTGAGAGTGGCGTCGCTCCAGGTGAACACGCCGTACCTCCCCATGGTGAGCTCGGCACCGGCCGTGGCGACCGCGCTGGTCACCAGACCCAGGTGGGCGCCGAGCACTGCGACGACCCCCGCCTTGGCGGCCAGGACCCGCGCCCGGTTCGGGACTGCTTGGAGCGACACGACGATGCTGCCGGTGCTGTACTCGCTGGTGATCGCGAGGGTGGCCAGTGTGATCGTGCCGAGCTGCGCAAGCATCAGGCCGAGGCTCGCGACTTGGGGGGAGTCCTGTGCCCCCGCGACACCGCTCTCGGCGCTGGCGGCGGCGGACAGACCGAGGACTACGGCGCTCAGCGCGGCCACCACGACCGTGGCGGCGAGGCTCCACCACGTGGACCTGACGCTGGCCAGCTTGGCCCACTCGAAGGACATCGCGGCAGTGGTCGAGGTGGTGGCAGTCATGAGTCGCTCCGTCCGGCACCCGCGGTCGCCGGCAGCGCGGAGGAGTACTCCACGCTGTCGGAGGTCAGCTGCAGGTAGGCGTCCTCCAGCGTCGACCTGGTGCTCGTGAGCTCGTGCACCCGCGCTCCGACCCGATAGGCGATGTCACCCAGGTCGCTGGGCACCACGTCCGCGACCGTGAGCTCGTCGGTGTCGGTCTGCTCCACCGTCAGGCCGGCGTCCAGCAGCGCCCGGCGCAAGGGGCGAAACTCCGGCGTCCGGATCCGGACAGTGGGCGCCGAACCGCTGATGAGCTCGCGCATCGGCGCATCCGCGAGCAGACGCCCGCGGCCCATCACGATGACCTGGTCGGCGGTGTCCTCCATCTCGCTCATCAGGTGGCTCGACACCAGGACCGTGCGGCCCTCGGCGGCCATCGACCGCATCAGGCGACGAATCCACACCACCCCTTCGGGGTCCAGTCCGTTCACCGGCTCGTCGAAGAGCAGCACGCCAGGATCACCCAGGATCGCTGTGGCCACGCCAAGTCGTTGCTGCATGCCCAGCGAGAACTCACCGACCCTGCGGTCGGCGGCGGCGCCGAGGCCCACGGTTTCGAGGACCTCGGTCACCCTTGACTGGGGGATCCGGTTGCTCCGCGCCACGGCACGCAAGTGCGAAACGGCGGTCCGCCCGGGATGTATCGCGCCGGCGTCGAGGAGTGCGCCCACCTCGCGAAGCGGATCGCGCAACGTCGCGTAGGCGCGGTTGCCGATCAGCGCGGTCCCTGAGGTCGGCACCGTCAGCCCGAGGAGCATCCGCAAGGTGGTGGACTTCCCGGCTCCGTTCGGGCCGAGGAACCCCGTGACCCGGCCGGACGTGACCTCGATGCTCAGGCGGTCGACGGCGAGGGTGTCTCGATAGCGCTTGGTCAGATCGACCAGGGTGATGTTGGCTTCCATGTTTCAAGCGTCCGCTGCAAGAGGCGTCGGGACATCGTCGGTTGGTGCCTTCGGCGGTGGACTTTCGATGTAGACCTCAGGGAGCGCGCTGGTCCAGGGATGCCTCTGCGATCAGGAGCGCCGCCTGCACGCGGTTCTCCATCTCGAGCTTGCTCAGCGCGCGGCTGACATGTGTCTTCACCGTTGTCTCCCGCATGCCCAGGCGGCGCGCGATCTGAGCGTTCGACAGTCCCTCCGCGACCTGACGGATCACCTGGAGCTCGCGCGGCGTGAGCACCTCGAGCCGGTCCCGCGCCTGGGTGGTCGCCGAGGGCTCGCGCTCGACGAAGGTGTCGATGAGCCGACGGGTCACGCTGGGGGAGAGCATCGCGTTGCCGTTGACCACGGTGCGCACCGCCGCCACGAGCTCGCGCGGCGGGGCGTCCTTGAGCATGAACCCGGCCGCCCTGGCGCGAAGCGCGCGGTGCACGTACTCGTCGAGGTCGAACGTCGTCAGCATTACGACCGCCGGGGGTTCGGGACTCTTGCCGAGCTCCTCCAAGGCCTCCATGCCGTCCATCACCGGCATTCGCACATCCATCAGCACGACGTCGACATCCAGGCGGTGCGCCGCCTCGACGGCCTGCGCCCCGTCTTCGGCCTCGCCGGCGACGACGATGTCTCCCGCGGACTCCAGAATCACCCGAAGTCCGGACCGCACGAGGTGCTCGTCGTCGGCGATCAGTACCCGGATCACGAGCTCGCCGCCCCTGTCCTCAACGGCAGGTGGACCCGTACGGCGAAGGCGCCGTCGGGTCCGGGTTCAGCCGCGAAGGTGCCGCCCAGCGCGGACACCCGTTCGCTCAGCCCGACCAACCCCAGGCCGCTACCGTGCCCGGGGGCCACCGGAGCGGGTCCTCGCGGGCGGTCCGTCACGCTGACCTCCACGGCATCGCTCCACCAGCCGAAGGAGACGTGCACCGTGGCGTCGCCTGCATGTCGATGGACGTTGGTCAGCGCCTCCTGCACAACCCGGAAGACCCCCGCTCCCACGGCCGCCGGGACATCGGCGATGGCCGAGCCGCGGTCCTGCCGAACCACGGTGAGCCCGGCCTGCCGGGAGTGTTCGAGGAGCTCGTCGAGGTCCGCAGTCCCAGGCAGGGGACGGGTGCTGGTCTCTTGCCGGGTGTCGCGAAGCACGGAAAGGACGTCACGGAGGTTCGACAGGGCCTGTCGACCGAGCTCGTGAACCAGCCGTGCCTCTCGCCTGGTGCTCGGCTCGGAGGTCGCCATGTCGATGGCCCCGGCATGGATGACCATCAACGACACCTTGTGGGCAACGATGTCGTGCATCTCCCGCGCGATCCGCGACCTCTCTCTCGCGCGCTCCTCGGCGACAACCGCGTCACGCTCGCGCTCCACCCGCTCGGCACGCTCGCGAAGTGCGTCCACGACGCGCCGCCGCTCTCTGACCCACGAGCCGACGATCACGGGGAGTGCCACGAACATGACCACCGAGGCGATCACGTTGCCCCAGCCCTCGAGGGCATCCGGGGTGTCGGGAGCGAGCCCACGCGCCAGCACCAGCAGCGAGACCCCGCCGGTCCAGGCGGCTACGAGTCGACGGGACTGGGTGGATGCCCCCAGGTAGTACCCCGCGACCACGGCGGCCGGCCACATGCCGAGCAGCAGGACGCTCGCGACGCCGACCAGGGCAACGGGAGCGAGACGCCGCGCGGCCACGAACGACGCCGCGGCTCCGGCGACCGCCAGGCCGACGACCAGCGGTTCGCGCCACTCCACGAAGCCGACCACCGAGACCAGGCCGACGACGATCGCCACGAGCCACGGCCGCGCGCGTGTGGCCATGGCGGAAGCACGTAGCAGGCTCCGAGACGCCACAGGCACAAGTACACGCTAGGCCGCGCCCGACGACCACGCGTCGTACGAAAGTTGCAGCGCATCTCGTTGGACTCCAGTAAATCTGGTTATGTAATGTCCAGGTTATGAAGATGAGCCGCGGGGTCGAGTGGGCGGTGCACTGCTGCCTCACGCTCGCCATGTCCGGAGATGACGAGGCGCTGACCGCAGACGAGCTCGCCAGGTTCTTCGACCTCCCGAAGGCCTACCTGCACAAGCAGATCCAAGCCCTGGTCCGCGCCGGCATCCTGTCGTCCACTCCGGGGCCGGGCGGTGGGTACGGACTGGCGCGGCCGCTCGACGCTGTGTCGCTGATGGACGTCGTCGTCGCCATCGACGGCCCGGAGCCGGCCTTCCGGTGCGAGGAGATCCGCCAGCGTGGGGGCGCGGGTGCGGTCGGTGGCCCGATCGACCCCGGCGCTCGCTGCCTGGTCGATCAGGCGATGGGGCGCGCCGACCTGGCCTGGCGCCGCGAGCTCGCGGCCACGTCCCTCGCGACCATCCAGGCCGACGTCGAGTCAGCGCGACCGACGTTGGCGAAGAGCACGCGTGACTGGTTCGCGGACCAGCCCCATTGAGAAAGGCAATTCGGATGCCCCGCTTCATCAACCCCGCTGAGCTGCACGACCCCGTGCCGTTCGGCTACAGCCACGTCGCCGACGGTTTGGAAGGCCAGCTCGTTGTCGTTGCCGGCCAGTACGCCTCGGACGAGGACGGCCAGGTCCCGTCGCACGACTTCGCCGAGCAGGTCGACCTGGCCTTTGCCAACCTGGGCCGCGCCCTCGATGTCGCCGGGCTCGGGTACGGCGACGTCGTTCGTCTCGGCACGTACATCGTCGACCACTCCGAGCAGCGCCTGCACGTCGTCGGCGGCGTGCTGCACCGGATCTGGGGCGACCGGCCGCCCGCCCAGACGATGCTGGGTGTCGCCGCGCTCGCCTTGCCGGACATGCTGTTCGAGGTCGACGCGATCGCGCTTCGTCGGTGACCAGGACACGCGACGTGCTCGAGGGGCGTGCCCCCGAGCACGTCGAGTGAGTCTGCTACGCGGCTGGTCCTACTCGCCGGTGGCCGGGTCGATGACCGTCGCCACGCGGCTGACCGAGTTGGCGGGAAACCCACCGACCTGGGCGTGCTCACGGACGGCCGCCTCGTCCTCGGCGACGTAGACGCAGTAGATCTTGTCGTCGGTGACATAGCTCTGCTGCCACGTGGCGCGGCCACCCATGCCCGAGAGGACCGCGTTGGACTTGCCCGAGATGGCGTGGAGCTCGTCGGCGGACAGCTGGCCGGCACCCGGGAGCTCGCGTTCGATGACGTACTTCGGCATTGCTTTTCTCCTTGTTTCGACGGTTCCTGGTGAACCGATGCAGGAAACGTAGGAGTGCAGGAGGGTCGCGCTCTTCGGCCGGACGACCCATTCGTTCGGGCCTCAGGCGTGGGTCGTCCGACCCATCAGCCCGTGGTCGTAGGCGAACGCGGTCGCGGCCGCGCGCGAGTTGGCGCCGGTCTTCGCGAAGATGTTGGAGAGGTGCCGCGCCACGGTCTTCGGGCTCAGGAACAGGACGGCGGCGATCTCGCGGTTGCTCTTGCCCGACGCCAGCAGCCTGATCACCTCCACCTCCCGGGGAGTCAGGCCGGCGAGCGCGGGCTGCTGCGGCTTCATCACGCCGAGCTGGTCGAAGCAGGCCTCCGCCACGGCCCGCTCACGCGCGGCGGCATCGGCGTCGCCGAGTGTGGCGTAGGCCTCGGCGAGCAGCATCCGGGCCCGTGCGGACTCGAACGGGACGTCGAGCTGCTTCCAGGCGTTGAACGCCATCCGCAGTGAGGCAACGGCTTCCACGGTGTGGCCCAGCGCGAGCAGGACGGCACCACGACTGCGATGCCCCTCGGCCCCCAGGCCGGCGCTGGCGAACGTCTCCGCCGCGTCGCAGAGCTCCCGCGCCGACGACTCCGCCAGCTCGAGGTCGCCGGCGGCCAGCGCGATCTCGACCTGCGCCGAGTGCAGCGCGGCCCGATCCAGCGGGCTGCCGGTGCTGGCGGCCAGCGCCGCGGCGATCGACGCGGACGCATCCGGGACGCGCCCCTGCGCAAGCCGCAGCAGCGCGATGCCCGGTTGGGGGTCGCGGCCGTACTCGTGCGCCTGGGTGTAGGCCTGTTCGGCGCCGTCCAGGTCGCCACGCAAGCGGCGTACCTCGCCCACCTCGTAGTAGGCGTCCGCGACCGCGAACACGTCGATGCCGACGAGGTCCTCGCAGGCGCCCAGCGCCTCCCGCTCGGCCTCGTCCCACTCGCCGTGGTGCTGGAGCACCTGCGCGCGGTGCACCCGGCAGATGCCCGGATAGAGCGACGCCAGCGGGAGCGGGTCGGACCACTGCCGGGTGGCCTCGGTCCACTCGGCGGCCCGGCGTAGGTCGCGGAGCTCGTTGCACGCGTCCATCAGGCCGCAGTAGATCGCGCCGGTCCACAGCGGCCCGAGCTCGTCGGACAACGCCGCCACCATCGCCTCGTCGAGCAGTGCCAGCCCGTCGGCGACCCGGGCCTGCTTGATCCGGACGCGTCCCTCGAAGTAGACGCCCAGGGCGACCAAGGTGGGGTCGTCGTGGCGCCGACCCAGGTCCTGCATGCGCTGGGCGGATGCTTCGGCGACGACCAGGTCGCCACCCATCAGGGCGGCGGTGCCGAGATATAGCGGGTACCCGTGGGCCGCGCTCTCCGGGAGGTCGTCGAGCACCCGGTGGGACCGGCTGATCCACCCCGCACTCTGGGAGGCCTCACCCACCAGCCGGGTGTGGATCGAGAGGAGTACGGCGACGTGTGCGGCGCGCTCGAGATCCCCGGCGTCCTGACGCAGCCGGTAGGCGTCGGTGTAGAGCCGGATCGACTCGTCCATCTGCCCCAGCCACCAGGCGGCCTCGGCCTGACCCTCCACGACGGTCGCCGTGCGGTCGGTGAGGGACGCGAAGGCGTCGTACGCCGCCGACCAGTCGCGTCGGCGGCGTAACTCCTCTGCCTCTTTCAAGGTGGGCATCGGCCCCCTCCCTCGCGCGATTGTCGCACTGCTCTCTTCCGCTGATGGTCTCTCACGCTCCGCCGACTCGCTGGGCGTCCGTGCACAGGCTGTCGCCGGCCGGCGTGCGTGAATACATGACTTCGCGACCCTCCCGGCGTCGCACGACGAGCCCCGTGCGACGCAGCACGGCGAGGTGACTGTTGACGCCGCCGGGACTCCATCCGGTGCGTCGAGCGAGGGCCTGCGTCGAGGCCGGCCGCTCCAGCGACCGCAACAGCGACGCTCGCCGAAGGCCGATCAGCTCCTCGAGCGCGCCGTCTGCGGAGGACTGCAGCCACAGGTCGCCGACGCCCGGCGGCTGGTAGGTGAGCGCCGGATCCCAGGGAAGGTCCACCCGCGGCCAGGAGGACCATGCCAGCACCGATGGCAAGAGGAGCAGGCCACGGCCGTTGAGAAGGACTTTGCGCGGCGGCGTCCGCGCGGAGGAGACGGTGAGGTCGCGCCCATCCCAAGTGACGGTGGGGTCGAGGTCGGCGAAGGCCGCCTCGCTGCCAATGCTGACCAAGCGGCGTGCTCGCGCTGCAATCTCGCTTTCCAAGAACGCAGACATGCGAGGCCACCATGGGGCCAGCGCCGCTTCCCAGAACGCGCGTGACTGCTCGACGAGACCAGTCAGCGCCGCGACGGGATCGTCGATGAAGGGCCGGGCGTCGGCCGGCAGGTCGCTGGGGTAGGTGCGGAGCACATCCGACCGAACCAGCCGCGGATTGGTGGCGGCGACACGGTCCAGCTCGTCCTCGAACCGTGGATTCGGCACCTCCGGCGGCGGGCAGTCGAAGCTCGGCCACATCGTCCGGCCGATCGGGTTGGCGGCGTACAGCAGATCCAGCCTCAGCCCGGCCACGCGCGGCAGGACCTCCTCGATCCAGGGGCGGTGCTCGGGGAACTGCCTGGGTAGCCGCAGTACGTACGTCGCCGCGGACATCTCGATGAGCGGCGCGATCGCGAACCGAGTGCGCAGCAGGTCCTGGCGACCGAACCGGAAGGCGATGTCAGGCATGGATACAGACTATTCTGAATCGTTTTGGGTGCCGGGCGATCGGCTGTCCACTGGTGTTTCCATCACCCACTCAGGAGGAGCACGACGATGAGCAAGGTCCTGATGCACAACGTCGTGAGCGTCGACGGCTTCATCGCCGACGAGCACGACGACATCGGCCCGCTGTTCGACTGGTACAGCAACGGCGACACCGCGCCGGTCGAGGGAAGCGGATTCCAGATGAGCGCGACCAGCGCGGCGTACGTCGCGGAAGTGTGGGACAGCGTCGGCGCCCTCGTCATCGGCCGCAGGCTGTTCGACCTCATGAACGGCTGGGACGGCCAGCCGCCCGTCGGCCAGCACGTGGTCGTGGTCTCGCACCGGCCGAAGCCCGACGGCTGGCACCCCGAGGCGCCGTACCACTTCGTCGGCGACGTCGGCCACGCGGTGAAGCAGGCCGAAGACCTCGCCGGTGAGCGCGTTGTTGCGGTCGCGGCCGGCGACGTCGGCGGCCAGGCACTGGCCGAGGGCCTGGTCGACGAGGTGGCGATGGACGTGGTGCCCGTCGTGTTCGGCTCCGGACGACGCTACTTCGGCGCGGTCGACGGCCAGCACCTGCTCGAGGATCCTGACATCGTGATCAGCGGTGACCGGGTCCTGCACCTGCGTTACCGGGTGGCGCGCGGAAGCTGAGGCTGCGCGTGACATCCGGGCTCCTGGGTGGTCACCTTGACGCGCAACTCTCGACACCTGCCAGTCCGAGGGCAAGAATGAAGGCAACTGGCTGAACAGTCAGTTAAGGGAACCTCGGGCGGCGAACGTGACGCATGGATGGAGCGCGAAGGGGCCTGGCATGAACTTCGACCCGACAGATCCGGCCCTGCGTCGCAGGGCCCCGAGACCACAGCTCGCCCGTCGCGACGTGCTGCGCGGCGGCCTTTGGCTCAGCATCGGGTTGGGGGCGGCGCCGCTTCTTGCTGCTTGTGGAGGCGACGACCAGGCACAGAACGGCGCTGCCCCGTATCCGTTGGCCAGGCCCGACAGTCCGGTGACCCTGCCGATCAAGGACAGCAACCCACCCATCGAAGACGGGCTCGATCCCGAGACGGGGGGCGCCTTCAAGATCCTGAACTACGACTCGTACATGGCGCCGGCCGTGATGAAGGCCTTCGGTGAGCAGCACGGCGTCGAGGTCCAGGTGACGCCGTACGCCAACTACGACGAGATGCTGGCGAAGATCCGCGCGTCGGGCGAGTCGTTCGACCTCGTCTTCCCCGGCCCCAGCGTGATGAGCAAGATGGTGTACGCCGAGCTGCTCCAGCCGCTCAACCACTCGTACCTGCCCAACCTCACCAACGTCTGGCCGGAGTACCAGGACCCCTGGTACGACCAGCAGGCGCGCTACACCGTCCCGTACACGATCTACGGCACGGGGGTGCTCTACCGCGCGGACCGGGTGTCCAGCGTCCCGGAGAACGGCTACGACCTGATGTGGGACGAGCAGTACTCGGGCGAGATCTACCTGCTCGACGACCAGCAGGAAGCGATCGCCATGTCGCTGTTGCGCAACAACATCAGCACGGACATCAACACGAGTGACTCCGCCCAGATCAGCGAGGCCACCGACTCGCTGATCGAGCTCATCGACCTGGTGAAGGTCAAGACGAACGTCAACGCCTTCTCCGAGGTCCCGGAGGGCACCGCCACGATCCACCAGGCCTGGTCGGGCGACCCGATTGCCGGACAGTACTACCTGCCCAAGGGCGAGACCCCCGACGTCCTGGCGTACTGGCGTCCGGAGGACCCGGCCGACCGCGTCGTCGGTAGCGACAACATCGCGATCCCCAAGAGCTCAGAGAAGCCGGTGCTGGCACACCTGATGATCAACGACCTCCTCGACAACGAGATCGCTCTCAAGAACTTCGGGTGGAACGGCTACCAGCCGCCGCTGACGAAGCTGTCCGCTCCATACCTGATCGAGCAGGGCTACATCCCGGAGAACCTGATGAGCGCAGTGGTGCTGCCCGAGGACTTCGACACCGGGCTCACGTTCTACGAGGTGAGCCCGAGCACCGAGGCGCTGTGGCGTCAGTCCTGGTCAGAGTTCAAGGCCGGTGGCTGAACCGAGATCCGGCCCACACCGTGCGACGCGGCGCCTGTGGCCGGCGCTCGCCCTTCCGGGCACGTTGTGGCTCGTCGCGCTGTTCCTGGTGCCCATCTACGCCGTCATGGCGGTTGCTTTCAGCGGCAACATCAACATCTTCGGGGAGCCGATCCCGGTGTGGAACCCGCTGGACTGGCAGTTCGCCACGTTCAGGCAGGTGATGTCGGACTCCGTCTCCGGCCCCTACCAGGCGGTGTGGATCCGCACCGCGACCTACACGGTCTGCGCGCTGCTGATCTGTGTCGTCGTCGGCTACCCCGTGGCGTACTACACGGCCCGCCTGGCCGGGAAGAGGCGCGGCCTGGTGCTGGCCCTGATCCTCGCGCCGTGGTGGATCAACTACATCACCCGCATGCTCGCGTGGGTCAACCTGCTGCAGGAGGACGGCTACGTGAACAAGGCGCTTGGCATCTTCGGCGTCGCGCCGGTCTCCTGGTTGGCCGGCAACCCGTTCACCGTGGTGATCGCCCTCGCGTACGGCTACCTGCCGTTCTTCATCATTCCGCTGTTCGCGTCGCTGGACCGGATCGACCAGCGGCTGCTGGAGGCCTCGCGCGACCTCGGCGTCGGCGCGGTCCGCACCTTCCTGCACGTCACCCTGCCGCTGTCGAAGCTGGGGTTGATCACCGCGCTCGTCATCACGGCGCTGCCCATGGCCGGTGACTACTACACGAACGCGATCGTGTCCGGTTCCCCGAACACCACGATGATCGGGAACCAGATCGAGCTGTTCCTGCTGCAGGGTCCTCTGAAGAACTTCGGCGCCTCGCTGGTGCTACTGCTGTCGCTCGTCCTGCTGTTCTTCATGGCCTACTACCTCATCCTGACCCAGCGCGCGAGCAAGGAGACCCGATGACGGTCACCGAGGACTCTCGCGGCACCGAGGTCCCTCCTGCTGGGGCCGGGCGTTGGGTGCCACCCTGGCGGAATCCCTGGCGCCGTCCCTACGTGCTCGCAGCGGTCACCTGGCTGTACATCCTGTGGTCGCTCGTCCCGGTCCTGATCGCGGTGCAGTTCTCCTTCAACGACGGCCGATCGCGCAGCACCTGGCAGGGCTTCTCCACGCAGTGGTACTGCTGCGCCGAGGGGTCGGTCGGCGAGGACCCCAGCCTGCTGCTGGCACTGAAGAACAGCCTGATCCTCGGGGCAGCGACGGTCCTGGTGGCGACCCCACTGGGCGTCATGCTCGCGATGGGGCTCACCCGATGGCGGTCGCGGAGCAGCAGCGTGGCCAATGGCATCGCCCTGGTCCCGCTGGTGACCCCTGAGATCGTCATCGGCTCTGCGCTCTACCTCGTGATGGTCAACCTGTACCAGTTCATCCCTTTGGGGCGGCCGGCCATGCTGCTCGGCCACGTCACGTTCTCGGTGTCGTACGTGCTGGTGATCGTGCGCTCGAGATTGCTGGCCATCGGCCGGGAGTACGAGGAGGCGAGCATGGACCTGGGCGCCAGTCCGTTGCAGGCCATTCGGACGGTGCTGATCCCGCTCCTGCTGCCGTCCGTCTTCGCCTCGGCCATGATCGTGTTCGCCACGTCGCTCGACGACTTCGTCGTGAGTCAGTTCCTGTTCGGAGACGCCTCGAACGTCACCGTGCCCATCAAGCTGTACAACGCGGTTCGTTCGGCCCCGACGCCGGCACTCAATGCCTTGGCCACGCTGCTCCTTGCGGCGTCGTTCCTGGCCTTGATCCTCGCGTACGTCGGCCTGCGCGCGCGGCGGCGGGGCTCCCGGTCGCCACTCGAGGACCTCGCCGACTACGGCTGATCGTCAACTAGGAGCGGACTCCGCGGACGGGTCAGTCGTCCACGGCGAGCGCGGCCGGCACCTGGTCGGCCGAGGCCAGGACCCGGAGCGACTGCGACGGTAGGTGGACGGTGACGGGCTGCCCGGTGGTCAGGCTGTCGCGTCGCGCGTCATTCGTGACCAGCGACTGCAGCACCGCACCATGCGGGAGACGGACCATCACCTGGGTCGTCGACCCAAGGAAGACCACGCCGTCGACCATGCCCGGGAGCCGGTTGGCCCCGGTGAGGCCGGGCTCCTGCACCTCGACGCACTCCGGACGGATCACGGCCCGGCGGGCTGTCGAGTCGTCGCCGGCCGGAGCCTGCGCCTCGAGTGTGAACTCGCCATACCGAACGGTGCGGGTCGGCGCGCTGCCCGGGAGGCACTCGACGTCCAACAGGTTGGTGACGCCCAGGAAGTCCGCGACGAACTCGGTCAGCGGTTCCTGATAGACCTCCTGCGGTGTCCCGAGCTGGGTGATCCGACCCCGGTCCATGACCGCGAGCCGCGTCGACATCTCGAGGGCTTCCTCCTGGTCGTGGGTGACGAAGACGAAGGTGATGCCGACCTCGCGCTGCAGGGAGGCAAGCTCCGCTCGCAGCGAGTGGCGGAGCTTCGCATCGAGCGCGCCCAGCGGCTCGTCGAGGAGCAGCACCGACGGTTCGAGTACCAGGGCCCGGGCCAGGGCGACGCGTTGCTGCTGTCCTCCGGACATCTGGTGGGGGCGGCGCCTGGCGTACTCGGTGAGCCGGACCAGCTCCAGCGCCTTGCTGACGCGAGCGTCCCGGGTCCGCTTGTCGAGGCCCTTGTGCCACCGCAGGCCGTAGGCGACGTTCTTGTGGACGTCGAGATGCGGGAAGAGCGCGTAGCTCTGGAAGACCGTGTTGACCGGGCGCTTGTGGGGAGGGCTCTGGGCGACGTCGACCCCATCGAGGAAAATCTGGCCGTCGGTGGGCTGTTCGAACCCGCCCAGCATCCGCAGCGTGGTGGTCTTTCCGCAGCCCGACGGGCCGAGGAGGGTGAAGAACTCACCGGCCTCGATCTCGAGGTCGACGCCGTCGACCGCGGTGACGCCGTCGAACTCCTTGCGGAGACCGCGGATCGAGATCGCCCCACCACCGGTGCGAGGGGATCCGGTTTCGCCGCGGGGCATGCACCGGAGTCTAGACATCGAGGTCCCGCTGTCCGGGGTGACTGAACAAGAGTGCCCCAGGCAGAAGTCGAACCTGCGGGCCTTTCGCCAGGGACGGAGTCGGCTGCGGTTCTTGAGGTGCCCCAGGCAGGAGTCGAACCTGCGGGCCTTTCGCCAGGGACGGAGTCGGCTGCTCGGTCTTTTAGGTGCCCCAGGCAGGAGTCGAACCTGCGACCTTTCGCTTAGGAGGCGGCTGCTCTATCCGCTGAGCTACTGGGGCGCGACGGCGGCCATCCTGTCACGCGCGCGAGGGCCCGCGGCTAGCGACGCATACCGCCGCGATTTGTGCCACCCGACGGCGCAGGTCACAATTTGGCATACACGGCTAGGTTCGCGAGGGGTGGCTGTGGGACGCCCCCGACCGAGAGACCAGACCGAGTACCCAGGTGATGCATGTCCGAGGACGCTGAACATGAGCCGGCCGAGGCCGGTTCGACGTCGGCGACCCCGAACGACTCCGAGGGCGGCGCTCGTCGCCGCGGCAAGCGTCGGGCGCGGGCCAAGGCGCACCACACCGTAGCGAAGGTGGTTCTGGCCAGCCTCATCGCGGTCGGCCTGGCGACCGGTCTCGGCGTGGTCTACATCTACCGCCACCTCAACGACAACCTCAACGTGGTCAACGTCGACGAGCAGCTGAAGAACCGGCCGGACAAGAAGAAGCTCAACACGCCGAAGGAACCACTCAACATCCTGGTGATGGGCTCCGACACCCGTGACGGCGAGGGCAACAACATCGACAACCTCACCGGCGGCGGCGAGCGGTCCGACACGACGATCATGTTCCACCTCTCGGCGGACCGGGAGACGGCCTACGGCATCAGCATTCCTCGCGACACCCTCGTGGACCGACCCGACTGCTACGACAAGAACGGCGACTCGATCCCAGGCGCGACCGACGTGATGTGGAACGACGCGTTCTCCGTCGGCGGCCCCGCGTGCACCATGCAGCAGTTCGAGCAGCTCACCGGCATCCGGCTCGACCACTACGTCGTGCTCGACTTCGCCGGCTTCCAGGACATGGTCGACGCGATCGATGGCGTCGAGGTGTGCATCCCCGAAGACATCTCCGACCCCGAGCACGGGATCAACATCCCCGCGGGCACCCGCGAGATCGAGGGCAAGGAGGCGCTCAACTACGTGCGCGCCCGCTACACCCTCGGCGACGGCTCCGACATCGGCCGGATCAAGCGTCAGCAGGCGTTCATCGCCGCGATGGCGAGCAAGGTGGTCGACCGCGGCACCCTGGCCCGGGTCGACCGCCTGGTCGGCTTCCTCGACGCGGCCACCAGCTCGCTGCAGACCGACATCGACTCGATCCTCAAGATCGGCAAGATCGGGGTGGGGTTCAAGAACATCGGCCTCGACAACATCAAGTTCGTCACCGTGCCGTTCCAGTACTCCACCGCCCAGCCCGGCCGGGTCGAGTTCCTGCCCGAGGCGGAGCAGCTCTGGCAGCGGGTGATCAACGACGAACGGCTCACCCGCCGTCTCCAGGACGGCGTGATCACCGCAGGCGACAACGTCGACGGCTCGTCCTCGGGCACCGACTCCCCGAGCTCACCGGGTGGCACCGAGTCGCCGAGCAACCCCGAGAGCCCGAGCGCAGAGGAGCGCGAGGCTGCGGGGCTGTGCGCATGACCGAGGACGTTCCCGAAGAGACGCCTGAGGAACGGCGCCGCCGCCTCGACGCCGTCTTCGGCGAGGTGCTCCCCGAGACCACCACCGACGAACGGGACCCGGGTGCGGACGGCCGCCCGGACGCGTCGGAGGACTGGCTCAAGGCGCAGGTGCCGCCGCACCACGGGTGAGGCGGCAAGCCGGCCTCAGGCCGACCGTTGCGACAACAGGTCGCGGATCTCCTGCAGCAGCTTGATGTCCTCCGGGGTGCCCGGCTCGGGGCTGGGGAAGAACTTCTCCTTGGCGGCGGTGTAGGGAACCACCACGAAGAAGTAGACGACCGCCGCCAGCAGCACGAACGCGATCACGGCGTTCATGAACCTGCCGAAGTACGTCGTGTCGCTGAACACCTCGTCGGCCGCGTCCGGAAGCAGGCTGGTCAGCCATTCGGTGAAACGGGCGACCACCGCGGCGAACGACAGCGCGATGATGAAGGCCACCGCGATGTCGACGAGGTTGCCGCGCAGGATGAAGTTCTTGAACCCGGTCATGTGTGCTCCTTCGGCTCCGAGACGGGTGCACCCAGGTGCACGAGTGCGTCCCGAACCTAGCGGCCCGGCCACGCGTACGTCACGAACGAACGGACCGCCGCCTCGGCCAGCGGCGTGACCTGCGAGGCCTCGGCGCCGACCACGACCAGGCGGCCCGGGAGGCCCGATGCGCTGGTCCGGTCGTCGGCGGCGGGGATCGCCAGCACCGGTACGTCGGCCGCCACCACGCTGGCGCCGCCCTCCTGTGGGTCGGTGGCCAGCAGGTCGATCCGGTCGCCCACGTCGAGGAGGGCCACCATGCCGGGGTCCGGCAGCCGTACGGGTACAGCGACCAGGCCGGGCTGGCCCGCGGTCAGCTCTGGTCCGACCAGGCGCACGTCGGTCACCGGCTCCCCGCTGCGCAGCGGCGCTGCGAGCACCTGGCCCACGGGATCGTCGGCCACCGCCTCCGGAGCCGAGCCCGGCGCGAAGAGCACCGTCTGCAGGTCGGCTGCGTCGATCTGCGCACCGGCCGGCAGGTCTCGCGCGGCGACCAGCACCGGCACCGTGGCCGGAGCGGGACCTGCCGCAGCACGGACGCCGGCGACGACCGCGACGCCGGTGAGCAGCGCAGCGATCAGGCGGCGTCGGCGGAGGACCGCCCGGCGTACCGGCCGGAACCGGTCAGCGAGACGGGCAGGGGTGGGCGGACCCGAGGAGAGCATCCTCCGACGCTAGGTGAGCACGCGCGCCCGCGGATCGGCTCTCCACAGGGGTGGTTTCGAGGCTCGCTGGCGCTCGCACCTCAGCCACCGTCGGGCCGGTCAGGCGGGAGTCGCGGCGGGCTTCGAGTCGCTCTTCTTCTCGGACTTCGTCTCCGACGTGGTGTCGGACTTCGTCTCGGTCTTGGTCTCCGTCTTGGTCTCGGACTTCGACTCGGAGGTGTCCGACGAGGAGCGGCTGTCGGTGCGGTAGAAGCCCGAGCCCTTGAACACGACGCCGACCGCGTTGAACAGCTTGCGCAGCCGACCTGAGCACTCGGGGCACTCGGTCAGCGAGTCGTCCGAGAAGCTCTGGAACTGCTCGAAGGCGTGTCCGCACTCGGTGCATGCGTACTGGTAGGTCGGCATGATGCTCCTGGCACTCTCCTGTATCGACTGCTAAATGATACGCGACGTGCAGAATGTCGGCACCATGACAGTGGACACGTCGGAGCGGCCCGGGACGGGTGGCGGGTTCCGGGCCCTGCCGAGGCCGCTGCGGGTCTCGACGTACATCGCTATCGGCCTGGTGCTGGTGCTCGTGGCCCTGCTGCTCGCCGGCGTCGTCCTGGTCCGGCGGTCGTTCCCGGAGACGTCGGGCACCGTCGGGATCCCGGGCCTGGACAGCGAGGTCGAGGTGGTGCGGGACGAGCGCGGCATCCCGCAGATCTACGCCGACTCGACCCACGACCTGATGCTCGCGCAGGGGTACGTCCACGCGCAGGAGCGCTTCTACGAGATGGACGTGCGGCGGCACGCGACGGCCGGCCGGCTGGCCGAGATGTTCGGCGAGGAGGCCCTCGAGACCGACATGTACGTGCGCACGATGGGCTGGCGCAACGTCGCCGAGCGCGAGCTGCCGCTGCTGCAGCCGGACACCCGCGCCGCCCTGGACTCGTACGCCGACGGGGTGAACGCCTACCTGGCCGACCGCTCGCCGTCGGAGATCTCGCTGGAGTACACCGTGCTCAACGCGGGCGGTCTCGACTACCACCCGGCCGACTGGACGGCGGTGGACTCGCTCGCCTGGCTGAAGGCGATGGCGTGGGACCTGCGCGGCAACATGCAGGACGAGATCGACCGGGTGCTGAGCGCCGACGTGGTCGGCAAGAAGCGGGCGGCAGCCCTGTTCCCGCCGTACCCCTACGACGAGCACGATCCGATCCTCAGCCAGGGCGCCGTCGTCGACGGCGTGTTCGAGCAGGACGCCGTCATCGGCGGCACCCGCAACCCGCGGCGCCCGCCGTTCGGCCGCAAGGCACTGGCCGAGCTGTCCACGGTCCGGGAAGGACTCAGCCGGATGCCCGCCTGGCTCGGCAAGGGCGACGGCGTGGGCAGCAACTCCTGGGTGGTCGACGGCGAGCACTCCACCACCGGCGCGCCGATCCTGGCCAACGACCCGCACCTCGGCGTCTCGATGCCGGGCGTGTGGATGCAGGTGGGCCTGCACTGCCGCGACGTCTCCGACGCGTGCCCGTTCGACGTCGCCGGGTTCAGCTTCTCGGGCGTCCCTGGCGTGATCATCGGGCACAACGCCGACATCGCCTGGGGGTTCACCAACCTCGGTCCCGACGTCACCGACCTCTACGTCGAACGGGTCTCCGGCGACACCTGGCGCCACGGCGGCAGGGCGCAGCCGCTGCGCACCCGCACCGAGACCATCGGGGTGGCCGACGGCAAGGACGTCCGGCTCACCGTGCGGTCCACCGACCACGGCCCGATCGTGTCCGACGTCGACGACGTGCTGGCCGAGGTCGCGCTGGACGCCAAGGTGCCCCGCCCCGACCGTGAGGGGGAGGAGTACGCCGTGTCGTTGGCGTGGACCGCCCTCGAGCCCCGGCCGACGGCCGACGCCATCCTCGAGCTCAACCGGGCGGAGGACTGGGACGACTTCCGGGACGCCCTCGCCGATTTCGCGGCGCCATCGCAGAACGTCGTGTACGCCGACCGCGAGGGCCACATCGGCTACCAGGCGCCCGGGCTGATCCCGATCCGCAAGTCGGGGAGCGACGGCATGATCCCCGCCGCGGGCTGGCGCCCGGAGAACGACTGGACGGGTGAGTACGTCCCCTACGACGGGCTGCCGAACGTGCTCGATCCCGACGAGGGGTTCATCGCCACCGCCAACCAGGCGGTGACGGACGAGGACTATCCCTACCTGCTCACCACCGACTGGGACCGCGGCTACCGGTCCCAGCGGATCCGTGACGTGCTGGAGGACGACGACGAGCTGTCGATGCGGGAGATGCTCGACCTGCAGCTGGACACCCGAAGTCCGATGGCGCCGGTCCTGGTGCCCTACCTCCTCGACGTCAACCTGCCGCCCGGCTACTTCTCGGCCGGCCAACGGCTGCTTGCCGACTGGGACTTCCGGCAGGGCGCCGAAAGCGCCGCTGCGGCGTACTACAACGTCGTCTGGCGCAACCTGCTCGACCTCACGTTCACCGACGAGCTGACCGGTGACCTGCGCCCCGACGGCGGCCAGCGCTGGATGGCGGTGATGGAGGACCTGCTCCGGGACCCCCGCGACGAGTTCTGGGACGACCAGGAGACCGAGGAGACCGAGGAGCGGCGCGACGACATCTTGCGGCAGGCGATGCGCGATGCTCGCGACGACCTCACCTCGCTGCAGTCACCCAACCCCGACGAGTGGACCTGGGGTGGGCTGCACGAGCTGGAGCTGCGCTCGAGCACGTTGGGGGAGTCGGGCATCGCGGCGGTCGAGCGGCTGTTCAACCGGGGCGGCTGGGAGGTCGGCGGTGGCGGTGCGATCGTCGATGCGACGTCGTGGGACGCCCGCGAGGGGTTCGAGGTGGTCGCCGCTCCGTCGATGCGGATGGTGGTCTCGCTCGACGACCTCGATGACTCCCGCTGGATCAACCTGACCGGTGTCTCCGGCCACGCGTTCAACGACCACTACATCGACCAGACCGACCTGTGGGCGGCCGGCGAGACGCTGGCCTGGGCGTTCAGCCCGGACGCTGTCGAGGACGCAGCGGACGACAAGCTCACCCTGGAGCCGGGCGAGGAGGAGTCGTGATCCTCAGGTGCCGGGGTGGCGGCGCCGACGGCCGCCCCCTGCGGGCTCGCTGAGCTCGGCGCGCATCCTCTCCATCAGCTCCTCGATCTCGTCGTGGAACCGCTGGTGCTTGATGCCGTTCGCGTATGCCGCGCCACAGATGGCGCACTCCTTGAGCTCCCCCATGCTCCCCCCGGATCGACGTTGCTGCCTGGTCGAGGGTACCTCGCTAGCGCCAGCTAGCACCCGTCGGAAATCTCACGATTCCGCTGGGGGTGGCCGCAGCCGTCACCGGCCGGTCGTGGGGCTCGCGGGGGACGTCGAGGCGGACCTCGCCGTCGTACAGGAGCACGCAGGTGAAGGTGCCGACGGGCACCCGGCCGAGCGCCCGGTCGTAGGACCCGCCGCCGCGCCCGAGCCGCATCCCGTCGCGGGCCACGGCGACCCCCGGCACGAGCACCGCGTCGGGGGTGCCGATCGCATCGAGGCCCAGCGTCGGGCCGGTCGGCTCGAGCAGGCCGAGCCGGGCGCGGGTCAGGGCACCCTCGCCGGCGTAGACGGCCCAGTCGAGATCGTTGTCGGGGAGCACCACCGGCAGGATCACCCGCTTGCCGGCGGCCACCAGGCCGTCGAGGAGCGGGCCGGTGCCGGGCTCGTTGCCGATCGAGACGTACGCCGCGACGCTCGCCGCTCGGCGTACCTCCGGGTCGGCCAGCAGCACCTCCGCCAACGCCCGTGCGGCGGCGCCGACCTCGGCCACGCCGAGCCGGTTGCGCGCAGTGCTGAGCTGGTCGCGGAGGGCAAGTTTGGCGCCGGGTTGGGTTGTGGCCACCCGGCGAGCCTACGATCTAGGTATGGGTAGTGCAGGCTTGAACCAGGCGCGCAACAAGATGCTCGACGCCGGGGTCGACGAGGTGGCGGTCGAGACCTTCGCCCACTACTTCCGACTCCTCGAGCACGGCGAGACCGGGATGATCCCCGAGTCCACCATCGAGCCCGTCGCGATGGAGCGACTCGCCGATGTCGAGGTCGACGACGACGTCGCCGCCGAGGCGATCCGGCACACCGTGGTGATCAAGCTCAACGGCGGTCTCGGCACCTCGATGGGCATGGACCGGGCCAAGTCGCTGCTGTGCGTGCGGCGTGGGCTCTCGTTCCTCGACATCATCGCTCGGCAGACGCTCCACCTCCGCAAGGAGTACGACGCCCCGCTGCCGCTGATCTTCATGAACTCCTTCCGCACCACCGACGACACCATGGACGCGATCGCGCGGTACTCCGACCTGCCGGTCAAGGGGCTGCCGCTGGAGTTCCTGCAGAACAAGGAGCCCAAGCTCCTGGCCAAGGACCTCTCGCCGGTCTCCTACCCGAAGGACCCCGACCTGGAGTGGTGTCCACCCGGCCACGGTGACGTCTACACCGCGCTCCGCGGCACCGGTCTGCTCGACAAGCTGATCGAGCTCGGCTACCGGCACGTGTTCATCTCCAACTCCGACAACCTCGGCGCCGTGCCCGACCCGCGGGTGGCGGGCTGGTTCGCGGGTTCCGGGGCGCCGTTCGCGATCGAGGCGGTGCGACGTACCGCCTCCGACCGCAAGGGCGGCCACTTCGCCCGACGCAAGATCGACGGCCGGATCGTGCTGCGGGAGACCGCGCAGACCCCCAAGCGGGATGCCGAGGCGCTTGCCGACCTCGACCGGCACCGCTACTGCTCCACCAACAACGTGTGGTTCGACCTGGCCGCGATGAAGCAGGCGCTCGACGTGCGGCAGGGCATCCTCGGGCTGCCGCTGATTCGCAACGTCAAGCACGTCGACCCCGGCGACCCGTCCACGCCCGAGGTGATCCAGGTCGAGACGGCGATGGGCGCGGCGGTCGAGGTGTTCGAAGGCTCGCAGCTGATCGAGGTGGGCCGCGACCGGTTCGTGCCGGTGAAGACCACGAATGACCTGCTGGTGCTGCGCTCCGACGTCTACACCATCGGCAAGGACTTCGTGCTCGACCAGGTGGCCGACAACGTGCCGTTCGTCGAGCTCGACGGCGACTTCTACAAGCTGGTCGGCGAGTTCGACAAGCGCTTCCCCGAGGGGGCGCCATCGATGCTGAAGGCCACGTCGCTGCGGATCGAGGGCGACTGGACGTTCGGCCACGGGGTGCAGATCGTCGGCGACGTCGAGCTCGACGGTGCCTCAGCGAAGCGCGTGCCGGCGGACGCCGTACTGTCGGGTGGCCCGGGTCAGAAGGCCTGATGTGGTTGGCGTGTTCAGGGTGTTTGCATCGCAAGGCGGCGGAGCGCTGGCATGCTGGGCGCACGTCGAGCGACGCCAACGAAGCGAGGTGCGTGCCATGGGCGCGCGAAGCGCGCCAGGGCTTCTGACGCGGGGCACCGTAGATGCCTGACGAACTGGTCTCTGTCGAGGAGCACCTGGCACGGGTCCTCGACGACCTGGCGCCACTGCCGGCCGCCGAGGTCGCGCTGATGGATGCGCTGGGGCTGAGCCTGGCCGACGACGTGACCTCCGAGCTCTCGCTGCCGCGCTTCGACAACTCCGCCATGGACGGGTACGCCGTCCGGGTCGAGGACCTCGGCTCGGTGCCGGTGACCCTGCCGGTGGTCGGTGAGATCGGCGCTGGACAGGGAGGGGTCGACGCCCTGGAGCCGGGTGCGGTCGCCAAGATCATGACGGGCGCCCCGCTGCCCGAGGGCGCCGACGCGGTGGTCCCCTACGAGTGGACCGACCGGGGCGCCGAGCGGGTGCTGATCGAGCAGGCCCCGGACGTCTCCCAGCACGTGCGGTACGCCGGCGATGACATCCGCCAGGGCGACGTCGTACTCAGAGCCGGCAAGGTGCTCGAGCCGCGACACCTCGGCCTGCTGGCCTCGATCGGACGGCCCTCGGTGAAGTGCGGGCGTCGTCCCCGGGTGGTCATCGTGTCGACCGGGTCGGAGCTGCGCGAGCCGGGAGCAGAGCTGGCCGCCGACTCGATCTACGAGGGCAACTCGTTCCTGCTCGGCGGCGCGGCGGTGCGGGCCGGCGCCGAGGTGCGGCGGCTCGGCATCGTGCCTGACGAGCCGTCCGCGTTCCTCGATGTGCTTCGCGGGGCGCTGGCCGACGTCGACCTGGTGGTCACCAGCGGCGGTGTCTCCCAGGGCGACTACGACGTGGTCAAGGCGGCGCTGCGGCCGCTGGGCACCGTGTGGTTCGGCGGCGTCGCGATGCAGCCGGGCAAGCCGCAGGGCTACGGCCGGGTCGACGGCGTACCCATCTTCACGCTGCCGGGGAACCCGGTGTCGAGCTACATCTCCTTCCAGGTCTTCGTGCTGCCGGCCCTGCGCCGGATGCTGGGCCGCGAGCCGGCCGCGCTGCAATGGCCCACGGCGCGTCTGGGCGACGCTGTCGAGTCCTCGCCCGAAGGGAAGCGGCAGTTCTTGCGGGGGGTGCTCCGCGATGGTGAACTGCATCGGGTCGGCGGGCCGGGCTCCCACCTGGTCGGCGCGCTGGCGGCCTCCGACGCACTGATCGTGGTGCCCGAGGAGGCGACCTCGCTGGCCGCCGGCGACGAGGTGCAGATGCTCAGCCTGGGAGGCGCATCGTGAACGACCGGCTGACCCACGTCGACGAGACGGGTGCCGCGCGGATGGTCGACGTCTCCGGCAAGGAAGTCAGCGCCCGCACAGCCACGGCCTCGGGACGGGTGCTGGTGTCGGCCGAGGTCGTCGGCCTGTTGCGCGGGGCCGGCGTACCCAAGGGCGACACGCTCGCGGTGGCCAGGCTGGCCGGGATCATGGGCGCCAAGCAGACCCCCGCGCTGATCCCGCTGTGCCACCCGCTCGCGCTCTCGTCGGTGACCGTCGACCTGGTGGTCGGCGACGACTCCGTCGACATCACGGCGTCCGTGCGGACCACCGACCGGACCGGGGTGGAGATGGAGGCGCTGACCGCGGTGTCCGTCGCCGCGCTGACCGTTGTCGACATGGTCAAGGCCGTCGACAAGCGCACGGTGATCACCGACATCCGGGTCGAGTCGAAGACCGGCGGCAGGTCGGGGGACTTCACGAGATGAGCCGCGGATGACCGGCCTGCGGGCCGAGGTGGTCGTCGCGTCCAACCGGGCGGCGGCCGGCGTCTATGAGGACACGACGGGTCCGCTGATCGTCGAGCAGCTCACCGAGCTCGGGTTCGTGGTGGCCGCACCGGTGGTCGTGCCCGACGGCGGCCCGGTGGGCGAGGCGATCCGGGCCGCGGTCGACGGCGGCGCCCGGCTGGTGCTCACCACCGGCGGCACCGGGCTCACCCCCACCGACCGCACCCCCGAGGCGACGCGCGAGCTGCTCGACTTCGAGGTGCCCGGGATCCCCGAGGCGCTGCGCGCCTACGGGCTGAGCCGCAACGTTCACACCGCGGTGCTGTCCCGGGGAGTGGCTGGCGTCGTGGGGAGCTGCCTGGTCATCAACCTGCCGGGCTCGCGCGGGGGAGTGAAGGACGCCTTCGCGATCCTGCGGCACATGCTTGTGCACGCCGTGGAGCAGGTCGTGGGGAGCGACCATTGAGCCACGCTAGGGGCTGGCCGGCCCGGATCAGCTCGGGCACCGACCCGGTGGTCACGCTGCGACCGCTGCGGATGTCCGACGTCGGGGCGTGGCGCTCGGCGCGGCAGCGCAACGCCTCCTGGCTGGTGCGGTGGGACGCCACGGTGCCGCCCGGCGCGGACCCGCGCGCCACCACGTTCCGCTCGCTCGTACGCCGTCTCCGCGCCGCCGCCCGCCGCGGCACGACGTACCCCTTCGCGGTGGAGGTCGACGGTGCGTTCGCCGGTCAGCTGACGATCAACAACATCGTTCGCGGATCGGCCCAGTTCGCCTCGGTCGGCTACTGGTTGGACCGTGACTTCGCGGGGCGCGGGGTGATGCCCCGGGCAGTGGCGATGGCGATCGACCACTGCTTCACCGCGGGCGGCCTGCACCGCATTGAGGTCTGCATCCGGCCGGAGAACACCAACTCGCTGCGGGTCGTGGAGAAGCTGGGGATCCGCGAGGTCGGCTTCGCGCCGCTGTTCCTGCACATCGACGGGGAGTGGCGCGACCACCGCATCTACGCGATCACGCAGGAGGAGTGCCAGGGCGGGCTGCTCACGAGGTACGAGGCGTCGTTGACCGCCGAGCGGTGACCTAGCGTCGCTCTGCGGCAGGAAAGGCGAAGCCAGCTCACCGCTCCAGATCACACCAGCCACACGCGCAATTTGCGACACACGGGTAGACATCCGAGGCCACCTGCGCTAACGAACCTAACCTCTGACTCGTGGACCTGAGCGCGTTGATCTTCGTTGCCCTGGCGGTGGCCTGGGCCGTCTATCTGATCCCCAAAGCGCTCAGGCACCACGACGACGCCCAGCAGCGCCGGACCGTCGAGGGCTTCTCGAGGTCGATCCGGGTGCTGGCCCGGCGCGAGCCGATCGACGCCCGCAGCGCCACCCTGGTCGTCCCGGCCGACACCCCGGCCGAGCCCGCGCCCGCCGTCTCGCGGGCCGCAGCCGCTCGCGCCGCGAAGCGTCGGCTCCGGGTGGTGCTGCTGATCCTCGCCGCGAACGCCGCCGTGGCCGGCCTCGCCTACGCCGGGGAGCTGCTCTGGATCGCTCAGGCCGCGCCCGCGGGTCTGCTCGTCGCCTGGCTGGTGGCCTGCCGGCTGATGGTCAAGAAGGAGCGCGCCGTCGCCCCGGTACGCCGTACCGCCCCGGCCGAGCCGGCCGCCGCCGAGGGCCCCGAGACCGAGGAGATCGCCGCAGTCCCCGCTGCCGAGCGCGAGCCGGGCAGCTGGGATCCCGTCCCGGTCACCCTGCCGACGTACGTCGACAAGGCGGAGGCCGCCCGCTCCGTCCGCACCATCGACCTCGACTCGACGGGAGTCTGGAGCTCGGGCCGCAACGAGTCCGACAGCGCCCTGGCCCGCGAGGCCGAACAGGCCTCTCGGGCCGCCAAGGCCGCCGAGGCCGAGGAGCGTCGGGCCGCCGGCTCCTGATTCGGAACCGCCGACGTCCTGGTGCTACCGTTTCTCCTCGCGTCCCAGCGGGCGCACTGGGGCTGTGGCGCAGTTGGTAGCGCGTCTCGTTCGCAATGAGAAGGTCAGGGGTTCGAATCCCCTCAGCTCCACCGTGTGATGAGTCGCGACATAGGTGACAGCGCCAGCACCTACAGTGAACACGTGGCCGCTCTCGGTTGGCTGAAAGTGCACGCGGGACATCGCCTGCCGGTGGCCTGGGCCGGAAGCCTGCCCTGGCCGTCGCGTCACAGCAGGTGACCTGAGCCGATGTCAGAGGACACCGATACCGAGGCGGTCGTTTCGTCTCATCGCCGCCGCAGGTCTCGGAAGCTGCTCTGGGCAGGCATCGCCCTGGTGACGCTGGGGGCGATCCTCCTGGGATACGTGGTGTGGCAGATCTTCGGGACGACCTGGGTCGCGCACCGCACCCAGGACCGGACCGTGGACGCCCTGCACCAGCAGTGGCGCGACGGGGAGCCGGACCTCCACGTCGATGGGGGAACGGCTGTGGCGGTGGTGCGGATACCGAGTTTCGGCGCAACCTACGAGGTTCCCCTGATCGAGGGAGTCGGTGATGCGCAGCTCGCCGCGGGAATCGGCCACTTCCCGGACGCCGCCGCACCTGGGGCAGTGGGGAACTTCGCAATCGCCGGACACCGGATCACCCACGGGGCGCCCCTGGCCGACATGCCACAGCTCGAGCCCGGCGACAAGGTCGTCGTAGAAACCCTCGAGGCCACCTACACCTACACCCTGGACTCCGGCGGCAAGGACCTCGAGGTCGCGTTCACCGATACGTGGGTCATCGACGCACTACCGACGAACCCGGAGCCGGGCGGAGTGGAGCCGGCCCAGGAACCACGGCAGGCGTTGATAACGCTCACGACGTGCGCGGAGCTGTTCCACACCGACAAGCGCCTGGTCGCGTTCGGGCACCTCTCCAAGACGGTGCCGGCCGCTCAGTAGATCACGGCACAGCTCGACATCCGGACCTCACCGCTGGTGCAGCGGTCGACACCGTCGTCGCCCCGGATGGAGTCGGAACCTGCGCCGCCGTCGAGGGTGTCGTTGCCGGCACCACCGGAGATGTCGTCGTTGCCGGCACCGCCTTCGACCGTGTCGGCTCCGTCACCGCCCAGGATCACGTCCACCCCGTCGCCACCGCAGACCTTGTCGCCGGCTCCGAGACCGTCGATCTTGTCCGCCCCGCCCAGCGCGTGGATCACGTCGGCGCCCGAGGTCCCCTTGATCACGTCGTTGCCAGCGGTCCCCCGGATGGTGGGAGTCACGCCCTGGCACTTGGGCGCGACCACCGAGTAGTTGCAGGACTGGCTCCTGGGGTTCCCGGCATGGTCGACGGCGGTGAGCACCGCAGAGAACGTGCCGACGGCTGCCGTGGAGACCAGCCTGTTGATGGTGGCTGACGGCGGGCCGGAGAGGGAGTCCGTCACGACGGCACTGACCGTCGCGATCGACTGGCCGAGCTCGAAGGTCGGGGCGGTTCCGCACGAGATGGTCGGGGGCGTGGCGTCACGTTTCACGGTGACCGATCCGGACCCCTGGCCACCGGCTGAGATCGCCGTACAGGTGTACGCCGTTCCGCCGGAGTCCACCGACAGGGTCGACGGGTCACAACCGACGCGCGTGGTGATCGGCGACTCGGCGTCGGTCACGGCCCAGCTCACGGAGACGTTCGAGCGGTACCAACCGTTGTTGCCCAGTGTCCCCGTCACAGTCGGCGTGACGACTGGCGCCGTGTAGTCGCCGCCCGCGGGGCGCCAGAGGAACACACCACGGACCGAGCTGGCCGCGTCGGCAGCCGTGCCGAGCCCGATGCTCCCGTTGGCGGTGGTTCCTGCCAATGAGTGGGAGTAGGAAGCGAAACCGCCGAGAGGGATGCCGGATGCGGCGTCCGTCGACGCGGTCCAACCATAGGCCGACTCGGAATAGGAATAGGTGTTGGAGCTGGTCGTCGTCCACCGCATCACCCCGAGGAAGCTGATCCCTCCCCAGAACCCGTCGATGCCTGTCACCACTGGGGGATCGGCCGTCGTGAGTCCGGGTGCGTAGTTGTCCAGCAGGTCACGGACCTGGCCGGCCGTGGCCCAGGTCCAGCCGGTGAGGTTGCGGCCGCGGACCGTGCCCGAGCACGGGGTAGCCCCGTCGGTGGGACACACCGACGCGACCTCGGACCACGAGAGGCCGGTCGTCTCGAACAGCTCTCGCCACTCCCGTCCGTCGACGGTTGGCGCAGCATTCGACGTAGGGGCACCGACCGAGAACATGCCCGCTACGAGCACGGTGACGAGGGTGAGACGGAGAGACCAGGAACGCATCGGGACCTCCAAGGCCGGCAGAGTCCACGGTCCCGAGGCCGAATGAAATCACGGTCCGCCCTGAGAGGGCTCCTTGTCCATAGCCCGTTCTTGGTAGTCCCGCGTTGCCGGGTTCACTGGAGGGCGGCGGTCAGGCGCATCACGTTGTCGGCGTACGCCGAGCGCCGCGACCGGGACAGCCAGTCCTCCAGGGTCAGTTCCCGGGACAGCCCGCGGTAGGTGTCCTCGACCTCGCGGACGCCGGCGACGACCGCCGGGTCCGGGATCATCAGCGAAACCTCGTAGTTGAGGCCGAACGATCGCATGTCGAGGTTGCTGGAGCCCAGGACCGCCACGTCGTCGTCGACGGTGAAGAACTTGGAGTGCAGCACGTAGGGCGCGGGGTACAGGTAGATCCGGACGCCGGCTCGCAGCAGCGCCTCGTAGTAGGAGCGTTGTGCGTGGTAGACCATGAACTGGTCGCCGGCCTCGCTGACGAACAGCTCGACGTCGATGCCGCGCTGGGCGGCCGTGGTCACGGCGTAGAGCAGGGACTCGTCCGGGACGAAGTACGGGCTGGTGATGGAGATCCTGCGTTGCGCCGAGTACAGCAGGGTGGTGAAGGCGCGCAGGTTGTTCTCGGTGGCGAATCCCGGGCCGCTGGGGATCACCTGCGCGGGTACGGATCCCGCCACCCCGGTGGGGGCCTGGATCTCCTGGGTGAGCTTGGTGCGGGTCTCGCTGTACCAGTCGGTGGCGAACAGCACGTTGAGGGCGGTCACCACCGGGCCCTCGACGCGGGCCACCAGCTCCACCCACTCGCGGCCGTCCTTGTGGTTCTTGGGCTTGTTGTAGCCGGGCTCGATGAGGTTCAGCGAGCCGGTGAACGCGACGGTCCCGTCGATCACCAGGATCTTGCGGTGGTTGCGCAGGTCGGGACGGCGCCACTCGCCCTTGAACGGGTTGATGGTCAGCATCGGGTGCCAGTCGATCCCGGTGGTGTCCAGGCGTGCGCGGAACTCCTTGTAGCCGGGGATGCCGCGGGACCCCAGGTGGTCGAAGAGGAGCCGGACCTCGACGCCGCGCTGCACGGCCCGCACCAGTGCTTCGTAGAACGGTCCCGTGACGTCGTCCCACGCGGTGATGTAGAACTCCACGTGCACCCAGGTGGTCGCGCGGTCGACCTCGTCGGTCATCGCCCTGATCGAGGCTCCGTAGTCGGGGAAGAGGTCGACCCGGTTGCCCGGGAGCATGGGCAGTGCACCCAGGTTGCGGTTCAAGGTGGCCACCGACGAGACGTACCCGGGGCCGGCGAAGTCGGTCTCGAGGGTGGGGATGCCGGTGGTGCGGTCGGCGACGATCTCGTTGACCTCTGCCTGCTGCTCGTCGCGGCGCCGCCCGAGCGCGGTCCTTCCCAGCACCAGGAAGATCACGATCCCCACGAACGGGATGATGAAGATCAGTAGCAGCCAGGCCATGCCGCTCGATGGCCGGCGGTTCTTGGGTACCAGGCCGAGGGCAAGCACCTTCACGGTCAGGTCGATCAAGAAGAGCGCGGTCGCGATCCATCCAGACATGCCCGTGACCCTTGCGCACGTCTCCGCGGAGGGCGTCACTCAGTGTGGGTGACCCGTGAGTGGTACGTCGCGGTCCCTCAGTCCGTCGACCAGCCTCTGGATGACAACACGAGGAGGTATCCGTCGGGGTCGCGAACCGTGATCCCCCAGGTGTTCCAGTACGGATTACGCGACGGCACCCGCTGTCCGCCTGCGCCCTCGATCCGAGCGAGCCACTCCGGGCCTGCTTGCTCGCCGAGATAGACGACGAGCAGGTCTTCGTCGGACGGGGCGGTCTCTCGCGCCAGGTCGGCGTCGGCGACCAGCTCGAGGTGCCACCCGGCGCCGGGGACCCCGACCATCGTGAGCGCATGCTCTCCCGGGCCTGGTTCGTCGGTGCGCCAGAGGACCTCCAACCCGACTCCATGTATCCAGAATCGTTCGATGGTCGCGAGGTCGGCGGTCGGCCGCGCGAGGCGGATCGGGGCGTCCGGGCTGATCATGTGCATCATCCAATCCTGGTCGCTTCAACCGGGCCCGACGCCGCGTCACCAGAGCTGGGGGGCCGCTGTCGCGAGGTCGCTTGTGCCGCGACGACCGCGCAGCCCAGGAGCGAACAGGTCAGGATCAGCGGAGCGGCCATCGACGGCGGGGAGCCCGTCAGGTCGACGGCGACGCCCCCCATGGCCGCCCCGGCCGCGATCGCCGCGTTGAACACAGCGATGTAGATCGCCGCCGCGCGGCCATGATCGGACGTGGCTCTGGCGTGGACCCACAGCGGGAGGGTGACGCCGAGGGCGCCGTACCCCGCGCCCCAGACGCAGAAGGCGAGGACGGCGACCATCGGGCTACCGCCAATGGCTGCCAGGGCGGCGACTGCGGCCGCCATCGAGCCGGCAATCAGCTGGGCCGCCCTGCGCGGACTGGCCGGCGCGAGTCGGCCGGCCAGCATGGTGCCTGCGATCCCCGCGAACCCGAAGGCCGACAACAGCACCGGCACGGCGTCAGGCGAGAAGCCCGAGATCTGCTCGAGGACCGGGCGTGCGAACGTGAACGCCGCGAACTGGCCCGCCACTGCGAGGGACGCGACGATCAGCACGCCAGCGATACGGCGAACCGTGTGGCCGAGGGGCGCACCATCGACCCCCTCCGCCTGTTCTCTTGGCCTGAGCCGTGGCAGCAGACCGACCAACGCAGCAGTGGCGATCGCGGACAGCACGGCCAGGACGACCACGCCACTTCGCCAGCCCGACGCAGTCCCGACCGCGGTCGTCAACGGGACACCGACGGCTGACGCCGCAGCGGCAGCGCCGAAGATGACCGCCGTCGCGCGCGGAACCCTCGCCGCCGGCACGAGGACTGGGGCGACGCCAGCAGCGATGCCCCAGAAGACACCTGCACCTGCACCGACAGCGAGCCGTCCGAGGAGGAGCACGGGATAGCTCGGCGCGGCGGCCGAGAGCAGATTGCCCGCTCCCGCACCGGCCATCGCGACGACCAGCAGCAGGCGACGATCGGCGTTCCGTGCGTAGACCCCGGTGACCCAGGCAACGACGGCGAGCATCAGCCCCGAGACGGTGAGCATCAGGCCGGCGCTGCCGGCAGAGGTGTCCAGATCCGTAGCGATCTGCGGAAGCACCCCGACCGGGTAGGTCACCGCGGTCACGAGGATGAGGCCGCCGAAGCTGACGGCCCACGCAGCCAACGTGCTGCCGGTTCTCGCGTGGTCGCGCCGGTCATGCATGGGTTCTGACCTTCCCTGTTCGTGGGGTCTTGGCAGGTACGACGACGCAGCTTCGAGATTGGTGAGGTGACGCTGCTCACCTCGCAGCCAGGGCCATCCCACGGCGCCCGCGGCTGACGGCCAGCGCGGCCGCCGGCGCGACCAGCGCGGCGCCGATCACCGTGAGCGTGCCGAAGCCCACCGAGGCGAGGAGGAGTGTCGAGGCGAGGCTGGCGACTGCCGAGGTCGTCCAGACGACGGCGTCCGCGGCACCCTCGACGGCCCGGCGGTCATAGGCGCCGACCCGTGCCGCGAGCGCCCCGCTTCCGCCGACGAAGCACAGGTTCCAGGCGTAGCCGAGCAGGAACAGGGCGATCGCCCGGATCCACCCGTCGCTCGCTCCTGCGAGCAGCACCGAGCCGACGAGAGCCCCGAGGCCCGCCGCCATCACCGGCGAGTGTCCGAAGCGGTCCACGAGCCGTCCGGTGAGCGGGGCGAGCAGGAACATCCCAAGCGTGTGGGCGGAGAGCACGACGCCCAATGCGCCGAGGCCGCTTCCGTGGTGGTGCATCTCCAGCGGCACGCTCGTCATCACGACGACCATCACCACCTGGCCGGTGGTCATCACGAGCACCGGGACAAGGGTTGCCGTCTCGCGGAACAGCCGGCCGATCGCAACCGCGGCGGGAGGCGGAGTGACAGCGCCCTCCGGCAGTCCGTGCGCCGCCAGCAGGGCCGCGCCGCAGACGAGTACGACGAGGAGCATCGGACCGAGGTCCGGGGCGAGGCCGATGCCAAGGGCCGCGCTACCCGCCGGCATGAGCAGGAGCGGGCCGGCGACGGCGCCGAGGGTTCCGGACCAGACGATGGTCCCGATCGCCACGCCACGGCGTTCGATGGGTACGTCCTCGGCGGCGACGTACCGCGAGAGCTGGGCGGCAGCGTTGCCCAGGCCGAGCAGCAGCATGCCCAGCACCAGTCCGAGCAAGGTGCCGACGGCGACGGAGATCAGCGTCACCACGGATCCGGCCACCGCGGCGGCGTACCCCGCGGTGAGGCCGGACCGCCGGCCGCGCCGGCCGATCATTCCGCTGAGCAACAACGCTCCGACGCCGGTGCCGATGATGGCCGCCGTGTTCGGCAGCGCACCCCAGCCCGGGCCGATCCAGTCGGCGGCCGCGATGGTAGCGACCGGGCTGGCCGCGGCCATCGCGGTATTCGTGGCCGCGGCACCCACGAAGAGGGACGGCAGCGCGGTGTTGGTGGTGCGGGTCGGCGCCGGCCGGAGGCTGGTCATGCGACAACGCTAGGAAGGCGAACGCGGTCAAGGAATGGGATGTCAACGGCATCTCGAGGCATCTGCCTCTTGAACGAAAGGCAGTTTCGGGGTTCTCCTTGTCAGATGGGAAAACAGCTCGATGCCACTGATTGGACCATTCTTCGCGAGCTCCAGCGCGACGGCCGGTTGTCGTTCAACCAGCTGGGGAAGCGGGTCAACCTGTCCTCACCGGCGGTCGCGGAGCGAGTGCGGCGTCTGGAGGAGTCCGGCGTGATCACCGGCTACCAGGCGCGCGTCGACCCGGCCCGGGCCGGGCTGCCCCTCACGGCGTTCATCCAGATGCGGTGCAGCCTCGGCCACTGCCTGCTGAAGACCTCGACGTCCGATGACTTCCCGGAGGTGGTCGAGGTGCACAAGCTGAGCGGCGCACACTGCTCGATGCTCAAGCTGCGACTGACGTCGATGCCTCACCTCGAGGGCGTCCTCGAGCGGCTGGGCGAGCACGGCGAGCTGAACTCGCACGTCGTCCTCTCCACCCAGTACGACGGACGTCCCGTCGAGCCGCCGGCCGAGACGCCCCGCCCGGTTACTCAGTCCGAGGGGTGGGGCCGTCGACCGGAGTCGTCATGACAGCCCGTGCTCGTGCGCGAAGACGACGATCTGGACCCTGTCCCGGAGGCCGAGCTTGCGCAGGATCGCGCCGACGTGGGTCTTCACCGTGGATTCGCTCGCGAAGACCTGACCCGCGATCTCGACGTTCGAGAGGCCGCGGGAGACCGCGAAGAACACCTCGCGCTCCCTCTCCGTGAGCTCGAGGTACGCCGGCGGGGTCGGGGTTCGCACGCGGAACTGACCCTCCAGCAACGAGGACAGGTCGGTCGGTGCGAGCACCGCGTTGCCGGCGTGCACGGTGCGGATGGCGTCGCTGAGCTGCGTTGGGGTGGTGTCTTTGAGCAGGAAGCCGCTGGCGCCGAGACGGATCGCGGTGGCCGCGCGGTCGTCGAGGTTGAACGTGGTCAGCACGATCACCCGCACCGGCTGTCGACGCCGTGCGACCCGGTCGGGCGAGAAGATCTGCCGGGTCGCCTCGACCCCGTCGAGCTCCGGCATCCGGACGTCCATCAGCACCACGTCGGGGGTGATCTCGTCCACGAGTCGTACCGCCGTGATCCCGTCGCCCGCCGAGCCGACGACGCTCATCCCGGGCTGGGCGTCGACGATCACCCTCACGCCTTCGCGGAAGAGCTCCTGGTCGTCGACCAGCACGACCCGGATCGGCTCCGTCGGTCCGGTCATCGCGACCGCACCGGGATCCACGCCGTGGCCGTGAACGTCGCCCGGCCACCCTCATCGCGGCGGCGTACGTCGAGCCTCCCGCCGACCGACTCGAGCCGGCGGCGCATGCCGTCGAGGCCGTGGCCCGGTGCGGCCTCCTCGGCGCCGGGTTCGACCACGTTGCGCACCTCGATCCGCAGCTCACCCTCCCAGTGCCGCTCGACGAACACAGGGTCGTCGCGCCGGCCGTGCTTGATGGCGTTGGTGAGCATCTCCTGCAGCACCCGGTAGGCGACGACGTCGAGCTCGGGTGGCAGCGGCTGAGGGTTTCCGACCTCGCTCGACACCACCTCGTGGCCACTCTCCCTGACTCCCGCGATCAGCGCGTCGAGGCTGCCCGGCTGGGTCGGTTCGCTGGGCGTCGGCGTGAGCACGTGTCGGACGTCCTGCAGCGACGAGCGAGCGGAGGTCGCGATGTTCGCCATGGTCTGCTTGAGCTTCTGGGTGTCCGCGTCCTCGAGGTACTGCGCCGACTCCGCCTGGGCGAGGATCACCGCCAGCGAGTGGCCCACCACGTCGTGCACGTCGCGGGCGAGACGGGCCTGGCCCTCGCGGAGCTCGGCGATCTCACGCGACTGCTCAGCAGCGAGCTCGGCGCGAGCGGCGCCCTCCTCGGCCACCGCCTGCGACGCCCTCGACTCCTGGGCCCGGTCGCGGAAGCGCATCACGAGGCCGGCCAACCAGGGCACCACGAGGACCGCCACACACGAGAGCCCGAGCAGCACTCCCCACGAGACGTCGCCGACCCGGGAGGCCGGCTCGTAGCCCACGAGGTCGATCAGAGCGCGCAGTCGGCCGAAGTCCTCCCAGGAGACGTGGAGGAACAACGCACCGATCAAGGCCGCGATCGGCATGGACAGGGCGCTGAGGAGGACCACCGCGGGGCGACCCCACCGTGCGGTACCGAACGCGGTGAAGACCACGGCCAGCTGCACCAGCATCACCTGCAGTCCGCTGATGGCCGAGAGCCCGGACACGAGCCACACCATGCCGAGCGAGGCCCCCGGCGCCTTCCTGGCGAGGGCAACCGTCACCATCATCCCGGCCACCACGAGCAGGTAGGGCAGCCGGTCGTAGTAGCTGCTCATCCGAGACACCTCGATCACACCGACCGAGAAGACCGCACCGACGGCATACAGCTCCGGCTCCCAGTCGCGGAGGCGCTCGATCACGTCCGCAATCGAACCATGCTCACCGCGGCCCCCTGCGCAGCGCGTCGGTCACCAGCAGGTCGAGCACGTCGCCGTACGGCAGTCCGGCGGCGGCGAGCATCTTCGGCGCCTGGGAGGCCTGGGGCACCCGGCATTGTGTTCACCTCGTTGAGCACCCGCCGGCGGAGGCCAACGAGACGTCGTGCTCGCAGCTGACCCCACCCCCGATCACCGCGACCCGGATCCGCTCGTCGCGCCTCATCGATGCACCCGCGCGCCGATGCCGGTGACGATCTCGTGCTCGATCGTGTCGGCCCACGCCGCCCATTCGGCGACGGTGGGCTCCCCGTCCGCACCCGGGCCGAAGACCACCGCCGTCTCGCCGAGCTCGGGAGGATCGTCGCCGACGTCGACGACCACCTGGTCCATGGACACCCGCCCCACCACCGGCCGCCGCCGTGCGCGCAGCAGCACCTCGGCGCGCCCGCTGCTCGCTCGAGGCACGCCGTCGGCGTAGCCGAGTGGAAGCAGGGCGAGGTGAGTACGCCGGGTCGCCGACCAGGTGTGCCCGTAGCCGACAGCGGTGCCGGGGCGCACGGTGCGTACCCCCACGACCGGGGCGGTGAGCGTCATCGCCGGACGCAGCGTCGTGGTCCCGGAAGGGTCGATCCCGACCAGGCCGGCGCCGACCCGGCTCAGGGTGTGGTGGCTGAGTGGGTCGGTCAAGGTGGCGGCGCTCGCGGCGAGATGACGCAGCGGCGGTCGCAACCCGGCCTCGCGGGCCCGCTCGACGCCCCACACGAACCTCGCTCGGCCGGCGGCGTTGTCGGGGTCGGCGGGGTCCTCGGCGCAGCCCAGGTGGCCCATCACCCCGATCACGCGCACCCGGCTGGCCCGCTCCGCCCGGCGGGCCACTCGGCAGAGTCTCGGCCAGTGCTCGGGCGCCGCCCCGTCGCGGGCCATGCCGGTGTCGAGGTGCAGGTGGATGCGGGCGCCGACACCCGAACGCATGATGGCTTCGAGGTGCTCGCGGCTCGGGACGGCGACATCGATGTCGGCGGCGATGGCAGCGCCGAAGTCGGCGTCCACCGGGTTGAGCCAGCTCAGCATCGGGGCGCCGAACCCAGCGCGGCGCAGGCCGATCGCCTCGTCGATGCTGGTCACCCCGAGCCACGATGCGCCGGCGGAGAGAGCCGTACGCGCGACGTCGGCGGCGCCGTGTCCGAAGCCGTCGGCCTTGACCACGGCCATCAGCGCGCCCGACGTACGCCGGGCGAAGAGCCTGGTGTTGTCGGCGACGGCCTCCAGGTCGACGACCAGCCGCGGTCCTGGGCTCGAACCCGGTACGGCGGCGACCCGCGAGTCGGAGAGCAGGATCGTCATGCCCACGACGCTAGAAAGCGGTCGCCGCCGTCACCTCCACCTCAGGTGCCGACCTTCCGTTCCTCAGGACGACGACCGCAGACGGATTTCCCGGCCCGGACAGGCGGGGCCGGTGTGCGCGACGCCGGCCCCACTCGTCCGAGAGACATCAGTCGGTGGTGATCTCCTCCTTGCCGGATGCGTAGAGGTAGGTCACGTAGGCCATCGCGTCGGAGTTGATGCTCAGCGCCTTGTGGTTGAGGTTGTCGATGGTGTCGCAGGCCTGGTGGTAGCAGTGGTCGTAGGCGACGCCCGCGTCCCCGCCCCACTTCTCGGCCTGCTCGGCCGTCTTGATGCCCTCGGCGCCGGTGAACAGGCCGCCGGCCGGTATTCCGACGCTGATGAAGTCGAAGTAGTCGGATCGGCCGTCGAACGGCGTCGGTTCGGTCGCGAGGTCGCGGTGGTCGAAGAACCGCTCGAAGAGCGCCTCGATGTCGTCGGATCCCGGCGGGCCCGCGTCCCCGAGGGTGCCGTCGCCGTCGTAGACGAACAGGCCGTAGTTGGGCGAGCCGACCATGTCGAAGTTGAGGTACATCTCGATGTCGGCGAGCTCGTCCTCGGTGAGGCTGGTGACGTAGAAGTTCGAGCCGACCGTGCTGGCCTCCTCGGCGGCCCACCAGGCGAACCGCACCTTGTTGTGCGTCTTGATCTTCGCCATCTGCTCGGCCACCTCGAGCAGCGCGCTCGAGCCGGAGCCGTTGTCGTTGATGCCCGGGCCTGCAGGTACGGAGTCGAGGTGCGCGCCCGCCATGATCACGTTGTTCGGGTCACCACGCCGGGACTCGGCGATCAGGTTCTCAGTCGTCGAGGGGACCCGGCTGACGTTGGCGAAGATCCGCATCTCCAGGCCGGAGACGGCGGAAAGTGCGGCGCCCAGTGCGTACGTCGCGTTGATTGCCGGGATGCCGCCGGTGTAGCCGTTGCCCAGCGTGACGCCTGGGATCCCGTTCCTGTCGGGAGTGTCGGTGTTGCCCTGGTTGAAGAACAGCACGCCGGACGCTCCGGCGGCCGCGGCGTTCTCGGCCTTGACCTCGAAGAAGCAGGTGCCGCGCTGGATCAGCGCGATGTTCCCGGCGGGGAAGCCGGTGAAGTCCTCAGGCTCGCAGCCACTCGTGGACGTGTTGCCGATGCCGAGCTGGATGTCGACCGGGGTCACGGAGGCGGTCACGTCCCCCGGCTCGGAGTGCGGCGTGACGTCGAAGTCGCCGGTCGTGCCCCCGTCCGTGGTCTGGGTGTAAGTCACCTGGTTCGGTTCGGTCTGCTCGAGCGCGGAAGGCCCGAGCTCGCTGAACGCGTTGAACGGAAGCTCCTGGCGGGTGACCTTGTACCCGGCCTTCTTCAGCCGCCACTCGACGTAGTCGACCGACTTGTCGTAACCGGGTGTGCCTGACGCGCGCGTCCCGTCGTTGCGGTCGGCGATCCGCTGGAACGCCTTCTCGTGCTCCAGGACGCCCTTGAGCGTCACGCACTCGAGCAGCTTCTTGACCGAGTTGTTGTTCCGGTGGCATTTGCCGTGACCATGATCGTGGCCATGGCCATGGCCTCCTCCCGCATCGGCCGCCGGTGGGATGGCCACCAGCCCGACCGCGCAGATGGCGGATGCCGCGAGAGCTGCGATTGTTGCCCGAACTGACCGCATGGGTCCTCCCTCTCCTGGGCGCACCCGTGAGCGCCCGACCGCACGAACCTAAGCCTCATCGGCCGGGTTGGAAATGGTCCCGATGGGAGACGATGGGTCGCCCGACGAGGAGCCCCGATGCGCGAGCTGACCTTCATTCGTTCCGGCCGCCTGGAATGGCGGGAGCGCCCCGACCCCGCGCTGGTAGACGGCACCGACGCCTTGGTGCGACCGTTCGTGGCCAGCCGCTGCGACGGCGACGTGTTGCCGATCCACCGGCCGGTCTCGCGCGCGATGCAGGCCGGCCTCAAGGCCGGCCTGATCGACCCCGTGGTGGGTTCGATCCTCGGGCCGGTCCCGTTCCAGGGCCCGTTCGGCATCGGGCACGAGTGCGTCGCCCAGGTCACCGCGGTCGGTGACGACGTGAACGACGTCAGGGTGGGCGACGTCGTCGTGGTGCCGTGGGCGGTCTCCTGCGGCTCCTGCTACGAGTGCGGCCTAGGACTGACCGCCAAGTGCGCCACCATGCGGGCCGACAGCCCCGGCGGGACGCTCGCGGCGTTCGGGTTCGGCCCGGCAACAGGTCCTTGGGGCGGCATGGTTGCCGACTCGCTCCGCGTTCCGAACGCCGACCACCTGCTCGTCCGGGTGCCCGAGGGTGTCGACCCGCTGCGGGTCGCGGCGGCGGGCGACAACCTCGCCGACGCCTGGCGGGCCGTGGTGCCCCCGCTCCGGATGCGCCCCGACGGCACCGTCCTCGTCATCGGCGGCGGCGCGCAGAGCATCGGGCTGTACGCCGCAGGGCTCGCCGTACGTCACGGCGCGTCGCGAGTCGACTACATCGACGACAGTGACGAGCGTCTGGCCGTGGCCGAGAAGCTGGGCGCGCGGGTGCGCAAGGCCGGCGGGGGTCGGCGTACGTCGGCGCTGTCGGCGGTCGCGGGCCGGTACGACGTCGCGGTGGAGGCGTCGTCCAGGGAGCAGGGCCTCCGCGACGCGATCCGGGCGCTCCGCCCGGGCGGCATCTGCACTGGCACCGGCTACTACCTGGCCTCGGGGACGAAGGTGCCGGTGATGGACATGTACGCCACCAGCGCCACCCTCAACGTCGGCGTGTCCCACGTTCGCCCGGTGCTGCCGGAGCTGCTCGAGTTCGTCGCCTCCAGCGGGTTCCCGGCCGAGACCGTCACCAGCCTGCTCGCCGACTGGGAGGACGCGCCCACGGCGTACGCCGAACGCACGATCAAGCTCGTGGTCCACCGGGACCGGCTCGCCCTCGGCGGCTGACGCTCAGCTCTCCCGGATCCCCACCAGGTCGTGGAGTCGTCGCAGGAACGGCGGTGCCCACCAGTTCGCCTCGCCCAGCAGACGCATCAGGGAGGGGACCAGCAGGGCCCGCACGATGGTCGCGTCGATGATCACCCCGAGTGCCATGCCCACGGCGATCTGCTTCATGAAGAAGACCGGACTGACCGCGAAGGCGGCGAAGACCACCGCGATCATCAGGGCAGCTGCGCTGATGATCCGGCCGGTGCGGGCGACGCCGAGCGCGACGGCCTCGTCGTTGGACAGTCCGGAGTCCCTGAGCTCCTTGATCCGCGCGATCACCAGCACCGCGTAGTCGGTGGCGAGCGCGAACGTCACCGCGAACAGGAACACCAGGCTGGTGACCTCCACGGCGTACGGCCCCGGATAGTCGAGCAGGTCGACGAGGAAGCGATGCTCGAAGATCAGCACCAGGATCCCCAGGCAGGCCGCGAGGGTGAGCGCGTTCATCAGCAGGGTCTTCAGGGGAAGCAGGACCGAGCGGGTGAGCAGGAACAACAGCACGATGGTCATGAGGACGATCAACCCCACGACCAGTGGCGCGTTGTCGAGCAGGCTGCTCTTCTCGTCGATGAAGCGGGCGGTGTTGCCCGACACCAGGACGTCGCCGTCGGCGGGTGGGTGCAGCCCGCGGATGTCGCGGATCGCCTGCTGCGACTCGTCGTCGAGCGCGGGGCCCTCGAGCGACGCGGTGGTGAAGGCGACATCGGGACCGGCGCGGGTGAAGGGCGCCACCTCCGCCACGTGCGGCACGGCGGCGATCTCGGCCGCCAGGTCCGCGAGCGCGGCGTCGCTCGTCCCCCCGGTCGCGGTGAGCGAGACGCCCTCGGTGACCTCGCGTCCGTAGTGGTCCTCGATGTACTCGTTGGTCGCGTAGGACTGCTGGCCGGGCGGCACCGCCTGGGCGCTGGGCCCGGTCAGGTGGGTGCCGACCAGCGGGGCGGCGAGCGCGAGCAGCACCGCCGTCGTACCGACCGCGACCAGCACGGGTCGGCGCATCACCCAGCGAGCCAGCCGCAGCCAGCGGTCCGACGACTCCGACACGGTCGGGCCGCGGCGGATCGACAGCGCGTTGATCCGGGGGCCGAGCACCGCCAGCATCGCCGGCACGACCAGCAGCGCCATCGCGGCGCTGAGGATGCCGACCGTGGCGCCGGCCACGCCGACCGAGTACAGGAACCGTTGCGGCATCAGCACCAGCGCGGCCATCGCGCCGGCGACGGTCAGACCGGAGAACAGCGCCGCCCGGCCGGCGGTCGCGACAGTCCGCCGATGCGCCTCCCTCGTCGCTCCGACGCGCTCCACCTCCTCGCGGTAGCGCGAGACCATCAGCAGGGCGTAGTCGACCGCGAGGCCGAGGCTCAGCGCCGTCGCGATGTTGAGGGCGAACAGCGAGGTGTCGACGACACCGGCCATCACCCGCAGGGTGAGCAGGGTCCCGAGGATCGACAACACCCCGATCACCAGCGGTACGGCGGCCGCCACCACGCTGCGGAAGACGATCAGCAGCAGCACCGCCAGGATCGGGAACGCGATCAGCTCCGCGTTGGTCAGGTCCTCGCGGGTCTGGTCGTTGACCTCGTTGAAGCTCGACGCGAACCCGCCGTAGCTGACGTCGAGCAGATCGGATCGCACCCGCTCCCGCACAGACTCGTCGGCGAGCCCGCCTTCGTCCTCGATGTCCGTGGTCGTCAGCTGCGCCGCCAGCACCAGCGACCTGCCGTCCTCGGCGGGTGTGGCGGTCACGTTGCCGACGTACGCCGCACCGCGCAGCTCCTCGGCGAGCCGCTCGACCTCCGCCTGCACCTCGGGATCGTCGGTGTCCAGCGGGGCATCGTCGGATGCTCGGACGAGCACGACGAGACCGGACTCGGCGGAGAACCCGAGGTCCCCGGCCAGCGTCTCGCCGGCCCGCTCGCTCTCCGACGCAGGGTCGGTGAAGCCGGCCGCCTTCAGGTGGTGCTCGACGTCGTGACCGAAGAACGCCGCCGCAGCAGCGAACAGGAAGGCCGCGACCAGGACCTTCCGCGGGTGGTGCCACGTCAGGCCGCCGATCCGCTCGAGCATCCCGGGAACGTAGCAGAGTGAGTTCCCATTGGGAACGGACGGGTCTACAGTCTCACCATGCAACGGTCATCGTTCGGCGACATGCAGTGCTCGGTGGCCCGCACGCTCGACATCGTGGGCGACACCTGGACCCCGCTGGTGCTGCGCGACATCGCCCTCGGCATCTCGCGCTTCGACGCCATCCAGCGCAACCTCGGCCTCTCGCGGAAGGTGCTCGCCCAGCGGTTGCGGTTGCTGGAGGACCACGAGGTCGTCACCCGCACGGCGTACCAGGACACCCCGACCCGCTACGACTACCGGCTCACGGCGAAGGGCAAGGACCTGGCCATGGTCCTGGTCGTCATGCAGCAGTTCGGCGACAAGTGGGTCTTCGGCACCGACCAGGCCCCGGTGGTGTGGCACCACCTGGGCTGCGGCCAGGTCAGTCGGCCGGTCGTCTGCTGCGACAGCTGCGGCGAGCCGGTCGGTCCCGACGACGCCCTGCCGGCAGCCGGCCCGGGCTTCGACGAGAAGCAGAACCCCGAGCTGACGGCGCTGCTCGCCAGCATCCACTGACATCGCGGAACAAACGCCGCTTGCCGGTTGCTTTTCTCCCAAAGGGGGAGGCGGATTTTCCGCCTCGAGGAGGTCGTCATGTCGGACCACAGCACCACCATCGCCATCTCCGGACGCGTCATCACGACACCGCGGCTCCGGCTCCGGCCGTGGGGCATCGAGGACGTCGACCCAGCCCTGCGGATCTTCGGGCAGGACGAGGTGGCGCGCTGGTTGGCACCCGCGATGAGCAGGGTGCCCGACGCAGAGGCGATGCGTGACGTGCTCCAAGGCTGGGTCGACGCCAACGCCGCGGCGGAGCGGCCAACAGGCCGGTGGGCCGTGGAGGATCTGGCCACCGGTGGCGTGGTCGGGGCGGCTGCCGTCCTGCCCCTGCCGCCGCTGGGGGAGG
The DNA here is from genome assembly GCA_963729095.1 of uncultured Actinomycetota bacterium. Classification (GTDB taxonomy): domain Bacteria; phylum Actinomycetota; class Actinomycetes; order Propionibacteriales; family Nocardioidaceae; genus Nocardioides. The sequence goes on along the minus strand of CAVSMX010000018.1, from coordinate 62,884 downwards.
ACCTCGAGATCGGCTGGCAGCTGGCGCCAGGGGCCTGGGGGCAGGGCTTCGCGACCGAGGCCGGGCACGCCTTGGCCCACTTCGTATTCAGTCGTGGTGAGGACGAGGTGTTTGCCGTCGTCCGGCCCCGGAACACGCGCGGCGAGGCCACGGCGCGTCGGGTCGGCATGGAGTGGGTCGGCGAAACGGACAAGTACTACGACCTACGCCTCCAGGTGTTCCGGCTCCGTAAGGGCGATCTCGATGTGTCGGTCGCCCATGGCGGATCGGCAGCAGGCGGTCGCTGATCGCACCGGGGCTTGGCAGGACACCGCCTGGTCGACCGCTGAGCGTTACTGGGGCTTGGCGTACGCCGCGACCCCGGTGTCGAGGATCACGCACGCCTCGTCGCCGACCGTCCACGCGTCGTGCCCGGGGTCGAGGTCGATGACATCGCCGGGTCCGATGGTGACCTCGTCGCCTGCGTCGGACCTGATGGTCATCTGTCCGGACACGCAGTACCCCGTGTGGTGGACCTGGCAGGAGTCGGTGCCGGCGATCGGCTTGACGTCGCTTGACCAGCGCCAGCCGGGCTCGAAGATGCCGCGGCCGAGGGTGAAGTCGCCGAGAGTCACCACATCCATGTGGCCGTGGTCCTGGAACGGACGTGTTTCGTGCGGGCTCGCGATGTTCTGTATATCGGTCATGGGGTGCTCCTCGGTCTCGTGGCTCCCCCGAGTCACTCACCATCCTCCGGGACCGGGCCGGTGGCAATGCAGAGTCAAACCTTTGCCCAGGCGGCAGGTTTATCCGAAGCCCCCTGGGGTACCCGCCCAGCACCGGCGACTCAGGCGCCCTGGCACGGGGGGTGTCCTCGACGTCAGAGCTCGGCGGCAAACCTGCCGGGGCACGGCGCAGCCCGGGGGACACATCGCCCCTCCCGATCTCGGGGAGGGGCGATCTGTTTGAGGGGTGGTCAGGGCGGGGTGATCAGGGCGCCGACGTGCAGCGTCGCGGCGAGCAGGTCGGGATTTTCGGTGCGGTCGTAGGCCTCGACGGCGGTGTCGGCGAACTTGAGCACGTGCTCGTCGCCGTGCTCCGCGGCCCTCTGCAGGGCGTCTTCGCGGGTCAGCCCTCGGCCCGCGCGGACAACGCCCTCGATCGGCGCGGGCTGGGCCGGTGCGTACGTGGCCACCACGGCTGCGGCGGCCGCCCAGGCCGCGGTGAGGCTGGGCATCCATTGATCGGCAGGCAGCACGGGCAGCACCTGCCGAACCGCGTTCGGGGCCGTGGCGGTGTGCACGAGCAGCACTGGCGAGCCGTGTCCCAGTCCGAGGTACGCCGCCACCGCGGCGTCGATGATCGCGTCGAGCCGAGCCGGAACGTCCTCCGCCGTCGCCGGCGGGCGCAGCGCCCGGAGGCTGGACGCCCACCCAGGACTGCGCTCGAGCCGGTCGAGCCGGTGCGCGATGAAGCCGGTCTGGTCGGGTAGCCGGGCGACTCCGGATAGCGCCTCGGCGGCGGTCAGGCGGCCCGCCGGTGCCTCGACGCCGGGCAGCGCGCGGTAGCGGGCCGTCCAGAAGGCCAGCCCGTGCGCGAGCTCGTCGAGGGTCTCCGGCGATGCCGGGCAGCCGGAGAGACCGGCTTGCAGCGTGCGTACGGCGTGCCCGACGCGGATCACCCCGTGCGTCGAGCCGGCCACGATGCCGGGCAGCAGGCGGGGCCACCACTCGACCAGCACGGCCTCCCACGACCGCTCCCGCAGCTCGCGTCGGAAGTACGCCGTCCAGTCCGGCAGCCGCCACGCGACACCCAACGCCGACCGCCACTCGCCGGGACGGATCGTGGCGTCCGTGGCGGGCAGCTCCGCGAGTCGGCGGACGTAGCGATCGAGCCAGTGGTCGACGTCGATCTCGAGGCCGCGACGGACAATGACCTCCACTGCCATCGGGCCGTGGTTGGTGAGTCCGTGGTTGCCTTCCTCGTCGCCGCCGAACTCCGGGCCGAATCGGTGGAGCCGGTGGTAGGCCTCGGGCAACCGCTCCGAGTCGCTGGTGGCGTTCATGGAACGGAGTCTCCGCGTGGGAGGACCGCTGGTCCACGATTAGTGTGTGCCCTAATCCCCAGTGCGGCGAGGAGGTGGCCGCGTGATCCACTTGCACTTCACGGCGGTCGACCTGAGCCGGGTCCGGTTCGCCGTCTCGCCCTTGCTGGAGGCCGTTGCCAGCCTGCGAACGCTCGCGACGGCGCGGCGGGGTGGGCACCTGCATCGCAGCTGGGTCGATCGGATGCCCGGGCGGCTGGCAGGCCTGCGTGATCGCGACCTGGAGCTGCTTGCGGTACTGGTGCGGCCGCAGGGGTACATCCCGGACTTTCTGGTGCCGCCGCCGCGGCGCAGGCGCGCCTCGTTCGGGGAAGCCCTCGAGCAGGTCGCGGCCGCGGACCCGGAGATCGTGGCCGGACAGCTGGTCCACCTGGCCACCCATCGCGTCGCCCAGCAGGGGCCGGGCCGGGCGCGCAGGCGGGCGCTGCTGCAGACGCTGGTGGATCGGCCCGATGCCGGGATCGGGCCGGTCACGGAGGCCCTGGAGGCCTACCACCGGGTGGCCATCGCCCCGGACTGGCAGCGGATCCAGGCGCTGCTGCGCGACGACATCGCCTATCGGCTCCAGGCCCTAGCCGACGGCGGGGTCGATCAGATGATGCGCGACCTGCACCCGTCTGTGGGCTTCACCGAGGAGACGCTGAACATCGTCAAGTACTACGAGGGGCACGCCGACCTCGGCGGCCGCGGCCTGCTCCTGGTGCCGTGTGCGTTCGCGTGGCCGGATGTCGTTGTGCGGACTGCACAGCCGAGCGTGCCGATGGTGACCTACTCGCCGCGCGGCCTCGGCCGGCTTTGGGAACAGCAGCCGGCGCAGGCCGAGAGGGCGCTGTCCGACGTGCTCGGACGCACGCGTGCCGCTCTCCTGAGCCAGCTCGACCTGCCGATGACGACGACGCAGGCAGCCACCCAGCTGGCGTTGTCGGCCCCCACCCTCAGCGTGCATCTCCAGGCGCTGCGAGCCGTAGGTCTGCTGACCTCGCAGCGTGAGGGTCGTCAGGTGCTGTACGCGCGGACCGAGCTCGGCGATCGGCTCCTCGAGAGTGATCCCTAACGGGCTAAATGCATATAGCATGCTAGGTTGGATCGATGGTCGAGACACCGGCGCGCCAGATCCTTCGGTACGCCGACGGCGGCTGGGCGGAAGCGACCGGCGGCCACGTGGCGCTGGACCTGGTCAACACCGTCGCCTGGCGGCTCGACCCGAGCCGCACGGTCGATCGGCTGCCGGAAGGGGAGGCGGTCGCTCGCTGGGCGCGCTTCGTCGGGGTCCTCGAGGAAGGCGAGGTCGGGGACGACGTCGCGGCCCAGGTGCGCACGCTGCGCGAGGAGCTCTACCGCGTGGTGCAGCCACTGGCGGTCGGAAACGCGCCGTCGGCCCCTGACGTCGAGCGCCTTCGTCGCACGCTCCTGGGCGCCGTGGGTCGGGCGGACGTCGCGTCGGTGATGCCACTCGAGCTGTCCGGCGCCGACCTTCGCGACGAGCTCGCGCTCGCTGCGTGGCGGCTGCTCGAGCGCGAGGACCCGCGGCGGATCCGGCAGTGCCGGGCGGGCGACTGCGGCTGGATCTTCCTCGACCGCACCAAGAACGCCTCGCGCGTCTGGTGCAGCTCGGCCGACTGCGGCAACCGGTCCCGGGCCCGTCGCCACTACGCACGACGTACGGCGGAGCAGCAGTGAGCTTTCGCACCGACTTCGCCGCCGGCGCGCGGCAGGCCGTCGGCCCGGCGGCGGCGACGTTCGCACTCGGGGTGTCGTTCGGGGCCGCGGCCCAAGCCGCGGGCTGGGGCTTCGCCGCGCCGATGTTCTTCTCGGCGTTCGGCTTCTCGGGATCGGCCCAGTTCTCCCTGCTGACCACCCTCCACACGGGCAGCGCGGTTGCCGCGGTGGCGTCGTCGGTCCTGATCAACGCGCGCTACCTGGTCATGGGGATCGCCCTCAACGACAGCCTGCACGGCAGCCGGGGGTGGCGGGCCCTGCAGGCGCAGGTGCTGGTCGACGCGTCGTTCATGGTGGCGCACAAGGGTGGTGGGCGGTTCGACATCGTGCGAATGTTCGGCGCCACCGTGCCGCAGTGGTCGTGCTGGGTCGTCGGCACGCTGCTCGGTCTGCTGTTGCGCCCGGAGCCTGAGCTGTTGGAACAGCTCGGTGTCGACGTCATCTTCCCGGCGTTCTTCCTGCTGCTGGTGCTCGAGGAGATGCGGTCCCGGCGGGCGGTCGTTGCCGCGCTGTGTGGGGCCGCGATCTCGGGCGGGCTGCTGCTGGTGACCGAGCCTGGCTACGCGCTGCTGGCCTCGACTGCAGGCGCGCTGGTCGGGTTGCTGCCGGAGACCGAGGTGCTTCCAGAGACGGAGATCGAGGAGAGAAGGCGATGAGGCTGTGGTTGTCGATCCTTGCCGTCACGGTGGCCAACTGGCTGCTGAAGGCGAGTGGGCCGCTGGTCCTCGGCGACCGCCAGCTGAAGCCGGTTGCGCGCCGGGTGGTCGCGCTGATGGCGCCCGTGCTGTTGGCCGGGCTGATCGTCGTGGAGCTCGCCGGTCCCGAGTGGGACGGTCTCGACCGAGCGCAGATCTTCGGCGTCGCGGTCGCCGGCGGCGCCTGGGCGCTGCGGGCGCCGATGCTGGTCGCGGTCCTGATCGGGGCCGCCGCAGCGGCCGGCGTACGGGTGCTCTAGCGGGCCGGAGGTACGACCTCGACGACTGCCGCTTCGAGGGTGCGGGGCCTCAGGCGAAGTAGGGGCCGTTGCCGGTGCCGAACAACAGGAACGTGTCGGCCGACATGCGGAACTCAGGACCCACCGGCGTGCACGAGCCGGTGGTCGTGGTGCACGACACGATGCGCACCCGCCCGGCCGGGAACTCGCCATTGCCTCGGCTGCTCGTTGCGCCGTAGAAGGTCTCGTCGTCGATCCAGCCGCCGAGCCGGAAGTCGCGCAGCCCCGGGTCGAACCTGATCGACTCGCCGCTCTCCGCGTCGTAGTACGCGGTGCCCCTCCCGTCACCGTCGACGAACAGGTAGCGCTCGTCGGGGGAGAGCACCCCGGAGTACCCGTCCCCGGTCTCGGAGATCTCGTAGCCGTCGCCGTTCGCCGGTTGGACGGTCACCTCGATCCCGCGCTCGCCGGCGAACGCGGGCAGCTCGGCGAGGCCGAAGTCGTCCGTCGGGGCCGCCTCGGGCTCACCCCCATCGAGGGGGAACCTGGTGGAGCCGTTGCGCAGCGGGTCGTCGGCGTACGCCGCGTCGTCGGCGAAGCCCAGGAAGCCGACCGACGCATCCTCGTAGAGGTCGGCCAGGTCGTCGTCCTTCGACACCTCACCCGGCTCGGCGCGAAGGATCTCGTTCCCGGTCTCGAGGTCGAACACCAGGGGCACCCGGGCCGGCGTGCTGTACTCGTCGTCGGAGCCCGCCGCCTCGCCCATCATCCCGAGATAGCGGCCGTCGACCGACTCGACCAGCGTGGACGACGCGATCGGGCCGACCTCCTTGACCGGACTCTCTCCGTCGGTGAAGTGCAGGACGTCCTTGGCGACGTAGTAGATGCCACGGTCCGCGACCACGTAGGCCTCGGGCGCGGGTTTCACGGTGACGCTCCAATCGCCCACGTGGATGGTGTCACCCGCCGCCCACGAGGGGCCGTCGACGTCGTACGCCGGCTCGCCCACGGGCAGCGCTGCCTCACTGCCGGTGCCGCCGCGATCCGGTGCCTCTTCATCGCCGCAGCCCGCCAGCGCCGCCGCCATCGCCACCGCCATCAAGGTCCCGAGAGCTCGCATCGTCATGGTCGCCATACCCTGTCAGAGGCTCGGAAGGGCCGGATGGTTCACCGAAGTGCGAAACCTCAGACCCAGCGGGAGAACCAGATCCGGTCGAGCCACTGGTCGCGGGTGAGCAGCTCGTTGCTGAGGATCGGGTAGAACCACGCGAAGTTGAGCAGTGCGAGGACGAAGAACGACCCGGACACCACCACGCCGATGGTTCGTCGGGTCGAAGGCAGGCGTGACGGCCCGATCAGCTTGCCCATCGCCATCGTGATCGCGAGCACCAGGAACGGCAGGGTCGCGATCGCGTAGAAGAAGAAGATCGGCCGATCGTCGTACAGCAGCCAGGGCAGCCACGTGGAGAGGGCGCCGACGGTGATGACGCCGAACCGCCAGTCGCGGGTGCCCACCCACATCACCCCGGCGAACAACAGTGCGATCGCGCCGCCCCACCAGATGACCGGCGTCCCGATCAGCAGCACCTGCTTGTAGCAGAAGCTGCCCTCCGGCGCGTCGCAGCCGGGGTCGGTCGGTTTGATGTCGGTGTCGGCGGCGACCCCGACCGGCCGGTTGATGAAGAGCCAGCCGGACGGCTTGGACTCGTAGTGGTGGGTGCTGCAGTTCAGGAAGTGCGTGTGGAACGTGTAGACGTCCTGGTGGTAGTACCACAGCGACCGCAGCGACTGGATGAGCTCGCCCGGGCCGGAGGCATCGGGCTCCTTCGCGGTCGGCCACTGGTTGTCGTCGAGCACCGGTCCGTCGTCGCAGCTCTGCCCTTCGTCGACGAACCGGGCGTACTGCGACTGGGAGTAGGCCTGCTCGTAGTCGTCGGCGTGCACCAGCCAGCCGGTCCAGGTGGCGACGTAGACGAAGCCGGCCACCAGGACCAGCTGCACGAAGGCGGGTACGCCGTCCGCGAGCACGGCTCGCAGCCGCGCCCATCGCACACCGAACGACTTCCGGGCGCCGCCGCTCCAGACGAAGACCAGCAGGCCGAACGCGGCCATCGGGTAGATCGCCGTCCACTTGGTGCCGAGCGCGAGGCCGAAGCAGACCCCACCGAGCAGCAGCCACGGGCGGAAGAGCAACGGGCGCACCGGTCCCCAGCCGTTGCGGGGGATCGGCCCGTCCACGAGCGACGCGAGGCGGGCGCGGTGCCAGTCGCGGTCGTTGACGACGCAGGCCACGCCGCAGAGCAGGAAGAACGCCAGGAAGATGTCGAGCAGCGCCAGCCGGGACAGCACGAAGTGCAGCCCGTCGAAGCTGAGCAGCAGACCCGCGACGAGCCCGAGCGCCGTCGACCCGGTGAGGCGGCGGGCCAGGCGGCACATCACCAGGACCATCAGCGCGCCCACCACGGCGGCGCTGATCCGCCACCCGAACGGGTCCATGCCGAAGGCCTTCTCGCCGAGCGCGATCAGCCACTTGCCGACCTCCGGGTGCACCACCATCGACGGGTCGCTGTCCCAGATGCCGGTGGTGTGGCCGTGGATGATGTCGGAGTTGATGTCGGTCTTGGGGTTGCCGTCCGCGTCCTTCAGGTACTCCTTGACGTAGCCGAAGTGCAGCAGTGACCAGGCGTCCTTGGCGTAGTAGGTCTCGTCGAACGCGACCAGGTTCGGGCTGCCGAGCCGATGCACGCGCAGCAGGAGCGCGAACACCGCCACCCCGATGGCAGCGGCCCAGCCGACGCGCGGGTCCGACCCGGTGAGCCGGCTGCGCGCCCGCTCGAACGCGGTGGGCACCGGATGTCCGGTGGCGGTGGACGAGAGGCCCTCGGTGTGCCCGTCACCGGGCTCCGTGTCGAGGGCGGTCACGAACCGCAACCTTACGTCGATGCCATGATCACTTTGTGCTGGTGCTCGCGGGTACGCCGATCGGCCGGGTGACCGACGCGTCGCCGCGGCTGGCCGAGGAGCTCGGGACGGCGGACGTGGTCGCCGCCGAGGACACCCGGAGGCTGCGTCGGCTCGCCTCCGAGCTCGGCGTCACAGTCCGCGGCCGGGTGGTCTCCTACTTCGACGGCAACGAGGCCACGCGGACGCCGGTGCTGCTCGAGGCGCTGCTCGCGGGCGAGCGGGTGCTGCTGATCACCGACGCCGGGATGCCCAGCGTGTCCGACCCCGGCTACCGCCTGGTCGCGGCGGCCGTCGAGAACGACGTAGAGGTGACCGCCGTACCGGGACCGTCGGCGGTGCTGACCGCCCTTGCTGTGTCGGGGCTGCCGGTGGACCGGTTCTGCTTCGAGGGCTTCCCACCCCGCAAGGCCGGCGAACGGGCCCGACGACTGTCCGGGCTGGCGGACGAGCTGCGAACGATGGTGTTCTTCGAAGCGCCGCACCGGACCGAGGCGACGCTCCGGGCGATGGCCGAGGCGTGGGGCGACGACCGCGCGGCCGCTGTGTGCCGCGAGCTGACCAAGACCCACGAGGAGGTACGCCGCGGCCCGCTGGCGGATCTCGCATCGTGGGCGGCCGACGGGGTGCGCGGCGAGGTGACCATCGTGGTGGCAGGGGCCGAGCCGTCGGCCGCGCTCGCTGCGGATCCTGAGAGTCTGCGAGCCGCGGTGGCCGAGCACGAGGCCGACGGGATGAGTCGCAAGGAGGCGATCGTGGACGTGGCCAAGCTGGCCGGGGTGCCCAAGCGCGAGGTCTACCAGGCGGTGCATGTCAGTGACTGAGCGGATCACGTCGGTCGAACGCGACGGGCTGACCTTCGACGTCTTCGACGAGGGACCGCTCGGGGGCGAGGTCGTCGTCCTGCTGCACGGCTTCCCGGAGCGCAGCACCTCGTGGCGGGACGTCGTCCCGCTCCTGCACGAGCGTGGCTACCGGACCGTCGCGATGGACCAGCGCGGCTACTCACCGGGTGCCCGGCCGAAGCGCCGCCGCGACTACCGCATGTCCGTGCTCGCCGCCGACGTCGCCGCCCTGGTCGACGAGATCGGCGGGCCGGTGCACCTGGTCGGGCACGACTGGGGCGCCGTCGTGGGCTGGACCGTGGCGATGCTGCGTCCGGACCTCCTGCGCAGCTACACCGCGGTGTCGGTGCCGCACCCCATGGCCTTCCTGCTCGCCACGGTGACGTCATCGCAGTTCCGCAAGTCGTACTACATCGCGCTGTTCCAGCTGCCGTTCATCCCGGAGTGGGTGGCCGGCAAGGCAGGCGGTCGGGTCGACACCGCCCTGCGCAAGGGCGGGATGACGGCCGACGACGTGGCGCGGTTGCGCCGCGAGATCGTCGACGACGGGGCTCTGCACTATGCACTCATGTGGTACCGCGCGATCCCGCTCCTGGATGGCAAGGTGAAGCCCAACGAGAAGGTTCGGGTGCCGACCACGATGGTGTGGAGCACCCGCGACGTCGCCCTCGCCCGCAACGGGCCGGACCGGACCGCGAACTACGTCGACGCTCCCTACGAGCTGGTCGTGCTCGACGGCGTGAGCCACTGGGTCCCCACCCAGGCGCCGGAGGCGTTGGCCGAGGCGATCGTCAAGCGGATCGAGTCGTGAGCGAGCGACCACCCGCCCCCGAGCCGCTGCCGCACCCGGTCGTCGACAACCACTGTCACCTGGACATCTCGCGGGACGGCGAGCCGGTCGACGTACCGGCCGCCCTGGCCGCAGCGTCGGCGGTGGGCGTGCCCCGGATCGTGCAGATCGGCTGCGACCTGCCCGGCGCGCGGTGGGCGGTCGAGGCGGCGACGACGTACGACGCCCTGGTCGCCGGCGTCGCGCTGCACCCCAACGAGGCACCGCGGCTCGGCAACGCCCTCGACGATGCACTCGCCGTGATCGAGGCGCTCGCGGCGTCCCACCACCGGGTGCGGGCGGTGGGGGAGACCGGGCTCGACCACTTCCGCACCGGCGAGGCGGGCCGGGCCGCGCAGGTGGCGTCGTTCCGTCGGCACATCGACCTGGCCAAGCGTCTCGACAAGACCCTGGTGATCCACGACCGGGACGCCCACGACGAGGTGCTGGAGGTCCTCGACGAGGAGGGCACCCCCGACCGGTGGGTGATGCACTGCTTCTCCGGCGATGCTGACGTCGCCCGCCGGTGTCTCGACCGCGGCGCCCACCTCTCGTTCGCCGGCACGGTGACGTTCAAGAACGCCGAGCCGCTGCGAGACGCGCTGCGGGTGGCGCCGATGGACCGGATCCTGGTGGAGACCGACGCGCCGTACCTCACCCCGATGCCCTACCGAGGCCGCACCAACGCGTCGTACCTGGTGCCGCTGACGATGCGGGCGATGGCCGAGGTCCGCGGCGACGACCTCGAGGAGCTGTGCGTCGCCGTGGACGCGAACACCGAGGCGGCGTTCGGCGGCCCCTGGTAGCCAGGCCCGCGGGGGCGGTGACTTACGGTCGGTTCTGCGGTCTGAAAGCGACGCGACGTCGCCGCTCGCCAGCATCCAGGCGCCTCAGATGACGAGTAAAACCTGCGTGTGGCTGGTCACATGAGCCCCATTTGGGGGATCCAGGGTTTGCATTCTGCCCGTGAAGCCTGTTCTCGTGGAGGGGATGGCCGGGATCGGGAACGATCCGCCAGGGCAGCGACAGCCCGTATGAGCGCAGTCGTAGCAACCTCCCCCACGTGAGAGAGCCGCAGCAGGTGGCCGGCGCGCGGGGGTCGCCCCGGCACCCGAGAACCGGAGAGAACAACGTTCGGAGAATCGTGCCCTTCACTGGACACAACAGCACCGTTGCACGCCTGTTCCTCAGCAAGACGGTCCTGATCGCGCTCGGCGTGGTCGCGTTGCTGGCGGTCGCCGGCACCACGGTCGGCTACGCCGCACTCAGCACCAACGTCACCGTCTCGCTCGACGGCGAGGACCGCGAGGTCCGGGCCATGGGCGACACGGTCGCCGAGGTGCTGGAGGCGGAGGACATCGAGGTCGACGAGAAGCACGACATCGTCGCGCCCGGCCTCGACGAGCAGATCGAGGACGGCGACCGGATCAGCGTCCAGTTCGGCCGCGAGCTCGAGCTGACCGTCGACGGCAAGACCACCACCCACTGGGTCACCAGCACCGAGGTCGCCGAGGCCCTGGCCGAGATCGGCCGCCCCTTCGGCGACGCCGAGCTGTCGACGAGCCGCGGCATGACGATCGACCGCGACGGCGCCGAGGTCGAGGTGGTCACCCCCAAGAAGCTGAAGCTCGCGCTGGCCGGCAAGAAGCCGGTGACCCGTGAGCTCACCGCGCTCACCGTCGAGGACGCGCTGGCGGAGATGCACGTCAAGGTCGACAAGCACGACGAGACCAAGCCCGCCCTCGACGCGACGATCGACGACGGCGACAAGGTCGTCTACACCGACGTCCGGGTCGAGAAGAAGCGGTTCAAGCGTGAGGCGGTCGACTTCGGCACCGTCGAGCAGGAGGACGACTCGATGTCCGAGGGCACGACCGAGGTCGTGCGCGAGGGTCGCGCCGGAATGCGCGATGTCACCTACAAGGTCTTCTACCGCAACGGTGAGATCGACGGCCGGAAGGTGCTCCGCCAGGACATGCTCCGCAAGCCGGTCTCGGCGATCGTGAAGGTCGGCACCGCGTCGGCGTACGCCACCGGCAACACCGTGTGGGACGCACTCGCGCAGTGCGAGTCCGGCGGCAACTGGGCGATCAACACCGGCAACGGCTACTACGGCGGCCTGCAGTTCAACCTCGGCACCTGGCAGTCGTACGGCGGCTCCGGGCTGCCGAGCGCCGCCTCCCGCGAGACCCAGATCGCGATCGCGACCAAGGTCCGCGACGCGTCCGGTGGGTACGGCGCCTGGCCGGGCTGCGCGTCCAGCCTCGGCCTGCCGATGTAGCTCGCACGGATAGCCTCAACCGCATGACACCTGCCGCCGGTCCGAGACTTCTCGGGCCGGCGGAGGTGCGTCTGCTGGCCGAACGCCTCGACCTGCGGCCCACCAAGCAGCGCGGGCAGAACTTCGTGATCGACCCCAACACGGTGCGCCGGATCGTCCGCGAGTCCGGCATCACCGGTGCTGACGTGGTGGTCGAAGTGGGCCCGGGGCTGGGGTCGCTGACGCTGGCGCTGCTCGACGTCGCCGACCGGGTGGTCGCGATCGAGGTCGACGACAAGCTGGCCGCGCTGCTGCCGGAGACCGTCGCGGCGTACGCGCCCGACCGCGCCGACCGGTTCGAGGTGTTGTCCGACGACGCGCTGCGGCTCACCGCGCTGCCCGGGCCGCCGCCCACCGCGCTGGTCGCCAACCTGCCCTACAACGTGTCCGTACCGGTGTTGCTGCACCTGCTGGCGCTGCTGCCCTCGCTCGAGCACGGCCTGGTGATGGTGCAGTCCGAGGTCGCGGACCGGCTGGCCGCCCGGCCCGGGTCCAAGACGTACGGCATCCCGTCGGTCAAGGCCGCGTGGTACGCCGACCTGCGCCGCGCCGGCGCGATCGGCCGCAACGTCTTCTGGCCGGCGCCGAACGTCGACTCCGGCCTGGTCGCCTGGACCCGCCGCGACCCGCCGGCAACGACCGCTACCAGGGAGCAGGTGTTCGCGGTCGTCGACGCGGCGTTCGCCCAGCGCCGCAAGGCCCTGCGCGGCGCGCTCCGTACGTTGGCGGGGTCGGCCGAGGCCGCGACCGCCGCGCTGGCCGCCGCCGAGGTCGACCCGCTCGCGAGGGGCGAGTCGCTCAGCGTCGAGCAGTTCGCCCGGATCGCGGAGGCGCTCACGTGATCACCCGACGACGTTCTTCGCCTCCCCCGCTTCGCTCCTCCGCCGAACAACGCCGCGGGGACCCCGAATGACCGTCACGGTGCGGGCTCCCGCGAAGATCAACCTGGTGCTCTCCGTGGGCGCCGCGCGCGCCGATGGCTTCCACCCGCTCGACACGATCTACCAGGCGGTCAGTCTCTACGACGACGTGACAGTGACCGACGCCGACGCGTGGTCGGTGGAGGCCGCGTCCGACGACGTCGACCTCGCCGGCGTACCGCTCGACGACCGCAACATCGCGCTCCGCGCCGGTCGGCTGCTCGCCTCCCACCACGACATCGACCGGGCCGCGCACCTGCACATCGCCAAGGGCATCCCGGTGGCCGGCGGGATGGCCGGCGGCAGCGCCGACGCGGCTGCCACCCTGGTCGCGCTCGACCGGCTGTGGTCGCTGCACACGTCCGACGACGACCTGCTGGCCCTGGCCGCCGAGCTCGGCAGCGACGTCCCGTTCGCGCTGGTGGGCGGAACCGCTCGGGGGACCGGCCGCGGCGAGGTGATCACCCCGCTGGCCGACGACGCGTCGCTGTGGTGGGTGGTGGTGCCCGACGACACCGGCCTCTCGACGCCGGAGGTGTACGCCGAGTTCGACGCCACCCCCGGCATCGGCGCCGGACGGCCGGCTCCGGAGTGGGGGGACCTCGACTACCACGGGATCATCGCGTGCCTGCGCAACGACCTGCAGGACCCGGCCCTCCGGCTTCGTCCCGACCTCGCCGTCACCCGCGACCTGCTCACCGACGCCGGCGCCGACGCGGTGCTGCTCTCGGGGTCCGGCCCGACGTTCCTCGGCCTGGTCCGCGACCGGGACGCCTCCCACGACGTCGTCGAGCGGCTGGCCGATCGGGATGTGCTCGGGGTCCGGATCGCCACCGGCCCGGTCGCCGGCGCGCACGTGGTGGAGTACGTGTAGTGGCGAACCTTCTCAACCTGGAGCGAGTCTCCAAGGCGTACGGCGTGCGCCCGCTGCTCACCGACGTCTCTCTCGGCATCGGCGCGGGGGAGCGGATCGGGATCGTCGGTCGCAACGGCGACGGGAAGACCACGCTGCTCGAGGTGATGACCGGCCTCGAGCCACCGGACAGCGGTCGGGTCTCGCAGTCCCGCGGGCTGCTGATCGGCTACCTCCACCAGGGCGACGAGCTGGTCGACAGCCACAGCGTCCGGGAGGCCGTGCTCGGTGGTCGGTCCGACCACGAGTGGGCCGCCGACCCACAGCTGCGCGAGATCGTCGACGAGCTGCTCGCCGGGGTGGAGCTGGACCGGGCGGTGCTCGGGCTCTCGGGCGGGGAGCGGCGCCGCTGTGCGCTGGCCGCGCTGCTGCTCGGCGACCACGACCTCGTCGTACTCGACGAGCCGACGAACCACCTGGACGTCGAGGCCGTCGCCTGGCTCGCCGACCACCTCGCCCACCGCGCCTCGGCGCTGGTGGTGGTGACTCACGACCGGTGGTTCCTGGACGCCGTGTGCCAGTGGACGTGGGAGGTGCACGACGGGGTGGTCGACGCCTACGAGGGCGGGTACGCCGCGTTCGTGCTGGCCAAGGCCGAGCGCCAGCGGCAGGCGGCGGCCACGGAGGTGCGCCGGCAGAACCTGGTGCGCAAGGAGCTGGCCTGGCTGCGCCGCGGACCTCCCGCGCGGACGGCGAAGCCGAAGTTCCGGATCGACGCCGCCACGATGCTGATCGAGGACGTGCCGCCGCCGCGCGACCGGCTGGAGCTGCAGCGGTTCGCCACCCAGCGGCTCGGCAAGGACGTGATCGACATCGAGGACGTCGACCTGACCCGCGGGCAGCGCGAGCTGCTCTCGCACGCGACCTGGCGGCTCGGGCCGGGCGACCGGGTCGGCATCGTCGGCGTCAACGGCGCCGGCAAGACCTCGGTCCTGTCGCTGCTGTCGGGCACGCTGGCTCCGGACGTCGGGCGAGTGCGGCACGGCCGCACCATCGCGATCCAGCAGCTGACCCAGGAGCTCGACGACCTGGATCCCGAGGCCCGCGTGCTGGCGACCGTGGAGTCGATCCGCCGGGTCACCCGCACCGCCGACGGCGACATCTCCGCGACCGCGATGCTCGAGCGGTTCGGCTTCACCGGCGATCGGCTCACGGCGCGGGTCGGCGACCTGTCCGGCGGGGAGCGGCGGCGGTTCCAGCTGCTGCGGCTGCTGCTCACCGAGCCCAACGTGCTGCTGCTCGACGAGCCCACCAACGACCTCGACATAGAGACGCTCAACGTGCTCGAGGACTTCCTCGACGGCTGGCCCGGCACGCTCGTCGTCGTCTCCCACGACCGCTACTTCCTCGAGCGCGTCACCGACTCGGTCTGGGCGCTGCTCGGCGACGGGCAGATCTCGATGCTGCCTCGCGGCGTTGATGAGTACCTCGAGCGTCGCCGCGCCTTCCTGGCGCAGAGCCATGAGGAATCGGCGGACCCGGAGCCCGCGTCGCCGCCCGCGACCATGGCCAAGCCCGGCAGTGCGGAGGAGCGCGAGGCCCGCAAGACCCTGGCCCGCCTGGACCGGCGGTTGGAGCGGATCTCCGCGCAGGAGGCCGAGCTGAACGCCGCGATCGCCGAGCACGCCCACGACTACACCCGCCTCGCCGAGCTCAGCGCCGAGCTGGACACCCTCGCCGCCGAGCGGGACGCGCTGGAGCTCGAGTGGCTGGCGGCTGCGGAGGTATTGGAGGGATAGTCCGCCACGTAAGGCACCCCATCACGCTCTGGAAGGGGTGCTCTACGTGGCGGACTATCCCGCCAGTGCGCCGGTACGCCGAGCGGCGGCCAGGATCGCGTCGGCGGAGAGGTCGATGTCCGCCTCGGTGGTGGACCCGTTCGAGACCGACACCCGGATCAGCCGGTCTCCGTGCCAGGTGGTGCCGCCGAGCCAGCAGGTGCCGTCGCGCTGCACTTCCTCGATCACCGCGTCGGTGCGGGACAGGTCGCCGAACCCGACCAGCACCTGGTTGAGCACCACCTCGTTGTGGATGGTCGCGCCGCCGTCCGTGAGCCGGTCCGCCATCCGCTCGGCGAGCGTGCAGCAGCGGTCGACCAGGTCGGCCACGCCCGAGCGGCCGAGCTCCCGCAGCGCCGCCCACACCGCGAACCCGCGCGCCCGTCGGGAGGAGTCCGGCACCAGGTCGCCGAGCGAGAAGTCGTTGCGGCCCGAGCCGGCCAGGTAGTCGGCGGTGTAGGCCATCGTCCGGCCGTGCGCCTGCGCGTCCGCGACGATCGCAAGCCCGCTGTCGTAGGGCACGTTGAGCCACTTGTGCGCGTCCGTTGCCCAGGAGTCCGCCTGCTCGACCCCGGCCACGCGCTCGGTGTGCTGCGGGCTGGCGGCGGCCCAGAGCCCGAACGCCCCGTCGACGTGCACCCAGGCGCCACGCTCGTGCGCCAGCGGGATCGCCGCCTCGAAGTCGTCGGAGGCGCCGGTGTTCACGTTCCCGGCCTGCAGGCACACGATGGTGGGGGTGCTCGGTTCGCCGGCCAGCACGGCCGCCAGGCGGGCGACGTCGATCGCGCCCTGGCTGTCGGACTCGACGGGTACGACGCACGCCGTACCGAGGCCCAGCAGGCGGAGCGACCTATCGATGGTGGCGTGCCGCTCGGCCCCCACGATCACCCGGATCCGCGGCGCGCCGAGCAGGCCGTCGCCCTCGACGTCCCAGTCCGCGTCCTCGAGGACCCGGTGCCGGCCCACGGCCAGGCCGACGGTGTTGGCCGACTGGGCACCGGTCACGAAGCCGACCGATGCGCCATCGGGCAGTCCGAGCAGCTCCTTCACCCAGCGCCCTGAGACCCGTTCGGCGGCCTCGGCCGCCGGGGACAACACCGGGTTGAACCCGTTCTGGTCCCACCCCGTGGCCACGATGTCCGCCGCGCTCGAGGCCGGGCTGGCGCCGCCGATAACGAACCCGAAGTAGCGCGGCCCGACACTCCCCACCAGGGCGCGCTCGGCCGCGCCGAGCAGGTCGTCGAGCACCCGCTCGGGCGCCGTCGGGCCGGCGGGCAGGTCGCTGTCGAAGGCCGCCCACGCGTCCTCCCTGCTCCCGCGCGCGACCGGTCGATCCGCGACCGACGCGCGGTGGGCTGCGGCGGCCCGAGCGGCGCGGACGAACAAGGCCTCGAGTTCGTCGTTCACGCGTTCACTGTCTCAGGAGAAGGGCGCCAGGAGGGTTCGCAACAGCCCCGCCAGCCGGTCCTGGTCGCGGGCGGGCAGGTCGGCGAGCAGCTCCCGCTCGGCCTCGAGCAGGGCGGCGAAGGCCCCGTCGACGGCGGCCTTGCCCTCCGGGGTGAGCCGGACGATGACACCGCGCCGATCGGCGGGGTCGGGGTAGCGCTCCACGTAGCCACGTCCGGCCAATCGGTCCACCCGGTTGGTCATGGTGCCGCTGGTGACGAGCGTCTCGCGCAGCAGCCGCCCCGGCGAGAGCTCGTACGGCGACCCGGAGCGGCGCAGCGCGGACAGGACGTCGAACTCCCACGACTCGATGCCGTGCTCGGTGAACGCCTGCCGGCGGGCGAGGTCGAGGTGCCGGGCCAGGCGGGAGATCCGGCTGAAGACCGCGACCGGGGCGAGGTCGAGGTCGTCACGCTCCCGCTCCCATGCCTCGACCAGCTCGTCGACCTCGTCCCGCATGATCGCACCCTACCCCAGGTGTCGAGAATCTTGACATCAAGATAAGTACGACGCAGGATGTCGCCATGGCACACACCTGGGACCCCGACCGCTACCTCGCCTACGCCGACGAGCGCGGCCGGCCGTTCGTCGAGCTGGTCGCCCGCGTCGGCGCCGACGCCCCGGCCACGGTCGTCGACCTGGGGTGCGGCCCCGGCAACCTGACCGCCCTGCTGGCCGAGCGCTGGCCGGCGGCCGAGGTCCGCGGGGTCGACAGCAGCCCCGAGATGATCGCCAAGGCCAACGCGTCCCAACCCGAGATCGACTTCGAGATCGGCGACGTGCGGGACTGGCGGCCGGCCGAGCCCGTCGACGTCCTCGTCTCCAACGCCACCCTGCAGTGGGTGCCCGGCCACCTCGACCTGCTGCCCGGACTGCTGGCCTCGGTCCGGCCCGGCGGCTGGCTGGCCTTCCAGGTGCCCGGCAACCTCGACCAGCCCAGCCACACCCTCCGCACCGAGCTCGCCGCCACGCCGCCGTACGACGCGCACACCGGTGGCGTCGTAGTGCCGTTCGCGCACGACGCCGCGACGTACCTCGAGCTACTCACCGGCCTCGGCTGCGACGTCGACGCCTGGGAGACCACCTACCTGCACGTGCTGCGTGGCGAGGATCCCGTGTTCACCTGGGTCAGCGGCACCGGCGCTCGGCCAACCCTCCAGGCGTTGCCCGACGACCTCCGCCCCGGCTTCGAGCTGGAGTTCAAGGCACGGCTGCGCGCGGCGTACCCCCCGACCGACGGCAGGGTCGTGATGCCGTTCCGGCGGGTCTTCGTGGTCGCGCGGACGCCGCGATGAGGCTCCACCACGTCCAGGTCGCCTGCCCGCCGGGCGCTGAGCCGGAGGCGCGCCGGTTCTACGCCGACGGGCTGGGCATGACCGAGGTCGAGAAGCCGGCCGCCCTGCGCGGCCGCGGCGGCGCATGGTTCCGGGCCGTCGCCGCCGACGGCACCGTCACGGCCGAGATCCACGTCGGCGTCGAGGAACCGTTCGCCCCGGCGCGGAAGGCACATCCTGCGTTGCTGCTCGACTCGGTCGCGGAGCTCGTCCGGATCGGTGCCCGCCTGGACCAGCTGGGATTCGACATCGACGAAGCCCAGCGTCACTCGTTGCCAGGATACGAGCGGTTGCACGTCTTCGACGGTCACGGCAACCGGGTCGAGCTTCTTGTCTTTCGCAGCGGTTAGGTTGCCGTAACCCTGGGTACTTCAGGGCGTTGTGGTGACAAGCTCGTCCGACGGGGGACGCCGATGTCAGAAGTGCTCACCGCCTCGCCAGCCGTGGTGAATCGGCTCAAGCGCGCTCAAGGCCAGCTGTCCGGGGTCCTCAGGATGATCGAGGACGGGCGGGACGTCGATCAGATCGTCCACCAGCTCAAGGCCGTCTCCTCCGCCATTGACCGAGCGGGCTTCGCCATCCTGGTGGTCCAGCTCAGGGAGGCGGTCGAAGACGTCGGCGACGATGCCGAGGCGCACGTCGTCCGGTTGGAGAAGCTGTTCCTGTCTCTCGCGTGACGGTCGCAACATCGGCGTGCCCGCGAAGTTACCCGTAGGTAGCATCAAGGGCATGTCCCAGGTCCTCTCGATGTGGAAGCGGCTCAGCGGGTTCCCCGTGCTCGGACCGGTCGTCGGCACTCGCGTCTTCTCGTTCGCGTTCGGCCAGCGGGCGCCGTACTTCGGCTCGATCCACCCGCGGTTCACCGAGATCCGGGCCAACCACGCCGAGCTGGTGATCCCCAAGCGTCGGAGCGTCAAGAACCACATCGGCACCGTGCACGCGATCGCGCTCTGCAACGGGCTGGAGGCCGCGATGGGTGCGCTCGCCGAAGCCACCATTCCCAGCGACAAGCGGTGGATCCCCAAGGGCATGGAGGTCACCTACACCGCCAAGGCCACCACCGACATCACCTGCGTGGCCGAGACCGACCCCGCGCAGTGGGCCTCCGACGACCCCGACCTTCCGGTGCGGGTCAAGGGAGTCCGCGACGACGGCACCGTGGTGATCGAGGGCGTCATCAAGCTCTGGGTCACGCCCAAGAAGTAGTGCTCAGTCGGATCCTGGGCAGGGGTCGAGCTCCGGCGGGTCCGGCGTCTCCACGTCGGCCATGCCGAGAGTCGTCTCGAACGCCTCGGCCCAGCTCCCGTCGTCGAACGACCGCTCGAGAACCTCGTTGAGGAAGTCGCACATCCCGTCGGCGTCCTTGGGATAGCCGATGCCGTACCGCTCCTCGGAGAACGGCTCCCCGACGACCCGGAACAGGTCGGGCCGCTGCGCGGCGTAGCCGAGCAGGATCGCGCCGTCGGTGGTGACCGAGTCGACCTCCTCCTCACGCAGCCGGTTGACGCACTCGGAGTAGGTCTTGAACCCGACCGGGCTCGCGTCGTACTCCGTCGCGACGCGCTCGAGCGACGTCGACCCGGTGACCGAGCAGACCCGGCGGCCGGCGAGGTCATCGGGTCCGGTGATGACGTCCTCGTCCTCGGCTCGCACCAGCAGCTGCTGGCCGGTGGTGAAGTAGGGCCCGGCCTGGCCGACCAGCTCGCGGCGCTCGTCGGTGATCGAGTACGACGCCACGACCAGGTCGAACGAACCGCCCTCGAGCAGCTGTTCGCGGGACTCGGAGACCGCCTCCACCCAGGTGATGTCCTCCTCCTCGATGCCGAGCCGGTCGGCGATGATCCGGCCGATCTCGATGTCGAAGCCCTCGGGCGTATCGGCGCCGGGGCGCCGTAGGCCGATCCCGGGCTGGTCGTACTTGACCCCGATCCGGATGGCGCCGGCTTCGGCGAGGTCCTGGGCGACGCCGGTCAGCTCGATTCGGTCCTCGTCGTCCCCGCCGTCGTCGCTGCAGCCACCGAGCGGCAGGACCAGTAGCAGGACGGCCCCGAACGCAGTCCACCTGGTCCGAGAGAGCACGGGCGCCATCATCGCAAACGCCAGCGCGACTGGTGGGCGGGGCTACACCAAGCCCCCCGTCCCCTCGCCGGCCGCGGCGCCGACCATCGGCACCTCGAGCGGCTTCTTCTCGCCGACCAGCTTGCGCTGCAGGAGCGTGGCGATGCCGGTGAGGATCAGGTTCACGGTGACGTAGATCGCGGTGATCACGATCGCGGTCTGCACCTGGTTGTGGAACTCGCCGTAGATCTGCTTCCCGACGGCGGTGAGGCCGGGCGCCAGGATGTAGTAGCCGAGGCTGGTGTCCTTCAGCGCCACCACGCACTGGCTCACCAGGGCCGGCAGCATGATCTTCACCGCCTGCGGCAGCTGGATCGTCATCATCACCTGGGTCTTGCGCATGCCGAGGGCGTACGCCGCCTCCACCTGGCCCTTCGGCACCGCGTTGATGCCGGCCCGGAACACCTCGGCCAGCACCGAGCCGTTGTAGAGGGTGAGGGCGATGATCACGCACCACAGGGAGTCGAGCGGCGCGTCGCCGACGGCGAGCAGGTAGAAGAGGAACACCATCAGCAGCAGCACCGGCACGGCGCGGAAGAACTCCACCACCACCCAGCAGGGCCACCGGATCCACGCCCTCTCGGAGAGCTTGCCGACTCCGAAGATCAGGCCGAACGCGACCGCGAACACGATGGCTCCGAACGCCATCTGCAGGGTCTTCAGCAATCCGTCGACCAGGAGCACCCGGACGTAGTCGGGCGTCAGGAAGGGTTCCCAAAGGGCGTACTCGAGCTGCCCATTCTCGTCCATCTTGTAGAAGAAGAACGCGATCAGGCCGAGCAGGGCGACCACCGTCAGCACCGAGTAGATCCGGTGCCGTACGACGGTGCGTGGGCCCGGTGCGTCGAACAGGACGCTGCCGCTCATCAGGCCACCCTCCAGCGTCGCTCCGCGCGGCTACCGATGAGCGAGATGCCCTCGACGATCACGATGTAGCCGAGGGCGAACAGGATGAAGATCCCGGTCCGCTGGTCGGCGTAGTCGTTGGTGAAGATCCGCATCGTCGCGGTTGCTTCGGCCATCCCGAACGCCGCCGCCACGGACGTGTTCTTGGCCAGCGCGATCTGCACGCTGGTCAGCGGCGGAACCACCGCGCGCAGTGCCTGCGGCAGCACCACCACTCGCATCGACTGGCTGAACGTCATGCCCACGGCACGGGCCGCCTCGGCCTGCCCGAGAGGCACCGCGTTGACGCCCGAGCGGAACGCCTCGCACACGAAGGCCGAGGTGTAGAGCGTCAGCGCGATGCACGAGCGGACGAAGAACGACGAGGCGTTCCAGCCGAAGATCTCGACGTCCTCGACGAACCTGAAGTTGTACCCGAGCTTCGGCATCGCCACCGCCATGAAGATGAAGATCATCAGCAGTGGTGTGTTCCGGAACAGGATGACGTACAGGCCCGCCGCCCTGCGCATGATGGACACCGGTCCCACGCGCAGGGTGGCGAGCACGACTCCCAGGACCAGCGAGGCCAGGCCTGAGACGACGAACAGCAGGAGTGTCAGGCCGAACGCCTGCAGGTACTCACTGAAGTTCGAGAACACCGCTTCCATGGGGTGACGGTGCCTCCGCTATCAGGCCGGGCAGGGGTCGAGCTCGGCCTGCTCCGGGGCCTCGACGCCTGCCTCACCGAGGGTGTTGGCGAACGCCTCCTCCCAGGTGCCGTCCTCGAAGGATGCCTCGATCGTGTCGTTGATCCACTGACACATCTCCGGGTGGTCGAGGTTGTACCCGACGCCGTACCGCTCCTCGGAGAACGGCTCCACGACGACCTTGAGCTCGTCGGGGTTCTCCGCGGCGTACCCGAGCAGGATCGCGCCGTCGGTGGTCATCGCGTCGACGGTGCCGTCGAGCACCTGGTCGACGCACTCCGAGTAGGTGTCGAAGCCGCGGGGCTTGGCGCCGGCCTCCTCGGCGTTGACGAGTGACGTCGAGCCGGTCACCGAGCAGACGTCCAGGCCCTTGACGTCGTCAAGGGTCTCGATGTCGCTGTCGGACGGGACCAGGAACTGCTGGCCGGTCACGTAGTAGGGGCCGGCCTGACCGACGATCGCCCGGCGCTCGTCGGTGATGGAGTACGACGCGATCACGATGTCGACCTCTTCCTCCTGCAGGAAGGGCTCGCGGTTGTCGGAGATCGTCTCCTTCCACTCGATGTCGGCGTCGTCGATGCCGAGGGAGGCGGCGAGGATGCGTCCCATCTCCGGGTCGAAGCCGACCGGCGCGTCGTCGGTCGCGCCCTTGAAGCCGATGCCGGGCTGGTCGTACTTCACTCCGATCGTGATCGAGCCGTCCTCGGCGAGCTCGCGCATCCGCGTGCCCTCGTCGAAGCTGTCGGCTGCGTCTTCCTGGACTTCGACGTCGACCTGCTCGCCGTCGTCATCGCCGGCGTCACCACACGCAGCCAGCGAACCTGCGATGAGGACTGCCGCTGCGGCTGCCCGAAAACTCATCCTGCGCATTGCATCTCCTAGTGTTGGTTCACCCGTGGGGTCAGTGCTTGAGGATCTTGCCGAGGAAGTCCTTCGCGCGATCGCTCTCTGGGTTGGTGAAGAAGGTCTCCGGGTCGCTCTCCTCGACGATCGCGCCGTCGGACATGAACACCACGCGGTCGGCGGCGGTGCGGGCGAAGCCCATCTCGTGGGTGACCACGATCATCGTCATGCCGCCCTTGGCGAGGTCGACCATGACGTCGAGGACCTCCTTGATCATCTCCGGGTCCAGTGCCGACGTCGGCTCGTCGAAGAGCATCACCTTCGGGTCCATGGCCAGTGCCCGGGCGATCGCGACGCGCTGCTGCTGGCCGCCGGAGAGCTGGGCAGGGTACTTCCCGGCCTGCTGCTCGATCCCGACCCTTGCCAGCAGCTCGCGTCCGCGCTGCTCGGCGTCCGACTTGCCCTTGCCACGCACCTTGATCGGGCCGAGCGTGACGTTCTCGAGGATCGACTTGTGGGCGAACAGGTTGAAGCTCTGGAACACCATCCCGACGTCGGCACGCAGCCGAGCCAGCTCCTTGCCCTCCTGAGGAAGGGGCTTGCCGTCCAAGGAGATCTTTCCCTGGTCGATGGTCTCGAGCCGGTTGATCGCGCGGCACAGCGTGGACTTGCCCGAGCCGGACGGCCCGATGACGACGACCACCTCTCCGGTCTTCACGGAGAGGTTGATGTCCTGCAGCACGTGCAGCTCGCCGAACCACTTGTTGACTCCGTCAAGTACGACGAGCGGCTCCCCGCTGGCGGGCCCCGACCGTTCCTCCTCCAGCATCGTCATGGCGGCGACCCTAGTAGCAGATGGTCCGATGGGGCTATGCCCGACACCCGACTGTGACCACTCGGATTGGAGGCGTTCGAGCGGGTCGCCGTACCCTTTTCCAGACATGACGCGCACGTACGAGGTCCGCACCTACGGGTGCCAGATGAACGTCCACGACTCCGAGCGGCTCACCGGGCTGCTGGAGGACGCGGGCTACGCCCCGTATCAACCAGCCCCCGAGGGCGAGCAGGCTGTGTTTCCGGATGTCGTCGTGTTCAACACCTGCGCGGTGCGGGAGAACGCCGACAACCGGCTCTACGGCAACCTCGGCCACCTGGCGCCGGTGAAGGCCGCCCACCCCGGAATGCAGATCGCGGTCGGTGGCTGCCTCGCGCAGAAGGACCGGTCCACGATCACCGCCAAGGCGCCCTGGGTGGACGTCGTGTTCGGCACCCACAACATCGGGTCGCTGCCGACGCTGCTCGAGCGGGCGCGGGTGCAGCAGGAGGCGCAGGTCGAGATCCTCGAGTCGCTCGAGGTGTTCCCGTCGACGCTGCCGACCAAGCGCGAGTCGGCGTACGCCGCGTGGGTGTCGATCTCGGTCGGGTGCAACAACACGTGCACGTTCTGCATCGTCCCGTCACTGCGCGGCAAGGAGAAGGACCGGCGGCCCGGCGACGTTCTGGCCGAGGTCCGGGCGCTGGTCGACGACGGCGTCAGCGAGGTGACGCTGCTGGGCCAGAACGTCAACAGCTACGGCGTGGAGTTCGGTGACCGGCTGGCGTTCTCGAAGCTGCTCCGCGCGTGTGGCGAGATCGAGGGACTGGAGCGGGTGCGGTTCACCTCACCGCACCCTGCGGAGTTCACCGATGACGTGATCGCGGCGATGGCCGAGACCCCCAACGTGATGCCGCAGCTGCACATGCCGCTGCAGTCCGGCTCCGACCGGGTGCTGCGCGCGATGCGCCGCTCCTATCGGCAGGCCAAGTACCTCGGCATCATCGACCGGGTGCGGGCCGCGATGCCGGAGGCGGCGATCACGACCGACATCATCGTCGGCTTCCCAGGTGAGACCGAGGAGGACTTCCGGGCCACGCTCGACGTGGTGCGTGCGGCGCGGTTCTCGGGCGCCTTCACGTTCCAGTACTCCAAGCGGCCGGGTACGCCGGCGGTCGACCTCCCCGACCAGGTGCCGCCCGACGTGGTCAAGGACCGCTACCAGCGACTGGTCGACCTGGTCGACGACATCGCCTGGTCGGAGAACAAGGCGCTGGTCGGGCGCCGGGTCGAGCTGATGGTGAGCGAGGGCGAGGGCCGCAAGGACGCCGCCACCCACCGGCTCTCCGGGCGCGGCCCCGACAACCGACTGGTGCACTTCGTGCCCGGCGAGGAGCCGGTGCGTCCCGGCGACATGGTCACCGTCGAGATCACCCGGGCGGCCCCGCACCACCTGGTCGCCGACGGCCCGGTGCTCGACGTCCGCCGTACCCGCTCGGGCGACGCGTGGGAGGGCCGGCAGGCGCAGCCCGCCGGCGTCGCGCTGGGGATGCCGACACTCGGCGTACCAGCACCGCTGCCGGACGCGCCTGCCTGCGGCTGAGTCAGGCGGCGGACACGGGGACCGCGACGGCTCCGTCGCAGTCGGTGCAGATCCAGGCTTCGTCGTCGACGGGGAGGAAGAGGGTCTCGGTCCCACAGTCGGGACAGAGCCGCTCCTCACCCAGGAGCATCAGCTCGTCCATGAACCGACCATGACATGGGGTGTCGGCGGCGCGGGTTAGCGTTCCCGGCATGTCGCGCGCGTTCCTCGACCTGCACGTACCCGGCTCCCCGCTCCTGATGCCCAACGCATGGGATGCGGGGTCCGCCAAGATCCTCGCCTCGCTCGGGTTCGCGGCGGTGGCCACCACCAGCAGTGGGTACGCCGCGACGCTCGGCCGCTTCGACGGCGACGTGGGGCGGGAGGAGGCGATCAGCCATGCGGGCGAGCTCGCCCAGGCGGTGAAGGTGCCGGTCTCGGCCGACATGGAGAACGGCTTCGCCGACGACCCTCGCCGGGTCGCCGAGCTGATCGCAGCGTCGCGCGACGTCGGCCTCGCCGGGGCCTCGATCGAGGACCACCAGCCGGGCGCCGACCACCCGATCTACGAGGCGGTCCTCGCCAAAGAGCGGATCGTGGCCGCCGCGGAGGCCTCCGGCGACCTGGTGCTGACCGCCCGGTGCGAGAACCACCTGTACGGCGTCGCCGACCTCGCCGACACCATCAGCCGACTACAGGCGTACCAGGAGGCGGGCGCCGACGTGCTCTACGCGCCCGGCCTGACCGAGATCGACGACATCCGCACGCTCTGCTCCGAGGTGGACCGCCCGGTCAACGTGCTGCTCCTCAAGGGCGGCCCGACGCCCAACGAGCTCGCCGACGCCGGCGTCGCGCGCATCTCGGTCGGCGGCACCTTCGCCTGGAACGCCCTCACCGCACTGGTCGAGGCCGCCCGCGAGCTGCTCGCCGGCGAGACCGGATTCCTCGAGCGCGCCCAGTCCGCTCGCGAGGTCATCGACGACGCGTTCCGATAGCGGTTGAGCGGTGACCTGTGGTCGGTTCCAGTCCACGAAAGCGACCACAGGTCACCGCCCCCCGCTACGAGTCGGAGCGCGGGTCCAGGCTGGGGTAGTCGGCCTTCGGTTCGAGGCCATCGGGATTGGTCTCCTCGCCGCCGGGCGACTGCTCGGGTGGGGTCTCGGCGTCCGGGTCGGGCGGAGCCACGCTGGTGTCGCGGACGCCGGTGGGGGCGCTGGGCTGACCGGGGCCGGCGTGGCCCTCGCGGCCGCTGCTCACCCCGATGTCGCCGGACACGTCCTGGTCGGACTCGGTGACGTCGTACTCGTCGTTGGTGCTCATGCCGGGGACTCCTTCTCGGGCTCGGTGGTGGTCTCGCCCTCCTCGTCCTCGGTCGCCTCGGTCGAGGTGTCCTCCTGCTGCTTCATCTCGTCCGGGAGGGCGTCCTCGACGGCCGGGTTGTCGTCCGGGTCCATGTCCCGCGGGTCGGGGTCCGGCGAAGCGAACTCGCCGTCGACCCCGTCCGCGGTGTCGACGGCGTCGACACCACCGGGGTTGGGCTCACCCGGCTCGATCTCGGGCTCGGGCTGTGGCCCGAGGTCCTTGTGTGCCATCCGCTGCCTCCCTCAGAAGCCGAACGTGGAGTACGCCGTAGCGGTACCCGATCCGAGCCTGCGCAGCACCTCCAGCTCGTGCGGGACCACCGGATCCGGTAGCCCGTCCAGCGGGCACCAGCGCAGCTCGGCGCACTTGTGCGGCTCGACGATGCGCGGCTCGCCCGACCAGAAGTGGGCGGTGAAGAAGAAGTCGATGCGCTCGTCGATCGGCGCATCATGCTGGGTGCGCTGCATCGCGGTGACGAACTCCAGGTCGAGCGCGGTGACCCCGATCTCCTCGGCCGCCTCGCGATGCGCGGCGTCGATCGCCGTCTCGCCCCGCTCGACGTGCCCGGCCGCGGCGGCGGCCCAGTGGCCGTCCATGTAGCCGGTGTTATAGCGCAGCTGCAGCAGCACTTCCGTACCCACGTCGCCCTCGCGCAGCAGGAAGACGTACGACGCGGGCACGACCATGAAGCGGTCGGTCACTGACCCGGCCGGCCGAGGTGGGTCACTTGATGTCGTCGTCCTTGCCGTCGAGCTTGTCCAGCGCGTCCTTGGCCTTGTCGGCGCCAGAGTCGATCTTGTCGGTGTGCTTGCCACCGGTCTTCTCGTCCGCCACGGCGGCGGCCTTGTCGATGCCGTCGCTGATCTTCTCGCCGTGCTCGTCGACGGCGTCGCTCGCCTTGCCTCTGAGCTTGTCCAAGAATCCCATGTGACCCTCCGGTCGGTGTGGTGGCCTGCTGGATCGCCACACTAGTCCTCATGTCCGTCCCGATCGTGGCTGTCGTGGGCTTCACCGCCTCCGGCAAAACCGAGCTCTCGCTCGATCTCGCCGAGCGGCTCGGCGGCGAGATCGTGAACACCGACGCCATGCAGGTCTACCGCGGCATGGACATCGGTACGGCGAAGCTGCCCCCCGCCGAGCGCCGCGGCATCCCGCACCACCTGCTCGACCGGCTCTCGGTGCGCGAGCCGGCGACGGTGGCGGAGTTCCAGGGCTGGGCGCGCGACGTCGCCGCGCAGCTGCGCGCACACGGCACGATCCCGGTCCTGGTCGGTGGGTCCGCGCTCTACACCCGCGCGGTCCTGGACCGCTTCGAGTTCCCGGGCACCGACGAGGGGGTGCGGGCCCGCTGGGAGGCCGAGCTGGAGGCCGTGGGCGCGCCCGCGCTGCACGCCCGGTTGGCCGAGCTCGACGCCGACGCCGCCGAGCGGATCCGCCCCGACAACGGACGGCGCATCGTCCGGGCGCTCGAGGTCGTCGAGATCACCGGGCTGCCGTTCAGCGCCTCCCTTCCGCACCTCGAGTACGTCGATCCGCTCAGCCTCCAGATCGGGCTCGCCATCGACCGGCCCACCCTGGACGCCCGGATCGAGCAGCGGGTGACCGCGATGTTCGCGGCGGGCTTCGTGGCTGAGGTCGAGCGGCTGCTCGACGAGGGGCTGGCCGAGGGCCGCACCGCCTCCCGCGCGATCGGCTATCGCGAGGTGATGGCCCATCTCGCCGGGGAGCTCACGCTCGACGAGGCCAGGGAGCGCACGGTCATCGCCACCCGGCAGTTCGCCCGCCGCCAGGACTCGTGGTTCCGCAAGGACCCGCGGATCCACTGGATCCCCTACGACGACCCCGACCGCGTCGAGCGGGCGGACGCCGTGGTGCGCAAGATCGGTCAAGCCGACCGTCGGTGACCCGGGCCAGACTGGACGCATGAGCACCGAGACCGGACGCGACCGGCTGCGCGAGCTGCTGGACGCCGTGCTCGACGAGCAGCACCAGAACCTCACCGAGATGGCCGGCGGCGCCTACTCCTCGCCGTACCACTTCACCCGGAGGCTGACCCGCGACGCGGGCGAGCCGCCGGTCGCGATGCGGCGCCGGGTGATGCTCGAGCGCGCGGCCTGGCAGATTCGGCACGGCACGTTGGTCACCGACGCGGCGTTCGCGGCCGGCTACGAGTCGGTCGAGGGCTTCGGCCGGGCGTTCGCGAAGGCGTTCGGGCATCCGCCGAGCGGGCTGCCGGAGCAGACCAGCCACTGGCTACCGGCGCCGAACGGCATCCACTTCCACCCGCCCATGTCCCTGTGGGTGCACAGCAAGGAGCAGCCGATGAGCCCGCTCACCGAACAACTCGTCCAGCACGACCTCGACGACACGAGGCAGCTGCTCGACCTGGCCAAGCAGCTGCCCGACGAGGACTATCGCGCGGCCCGGCTGCCCGGCCACCACGTGACCAGCTGGGACGGCGCGGAGGAGTCGGTGGTCACCGTGCTCGAGCACCTGATCTTCACCAAGGAGGTGTGGCTGGCCGCGATCGAGGGCGCGGAGTTCCCGGCCGAGCGGGGCGACGACCCGGGGACCCTCATCGAGCGGCACGACGCGGTCGCGCCACGCTGGCTCGGCACGGTCCGCGACATCGAGCGACGAGGCGGCTGGGACGACCGGCTGATCGACGCGCTCTGCGACCCGCCCGAGAGCTTCGTGATGAGCAGCGTGATCGCCCACGTGATCACCTACGCCGCCCACCGTCGGCAGCTGGCTCGTCACCTGATCCGCGCGGGCGGGCACGAGGCCGACGACGGAGACCCCATCAACTGGCTGCGCCGCCAACGAGGAGAGGACACCGGACCATGACCAAGGGCGTTTTCTACACCGCCACCACCCTCGACGGTTACATCGCCGACGAGAACGACTCGCTGGACTGGTTGTTCGTCCAGGACCAGGACCAGAACGGGCCGCTCAACTACGACACCTTCATCGAAGGCATCGGTGCGATCGTGATGGGGCGTACGACGTACGAGTGGGTCCTCGCCCACCTGCAGAAGACCGGCGAGAGCTGGTCGTACACCCAGCCCTGCTGGGTGTTCACACACGCCGACCTCGAGCCGATCGCCGACAACGTCACGTTCGTCTCCGGCAAGCCCGACGAGCACCACGAGGCCATCGCGGCGGCCGCTGGTGACCAGGACATCTGGGTCGTCGGCGGGGGAGACCTGGCCGCGCAGTGGGCCGAGGCCGGCCTGCTCCAGGAGCTGATCGTCTACATCGCCCCGGTGACGCTCGGCGCCGGCCGGCCGCTCTTCCCGCGGCGCTACGACCTGCGGCTGGTCGAGCTGGCGCAGAACAAGGCGTTCGCGTGTGCGAGGTACGAGGTCGTGGGTCCGCGCACCTGAGTAACCTCACCGGGCATGGCCCACGAGCTCGGGATCGTTGCTGCGCCGTCCAACCTCGGCCTGCGTCCACCTGAGCCCGGCGCCGTGCCCGGCACGGCCAAGGCGCCCGAGGCCCTCCGCGAGGCCGGCCTCCACGAGCAGCTCAGCAAGCTCGGCGCGCGTGAGTACGGCGTCGTCCTCCCGGACCGATACGTCGACGACGCCGACGACGTCGTACCTCGTCTGCGCAACCAGGACGCGAT
This sequence comes from uncultured Actinomycetota bacterium, assembly GCA_963729095.1. Taxonomy (GTDB): domain Bacteria; phylum Actinomycetota; class Actinomycetes; order Propionibacteriales; family Nocardioidaceae; genus Nocardioides. The sequence continues at coordinate 32,863 of CAVSMX010000018.1, read as the reverse complement.
CATCGGCCACGCACGCGCGCTGGCCGACCGCCTGGACGACGTACGGGCGGCGGAACGCCGGGCCCTGGTGCTCGGCGGCGACTGCAGCCTGCTCGTGGGTGCCGGACTGCACCTGCGCCGCCAGGGTCGGCACGGACTGGTCCACATCGACGGCCACACCGACTTCCGGCACCCGGGCAACAGCCCCGTCTGCCACGCCCTCGCCGGGGAGGACCTCGCGGCCGCGGTCGGTCTGCACTGGCCGGAGGTCGGCTCGATCGACGGACTGGCGCCGTACTTCCGTCCCGAGGACACGGTCCACGTCGGCTGCCGCGACGACGACGAGCACCTGGCCGAGGTGACTGCGCTCCTCGCAGACGTGGTCCCCGCCTCGCAGGTCGCGGCCCACCCCGACCAGGCGATCGACCGGGTACGACGCGTGGTCGGCTCGCCCGAGCTGGACGGCTACTGGGTCCACCTCGACGTCGACGTGCTCGACCCCACCGTGATGCCGGCGGTCGACTCGCCGGACCCCGGAGGCCTCGACATCGGCCAGCTCACGGCGCTGCTCCGACCCCTGACCGGGTCGATGGCCGGCCTGCAGGTGTGCGTGTTCGACCCCGACCTCGATCCCGACGGCTCGCTCGCGCACGTCCTGGCGTCGGCTCTGATCGCGAGCCTCGACGAGACGCCCGCTCCCTGAGGGGGATCCTGAGTAACGTCATCGCGCATGGCCCTTCCCGCTCCCGCCCCCGACCGCACCGCGGTCGTCACCGGTGCCTCCTCCGGCATCGGGACCGAGATTGCGCGTGACCTCGCCCGCCGCGGCCACCGGGTCACCCTGGTAGCCCGTTCCGTCGACAAGCTCGCCGCGCTCGCCGCCGAGATCACCTCTGCCGGTGGCGCCGCCGACGTGATCGCCGCCGACCTCACCGACCGTCCCACCCGCGCCCTTCTCCTCGACCGGGTCACCGACCTCGGCGTAACGCCGGAGATCCTGATCAACAACGCGGGGCTCTCGACCCTCGGCCCGGTGTCCAAGGCCGATCCCGAGGCGGAGTCGGCGATGGTCGAGCTCGACGTCGTCGCGGTCGTCGACCTGTGCACCCGGTTCCTGCCCGGCATGGTCGAGCGCGGCCGCGGCGCGGTGCTCAACGTCGCGTCGACGGCGGCGTTCCAGCCCATGCCCGGCCAGGCGGCGTACGCCGCGGGCAAGGCGTTCGTGCTCTCCTACACGCACAGCCTGGTCGGCGAGCTGCGCGGCACCGGCGTGACCGCGACCGCACTCTGCCCCGGGCCGGTGAAGACCGCGTTCGGCGCGACGGCGGGGTTCACCGAGGAGCAGGAGGACAACTCGCTGCCGTCGATCATGTGGGTCAGCGCCGAGGAGGTCGCCAAGGCCGCCGTCGCCGGGCTCGACAAGGGCCGGTCGGTGGTGATCCCCGGCATGGCGAACCGGGTGGGCGCCACGCTCGCGCAGGTCGCGCCGCGGTCGCTGCTGGTCCCGATCCTGGCGAAGGGGCACCCGGGCGTGCACTGACTCTCGACACCGCCACCGCCCGGGAGGCATGGTGGGAGCACGAGTTCTCGGGAGGAACCATGCGTCGTCGTCCGATCTCATTGGCGCTGGCCGGCTCGCTCGCGCTCACCCTGTCGCTGAGCGTCACGAGCAGCACCGGGTCCGCGGCTCCGCCGCAACGGGGGGCTGCGACCGACCCAGGTCCGCCCAAGCAGGCGACCGCCGTCGGCAGGGGCGGCGCGGTCAGCTCGGTCGACCCGAACGCGTCCCGGGTCGGGCTGCGGGTGCTCAAGAACGGCGGGAACGCCGTCGACGCGGCGGTGGCCACCGCGGCCGCGCTGGGCGTCGCCGAGCCCTACAGCGCCGGCGTCGGTGGCGGCGGCTACTTCGTCTACTACGACGCGAAGTCCGGTCGGGTGCACACCATCGACGGCCGCGAGACCGCTCCGCGCATGATGCCGAACGACGCGTTCATCGACCCCGAGACCGGCGAGCCGTACGACCCGTTCACCCCGAACCTGGTCACCAGCGGGGTGTCGGTCGGCGTGCCGGGCACCCCCGCCACCTGGACCACCGCACTCGACAAGTGGGGGACGAAGGGACTGCGGAAGGTGCTCGCGCCGGCGACCCGGCTCGCCGAACGCGGGTTCGTGGTCGACGAGACCTTCCGGCAGCAGACGGAGGACAACGAGGAGAGGTTTGCGGCGTTCACCTCGAGCAGGTCGCTTTTCCTGCACGGCGGCCTGCCCGAGGTGGGCGCGCGCTTCAAGAACCCCGCTCTGGCCCGCACCTACCGCGCGTTCGCGAAGGACCCGCAGCTCTTCTACCGCGGGCAGATCCCCGGCGAGATCGTCGACGCCGTCCGGCACCCGCCGGTCACCGACGACACCACGCTGCCGGTGCCGCCGGGGTTCATGAAGCGGCGCGACCTTCGCGAGTACGCCGTGCGCAACCAGCGGCCGACCTCGATCGACTACCGCGGCTACCAGGTGTTCGGCATGGCGCCGTCATCCAGCGGTGGCACCACGGTCGGCGAGGCGCTCAACATCCTCGAGAACGACGACATCGCCGCGATGGACGACGCCGACGCGCTGCACCACTACCTCGAGGCGAGCGCCCTGGCCTTCGCCGACCGCGGCGCCTACGTCGGCGACCCGGCGTACGTCGACGTGCCGGTGCGCGACCTGCTCTCCCAGAGGTTCGCCGACGAGCGGGCCTGCCTGATCGACCCCGAGCACGCCGCCACCCCCAAGCCGATCCCGGCCGGCGACGTGGAGGCATACGACGGGGAGTGCGACGAGACGGTTGGCGAGGGAGCGGTCGAGCCGGACACCGAGGGGATGTCGACGACCCACCTCACCGCGACCGACCGCTGGGGCAACGTGGTGGCCTACACGCTCACCATCGAGCAGACCGGCGGTTCGGGGATCGTGGTGCCGCGGCGCGGGTTCCTGCTCAACAACGAGCTCACCGACTTCACCGCGGTGTACAACGAGGACGACCCGAACCGGATCCAGCCCGGCAAGCGGCCGCGCAGCTCGATGTCGCCGACGATCGTGCTGAAGCACGGCCGGCCGTTCCTGGCCCTCGGCTCGCCGGGCGGCTCGACGATCATCACCACGGTGCTGCAGATCCTGTTCAACCGGATCGACCGCGGCATGACGATCGAGGAGGCGGTTGCGGCTCCACGGGCCTCGCAGCGCAACACCGCCACGGTGACCTCCGAGCCGCCGTTCATCGATGCCTACGAGGACCTGCTCACGCCGTACGGCCACGTCCTGGTGAAGTCCGGTGACGAGTTCACCCCACTGGCCGAGATCGGCGCGGCCACCGGCATCGAGTTCGGGCCGCGCGGTCTGCTCACCGCGGTATCCGAGCCGGTACGCCGCGGCGGGGGGTCGGCCCTGGTGGTGCGGCCGCGCTAGTCGCCGCCGTACCGTAGAGGGGTGACCCAGACCCCGACGCAGTACGCCGAGATCACCACGCCCGAGGAGCTCGTCGAGCTGCTCGGCGAGCCGCACCAGCGGGCCCGTGACAAGGAGCGCACCGAGCTGCTCCCGGTCGACCGCGACTGGCTGGCCGCGTCGCCGTTCTGCGTGCTGGCGACGACCGATGCCGAGGGCAACACCGACGCCTCGCCCAAGGGCGACCCGGCGGGGAGCCTGGTGCACGTCATCGACGAGCGAACCATCGCGATCGCCGAGCGCCCCGGCAACCGGCGCGCCGACGGCTACCAGAACATCCTCGCGAACCCGCACGTCGGACTGCTCTTCCTGATCCCCGGCCGCGGCGACACGCTCCGGATCAACGGCCAGGCCCGGCTGGTGCGCGAGGCGCCGTTCTTCGACGAGATGGTCGTCAAGGGTCACCGGCCGCTGCTGGCCGTGGTCGTCGACGTCGAGCAGGTCTTCTTCCACTGCGCCAAGGCCTTCATGCGCTCGGGGCTGTGGAAGCCGGAGACCTGGGACCCCGAGGCCGTGGTGCCGAAGCGGGCGGACATCGCGAAGGCGGTCGAGGGAGACCCGCGCAGCGATGAAGAGCTGGAGGAGTACTACAAGCCCGAGAACTACAGCAAGGGCCTCTATGGGTGACTACCCCTTCCTCAAGGGTCACGGCACGGAGAACGACTTCGTGCTGCTGCCCGACCACGACCGGTCGATCCACGGTGACCTGAGCCCGGAGCGGGTGCGGGCGCTGTGCGACCGCCGGGCGGGCATCGGCGGCGACGGGGTGCTGCGGGTCGTCCGCGAGGGCGACGGCTGGTTCATGGACTACCGCAACTCCGACGGCTCGCTCTCGGAGATGTGCGGCAACGGGATCCGGGTGTTCGCGCTGCACCTCGCGCAGGAGGGTCTGGTCGACCCATCGCAGCCGGTGCCGATCGGCACCCGCGACGGGGTCAAGGTGCTGAGCTTCGACGGCGACCTGATCACCGCGGACATGGGCACCCCGAAGGTGCTCGGTGAAACGTCGGTGTCGGTCGGGTCGGCGTCCTTTTCGGCACGACACGTCGACATGGGCAACCCGCACGCGGTCGCCTTCGTGTCCTCGCTGGACGAGGCCGGGGCGCTGCTCGAGCAGCCGGGGTACGACGCCGGGCTCTACCCCGATGGCGTGAACATCGAGTTCGTGGTCCGCCGCGGCGACGCGCACGTCGCGATGCGGGTGCACGAGCGCGGCTCCGGCGAGACCCGCTCCTGCGGCACCGGTGCCTGCGCGGTGATGGTCGCGGCCGCGCTCGCCGACGGCGCAGCCCGCGACACGGCGTACCGCGTCGACGTGCCGGGCGGAACCCTCTCGGTCACCTGGACCGCCGACGACCGGGTGCTGCTCACCGGGCCTGCTGTGATCGTCGCGCAGGGGACTACCTCGCTGTAGCCGGGGAGCGGTGACTTGTGGTCGCTTTCCCGGCGGCGAACCGACCACAGCTCACCGCCCGACCGCCGACACCGACCGACCTCGACCACCCACTACGCTCCGGCGCATGGAACTCACCGGATCATCTGCCATCGTCACCGGGGCCGCTTCGGGCATCGGCGCCGCCGTCGCCCGTCAGCTCGCCGCCCGCGGTGCCACCGTGCTGGTGGCCGACCTGCAGGCCGACAAGGGCGAGGCGCTCGCCGAGGAGATCAAGGGCGTGTTCGCCCAGGTCGACGTCACCGATACCGAGCAGATCGGCGCCGCGGTCAACGCCGCCGCAGACATCGCGCCGATCCGCGCCGTCGTCAACTCCGCCGGCATCGGCTGGGCCCAGCGCACCATCGGCCGCGACGGGACCATCGAGTCCGCGCACGACCTGGGTGCCTTCACCAAGGTCATCCAGATCAACCTGATCGGGACCTTCGACATGGTCCGCCAGGCCGCCACCGCGATGAGCCACAACGAGCCCGACGAGGACGGCTGCCGCGGCGCGATCGTCAACCTCGCCAGCGTGGCCGCGTTCGACGGCCAGATCGGCCAGGCGTCGTACTCCGCCTCCAAGGGCGGCGTGGTCGGCATGACCCTGCCGGTCGCGCGCGACCTTTCCGCGGCCGGCATCCGCCTCAACACCGTGGCTCCCGGCCTGATCGACACCCCGATCTACGGCGAGGGGCCGGACTCGGACGCGTTCAAGGCCAAGCTCGGCGAGAGCGTGCTGTTCCCCAAGCGCCTCGGCGTCCCCGACGAGCTCGCGAGCATGGTCATCGAGTGCCTGACCAACGCCTACATGAACGGCGAGGTGGTCCGGGTCGACGGCGGAATCCGGATGCCACCGAAGTAGTCGAGCGTTAGGCGACACGACACCTGGAGGCCGGTGACCGGGACCGCGCTCTGGTCGCGCGTCCTCGAACCCGAGGTCAGCTGAGGTCGCGCCGCTCCTCGTCGGTGAACGCCGGCATCGGTGCGGCCGCGTCACCGGCGGCGCGGGAGGTGCGGACGTGCGAGATCTTGGCCGACGCCGAGGCCATCACCTCCTGGCTCTTGCCGCGGCCGTAGCTGACGGCGTGGTCGGCCTTGATGCCGATGTTGCGGCCGACCTCGATCGCGTCCTGGTCGGCGCCCATGTAGAGGAACTGCCAGCCGTACTGCTCGGTCTGCTGCTCCACCAGCGACTTGATCGCCGGGTGGGTCCACTCCTGGCTGGCGTTCTCGTAGCCGTCGGTCATGATCGCGACGATCACGGTGTCGGGCCGCTCGTCCTCCGCAAGGGCGGCCAACTTGGCGCCGGCGTCGGTGATCGACCTACCCATGGCGTCGAGCAGGGCGGTGCTGCCCCGCGGCTGCAGCTCCAGGGCGGGCACGTCGGCGATCGGCCGGTCGGCGTAGACGACGTCGTAGTGGTTGTCGAACTGCGCGAGCGTGACCCGGCACTCGCCGGGCGTGCGCTTCTGCTCCTCGACGAACGCCGCGAAGCCGCCCTCGGTGTCGGCCTTGATCGACTGCATGGAGCCGGAGCGGTCGAGGAGCAGGTAGATGTGGGTGAGGGTCTTGTCGGTCACGGAGCACTCCTTCAGGTCGTGGGCCGACGCGGCTTGAACCGCATCGGCTGTGGCTTGGACGCGGGGGCCGGGCGCGGGGACCCCGCCTCGTGGTCGTACTTGGCCCGCTCCACCGCCGCCGCGGTCACTCGCCCGTCGTCGTTGGCGTAGGCGCCGAGGGTCTGGGTGCGGGCCAGCCGCGGGCCGACGGCGTTCTCCGAGAGCCCGGCGCGGACCCCGGCCGACCGCAGGCTGGCCCTCCCGGTGAGCACCGCCTCCGCCATCGACTCGTCGATCAGCTCGGTGAGCCGGTCGGCGGCCTCACGCAGGTGGGGGAGCGCCTCGTCGGGCTCGAGGCCCTCGGCGGCCTCGAGCGCCAGGCGTACGGCGGCGACGTGCTGCGGATCGGGGGTCATGGCCCCAGAGTGCCGCAGAAATTGCGGAGACGCAAGTTGTGCGGGTGCGCAGGTTGTGCGGGGCTCAGCGCGGGTTGGACTTGCGCGGGTCTCCCGACCGCTTGGCCGCATGGTCCTCGGCCGTCGGCTTGTTCCGGCTGTCCAGCCAGCGCCACACCGCCGTGACCAGGATCGCGCCGACCAGTGAGCCGATGATGCCGCTCGCCCTCAGGTCGAGGCCGTCACCGGAGAGGAGGCTGATCAACAGCCCACCGACGAACGAGCCGACGAGGCCGGCCACGATCGCCATCGTCCAGTCGACCTTGCCGTGCGTTCGGCCGAGGATCAGCTGCGCACCTGCGCCGACGATCATGCCGAACAGGATGATGCCGAGGATGAGCATGCGCTGAGCATAGCCGCGAGTGGAGCGAGCCGACGGCTAAGACGTTCGTCAGTGAGCCCCGTCCCAGTCGCTGAGGTCGACCACGGCGTCTGCGCGTACGGCGGCCGCCTCGATCAGCCGCGCGTTCGACTCGTCGACCCGCGCCACCCACGCCTCCGCCTCGGACCGGCTCTTACCGAACTCCACGTGCCGCGCCACCAGCCGCTCCACCCGCACCGAGTCGTCCGTGGCGAGGTGCCAGACGGCGTCCAGCCGGGCCCGCACCTCCCGCCACCGCGGCTCGTCCAGGAGCAGGTAGTTGCCCTCGGTGACGACGAGCGTCGCGCCCGCGGGCACCTCGATCCGCTCCGGCACCGGCTCCTCGACGACCCGGTCGAACCCCGGCGCCCGCACCTGCTCCCGACCGCGGACCCGGGCGAGCAGGGCGGCGTACCCCTCCGCGTCGAAGGTCTCGGGCGCGCCCATCCGGTCGCGGGTCCCGCGCCGCACCAGCTCGGCCTGGGGGTAGTGGAAGCCGTCCATCGGCACCACCACGGCGCCATCACGAGCCGCCAGAGCGGCCGCCACCGTCGACTTGCCGACGCCGGGCGCGCCGCACAGGCCGAGCAGCCGGACGCCGTCCGGGATCGCGGGGAGGTGCACGTGCGCACGTTATGCGTTCGCCGCTTCGGGGCACCCGAACGTACCCTTGACGCCGTATGACGAACGCACCTGACTTCAATCTCGACGACGAGCTCTCCGCCACCAATACGTGGGAGGACGAGGACTTCGAGTCCGGCTATGCAGCCCAGCCGGACCCGGAGGACAAGGCCGACCCCACGACCGGGTCGATGGACCTGGAGGAGCGGCACCTGCTCCGCCGGGTCGCCGGGCTGCGCACCGAGCTCGAGGACATCACCGAGGTCGAGTACCGCCAGCTCCGGCTGGAGCGGGTGCTGCTGGTGGGGGTGTGGACCGAGGGCACCGTCACCGACACCGAGAACTCCATGGCCGAGCTCGCGCTCCTCGCCGAGACGGCCGGCTCCGAGGTGCTCGAGGCGGTCTACCAGCGCCGGCAGAAGCCCGACCCCGCGACGTACGTCGGCCGCGGCAAGGTCGACGAGCTGCGCGAGCTGGTGATCTCCAGCGGCGCCGACACGGTGATCTGCGACGGCGAGCTCGCACCCAGCCAGCTGCGCAACCTGGAGGACCGGCTGAAGGTCAAGGTCGTCGACCGGACCGCGCTGATCCTCGACATCTTCGCCCAGCACGCGAAGTCCAAGGAGGGCCAGGCGCAGGTCGAGCTGGCCCAGCTCAACTACATGAAGCAGCGGCTGCGCGGCTGGGGCGGCCAGCTGTCCCGCCAGGCCGGTGGCCGGGTCGGCGCCGACGGCGGCGGCATCGGCGGCCGCGGTCCCGGTGAGACCAAGATCGAGACCGACCGGCGCCGGATCAACGACAAGATCGCCAAGCTGCGCCGCGAGCTGAAGTCGATGCGCGGCACCCGCGAGACCAAGCGCCGCGAGCGCCGCCGCAACAAGATCCCCTCGGTGGCGATCGCCGGGTACACCAACGCCGGCAAGTCGTCGTTGCTCAACCGGCTCACCGGCGCGGGCGTGCTGGTCGAGGACTCGCTGTTCGCGACCCTCGACCCGACCACCCGGCGTACGACCACGGCCGACGGCCGGGTCTACACGATGAGCGACACCGTTGGCTTCGTGCGGCACCTGCCGCACCAGCTGGTCGAGGCTTTCCGGAGCACGCTGGAGGAGGTCGCGGAGTCCGACCTGATCCTGCACGTGGTCGACGGCTCCCACCCCGATCCCGAGGGGCAGCTCGGCGCGGTGCGCGAGGTGCTCGCCGAGATCGGCGCCGGCGACGTGCCCGAGCTGGTCGTGATCAACAAGGCCGACACCGCCGACCCGATGGTGCTGGCCCGACTCCGCCAGCGCGAGCCGCACTCGGTCGTCGTCAGCGCCAAGACCGGCGAGGGCATCCCGGAGGCGATCGCGTCCGTCGAGGACGAGCTGCCCAGGCCGGACGTCGAGTTCAAGGCGTTGCTGCCCTACGAGCGCGGCGACCTGATCAACCGGCTGCACCAGCACGGCGAGATCGCCTCGATGGAGCACACCGCCGACGGGACGATCGTCTGCGGTCGCGCCAACGAGGGTCTTGCGGGTGAGCTCGCGGCCTACGCCGTCTGAGTCACGCGTCCTGGGCGGGCGCTGTCAGGTCGGCAGTGCGTGCGATCCGGCGACCCAGCAGTCCGAAGGCGAATGTCACCGGCAGTACGGCGCTGCCCAGCGACGTCACCTGCACGATGCCGAACGCGAGCGGGATGATCAGCGCCAACAGCATCGCCGCGAGCACCGGCCGGAACCGCTTCGCCAAGAGCGTGATGCCGAGCATCGTCGAGCCGAGCAGCGTGAGCAGGAGTGCCGGGAATGTGATCGCGAACGCCACGCTGAACAGGGTCGCCTCGATCCCGTCGCCGTTGTAGTTGCCGGTCCACTGGGTCCAGTAGTCCAGGAAGACGCCGACGCACGCGACGACGTATCCGGTGAGCGCGAGTCGCCAGGCGAACTTCTCGAAGCCCTTCGCCTGGCGGCGGTGGTAGACGACGAAGGCGCACAGCGTGAAGGCCACGAACACGGGGAACCAGATCTTCCCGTAGGTGATGTACACGATGTCGGGGTCGGCCCAGTCAAGCAGCGGCCGCAACACGTCCGCTGCCGGCTCGGCCCAGGCCGCGGTGAGAGGCAGCTCGAGGTCCTCCTTGCCGTCGGCGGTCTCGAAGCGGGCCAGCGCGTGCAGCTGCCCCACCACCAGGCCCACCCAGGCCATCAGCCAGGCGAACCGGCCGATCCGTCGGTCGTGTCCAGTGAGCATGTTTCCTCCTCGGTCGGGGTTTCGGTGACGCACCAAGGCTCCGGCCGAGGACGTCGGTACGTCGTCGCCGCTGGGGTCGGTCAGACCTCCACCCCTGGTTTGACGCCGCGTCCGCTTCGAGCGACCTAACCTCGGACAATGACGACCCGGCTGCGTCCGTTGGACGTGCTGCTGCCACTCGCGCTGCTCGCCCTGGGCGCGGCCGAGCTGGCCTCGCTGGGCACGGACGGCTGGATCCCCTCAGTCGGGCTGGAGGCCGTAGCCGCCGCGGCGCTCATGTTCCGCCGTTTCCGTCCGGCGATCGCGGTGCCCGTGTCGGCCGTGGCGCTGATGGCCATTCCGCTGACCGGCACCCAGATGGACGAGGCCGCTACCCCGATCTTCTTCTACGTGCTCGGCGTCTACAGCCTCGGCCGCTACCTGGCCGGGCGGGCTGCCCTGATCACGTTGGTGCTGACTCTGGGTCTGGTGCTTGCCGACTTCGGCTTCGACCCGGAGGACAACGACTGGACCGACCTGGTCTTCATCCTCTCGCTGGCGATCCCGCCGTTCGTGTTCGGCCGGATCAGCCGCAGGCTGGCAGAGCAGTCCGAGCAGCTCGCCCGGCAGTCCGAGCGGCTGCGCGAGCAGGCGGTGCGCGCCGAGCGCGATCGGATCGCCCGCGAGCTGCACGACGTGATCGCGCACTCGGTCAGCGCGATGGTGGTGCAGACGGCGGCGGCCCAGGACCTGGTCCGGTCGTCGCCGGACCGTGCCCTGACGCTGCTGGAGTCGGTGGCCGAGACCGGGCGGCGGACGCTGGCCGAGACCGGCCGGCTGCTGCACCTGATCCGCGACGAGTCCGACGAGCTCGGGCTGCAGCCGGCGCCCGGGGTCGCTGACCTGCCCGCGCTGGTGGAGGAGTTCCGGGCGGCCGGACTCGCGGTGGACGGCCGGCTCGACCTCCCCGACGACCCGCCGTCAGGTGGCGTCGACGTGTCGGCGTACCGGATCGTCCAGGAGGCGCTCACCAACGCGCTGAAGTACGCCGACGGCTCCGCCCGTCTGTCGGTGGAGACGCAGGCCGGCGCCCTGCGGATCCGGTGCGCCAACCGGATCGGTCCGGGCACCGGCACCGGTTCGGGACTCGGCCTGGCCGGGATGTCGGAGCGGGTGGCCCTGCTCGGCGGCACGCTCAGCCAGGGCCGCAGCGGTGACCGATTCGAGATCGAGGCGGTCATTCCGCTTCCCGCGGCGGTGTCCCGGTGACCACCGTGGTGGTGGCCGACGACCAGGACTTGGTGCGGTCGGGGCTCGAGCTGGTGCTGGACGCCCGCGGCTGCTCGGTGGTGGGCACCGCAGCCAACGGTCGCGAGGCTGTCGACGTGGTCCGGCGGACCGGCCCCGACGTGGTGCTGATGGACATCCGGATGCCGGTTCTTGACGGGATCGCCGCGACCCGAGAGCTGACCGAGGCCGGGCTGTCCAGCCGGGTGCTGGTGCTGACGACGTACGACCTCGACCGCTACGTGTACGACGCCCTCGCCGCGGGCGCCGCCGGCTTCCTGCTCAAGGCGACGCCTCCGGACCGGCTGGTGGAGGGAATCAAGACCGTGGCGGCGGGTGAGGCGCTGCTCGCCCCGACGCTGACCCGGCGGCTGATCGAGGAGTACCTGCGGCAGCCGGCACCGGAGGACGGGGTGCCGCAGCGGCTCGCGGTGCTCACCGAACGGGAGCGCGAGGTGCTGGTGCTGATGGCCCGCGGGCGGTCCAACGACGAGATCGCCGGCGACCTCGTCGTCGCGCCCGCGACCGTGAAGACCCACGTCAACCGGGTGCTCGCCAAGCTCGCCGTCACCACGCGGGTCCAGGCGGTGGTGCTGGCCTACGAGTGCGGGCTGGTCCGCGCCGGCGGCTGATTTCGGTAATTCGCTTCGCGAACCCCACCCGGTGCCGCACACTTTTGCCGTGATCCATCGGGGGAACGCTGCGCGGCTGCCTGTCGTGGCACTGCTGTGCGCGGCTCTGCTCGCCGGGTCGCTGCTGGTCTTCCACATGTCGGCGATGGCCGAGAGCGCGCGGCACTGCGCCCGGTTCGCGAAGGTATCCGCCGCCCGGGCCGCCGAGGACACCGGCGCCGGAGCGCGGGTCGTGGTGATCGGTGACTCCTACTCCGTGGGCCTCGGGCTCGCTCGGCCGGCGCGGTCCTGGCCTGCCGAGCTCGACGGCCGGGTGCACGTGGCCGGGTTCTCCGGTTCCGGCTTCAGCAAAGGCGCCAGCGGCTGCGACGGGGTGTCGTTCGCCGATCGAGCGGCCGACGCAGTGAGCGGTACCCCGGCACTGGTGATCGTCGAAGGTGGCCTCAACGACTTCGACCAGCGCTCGGCGGACATCACGGCCGGCTTCGTCCGGCTGATGCGCGCGCTCGCGGGCGAGCGGGTGGTGGTCGTCGGTCCGGTGCTCGCGCCGGCACGGTCGAACGCCGTACCACGGGTCGACCGGCTGCTCGCCGGGCTCGCGGACGAGCACGGCGCGGCGTACGTCCGCACCACCGGCCTGCAACTGGACTACCTCGACGACCGGCTGCACCTCACCGAGGCCGGCCACCGCGAGCTCGGCGAGTACGTCGCCGCGGCACTCCGCTAGACGCCGATCCGGCGCCACGGCCCCCAGATCGCGAACGTCATCCCGGCTCCGGCCTGGATGTTCACGAACAGCGTGCGTCCGGTGGGATCGAAGGTCGAGCCCGCGAACTCGTCACCGGACCGGTCGGTGCCGGTGCTGCTGGTCAGCTTGTTGCTCGGCGATATCGAAGAGCTGCCCATGGCGGGTCAGGCCACGGATGAAGTTGCCCTGGTCGTGGTCCTCGCAAACCACCAGCGTCCCGTGCTTGGACGTGGTGACGTTGTCGGGGAAGTCGAGTACCTCTCTGTCCGGCGACTGGAACAGGCAGGTGAGCTTGCGCCGCTTGACGTCGTAGCCCCACACCTGGCCGAAGCCCTTGCCGTAGCCCGCGGTCGTGTCGGGTCCTGCCATGGCCTCACCACCGCCCTGGGTCGAGGTGAAGTAGACGACGCCGTCGTCGTAGGCCTGGCCCTCGAGTCGCGAGAACCCGGCGGCACCTTGGGCGTGGCCCTGGCTGCTGACGTGCACCAGTGCGGTGTCGTTGGGGGTCGGCGCGGGCTCGCCGGGCGTGTGGTCGTACACGATGTCAGGCTCGGGGATGTCGACCCACTCGACGTCGTACGTCGCGCCGGTCGTCTGCTGCCCCTCGAGGTGGGCGTTGTCGACGCCCTTGACCTTCAGCATCTGCAGCGTGCCGCCGTCGAGCAGCTTGCCGACGTGCTTCGGGTGCACCGGCGGCCGGTAGCGGTAGAAGCCGGAGGGGAACCCGAAGTTGTCCTCGGTGAGGTAGAGGTGGCCTCCCTTCGGGTCGAACGAGACCGCCTCGTGGGCGAACCGGCCGGCGTGCGTGATCGGCTTCCGCCTGGACTGGCCCCGACCCGGGATGTGGCTGACCGGCACCTCGAACACGTACCCGTGCGGTTTCGTCAGCGGCACGTTGGAGGCGCCGGTGAAGTCGGCTCCCACGTCGGGGCCGTTGACGGTCTCCTCGCAGGTGACCCAGGCGCCCCACGGCATCCGGCCGCCGGAGCAGTTCATCATCGTGCCGTTCAGGCTGGTGAACGAGCCTTTCACGCGGCCCGTGGGCGTCACCTGCACGGTCGTGGTGCCGCCCCGCGCCATCGGGTCGTAAGGAGTGCCGGGGCCGAACGCCGGCCCGGGGTTGTTGACCTCGTGGTTGCGCACCAGGATCACGCTGCCCTTTGGCCCGTCGAACGCGCCCATGCCGTCGTGCCGGCCGGGCAGCGGGGTGCCGTCGGCGAGGGTCACCGGCGTCTCGGTGTCGTGGAAGGACCGGTAGCGGAAGCCCTTCGGCAGATGCAGGCGGACCTTGCCGTCCCGCTGATCCTTGATCGGGACCAGCGCCCCGGGTGACGGTGGTTGATGCGCCCCGGCCGGCATCGCGACCAGGCCGGCGAACGGCCCGCCGACGGCGGCTCCTGCGGTGGTCTTGAGCAAGGTACGACGTTCCATGGTCATGGCGGCCTCCCGAGCCGAGTTCGATCCCCTCAACCTAGGGATCGTGGGCCCGGACGCAACCCCTATCTTGGATACGTGGCCAAGCCGACGCGGTGGACGACCGACACCACGCCGGGGCACTCGGAGTGGTACGTCGAACGCTTCCGCACGATGGCCGCCGAGGGCGAGGACCTCGGTGGCGAGGCCCGGCTCCTCGACGCGATGCTGCCTCCCCGGGCGCGGGTGCTCGACGCCGGCTGCGGCCCGGGCCGGGTCGGTGCGGTGCTGCACGAGCGCGGTCACACCGTGGTCGGGGTCGACGTCGACCCGGTGCTGATCGAGGCCGCCGAGGCCGACTACCCCGGCCCGCGTTGGCTGGTCGCCGACCTCGCCGAGCTCGACCTGCCGGACGAGGAGCCGTTCGACGGCGCCGTACTTGCCGGCAACGTGATGGTGTTCCTCGCCCCCGGCACCGAGGCCGAGGTGCTGCGCCGGGTGGCCGCTCACGTGCGCGACGACGGCTTCGTGGTGACCGGCTTCCACATCGACCGCGAGCTCTCCCTGGACGCCTTCGACCAAGCAGTCGCCGACGCCGGGCTCCGGCTCGAGCACCGCTTCGCGACCTGGGACCTGCGCGCCTGGCACGACGCCGCCGATTTCGCGGTCAGCGTGCTGCGGCGCTTGTAACACGCCGTTACCCCATCTACCGGGCCGTTGCAGCGGCCAGGTAGTTACGTGGACGGCGTGTTACAAGCGGGACGGCGCGACGCTCAGCCGGCCGACTCCGCGACGTCCTCCCGGATCCGGTCCAGCGACTTCGGCTCGGTCAGCCGCCAGTGGTTGCCGAACGGGTCGCGGAACGCCGCATCGACGCCGTAGAACCGCTCCTCGGGCTCCTCGATGAACTCCACGCCCTTCGCCTTGAGCTCCTCGTACGTCGCGCGGCAGTCGTCGGTCGCCAGGCCGCCGAGCCCGAGGTAGCCCCGGGCCATCAGGCTGCGCATCTGCTCGGCGATCGGCTCCTCGACGACCGGCGCCTCTGGGACGACCAGCATCATCGGCAGGTCGGGATTGCCGGGCGTGTGCACGGTCAACCAGCGGAACCCGTCCAGCACCTCGTCGAAGCTGACCTCGAAGCCGAGCACGTCGACGTAGAACTCCTTGGCCTCGTCGAGGTCGAGGACGTTGAGGCAGACCAGACCGAATCCAGTGATCATGATCGGTCAGCGTAGGCGCTGACCGAGTCGCGGACGGCGGACCCGAGCACGGCGGCGGCGACGTCGTGGGTCTGGCCTGGCAGTACGACCACCCCGGCGCCGGGGATCGCGGCCGCGGCGGCCGCCGCCGAATCCCGGAACCAGTCCGGGCTCGCCCCGCCCGACATCACGGTGGTCGGGGCGGTGATCCGGGCCAGCGCGTCGGTCGGGAGGGCGCCGTCGCCCATCGCCGCCGCGTCGTAGGCGAGCGTTGGGGCGAGCGCCTCGCCCTGCGCCCAGTACGGCGACTGCCGCATCCCGGCGATCATCTCCTCGGGCATCCCGACCAGCGCCATGAACAGCGCGACCGCGTCACCCCGCCGGCCTTCGGCGAGCGCCGCGGTCAGCGCCGCGTTGTACTCGCGGGACGCCCCCTGCCCCTCCGCGTCCAGCCGGTACGGCGGCTCCCACATCACCAGGTGCCCGATCGGCAGCCCCTCCGCCGCGGCCAGCGCGGCCAGCGCCCCGCCCGACGAGAGCCCGACGACGACCGCCGACCCGCCCGCGGCGGCCAGCAGCACGTCGAGGTCCTCGATCTCGCGGCGGACGTCGTACGGCGGGGTGTCGGTGCTGTCGCCGCGGCCGCGCCGGTCGTAGTTGAGCACCGTGAAGTGCGCCGCGAGCCCCTCCGCCAGCCCGGCGTCGACCCGGCGGTCGCACTGCGCCCCCGACACGAGCACCAGTGGCGGGCCGGAGCCGAGCTGGTCGAAGGCGATGGTGGTTCCGTCTGCTGAGGTCACTGTTTCCATGCCGACGAACCTAGGAGCGGTGAGCCTCCGAGCGCTTCTCCAAAACTGCTCTCTCGTTGAATCGGGAGTTGTGGTCGCTCGATTCGGGGGTTGTGGTCGCTCGATTCGGGGATTGAGGTGACGCCAGGTCCGCCACAAACCCCGACTGAAGCCGCCACAAGGGCCGAATCAACGCGCCACGGGGGCCGATTCGACGTCGTTCGGCCGGGTATACCGCTTCACCAGACACCCCGGCACCTGGGCCAGGGCGGCGTGCCCCTCGCGGTCGCGGTACGCCGTCGGGCTCTCGCCGACGAACCGGCGGAACTGGGTGCTGAACGACCCCAGGCTGTTGAACCCCACCTCAAGGCACACGTCCGTCACCGACAGCTCACCGGCGCGGAGCAGCGCCTTGGCCCGCTCCATCCGTCGGCGGAGCAGGTAACGGTGCGGCGTCTCTCCGAAGGCCGCCTTGAACGACCGCGCGAAGTGCGCCTCCGACACGTGCGCGCTGCGGGCCAGCGCGGGGATGTCCAGCGGTCCGGCGTACGCCCGGTCGATCAGGTCGCGCACCCGCAGCAGGTGCCGCGACAGCGGGATCGCGGGGGCGGTGCTCATCCTCCGACGATACGACGCGCGTGGTCCGGGGAGCGGTGACCTGTGGTCGGTTTCGGCTCTCCAGACCGACCACCACTCACCGCCCCCCGGACCTCCCTCAGCCGCCGCCCGGCTCGACCAGCCCGGACTGGTAGGCGAAGACGACGAGCTGGGCTCGGTCGCGGGCGCCGAGCTTGGTCATCGCCCGGCTGACGTGGGTCTTGGCGGTCATCGGGCTGAGCACCATCCGCTCGGCGATCTCGTCGTTGCTCAGGCCGTGCGCCACCAGCGCCACGACCTCACGCTCGCGGTTGGTCAGGACGTCGGGGTCGGCGGAGGACAACGCGGTGGCCGGGCGGGTGGCGAACTCGCTGATCAGCCGGCGGGTGACGCCGGGGGAGAGCAGCGCCTCCCCGCGCACGGTGACCCGCAGCGCCTGCAGAAGGTCCGCGGGCTCGGTGTCCTTGAGCACGAACCCGGACGCTCCCGAACGCAGGGCGTTGAAGACGTGGTCGTCGAGCCCGTAGTTGGTCAGGATCACCACCTGTACGTCGGCCAGCCGGTCGTCGTCCGCGATCCGCCGGGTCGCCTCGATGCCGTCCATCACCGGCATCTGCACGTCCATCAGCACGATGTCGGGAAGGTGCTCCACCGCAAGGTCCACGCCCTCCAAGCCGGTCGCGCCCTCCGCGAGGACCTCGATGTCGTCCTCGGCGTCGAGCAGTGCCCGGATCCCGGTGCGGATCAGCGGCTGGTCATCGACCAGCACCACCCGGATCACCGCGCCTCCGTCACCGGCAGCTCCGCGATCACCGAGAAGCCACCGCTGGTGCCGGGCTCCGCGTGCAGCCGCCCGCCGAGCGCCGTGACCCGCTCGCGCATCCCGATCAGCCCGTACCCAGGCACCGGTGGCTGCGCGGCGCCGTCACCGTCGTCCTCGACCCGCACGGTGAGGGCGTCCGGGGCGTAGGTGATCTGCACCGAGGCCGTCGCGTCACCGGCGTGCCGGGTGACGTTGGTCAGCGCCTCCTGAACGACGCGGTACGCCGCCTGGTCGACCTCGGCCGGCAGCCGCCGCTCTGCACCGCGCACCGTCAGCCGGGTGGGCAGCCCGGACGAACGCGCGCGCTCCACCAGCCCGGGCAGCCGGTCGAGCCCGCTGCCGTTGGAGTCGTCGTCACGGCGCAGCACGTCGAGCGTCGAGCGCAACTCACGCGCGGCGTCGGTGCTCGCCTCCTCGATCGCGAGCAGCGCAGCGGAGGGTTCCTCGCCGTTCTTCCGGGCCAGGTGCGTGGCCACGCCGGCCTGCACCTTGATCACCGAGATGCTGTGGGTGAGCGAGTCGTGCAGCTCGCGGGCGATCCGCAGCCGCTCCTCCACTGCGCGACGCCGAGCCACCTCGTCGCGGGTCCGCTCGGCGTCCTCGGCGCGCTTCTCGACCTCCCGAACGTGCATGTGCCACTGGACGAACGAGACCACCCCGACCACGCCGGAGACCAGCCAGCCATAGCCGTAGAACCTCCGCCAGCCACGATCTGTGCGCATGCACCGAGCCTAGAACGCGCTCCGCTCTCGCGCGTCCGGCCCGGGGAGTAGGTCTCGGCTACTCCCCGCGGAGTACGCCGAGAGCGGCGGAGCCCCCCAGGCAGGTAGCCCGGAGTGACGCCGCTCGGGCGACGACTTGTTACGTCGATCGGCGCACGATCGTCAACCTCCCAAACGACACGAAAGGCAAGGACATGACGCAGCAGCTCCAGAGGGCCGCCTTGACCGGCGAGGTCCTGCTCCCGGGCGACGACGGCTACGACGATGCGGCCCGGGCATTCATGGCGGAGGGCGCCCCCGCACTGGTGGTGCGCCCCCGCACCCCCAACGAGGTGGAGGAGGCCGTCACGCACGCCGTACGCGAAGACCTGGCGGTGTCGGTGCGATCCGGCGGCCACAGCCCGGCGGGACACGGCACCAACACGGGCGGGATGGTGATCGACCTGACCCACCTCGACGCGATCGAGGTCCTGGACGCCGAACGCCGCCTGGTCCGGGTCGGCGCCGGCGCGACCTGGGGACGGGTCGCCGAGGCGCTGGACCCGTTCGGCTGGGGCCTGACCGCCGGCGACACCAGCAGCGTCGGGGTCGGCGGCCTGACCCTCGGCGGCGGCATGGGCTGGATGGTGCGGCGCTTTGGCCTGGCGCTCGACAACCTCGCCGCGGCACGGGTGGTGACGGCTGACGGCCGGCTGCTCACGGCGTCCGATGAGGAGCACGCCGACCTGTTCTGGGCGCTTCGCGGTGGTGGGGGCAACTTCGGGATCGTCGTCGACTTCGACTTCGAAGCCCAGGAGGTCACGACCGTGCACTACGGCACGGTCACCTACCAGCTCGACGACCCGGTCCGCCTGCTCGCGCGGTGGCGAGACGCGATGCGCGCCGCGCCGGAGGAGCTGTCGAGCACGGTGGTCCTGATCCCCCGCTTCCCCGGCGCCCCGCCGTCGGCCCAGGTCCTGCTCTGCTACGCCGGCGAGCCGGGTGGCTCGGTGGCCGAGGCCGACGCGGCGATCGAGCCGCTGCTCGAGCTGGGCACGGTCACCGAGGCGACCATCGCAGAGCGCCGCTTCGCAGACGTGCTGGAGGATGCTCCGCACCCGCAAGGCGTCCGCCTGGTCGCCCGCAACACCCTGGTGCCGCGCCTCGACGGCAACGTGCTGGCCGCCATCGACACGGCGCACCGTGGCCCCGCACCGACCGGGATCGCAGTGCGGAGCCTGGGCGGCGCGTTCGCGCGCGTCCCGGCCGATGCCACGGCGTTCGCCCACCGCGACGCCGAGGCGATGATCGTGGGCGGGTTCATCCTGCCCGGGACCGCCACCGACGAGGACGTGACGCAGGCGCTCGGCCCGTGGCAGGGGGTGGCCGCCCGGGGCACCGGCACCTACATCAACTTCCAGGGTTCGGCGACGGCCGAGGACGTGGCAACGGCGTACCCACCCGCCACGCTGGCCCGGCTGGCAGCGGTCAAGCGCGACTACGACCCCGAGAACGTGTTCGCGCTCAACCACAACGTCCAGCCGGCCGCGTGACGCTAGGCGTTCTCCTTCTGGAACACCGAGACTCCCCACCAGACGGAGACGCCGAAGAGCACCGCGGTCCAGCCGATGCCCCACACCATGATGGATACGTCGAAGTCGCCGAAGAACGCGCTGCGGACGGCGTCGACGATGTGCCGGATCGGCATGAAGTCGCTGGTCCGCTCCAGCCAGGCGGCGCCGAAGCTCATCGGCAACAGGATCCCGGAGAGCAGCAGCACGGGCATCATCACCATGTTGATGACCGGCGCCATCACGTCCTCGCTCTTCACGGTGAGCGCGAACGCGTTGGAGGCCGCGGCGCAGGCGCCGCCGAGCAGGATGGTGAGTACGACGCCCAGCACGATGCCGCCGACCGACCCTTCCATCCCCAGCGCCAGGCCCAGCCCCACCAGGATCAGCGCCTGGACGAACAGCTGGAGGAGGTCGCGGTAGAGCCGGCCGAACAGCAGGGCGGCCCGGCTCGCCGGCGTCACCCGCTCGGCCTCGATCACACCCTCGCGCCACTCGCCGATCAGGCTGAACCCGGCGAAGAACGCGCCGAAGATGCCGAGCTGGACCAGCATGCCGGGCACGAACCAGGTGTATTTGTTGCCGCCGAGCTGACTGATGACCGGCTCCAGCAGCGGGCCGAAGAGCAGCAGGTAGAGGACCGGCTGCAGCATGCCGATGATCACCCAAGCGGGGTTGCGCAGGTTCATCCGCAGCTGGCGGTTGAACACGATGTAGCTCTCGCGGAGGAACGCGGTCATGCCATGGCTCCTTCGGGGGTCGGGGCGTCGTCCTGCTGGTCGGCGTCCGCGACATCGTCGCCGGCGTCGCCGGCGTCGGCGGCCGCCTCGGCGTCGCGCAGGGAGCGCCCGGTGAGGGTGAGGAAGACGTCGTCGAGGGTGGGCCGGGCGACCTCGATGGCCTCGAGGGTCACCCCGGCGGACTCGACGTCCCGGAGTAGGCCGGGCACCACCTTCGCGGCGCGGGCGACTCGGCCGCTGACGTGGCGACCGTCGACGTCGACCGACTCGGCGAGCGAGGCCAGCTTGTTGCGGGCGATCGCCACCTGCTCGTCGGTGGCCACCTCGAGACTGACCAGGTCGCCTGAGACCTGCGCCTTGAGGTTGTCGGCGGTGTCGCTCGCGACGATCTCGCCGCGGTCGATGATGACGATCCGGTCGGCGAGCGTGTCGGCCTCGTCGAGGTAGTGCGTGGTCAGGAACACCGTGTTGCCCTGCTTGCGGCGCAGGTCGGCGATGTGCTCCCAGAGGTTGGCCCTGGCCTGCGGGTCCAGCCCGGTGGTCGGCTCGTCGAGGAACACCAGCCGCGGCGAGTGGATCAGCCCCATCACGATGTCGAGGCGGCGCTTCTGCCCACCGGACATGTTCCGCGGCATCCGGCGCCACAGGTCGTCGAGCTGCAGCCGCTCGAAGAGCTCCTGCCCCATCGCGACGGCGTCCTTGCGGGACATCCCGTAGAGCATCCCGTGGTCGACGACCTCGTCGCCGGCGTAGGCGCCGGAGAACGTCGAGCCGACCTGGGAGCAGTAGCCGATGCTGCGGCGTACCTGCACCGACTCCCTCACCACGTCGTACCCCGCGACCGTGGCGGTGCCGGCGGTGGGCCGGAGCAGGGTGGTCAGCATCCGCAGGGTGGTGGTCTTGCCAGCGCCGTTGGGGCCGAGGAAGCCGACGATCTCGCCCTCCTCGACGTCGAGGTCAACGCCGTTGACGGCGTGCACCTCCTTGGCCTTCTTGCCCTTCCCGGTGTGGAAGGTCTGCACGAGTCCACGTGCCCGGATCATGTGTCTCTCCTCTATGTTCAATGTTGAACACAAAGTATTCAACATTGAATAGTGATGGTCAAGTCTTTACCTTCAGCGTCGCAAAGGCGTGCGTAGGTATCGACCGAGTTTCGGGGCGAGACTCAGCGGCCGAGCAGTGCCCGGTAGCGCTCGCGGTCGGTGTTCATCTGCCAGCCGGGATCGTCGTCGGCAGGGGCCCAGTCCGCCGGCTCGCCCTGGAAGGCCAGCCCGCCGCTCCGGGTCTCGTCGAGCACCTCGACCAGCCACTTCCGCTCGACCTCGGCCCGCTTCATCTGGAGCTCGACCGCGTGCAGCGCGTGCGGGGGAGCGAGCCCGCTCTTCTCGCGGAGCCCCACCTCGAACTCCGCGATCGTCTCCTCCAGGGCCCGCAGTCGAACGTCGAGGTGGGCGATCGCCTCCCCCCGCTGGATCAGCGGCAGCATGCTGAACGCCGCGTGGAACGCGACCGCGTCGTACAGGTCGACGGTCTCCAGCGACGTCGCCATCAGCCGCGCGAGCTCCTCGGTACCGGTGGGCGTCATCTCGTAGACGGCCACGTCGCGGGTGCCGTCGACCAGGTCGTGCCGGACCAGGTGCTCCTGGCGAGTCAGCGTGGCCAACCCGCTGTAGATCGAGCCCGGGTTGACGTGCGCCCAGTCCTCCACCTGCCAGGACAGCAGCTCGCGCCGGATCTGGTAACCGTTGACCGGCTCGAAGAGCGCCACCGCCCCCAGCAGGAGCATGCGGGTCTCGTGACCGGACATGGCTCAGAGGGTACGGCGCCCGCCGCATGTAACACGCTGTTGACCGATCTTCCACGCCGTCGCAGCAGCTGGGTAGATGGGCGAACGGCGTGTTACAAGCGGGCGGTACGACGGCGCTGGGTCAGTACTCCAGGTGGTCGAGGTAGAGATGCCCGACGGCGGCGGAGGTGAGCGGCGAGACGTCGGGGGTGTCGTTCTCGACGATGTACTCCTCGACCGTGTGGGTGCGGAAGATCCGCGGGAAGTCGACGACACCGGTGCCGAGGTCGCACATGTCACCCGTCGCCTCGTCGCGGTCCTTCACGTGGAACTGCCGCACCTGCTGCGGCGCGTCCCGGATCACGTCGATCGCGAACCGGTCGGGGTCCTCTGCGTGGGAGTTCACCCCACCGGTGTAGGCCCAGTAGAGATCGACCTCGAGGTGCACGTACCGCGGGTCGAGGCACTCGGTGAGCACCTCCCACGGGGTGACTCCCTTGCCGAGGTCGGTCGTGAACTCATGGGCGTGGTTGTGGTAGCCGTACCGCAGCCCCCAGCGCTTCGCGGCCTCTGCCTCCTTGTTCATCTGGTCGGCCCACAGCTTCCAGTCGGACTTCTTGTCCGAGGCGAGGTAGGGGACGACGACGTACTTCTGGCCGAGCGTCGCGGCGTTCTCGAGCTTCGCGTGCAGGTCCGAGGGCGAGGCGCTGATGCCGTCGTGGCTAGATGTCGCCCTGATGCCGAGGCCGTCGAGGAACGTGCGCAGCTCGCGAGCGGTGCGCTCGTAGTAGCCGGCCAGCTCGACCTTCTCGTAGCCGTACTGCGCCAGCCGGGTGAGTACGACGTCGAAGCCCGGCTCCCCGCCCAGTGCATCGCGCAGCGTGTAGAGCTGGATGCTGATGCGGTCATGCGGGATCGACCGCCGCCGCTGCCCGTGCTCGCGATCACCCGCGGCAGACGCCGGCGTCATGCCGCTCCCCAAGGCCGCGATCCCGACCGCGCCGGCCGCGGTCCCTCGCAGCACGTTGCGGCGCAACGCGCCCTTCCGTGCCAACGAACGCTGCAGCTCCCCTTCACCGTCAAACCCGAAACACATGACGATCCCTCTATCTCTCGAGTCCCGACCCGTTCGGGACCGAAGCCCTAGTCGCTGCTGAACGCCGCGTCGAAGCTCGCCGTCGGCGGTTCGTAGTCGAACCGGCGCAGGTACTCCAGCGCCTCGGGGGCGCCGTGCAGGCGGTCCATGCCGGCGTCCTCCCACTCGACCGAGATCGGGCCGGCGTAGCCCACGCGGCGAGCGCGCGGAAGCAGTCCTCCCACGGCACGTCGCCGCGGCCGGCGGAGACGAAGTCCCAGCCGCGGTGCGGGTCGCCCCAGGGCAGGTGCGAGGAGAGGCCGGCCGTTGCGGCCGCCGCCGACCCGCATCCGGGTGTCCTTGCAGTCGACGTGGTAGATCCGGTCGGCGAAGTCGGTGATGAACGCGACCGGGTCGAGCTGCTGCCAGATCATGTGTGAGGGGTCCCAGTTGATGCCGAACTCCGGCCGGTGGTCGATCGCCTCGAGCGTGCGCTTGTGGTCCAGTAGTCGTAGGCGATCTCGGAGGGGTGCACCTCGTGCGCGAACCGCACGCCGCACTCCGCGAACACGTCCAGGATCGGGTGCCAGCGCTCGGCGAAGTCGGTGTAGCCGGCGTCGATGCGGGCCGCGGGCACCGGCGGGAACATCGCGACGTACTGCCAGATCGAGGAGCCGGTGAAGCCGACCACGGTGTCGATGCCCATCGCCTTGGCCAGCCGGGCGGTCAGCTTCATCTCCTCCGCGGCTCGCTCGCGCACGCCCTCCGGCGACCCGTCGCCCCACACCTTGCTTCCGGACGATCGCCTGGTGCCGCTCGTCGATCGGGTCGTCGCAGATCGCCTGCCCGGTGAGGTGGTTGCTGATCGCCCAGCAGCCGAGGCCGTGCTTCTTCAGGATCTCGAGCCGGCCCTCGACGTAGCCCGGCTCGTCCCATCGCCAGGCGTCCAGGTGCTCGCCGGAGACCGCGATCTCCAGCCCGTCGTAGCCCCAGCCGGCGGCCAGCCCGGCCACCTCCTCCAGGGTGAGGTCGGCCCACTGGCCGGTGAAGAGCGTGAAGCGCTTGCTCATGTCTGCCCCATATTCTGCTCAGTCCTTCTGTACGTCGACCGTGGCACCCGAGGCTGCCGCACTGTCCTCGATCGCCGCCAGCACCCGCTGCACCGCGAGGCCGTCGGCGAACGACGGTGACCCGGGTGCACCGGAGCCGACCGCGTCGAGGAACTCGGCGGCCTGAGAGACGAACGTGTGGTCCCAGCCGAGCACGTGGCCGGGCGGCCACCAGGCGCCGACGTACGGATGGTCGGCCTCGGTGACCACCACCCGCCGGGCGCCGGAGGTGCCGTTGCCGGGACCGTCGAGCACGTGCAGCTCGTTGAGCCGCTCGAGGTCGAAGAAGAGGGAGCCGCGGCTGCCGTAGACCTCGATGGTCAGGCCGTTCTTGCGGCCGGTGGCCATCCGGGAGACCTCCATGCTGGCCACCACGCCCGAAGCGGTGGTCAGTGTCGCCCACGCGGCGTCGTCGACGGTGACCGGCTCGCGGCCTTCGTCTCCGATGCGCTCGGAGACGAAGGTCCGCAGCTGCCCGCTCGCCGAGGTGACCTGCTCGCCGAGCAGGAACCGCACCTGGTCGACCACGTGTGAGCCCAGGTCGCCGAGCGCCCCGGACCCGGCGCTCTCCTTGCGCAGCCGCCACGTCATCGGCGCCGCGTCGTCGGCCAGCCAGTCCTGGAGGTACGCCGCCCGCACCTGCCGGACCGCGCCGATCCGGCCGGTGGCGATCAGCTCCCGCGCCAGCGCGAGCGCCGGCACCCGGCGGTAGTTGAAGCCGACCATCGAGCACACGCTGTGCTTGGCCGCGGCCGACGCCGCGGCCACCATCGCCACGCCCTCGTCGACCGAGTTGGCCAGCGGCTTCTCGACCAGCACGTGCTTGCCCGCCTCGAGCGCCGCGATGGCGATCTCGGCGTGGCTGTTGCCGGGGGTGCAGATGTCGACGATGTCGATGTCGTCGCGCCCGATCACCGCGCGCCAGTCGGTGGCCGCCTCGGCCCAGCCGTAGCTGGCCGCCGCTTCCTTGACGGCCTGCTCGTCGCGGCCGACCAGCACCTCCTGGCGCACCGGCGGCGCGCCGTAGAATGCGCCCACGTTGCGCCACGCGTGGGAGTGGGCCTTGCCCATGAACGAGTAGCCGACCACGGCGACACCGAGCGGTCGACTGGGGCTGTCAGGCATGAAGGCCTCTCAAGAATCGGAGCCCGTCGCGGGCCAGGTCGTCGGGGGAGGCCGCGAGCGGTCGCCAGATGGAGGCGGCCACCGCGATCGCGGCGTTGTCCGGGGTGAAGCTCTCGATGTTGAGCGGGCCGGCGTAACCGACCTCCTCCAGCGCAGCGACCAGCGCCGGCCAGTCGGTCTGGTCACCACCAGGCGCTCCACGGTCGCTGCCGCAGACCTGGAGGTGCGCCAGGTGCGACCCGGCGTGCCGGATCGCGTCGGCGCTGGAGCGCTCCTCGATGTTCAGGTGGTAGGTGTCCAGGGCCAGGCCGACCGGGCCGAGCAGCGAGCCCAGCCCGGTCAGTGCCTGGTCCACGGTGTTGATCAGTGACGTCTCGTAGCGGTTGAGCGGCTCGATCCCGAGCCGCACCCCCCGCTCCGCGGCGTAGTCGGCGACGGGAGCGAGGTGCTCCCGCCATTCCTTGTACGCCGTCTCCCGCTCCTCGGCATCCAACCGCCAGGTCCGCCCGGTGGCCGCGTAGAACGGCCCACACACGCCGGTCGCCCCGACCGCTGCGGCCAGGTCGACGCACGCGCGCAGGTAGTCCTGCGTCCCGGCGACGGCGTCCGGGGACGCGGCCACCAGGTCACGCCCGGGCGCCATCGCGCCGACGACGTACGGCGTGAGGCCGGTCTCGGCCAGCACCGCAGCGGTCGCCTCGTGGTCGAGGTCGCCGGGGTTCTCCAGCGGCAGCTCGACCGCGTCGAACCCGAGCTCGGCGATCCGGCGCAACAGCCCGGGCAGGACCTCGTCCGTCAGCGGAGAGGTCCACACCCAGGTGTTGACGCCGAGGAGGGGAGCCAACGTCACGGAATCTGGCGCTCCTGCCAGACCTCGGGGTAGCCGGGCAGGTCCTCGCCGCCGAACTTGGCGTAGTGACCGTCGGGCATCCCGTCGTTGGCCTCGAGGTAGTCCGAGCGCTCTTCCTCGGTGATCGGGATCTGCGGCAGCACCCACTCATGGGGCACCGGCTCGCCCTTGAAGATCTGCTCCAGCGCCAGCAGCGGGGTGCGCCACTGGAAGTTGGAGTAGACGGGCGCGAGACCGGTCAGCCCGGTCTCCTCCCACTTGCGGAGGAAGGACATCTCGTCCTCGCCGGTCATCACCGGGTAGTCGACGCCCTGGTCCTCGAAGGCCTCGATGGCGGCGACGGCGCCGTCGCCGGCGTCCATCCACACGCCGTTGACGTCACCCTTGACCAGCTCGTCGGTGATGATCTTCTTGATCTCCGTCGGGTCGGCGCCGGTGA
The DNA here is from genome assembly GCA_963729095.1 of uncultured Actinomycetota bacterium. Classification (GTDB taxonomy): domain Bacteria; phylum Actinomycetota; class Actinomycetes; order Propionibacteriales; family Nocardioidaceae; genus Nocardioides. The sequence goes on along the minus strand of CAVSMX010000018.1, from coordinate 5,879 downwards.
AGTAGTCGACCGCCTCGATGCCGGCCTCGTCGAAGAGCTTCTCGGCCGCGGCCCAGCGGGTCTCCAGCACGTCGACGCCCGGCAGGATCCGGAGCGCGACGACCTTGTCGCCCTCCTCCAGGTTGTCGATCAGGAAGTTCGCGGTGTCGATGCCCCACGCGTAGCCACCGATCGGGTGGATGAACGTCGTGGCGCAGTCGGTCTCCACGCCGCGGTCGAAGACCACGACCGGCTTCCCGGTGGCACATGCGTCCTCGACCGCAGGAGTCATCGCCGCCGTCGAGTTGGGCGAGATCACGAACGCGTCGCAGTTGCCCTCGTCGATGAAGTACTGGATGTCGGAGATCTGGGTGCTGTCGTCGTCCTCCGCGTCACGGGTCTCCATCTCGGAGATGACGCCGGAGTCCTGCAGCACCTGGAGCTGCTGGTTCATGGTGATCCAGCCGGTCTGCCGCCACGGGTTGGAGATCGAGGCGTTGGCGAAGCACACCTTCTGTGCGCCGTCGACCTTGAACTCGGCCGTGTCGGTCATCTCACCGTCGATGTACTGCAGGTAGGGCTGCTCCGGGTCGCCCTCGAACGTGGCGTCGCGCTGGGCGTCCTGGGTGTCGAAGTCCTCCTGGACGAACCACTCCTGCTCTTCGCTGGTGTCCTCGCCGCCCTCGGGCGCGGCTTCCGGATCGTCCAGTGAGTCGTCGGTGCCGCAGGCGGTGAGCACCACCAGCAGCGCCGCTGTGGACGCCAGGGCGCCCCTGATTTTGCGCATCACTTTTCTCCTGTGTTTGGGCCCTGGGTGGGCTGGGTGGACTGCGGGGAAATCGTGGGGGTGGGGGTGGGGGTCGGGGCGGCGGTTGTACGACGTGGTCGGCGGCCGACCTTCCAGGCGCGGCCCGCGGCCGCGACGGCGATGATGATGATCAGGCCCTGCACGGTGTCGCGCCACGTGGACTCGACGTCGAGCACGGTGAGCAGGGTGAACAGCAGCTCGAGCGCGTAGGCGCCGGCCGCTGCCGACAGCACCCAGCCACGGCCGCCGCCGAGCAGCACGCCACCGAGGACGACGGCGGTGATCGCGGTGAACTCGTAGCCGTGGCCCACCGACGGGTGCACGCCGGCGTACCCGACCAGGATGATCCCGGCGACGGTCGCCGACAGCGACGAGATGATGAAGGCCCGCGTCTTCAGCCACCACAGCGGCGTACCGGACAGGTTCGCGGCGTCGGGGTTGTCGCCGGCGGCGATCAGGCTGCGGCCGTAGGGGCGGCGCATCAGCCACGAGGCGGCGACCGCGAGCACGAGGACGATCAGCAGGGGGTAGGGGATGATGTCGACGATCGGGACGTTCTCGATGCCGCCGCGGCCGATCTCGCGGAAGCTGTCGACCGGGTTGCCGGTGGCCGCGCCGCCGGTGAGATAGCGGACCAGGCCGGTCAGCGCGAGCATCGTGCCGAGCGTGACGATGAAGCTCGGCACTCGCAGCAGCGTGGTCGCCAGGCCGTTGACCAGGCCGATGCCGACGCCGACCAGCAGCATCAGGCAGGTGACCGGCAGGATCTTTCCCTCGTCCTGGCCGATCAGCTCGCCGGCCATCACGACCTGTGCAGTGACCACCGCGCCCATGGAGAGGTCGAACTCACCGGAGACGATCACGAAGTACTGGCCCATCGCCGCGATCGCGATCGGGGCGGTGCGGCCGAGGAACCGGATAATGACGCCGGGGTCGCCGAAGTTGGGGTTGGCCACGATGGTGGCGATCAGCAGCCCGATCGCGAGCACGAACACCGCGCCGCCCGGGGTGGCGACCGCGGCAGCGGCGCGGTAGGCGACCCCGCCCTGGTGGGCGGGGATCGGCGGGCGGGTCTGGGTGATGGTCATCGCGGGGTCCCTGCGGCGTTGTTCGCGGAGGAGCGAAGCGGGGGAGTCGAAGAACGTCGTGGGGTGCTCATCGCGCCTCCTGCAAGGCGGCGTCGAGGGTCGAGGGTTGCTCGAACGGCGCCGGCCGCCGGTCGATCTCGCGGCGGGCGTAGACCGCGACCGCGGCGACGATCACCACGCCGCGGACGATGTCCTTCATGAACGGGTTGACCTCCATCGCCGCCATCACGTTGTCCATGACCGCGAAGATCGCGACGCCGGCGAGGGTGCCGAGCACGTTGCCCTTGCCGCCGGAGAGCAGCGTGCCGCCGAGGACGACTGCGGCGATCGACATCAGGTCGTAGCCGCCCTGGGAGCCGATGGTGGGGCTGCCGACGCTGAGTCGGGCCAGCAGCAGGAGACCGGCGAACGCGGCCAGCAGCGAGCACAGGACGTGCGCCCCGATCACCGGCACCTGGGTGCGGATGCCGGAGAGGCGGGCCACCTCGCGGTTGCCGCCGACGGCGTAGATGTGATGGCCGAGGCGGGAGCGGCGCAGCATCAGGATCGCCAGCACCGCGCAGCCGAGCATGATCAGCGTGGAGACCGGGATCGGGCCGACCTGGCTGGCGCCGAGCAGCCGGAAGGACCTTGGCGCTGAGCCGGTGTTGCCTTGGTAGTTGGTCGCGAGATAGCCACTGATCATCAGGCCGGTGCCCAGCGTCGCGACGAACCCGTGCACGTTGAGGACGCTGACGATCAGGCCGTTGGCGAGGCCCACCACCGCCGCCACGAGCAGCGCGACGGCGACCGCCATCGGCACGTTGGCGGGGTCGCCGGCCATCCGCTCGGCGGCGAGCACGCTGACCAGGCTCGCGACGAACGGCACCGACAGGTCGAGGCTGCCGATCAGGATCACCAGGGTCTGCCCGATCGCGATGAAGCCCAGGATGCTGGTGCCGGTCAGGATCGAGGAGATGTTGCCCTGGCTGAAGAAGTTGCGGCCGTGGGCAGCGGTCAGGATCGCGCCGACGATGATCACGACGATCAGGACGCCGTAGACGATGCCGGTGGAGGTGAGGGTGCGTCCGCGCAGGACGTTCATTGGGCCGGCTCCTTCGGGCTCGGTGTGGTGACGCCCGTGGCGACCTGCAGCACGGCCTCTTCGTCGGAGCCCGCGGGGAGCTCGCCGGCCAGCCGGCCGTCACGCATCACCAGGATCCGGTCGGACATGCCGATCACCTCGGGCAGCTCGCTGGAGACCATCAGCACGCACACGCCCTCGGCGGTCATCGCCCGCATCAGCTCGTAGATCGCGTGCTTCGCGCCGACGTCGATGCCGCGGGTCGGCTCGTCCATGAGTACGACGCGGGGGTGGGTCGCCAGCCAGCGGGCCAGGACGACCTTCTGCTGGTTGCCGCCGGAGAGGAACTGCGCCTCCTGGTCCATCGAGCGCGCCGAGACGTCGAGAGAGGAGAGGATGCCGGGCACCTCGCGGCGGGCGGTCGACGTACGACGTGGAAAGACGCCGCGGACCACGCCGAGGGCGTTGTCGAGGATGGTCTGGTTGAGCGCCAGCCCGGTGGCCTTGCGGTCCTCGGTGATCATCGCCAGCCCGGAGCGGATCGCGTGCCGGGGGGAGCGCGGGCGCAGTGGCTTGCCCTCGAGCACCATCTCGCCGCGGGTGAACGGGCGGACCCCGAAGACCGCCTCGAGCAGCTCGGTGCGGCCGGAGCCCTGCAGCCCGGAGACGCCGACGATCTCGCCGGCGCGCAGGGTGAGGTCGACGGCGTCGACGTATCCGTTGCCGGCGTCGCGGAGCTCGAGCATTGCCTCGCCGGCGCCTACGGGGGGAGTGCCGGGGACCCGGTCAGGGAAGAACGCGGAGATCGGCCGGCCCACCATCAGCCGGACCAGTCCGGCGTCGTCGAGCTCGGCTGACGGCTGGGTGGTGACCTGCTGGCCGTCCTTGAGCACGGTGATCGTGTCGCAGAGCTCGAAGACTTCCTTGAGCCGGTGGGAGACGTAGAGGATGCCGACGCCGCGCTCGGTGAGGCTGGCGATGATGCCGTAGAGCAGCTCCACCTCGTGGTCGGCCAGGGCCGCGGTGGGCTCGTCCATCTGGATCACCCGGGAGTCGAAGCTGACCGCCTTGGCGATCTCGACGATCTGCTGCTCGGCGACGCTCAGCGAGCGCACCCGCTGGCCGGGCCGGATGTGGGTGACGCCGAGGTCGCTGAGCAGCTCGGCGGTGTCGGTCTGCATCCGCGCCGTGTCGACCAGGCCGCGGCGTCGCGGCTCGCGGCCGAGCCAGACGTTCTCGGCGACCGAGCGCTCCGGCAGCAGGTTGAACTCCTGGAAGACCGTGGAGATGCCGGCGTGCTGGGCCTGGAGCGGGTGGCTGAACGAGACCGACTCGCCGCCCAGCTCGATGGCGCCCTCGTCAGGGACGTAGACCCCGGCGAGCAGCTTCATCAGCGTGGACTTGCCGGCGCCGTTCTCGCCGACCAGGCCGTGCACCTGGCCGCTGTGGAGCTCCAGGTCGACGTCGTCGAGGACCCGGTGTCCGGCGAAGGATTTCGACAGTCCGCGCGCGCTGAGCACGACCGGACCGGTGGAATCTGGCACGCCGGTCACTGTGGCACGCGTCACCTACTTCTGTCGAGACCCTGACAGAAGTTGTTTGCTGGACATGCAGAACTGCCGGTGCCACACTTCCGGTCGTGCGGACCAGCGACGTCTTCGAGCTGCTGCGGGACGGGCAGCCCCGCACTCGCGCCCAGCTCGCCGACGCATCGGGCCTGGCCCGCTCCACCATCGCGGCGCGCATCGACCTGCTGATGCGGCTCGGGCTGGTGGCGCCGTACGGCGACGGGGTGTCCACCGGCGGGCGCCCGCCGTCGCTGCTGGCGCTGAACCCCTCCGCCCGGGTGGTGGCGGGTGCCGACGTCGGCGCTTCGCACGCCCGGATCGCGCTCGCCGACCTCGCCGGGACGATCCTGGTCGAGCGCCGCGAGGACCTCGACGTGGCGACCGGGCCCGAGCACGTGCTCAGCTGGGTCGAGCAGCAGATCGCCGAGATGCTCGCCGAGCAGAACCGCACGGTCGCCGAGCTCGCCGCGATCGGCATCGGCCTGCCCGGCCCCGTCGAGCACTCGACCGGCCGGGCGATCAACCCGCCGATCATGCCCGGCTGGGACCGCTACGACGTGCCGGCCCACGTGCAGCGGGCCTTCGCCGTGCCGGTGCTCATCGACAACGACGTCAACATCATGGCGCTCGGCGAGCGGCACGCCCATCTCGCCGACGTCGACGACCTGGTGTTCATCAAGGTCGCGACCGGCATCGGCGCCGGCATCGTGTCGGGCGGGGTGCTGCAGCGGGGTGCGCAGGGCACCGCCGGCGACCTCGGCCACGTCGCGGTGGGGCGCGGTGCCGAGGTCGTCTGCCGCTGCGGCAACCGCGGCTGCCTCGAGGCGATCGCGGCCGGCCCGGCGCTGGCGGCCTCGCTGCGCGAGTCCGGCGTGGACGCCGAGTCCGGTGCGGACGTCGTACGACTGGTGCGTGGGGGTGACGCGACCGCGGTGCAGGTCGTCCGTCAGGCCGGCCGCGACCTCGGCGAGGTGGTGGCCACGCTGGTCAACCTGATCAACCCCTCGGCGATCGTGATCGGCGGGTCGCTGGCCGACGCGGGGGAGAGCCTGCTGGCCGGGATCCGGGAGGTCGTCTACTCCCGCTCGCTGCCGCTGGCCACCGAGCACCTGAGTGTGATCACGGCCCGGGCCGGCGAGCGGGCCGGTGTGATCGGCGCCGCAGCGCTGGCGATCGGGCATGTGCTTTCCCCCGACGCGATCGACGAAGCGAGCCTGCGGCTGGCTTGACTTCAAGGTTTGTTTAACTTGAAGACTCGCTGGCATGGGACTCACGACTTTCGACCTCGCGCTGATCACCGCCAGCGTCCGCCCCGGCCGGATCGGCCCCTCGGTGACGACCTGGTTCGCGAGCCACTTGCAGGGCTACACCTC
>CAVSMX010000017.1:0-33361 GCA_963729095.1 uncultured Actinomycetota bacterium | reverse complement strand
AGGCGCGACAAGCGGTATGGCGCTGGCCGGTGCCAAGTTCCTCGTAGATGAAGGTGCGCACGTCTTCATCTCGGGCCGACGGAAAGACGCGCTGGACGAAGCAGTCGAAGTCATCGGCCGGAACGTGACCAGCATGCAGGCTGACTCTGCCGATCTCGATGACCTGGACCGCCTGTTCGAGACGGTCAAGCAGGAAAAGGGCGCGCTGACGTGCTGTGGGCAAGTGCCGGGGCAGGCGAGCAGCCGGGGTCGGCGAGATCACCGAGGAGCAGTTCGATGCCGCCTTCTCGCTGAACGCGCGCGGCACGCTGTTCACGGTCCAAAAGGCGCTGCCGCTGTTCAACGACGGAGGCTCGATCTTCATGACCGGGTCAAACGCTTCGCTCCGGGGCTACCCCGATTGGAGTGTGTACGCAGCGAGCAAGGCCGTGCTGCCTGCCTACGCCCGGGTGTGGGTGTCCGAGCTGAGGGACAGGAAGATCCGGGTGAACGTGCTGACCCCTGGCCAGGTCGCCACGCCGATGATGGTGGCGGTGCTGCCCCCGGAGCTGAAGGCGCAGTTCGAGTCCGTGATCCCGCGGCGAGAGATGGGCCGCCCTGAAGAGATCGCGTCGGTCGCGTTGTTCCTCGCCTCGGACGACTCGAGCTACGTCAATGGCATGGAGCTGGTTGTCGACGGCGGCACCACAGTGATCTGAGGCGCGTCGCGGCGCCGGCTGGTAGCAGTCGGCTCAGCGGGCCGCTGACGCCCTGGGCGCCTGACGAGAGCGGCGGCCCGCCCATCACGCCAAGCATGACCCTCACGACCAACCGATCCGACCCACGGAGGAACACACATCATGACCACCATCAGCATCATCGGCTCGGGCAACATGGCCACCGCCATCGGCACCCGGGCGACGAAGCACGGCCACACCATCGAGTTCATGAGCCGCAACACCGCCAAGGCTCAGGCGCTCGCCGACCAGATCGGCAACGGAGCCACCGTCGGCACTTTCGGCGCAAGTCCGGCGGTGACATCGTCATCGTCGCCGTCCTGCACGCCGGCGCGGTTGAAGTGGTCGCGCACTACGGCGATGCGCTGGCCGGCAAGATCCTCATCGACATCACCAACCCGTTCAACGCCGACGGCACCGGACTCGTGACGACCAGTTCGGTGTCCCAGCAGATCGCCGCCGCCGCCCCGAGGGCGCCCACGTCGTGAAGGCAATCAACACGATCCTCGGCGGCGTCCTTGCCGAAGACAAGCCCCTGGACGCGTTCTTCGCCGGCGACAACGACGAGGCGAAGGCAACTTTCGCGGCGTTTCTGGAGAGCTTGGAGCTGCGGGCCCTCGACGCAGGAGGGCTGAAGGCCTACGCTCCTTGAATGGGCCAGCATCCTCCTGGTGGGCCTGGCGCGCAACGGCGCCGGCTTCGACATCGCCTTGGGCGCCGAAGTTCACTGAAGGTCCCTTCTAGGTCTGGGCCGACCGCCTCGCCCAGACCTAGAGGTGGCGTGGAGTCCTCAGCCGGGCTTGCATCTCCCAGGGTGCGGTATTCCGCCGCCTTTGCAGCGGGCCCCTCACTCGTAGGACGTGGAGCGATTGAGGACCGAGCGCCTCCAGAGGGCGTTTCGGTCAGCCTCGCTGAGTTCGACTGCGTCAGCTGCCTCGAGCCACTGCGCCTCGATCGTCGAGACGATGCGGTCAACGACGTCCTTGGCTTGGGGTCGCGACAAGCCGTAGTCGGCGGCCGCGGCGACGCAGACCGCGAACTGGCTGGCACGGCTTCCGTCGCGTCCGACGGCCATCGCCTGGGCCGAGGTGTCGGTCGAGCGAACCTGCGGAGTCAGGTCGAAGGCCGGGGTGAGCTCCAGCGACTTCCCGTCCCAGAACGCGGCGTGGTTGCGCGCGTGGTCGTCGTTGTTGCCGATTGCGACGTTGAAGACGACCCGCTCGAAGAGCCTGCGACCGACATCCTGTGGGTCGCTCCCCCACTCGCGCAGGACGTCGAGAATCTCGGGGTACGAGCCATAGCGTGCGCCAAGGAGAGCGTCGTACCCGAGCATGGTGAGCCCGGAGACGACGTGGCGTCGCCGGCCGCCTGGCTGCCGGTCGAAGCGTTCGATGAGCAGGACATCCCTGCCCAGCGACTGGATGACTCGCGCGTTCGGCACGTCGATGCCGCAGCGCCGCGCGAGCTCGATGGCGACGGCCTCCGCCCGGATCCAGGGGTGCACGTCGGTGGATACCGACAGCTTGGCGATGTACTCCGTGCCCGAGTCGTCGCTGATCAGCACCTTCGGGTGCGCACCACCGATGGCGGTCCCGTTCATGAGGGCGTCGCCGATGGCCGGGTTCAGCGGCTCGCCGGCAAGGACCTTCTCGGCAGCGTCGTACAGGTCGTCGAGGCTGGCTGTGTCCAGCCGCGGCCGGTAGTCCTCGGCGCTCTCCTGGAAGTCGATGGCGCCGAGCCGGTTCGAGCCGGACTCCAGCATGTAGGTCTCGACGCTGAGCTCGGCGTCTCCCGACCCCAGACGGTTGCCGATGACCCGCTCGCCCCAGGAGTCGGGCGTTGCGTCCTTCAGACAGGCAGCGACCGTCAGTCCGTCCAGCGGCTCCTGTGCTCCACGCCGCAACGGCAGCTCAGGGGTGTAGAGGCTGATCGCGCCCTCGTTCTCGACGTAGGACCGCGCATAGGTGAAGTCCAAGCGGTCTGCACCGACACGGTCGACAGCCCCCGCCACGACTGGCGCCGATCGGCCCGGCAGCCACGTCCAGACGAAGACGCGTCGGGCCCGGTACGGGTCAGAAGTCATCGTCCGGCTCGGTCTTCTTCCGAGGCTTGTCCACCCGGGTGGGTAGCAACGCCAGACGGTCTCGTCCTTCGCGACGCAGACGCGCAAGCTCGGCACGGTCCTCGGCGCCGAACAGGGGGACTCCCACGATGTCGGCAGCGTTGAAGGCGTTGCCGATGGAGACCCCGGGGTCCCCCGCCTCGATCGCAGCGACGGTACGGCGATCCACGCCGACGCGAGCCGCCAGCTCGGCAGCAGTCCACTTGCGCGCGAGACGAGCGACCTTGATCTGCTGTCCGAGCACGACGGCGGCGTCGGCGGCCCCGCGTCGAGGAGAGACTCGTTTGCGCGCCATTGATGCTCCTTACTTTGTACTCATCATAGCATTGCGCGCAAAGTAATGTACTCCCCGCTCCCGTCTGCGCGACGCTCAACGCATCACGGCCAAGCGTCCGCGATGTCGCGTGGCAGCAGATCGCGGCTCGACTCTGGGACCCCACCTGGTCGGACGGCCCCAGTGCTGGAAAGGATGTCGCCGTGGGAGCCAACGACCTGGATCAACTGGAGCGTGAGATCGCCGAAGCGCGGTCCGGCCCGCCCGAGGCGTACGCGGAGGCGCTGGAGCGTGCGGTCTCGGCCTGCCAGGGCGACGCGGACGCGGCGAGGCACCTCGACGTGCTCGAGTTGCACAGCGAGCTCGCCGAGACCTACGACCGGCTGGGCCACGTCGAGGACGCGCTGCGCCATGCCGACGTGCTGGCCGAACAGGGTTACGCCTGCGCCCCGGATCCGCGCTGCCGGCGCGCCGAGATCCTGACCAGGCACGGCCGCCTCGAGGAGGCGGCGGCGATCTGGGAGGCCGTCGCCCAGGACACCCCAGAAGACGTGTGGGTCTACAACAACGCCGGGCTGGAGTACGGCGCGATCGGCGAGCACGAAACGGCGCTGGCGTGGTTGACCCGAGCGCTCGAGCTCGCCGTTCGCACTGGTGACCCGGAACGTCTCCTCGGACAGCTCCGCGACCTGCGCGCCGCGAGCCTGTCCGCGCTCGGCCGTGTCCCGGACGACCTGCAGACCGCAGAGCCCGTCACGCCGAGCCGCCCGGCAGCCAAGACCACCCGGCCCACAGAACAGGTCAGACAGATGGCCCGCGAACGCCGTGAGCCGACGGGGATGATGCCGCTCACCGTGACCTGGCTGCCCGCGGACGAGTACTCCGAATGGCCCACACGGTGGCCGGACCTGGCGGACAGCGACCTGGTGCTGGACGAGGAGCACGGCGGCTCGGTCCCCATGCCGTCTACTGCCGACGCATGGAGCGGAGGTTGCGCGAGCTGCGCGAGACCGGGGCCGCTCGCCTGCTGATCGCGCCCTTACGCGCATCCGAGTTCACGCAGTGGGTCGCCGACCAGGAACCCGACGAGGAGGATCCGGCGCAGCTGCGGGCGCGGTACGCCGCGGACATGGGACGGGACCCGTCCCGGACGATCGCCTGGCCACCCGGCCGCAACGACCCGTGCTGGTGCGGCTCCGGCCGGAAGTACAAGAAGTGCTGCGCCGCCCCCGGCTCAGAAGGATCCCGATGAGAACGACCCGGTTGCGGATCACCATGCTCGAGGTGGAGCCGCGGGTGGAGCGGGTGATCGACGTACCCGCCGCCATCACCCTCGACGACCTGCACGAGCTCCTGCAGGTCGCGCTCGGCTGGACCAACTCCCATCTCCACCAGTTCCGCACCGACGACACCACCTACGCGGTCCCCTTCGAGGCGTGGGACGACCAGGAGCGCGAGGTCGACGAACGGGGCGTGCCGATGTCGTCGCTGCCGAAGCGTTTCGTCTACGCCTATGACTTCGGCGACGGGTGGGAGCACGAGATCGAGGTGCTCGGACCCGGCGGCGACCGACCCGGATGCGTCAGCGGGGAGGGCGCATGCCCACCGGAGGACTGCGGCGGTCCGCACGGCTACACCGAGCTGCTCCACACGCTCGCGGACGCCCGGCATCCCGAACACGCGGCGATGAGCGCCTGGGTCGGGGACCGCCTGGTGCCCTTCGACCTGAACGCCACGACACGGCGAGTTCGCGACGCGGTCGGCGTCGTGCCCGACAGCGTCCGGCTGCTGCTCGACCTTCTCGCCGACGGCGTCAAGCTCACCCCCGGCGGCCGACTGCCGCGCGCGGTGGTCAGAGCCGTGCAGGAGCAGCGACCGGGCTGGTACCCGCTGGAACGGCCCGCCTCTATCGAGGAAGACCTGCAACCGCTGGCCGTGCTCCACGACCTCCTGCGCCACGTCCGGCTGCTCCGCCTGGCCAATGGTGTCCTGCGCCCCACCAAGGCCGCCGACGACGAGATCGAGACCGTACGCCGGCTCCGGTCCTGGTTCGCACCTCAGGAGTACCCACCATGGTCGCCGAGCGCGCGGTCGCCCTGCTCGAAGCCCACGGACCGATGCAGGTCCCGCAGCTCGCCGCCGAGGTGTTCCCGTTGTTGGGCCACGGCTGGCAGCGGGGCGGCGAACCGATCACCACTCACGACGTGGAGCGCGAGCTCCACCGCCTCTCGACCCAGCTCCAAGCACTCGACCTCATCGCCAGGGACCGGTCGTCGTGGAGCCCCGGACCGTCGGCGCGCTCGCTTCTTCCCGGAGCGACACTGCTCGCCGACCTGGTGTGAGCGAATCAGCTCCACGGGTCGGCAGCGACCTGACGCACGGCAAGGAGCGGTGCAAGCCGGGTCGCTAGCCCACGCCAATTCTTGCGTTAGACGCCTATGCGCCGACGCTGAGGGTGAACACCTCGCCGTGGTCATCCGCGTCGACGGAGTTGCCTTCGCCCGGAGGCAGCACGAACTGGATCTGAGCGCCGAGCGCGTCGGCGAGCTTGAGCAACGTCGGAACTGTCGGCGCGATCTGTCCGCGTTCGATACGGCTGATATCTGCCTGGGCGATGCCACTCAGCTCCGCGAGGTCGGACTGGCGGAGGTTGCGAGCCTTGCGGGCGGAGTAAATCACCTGCCCGAAGGCATAGGCAGCCCGGAAGATGCGCTCGGCCTCGCGGCCCTCAGGACCCATGGTGGCGCGACGCTCGCGGATGTACTCATCGAAGGTCTTGGCCATGATCACTCCTCTGACCGACGAGTGTATGGGCAGAAACCCATACGAACAACTCGCGGTTCTGCCCGCGCTGGCTGTCGTCCTTCCTCAAGATCATCGAGCGAGCCAGGGCGCCGATTTGGACGTCTCCCAGGCCATCCATCCAAGCCTCCACCGGACGCTTGCCGTTGGCATCCTGGTAGAACTCGATGGTCCAGGTGGTCACTGGTTAACCCTCACATCCGGCTCCGACACCAACGCCGACAGACGTCGCGCGATCTCGGCGTCGCGGTCGGCGGCGGCGTGCTGGTAGCGCATCGCGGCGCCGGGAGTCGAGTGGCCGAGGCGGCCCATCAGCTCGGCCAGGGTGGCGCCGGTCTGGGCGGCGAGGACGGCGCCGGTGTGGCGGAGGTCGTGCCAGCGGAGGTCCTTGCGGCCGGCGGCCTCGCGCGCCGGGTAGTAGACCTTGTACAGGGTCGACGGCGCCATGTGCCGGTTGCCGTCGCTGGCGGCCGGGAAGAGCAGCGCGTCTCGACCGGGTGCCGTGTGGTTGGCCAGGTGGTCCTTCACGAGCGGCACCAGGTGCGGCGGGATCGCGACGTCGCGACTCCCGGCATCGCTCTTGGGCTGGCCGACGATGAACTCGCCATCGACCCGGACGACTGCCCGGCGGATCTTCACGCGGTTGGTGCGCAGGTCGATGTCGCCGCGACGCAGTTCGGCCAGCTCGCCGAAGCGCATCGCGCACCAGGCCGCCAGCAGGGCCATCAGCTTGTAGCGGTCGGGCAGCTCCTCGACGATGGTCTCGAGCTCCTCGAGCGTCGCGGGCTGGACGTGATGGGCTCGCTTCGTGTTGCCGGCGCCGCGGATGTGCGCGGGGTTGTACGGGATCAGCGGATAGGGACGCTCGGAAGCCGCGCTCGCGAAGATCGTGCGGAGCAGGCTGTAGGCCTGAGCACGGATCGTCTCCCGGCCCGGCGCCACGCGTCGTACCAGTCGTTGACGTCCTCGGCCGAGATCCGGTCGATGCGCATCTCGCCGAACGTCGGGTAGATGTACTTCTCGAGCAGCATCCGGTACTGCTCCCGGGTCGTCGGTCGCAGCGCGCGACCCCGGGTCCTCCTCGTCTCGAGCCACCGTCGGCGTAGGCCTGCAGGGTCGGCACCGACTGCTGGCGCGCCCCGCGGGCCGCGACCTCGGGAGCCCAGACCTGCATCTCGATCTCGGCACGCCGAGCCGACAGCCAGGCGACCGCGTCGTCCTTCGAGCCGAACGTCGATCGGCGCCCGGTAGAGCTGGCCGTCCGGTCCGGTGTAGGCCGCGCGGTAGCGGCCAGTCGCCCGCTGCTCGATCCGGCCGAACCCGCGCGCTTGCCCTTGCTTCCCGTCGAACGCGCCATCAGTCTCACCCAGTTCCGCTTTCCCCAGTGCCTGCGACCTGGAGTGATATTTGGGGAACCTACGGGGAACAGTGACGTCCAATTTGTCCACGGCTGTCCCGACCTGTCACTCCCGACATGCCCTCTGACCCTTATTTTACGTGCGATTCTCGCTACGGAAACTACGAGCGGTGCAGATCTCGTGGTAGCCCGCTCCGTTGGGGTTCAAACCCAGTATCGCCCACCAGAGTCTCCGCAGGCCAAAGCAAGTTTCCGTTCTCCCGGTTCAGCCCGAAGGACGTCGAGGGAGTTCTCAACCCCCGCTGCCTGACCGCGCCGCCGCGCCGCCCCGTGAGCGAGGCCGCGGCGGGGCCTTCGCGTGAGCTCGCGCGGCACTGACCGAGTCACCGGGTGGAAGGTCGCGGGTCCGCGACACGCGCGCCACCCGGTCGTTCAGCCTGACGCTGTACGCCGTCTTCGCCAATGCCGGCCGCTGACCGTTCGGTTGGTTCTTTCGCGAACGCCAGACACACACCTGTCCAAAACGTAGTTTCTTCGCGTTCATCTACCTGAGGAGCCCTCTTGCTGAAGCGTTTCTGCATTCTGCTGGTCACCGCCCTGGCGGCGGCCACCCTGTCAATGGTCGGCCAAGCGCCGGCCAATGCCGTGACGTACGTCGACGTCAAGGCCAACAACGTCCGCATCGCGACCAACAACTGCACGGACGTGCCCGTCACCATCAGCGGTGACTGGGTGGACGCCGATATCAACGTCACCATGCTCGATCCCAACGGAGGTGGGTACGCCGGGGGCACATTCGACGACACCACCGGCGTCCTGGACCTGACGGTCGAGATGTGTGGCTCGGACCCGGCAGGCACCTACGAGGTGTACGCCGAGGTCTACGACTACAACGACGACAGCACCGACTCTGGGTACGACACGTTCGTGCTCAGCACGTTCAACCCCACGCCCAAGGCGAAGTCGAAGATCGTCACCAAGCGCTCGTACCAGCCGAAGGAAAGGGCCTTCAAGTGGCTGGTCGGCGGCAAGCTGCTGCGGAAGAACAGCGTCTACAAGGGCAAGCGGGTCTCGCTCCAGGCGCGGATCGACGGCCGTTGGTACGAGATCGACGCCGGTCGCACCAACCGCAAGGGTCTGGTGGCCTGGGAGTTCAAGCCCAGCCGGACCGCCTGGCGCTACTACTTCGCGGGTGACGCCAAGACTGCGCCCGCCAGCAAGGCCTTCCGCGCCTCAGGTCGGCACGGCAAGGCCCTACTGGGTCAGGGCATGACCAACGACACGCCGAAGTCGGTGGCGTCGATGGTCGACAGAGCCTGACCGAATAGACCCAACACCGCCCTGTGCGCCGTGAAAGCGGCCCATCCCGGTTCCGAGGCCGGGCAGGGCACGAGAGCGGCCGGCAGCAGGCCCGGTGGCGAGATGTGATTGAAACCGGCCGTATCGGGTAACGGTGAAAACGACCACCGGACCATTGATCACTGGACCGGATCCCTCCGGTCGATCTCGGGAGTACGAATGTCACTCACCGTTCTGGATCGCGAACGCACCATCGCGGGAGCTGGGTACAACCGCTGGCTGATCCCACCCGCCGCCCTCGCCGTACATCTGTGCATCGGACAGGTGTATGCGACGAGCGTCTACAAGTCGTCCCTCGTCGCGCACTTCGACACCTCACTCACCGCGATCGGCATCATCTTCTCGATCGCGATCGTCATGCTCGGAATCAGCGCGGCTGTCTTCGGCACCTGGGTCGACACGGGCGGCCCGCGCCGCGCGATGGCCGCCTCCGCGGTCTGTTGGTCGTCCGGGTTCTTCGTCGGCGCGATCGGCATCGCGACCACCCAGCTGTGGCTGGTGTACCTCGGATACGGAGTCATCGGGGGCATCGGTCTCGGCCTCGGGTACATCTCGCCGGTCTCCACGCTGATCAAGTGGTTCCCGGACCGGCCGGGGCTGGCGACCGGTATGGCGATCATGGGCTTCGGGGGCGGCGCCATGATTGCGAGCCCCTTCTCGACCTGGCTGCTCGAGCAGTACGACCCGGCGTTCGACTCGGTCACCGCGATCGCCAGCGGCGCTGCCGTCGCCAAGCTGTTCGTCACGCTCGGGATCGTCTACTTCGTCGTGATGATGTTCGGCGCGTGGTTGGTGCGTGTGCCGCCGGAGGGCTGGAAGCCTGCGGGCTGGGACCCGCACACGGTCGAGGAGAAAGCGCTGGTGACGACGTCCAACGTCTCCGCGGCGAACGCGATCAAGACCCGGCAGTTCTGGCTGCTCTGGACCGTGCTCTTCTGCAACGTCACCGCCGGCATCGGCATCCTCGAGCAGGCCGCACCGATGATCCAGGACTTCTTCCGCGAGGGCGACACGACGACCGTGGCCGCGACGGCGGCTGGGGGGTTCGTTGGCCTGTTGTCGCTGTTCAACATGGCGGGCCGATTCGTGTGGTCCACGACCTCTGACGTGGTCGGCCGCAAGAACATGTACATGGTCTATCTCGGGGCCGGCATGGTGCTGTACCTGCTGCTGACACTCGTCGGACCGACAAGCACTGTGGTCTTCGCACTGCTGGCAGGGCTGATCCTGAGCTTCTACGGCGGCGGCTTCGCCACCGTGCCGGCGTACCTTCGCGACCTGTTCGGCACCTTCCAGGTCGGCGCGATCCATGGTCGGCTGCTGACCGCGTGGTCGGCGGCCGGTGTGGCGGGTCCGCTGATCGTGAACGGGATCCTCGACACCAAGGGCGAGCCCGGCTCACTGACCTCCGGCGACTATGCGCCCGCGCTGATCACCATGGTGTGCGTGCTCGCTGTCGGCTTCGTCGCGAACCTGCTGATCACGCCCGTCGACGCGCGCTTCCACGAGCCCGAAGGCGAGGACAGCCCGGCGATCCGCCCCGATGTGGGCGACTCGACGAGCGTGGAGCGTCCTGTGCCCGCCTTCCTCCTTCCGGTCGCCTGGCTGGTCGTCGGGATCCCGCTCGCCTACGGCGTCTACGAGACCGTCAGCAAGGCGATCGAACTGTTCGGCTGAGGATCGTCTGACCCGACCGACCGGGTGGAGTCGCGTCAATGGCAGGTGCGGCAACGCATGTCAGGGGTTCCGCTCATCGGGGCCGGGGAACCGGTACCGATCAGACCCCGATGTCCTCGTTCCACAACTGCGGAAAGGCCGCGATGAAGTCTCGCATCATCGCCATGCACTCCTCGGAGTTCACGACCACGACCTCGACGCCGCGGGAACGCAGCAGCTCCTCGCCACCGAGAAAGGTGTGGTTCTCGCCGACGACGACGCGCGGGATTCCGTAGAGCAGGATCGCGCCGGTGCACATGTCGCACGGCGACAGCGTGGTCGCCATGGTGCAGGCGGCGTACGTCGACGCCGGCAGCCGGCCGACGTTCTCCAGGCAGTCGGTCTCCCCGTGCCGGATCGGGGAGCCCAGCTGGACCCGCCGGTTGTGCCCCGACCCGAGCAAGACGCCGTCGTGCGCCAGCGCGGCACCGATCGGGATCCCGCCCTCGGCCAGACCGGTGCGGGCGTCGGCGATCGCTACCGCCAGCAGCTCTTCGTCGGTGATCGACATGAATCCCTCCCGGGGTCGGTGTGGCTCAGCCACGACGGTGTGCCTTGAGGTAAGACGCGGGGTACCGGACCGACTTGCCCCATACGGCGAGCGCGACGATGACGGCGAGGTAGGGCAGCGCGAGCATCACCTCGCGCGGCACGTCCGAGAACGTGGTGGTGATCGCCAGCTGCAGCTGCAGCGCGTCGGTGAGCGCGAAGATCAGCGCGCCACCGACCACCGGCCACACCCGCCACTGCGCGAAGATCACAAGTGCGATGCACACCCAGCCGCGGCCGTTGACGATGTCCAGGGTGTAGCTGCCCAGCACGGCCAGGGTCAGGAACGAACCGCCCAGCGCCATCAGCGCCGACCCGACGCCCAGCGCGAGGTACCGGGTCCGGTTGACGTGGATGCCGGCGACGTCGGCGGCCTCGAAGCTCTCGCCGACGGCGTGCAGCCGCAGCCCGAACCCGGTCGACCGCAGCACCCACCAGAGGGCGGGGGCGAGCACCAGGAAGGCGAAGTAGGTCAACCAGTGCTGCTCGAGCACGGACGCGCCGTCGAACCAGACGGTGAAGGGATGCGCCAGCCGTGGCCGCTCCCCCTGGTCGTACCCCACCCGGAAGGCGAACTCGCAGCCCGCGATCAGCAGCAGCGTCAGAGCGAGACCGGAGACGTGCTGGTTGAGACCGAGGGTGACCACGAAGACGCCGAGCAGCAGCCCGGCCACAACGCCTGCGCCGGCGGCGGCGGCAAGTCCCAGCATCGGCGAACCGGTGTCGTGGGCGACCACGAAGCCGACGAAGGCGCCGAGCACCATGGTCCCCTCGATGCCAAGGTTGAGGATCCCGGTGCGCTCGACAAGTAGCTCACCGAGGCCGGCCCAAACCAGCGGCGTGGCGATCACCAGGGCGGCGGTCAGCAGCGCGACGACGTTCACGAGCGTCGCCTCCACACCAGGCGATAGCGCCGCAGGCTCATCGCGGACAGCACCATGAGCAGCAGAAGTGCGCCGAAGAACGCACCGAGCTGGGTCGGCACCTGCAGCACCAGCGAGACGTTCTGGGCGCCCACCGCGATGTCACCCAGCAGCAGAGCCACGAGGAGTACGCCGCCCGCAGTCAGTCCACCGAGGGTGGCCACCACGACCCCGGTGTACCCGTAGTTGTTGCTGATCCCCTGCACCAGCTGGTGCTGTACCGCCATCACCTGCACCGCGCCACCGAGCCCGGCGGCGGCGCCGGACACGAGCGCGACCCGGAACTGCAACCGCCGAACGGGGATGCCGCTGAACTCCGCGGTCTCCGGCGCCTGGCCACAGGCGGTGATCCGCAGCCCGAGGGCGCTGCGGGAGAGCACGAACCAGGTGCCGGCCACCAGGACCAGGGCGATCACCAGACCCCAGTGGGCGCGGCTGTCGGCCCACAGCTCAGGCAGGTCGTAGCCGGAGCCGAGCCGGTCGCTGTCGGTGAAGCCGGTCTCGGAGTTGCGCCACGGCCCGTTGAGCAGGCCCTGGACCACGAGCAGCGCGACCGGGTTGAGCAGCAGCGTGGTGACCACTTCGTCGATACCGCGCCGTCGCTTCAGCCAGGCCGGCACGAGCGCCCACGCTGCGCCGCCGACCGCGCCCGCGAGCAGGCCCAGCGGCAGGGCCACGAACGCCGGCAGCGAGGTGAGGTGGATCCCGACACCGGTGACCGCGACGGCGCCCATGAGGAATTGCCCCTCGGCACCGATGTTCCAGTAGCCGGCGCGGAAGGCGATCGCGACCGCGATGCCGGTGAACAGCAACGGGGTGGCGCTGAGCAGCACCTCCTGGATGCCGTGGACGCTGGTCAGCGGCATGACCAGGTAGCGCTCGAAGGCCGCGGGCGGGTTGGCGCCGGCGAGCCTGATCGGCACGGCGGTGAGGAGCACCGTGACGACCACGGCCGCGAGCATGGCTACCGGCGCGACCCACCGTGACTCCCGGCCGCGCAGCACCAGCCGGATCATGCGACGGCCTGCCCGGTCATCAGTGCACCCAGCCGGTCGTTCGTCGCCCCGGCCGCCACGAGCTCGCCGACGATCCGGCCTCGCAGCAGTACGACGATGCGGTCGGCGAGCGCCCGCAGCTCATCGAGGTCCTCGGAGATCAGCAGCACGCCGCCACCGGCCTCCCGAAGCTCGGTGAGCCGCTGGTGGACGTAGCGGTAGGCCCCCACGTCGAGTCCGCGAGTGGGCTGGGCAGCCACCAGCAACCGCGGGTCGCGGTGCAGGGTGCGGGCGAGCAGCACCTTCTGCACGTTGCCGCCCGACAGTGTCGCCACCGGCGTCGTGGGCGTCGCCTTGATCTCGAAGCGCTCGATCATCTCCTCGGCGTGCCGGCGGATCGCGGCCCGGTCGAGCAGGCCCCGCCGGGTGTACGCCGCCAGGTCCTCGAGGACCAGGTTCTGCTCGACGGTCAGGTGCGGTACGACGCTGCCGCGGCGGTCCTCGGTCAACCGGCCGAGCCCGGCCGCGAGCCGATCGGCCACCGCCAGCGAGGTCACGTCCCGCCCGGCCACCTCGACCCGCCCGCCCGACTCCGCACGACGCCCGCAGAGCGCCTCGACGAGCTCGGTCTGGCCGTTCCCGCTCACCCCTGCGACCCCGACGATCTCGCCGGCGACGACATCGACGGAGACGCCGTCCAGCAGGCGTCTCCCGCCGCCCTCGACCACGAGGTCGACCACGCGCAGCACGCGCTCGCCGGTCCGCGGACCGACCGACGCCGTCTCGGTCACGGCGAGTCCGACGGCCGCGGCAGCGTCCGGGTCGGCGACCTCTGCAACGCCCATCATCAGGTTCGCGAGCTCGGTCGGGCCGACCTCGCCGGTGCGGCGCTCCCCCACCAGCCGACCGTGCCGCAGCACGACCACCCGGTCGGAGATCTCCGCGACCTCCTTCAGCTTGTGGGAGACGAACAGCACGCCCATTCCCGCGCGCTGGAGCCGTTGGACCGTGGCGAACAGCGCCCGGACGTCGCCCGGGGTGAGCACCGCGGTGGGCTCGTCGAGGATCAGCACCCGGCACTCGTGCACGAGCGCCTTGACGATCTCGACCCGCTGCCGCTCGCCGATCGAGAGGCCCCCGACCAGGCGGTCAGGGTCGATCCGGACGCCGATCCGCTCCATCGCCGCCTCCACCTGGCGGCGACGCTCGCCGCGGTCGATCCGGCCCCAGCCGACGGAGGAGAGCGCGCAGTTCTCCGCGACGGTCATGGTGTCGACGAGTGAGAACTCCTGGGTGACCATGCCGATCCCGGCGCGCATCGCGTCCCGCGGTGAGCCGAGCTCGAGCGCCGTACCGTCCATGCTGACGCTGCCCTCGTCGGGGCGCAGCAGGCCGTAGACCACCTTCATCAGGGTGGACTTTCCGGCGCCGTTCTCCCCGAGCATCGCCACCACCTCGCCAGGGGCGACATGCAACGAGACGTCGTCGTTGGCGACGAGGTCGCCGAACCGCTTGGTGATCCTGCGCAGCTCCAACAGTGGCTGGGTGGGCATCACTGTCCGGCGGTGACCGAGCCCTTGGGAGCAGACTCGTCGACCGGCACGGTGAAGCTGCCGCTCTCGATCTCCTCCTTCTTCGACTCGACCTGCTCGACCAGATCGTCCGGTACGCCGCCGACGATGTCGGTGTTGATCTCGGCGATCGACGAGCCGCCGTTCTTCATGAAGGAGTACTCACCCAGGTCGACTGCCTGGGGGCCGTCCTCGATCTGCTGCACGACGGCGTCGATGGTGGGCCGGACGTCCCACAGCAGCGAGGTGACGACGTGCCCCGGCGCATCCTCCTCCTGGTCCACCATCATCCCGATCGCGGGGATGTCGGCCTCCTCCGCGGCGGCGATGACGCCATCCCGCTCGGCGTAGAGGACGTCGGCACCGGCCGCGACCTGGGCGTTGGCGGCCTGCTTGGCGGCGGCGGGGTCGAAGAAGGAGTTGATGAAGGAGACCTTCACCGTGGCCTGGGGGTTCTCGTCCTGCACACCCTTGATGAAGCCGTTGACGATGCGGTTGACCTCGGGGATCGGCATCGCGCCGACGACGCCGATGGTGTCGGACGCGGTTAGCCCACCGGCAAGCATGCCGGCGAGGTACGCCGGGTCCTGCATCCAGTTGTCGAAGACGCTGAGGTTGGGCTCCTGCGGCCCCTCACCGGATCCGAACGCGAACACGATGTCGGGGTAGTCCTTGGCCACCGCCCGTACGGCGTCCTCCGCAGCGAACGCGTCGCCGACGATCGCCTCCGGCTGCTCGTTCTCGGCGATGTCACGCAGCGCCCGCTCCATCTCGTCGCTCGTCGCGAGGTTGTCGATGTGTTTGTAGGTGATCTCGCCGTCGTCCGCCGCCGAGGTGAGCGCCGCGTGGATGGCGCCGTCCCACGGCTCCTCCAGCGGCGTCGCGAACACGCCGTACACCAGGGGAGCATCGGAGTCGCTGCCGGCCGTGTCCTCATCGCCGGTCGTGCCGCCGCAGGCGGCCAGTGCCGTGCCGGTGACGGTGAGCAGGAGGGCCAGGGCGAGCTGTCGGGCGGGCTTCGGGCGCATCGAACAACCTCCACGAATAGTTCGGCTGCCGGTCATCCAACCCCAATGGGGTCCTTCGCGGCCAGGGACGAATTGTCCATTCTGAACGCGTGTGACCGGACAGATCGTGCGCCATGCTGGCGACATGTCGCTCACGGTGTCCGACCTGCTGGCAATGCCGGTGCTGGCCGCCGCCCGGCCCGAGGTGGTGGCCGGTTCGGCGTTGGCGTCCCGGCCGATCCGGTGGGTGCACACCTCCGAGATCTACGACATCGCGCCGCTGCTCAAGGGTGGCGAGGTGCTGTTCACCACCGGGCTCGGGCTGGTCGCTTCCTCACCGAAGGCTCAGGGCGACTACGTTCGCGCGCTCGCGGCGAAGGGCGTGGCGGCGTTGGTCATGGAGCTGGGCCGCACGTTCACGGCGCCTCCAGGGTCGATGGTGGAGGCCGCGCGCGAGACCGGGCTCCCACTGGTGGTGCTGCACGGGGTAGTGCCGTTCATCGAGGTCACCGAGCAGGTGCACCCACTCTTGCTTTCCGAGCCGGATCCGGAGACCACGCCATCCAGGGGTCCGGCCGACGAGCTGCTGGCCGGGCTGGCGGCCGGGTCGCTCTCGAGCGACGAGATCACCGCCCTGGCGTCGCAGGCCGGGTTCGGCATCTCCGCGACGGAGCGATGCCTCGCGCTCGTGGTGCGGGTGACGACGTACGCCCCCGGATCGTCGGGCGCCACCGCGCTGCGAGCGGCGGTGAGCCGGCTGGGCCGGGGGCTGATAGCGGAGCTGGACCGGCGGCTGCTGGTGGTCGCGGCGGTGCGCGGCCCGGCCGCCCTGGGGTTGCGGGTGACCCTTCACGAGCTCGTCGAGGCACTCGACCGGGAGCTGACCGCGACCGTCGGTGGCCACGTTCTGCAGGTGACCGCCGGCAACGTCGTCGACGACGTCTCCGGCCTGGCGCGATCGGTGCCGGTGGCACTGGAGGCGGCGCGGCTCGCGGAGTCACTCACGCTCGGCACCCGCATCGTGCTGGCCAACGACCTCGGCGTCTATCACATCCTGTCGGCCGTCGTCGCCGACGACGAGCTCGAGCGGTTCGTCGCGGAGCAGCTCGGGCAGCTCCTCGAGCGAGACGCCCGAACCGGGTCGGACCTGGTGCAGACCCTGGACGCCTACCTCGAGGCCGGTCTGTCGAAAACCGCGGCCGCCTCGGCACTCGGCATCCGCCGACAGACCCTTTATGCGCGCCTCGAACAGGTCTCCCACGTCCTCGGCGGCCTCGACCTCACCGATCGCCACCGGCGCACCGCCCTGGACCTGGCACTGGTCGCCTGGCGGCTGCGCACCTCCGCCGCAGGCAGGGGCCGGATGTACGGCGAACGCCCGGGTGAGCATTGACGTCGACCCTCTGGGACAGCCGCCTGACGATCTCGGCGTCGCGATCGACGCCCAGTCACAACCCTTCCTCGTCGGGCGTGGTTGACGATCGCTGCCGTTGACCCACTGCCGCTGTCGGGTCCCTCCCACCTAGGTGAACAACCGCAGGAGCGCATCGACCACGAGCGCGCTGCCGACCCCCAGCGAAAGCCAGACGCGCAGCGCGCCCGCGTGCTCGCTCACCCAGGATTGGCCGCGAGCGAAGGTCATATCGGCACGATCTCCCGCCAGGATCACAATGCCGACCGGCACCGAGACAAGCAACGTGGAAATGGCAACGTAGACCGTTACCAGGATGACTTCAGCAATGTCACCGAGACCAGCCGCGGTCGCCGACGCCATGGCGAGGAAGGTGAGCAGGAGGCGCTTCGGCCCTCCGAAGCCGAGGAGCCCGGCCATGGAGAACGTCGCGGCAGGGCCGACGTCTCGGATCCCAGCGAGGATCGCCGTCGCACGACTCCCCCGCGCCTCCGTTCGCGGCGGCTCGCGCCGCGCCCGGAGTCCGACTGCGAGCAGCGCAAGGCCCAGCAGGAACGTGAGAGCCGCCCTGAGCGTCTCGTGCGAGTCGAGCCGGTCGACTGCGGCTTGGCCGAGGGCCAGGCCGAGGCCGCACGCGATCACCGTTCCGAGCAGGAAGCCGGTCAAGAATGCGACCGCGTTGGTGCGGGGCCGCTCACTCCGAATAGCGACGAAGGTCGCCGAGAGCGCAAGAGCGCTGGCGGCCGCGGCAAGGCCGTAGAACAGGACCTCAGCGCCGACGTAGATCACGGTTCGCGCCGTTCAGGGCTAGGCACGAGCGGACGCGTCCGTCGAGTCCGAAGCGGGATCTCGTTCGGTGGCCTCACGCGCAAGCGAGATGACAACCGCGCCGACAAAGGTCAGGGAGAGACCGATCACGGCCACGAGGACGTGCCAGGCGGGCCGGCTGAGACGCTCGTCCAGTAGGACGATCCCGATCAGGATCGCGACGACCGGGTTCGCCACCGACACCGTGGCAACCGCCGGCGCCAGTCGCCCCGCCCCAAGCGATACCTGCTGAAAGACGAAGCCGAGTACGCCGATGACCGCGAGCGCGTAGCACTCCCAGTGGGAAAGCATGGTGCCCACGCTCTGGTGGAGGTAGTCGAGCGTCGGCATCGCCAGGGACGATGAGACGCCGAAGAGGACTCCAGCGACGGTGCCGAACACGGCCGCCCTCCTCGATGGTCTGCCGTGCCCGACGACGAGCATCAGGACACAGAGCATCGAGACGAGACAGATCGTGATCGCCCACTGTGCGTTGGACGCGTTCGTGTTCCCGCCGGCCGGGTCGCCGAAGTAGACGAACACGCCGAGACCGATGACGATCGCGACAGCTCCCCACACCTCCCGACGGCCCACGAGCTGGCTCGTCAGGAGGTAGCCCAGTGGGAGAGCGAAGACGATGGTCGAGACGAGCAACGGCTGGATGACCGAGAGGCGGCCGCGGTCGAGCGCTGCGGCCTGGAACAGGTAGCCGGCCAGCAGCACAAGGGTGCCGATCAGCCACGTCGACTGGCCGACCAACCGGAGGAGAGACGTCGGCTGGGCCAGCGAGACAGTAGGGAGGTTCAGCGCTCCCTTCTGCTGGAGCGTGGCCGCCAGCGCGAAGAGAATGGCAGCGACGAGCGCGAGGGCCGCAGCCATACCGATCACGCGTCCGCGACGGGCTGCGGGGTCGGATCCTTGGGGCCCGGAGTCGGCAACGCCAGAGTGAGCACGAAGGCGACCGCGACTGCGACCACGACCTGCGGCGTCACCAAGATGCCGTCGGAGCCCAACAGCAGGGTCGCCAACAGGGCGGAGGTCATGGGCAACCGGAGCATGGCCGCGCACATTGCTCCGATACCCATGGCGATGGCCGGAGCCAGAGACATCCCGGGCAGCTCGGCGGCTGCGATCCCGAGGACGGCACCTATGAACATTGCGGGAAAGACGGGTCCGCCGCGGAACGCGCTCAGCGAGAGGCCGTAGGCCAACATCTTGCACACGCCGAGCAGGATCAGGACGCCCAGCGAGTAGTCGGCGGCGTGCTCGACGAGCCCGGGCAACGCGGACTGCCCCGAGTAGAGCACCTCGGTGAAGCTGTGATCGGAGACCACCTGGTAGATCGTTGCGGTGAGGCCTATCAACACGCCAAGGCCAAGGGTCACCAGGACCCGGTTCAGGTGCACGACGGGACGGAGCCACAGACCGATCGACCGAATCACCCACCCCAACAGCGCGCCGACCACGCCGATGGCGAGGGCCCAGGCCATGGTGGCCACTGTCGGGTCCACCGCCGGCGGCACCGAGGAAAGTCTCAGCGAGAACTCCCCGAGTCCGGTCCAGTTGTCGAGTCCGACGAACACGAGCGCGCCGATCCCGGAGGCGAGTAGCCCGGGGAGCGCGACCAGACTCAGGGTCGTGCCCCCCACTCCGGCGGCCTCCATGATCAAGAACGCGCCGAGCAAGGGCGAGCCCAACAGACTGCTGATCGCCGCGAAACTGCCGGCCGAGGCCAACACGGTCAGAGCCATCGGCGGGGCGTCCTTCTTGACCAGGTGCAGAGTCAGCGCAGCGAGTCCGCCGCCGATCGCGATCAGGGGAGCCTCGGGTCCGAGCACGGCGCCCAGGCTCAGCGTCGCCAGGGCGGCGAGGATGATGCCGGGGAGCTCTCGGTCCACGGGCAGTCCGCCGGTTACGAAGCCGAACGCCGGCGAGTGCCCCCCGTTGCCCGGAAGGTAACGGATGGTCAGGCCGACCAGGAGTCCGCAGAGGGCCAACCAGGGAATGGGCCACCAGGCTGGGGCGCCGGCGTCGAACAGGCTGCCGGGAAGGTCGTCGAACACGATCTCCTGGAGCTCGCTGACCAACGCGAGGAACCCGTACGCCACGGCAGAGATCGGGATGCCGAGGATCGCGGAAAGCAGCAGGGCGGCGAGATACGGCTTGGACCTGATGACAGCCACGGGGTCGAGAGATCCCGGCCCCGGTGCGGCCGAAGCCCCGGCCCCCGTGGGCCCGTGGGAGGAGGTGTCCGTCGGGTCGCTCACGGACATGCCTCCTGGTTCATCTCTGTCCGGCCAGGGCAAGAAGGTCCGAGGGTGGGGCTGGCGCCAGTCGAGACAGATCGGTGGTTGGGCGAGACCAACATAGCGTCGGCGATCCTGCTCCGTGCGTGCTTGACCGCCGTTGCCGATTCAGGCGTCCGCGGACGGGGCGGACGGACGACGGTGGGCCATCCTGACCGCTTCGACGAAGGATCTGATCACGGCGCCGATCAGGACCAGGTTGAGGATCATCTGGACCGTCACCAAGGTACGGGCGCTATGGCTGGTGGCCACGATGTCGCCAAAGCCGACCGTAGTGAAGACGGTGACGGTGAAGTAGAGGGTGTCGCTGCGCGTGAGCCCCGACAGGTTGAAGTTGCCAGGGTCCGCTTGCGACATCAGGAAGTAGGTCGAGGCGAAGAGGAGCAGGAACAGTGGACCGGTCAGGGCGAGCGCCTCGACGGCCTTGGCCGCCGGGTAGGCCGCCCGGAAGATCGCGCCCACCTGGTACACAATGACGGCTGCGAGTAGGACGACGCCGCCGCCGACGATCAGGCCGAACGGTAGTTTCGCCAGTTCCTCGAGCGGCAGCACGAAGTAGGCCACGGTGAGGACGGTGGTGATGCTCAGACCGCGGACAACAGCGATGGCAAGTACGCGGCGCCGTTGAGCCGGGTTCGGCATCGTCGGCTCCCCTGTGTCGGACATGCCGCCTCCTTCAGGTCGGGACGAACTGCTCCAGTGTCCTACCGGCCACGGCACGGACGCGCCGGGCCATTGCTGGTCAGGGCCGAGCACGGAGCGGGACTGCGACCCACAGCACGAGGTAGCCGAGGAACGCGACGACGGACGCCACGATTCCGCCCGTTCTCCCGGCGGCGAGATCGAAGGCGAGGAAGACCACCCCGCAGGTGGTCAGCGCCACCAGCACCAGACCCGCACGGGCAACCTGATTGGCGGTCTGGACCAGCCAGGGTCGCCGCCCGCGCCGGAACAGGATCCGGTGGTAGGCGATCGGAGAAAGGATCGCGGCCGTGGCGGTGACGGCTCCGGCGAGCACCATCAGGTATGCCGTGCGCTGGACTTGGTCCAGGCTGTCGAACTTGTCGGTGAAGGGGACGGTCAGCAGGAACGCGGTCAAGACCTGCACACCGGTCTGCGTCGACCTCAGCTCCTGGACCAGCTCGGTCCAGTTGCGGTTGATCGTTTCCTCGGGAATACCTCTCGTGGGCTCGGGGTCCGCGTTCTCCATGCGACGAAACTATCGGCCCGTGAGAGGTGCCGCTTGGTGGTCGGAACGAATCCTGCCCCTCAGGAACGGTCCGACACGCGGGCGCTCCAGACCGGTTTGCCACTAACCGAGTCGTTCCACTAAAGTCAGGGGTGTTAATAGAGTTAAGTAAACAACCTGGCAGGGATGTTCAATGCGTAAGCTCCTTCTTCTCGCGCTCGTGGGCCTCGGCGCACAGCTCGTCGACGGCAGCCTCGGGATGGCCTACGGCGTCACCTCGACCACCCTCCTCCTGGCAGTCGGCACGAACCCCGCCGCTGCCTCCGCGACCGTCCACCTCGCGGAGATCGGCACGACCCTGATGTCTGGCGTGTCCCACTGGCGGTTCGGGAACGTCGACTGGGGTGTCGTGTTCAAGATCGGCATCCCCGGCGCCGTCGGCGCCTTCTTCGGCGCAACGTTCCTCTCGAGCCTGTCCACCGAGTCGGCCGCGCCGCTGATGTCGATCATCCTGCTCGCCCTTGGCGCCTACGTGCTGACCCGGTTCACCGTGGCGGGGCTCCCCAAGGACAAGCTGGGGAAGCCACTCCGCAAGCGGTTCCTGAGTCCGCTGGGGGTGGTCGCGGGGTTCGTCGACTCCACTGGTGGCGGCGGCTGGGGACCGGTCGGTACGCCGGCCATCCTCGCCAGCGGCCGCCTCGAGCCGCGCAAGACCATCGGCTCCATCGACACCAGCGAGTTCCTGGTGGCCGTGGCTGCCAGCCTCGGGTTCATCATCGGGATCGGGTCCGAAGGCGTGAATTACAGCTGGGTGCTCGCCCTGTTGATCGGGGGCATGATCGCCGCGCCGATCGCGGCGTGGCTGGTCCGGCACATCCCGCCGCGCATCCTGGGCTCGCTGGTCGGCGGCCTGATCATCGTCACCAACTCCCGGACGCTGCTGCGCAGCGACTGGGTCGGCGCTTCCAGCACCGTCAGCAACATCGTGTACGTCGTGCTGTTCGCCCTCTGGGCGGCCGCGGTGGCCTACTCGGTGTCGCAGTACCGCAAGAACCGCGACGAGGAGAACCTCATCATCGCCGAGGCCGAGGCGGCCGCGCACACCGGCGATGAGGACGAGCCGTCGCGCAGCTCGCTC
Organism: uncultured Actinomycetota bacterium; assembly: GCA_963729095.1. Lineage (GTDB taxonomy): Bacteria > Actinomycetota > Actinomycetes > Propionibacteriales > Nocardioidaceae > Nocardioides. The sequence continues at coordinate 11,119 of CAVSMX010000017.1, read as the reverse complement.
GTCACCTGAGCGACGCACAGGGCTCGCGGAGGCCCCACCCTGCCAGGTACTGGCTTCCGCGAAAGAGGGCGCCGCCCCGGAACAGTCGGGGCGGCGCCCTTCCTCACTGTCGCACGCCCCGCAGCGGCAGCCGCACTCGCACGATGGTGTCCCCCGACCGCGAGTCGACGGTGATCTCGCCGCCGTGCCGGTCCACGACGATCCGGCGGGAGATGTCGAGGCCGAGGCCGGTGCCCTTGCCGACCTCCTTGGTGGTGAGAAGGACGTGACAGAGCCTTTCTCAGCTGGCGTGGGCGGGGGTGGCCACGGCCGGAGCGGTGGGTCCGGCGAGGGCCTGCTGGCGGTGCCGGAGTACGAGCTTGATGAGCTCCTCCACGAGGACGATGGAGAGGGCGATCCCCACACAGATGCACCACTGCGTGAAGGTGAGCCCGGCCGTGCCGAAGATCCGCTGCAGGAAGTCGAACGAGGTGATCAGGACGATCGCGAGCAACGACACGGCGTAGCGCCGCAGCTGTACTGACCCCCGGCAGGGCGTCTCGGTCGAAGATCGTGTTCAGCTGGTCACGGCTGAGGATCGCACCGGCGACGTGGAACACCGACAGCGTGGTGAGCAGCATGGTGGCGGCGACCACGGCACCGTCCTGATCGTCGCCGATCTGGTAGGCGATCAGGGATCCGACGGTCATCACCGCTCCCTGGGCCACGAGTCGGAACCAGTTGTTGCGGGACAGGACGGGTGCCCCCACAGGCCGCGGTGGGCGGCCCATCAGGCCCCGGGCGGGCTGGTCGAATCCGAGCGCGATCGCCAGCGGGATGTCGACGACCATGTTCAGCCACAGGATCTGCAGGGGGTTCAGGGGTGCACCGTTGGCGATGCCGATGATCCCGGCGCCGATGAAGATCGCGATGTAGGCGACCAGGGTCGACATCTGGAAACGCAGGTACTTCAGCAGGTTGTCGTAGAGCGTCCGGCCGTAGGAGACGGCGCCCACGATCGTCGCGAAGTTGTCGTCGGTCAGGATCATCACCGCGGCCTCCTTGGAGACCTCGGTGCCGGTGATACCCATCGCCACGCCGATGTCCGCGGACTTCAGGGCCGGGGCGTCGTTCACGCCGTCGCCCGTCATCGCGACGACGTTGCCCTTCTCCTTGAGCAGGCGGACCAGGCGGACCTTGTCCTCAGGCGCCACCCGCGCGACCACACCGATGTGGTCGAGATCGCGCAGGAGCTCCTCGTCGCTCATCGCGGCGAACTCGGTGCCCGTGATCGCCCGCCCTTCGATGCCCAGCTCTCCCGCGATCGCGGCGGCCGTCGTCGCGTGGTCACCCGTGATCATCCGGACCTGGATCCCGGCATCGTGGCACTCGGCGATCGCGACCCTGGCCTCCGGGCGGGGCGGGTCGACGATGCCGACCATCGCCAGAAGCGTGAGCTCCTGCACCTGGTCGATGAGGTCGCCACCCGCCGTGAGCACGCTCGGGTCGAGGTCGCGCTGCGCCACCACCATCACGCGCTCACCGGCGTTCGCGATCTGGTCATTGGCAGCGGTGGCGAGGTCCCGGTTGTCGTCGGTGATCGGATCAGGCTGCCGTCCGGATGCCGGATCGTCGTGGCGCGCGCGATGAGGACGTCCGGGGCACCCTTGACGTAGCAGCGCACGACCGGGCGGCCGTCGTCCGCGGTCATCTCGTGGAACGTCGCCATGAACTTGTAGTCGGAGTCGAACGGCACCTCGGCGACCCTGGGCAGCGCCCTGCGGGTCTCCTCGATGTCGAGCCCGCCCTTCGCGCCCAGCACGATGAGCGCACCCTCGGTGGGGTCCCCGATCAGGTTCGCGCCGTCGAGCACGGCGTCGGCGCACAGAACCATCGGCAACAAGTAGGGGTCGAGGTCGTAGTGCTGCCCGCCGACATGGCTGATCTCCCCCTCCGTGCTGTAGCCCTCGCCGGAGACCGTGTAGCGGTTCTGGCCCGGGATGACCAGCTCCCGTGCGGTCATCTTGTTGAGGGTCAGTGTCCCGGTCTTGTCCGAGCAGATCGCCGATGTCGAGCCCAGTGTCTCCACGGCCGGTAGCCGCTTGACGATGGCGTTGCGGCGGGCGATCTCACGGGTCCCCATCGAGAGCAGAGCGGTCACCACCGCAGGCAGCCCGGTCGGGATCGCGGCCACGGCGAGTGCGACGCCCGTCACGAACAGCGTGTCGAACGACTCACCGCGCAGCAGGCCCAGCACCACGACCAGGACCAGTGCGACGCCGGCGATGGACGCGATGATCCTGGACAGCGCGTCCAGCTGCTTCTGGAGTGGCGTCTTGCTGGTCTCGGTGTTGGCGAGCATGTCCGCGATGTGACCGATCTCGGTGTCCATGCCGGTGGCCGTGACGATCAGCTCTCCACGCCCGCGCGTGACCGAGGTGTTCATGTACGCCATGCAGGTCCGGTCACCGAGCGGGACGTCCTCACCCGGAACGGGATCGGTCGACTTGCCGACGGGGAGGCTCTCGCCGGTCAGCGCCGCCTCCTCGATCTCCAGGGTCGCGGCGTGGCTGACCCGCGCGTCGGCGGGGACCAGGTTGCCCGCCTCGACGAGGACGACGTCCCCGGGCACCAGCTCCTCGGCGTCGATCTCGATCGCCTGACCGTCGCGACGCACCCGGGCGATCGTCTTCATCATCTGCGCGAGGGCCTTGACGCTCTCCTCGGCCTTGGACTCCTGCCGCAGACCGATCACGGCGTTGAAGACGGTGAGCCCGGCCAGCACGACGGTCGTGCCGGTGTCGCCGGTGACGATCTGGTTGACGATGGCGGCGGCCAGGAGGATGACCTGCATGAAGTCCTCGTACTGACGCAGGAAGGCCCGCCAGCCCGGCTCCTTCTTGCCCGCGGCCAGCCGGTTCGGACCATGTGACTCCAGCCGGGACCTGGCCTCCGTCGCCGACAGCCCAAGCCTCGGGTCGACTCCCATCTCACGCGCCACCTGGTCGACCTCGACGGCAACCGGGTTGAGCGTTTTCTGCCCCACGGCAGGACTGAGATCCGAACCTGTCATCGCATGCCTCCACGCGTCGGTCTGCCTGCCGTTCGATGGTGATCAGGCGGTGGGTGGTCCCGCCTCACCCCGGCGGGGTGGACAGGCAGCCGCGGTCGCCGACGACGGTGCGCCGACGGGTCGGGCGGTTGTCGTCCATGTTCGACATGCGGCGGGTAGATCCGCACCACCCCGCGTCGGGGTACAACGCTCGATCGGACCGTCGGGTCAGCCCTGTACACCACGAAGCGGCAGCCGCACCCGTACGACGGTGTCCCCAGGCTGGGAGTCGACGGTGATCTCGCCACCGTGCCGTTCCACGACGATCCGGCGGGAGATGTCGAGGCCGAGGCCGGTGCCCTTGCCGACCTCCTTGGTGGTGAAGAACGGCTCGAAAGCGTGGGCAGCGACCTCGTCGGTCATGCCGGGACCGCTGTCGGCGATCTCGACGACGATGCCGAGTTCGTCGGCGTACGTCGAGACCCGGAGATCCCCCACGCCCTCCATCGCGTCGATGGCGTTGTCGATCAGGTTCGTCCAGACCTGGTTCAGCTCACCGGGCGAGGCGTCGACCTCGGGCAGGTCCTCGGCATAGCTGCGCAGGACGACGACACCCGACTTGAGCTTGTGGGCCAGCATCACCAGCGTGCTCTCGAGCCCCTCGGTCACGTCGATGCGCTGCACGGTCCCCCGGTCCAGCTGTGAGTAGGCACGTACCGCGGCGACGAGCTCGGAGATGCGGCGGGTGGAGTCCTGGGCCTCGGCGATCAGCGTGGTCATCGTGACGGCCTGGGCCACCCACTCCAGGCCCGCCTGCAGGGCGTGGCCGTCGAGCAGCGTCGCGGCCCGGTCGCACCACTCGACGTCGACGCCGGCGGCGGCCAGGGCGGGGCCGATCACCCAGTCGCGGTCGATCTCGCGGTCGGTTAGCCACTCCGAGAGGCTGTCCTCGCGCGCTGCGAGTCCGGTGCCGGTCAGTGCCGGTTCACCATCGATCCCGCGGCGCAGCTGGTCCAGTGCGACGAACTGCTCCGCGGTGATCGACTCGGTGGCGAGCCGCTGGAGCGAGCCGAGCAGCTCGTCGCTGCACTCGCCCAGCGCGCCTATCGACCGGACGGCGGCCGCGGCGGGGTTGTTGATCTCATGGGCGAGCCCGGCCGCCAACGTGCCGAGCGCCACCAGGGCCTCGCGGTCTCGGGCGTTGGACTCGATCCGGCGGGCAGTAGCGATCAGCCCCCTGAGCAGGTGGGCGGCGAACGGGAACCACGCGTCCGCGTGCGCGCCGAACCGCTCCGCCGTGATCCGGAAGACTCGGCCGGACCGCGCGGCCCGGCCGCTGCCCATGTAGACGCCGTGCTCGTCCCAGGCCCGGAAGCCGCCCGCCCACTGGCCGGGGACCTGCATGGTCGCGAGCACCGTTTCCTCGTGCCCGATCCGGCGCACCAGGTCGATGTCGCCGTCGAGCAGCAACCACCAGTGGTCGGCGGGTCGCCCCTCGTCGAAGAGCCGCTCGCCCTCCTCGAAGGCCAGCTCCTCCCCGTCGGCGGCCAGCTCGCCGACCTGCTCGTCGCTGAACCCGTCGAAGAGAGGGAGGCCGCGGAGGTCGTCGTACAGCATCAGATCGTCGCCAGGTAGCGGTGGGTCAGGTAGACGGCCATCGCACCCTCGCCGACTGCGGAGGCGACGCGCTTCATGCTGTTGAGCCGGACGTCGCCCGCGGCGAACACGCCGGGGATGCTGGTCTCGAGTGCGAACGGCGCCCGGTCCAGCGGCCAGGCGGTCTCAGGGCTGGAGGTCAGCTCGGGTCCGGTGAGAACGAAGCCGTACGGGTCGCGGGCCACCTCGTCGCCGAGCCAGTCGGTGCGAGGAGCAGCGCCGATGAAGACGAAGAGCCAGTTCGCCGCGACCTCCTCCTCGGTGCCAGCACTTCGGTCGGCGAGCATGAGCGCTTCGAGGTGCTTGTCGCCGCGGGCGCCGACCACCTCGGTCCGCAGCCGTACGTCGATGTTCGGGGCAGCCATGATGCGGCTGACGAGGTACTGCGACATCGACGCCTCGAGGGTCGCGCCGCGGACGAGGAGGACCACCCGCTTGGCGTACCTGGCGAAGTTCAGCGCGGCCTGGCCGGCCGAGTTGGCCGCCCCCACGATGTGGACCTCCTCGCCCGAGCACTGCACCGCCTCGCTGGCGCTCGCGCCGTACGCGACGCCGTGGTAGCCGATCCCTTGGATTCCGGGCGCTTCGAGCCGTCGATAGGAGACCCCGGTCGCCACCAGTACCGCGCGCGCCTCGATCGCGGCCGACCCGTCGAGCAGTACGGCGCGCACCGGCCCGCGGGTCTCGAAGCCGGTGACGTCGCGGGCGAGCACCATCTCCGCACCGAACCTGGCCGCCTGCGCGACCGCGCGGTGGGTGAGGTCGGCGCCGGAGAGCCCCTTGGGGAAACCCAGGTAGTTCTCGATGGACGCGCTCTGGCCCGCCTGTCCCCCGGGCGCGTCACGCTCGACGACCACGGTCTGCAGGCCCTCGGACGCCGCGTAGACCGCGGCAGCGAGCCCCGCCGGACCCGCGCCCACGATGCACAGGTCGTAGAGAGGCTGGTCGGCCTGAGTGCGCAGCCCCAGCGCCTCCGCGAGCTCGACCGCGGTGGGCGAGCGCAGCGCCTCGCCGTCGGGCAGCGCCACGACGGGGAGGTCGTCAGGCCCGGCGCCAGCGAGCTCGAGCAGCCGCGCCGCCTCCTCGCCCTGGTCGACCTCGAGCCAGCGGTAGGGCACGTGGTTGTGGGTGAGGAAGCTCTTCACCTCGTGCGTGCCCTCCGACCAGCGATGGCCCAGCACGCGCACCTCCGACTCACGGTCGGGGTGCGCCCGGCGCCAGTCCTCGAGGAGGTCGTCGAGCACCGGGTAGAGCCGGTCCTCGGGTGGGTCCCAGGGCTTCATGAGGTAGTAGTCGAGCGCGATGTCGTTGATCGCCTGGATCGCCACGTCGGTGTCGGCGTACGCCGTGAGCAACATCAGCTTGGAGCCCGGCGAGTTCCGTCGTACCTCGCGCAGCACCTCGATGCCGGTCATCTCGGGCATCCGCTGGTCGGAGACGACCGCGGCCACCGGCCGGTCCTTGAGGGCCAGGTCGGCCATCAGCTCGAGAGCCTCTCCACCGGAGGTCGCCCGCACGACCCGGTAGTCGGCGCCGTACCGGCTGCGCAGGTCGCGCACGATGGCTCCCGCGACCGCGGCGTCGTCGTCCACCGCGAGGATCGTGGGCTTGGCCATGGCCTCTCCTTCAGCGACGGAAGGCCGCTGGCGTGACGCTACAGGCGCGCCGCCGTGCCGCGCCTAGCCTCTTTGGGGATCACGCGGCGAGTGCGACGGCGCGCCGCGGCCCGGTCCTCAGGGTTCGGGGGGTGGCTGACCGGCCGGATCGCTACCTACTGGCGCGGTGGGTAGTAGGCGCGTGAAGAACAGTGCGAGGCCTGCAATCAGGGCGAGCACCACCAGAGCGAGCCGGAGCCCGTCGATGCGCGCCGACTCGTTCTCGTCGACGACGGCGTCGACCTGCGCCTGCGGGAGCTCCGTGTCGTCCAGCGCTTCCTCGAGGTCCGCGTCCGAGATGAAGGGGATGCCGCCCGCGAGCTCCACCTCTGCCGCGGCCGAGACCTCGGCCGGGACGTCCGGGTTGTCCTGGACTCCGTTGATGAAGGACGCCGTCAGGGCACCGATCAGGACCGACCCGGCGAGCGCGGTCCCGAGGGACGCGCCGAGGTTGGTGGCCGTGTTCTGCAAGCCGCCGACCTCGCCGCTCTGCTCGTCGGGTACCGACGAGACCGTCACGGCACCCAGCTGGGAGGCGAGCGCTCCGACGCCGAGACCGGCGAAGAGCAGCGGCACGGTGACGATCTCGGGGCCGGCCCCTGCCTCGAGCGCCGCGATGAGGGAGACGATGCCTGCCAGCAACGCGGCCAGCCCCCAGTTCACGACCAAGCGCGGTGAGGCCCGCGGCCAGATCTTGGGCACTCCGACGGCCGCCACCAGCAGGGTGACCGAGAGCGGCAGCAGTCGGGCGCCGGTCTCGACCGCGCTCAGGCCAAGCGCCACCGACAGGAACAGCGGGACGATGAAGAACAGCCCGGCCTGGATCAGGAACTGGAAGAAGAACATGGTGAGCCCGCCCACCAGGCGCGGGTTGCGCAGCATCGAGAGGTCGACCAGGGGCTCGCGCCCCGCCGCCGACATCCGCTGCTCCCACCAGAAGAAGACCCGGAGGATCACGAGTCCCGCCAGGATCAGCCAAACGGTGAAGGAGATACCCAACAGGGACGGCGCGTCGGGCTTGGCCAGGACCCAGCCCCACTCACCTGATCGGAGCACCCCGAAGACCGCCAGGCCGAGGCCGGTGGCGGACAGGACCACCCCGACGAGGTCCAGGCTGGTGGACCCCTCCGACGGCGCGTCGAGGATCTTGCGGCTCAGCACCAGGATGACCGCGACGATCAGCACCTCACCGGCGAACACCACCCGCCAGGTCAGGTAGGTGGTGCACGCGCCGCCGATCAACGGCCCGGCAGCAACCGCGATCGCCCCGGCCGAGGCGACCAGACCGTAGGCGCGCGGGCGCTCCGGGGCCGCGAAGTTGGACGCGACCAGCGCGACGATCGCGGGCATGATCAGCGCGGCACCCACGCCCTCGAGGAACGACCAGCCCACGATGAGGACTGCCAGGTTCGGGGCCAGGGCGGTGGTGAACGACCCCGCCCCGTAGATGACGCACCCGATCGCGAAGGCGCGGCGCCGACCGATCATGCTGCCGATCTTTCCGCCGGTGATCATCAGCGTCGCCATCACCAGCGTGTACAGGGTGATCGCGGTCTGCACACCAGTGACGGTGGTGTCGACGTCCTTGGCCACCTGGGCGATGGACACGTTCATCACCGAGCTGTCCAGCGTCATCAGGAACTGCGCCGAGGACAACGTCAGCAGGACCAGCCCGGCTCCAGCCGCTGCCTGCGTCGAGGCCGGTTCCGGTCGCGCTGTCATCGCCGTCCTTCCTCGCCACCCGGCGGGCCCAGGACCAATTCACGTCGAGGACGAGGGTCACCATCAAGATAGCGATCATCCAGACCCGCGTCTCGAGCGACGCGCAGCGGTCCAGCCCGGGATCACGCGGCAAGGGCAATGCCGGGCATCCCGACGGGGACGCAGGCGCAGGTGTCGCCGCACGGCAGGTAGGTGTGCGCCGCATGTCCGCACTGCTGGCACGGAAGGTCGTGCGACAGGTGGATCTGGTTGGTCTGGGGGCGGTCCCACATGGCCGTGCCTCCTGGTTCGTGTCGTGGCTTGCTCTCACCTACTCCACGAACGGCACCGGCCCAATACGACACCGCGGCCCGGAGATTCTTGGCCGGTCGCACGCTCGTCGTGACCTGGATCAGCTCGGACTACGCTCCTGGAAGGGCTCCGAAGCCGACCCGGGCTCCCACCTCTCGAAGGCGTGACGCCATGACCGATGCAGTCGTCGTTGGATCGGGCCCGAACGGCCTGGCGGGTGCCATCCGCCTGGCGCAGGAGGGCATCCGCGTCACCGTCCTGGAAGCGGCGGACCGCGCCGGGGGCGGGACGCGCACCTCGGAGCTGATGTTCCGCGGAGTGCTGCACGACGACTGCTCGGCGTTCCACCCGACCGGTGTGGCGTCGCCGTTCCTCCAGTCCCTCGGCCTGGAGAGGTACGGGCTCGAGTGGCAGTGGCCGGAGATCGACCTCGCCCACCCGCTCGACGACGGCCGCGCGGCCGTGCTGTCGCGGGACATGGACGAGACGGTGGCCAGCCTCGGCCCGGACGCCGCCGCCTGGCGCCGCATGTTCGAGCCGATGGCGAGGGACCTCCCGAAGCTCGTGTCCGAGGTGTTCCGCCCGATCCTGCACGTGCCATCCCACCCGATCGCCCTGACCCGCTTCGGGCTGCGCGCGGTCGCTCCGGCCACGTGGACGGCGCGGCGGTTCCACGACGATCCCGCCCGCGCGCTCTACATGGGCGTCGCCGCCCATGTGTTCGGGCGGCTCGACACGCCGCTCAGTGGTTCGGTCGGCCTGTTGCTCGCCGCCGCGGGCCACCGGTACGGGTGGCCGGTCGCGGCGGGCGGCTCCGAGCGGATCACCGACGCGATGGCCGCGCTCCTGACCGAGCTCGGCGGGGACATCAAGACCGGGACCACCGTCACCGGCCTCGACCAGCTGCGCGACCTGAGCGGGAAGCGGCCCGACGTCGTGCTCCTGGACACCGCACCCGACGCCGCGCTGCGGATCGTGGGCGATGCCCTGCCCGGGCGGGTACGCCGCGCGCTCGGTCGCTACTCCTACGGGCCGGCGGCACACAAGGTCGACTTCGCGATCGACGGCGACGTGCCGTGGACCAACGAGAGTCTGACCCGTGCCGGCACGGTGCACCTCGGCGGCACGGCGGCAGAGATCGTGGCCAGCGAGGCCGCGACCTCGAACGGGCAGATGCCTGAGCGGCCGTTCACCCTGCTGGGTCAGCAGTATCTCGTCGACCCCTCGCGGTCCTCGGGAGGCATCAACCCGTTGTATGCCTACGCCCACGTGCCGCACGGCTACCGCGGCGACGCCACCGAGGCGGTCGTCGCCCAGATCGAGCGGTTCGCCCCCGGCTTCCGGGCCCGGATCGTGGCCACCCACACGCGCAGTCCGCAGGAGCTGGAGCGCTACAACGCCAACTACATGGGTGGGGACATCGCTGCCGGCGCCAACACCGGCCGCCAGGTGGTGCTGCGGCCCCGGTTCGCGCTCGACCCGTACGCCCTCGGCGTGCACGGCGTGTACCTCTGCAGCTCGGCCACTCCCCCGGGCGCGGGGGTGCACGGCATGGGCGGCTTCAACGCCGCCGAGTCGGCACTGAAGCGCCTGCAGGCCGGCCGCCCCGCCTGATCACGCCACCGGGGCCGAGTGTCGGTGGTCACCCCTAGCTTTGGGGGTATGGCGAGCGGACGGGCGACGACGTGGCGGACCACCTACTGCACGGTGTGTCGTCGCGCGAGACGGCACTTCACGACCAGCCGCGGCGAGACCTGCAGCTGGTGCGGCAGCGTGCGCGAGGAGGCCCGTCAGCCGGCGTACGGCACCTCGGTGCGCCACTCGTCCTCATCCTGGAACGCCGCGTCGTAGAGCGCGTCCGCGACCCGGTCTGGTGTGAACGGCCCTTCCTTGCCAAGCGTGCCGCGCACCGTCACCGACACCGCACGGATGCCGTCCGGAGCCAGCGTGGTGTCGAGGCTGCGCACCAGGTTGCGCAGGCCGGCCTTCTGTACGCCGAGCGAGGCGGCCATGTTCCAGGGCTTGTCCGCGGCCATGCTGCCCGTCGCCGTGACCCGCGAGCCCGAGCGCAGGTGCGGGCGCACGGCCTGGACGGCGGTGAGCAGCGCCCCGACGCCGAGCGCGACGTCCTCGAGCAGCTCGGGCACGGTGAGGGTGAGCGGGTCCTTCTCGCGGAAGGCGCTCGGGTTGAAGTGCAGCACGTCGACCCGGCCGAACCTCTCGGCGAGACCGGCCAGCGCCGCGGTTGCGGCCGCGACGTCGGTGATGTCCGCGACCGCCGTCTCCACCTCGACGCCGAGCCCGCGCAGCTCGTCGGCCAGCGTCTTCAGGACGCCATCGTCGACGCCGACCAGCCCGACGTCGTACCCCTCGCGCGCATATCGCCGGGACACCGAGCCGCTCACGCCCGGACCCGCGCCGACTATCAGGATCGCCTTGTCGCTCATCCCGCCAAGGTAGTCAGGCGGGGGTGAGCAGCGCGGCGGGGAGCCACTCCTCGACCAGCTGCCAGGCGTCGCGGCGCAGCCGGACCGCGTAGACCACGCGGCCCTCCCAGACGTCGGCGACCTGCCGCCACTCGACGAGCAGACCGGGGCGCTTCACGCCCAGGCCGTCGGCGGCGTCGGCCACCCAGCAGTGCCGGGCGGGGCAGACCTCAACCGCGGTTGCCGGAGCGGCACTGCCGGCGCGGACCCGCTCGGACATGGGGACCCCGCTCCCCTGCTTGCCCCAGCCGCCACCCATGGAGCACAGGGTCCCACAG
>CAVSMX010000016.1:0-10167 GCA_963729095.1 uncultured Actinomycetota bacterium | reverse complement strand
TCGAGTCCAACCGGGGGAGCCATACGAGGGCCCCTGACCTGCGACGACGTCCAGGCAGGGGCCCTTAGTGCTGGCGACTGCCGTAGGCAGCCAAGACGGTTCGGACCACATGTGACGCGTGGGCATGCGACGTCGGACGCGTACTGCGTGGGTCGAGCAGAGCGGCATCGAGCGGGTCGCCGATGAGCATCCACAGGAACTGCGTGGCGAGAATCTGGGGCTCGACGTCGGAGAGCAGGTTTCGCTCCAGAAGTGCTTCGAAGAAGCCTGTCAGCGATCCCACCGCGGCGACCACGGTCGAACGGCGCCAGGCCGATGCCAGCTCCGGGTGCCTCGGCTGCTCCGCGACGAGGACCCTTCGCAGGCCGACGACTTCGGCGTCCTGCACCGTCTCGACCAGGTCGACTGCGATCGCCATCAGCGTGTCCAACAGGGCGGTCTCGTCCACGTCCCCGTCGAGCGGCGGTGTGTCCGTCGAGCGCTCGGCGATCACCTGCTCGAGGACCTGGATGAACAGGCCCTCCTTCGAGCCGAAGTGGCTGTAGATCGTCATCTTCGACACACCCGCCGTCGCCGCGACCTCGTCCAGGTTGGTCGCGGTGAAACCCCTCTCGAGGAAACTCTGCTGAGCGGCATCGATCATCGCTGCGCGCTTGGGAACGAGGTTGGAGGACACCCTTGTGCTCGACATGTACTCAAGAGTACAGTTCAGGACTGTACTCCAAAGTACAGTCAAGGAGAATCGCTATGGAGGCCACCCTTGATCGAGCCGGCTACTCGATCCACTACGAGACAATCGGGGCGGGACCGCGCGTCGTATGGGTCGATCCCGCGCTCGGCTCGAGCGCGATGCGTCCGCTGGAGGACGCCATCGACGAGCTCGCCCGGCACTTTGCGGTCGTCACCTACGACCGCAGGGGACGCGGCCGCAACGAGCCGACTGCCACCCTGTCCGTCGGCGACGAGGTGGAGGACCTGGTCGCCCTCGTCACTGAGGTAGGCGGCGCGGCGGTGGTGCTGGGTTTCTCGTCCGGCGGCGCGGTGGTGCTCCACGCTGCCCCCCGTCTGGACGCCCAAGCAGTGGTCCTGCTCGAGCCGGCCGTCGACGCCAAGCCCGACGAGAGCGGTTTGCGGGAGCGAGTCGCCGATGCACTGGCGCGGGGTGACGACTCGGCAGCCGTGCTCGCGTTCTACGATGCGCTCGGCGTCCCGGAGGAGATCGTCCAGGAAGCGGTGTCCTCGAGCGCGTGGCCGAGCGTCGTCCGCAGCGCAGCGACGCTGCTGACCGACATCGATCTCGCCGTGGTCGACGACGATGCCATCGCCGCGATCGGCCTGCCCACCCACGTAATCGTCAGCGCCGGGTCTCCCGATGAGATCACCGCGATGGCGGACGAGATCGCAGGACGACTGAGGGCACGACTGTGGCGCGAGCCCGGGGGCTGGCACGGCGTGGACCCCCGCGCACTCGCCGAGCGGTTGGGCGCGTTGCAGGGCTCCTGACTCGGTCCGCCAGTCCGGCCGTCCAGCGGTCAGATCCGGTTCAGGGACGTGGGCCTTCGGACACGTGCAGCACCTCGTAGCTCGCACCCTCACCGTCGCTCTGACGCGGCACCGCCGCGGCACTGACCTCAACCAGGATCACGGTCCACGTCGTGACGTCGACGGCAGCCACCCGCCACACCGTGTCGGGGTCACTCGAGTCGAGGAAGTTCCTCGTGAGAGCCTCGATCGCCTCGGCTGGAGCGGCATCCACCGGCACGCGATCCTCGATCAGGACCAGGCTCTTTGCGTCCGCGACGTTGGCGGGTCCCCGAGCGACGTCAACGATCGTCCAGTCCTGGATCGGGTGACGGCCGAAGTCGCGAACGATGGATGAGTAGCCGGGCTCGCCCCAGCAGAAGGCACGCATGCCGTCGATGTCGTCCCAGACGTAGAAGGGGGCGTACTCGTTGCCGGGAGCTCCCTTGGCCTTCTCCCTGATGAGATACGCCTTGAACCTCAGCCCTGAGAAGCCGTCAAGCAGGTGACCTTTGCTGGCGACGCGGTCGCGGATGATCTGCATGTTGTAGTCCGTGGGCAACTGGACTGAGTACTGCATCGCGTACATCAGTCGTGCTCCTTTCCTCGTGGCTGGCCCAGGTAGGTCTGGTCGGGGACGGGCTCGCACCAGTGGGCAGTGTCGCCTCCGGGGGCGGCTTCCTGTACGGCCAGGTGGGTCATCGGAACGTTCGGGGTGGCGCCATGCCAGTGGCGGGTCCGGGGCGGAATCCAGACATACGAGCCCGGACCGTAGTCACGTGCGGGCTCGTGTCCGATCTGCACGCGGGCCTGGCCCGCGGTGACGTAGAGGGCCTGACCCAGCGGATGCGTGTGCCAGTGGGTGCGAGCCCCGACCTCGAAGGAGACGTCGTACATCGTCAACGCGGACTCGGAATCGGGCCGGCGCAGGATCGTTGCCTGGACGCGGCCCGTGAAGTTCGAAGCGTCGGGTGAGTCGACACCGCGTGCGGGGACGTCGCGACTCATGACGCGGCTCCGCGCAGCAGGGCGACGGCACCCTCGACCGCCAAGTCGAACGACGCTCGGTCCTGCTGGGCTCGAGCCAGCACGTACCCGCCTTGGACCACCGCAACGACGGTTGCCGCGAGCTGAGGAGGGTCCACGTCGGGCTTGAACTCACCGGCGTCCACCCCTTGACGGATCACGGAGGCGAGGGCGTCGACCAACCAGCCGAACGTCTCCGACACGGGGCGCAAGAGTTCCGACGATGCGACGACCTCCGGGTCGTACGTCATGCGTCCCATCCGGCACCCCCGCAGGCTGTTTCGCTGGCGGCGAAGGTAGCCCTCGAGCCGATCGAGCGCCGTTCCGGACCCGTCCAGCAGCGCCTCGACATCGGCTCTCATCGCCTCGGCGCTGGCCTCGAGGGCAGCGGCGGCGAGATCGCGCTTGCCGGCGAAGTGGTGGTACATGCTGCCCTGCCCTGCGTGGGCAGCCAGCTGGATGTCTTTGGGGCTCGTCGCGGCATATCCACGTTCCCAGAGCAAGTCCTGCGTTGCCTCGATGAGTCGTTCGCGGGTATCCATACTCCGTACTGTACCTACTAATAGGTACAGCGCGGCTGGCCGAACCGGGTCGCGATGACGAGGAGCGGCATGGTTGAGGTTGAGCCTCACCGGGCGCGCCGCGCCTCCAGCCCGTCGACGGTGAGGGTTCCGGAGTCCAGGCGTACGCCGAAGCCGTAGCGCCACTGCGCCCGCACCAGCGGGTCCCGGATGTCGAGCACCTCGGCGGTGTCGTAGGCGAACAGGAACTCCCAGCCGCTGCCCTGGTCGACGTACGCGGTGCCGCTGCTGCCGCGCAGCACCAGTGCGTACCGGGCGTCTGGCAGGCTCAGGTCGGTGGTGCCGTCCAGCCGGGCGTGCGGCTCCTGGCCCGCAGTGATCAGCCGGCCGTCGATGCGCAGGTCCCAGCCCACCCGCTTGATGGAGTGGCGGTAGCGCAGCGTGGCGTAGTTCAGCTCGTCCTTGACCAGCCCGACGAAGACCGTGTCCTGGCCGGGGATCCCGGCGAACGAGCCCGGATCGAGGATCACCGTCGCCCGGTCGCTGCCCGGTGAGACCCGGCTTCGGAACACGTGGTGGACCGGGCTCTGGGCCGCCACCTGCAGCCGCCCGTCGGTCACCTCGACCGTCGCCGGCGTCCCTTCGACGGTGAGTATGTCGAAACCGTCGAGCCCGGCGCCGAACGTCTCGGTCAGCTCGCGCACGGGGTACGCCGCAACAATCGGGGCGGGCGCCAGGATCCGAGTCTCGGCGACGTGGCGGTCCAGGGTCCGCTTCAGCCGGCCGGCCCGGTCCGGCTGGGCGGCCGCGAGGTCGGTCGATTCGCCGGGATCCGCACGCAGGTCGTAGAGCTCGGCGTGGCCGTCGCGGAGATACTCGACGACCTTGTAGCGGCCCGACCGCACTGCCGCGTGGGGCAACGCATTGGCCCCGAAGACGTGCGGGAACACCCAGAACAGCTCGTCGCGGTCCAAGTCGCCGCGGCCAAACACCCGGCTCAGGCTGACACCGTCGAACCGGCCCTTCCGCTTCGGGTCGGCACCGGCCAGGTGGAGAGCCGTTGGCAGGATGTCGATGCTGCTCACCGCCTCCTTGCTGGTCGTCCCGGGACGGATCCGACCCGGCCAAGAGGCGATGAACGGCACCCGGATGCCGCCCTCGTAGAGCTGCCCCTTCGTCCCGCGTAGAGGCCCGTTGGCGTCGGAGTACGGACCGCCGTTGTCCGACATCACGATCAGCAGCGTGTCCTCGGCGATGCCCAGCCGCTGCAGTGTCTCGACGAGCAGTGCGACCTGCTGGTCGATGCTCTCCAGCATCGCGGCGAGCACCGGCCGGTTTGGCGCGTCGTCGGCCCCGGGCTTTGCCTGGTACTTGGCGAGCAGGTCGGGCTTGGCCGAGAGCACGGTGTGCACCGCGTAGTTGGACAGGTGCAGGAAGAACGGCCGGTCGGCGTTGCGGGTGACGAAGTCGACCGCCTCCTGGGCGAGTCGGTCGGTGAGGTACTCCCCCTCGGTGCGGGCGGGAAGGTCGGGCATGAAGAAGTAGGGGTGGAAGTAGTCGCCGTCGGCGATGTACTGCGTTTCCGAGGCGATCACCTCGTCGAAGCCGTGTGCGTAGGCGTTGCCGGGTCGCTCCTCGTAGGGCCCGCTGTAGTCCTCGGTGAGGTGCCACTTGCCGATCAGGCCGGATCGGTAGCCCAGCGGGCGCAGGACCTTGGGGATGGTGGCGAATTCCGTGGACAGCGAGGTGCGACTGGCGGCCGGCTCGCCCCTCAGGAAGTCGGTGACGCCGGTGCGGGCCGGGTAGAGGCCGGTCATCAGCGCGGCCCGGTTGGGCGAGCACACCGGCGCGGCGGCGTACGCCTGGGTGAAGCGCATGCCCTGGCCGGCCAGCGCGTCGATGGCCGGGGTCTCGTTGAACGTGTTGCCGTAGCAGCCGAGCTCGTCGTGGCCGAGGTCGTCGATGGACACCACGATCACGTTCGGCTTGCGGGGTCGCCGGCCCGCTGGTCCCGCAGCCGCCGGCTGCTGGATCGCGGAAAGCGCGGCCGCTCCGGCGCCGGCCGAGCCGACGCCTTTCAGGAGGGCACGGCGGCTCGTCTGTGTCGCCATCTACCAAACCTCTCTACGTCGAGTAAGTTGGTAAACAATAGCCTGATAGATGACACCCTCGTGCGGTGGTACGAGCATCGACAGATGGCGGCGGCAAGGGCTCGCTCACGCCGGGTAGGCCTTCGTTTAGATCGCCCCTAAGAGGAGAGACCGACGGGCACCCCACTCGAGAGGCCCGGGCTCTCGGTCCGCAGGGCGTTCGCATCAACCCCGAACCACGCCGTTCAGCCGCGCTGCTTGTCGGGTGAGGTGATCGCGCTCGGCGAGGTTGGTGGCAGCGCCGGCCGCGTCGCAGTACAGCCGAGCCGCGCGCGCGAGCTCGCCGGCTCGCTCTCGGAGGTACGCCTCGACAGCCGAATACCTGGGAACCGCCCGATCCACCTGCTCGAGTGCGGCCAGACCGGCCTGCGCGCCGTCTGCCTCGCCCACTGCGACGGCGCGGTTCAAGCGGACGACTGGGTTGTCCGTGAGACGGTCGAGCTCGTCGTACCACTCCACGATCTGCACCCAGTCGGTCTCGTCCACCGTCTGCGCGTCGGCGTGCAGGGCGGCGATCGCGGCCTGCGCCTGGTACTCGCCGAGCCGGTCGCGCGCCAGAGCCGCCTGCAGGATCGCCACGCCCTCCGCGATCCGTTCGGTGTCCCACCGGGACCGGTTCTGTTCCGCCAGCGGGACGAGGGTGCGGTCGGGTGTCGTCCGCGCGGCGCGGCGTGCATGGTGCAGCAGCATCAGAGCGAGCAGACCGGACGCCTCCTCGGCGTCGGTCATCGTCCTCACCTGGCGGGTCAGCCGGATCGCCTCCTCGGCGAGGTCGACCTCGCCGCTATAGCCCTCGTTGAAGACCAGGTAGAGCACCCGCAGGACGGTGGCCACGTCTCCGAGCTCGTCGAAGCGCACGCCCGACACGGTGCGCTTGGCCCGGCTGATGCGCTGGCCCATGGTTGTCTCGGGCACCAAGTACGCGTCCGCGATCTGGCGCGTCGTCAGGCCACCCACTGCCCGCAGCGTGAGCGCCACCGCGGAGGCCGGCGTGAGCGAAGGGTGGGCGCACAGGAAGTAGAGCTTCAGAGTGTCGGCGGTGTCGTCGGTCGGGCCTGGCAGTGGCTCGGCGGCCACCCGGGCCTCACGGGCGAGCCGAGAACGCTCCGCCCGGGTCGCGTCGAGGAACTTGCGCCAGGCGGTCGTGATCAACCAGCCCTTCGGATTCGCCGGCGGCTCCGTCGGCCACGTGGCCAGCGCTCGCAGCAGAGCCTCCTGCACGGCGTCCTCGGCCGTCGCGAAGTCGGCTCCGCGCCGGACGAGGACGCCGGTGACCGCGGGAATCAGCTCCCGCAGCAGGGTTTCGTTCACTCTGCGACGGTGGGTGCGGAGCCGTAGAACGGACGCACCTCCAGCCATTCGTAGTTCGGCTTGCCACCTGGGCCCGGCGCCGCCGAGTACTCGCCCGCCACCTCGACGGCTCGCTCGTACGTCTCCACGTCGATGATCAGCCAGCCAGCGATCAGGTCCTTGGTCTCCGCGAACGGGCCGTCGGTGACCGGCGGTCGGCCCTCGCCGCCGTAGCGGACGAACGTTCCCTCCGGGGACAGCGCTTCGTGGTTCACGAACTCGCCCGACTCCTCCAACCTGGTCGCGAAGTCGCGCATCCACTGGACGTGCGCGTCGACCTCCTCGGGCGCCCACTGGTCCATCGGGTCGATGTCCACGAGCGGAGCCGGACCGCCGCGGTAGTGCTTGAGCAGCAGGTACTTGGCCATGAGTATCTCCTTCGGTACGGCGCGACCATTGTGGCCGCTGACGCACCCGGGACGACGCTGGCCGGGGTTTCTCGACATCGGGGCCCGGTCTCGTTTCCACGACACGCGTACCGTCATCGGCATGCAGCGACCCGCCCGGCGCCGCGCCTACTTCTGGCTGATGGGCACCTGCATCGCGCTCATCATCCTGGCCTGGAACGTGGTCCGGTTCTGGTCGACCACGGCGGCGGTCGCGATGAGCATCGTCGCGGCGGTGATCCCGCCGACCGCCGCGATCATCGCGAACGTAGGTGCGCTGGACGACTCCGCGCCGCCGGCCGGGGACGAGGACTGATCGGGCTAGTCGCCCCAGCCCATCGGAAAGACCTCGAACCCCGCCGCCATGCCGACGCCCAGGCGCTGGCCGGTCTGTCGACCGAAGCCCTCGAGGAGCTCGCGCGCGTCGAAGTTCTCCCAGCCCAGGCCGTCGATGTACGCCGCGTGCGCCTCGAGCGAGGCCACCCCTGTGTCGAAGGTGTCCGTCGTGTCGACGGCGTGGGTGGTGTTCGGCGAACCAAACGCCCATACCTCCCGCACCTTGCCCCAGGGCTCGAGGCCGTCGGTGAGCTGGTCGGCGAAGACCCAGCGGTTGCCGGCGTCGCGGACTGCGTCGACGACGGCGCGGCCCACCGCGATGTGGTCGGCCTGGTTGAGGTTGCGGCCGCCCCAGGTGTCGCGGAAGTTGCCGGTGATCACGATGTCGGGTCGGTGCCGGCGCACCTCCCGGGCGATCGCGGCCCGCAGCGGTACGCCGTACTCGAGGACTCCGTCGGGCAGGCCCAGGAAGTCGACGGTGGGGACGCCCACGATCCGGGCGGACTCGACCTGTTCGGCCTCCCGGACCCGGCGGCACTCGTCCGGCTCCATACCGTCGATGCCGGCCTCACCGCTGGTGACCATGCAGTAGATGACGGTCTTGCCCTGATCGGTCCAGCGGGCGACGGCGGCGGCCGCGCCGAACTCCATGTCGTCGGGGTGGGCCACCACGCAGAGGGCGCTGTTCCAGTCTTCGGCGAGCGGCTCGAGGGGTTCGATGTCCATGGGTCGAGCATGCCGCACGCGCGGCACGAGCGGGCGGCCCGGCGTCGGGAGTACGGGAATCCACGGGTTCCGGTGATATTTTGACCGACGGCTCGGGCCCCTGACCGCTGCCCCCTGCCCCGATCACCCCACCATCCGAGGTTGACTATGTCCGACGGACGCCGACGCGCCGGGGCTCGTCGCGCGCCGAAGTCGCACCGGATCCCACGGGCCAAGCGGAGCAGCAAGCCGCGCCGCGGAGGCGAGCGGGCCAGAGGTGGTTCCCGGGCACTGCGGACGCGAGGGCGCCGTACGAACGGGCTGCCTGGCACCTTGGGCATGACGTTCGTCGGAGCGATGCTTCCCGGTTCCGGCTATCTCTACGCCGGTCGCAAGGCTCTGGGCGCGGTCGTGTTGCTCGCCTGGCTGGCGCTCCTCGCAGGTGCCGCGTGGTACGTCCGCGACGGGATCCACAGCGTGCTCGATCTTGCGTTCGACCCGACCCGGCTGAAGCTCTTGGCCGGGGCCCTGGTCGCGGGTCTGGTGGTGTGGGCGTTCGTGGTGTTCACGTCGTACCGCCTGGTCCGACCGAGAGAACGGCCACGGTGGCACACCGCGAGCGGCAACGTGCTGGTTGCGGTGCTGTGCCTGGTGATGACCTACCCGGTCGTGACCGCGGCCCGCAACGCGATCGCCCAGGCCGACCTGGTGTCGACGGTCTTCGACGACACCAAGAGCGCCACCACCCCGGAAGGCCGGACCAAGGAGAACCCCTGGGCAGGGACCGACCGGGTCAACGTGCTGTTGCTCGGTGGCGACGGCGGCGAGGGCCGCACCGGGGTGCGCACCGACACCGTGATCCTCGTCAGCATGAACACCCACACCGGCAAGACGACGATGTTCAGCCTGCCCCGCAACATGATGTACGCGCAGTTCCCGGAGGACAGCCCGCTCCACGACCTCTATCCGGAGGGTTACACGGGCTCGGACGACCCGGGTTTCTACATGCTCAACGCGATCTACGGGCAGGTGCCCGCCAACTACCCTGGCATCCTCGGCGACAGCGACAACGAGGGCGCAGACGCCATCAAGCAGGCCGTCTCCGGCAGCCTGGGCCTCCCGGTCGACTACTACGTCCTGGTCAACCTCGAGGGGTTCAAGGAGATCGTCGACGCGATGGGCGGGATCACCGTCAACATCAACGAGCACGTCGCCATCAACGGCAACACCGACGCGGGCATCCCGCCGACCGACTATCTCGACCCGGGACCCGATCAGCACCTCGACGGGTTCCACGCGCTCTGGTTCGCCCGGGGCCGCTACGGCTCAGACGACTATGCCCGGATGGACCGGCAGCGCTGCACCGTCGACGCGATCATCGACGCGGCCAACCCGGTGACGCTCTTCCGCCACTACACCGACCTGGTCAAGGCCGGCAAGGACGTCGTCTACACCGACATCCCGCGCGACCTGGCGCCGGCGTTCGTGGAGCTGGCGCTCAAGGTCAAGGACGCCAAGACCAAGTCGGTGGTGTTCAAGACCTCGGAGCACTTCAACTCCAGCGACCCCGACTTCGACTGGATGCAGGAGACCGTCGAGAAGGCGATCCACCCACCGCCGCGCGACCCGAACAAGCCGAAGCCGCCGAAGACGGAGACCGAGGACGCCACGGACGCGTGCGCCTACAACCCGACCGAGGACGTCGTTGCCGGCGAGTGAACGCCGCTTCTACTTCGAGGGCTCCGGCACGTTGCACTTGATCTTCGGGTTGACCCCCAGGTAGTTGAGCGGCCCGGCGATCACCGTCAGCACCGTGTCGCCTGTGGTCTTGCAGTTGACGTCGCGATCGTCGCCGAAGTACCCACGTTGGGCGGCCGCGATCACCCCGATGATCAGCCAGATCACCACGATCAGCACGACCAAGCCGCTTCCTCGTCCACGCATGTCCACCCTTTCGCCAGCGCCCCCGGTGCCCCAAGGGCGCCGCTGTGATGCGTCCACGCCGCCAAGTAGGGTCACGCTCACTCGGGGAGGTAGCTCAGTCGGTTAGAGCAGAGGACTCATAATCCTTGGGTCGCGGGTTCGAGCCCCGCCCTCCCTACAAACGCCAAATTTTTCAGACCAGCAGGCGCATCGTGCCGGGGACTCCCTCGCCCTGCTGGGTGCGCTCGA
>CAVSMX010000015.1:0-186326 GCA_963729095.1 uncultured Actinomycetota bacterium | reverse complement strand
CCCTCCGCCGGACGGCGACGAGGGGCCGGAGCCGCCGTCCGGCGGCTGAGGCGGTGGGACGAGGCCACGAAGTCCGCTGTTCGAACGCAGGTTGCGTCGACGCCGCGGACAACGGCGGCGCGGTCGGCCTGCCGGAACGCGGCCGACCGCACCCGCCGCGCGCGAGCATGCTCGCCCCATGGGCGGTGGACATTGCTGTCACCGCGGATTTCCTCCGACACTCGCGCCGCCCCCCCGGCCGATCTGAGAACCGTACGAGCGGACTCGGGTTGCGTGGACGCGTTTTCCGGGATCTTTACCCAAACCCTTCTGAGTAGGTCGGTACCCGTAGGGCACGCGCTGGTCCCGGGCTGCCCCGGAGTCAAGAATTTCCCAGAGTTGAGTGGAACAGACTCAACTTTGGAGACGTTGACCAGACAGACCTTCCCGTCACGTCACACAGCAGGAGAATGACCCTATGAGCCAGTTCGGGGCCGACAAGTTCACGACGCGCGCACGCGAGGCGATCGAGGGCGCGCAGCTGTCCGCGACCACTGCGGGCAACACGAACACCGAGCCGATCCACCTCCTCGTCGCGCTGCTGCGCCAGGCCGAGGGCACCGCCGCCACCCTGGTGGGCAAGGCCGGCGTGGACGCCGGCGCGCTCACCGCGCAGGCGGAGTCGGCGCTGCAGTCCCTGCCGCGGGCGACCGGCGCGACCGTCCAGCAGCCCGCGGCGTCGGCGGCGCTGACCCGGGTGCTCGCCTCGGCGCTGGACCTCGCGGCGAGCATGAAGGACGACTACGTCGCGACCGAGCACCTGCTGATCGCCCTGGCCGGCACCGAGAGCGCCGCGCAGAAGCTGCTCGCCGACGCCGGGCTCACCGAGTCGGGGCTGCGCGAGAGCCTCACGGCGGTCCGCGGCAACCGGCGGGTGACCAGCCAGGAGGCCGAGTCGACGTACGAGGCGCTCGAGAAGTACTCCGTCGACCTCACCCGGTCGGCCGAGGAGGGTCGGCTGGACCCGGTGATCGGCCGCGATGCCGAGATCCGGCGGGTGGTGCAGGTGCTGAGCCGGCGTACCAAGAACAACCCGGTGCTGATCGGCGAGCCCGGCGTCGGCAAGACCGCCGTCGTCGAGGGGCTGGCCCAGCGGGTGGTCGCCGGTGACGTGCCTGACTCCCTCAAGGGCCGCCGGGTGCTCAGCCTGGACCTGGCCGCGATGGTGGCCGGCGCGAAGTACCGCGGCGAGTTCGAGGAGCGGCTCAAGGCCGTGCTCGAGGAGATCAAGGACGCCGGCGGGCAGATCATCACGTTCATCGACGAGCTGCACACCGTTGTCGGGGCGGGCGCGGGGGGCGACTCCTCCATGGACGCCGGCAACATGCTCAAGCCGATGCTGGCCCGCGGCGAGCTGCACATGATCGGTGCGACCACTCTCGACGAGTACCGCGAGCGGATCGAGAAGGACCCGGCGCTGGAGCGACGTTTCCAGCAGGTGTTCGTCGGCGAGCCAAGCGTCGAGGACACCGTGCAGATCCTGCGCGGTATTCAGGAGAAGTACCAGGCCCACCACGGCGTTCGGATCACCGACGCCGCGCTGGTCGCAGCCGCGACCCTCTCCGACCGCTACATCAGCGGCCGACAGCTGCCGGACAAGGCGATCGACCTGATCGACGAGGCCTCCAGTCGGCTGCGGATGGAGATCGAGTCGTCCCCGGAGGAGATCGACCAGCTGCGGCGCCAGGTCGACCGGATGAAGATGGAGGAGTTCGCGCTCGAGAACGAGAGCGATGACGCCTCCCAGGAGCGGCTGGCCGTGCTCCGGGCCGACCTGGCCGACCGGGAGGAGGAGCTCCGCGCGCTCGATGCGCGATGGGAGCAGGAGAAGTCGTCGCTGGAGGGCGAGGGTGAGCTGCGTCGCTCCCTTGACCAGCTGCGGATCGAGGCCGAGCGGCACCTGCGCGAGGGGAACCTCGAGGCCGCGAGCAGGATCAACTACGAGTCGATCCCCGAGCTGGAGCGCAGGATCCAGGCGGCGGTCGACGTGGAGAAGTCGACCCTCGAGCCGCTGGTCGGCGAAGAGGTCGGCCCCGAGCAGATCGCCGAGGTGGTCGAGGCCTGGACCGGCATCCCGACCGGCCGGATGCTCGAGGGCGAGACCGCCAAGCTGCTCCGGATGGAGGACGTCATCGGCGAGCGGCTGATCGGCCAGGCCGACGCCGTACGCGCGGTGAGCGACGCCGTACGCCGCTCGCGCGCCGGCATCTCCGACCCGAACCGGCCCACCGGGTCGTTCCTCTTCCTCGGTCCGACCGGTGTCGGCAAGACCGAGCTGGCCCGGTCGCTCGCGGACTTCCTGTTCGACGACGACCGCGCGATGGTGCGCATCGACATGAGCGAGTACTCCGAGAAGCACTCGGTAGCGCGCCTGGTCGGCGCCCCTCCAGGCTACGTCGGGTACGACGAGGGCGGCCAGCTCACCGAGGCGGTCCGCCGTCGCCCCTACTCCGTGGTGCTGCTCGACGAGGTCGAGAAGGCGCATCCCGAGGTCTTCGACATCCTGCTGCAGGTGCTCGACGACGGTCGGCTGACCGACGGGCAGGGCCGCACCGTCGACTTCCGCAACACGCTCCTGATCCTGACCAGCAACCTCGGCTCCCACTTCCTGGTCGACCCGACCCTCGACCCGGACAAGAAGAAGGAGTCGGTGCTGTCGCTCGTCCGGACCAGCTTCAAGCCGGAGTTCCTCAACCGGCTCGACGAGATCGTCATCTTCGACGCGCTGTCCAAGGACGACCTCGCCCACATCGTCGACATCCAGCTCGGCCTCCTGGAGAAGCGGCTCGCGGTACGCCGGATCTCCGTCGAGGTCACCGACGCCGCGCGGGCCTGGCTTGCCGAGACCGGCTACGACCCGGCGTACGGCGCCCGCCCGCTGCGCCGGCTGATCCAGAGCGCGATCGGTGACCCGCTGGCGCGGATGCTGATCGGTGGAGATGTCGTCGACGGCGGCGCGGTGACGGTCGACCGGGGCGACCAGGGCCTGGTCCTGACGGCGCGCGGCTGAACGGCGATGGCGCCGCCGTTCGACGGCTGCACGCGGTAGGTCAGGATCCGATGGTCAGGGTGGAGTGGTACCGGAGCTGCTCGGAGGCCGGAGCCCCCGGAGCGAGCCCGTCGCGGGTCAGTTCGTAGGAGTGGGTGAGTTCGAGCTCCCAGGGCCCCTCGGCCGGGACCGGGACGGCGTAGATCGTCTGGAAGCGTCCGGGTGTCTTGCCGGCGTGCCAGAGCTCCTCCGGGTCGCCGCCGCCCGCGACCGAGATCGACCCCTCCTGGCGGTCGACGCGGTAGGGGGTCAACTCGTCGCCGACGGCGAAGCCGAAATTCCAGGCCTCCAGCTGCACAAACGCGAGCAGCCAGGCCTGCCCCTCCGCGGCCCAGCCGAGACCGGGGACGTACGGCACGGCGTACACCTCCTCGACGTTGCACTGGATCTGGTACAACCACCCGTCGCGCCCGCTCGGGAACCCAGGACCCTGGTCGGGGCAGTCGGCGGTGTAGCCGATGTCGCCTATCTCGTAGAGGCCCTCGGCCACGCCCGCGTCCACCTCGCCGCTCGCGAGGTCGACGGTCTGCGTGTGTCCGTCGTAGGTGACCTGGAGGCGGGCGTCTGCGTCGTCGGGCAACAGCACCCAGACGGGGTCGCCGGTGGAGGTCGCATGGGTGTCGAGCTCGAAGACCGAGACCTCCTGCTCACCCGCGACGACGGACACGGTCGCCGCCTGCCGCCGCTGGTCGAGGTTCAGCATCGTGAAGGCCGGCAACGTCCCCTCCCACTCCCATTGCAGGCCGAGGTAGAGCTGTCCGTCCGGTGCCTCGTGGGGCTCGCCGTCGGCCGCTTCGTCCTCGGTGACCTCGTCGCGGGTGTCGGTGGCGGTGAACGTGAACAGACCACTGGGCAGCACCACCTCGAACTCATTGCCCTGAAGGGTCTGCCAGTCGGCGGCAGGGAGGAGCGTCTCGTCCTTCTCGCTGGAGTCTCCGCATCCTCCGAGCATGGCCGCGATCAACAGCGCCGGCAGTGCCCAGCCTGCTCGTCTCATCAGCGTCCTCTCCGTTCGGGGCGTGCGCCGCGAGCCTGCCCGATCCGGTCGGTCCCAAACCCGGCCGCGTCCGGGCCGCTGGGACCCGGCTGGTGGAATGAGGCACATGGCCGCCACCCCGCCCCGCCCCCGTCAGGTGACGCTTGCGGGCTGGATGATCATGCTCGGCTCGGCGGTGGTGGTCTTCACCGCGTTCGAGCGGGTGTCGGGTCTGCGCAGCATCGAGTCGCAGGAGGCGGTGGCCGACTTCATCTCCGAGCCGCCCGGCGACGGGCTGGGGCTGTCGGTCGATCAGGCGCTGGACCTGATCCAGCTGCTCAGCCTGGTGGCCGGCGCCTGCGCCACGGCCGCGGCGATCCTGGGGTTCTGGGTGCTGCAGGGTTCCAAGGGAGCCCGGCTCGCGCTGGCGATCCTCGCGGTGCCGCTACTGGTCACCGGGTTCGCCACCGGGGGGATCGTGTCGTCGCTGGTCGTCGCGGCGGCGGTGATGCTCTGGGTGCAACCGGCCCGGAACTGGTTCGAGGGGCGACCGGCTCCGACGCCGCCTGTCATGCCCGCGCTCCCGGACGCGTCCGCGCCCCGAACGCCACCGCCCCCGGAGGCCGGCACGCAGCCTCCGCCCGCGCCGGTGCCCGTGTTCGAGGCGCCGCCGCCCGCCCGCCCGATGGCGGTGGTCTGGGCGTGCATTCTCACCTGGGCGTGCTGCGCGCTGGTGGTCCTCGGACTGGGGGTCACCGTGCTGGTGCTGCTGATCGCCCCCGACCTGCTGTTCGACGAGCTGCACCGGCAGAACCCCGACATCGCCGACCAGGGCCTGTCCGACGGCGACATCGAGGTGGCGTCGTACGTCACTGCTGGGTTGTTCATTCCCTGGGCGCTGGTCGCGACCGGGTTCGCCGTCCAGGCGTTCCGCAGGGTGGTCTGGGGGCGTCGGGCGCTGATCGTGTCCGCGGGTGCCGCGGGCGCCCTGTCGTTGGTGGGGATGTTCGCCAGCGCGATCATGGTGCTGCCGTTCGTGGCCGCCGTGGTGACGGTCGCGCTGCTCTCCCGGCCCGAGGTGCGGGCGTGGTACGCCGCGCAGCAGAATGGGCGGCCTCGGACCTGAGACCGCCCATTCGACGCGAGGACCGCTCAGTACCAGCTCTGAGCCTTCGAGCTGTCGCAGGACGTGCTCGACCAGACGTCGCCGTCGCTGTTGGCCTCGATGCACTGCCCGGTGCTCTCGTTCTTGAACCGCATCGTCCCGTCGTTCCAGTGCTTGACGTAGAAGCTCTGTGCCTCCGAGGTGGTGCAGCCCGCCATCCCGAGGCTGCCGTCGCTGTCGGAGATGCACTTGCCCGAGTCGACGTTCTTGAACCTGACCGTCCCGTCGTTCCACTTCGTGACGGTCCACTTCTGCTCCGAGGTGCCGTCGCAGCGGTAGGTCGTCAGGATCCCGAGGCCGTCGAGACACTCGCCGTTCCCCTCGTTCTTGTACGTCTCGGACGCGGTGGCGACGACCTCGCGCTCCTTGGTGGTGGGCGCGGCTTCGGCGGACGCACTGCTCGCCGTGTAGGTCCCCAGCGCCAGACCAGCGGCCAGCAGGGCGGCTGCGAGCTTGATGGACTTGATCATGGATTTCCCCTTCGTCGTGATCGGGCACGATCTGTGCCCGCCGACGATGCTGGGAGGCTGCGCACCCTGCTGTCGGCCCTTTCGTCCGTGGTCGAAAGGGGTTGTCAGGCGGGCAGGATCGCGCCGGCGAGCAGTCGGCGCCCGAGGTCGGTGATCTCGTGCACGACCGACCCGCCGTCGCGTCGGGTCCGGACCAGGCCGCCCTCACGGAGGACGGTGGCCTGTTGGCTGGCGGTCGAGATCGCAATGCCGCAGCGACGGGCGAGGTCGCTCGTCGTACACCCGCCCGTGGTGGCCGCGAGGGCCGCCGCACGGGTGCGTCCGAGCAGTGCGGCGGCCGGGTGCTCCGCGCTCGGGTCCTCCAGGGCCAGCCCGGTGACCGGCCGGGTGATCGGGTAGATCAGCACCGGCTGGTCGCCGGACTCCCGCAGCTTGGTCGGCGTGTCCGCGCAGAAGTACGACGGCTGGAGCAGCAGGCCGCGGCCGTCCAGGTGGAGGTCGGGGGCGTACAGGTCGAGCACCTCGAGGACCGGGGGCCGCCAGCGCACCCGCGGGTGCAGCGTGGACAGCAGTCGGTCCAGGCCGCCGATCGCGTACTGATCGGCCCGGGCGGCCCGGTCGGACGAGACCGCCGCCTGGATGCCGCCCCAGAACGGCGCCAGCCCGGCGCGGTGGTACGTCCTGACGCTCGCCCCCAGCTCGGCCATCGTTCCCGCATCCCCACGCTCGACCGCGCGCAGCCATCGGGTGAGGCGGACGCCGGTGCGGAAGCGCCCGGGCGAGGCCAGGTAGCGGATCTCCCCCGAGAGCTGCGTCCGCGGGGTGGACAGTGCGAGGTCGAGCTCCTCGTCCAGCGTCTGGTCTCCGCCGGGCGGGGTGAGGAAGTCGGGGAAGTACCCCAGCGGTGGCGACAGCTCGAGGAGGCGCCAGATGTGACCATGCGGGACGGACCGGACGGCATGCCGCCGCCACGGACCCAGCTGCACCTCGCCGCCCCGCGTCCGCAGGGTGTGCAGGCTGAGCACCACCTCCCACATCGGGTCCGGATCACGCGCGATCCGAGTCCGGACCAGGTCGGCCGGTGTGAAGTGGATCCTGAACATCGCTCCCCCGAGAAGCCGACGTTTCTTTACTTTACGTCGACTACGCCTCGAGCGCCCGAAAGGTTGCGCCGATCGAGTCAGGCACCCAGGTCGGCGGCCGCCGAGGCGCGAGGCGCACTCGGCGATCACCGAGCGCTCCTTGCAGAACGCCCACCGCACCAGGTGACGACCGGCGCCGGGTGCCGCCGGGTCGTCGTAGAAGACCTGCGCGGGGATCGCGACCACGCCGGCGCGCCCGGGCAGCGCCCGGCAGAAGGCCATCCCGTCGTCCCAGCCCAGGCCGGACACGTCGGTCATCGCGAAGTAGGTGCCCTCGGGGGTGAACGCCGTCAGCCCTGCCTCCCGCAGCGCTGCGCACAGGAGGTCGCGGCGCTCCTCGAGGTCCTTGGCGAGCGCGGTCGGGAAGTCACCGTGCTCGTCGAGGGCCCGGGCCACGGCCGGCTGCAGGGGCGAGCCGGACGTGAACGTCATCCACTGCTTGGCCGCCAGCACCGCACCGACCAGCTCCGCGGGACCCGTGGCCCAGCCGACCTTCCAGCCGGTGAACGAGTAGGACTTGCCCGCACTCGACAGGGTGAGCGTGCGCTCGAACATCCCCGGCAGCGTGGCCAGCGGCCGGTGCTCGCGCCCGTCGAAGGTGAGGTGCTCGTAGACCTCGTCGGTGATCACCACCAGGTCGTGCTCGATCGCCACGGCTGCGATCGCGTCGAGCTCCTCGGCGGTCAGCACGGTGCCGGCGGGGTTGTGTGGTGAGTTGATCAGCATGAACCGGGTCTTCGGTGTCACCGCTGCGCGCAGCTCGTCGAGGTCGAGCCGGAAGTCCGGGGCGCGGAGGGTGACCGGACGACGTACGCCGCCGGTCATCTGGATCATCGCGACGTACGAGTCGTAATAGGGCTCCAGCACCACGATCTCGTCGCCGGGGTCGACCAGCCCGAGCAGGGCCGCGGCGACGCCCTCGGTGCAGCCGGTGGTGACCACGACCTGGCGGTCGGGGTCCAGGTCGAGGCCGTAGTGACGCTGCTGGTGCCGCGCGATGGCCTGGCGCAGCGCCGGTACGCCGATGCCCGGGGCGTACTGGTTGTGCCCGCTCTCCAGGGCAGCCACCGCCTCGGCGATCACCTCGGGCGGGCCGTCGACGTCGGGGAAGCCCTGGCCCAGGTTGAGCGAATTGGTGCGGACCGCGAGCGCCGACATCTCGGAGAAGATCGTCGGCGGGATTCCCTGGAGGCGTTGCGCGAGCACCCCACTACCCTGCCAGAGTGAGCACCCCACGACGTTCTTCGCCTCCCCCGCTTCGCTCCTCCGCCGAACAACGCCGAGGGGACCCCGCATGACCACCACGGATACCTCGCTCGCCGCCGACATCGACGCCACCTGCCGCCTCACCGGGGAGTTCACCCTGCGCTCCGGGCAGGTCAGCAGCGAGTACTTCGACAAGTACCTCTTCGAGTCCGATCCGCTCCTGCTCGCCCGGGTGGCCCGGGAGATGATCCAGCTGGTGCCGCACGACACCGACCTGCTCGGTGGGCTCGAGCTGGGTGGCATCCCGCTGGCGACGGCCGTGAGCGGGATCCTCGGGCGCACGCCCGCCCTCTTCGTCCGCAAGCAGGCGAAGACCTACGGCACCTGCAAGCTCGCCGAAGGCCCCGACTTCGCCGGGAAGCGGGTAACGCTGATCGAGGACGTCATCACCACCGGCGGCGCGGTCCGTGATGCGACGAACGCGCTCCGCGAGGGTGGCGCGATCGTCGACGTCGTCATCTGCGCGATCGACCGCAGCCCCGCGGACCAGAACCCGCTCGAGGACGTCGGCCTCGAGGTGCGCGCGGTGCTCACCAAGGCGGACCTGGACGCCGCCCGCGCTGGGTAGTCAGCCCTCGACGCCCTCCGCGGCGGGCTCGGGAGCCTCCTCCGGGGTGACCGCCGCAGCCGCCGTGGTGCGGCGCCGACCGTTGCGGCGGTGCTTGAGCCACTCGTACGCGACCGGGATCACCGACAGCGCCAGGAGGGCCAGGATGGCGAGGTCGATGTTGTCGCGCAGCCACGGGATGCGGGTGCCGAGGAAGTAGCCGAGCAGGGTGATGCTCAGCACCCAGAAGACCGCGCCGACGAAGCTCCAGACCAGGAACCGGCGCCGCTGCATCCGGGTGACGCCCGCCACCACGGTGACGTAGGTGCGCACGAACGGGACGAACCGGCCGATCACCAGGGCCTTGTTGCCGTGCTTGTCGAAGAACTCCTCGGTCTGGTCGAAGTACTTCTTCTTCAGGATCCGTCCCTCGCGATGCTTGAGCGGCGGGCCGATGGCCCTGCCTATCTCGTAGCCCGCGACGTTGCCCAGCATCGCCGCGACGAGCAGCAACAGCAGCGATAGCGACAGCTCCGCGAAGTGCCCGCCGGGGAAGATGTCGAGGTCGTCGGTGGCGATGAAGACGCCGAGCGAGAGCAGCAGGGTGTCACCGGGAAGGAACGGGAAGAACAGGCCACACTCGATGAAGATGATCAGCAGGCTGACCCAGAGCAGCTCGGCGCCGAACCGGTCCAGCAGGTAGTCGGGCTCCATCCAGTCCATGCCGAGCAGCAGCGTCGAGACATCGGGGATCGCCGCGAGCAGGGCCACTACAAAAAGGTACCTGTCCGCCGAAGCCTCGGCATCGGGATTCCCCCTTAGACACGCCCTAGTCTCGCCCCATGGAGGAGGAGGGGTCCCGGGCGCCGTACGACCCGATGCCGCACGGCCCTCCCGAGGTCGGGGTTGGCCCGTGGGAGGGGAAGCGACCCGATGACGAGCGGTACGACGAGCGGTTGCTGGCCGAGGGCGACCGGCGCAACGTGGTCGACCGCTACCGCTACTGGACCCTCGAGGCGATCGTCGCCGACCTCGACACCCGCCGGCACGACTTCCACGTGGCGATCGAGAACTGGCAGCACGACTTCAACATCGGCACGATCGTGCGCAGCGCCAACGCCTTTCTGGCCGCCGAGGTGCACATCGTCGGCAACCGCCGGTGGAACCGCCGCGGGGCGATGGTCACCGACCGCTACCAGCACCTGCGTCACCATGCGAGCGTGGCCGACCTGGCGGCGTACCTGCACGGGCTCGATGTGCGACTGCTGGGCATCGACAACCTGCCCGGCTCCGACCACCTCGAGACGATGACGATCCCGCGCCGGGTCTGCTTCCTGTTCGGCCAGGAGGGCCCCGGGCTGTCGGAGCCCGCACGCGATGCCTGCGACGGCACCTTCTCGATCGCCCAGTTCGGGTCGACCCGCTCGATCAACGCGTCCGCCGCCGCGGCGATCGCCATGCACGCCTGGGTCCGGCAGTACGCCGACCTGTCCGGCGACGCCGCTTGGCGGGGCTGACCGGAGTCACCGATTCGGTGCGAGCACCGCTTGCAGGCGCTCCAGGCCGCGTGACGAGTGGCTCTTCACGGTGCCCTGGCTGATCCGCAGCTCGGCCGCCGTCTCCTCCACCGACAGCCCCAGCCAGTGCCGGAGCAGCACAGTGCGCAGCTGCATCGGCGGCAGCTGCTGGAGGGCATCGAAGAGCTCGGTGCGCTCCTCGACGGCGAGCGGGTCGCGGGCCGCGCCGTCGACCCCGTCGAGGCCGGGCCGTTCGCGACGCCACGGCCGACGGTGCTCGTCGACGTTGGCGCGCACAATGATCTGCCGGACGTACGCCTCCTCGCGCCCGTTGCGCTGCACCCGCGGCCAGGCGACGTACAGCTTGACCAGGGCTGTCTGCAGGAGGTCGTCGGCCTGGTGCCAGTCCCCGCAGATGGCGTAGGCGACCCGACGGAGATGGCCCCGTCGGGCCGCGACGAACGCGATGTAGGCCGCCTCCCGATCCTCGCGCGTCACAGCAGACCGCCCCCGCCCTCGGCGTACCGCTCGCGGGCAAGCTCCAGGAAGGCCTTCAGCGTGGGGCCGCCGTCGGCGGCGCGCACCGCGATGTACTCCGGCGACCCGCCGTCGGACGAGCGGGCGAGTACGTAATAGCGAGCTCCGTCGACACGAACCTCGGCAGCAGCGCTGGGGTCGCTCGGCGCCGCCCAGGAGGCGCCGAGTTCGGGGTTCGCCACTTGGCGGATCAGGTCGACCCCTTCGACCGGCTCCAGCAGGGAGCCCTCTGCGAGGCGAACCAGATCGAGGTCGGGAATGCCCGGCCAGACGTCCTGATCCGTGTGGCGCGGCCGCGGCGGCTTGGTGGCCTCCGTCGTCGCAGGAGGTGGGTCCGTCGCCCGCGGGGCCGGTCCGGACGGCCCGACGGCGTCCGGCTGACCCGGGCCGGCGAGAAGAACCGCCGTCGTGACCGCGATGGCGGCAACACCGGCGGCCGCGCCCGCTGCGGCCCGGCGCCGAACCAGCGCGCGCCGGCCCAGTGGCAGCAGCTCGGTGGGCGGCGGGAGCGGCGGTCCCTCGCCGAAGGAGCGGTCGAGTTCCTCGGTGAGGTTCATGTGTGGTCTACGCGGTGCGGGGCCGAATGGTTGTCATGATCCTCGGATTCGGTGACCGATCGGTAGCGACTAGGGTTGAGACGCAGGCAGTCGTGACACCGAGGAGACCCCCCGTGCCCATCGCCACCCCCGAGAAGTACGCCGAGATGCTGGACGCCGCCAAGGCCGGCTCGTTCGCGTTCCCGGCCATCAACGTGTCGTCCTCGCAGACTCTGAACGCCGCGCTCCAAGGCTTCGCCGACGCCGGCTCGGACGGCATCATCCAGGTCTCCACCGGCGGCGCCGAGTATCTCTCCGGCCCCTCGGTCAAGAACATGGTCAGCGGCTCGGTCGCGTTCGCGCAGTACGCCGCCGAGGTGGCCAAGAGCTACCCGGTGAACATCGCGCTGCACACCGACCACTGCCCCAAGGACAAGCTCGACGGGTTCGTCCGACCGCTGGTGGCGATCTCCGCCGAGCGGGTGGGGCGCGGCGAGCAGCCGTTGTTCCAGTCGCACATGTGGGACGGCTCCGCCGTACCCCTCGACGAGAACCTCAAGATCGCCGAGGAGCTGCTGGCGCAGTGCGCGGCCGCCAAGATCATCCTCGAGGTGGAGATCGGCGTGGTGGGCGGCGAGGAGGACGGCGTCGCCAACGAGATCAACGAGCAGCTCTACACGACGCCTGAGGACGCACTGGCGACGGTCGAGGCGCTCGGCACCGGCGAGAACGGTCGCTATCTCACCGCCCTCACGTTCGGCAACGTGCACGGCGTCTACAAGCCCGGCAACGTCAAGCTCCGCCCGGAGATCCTGCAGACCGCGCAGCAGGCGGTCGCCGACAAGCTGGGGCTCGAGGCGGGGTCGCGGCCCTTCGACCTGGTGTTCCACGGCGGCTCGGGATCGACCGCCGAGGAGATCGGCGCCGCGGTCGACTTCGGGGTCGTGAAGATGAACGTCGACACCGACACGCAGTACGCCTTCACCCGGCCGGTGGCCGCGCACATGTTCGCCAACTACGACGGCGTGCTGAAGGTCGACGGCGAGGTCGGCAACAAGAAGACCTACGACCCGCGTGCGTGGGGTAAGGCCGCCGAGGCGGGCATGGCCGCGCGGGTGGTCGAGGCCTGCGAGCACCTGCGCGCGGCCGGGAAGACCGTCTCGGCCTAGTCCTGCTGTGCCGCCGCCGGCGCCACCGGCACGGGCTGCGCGCCGAGGTGACGCGGCATCTGGAACAGCAGCGCCGCCAGCATGCCGATGGCCAGGACCACAGCCGGGAAGATCATCGCCTGGGACATGGCCGTGCTGAAGGCGTCGTGGACGGCCGTCGGCAGGGTCTGGACGCCGGCCGTGTCGGGCCCGCCGCCGGACTCCAGCCCCTGTGCTGCGAGCCGGCTCTCCATCAGCACCGCGATGCCGGCCGACCCGATCACCGAGCCCACCAGCCGTGTCGCGTTGTAGACGCCGGCACCTGCCCCTGCCAGCTGCATCGGCAGGTTGCGGGTAGCGGTCGCCGCCAAGGGTGCCCAGATGCCGGCCATGCCGAAGCCGAGCAGGCCCATCGGCAGCAGGATCTGCCACACAGGGGCGTCGGGCGTCATGAACGCCGACACCCAGAAGATCGAGATCGAGGTCAGCGCGAAGCCCGTGCCGACCAGCCACCGAGGGTGAACCCTGTCGGTGAGCTTGCCGACCACCGGCGCCATGATCAGCGACACCAGCGCCATCGGCGCCAGCAGCAGCGAGGCCTCCAGGGCGGAGTACCCCCGGACGAGCTGGGCGTAGAGCATCAGCGGGAAGCCCATCGCGGTGGCCGCGAGGCCCATGGCCGAGATGCCGACGTTGGAGACCGAGAAGTTGCGGTCCTTGAAGATGTGCAGCGGGACCAGCGCCTCCTTGGTGGTGCGGGACTCCCACCAGACGAAGACCGCGAACGCGAGGATGCCGCCGATGATCAGAGCCCAGATCACGGCGTCCCAGTCGCGCTGCTCGCCGTCCTGGAGTCCGAAGACGAGGGCGAACATGCCGATGCCGCTCAGCGCCACGCCGATCCAGTCGAAGGTGTGCTCGTGGGTCGGCAGCACCGGCACCAGCCGCCAGTTGAGGTAGAAGGCGACGATGCCGATCGGCACGTTGATGTAGAAGATCCACTCCCAGCCGCCGGTGTCGACGAGAACACCGCCCATGATCGGGCCGATCAACGTCGCCACGCCCGCGGTCGCACCCCACAAGGCCATCGCCTGGCCGCGCCGCTCTGCCGGGAAGATCCGGGTGATCACCGCCATCGTCTGTGGGGTGATCATGGCGGCGCCGACGCCCTGGACCACGCGGGCCGTGATCAGCATCTCGATGCTGTTGCTGAGGCCGCACCACAGCGAGGCCAGCGTGAAGATCCCCAGACCGACGAGGTAGACCCACTTGGGGCCGACCCGGTCACCCAGGCGGCCCATGATCAGCACCGGCACGGCGTACGCCAGCAGGTAGGCGCTGGTCACCCACAGCACGTCGTTGGTGCTGGCATCGAGCTCGGCCATGATGTCCGGCGTCGCCACCGTGACGATGGTCATGTCGACCAAGATCATGAAGAAGCCGATGACGAGCGCGCAGAGCGCCGGCCACGGTCGGATGTCGGCGGGCAGGTCGGTCTGGGTAGGGGAAGTCTGGGCCACGATTAGATTGAACACCCGCTCGGGGACAATGCATTCCATGACCCACCAGGACCTGATGGCCGGCCCCCCGCCCACCCACCTGCCCGTCGACCCAGCCGCCGAGGCGCTGGATGCGGGCGAGGCCAAGGCCGATGTCGTACGCCGCTTCCCCGCCTCACCCCTCGCGTGGTCGGCGCTGGCCGCCGAGGCGGTTGATGCCGGCGTCGATCCGGTCACCGTCTACGCCTACGCGCGGGTCGGCTACCACCGCTCCCTCGACCTGCTCCGCCGCAACGGCTGGAAGGGGCAGGGCCCGGTGCCGTGGGAGCACGAGCCCAACCGCGGGTTCCTCACCTGCCTGGCCATCCTCGCCCAGTCCGCGAAGACGATCGGCGAGACCGACGAGTGGGAGCGCTGCTCGGCGTTCCTCCGCGACTCCAGCCCCACGGCGTACGACGTGCTGCTGGGCGGGTAGACGCCGAACTACTGAGCCAACGCGTGTCTGCGGGAGGGGCTCAGGCGGCAGAGGCACGCGGCGGTGCGGCTTTGGTCAGTAGTTCGGCGAGCCGCACCACCGCCTCGAGCACCCGGCGCACTTCCGCGGGGTGGAACATGACGTCCTCGTAGCAGAACCGCAGGACGAGCCAGCCGTTGATCATGAGCATGTTGTAGCGGCGACAGTCCGACGCCAGCGCCGAGCGCTTGCCGTGCCACTCGAAGGAGTCGGCCTCGGCGACGACCCGCAGGTGCACGTCGACCAGGTCGGGGCGGACGGTGAAGTCGCCGTCCTGGATCGTCACCTGAGGTCGTAGGTCGAGCCCCTGAACGTCGTCGGCGATCGCGCGCAGAGTGGACTCGAAGGGGTTCGCCGCCAGGTCAGTGGCGTTGCGGCAGACGCGTCTGACCTGCACCGAGCCCGGCCCCTTCACCTGGTCCGCGATCCTCCGGAACACACGTTCTCCGACGCCCTCACGACGAGCGGAGTCGGCCACCGCGAGGGCCTCGTCGTACGGCAGCACCCGCAGGCACTGCTCGAGCGTGGTTTCGACGCTGGTCCTGCCATCGTCGATCTGGTCCGGCCGCAGCTCGGCGCGGTGGACGTGTGCAACCTGCTGGCCTGGCGCCACCTTGCGGCCCCTGCTCACGGTGAGGTGCGGACGGTCCGGGAGACTCTTGACGGCCCAGCCGTGTGCGAGCGCGGCGCTGGTCAATGACAGGACCCCACCCAGGTCGGCCGCTGCACGAACCGACGCCTCGACGTCGGGCAGGGCGTAGACGCCACGCGCGGACCGGACGATCTCTCCGGCCTCGAGGGCGCGCTCGAGCTCAGCTCTGTCGACGACGTGCAGCAGTGCGGAGCGACGGGCTACTCCGCCCAGCTCGGCCAACAGCTCTACGACAATCACCCGAGCAGGCTGACGCATCTTGCGCGATGTCGTACGACGCCATCCACAGGGGGCGCTCCAACCGGCTAGCGAGCCTCAGGACGCACGTGGGGGAACAGGATGGTCTCCCGGATGCCGACGCCGGTGAGCAGCATGACGAGCCGGTCGATTCCGAGGCCGCTTCCGCCCATCGGGGGTCCGCCGTACTCGAGCGCGCGGAGGAAGTCCTCGTCGAGCTGCATCGCCTCCGGGTCGCCGCCGGCAGCTAGCAGGGACTGCTCGGTCAGCCGCTCGCGCTGCACGACCGGGTCGACCAGCTCGGAGTAGGACACC
The DNA here is from genome assembly GCA_963729095.1 of uncultured Actinomycetota bacterium. Taxonomy (GTDB): domain Bacteria; phylum Actinomycetota; class Actinomycetes; order Propionibacteriales; family Nocardioidaceae; genus Nocardioides. The sequence continues at coordinate 170,717 of CAVSMX010000015.1, read as the reverse complement.
CCGAGCTCGACGCCGCCGATGAACAGGTCCCAGGCCTCGACCGCCCCCGGCTTCGAGCGGTGCGCGCGGGCGAGGGGGCGCAGGGACTCCGGGTAGTCGCAGACGTACGTCGGCTGCACCAGTGTCTCCTCGACCAGCTGCTCGAAGAGCTCGAGGATGATCTCGCCGGCGCCCCACGTGGGCTTGACGTTCACCTCACGCGTGTCGGCCAGCGCCCGGAGCCGCGCAGCGTTCTCCTCCGTCTCGTCGATCGAGACCTCCTCACCGACCGCCTCGGCCACCGCGTCGGCGATCGGCAGCCAGCGCCACTCGCCGGAGAGGTCGACCTCCTGCCCGCGGTAGTCGACCAGCGTCGTCCCCGCCCCGGACGCCTCGGCCGCGTTGACGATGATGTCGCGCATCCGGTCGGCGGCGGTGAACTGGTCGCCGTAGGCCTCGTAGTACTCCAGCATCGTGAACTCCGGCGAGTGCGTGGAGTCGACGCCCTCGTTGCGGAAGATCCGCCCGATCTCGTAGACGCGGTCGACGCCGCCGACCACCGCGCGCTTGAGGTAGAGCTCGATGGCGATCCGCAGCGTCATGTCCTGGTCGAAGGCGTTGAGGTGCGTGGTGAACGGCCGGGCCGCCGCGCCGCCGTGCACCAGCTGCAGCATCGGCGTCTCGACCTCGACGAAGCCGAACCCGTCGAGCGTGGCCCGCACGGACCGGAGTACGGCGGCCCTCAGCCGCACCATGTCGCGGGCCTCCTGGCGCACGATCAGGTCGGCGTACCGCTGCCGCACCCGCGCCTCCTCGGAGAGGTCCTTGTGCAGGACCGGCAGCGGCCGCAGCGCCTTCGACGCCATCCGCCACTCCGAGGCCATCACCGACAGCTCACCGCGTCGCGACGAGATGACCCGTCCCTTCACGAAGACGTGGTCGCCGAGGTCCACGAGGCGCTTCCACTCCTCGAGCGCGTCCTCACCGACCTCGGCCAGCGACAGCATCACCTGCAGCCGGGTGCCGGCGCCCTCCTGGAGGCTCGCGAAGCAGAGCTTGCCGGTGTTGCGCACGAACATCACCCGGCCGGTGACGCCGACCACGTCCTGCGTCTCCTCGCCGGTCTCGAGGTGCCCCCACTTCTCGCGCACCTCGGCCAGCGTGTGCGTACGCGGCAGCGTGACGGGGTACGGCGGGTGCCCTTCGGCGAGCAACCGCTCCCGCTTCTCGCGACGCACCGCCTCCTGGGAGGTGACGTCGTCGTCGTGGCGCTGCTCGTCGCTCATGCCCGCAGGCTATCGAGGCAGCACCATCGAGTACGCCGCCGGTTCGACCCTCCAGGTGCGGTGCCGCTCCGGGCCGTAGATCTCACCGTCGGCGCTGCACCAGAACCGCTCGCCGGTCACCGAGACCCTGGCAGCGCGGTGGTAGTCGACGTCCTCGTGCTCCTTGTGGGTGGCGAAGCCCAGCCGCACGGCGTACAGGACCCGGGCCATCGGCCCGACCGCACGCGAGATCATCACGTCCAGCTGCCCGTCCCCGGGCTCTGCGTCGGGTGTGAGCTCCGTGCCGCCACCGACCGACGAGCCGTTGCCGACCGCCACCTGGAGCACCCGGCGGTCGAGGTCGTTGACGACCTCGCCGTCGATCTCGACCCGGAGCCGGAGCAGGGGCGGGTTCCAGGCCGTGATGGCGGCGCCGATCGGGTAGCCGAGCCTGCCGAGGTTGACCTTGCCGACGCCGACCGAGCCTAGGCGTTCCTTCCAGCGGGCCGCCCGCCTGCTCGCCTGGGCGCCCGCCCCGACGTGCACGTTGTTGACGACCACCTTGCCGACCTCGTCGACGATCAGGTCCATGGGGGTGGGCGTGCCTTCCAGCAGCACCCGGGCGGCTTCCTCGATGTCGAGCGGCAGGCCCACTCCGCGCGCGAAGTCGTTGCCGGTGCCGAGCGGCAGCAGCCCGAGGACGTTGCGACCCAGGTCGTGCCGCTTGTAGAGGCAGGCGATCACCGCGTGCAGGCTCCCGTCGCCCCCAGCGACCACGATCCGTCTTGACCCGGCGCGGTGCAGCACGCCGTCGAGCTCTCCGGGGTCGCCGGTGGCGTGCACCTCCACCGATGTCCGTTGGCGCAGCACCTCGAGCGCGGCCTCCAGCGACTCCTCGTCGGAGGTGCCGGCGTCGCGGTTGGTGATCACTAGGAGCGGATCCATCGCCCGGACCCTAACCCTGGATCGCGGATGGGGGAGCAACGGCGCCGCTTTGGTAGCGTGACGCCGCAAGAGCCCCCGGCACTTGTGCCGGGGCTTTCTCTATGTTGGGGCCTCGACAGGCTCGACCACCGGAGGACGAATGCCCGCGATCGCGATCATCGGCGCCCAGTGGGGCGACGAGGGCAAGGGCAAGGCGACCGACCTCCTGGGCAACCGGGTCGACTACGTGGTGAAGTTCAACGGCGGCAACAACGCCGGCCACACCGTCGTCGTCGGCGACCAGAAGTACGCCCTGCACCTGCTGCCCAGCGGCATCCTCACCGCGGGCTGCACGCCGGTCATCGGCAACGGCGTCGTCGTCGACCTGAACGTCCTCTTCGAGGAGATCGACGCACTCGTGGCCCGCGGCCTCGACACCAGCCGGCTGAGGGTCAGTGCCAACGCGCACGTCATCGCCGACTACAACCGCAGCCTCGACAAGGTGACCGAGCGCTTCCTGGGCAGCCGGCGGATCGGCACCACCGGCCGCGGCATCGGGCCGACGTACGCCGACAAGATGAACCGCATCGGCATCCGGATCCAGGACATCTTCGACGAGAAGATCCTCACCCAGAAGGTCGAGGGCGCCCTCGAGCTGAAGAACCAGGTGCTCGCGAAGATCTACAACCGCCGCGCGGTCACGGTCGACGAGATCGTCGCCGAGCTGACGCAGTACGCCGACCGGCTCGCACCGCTCGTCTGCGACACCGGTCTGCTGCTGAACCAGGCTCTAGACCGCGACGAGACCGTGCTGCTCGAGGCCGGCCAGGCCACGTTGCTAGACGTCGACCACGGCACCTACCCGTTCGTCACGTCCAGCTCGGCCACCGCCGGCGGTGCGTGCACCGGCTCCGGCATCCCGCCGATGCGGATGGACCGGGTGATCGGCATCGTCAAGGCCTACACCACGCGGGTGGGCGAGGGCCCGTTCCCCACGGAGCTGAACGACGACGCCGGCGAGCACCTCCGCAAGGTCGGCGCGGAGTACGGCACCACGACCGGCCGCCCCCGCCGCTGCGGCTGGTACGACGCGGTGATCGCCCGCTACGCCGCGCGGGTCAACGGCGTCACCGACTTCGTGCTCACCAAGCTCGACGTACTCACCGGCCTGGAGCAGGTGCCGGTCTGCGTCGCCTACGACGTCGACGGGGTCCGGCACGACGAGATGCCGGTCAACCAGACCGACTTCCACCACGCCGTGCCGATCTACGAGTACCTCCCGGGCTGGTGGGAGGACATCAGCGGCGCCCGGACGCTGGCGGACCTGCCGGCCAACGCCCGCGCCTACGTCGCGACGCTGGAAGAGATGTCTGGCTCGCGGATCTCTGCCGTCGGCGTCGGCCCGGACCGGGACGAGACCGTGGTCCTGCACGACCTGCTCTGAGGCGAGGACCGCTCCTCGTAACGCACCGGGTCTCGACACGCCGGTCGCGACCTCTTTCCTCGGTCGTGCGGCTTGCTCGACCACCATCGATTTCCGATCCCACACCTTCCCTCGCTGCGCTCGGGAAGGGTGCGATCAGTAATCCCAGTTCACACTGTCGACGGCGTCGGGGTAGGTCACCGGCACTGTCGGCTGGAGGTCGTCGTCGACCCCGAACTGCTCGCCGTCCGAGCGCAGGATCCGGATCCGGGAGGCGTCGGCGGCCGACTGGGTGAGCACCACCGCCAGGTCGTCGTCGGAGTCGCCGTCGAGGTCGGTCACCGTGACGTTCGTGGTGGTCTCGGAGCCGGGGTCGCCCTCGACCCACGGCTCCGGAGCGCTGAACCCGCCGTCCTGCCAGCGGTAGATGTCGACGTTCGCGACGTCCTTGACGACGGCGATCTCGTCGACCCCGTCACCGTCGAAGTCGCCGCCGCGCATCACGCCGTAGAAGTAGTCGAGGTCGTCGGGGGACAGTGGGTCGCCCATCTCCTCGAACGCCTCGCCATTCGAGGTCAGCACCTGCAGGAGCGTGGTCCCGGAGTCCACCACCTGGTGGACCGAGGCCAGGTCGTCGACGTCGTCGCCGTCGAAGTCACCCACCACGAACTCGACGTCGTCGTCGGCGGAGACCCCGCTCATCGTGTACCACGGCTCGGCCGTGCCCAGGCCGGACTCGCCCTCGCTGAGCGCGGTCGATACGGTCACCTCGCCGCCGCGCGTTTGGGTGGCGACGGCGACGTCGCTGGTGCCGTCGCCGTCGAAGTCCCCGGACATCGGGATCGCGTCCTCGGTGCCCTCCGGGGTGGCGAACAGGTAGGCCTGGGTGCTCCGGTCGGGGTAGTGGACCTCGACGGTGACCCGCGGCGGCCGGCCGTCGACCTCGATCAGGTCGAGCTGCCCGTCGTTGTCGACGTCGCCCCACACGACCGGCGTGCTGATGCCCTTCTGGAGCTTGGTCGCCTTGAACGCGGCGCCGGTGGAGTAGAGCTCGTACATCCCGTCGTAGCTGCCGACGGCGATGTCACCGAAGCCGTTGTCGTCGACGTCGCCGGTGACCACGGTCCCGGCCCGTGGGTCCGCGGTCGGGGTGGGCCCGGCGGGTCCAGGGTCGTCGCCGCCCTCCGGCCACACCACCAGTCCGGCCACCACCCCGGCGGCGACGGCGGTGACGGCCGCCACGGCAGCGATCGCGACCCGGTTGGTGCGCCGACGTCGACCCCCGACCGCACGGGGGAGCGGCGTGGGAGCAGCGCCGGCGATGACGCGGAGCTGGTCGCGCAGCTCGCCGGCCGACCCGAACCGCTGGCCCGGGTCCTTGGCCATCGAGCGCGCCAGCACGAAGTTGACCCGCCTCGCGAACGCGTCGTCGCCGGGCAGCTGCGGCACCGGGGCGTTGAGGTGCGCCATCGCCACCTCCACGTCCGTGCCTTGGTACGGCGGCCGGCCGGTCAGGGTCTCGTAGAGCAGGCAGCCCACGGAGTAGACGTCGCTGGCCGGGGTGGCCGCCGCCCCCTGGGCGCGCTCGGGCGCGAGGTAGTTCCAGGTGCCGGCGACCGAGCCCGGCGTGGTGAGCCCGCTCGCCTCCACCGCGGCCACGCCGAAGTCGCACAGGTAGACGTGCAGACGGTCCAGCCGCTCGTCGCGGAGCAGCACGTTGGCCGGCTTCACGTCCCGGTGGATGACTCCGACGGAGTGCGCGTCGACCAACGCGTCGGCGATCTGGGCGCAGACGGCGGCGGCGAGCGGCGGGTGCAGGGCACCGTGCGCGTGGAGCAGCCGGCCGAGGTCACCGCCGGCGGCGTACTGCGTGACGAGGTAGGGCCACCCCTCGTGCTCGCCGTGGTCGTAGATCGAGATCACGTGCGGCGAGTCCAGTCGGGCCAGCACCGCGGCCTCACGCTGGAAGCGCTGCAGGAACTCCGGCGTCTCGGCGAAGTGGCCGAGCACCACCTTCACCGCGACCCGGCGGCCCAGCCGTAGGTCGGTCGCCGTGTAGACCATGCCCATGCCGCCCACACCGACCACGCCGTCGATCCGGTAGGGACCGAAGGTGCTGCCGACCTCGGGCGGCCGTCCGTGGGAGGTGCCGGTCACGGGAAGGTGTTCCCGAGGATCTGCGGCGTCCGGCTCGGCAGGCTTCGGGCGCTCCAGCGGGCCCACTCCGTGGCCTGCTCGAACTGCTCGCCGGTCGACAGCGCGGCCATCACGATCGACTTGCCGGCGAACCGGGCCGGGTCGACGTTCACCACGTCGTCGAGGCCGTCGCCGTTGAGGTCGGCGACGCCGACGCCGGTGTAGCGCGCGTCGCGAGCCTCGGGGTTGAACAGGCCCCAGTTCATCGGCTCGGTGACGCCCCCGTCGTAGTCGGCAACGGTCATGGTCAGCACGTTGTTCTCGTCCTCCGGAAGGATCAGCAGCTCGTCGGAGCTGTCGCCGTCGAAGTTGCCGGTCTCCATCCAGGGCCCGTATCCGGTCGAGAACTCCTGGGTGGTGCCGTCCTTGGTGAATCCCTCGGCACTGCCGAGGTAGAGCGACAGCGTCGACTCCGGGTAGACGTCCTGCACGTCGGGGTCGGTCTCGAGCAGCGCGATGTCGGCGCGGTCGTCGCCGTCGTAGTCACCGACCTCGACGCTGGTGTACGTCGGGTCGGCGTCGACCTCCAGCACCGCCTTCGGCGCCGAGAAGCCGCCCGCGCCGTCGGACCGCGACACCAGGAACCGGAAGCCGTCCTTGTCGTCCACGCTCCCCATGACCAGGTCGCTGTCGCCGTCGCCGTCGACGTCGCCGGAGTAGAGGGTGGCGTAGTCGTGCGCCTTCGGGCGGCGCAGCGTCACGTCCACCTGGTCCCCACCGGAGAGCTCGCCGGTCACCTCGAGCCCCGGGACGGCGTTGCGGTCGAACACCGTCAGCACGTCGAGGCGTTCGTCGGCGTCGAAGTCACCGGCGGCCCGGCGGACGTACTTGCCCGCGCGCAGGGCGGGCTCCGACGACAGGTCGCCGAGGGTCTCGCCGTCGGACCGCCAGGTGAAGTACGTCGGCTCGCCGTTGTCGTTGCGGCCACCCGTGGTGGGCTCGACGAGCGTGACGGCCAGGTCGCCGAACCCGTCGGCATCGAGGTCGCCCGCCACCAGGCCGTCGACGGAGACGGGGTCGGACGTCGTCGGTTCGGGCGCCGGCCCGGGCCCGTCGTCCGAGGCGATCCGGGTGATCGCGACGGCGGCACCGCCCACCAGCACCACTGCCACACATGCACCCACCACGACGGCGGTGGTCCGCCGTCGCCGGGGCTGCGGTCGCGGACCGCTGAGCGCGGTCGGCGGGGAGATCGGCGGCGACGAGCCGAACGAGCGCGGGGGCGGTGCCGGGGTGCCGGACGGCGTCGGCGTCGCCGGGCGGACCGCCGTGGCGCCGGGCTGGAACACCGGCTGCACGCCGGAGCTGCGCATCCCCGAGGCAGCCACCAGGTCGGTGCGCATCTGGTCGGCGTCGACGTAGCGGTGCCGTGGGTCCTTGGCGAGGCTCCGGGTGAGCACCTGGTTGACCTGGCGGGTGAACTCGTCGGCGCCGCCGAGCTGGGGGACCGGCGCCTGCTGGTGGGCGATCGCGATCTCGACGTCGGAGCCGCGGAACGGCGGCGCCCCGGTCAGCGTTGCCCAGAACAGGCAGCCCAATGCGTAGATGTCGGATGCCGGCGACCCGGAAGCGCCCTTGCCGCACTCGGGGGAGAGGTAGCTCCAGGTGCCGGTGACCGAGCCGGGCACGGTGAGTCCGTCGGTCTCGGTGCGGGCGATCCCGAAGTCGCACAGGTAGGCGTGCAGGTCGAGCGTGTCGGGGTCGCGGAGCAGCACGTTGCTGGGCTTCACATCGCGGTGCACCACGCCCGCGCGGTGGGCGTCGTGGAGCGCGTCGGCCACCTGGGCGCAGACCCGGGCCCCCAGCCCGGGCGGCATCGCGCCACGGGCCTGCAGCAGGTGGCCGAGGTCACCGCCGCCGATGAACTGGGTGGCGATGTAGGGGCACTCGTCCTGCACGCCGTAGTCGTAGATGTCGATCACGTGCGGCGAGTTCAGCCTGGCCAGCAGGGAGGCCTCGCGCTCGAAGCGGCGGCGGAACTCGGGGGAGTCACCCAGCGTCGCGGACACCACCTTCAGCGCCACCCGGCGGTCGAACGACAGGTCGGTCGCACCGAAGACGACGCCCATGCCGCCCTGGCCGATCCGGTCGTCGATGCGGTAGCGACCGAAATGGTCGCCGACGCGCGGGAGCTGAGGCATGCACAGTTCCTTCCCCAAGAGAGCGCGTCCGACTCCAGGCAAGGATGCCACTAGTGTCGGCGGGCGTGAGAACTCCCCACAGCGCCCTGGTCATCGGCACCGGAGGTCGCGAGCACGCCCTGGCCCGGGCGCTGGCCCGGGACCCCTCGATCAGGGCCGTGCACGCCGCTCCCGGCAACCCGGGCATGGCGGCGGTCGCCGAGTGCCACGACGTCGACCCGATGGACGGCGCCGCGGTGGCCGACCTCGCGGAGCGCCTGGGCGTCGACCTGGTCGTCGTCGGCCCGGAGGCCCCGCTGGTGGCCGGGGTGGCGGACGTGGTGGCCGCGCGCGGGATCGCGGTGTTCGGCCCGTCGTCCGCGGCCGCCCGGCTCGAGGGGTCGAAGGCGTTCGCGAAGGAGGTGATGGCCGCCGCGGGAGTTCCGACGGCTGGTGCGCACGTCTGCGGCGACGCGACCGAGGTCGCTCGGGCCCTGGACACGTTCGGGCCTCCGTACGTCGTCAAGGACGACGGGCTGGCCGCCGGCAAGGGCGTGGTCGTCACCGACGACCGGGAGGAGGCGCTCGCGCACGCCGCCGGCTGCGATCGGGTGGTGGTCGAGGAGTTCCTCGACGGGCCGGAGGTCTCGCTGTTCGCGATCACTGACGGGCGCACGGTCTACCCACTGCAGCCCGCGCAGGACTTCAAGCGGATCTTCGACGGCGACGAGGGCCCGAACACCGGTGGAATGGGGGCCTACACGCCGCTGCCGTGGGCGCCGGTCGACCTGGTCGCCGAGGTGCTGGACACCGTGCTGCAGCCGACGGTCGACGAGATGGCCCGCCGCGGGGCCCCGTTCGCCGGGCTCCTGTACGCCGGCCTGGCGCTCACCTCGAAGGGCGTGCGCGTGGTCGAGTTCAACGCCCGCTTCGGCGACCCGGAGACCCAGCCGCTGCTCGCCCTGCTCGACTCGCCCCTCTCGCCGCTCCTGTACGCCGCCGCCACCGGAACCCTCGCGGACGTGCCACCGCCGGTCTGGCGGCACGGCGCGGCGATCGCGGTCGTGATGGCCAGCGCGGGCTACCCCGCGTCGTCGTCCAAGGGCGACGTGATCACCGGCGTCGACGCGGCGGAGGCCGTGGACGGCGGTGCATGTCATCCACGCGGGCACCGCGCTCCGGGGCGACGACCTGGTCACCGCGGGCGGCCGGGTGCTGGCCGTGATCGGCACCGGTGACGATCTCGGCGCGGCCCGCGACGCGGCGTACGCCGGGGTGGCCGCCGTAGAATTCGAGGGCGCCCAGCACCGCACCGACATCGCCCTTCGGGCCAGCCAGGAGTGAGATGACCGTCCCGAACGTCCTCGCTACTCGGTACGCAGGAGCGGACCTCGCCCGGATCTGGTCGCCCGAGCACAAGATCGTGCTGGAGCGGCGGCTGTGGATCGCGGTGCTGGAGGTGCAGCGTGACCTGGGGGTCGCCGTACCGGACGGGGTCGTGGCCGACTACCGCAACGTCGTCGACAAGGTCGACCTCGACTCGATCGCGGCTCGTGAGCGGGTCACCCGCCACGACGTGAAGGCCCGGATCGAGGAGTTCAACGCGCTCGCAGGGCACGAGCACATCCACAAGGGGATGACCTCCCGCGACCTCACCGAGAACGTCGAGCAGCTCCAGGTCCGCGAGTCCCTGGCCCTGCTCCGCGACCGGACGGTGGCGACCCTGGCCCGGCTGGCCCGGCTGGCCGCCGAGCACGAGACCACGGTGATGGCCGGCCGCTCGCACAACGTGGCCGCGCAGGCCACCACCCTGGGCAAGCGGTTCGCCACCATCGCCGACGAGATGCTGATCGCCCTGGAGCGCGTGGAGGACCTGCTCGCCCGCTACCCCCTGCGTGGCATCAAGGGCCCGATGGGCACCGCCCAGGACATGCTCGACCTGCTCGACGGCGACGAGTCCCGGCTGGCCGAGCTCGAGCGCCGGGTGGCTGCCCACCTCGGCTTCCACCGGGTGCTCACCAGCGTCGGCCAGGTCTACCCGCGGTCCCTCGACTTCGACGTGCTGTCGGCGCTGGTGCAGCTGGTCGCCGGCCCGTCCAACCTGGCGACCACGATCCGGCTGATGGCCGGCAACGAGCTGGTGACCGAGGGGTTCGCGGAGGGCCAGGTCGGCTCGTCGGCGATGCCCCACAAGATGAACACCCGCTCCTGCGAGCGGGTCAACGGCCTGGCCGTGGTGACCCGCGGCTACCTCTCGATGGTCGGCGAGCTCGCCGGCGACCAGTGGAACGAGGGCGACGTCTCCTGCTCCGTCGTACGCCGGGTGGCGCTGCCGGACGCCTTCTTCGCCGCCGACGGGCTGTTCCAGACCTTCCTCACGGTTCTCGACGAGTTCGGTGCGTTCCCGGCCGTGATCCAGCGCGAGCTCGACCGCTACCTGCCGTTCCTGGCCACCACCAAGGTGCTGATGGCCGCGGTCCGCAACGGCGTCGGCCGGGAGGCTGCGCACGAGGCGATCAAGGAGGCCGCGGTCGGCGTCGCGCTCGACATGCGCCGTGGCCAGGCCGACAACGACGTGTTCGCGCGGTTGGCCGCCGACGAACGGCTCGGGCTGACCGCCGACCAGCTCGACTCACTCGTCGCCGAGCCGATCACGTTCACCGGCGCGGCCGTCGCCCAGACCCAAGCCGTGTGCCGGCAGGTCACGGAGCTGGTCGATCGGCATCCCGCGGCGGCGGCGTACTCTCCCGGCGCGATTCTCTGAGCCGCAGGCGAAGATCGGCCACCGCGACGACGAGAGCGAGAGCGAGGACGACCAGGGCGGTCGAGAGGGCCGCCCGCAGCGCCCCCGCTGACGAGACCGGCCCCAGGCTCACCTGGTAGACGGTGACGAGCAGGGCCGCCCCGAGCGAGGAGCCGATCCGTTGCCCGGTCTGCACCGCACCACCGGCCGCTCCGCCCATCCGAGGCGGCACCTCCGAGAGGGTCAGGGTGAAGTTGGGCGAGACCACGGCGCCGCCACCCAGGCCGGCCAGCAGCAGGCACGGCGCCAAGGTCCACCAGAGCCACCCGCTCTCCCGGCCTGCCGCGAGAACGACGATCCCCAGAACGCCGGTCATCATCGTGACCAGGGCCACCACCGTGATCCGGCGGTCCCACCTGGAGACCAGGCGGCCGGCCAGGGGAGCGCTCACGGCGGAGCCGGCCGCGAACGGCGTGAGCAGCGCGCCGGCGGCGAGGGGCGAGAGGTCCAGGGCGTCCTGGAGGTGCACCGAGAGCACGAGGAAGACGCCCGTGAAACCGGTGAAGTAGACCGTGCCGACCACCAGCCCGCTGGCGTAGCCGGGAACCCCGCGCAGCAGGCCGACGTCGAGGAGCGGAGCCCGGCCCCGGCGTACCGTCCGCCGCTCCCAACGGACGAAGAGGTAGATGACGACCGGGGCGGCCGGCAGGAGCAGCAACGGCAGCCGCGCGCCTCCCTCGAGGCTGACCAGCGGAAACAGAAGGAGCAGCACACCGGCTCCGAGCAGCAGCGCGCCGACCAGGTCGACATCCACGGGTGTGGCCTCGTCGGTCCGCCGGCCCGGGACGATGCGGGCGACGAAGAAGAGCGCGACCAGACCGATGGGGACGTTGACCAGGAAGATCCAGCGCCACCCGTCCTGCTCCCCGCCCAGCGCGATGATCAGCCCGCCGAGCACCGGCCCCAGCGCGGAGGACACCGAGACCGTGAACCCGAACGCCCCGAACGCCGGCCGCGCTCGGGACCGGTGAACAGGTCCTGGATCAGGCCGGCGTTCTGCGGGGTCAGGAAGCCCGCTGCGGCGCCCTGCAGCAGGCGGGCGACCACCACGAGGCCGATGCCCGGCGCGAGGCCGACCGCGGCGCTGGACACGATGAAGCCGATGAGGCCGATCAGCATCAGCCGACGCCTGCCGTAGGCGTCGCCCAGCCGGCCACCCGTGACCAGGGTGAGCCCGAACGCCAGCGCATAGCCGGACACCACCCACTGCACCTGGCCGGATGTGGCGCCGAGACCCGAGCGGATGGACGGGATCGCGACGTTGACGATGGTGACGTCGAGCAGCGACATGAAACCGACGACCAGGGTCACGCCGAGGATCCGCCACCGCCGCGGGTCCGGCTCGGCGCCGCTCCCCGCCCGGGCCTGCTCTGCCCCGGACGCGGGAGGCCCCGTCGGTGTCTCGTGTGCCACGATCCCCAGTCCCCACCTCACTCCGCGACGAAGCCGAACAGCAGGTCCAGCGGTCGCGGCAGTGCCGTGAGGTCGAGTGCTTCGACGAGGTAGGCGGCGTACGCCGTCTTGCGTCCGCCGGTGGTGCCCCAGAACCGCTGCAGCCGCCGCTCGTCGGTCGAGTCGCGGTGCGCGGGCTGCTGCTGGAGGATCCGGAACGCGGGCAGGTCGCCGTGCTCCTCGACCACCTGGAGGACCCGGTCGATGCCGAGGGCGCGGGTCAGCTCCTGCTCGAGGTCGTCGACGCAGGCGAAGAACCCCAGCGCCTCGAGGTCGGCACGCGTCTCCGGAGTGCCGATGCCCGCGCGGTCCAGGCCCTTCCGGACGAAGCGCTCCTCGCGGGCGTCGTACAGCCCGGCCACCCGGACGCCCATCCCCCGCGGCCCGAGCCGCTCGAGGTGCCGGCCGATGTTCGTCACCCCGCCGGTCGCCGCGACCAGGATGCGGTCCTGGGTCAGGTCGCGCCCGAGCCGGGCCGCGAGGGTGAGCACCGCGACCTGGTCGCTGGCGCCCTCGACGAGCACGACGGTCCGGTTCACCCCGGGCGACGATAGTGCGCCGATCCATAGTCGAGTGGCCGACTAGACTATGCTCGGGGTCATGACAGTCGACACCCAGGCGCTGCCCTCCTACGACCGGTCGGAGGTCGTGGTCCCCGCGCCGGGTGTCGGGCCGGGCCACTGGGCGGGCGCGGCCAGCGCGGTCCTGGTCGACGGCACCTTCTGGCTCACCTACCGGGTTCGCCATCCGCTGACCGACGGGCGCGGGGTCTCGGTGGTCATCTCCCGCTCCGACGACGGCGTGGCCTTCGAACCGGTGGCCGCGGTGCACCGGGAGGCGTTCGGCAGCGAGTCGTTCGAGCGTCCGGCGCTGGTGCCGGTGCCGGGCCTGGGGTGGCGGCTCTACCTCTCCTGCGCGACTCCGGGCAGCAAGCACTGGTGGGTCGACAGCCTCACCGCCCGGACGCCGGAGGAGCTCCCGGCAGGGGAGCGTCGGATCGTCCTACCCGGGGACGAGCGGACCGCCGTCAAGGACCCGGTCGTCGTCGGCGGGCCCGGGCGCTGGGAGATGTGGCTGTGCTGCCACCCCCTCACCGAGGTCGGCCACGAGGACCGGATGACCACGCGCCGGCTCACCAGCGAGGACGGCCTGTCGTGGACGGACCGCGGCGAGGTGCTGGCCGGACGTCCCGGTGCCTGGGACGCCCGCGGGGCTCGGGTCACCGCGGTGCTCGCCACCGACCCGGTCACGGTGCTCTACGACGGCCGCGCCGACGCCGCCTCCAACTGGCACGAGACCACCGGCCTGGCCCGGTGGGACGGCACCCGACTGGTGCCGGTCGACGACGTCCGGATCAGGTCTCCGCACTCCGACGGCGCATGGCGGTACGCCGTTGCGGTGCCCTTGCCCGACGGGCGGATCCGGTTCTACACCGAGGCCGCGCGCCCGGACGGCGCCCACGACCTGGTGACCTCCGTCTGCTGATCATCCTCCTCGGCGGCCGCGGCGGCGCGCTCGGCGTAGGAGCCGCGGCTGTCACCGGAGGTCCAGTCCGAGTAGTCGTCTCGCGGTGAGCTCCGACAGCAGGGCGATGTCGTCGGTGAACAGCGGGCAGCAGCCGCTCGCGCTGCTCGGCGCGAGAGCCGCGGTCGGTGAGCCGCGCCGGAACCGGTCAGGCCGGCGGTCAGCGGCACGCTGGCCCGGCGCCACACGCTCGGGCGGGACGAACTGGCCCAGCCGGGCGCCGGTCCGGATCACCGGGCCGAGCACCTGTGACCGCAGCCCCGGCTCGGACGAAGCTGCGCAGGTTGTCCCGCGGGATGGAGTCGACCAGACCCTCGCGGATCCCCAGGAACCGGCAGGCGCGGTCGACCGCGGTGCGCGGGTCGTCGATCAGGTCGCGGTAGCGCAGCACCAGGACCCGGTCGGCGGCGACGTAGTCGAGGAGGTGCGCGAGCTGCTCGCCGTACAGCCCCAGCTCGCGGTAGCGCCAGAACGGCGCCCACCCGGCCGCCACCCGCTCGTCCTGGCGGGCGAACGCCGTCTCGAAGTCCTGCTCCGGCTCCAGCCCGTCGGACCACAGGTGCATCCAGTTGCTGTAGGCACGGTCGATGGGGTCGCGCACGACCGCGATCAGCCGCACCTCGGGCAGGGCTTCGGCGATCCGCCGGTGGGCGCCGCGGCTCCAGAGGTAGAACGCCGTGCTCTCGCCGCGCGCCTTGTACTCACCCGCGCCGTCGAAGAGTGCGGTGTACTCGTCAGCCCGCCAGATCCACTCCTGCTGCGAGTGCCGGTCTCCGGGGCCGCACCAGGCCGGCGGTGGGGCGCCGTCGCACAGCCAGTACTTCGGCTCCTTGGGGTCGCTGACGAAGACGTCAGGGTGGCCGGCCAGCGCCGTGTGCAGCGCCGTCGTGCCGGCCTTGGGCGCACCGATGATGAGGAAGTCGGGCTGGGCGGTTCGGGACATGGCTGACCTCGTCTCTAACTGTGGTAAATCACTATAGATACAAGACCGATAGGTTGACACCGTGTCCGTGCCGAACATCCCGACGGCCCCTTCCATCCCCGGCGCCACGCACCTCCACTCGGGCAAGGTCCGCGACCTCTACGAGCTCGACGAGGGCCCCCATGCCGGCCACCTGCTGATGGTCGCCAGCGACCGGATCTCGGCGTTCGACCACGTCCTCGACAGCACCATCCCGGGCAAGGGCGAGGTGCTCACCCGGATGTCGCTGTGGTGGTTCGACCAGCTCGCCGACCTGGCGCCCCACCACGTCGTCTCCACCGACGTGCCGGAGGAGGTGCGCGGCCGGGCCGTCATCTGCCGCCGGCTGAGATGTTCCCGGTGGAGTGCGTCGCCCGGGGCTACCTCGCCGGCTCCGGGCTGCTCGACTACCGGGCGAGCGGTGAGGTGTGCGGCATCCCGCTACCCGGCGGGCTGGAGGACGGCAGCCGGCTTCCGGAGCCGATCTTCACCCCGGCCACGAAGGCGGACCTGGGTGACCACGACGAGAACGTGTCGTACGACGCGGTCGTGGCCACCGTCGGTGCCGAGGCCGCCGAGCGGCTCCGCGAGCTGACCCTCGCGGTCTACGACCGGGCCGAGACGATCGCCCGCGACCGCGGCATCATCCTCGCCGACACGAAGCTCGAGTTCGGCCGCGACGGCCGAGGGCGCCACGGTGCTCGCCGACGAGGTGCTGACGCCGGACTCCTCCCGCTTCTGGCCGCTGGACGAGTGGCAGCCGGGCCGCGCGCAGCCGGCGTACGACAAGCAGATCGTGCGCGACTGGCTGCTCTCCGCGGAGTCCGGGTGGGACCGCTCCTCGGGTGACGCGCCGCCGCCGCTGCCTCCGGCGGTCATCGAGCGCACCCGCAGCAGGTACGTCGAGGCCTACGAGAGGCTCACCGGCTCGCAGTGGTGACGCGGGGTCGGGCGCCCGGCCCGGGCCGCGGCATCGCGTCGCGTGGCTCGGTGACATCGTGGCCGGCGTCGCAGCGCGGCACCAGGTGGATCTCGGCGCCGCAGTCGCGGTGCTCGTATCGCACGAGCGGGCCGTCGGGTCCGACCTCGTAGCGATTGCCCCACTCGAGAAGCGCCTGCACGACGGGGTAGAGGTCGAAGCCCTTCTCGGTCAGGCGGTACTCGGCTCGTGGGCGGCTCCCCGAGACCTGGTAGGCGTGCCGTCGCAGCAGACCCTGGTCGACGAGGTTGTTCAGCCGGTTCGTCAGCACCTGCCGGGACAGGCCGGTGAGCTCCAGGATCTCGGAGAACCTGCGCACGCCGGTGAGGACCTCACGCAGGATCAGGAACGTCTGCCGGTCGCCCACGACGTTGAGGGCGGCCTCGATCGTGCACCCTTCTGTCGACCACTCCGCTGCCTTGGGGTCCATGACCTCAGTGTCCATGAACACAGTCTAAGTCCGCTTGACAGACTCAGCCAAGTCGAGGCAGGCTGAGTCCATGAAGCAGACCCACCTGGCCGTTCGGCGATCCCGGGCGGCAGACCTCGAGGCCTTCGAGGCGTTCGTGGCCGGGCTCTCGATCGAGACGTCCACCCGCCGCTTCTTCGCGCCCACCAACCGACTCCCGCGGAGCAACGCACGGTTGCTGCTCGACAACAACCGGACCCGCGGTGCCTTCCTGGTGATGGAGGGGGACGGGGTGATCGCCCACGGCTGCTGGGCGGCGGTCTCCCCCGAGGCCGCCGAGATGGCGATGGTCGTCGGCGACCGCGTCCAGCGGCGCGGCGTCGGGCGGCGACTCGCCCGCGTCCTGCTGCGCGACATGGCCGATGCCGGCTTCCGCCGGATGGAGATGGTCGTCGAGCCCGGCAACCGCGCGGTCGTCGCCCTGATCACCCGTTCCTGGCCCGACGCGCGGCCGCGGTTGCAGGACGGGCTGCTCACGTACGTCACCTCCACGGTGGACGAGTGGGCGGCGGCCCGGGCCGTGGCCTGAGGGCTGACGGACGGTTGACTCCTGAGTAGGTTTGCGTCACGACCGCGACGTGACGGAGGCCCTGGTGTCAGACACGACGTACAACCTCGCGAGCCTGCTCGAGGACACGACCCAGAAGTACCCCGACCGTGAGGCGATCGTCCTCGGCGACACCCGGCTCACCTACGCCCAGGTCAACGGTGCGGCCAACCAGGTGGCCAACCTGCTGGCCTCTCGAGGCATCGGCCGCGGCGACAAGGTGGCGCTCAGCTGCGCGAACCTGCCGTACTTCCCGATGGTCTACTTCGGCATCCTCAAGGCTGGCGCGAGCGTGGTGCCGCTGAACGTGCTGCTCAAAGCCCGCGAGGTCGCCTACCACCTGGGTGACTCCGACGCGAAGGCGTACTTCTGCTTCCAGGGCACCGAGGAGCTGCCGATCGGCAAGGAGGGTCACGCCGGGTTCGAGCAGGTCGACGCCTGTGAGCACTTCTGGATGATCACCGTCGACCCCGCCGCAGCCTCACCGATCGAGGGCACCGAGACGCTCGGGCAGGGGATCGCGGATCAGCCGCCGACGTTCGAGACGGTCGGCACCGACGAGGACGACACCGCCGTGATCCTCTATACCTCCGGCACCACCGGTCAGCCGAAGGGAGCGGAGCTGCGGCACCGCAACATGCGCGACAACGCGCTGCTCGGCTCGGATCTCTTCGGCGCCGACGCCGAGAACCCAGACACGCTGCTGTGCGTGCTCCCGCTGTTCCACTCCTTCGGGCAGAGCGTGATCCAGAACGGCGGCTTCGCCTACGGCGGCACCGTGGTGATGTTGCCCCGCTTCGACGCCGACGCGTCGCTGAAGACGATGGCCAAGGAGGGGGTGACCTTCTTCGCCGGAGTGCCGACGATGTACTGGGGCCTGCTCGGCGCCCTGGACGACTCGGGCGTGGACGCCAAGGAGCTCGCGGCCAACCTCCGGGTGGCGGTGGCCGGCGGCTCGGCCCTGCCGGTGGAGGTGCACAAGGACTTCGAGCAGCGCTTCGGCGTCACCATCCTCGAGGGGTACGGCCTGTCGGAGACGTCGCCGGTGGCGAGCTTCTCCCGGTTCGGCAAGGGGGTGCGGGTCGGGTCGATCGGCGTCGCCGTCCCGGGTGTGGAGATGAAGCTGATCGAGCCCGGCACCTGGGACGAGATCAAGGACGACCCCGACGCGATCGGCGAGATCGCGATCAAGGGCCACAACATCATGAAGGGCTACTACAACCGGCCGGACGCCACCGACGAGGCGATCCAGGACGGCTGGTTCCGCTCCGGCGACCTGGGCAAACGGGATGAGGACGGCTGGTACTACATCGTCGACCGGTCCAAGGACATGATCATCCGCGGCGGCTACAACGTGTATCCCCGCGAGATCGAGGAGGTCCTGATGACTCACCCCGACGTCTCGCTGGCCGCCGTGATCGGCGTACCGCACGAGAGCCACGGCGAGGAGATCAAGGCCGTGGTGATCCGCAACAAGGACGCATCGGTCACCGAGGACGAGCTGGTCGCCTGGGGCAAGGAGCAGATGGCCAACTACAAGTACCCGCGGACGGTCGAGTTCGTGGACGCCCTCCCGATGACGGCCACCGGCAAGATCCTCAAGCGCGAGCTGTCCTGACCCGATGAGAACGGGACCCGTCATCGGCCTGGTGGTCGCCCTGGTGATGGTGGTGGTCGGCGCGGTGTGGACCCTCCAGGGCCTCGGTTATCTCGAGGGCAGCTCGATGACCGGCGAGGACACCTGGGCGATCATCGGGCCGATCGTCGCCGGGCTCGGCGTGGCGCTCGGCTTCGTCGTCGTACAGAACAGCCGGCGAGGCTGATCCGGCGCTTGTAACACGCCGTCCACCGAACTACTCACACGCTGCAACGGCGTGGAAGTACAGCGAACGGCGTGTTACATACGTCGATCGCGCGCGGCCGCCGGCCTACGCGAACGGGTCGGGCGTCGCGCCGGGGAGCTGGCTGAGCAGCTCGCGCGCCTGACCGGCGACCTTGTGCTCGACGAGCACCTCGTACTTCGTCGCCACGACCTGGGTGACCGACGAGAAGTCGCGCTGACCGCGGGTCATGGCGTAGCCGAGCAGCGCCCAGATCACGCCGAACAACGCTCCGATGGCCACGGTGGAGAGGATCACGCCGATGACGCTCTCGTCGGTGAACAGCGTGAAGATCAGACCGACGAAGAGGCCGAGCCAGATGCCGGAGAGCAGGCCGCCGGCGGCGACCCGGCCGGTGGTGAGGCGGCCGGTGATCCGCTCGATCCGCTTCAGGTCGGTGCCGACGATCATGCAGTGCTCGACCGGGAACTTCTGGTCGGAGAGGAAGTCGACGGCCTTCTGGGCGGCGGCATAGTCGTCGTACACGGCGAGCGACTGCGGGTACTCGAGCTTGAGCGGCGAGGACGGTACGCCGCCGCGGGCGCCGGGGGAGGACATGCTCATGCCCCCAGTGTGCCGTGCGGCGGAGCGGAGATCGATGACGCTCACTAGCCTTGCCCCGTGACCGCCCCCTACGTGCTGACCTCCTCGAGCGTCGTCGCAGCGAGCCCGGAGGTCGCGTTCGACGGTGTTCTGGCGTCGCCGTTGCCCGAGCTCTTCGCGGAGCGCTCGGGCCCGATCCCGCCGGTGCGCGAGTGCAACGGGCAGGTCGGTGACTGGGGCGACGTCGGGCAGACGCGGACCATCGTGCTGGCCGACGGCAGCAGCAACCTGGAGACCCTCGTGGCCCTGGACCGGCCGGGCAGCTACCGCTATCGCCTGACCGACTTCACCGGATCGATGAAGGCGCTGATCCGCAGCGTCGACGGCGAGTTCGCGTTCGCAGCCCACGACGGGGGCACCCGGGCCACCTGGACCTGGCAGATACATCCGACCCACGCCGTGGCCCGGCTGCTGCTTCCGGTGATGGGTGTGTTCTGGCGTCGGTACGCCGCGCGGATGTGGCCGCGCTTCGCCGCGCGCCTCGGGGTCTGAGCCGGCGTCCCTGGCCACCCGTAGACTTCGCGACGAATCCCCGTCGTACCAAGGAGTCCCGAGTGGCCCGAGTCGTCGTCGACGTCATGCCCAAACCCGAGATCCTCGACCCGCAGGGCAAGGCGGTCCAGGGGGCGCTGCCCCGGCTCGGCTTCTCCGGCGTCACCGACGTCCGGCAGGGCAAGCGGTTCGAGCTCGAGATCGACGGTGAGGTCACCGACGACGTGCTCGCCGACGTGCACAAGATGGCCGAGACCCTGCTGTCCAACCCGGTGATCGAGAACTTCTCGGTCCACGTGGAGCCCGCCCCGTGAGGGTCGGCATTGTCACGTTCCCGGGATCGCTCGACGACGTCGACGCGCAGCGCGCCGTCCAGATCGGTGGCAACGACGCGGTGCCGCTCTGGCACGGCGACCACGACCTGAAGAACGTCGACGCGGTGATCCTCCCCGGCGGCTTCTCGTACGGCGACTACCTCCGCTGCGGTGCGATCTCCCGGTTCTCGCCGGTGATGACCGAGGTGGTCGAGGCCGCCGGCCGCGGGATGCCGGTCCTCGGCATCTGCAACGGCTTCCAGATCCTCTGCGAGTCCCAACTGCTGCCGGGCGCGCTGATCCGCAACGACCACCGCAAGTTCGTGTGCCGCGACCAGCGGCTGCGGATCGAGAACAACCGCACCCCGTGGACCGCGGCATACGCGAAGGGCGCGGAGATCACCATCGTCCTCAAGAACGGCGAGGGCGGTTTCGTCGCCGACGATCCGACCCTGGACCGGATCGAGGGCGAGGGCCGCGTGGTTGCCCGCTACCTCGAGGACAACCCCAACGGCTCGCTGCGCGACATCGCCGGGATCAGCAACGAGCGCGGCAACGTCGTCGGCCTGATGCCGCACCCAGAGCACGCCGTCGAGAAGCTCACCGGCTCCGGCACCGACGGCCTCGGCTTCTTCACCACCCTCGCCTCCGAGGTCTTCCAGTGAGCCCGGCCGGGTTGTTCCGCCGGCTTGCCGTGACCGAGGCGATCACCTGGGCACTGCTGCTGACCGGCATGTTCCTGAAGTACGTCACCGTGTTTCGAGACGGCTCGTCCCTCGCCTCCTCAACAACCGGTTTGGGAGAGCTCGGAGTCCGGGTCTTCGGGATGGTCCACGGCGTCGCGTTCGTCGCCTACTGCGTGACGACCGTGGTTGTCGCGGTCGACCAGCGCTGGTCAATCCGGCGGGCGCTGGCTGGTCTCGCGTGCGCCGTCCCGCCGTTCGCGACCGTGCCTTTCGACCGTTACGCCGAGTCGCGCGGTTGGCTGGCGGCGTCCTGGCGGCTGAGGGAGCAGGCGCCCGAGGGTCGGGTCGACGCCGTGGTCGCCTGGCTGGTGCGCAACCCGCTGCACGGAGTCCTCGCCGGGCTGGTCGCGGTCGCTGCGCTCACCGGCCTGGCGCTGGCGGTGGGTCCGCCGGCCTAGAGCCGGCTAGTACTTACCGACCTTGAGCTTGGTCCAGGTGACCCAGTTGGTGACCCCGGAGGTGGGCAGCCGGAGCTTGGTCTGGTAGGCGCGCATCTTGATGCTGGTCAGGCCGTTGTACACCCCGGAGATGGGCAGCTTGTTGGCCGGGTTGGCGGCGTTGAGGGCACGCTGGACGCGGCGGACGTAGCCGCCCGACGAGCCGACCTTGAGCACCGGGTTGTTGCCGTAGGTGTGGAGGGTGATCCAGTCCCGACGTGACCAGTTGTTCGACGGCTGGAAGCCGCGCTTGGTCTGCCAGGCACGCACCGCGGCGATCGTTCTCGCGTTGTAGACGCCGCTGATCTTGGCCGCGAACAGACCCTTCTCCTTGAGCAGGCACTGGAGTGCCCGGACCTTGGACGGAGGCGAAGAGTTGTCGCCGGCCGGCGGGTGCAGCGCCTGGTACTGCATGAAGTTGACGTTCACACCACCGCAGTGCGACTCCGGAGCGGCCTTGGAGCCGGTGCCGAGGTCGAGGTAGTTGCGGTCGATGTTGATCCGCACGCCGCCCCAGACCTCGTCGTGTCCGCCCTGGTACTGCTTGACCCGGCGCCCGGGTCGCCAGCCGTCCTCACGGATGTACGACGTCGAGGTGTTGGCCACGCCGTCCCAGCGAGCGATCCAGATCCGGTCCGGCAGCGTGAAGGCGTTCGGCCGGTTCACCCGGGCATCGTCGAGGATCTTGATGCCCGAGCCGGCGCTCGAGTAGACCCCGGACACGTAGTGGAGCTTGTGCAGCTGCCGGGTCCAGGTGTGCAGGAACGCCAACGCCGACTCGCGGCAGTGCCGATTGGTCGCGTCGAAGCCCTCGAGGTCGTACCAGAGCGTGGAGCCCTGGACGATGCCGAGCGCCCTGGCGTTCCTGACGGTCTTGTTGGCCTCGGCGGTGCCCATCCTGCGGGCGGTCGGGTAGCGGTTCGCACCACCCGGGGCCGGGCTGATCTTGAAGTCGTCGCGGTAGCGCGGGAAGCGCGGCTGGCAGGAGGCCTGCGGACCCAGCGTGATCGGCAGCAGCCTCCAGCCCTTGCTGAGCTGGGTCGAGATCCACCGCGGTGTGAGGTTCGGCTGGTGCCGGCAGGCGCGGGAGTCACCGGAGATGTAGATGCCCACCGCGAGGAACGGCGAGTGCTGCAGCCAGGAGTTCATCTTGGCCTGCGTGGGCGCGAGGCACTGGTCGAAGCCGTAGCCGGTGAAGTTGCCCGGGGTGGCCGGGTTGGCCGCGGCGGCAGCACCTGCGGCGGCCGGCGCGGCGACCGGCCCTTCCGCGCGAGCGGCATCCCCCATGGGGCCAAGCAGGGTGACCGCGAGCAGGGTCGCCAGGATCGCGACGAGCGGGTTGCGCAGGCGGGCGGGACGCATGATCGGAGCTCCAGGGGAAGGGGGTCGGTCCGTCGAGCCCGGTCACCATAACCACACTAGTAACACCAGTAACAGGAGATCGTATGAACTACAAACCTGTAGTTCCTCTCGTCCCGCCTGAGCCCGCTACTGGCGGGGCGTCCATCCCGGCGGTGGGGGTGGCGGAGGCGGCTGCGCGGGCGGGTATGCCTGCGGGTAGCCGTGCTGCGGATAGCCCTGCTGCGGATAGCCCTGCTGCGGGTATCCCTGAGGTGCCGGCGGGTAACCGGGCCGGCGCTGCTGCACCAGCGGGCCGAAGGCAGCGCGTACCTCCTTCGGCACCGTGAGGGCGTACGCCGCCAGCACCGGTAGGCAGACCCAGGCGGCGACCACCCATCCGGTGATCGGGAAGGTGAACGCGGTCGCCCCGGCGAGCGCGGCGTCGGGCACCCGCAGCGGCCCGAGCGCGACCTCCTCGCCGTTGATGATCCCCATCGCGATGAAGCCGACGACAACCTCGCCGCCGAGCAGCGCGAGCAGGACAAGTCGGTTGCGGCCGGGGTCGGCCAGCATGCTCAGGGCAACCCCTGCCGCCGCACCGATCACGACCACCATCAGGGTCGCCACGATGGCCGAGGCCTCGACCTCGTCGCTGTTGACGATGCCCACGAGCAGTCCGAGCGCGGCGACGGCGGTGCCGGCTGCGGAGACCATCACGGCAGACCGCGCCGTACGCACCCACCCCTCGAGCTGCGGCAGGACGCTGTTGGTCCGGCGCTCCTGGGCCCGGGAGACGGCGAGCCCGGCGGCAGCGCCCAGCACGATCGTGCCGCCGATGCCGGCGGCGCCGTTCCACTTCTCGAACCGCGGCCAGGTGAACAGCCCGTCGCCGTCGCTGGCGAGGGCGAACAGCCCGATCACCAGCACCGTGAACGACACCGTGGCGAACACCCGGCGCCACGCCGGCGACCCGCCGAACATGCCGATGGCCGGCCAGCCCACCACGACCAGCATCATCACGACGGTGACCAGGAAGAGCGCGAAGAAGCCGAGCGCCTCGTCGAACAGCACGCCGTCGCCGGCCACGTCGTCGACGATGTAGCCCAGGAACGCGAGGACGCCGACCGCCGGCGCCGCTACTGCCGAGAACCGGGCCGCGTTGTTCCACAGCGGGTCGTCGGCGTGGGTTGGGTCCTCGTCGGCCTGCCGGGGCTGCAGCGCCAGCGCGCAGCCGGCCAGGCCCATGGCGATGCCGACGCCGAAGCCGCCCTCAGCGAGCTCGCCGAGGTTGATCAGCTCGTCGATCAGCGCGGCCAGGACGCTCGCCAGGAACGGGACGTTCAGGCCGAGCTTGAGCAGTCGGAAGTGGGTCGGCCCCCAGGCCGGCACCACCCGAGCCTTGGCGACGTACGGCACCGCGAGCGAGGCGACACAGAGCAGCACCGAGATCACCACCCACCACTGCTCGCCGCCCTTGTCGTCGGCCTCGATGTGCCAGGGCATGCCGAGGGTGGCGAACAGGCAGAACAGTGCCGCGCCGTCGCGCACGTAGTCGGCGATGGGCCAGCCGATGAACGGGTTCACCTTCGGCACCGCCGGCTGCGGCGGGTAGTAGCCCTGGGGCGGGTATCCCTGCGGTGGCTGGGGTGGGTAGCCCTGCGGCTGGTACGCCGGTGGAGGCTGGTACGGCGGCGGCGGTTGGTACACCGGCGGCTGTTGCGGAGGGGGTTGGTAGGCCGGCGGCTGCGGGGGCGGTGCTGCCGCCTGCACGGGCTGGCCGCAGTTGCCGCAGAAACCCCCTTGGCCGTCGTGCTGGGCTCCGCAGTGACCGCAGAAGTGGGGCATCCCGGGATCGCCTTTCGTGGATCGGTGCCGGCGGCGTTTCGCCTGGGAACCTATACCCGGGCGTTGGCCGCCCAACCAGCGTCCTAGTCAATCCGGGCCAACCCGTACCTCGTTCGGATGAAGTAGCCGGATTCCACCCCTTCGAGCGACGAACCCGGCGCACTCTCAGAGCATGAGCATCGAGTGGCAGGCACCGGCGCAGCCACCGCCTGAGTACCACGACGACCCGAGCGAGGGCGGCCCACCGCTGGCCAGCCCCGATGGGCGCTGGTGGTGGGACGGAAGCGCCTGGGTCCCCCGTCCGGACCCCGAGCTGCCCGCGGCCTGACTCCGTATCAGGAGCGCTTGCGGCGACGGTAGGCGCGGGCGGCGTACCGGTCGTTGCAGTAGGTGCAGCAGTACTTGCGTGTGCTGCCCCGCGTCCGGTCGATGAACACGCAGCGGCACGGGTCGCTGCCGCACACTCCTAGCCGCGCGGTCCCGTGCTCGGCGACGTACGACGCCAGGGCGGCCGGCAGCCGGGCCTCCAGCGCGGCCACCCCCGTAAGGCCGATCCCCACCTGGAGCGTGAGGTGGCCGTCGTCGGGGTCGACGACGAGCAGCGGGACAGCCCGCGCCTTCTCGAGCAGGGGGTTGAGCTGCGTCGCCGTCTCGTGGAGATCCTCGGCCTCGAACACGCGTCGCAGCGCGTCGCGCAGGGCACGCAGTCGTGGCAGGTCACGCCGCGCCAGCTCGCCCGCGAGGCCGCCATGGCGGGCTCGGGTGAGGGCGCCGGTCAGCCAGGTGAGGTCGACCAGTCGGTCTGGCGGGTCCTCGAGCAGGTCGTGGCTGTTGACCAGCAGCATGGCCAGCTCGACGTCGGACGCCGGCTGGGCGGCGTCCGCGAGCCAGTCCTGCGGGAAGCCACCCGCTTCAACCTCCACCACCCGCCCCCTTGCCGCGATTCCGCGTCAGTTGCTTGACACCTGATGCTACCGACTCTACGTTCGTCAGTTGTAAAGGCCGCTTTACAAGTGACGCACCGGAGGTGCCCGATGGGACGACGTGTCTGGCTGGTGACGGCAACGGTCGTGATGGCTGCGCTGATGGCGGGGGGCGCGAGCACGGCCGGCCAGAAGACCGGCGGTCATCCTCACGGTGGGTCACGCGCGGCGAGCGTGGTGGTGGAAGACGTCACGATCCGGGTGCCGCGCCAGGATCCGATCCAGGCCTATGTCGTCCGGCCCGCGGGTCACGTCAAGAGGAACTCAGCGGCCGGTGTGTTGTTCCTGCACTGGCTCGGCGAGATCAACAACGACCGTGGCGAGTACCTCACCGAAGCCATCACGCTCGCCGACCAAGGAGTGGTCTCGGTGCTGCCGCAGGGCTACTTCCCCTGGGTGCCGAACCCGGACGGCACCGCGAACGACGTGCGGCTGGTCAAGAACCAGGTCCGCGCCTTCCGCGCCGCGCTGAACCGACTCGCGTCGGTCAAGGCGGTCGACGACTCGCGCATCGCCGTCGTGGGCCACGACTACGGCGCGATGTACGGCGCCCTGCTCGCCGACTCGGACGAGCGGGTCTCGGCGATGGTGTTGCAGGCGCCGGACGCCGAGATGGGCAACTGGTTCGCCACCTTCTGGCTGCAGCTCGAGGGCCAGGAGCGCGCCGACTACCTCGCCCTGTTCGCCGACGTGAACCCCGTTGACCACACCGCGAGGCTCGGCTCGCACGTGCTGTTCCAGTGGGCCGGCGAGGACATCTTCATCCCCGCCGAGGTCCGGGCCGCCTACGCGGCCAGCAGCCCGGACGCCCGGGTGGAGCTCTACGAGCGGTCCGACCACGAGTTCACCGACGAGGCCCGGGTCGCCCGGCTCGCATTCCTCGCCGACGAACTCGGGCTGGGCTGAGGCGCCTCAGCCCACGGGGACCGGTCGCCGTACCAGCGTCAGCACGGTGACGGCGGCCACCAGGGTGAACAGGGCCGAGGTCAGGAACGCCTCCTGCGCACCCGGCAGGAACTCACCCGGTACGGCGCCCGTGGCGTAGACCGACGCGATCACGGCCAGGCCCACCGCGCCACCGAGCTGCTGCATGGTCTGCATCAGGCCGGAGGCGGCGCCGGCGTGCTCCGGCTCCACGTCGCCGAGGATGAGCACCGTGGTCGGCATGAAGGCCAGCCCCGCCGCGGCGCCGTTGAGCAGCATCGGGCCGAAGATCGCCGTCGCGTAGGTGTCACCCGCGCCCGCGGAGCTGATCCACGCGAAGCTGGCGAACAGGCCTAGCAGGCCGACCAGCTGCGGGCGGACCGGCCCGTACCGTGCGACCAGGCGCGGGGAGAACCGCGACACCGCGAAGATGCCGACCGTCAGGGGCAGGAACGCGAAGCCGGAGGCCAGTGGGCCGAAGCCGAGCACCTTCTGCACGTACTGCACGGTGAGGAAGAACATCGACATCTGCGCGCCGAACAGCAGGGCGATCACCAGCAGCGATCCGACCCGGCGGCGGTTGCGCAGCAGCGCGGGACGCAGCATCGGGTGCGCCACCCGTCGCTCGGTGGTGACGAGGACGGCCAGCAGCGCGGCGCCGATGACGAGCCCACCGATGGTCCGGGCGGAGGCCCAGCCGTGGTCGGGCGCGCCGATCAGCGCCCAGACGATCGCGACCGCGGCACCGGTGGCCGACACCGCCCCGACGAAGTCGAACCGCCCCGGCCGGCGCGGCGTCTCGGTGACGAAGCGCCGCGCCAGGAGCAGGACTGCAACTCCGATCGGCACGTTGATGAACATCGTCCAGCGCCACGAGCCGACGTCCGTGACGACGCCGCCCAGGATCAGGCCGAGCGTGGCGCCGCCGGACGCGACCGCCGTGAACAGCGCGAGGCTTCGGTTGCGGGCCGCCTCGTCGGGCGCGCTGGTGGTGAGCAGGGCGAGTACGCCGGGGGCGGCCAAGGCGGCGCCGATGCCCTGGACGGCGCGCGAGCCGACCAGCATCGCGGGGTCCTGGGCCAGGCCGGCGGCCAGCGAGGCGAGGGTGAAGATGGCGAGGCCGATCTCGAAGACCCGGAGCCGGCCGTAGACGTCGCCGAGGCGGCCGCCGAGCAGCAGCAGCCCGCCGAAGGCGAGCGTGTAGCCGTTCAGCACCCAAGAGAGCGAAGCCGGGCCGAAGCCCAGGTCGGCGTCGATCCGGGGGAGCGCGACGTTCACGACGGTCATGTCGAGCGTCAGCATCAGCTGGGCAACGAGCACGATCGCCAGGCCGGTCGCCGCACGGCCGGCGTTCGCGGGGAGCTCGGTGGGGAGCTCGGTGGTTCCTGCCGAGCGGTTGCGGGCAGGGGTCAGCGCTTCAGGTGACATCGGTGGTGGTCCTGTTCTGGCCGGAGCGGCCGAGGTACTGTGTATCCGGAGGATGACTCCGGTTCCTCCAACACCATACGGAGACACTCTCCGGTTAGCAACCCTGTTTCCGCAATTTCGAGGTGAGAGCTCCGTGCGTGCCGATGCCAGGCGCAACTACGACCGGATCGTCGAGGTCGCGCGCGTGGTCTTCCGTGAGCAGGGCTACGACGCCTCTCTCGACGAGGTCGCCCGTCGGGCAGGGGTCGGGCCGGGCACGCTCTACCGGCACTTCCCGAAGCGGGAGAACCTCATCGACGCGATCATGCAGGTCTGGGTCGACTCGGTCGAGCAGGCCGCCGAGAAGGCCCTCGCCTCCGAGGGGACCCCGCGCGACCTGCTGATGACCTGGTTCGTCGAGTACGTCCGGCTGATCAGCCTGCACAAGGGCGGGCCGGCCAAGATCACCTCCGCGATGGACGACCCGGCCTCCCCGATCCAGACCAAGTGCCAGGTGCTGCGGACCGCCGGTGACCGGGTGGTCCAGCGCCTGCGGGCCGAGGAGGCGCTTCGCGACGACGTCGACACGCTCCAGATCTCGCGCCTGGTGGGCGGGGTCGCGACGATCGCCGACCAGGCAGACCTCGGCGACGACGCCGTACGCCCGATGCTCGAGGTCATCGCCGACGGGCTGCTGCGCTGAGGAGTCGCTCCCGCCGGTAGATTGCTGCCGTGCCAGAGACCCGGACCGCGACTCTCGACACCGTCTCCGCCGCCGCCGACGATCCCCAGCGCGAGCAGCCCTGGGCCGACCTCGGGCTGAAGGCCGACGAGTACCAACGGATCCGCGAGATCCTCGGCCGCCGCCCCACCAGCTCCGAGCTCGCCATGTACTCCGTGATGTGGAGCGAGCACTGCTCCTACAAGAGCTCGAAGGTGCACCTCAAGCAGTTCAGCGAGATCCAGCAGGAGACCCCGGTCGGGAAGATGCTCGCCGGCATCGGCGAGAACGCCGGTGTGCTCGACATCGGCCAGGGGTACGCCGTCACCTTCAAGGTCGAGTCCCACAACCACCCGTCGTACGTCGAGCCCTACCAGGGGGCCGCCACCGGCATCGGCGGCATCGTGCGCGACATCCTCGCGATGGGCGCCCGCCCGGTGGCCGTGATGGACCCGCTGCGGTTCGGGCCGCTGGACGCCGACGACACCCATCGGGTGCTGCCCGGGATCGTGGCCGGCGTCGGCGGCTACGGCAACTGCCTGGGGCTGCCCAACATCGGTGGCGAGACGGTCTTCGACCCGTCGTACCTCGGCAACCCGCTGGTCAACGCCCTCTGCGTGGGCGTGCTGCGTCACGAGGACCTCCACCTCGCCAAGGCGTCGGGGGTCGGCAACAAGGTGATCCTGTACGGCGCCCGCACCGGCGGCGACGGCATCGGCGGGGTGAGCGTGCTGGCGAGCGAGACGTTCGACGAGACCGGTCCGGCGAAGCGGCCGAGCGTGCAGGTCGGCGACCCGTTCATGGAGAAGCTGTTGATCGAGTGCACCCTCGAGCTGTTCGCAGCCGGGCTGGTCGCCGGCATCCAGGACCTCGGTGGCGCGGGGCTCTCCTGTGCCACCTCCGAGCTTGCCAGCGCCGGCGACGGCGGCATGCACGTCGAGCTCGACCGGGTGCCGCTGCGGGACAGCACGCTCGCTCCGGAGGAAATCCTCATGAGCGAGTCCCAGGAGCGGATGATGGCGGTCGCCGAGCCGGGCGACGTCGAGAAGTTCCTGGCCATCTGCGAGAAGTGGGACGTCGACGCGACCGTGATCGGTGAGGTCACCGACACCGGGCGACTGCGCATCGACTGGCACGGCGAGTGCGTGGTCGACGTGCCGCCGCGCAGCGTGGCGCACGACGGGCCGACGTACGAACGCCCGTACGCCCGGCCGACGTGGCAGGACGACCTGCAGGCCGACGGGGCCGAGTCCCTGGCGCGCCCGGAGTCGGCCGACGAGCTCCGCGAGACGCTGCTCCGCCTGGCCGGCTCGCCGAACCTGTGCGACAAGTCGTGGGTCACCGACCAGTACGACCGCTACGTCCGCGGCAACACCGTGCTCGCCCAGCCCCACGACAGCGGCATGGTCCGGGTCGACGAGCGGACCAACCTCGGGGTCGCGGTCTCCACCGACTGCAACGGCCGGTTCGCCAAGCTGGATCCGTACACCGGGGCCCGGCTTGCGCTGGCCGAGGCCTACCGCAACGTCGCGACCGGCGGCGCCACCCCGCTGGCCATCTCCGACTGCCTCAACTTCGGGTCGCCGGAGGACCCCGACGTGATGTGGCAGTTCGCCGAGGCCTGCCGGGGCCTCAAGGACGCCTGCGTGGAGCTCGGCATTCCCGTCACCGGCGGCAACGTCAGCCTCTACAACCAGACCGGCGAGACCGCCATCCTCCCGACCCCGGTGGTGGCGGTCCTCGGCGTGATCGACGATGTCACCCGGCGTACGCCGTCGGCCTTCCGCACCGAGGGCGAACGGGTGTTCCTGCTCGGCACCACCCGCGAGGAGCTCTCGGGGTCGGAGTGGGCGCACGTCGTCCACGGCCACCTCGGCGGCCGGCCGCCGGCGCTCGACCTGGCGGGCGAGCAGGCGCTGGCCCTGCTGCTGCGTGAGGGAGTCGGCCTGCTCACCTCCGCCCACGACCTGTCCGAGGGCGGCCTCGCGCAGGCACTGGTGGAGGCGACCCTCGGCCAGGACGTCGGTGCTGCCGTCGCTGTGGCCGGCGACCCGTTCGTCGCACTGTTCGCCGAGTCGACCGGCCGGGTGCTGGTCACCGTCAGTGATGCCGAGGCCGACCGGCTCGTCGACCTCGCCCAGCGGCACGGCATCGACGTCACCCCGCTGGGCCGCACCGGAGGGACGACCCTGTCGATCGAGGGTCTCTTCGAGGTGCCGCTGAGCGAGCTCCGCCGGGCGTGGACGACCACGCTGCCCGCCGTCTTCGGATGATCCACCGCTACGGCGACCATCCCAGCCAGCACGGCGAGCTGCTCGTCCCCGCGGGAGAGCCGCGAGGCGTCGTGGTGGTGATCCACGGCGGCTTCTGGAAGGCGGCCTACGGCCTGGAGCTGGGCCATCCGCTCGCCGCCGACCTGGTGTCCCGGGGCTGGGCGGCCTGGAACCTCGAGTATCGCCGGGTCGGCGACGGCGGCGGGATGCCGGCGACCTTCGACGACGTCGCCGCAGCACTGGACCTGCTTCCCGGCCTGGGCGTGGACCTCTCGAGGGTCGTGACCCTGGGCCACTCCGCCGGCGGTCACCTGGCGGCCTGGGCGGCGTCCCGGGGTGGAGTGACGGCGGTGATCTCGCAGGCGGGTGTGCTCGACCTGCGGTCGGCGTACGCCGACGGACTGGGTGGCGGCGCGGTCGAGGCCTTCATGGGCCGCCCGCCCTCGGACGCCCACGGCGGGTACGACCCGTTGCGCCAGGTGCCGCTCGACGTACCGGTGTGGTGCGTGCACGCGCCCGACGACGACACCGTTCCGATCAGCCAGTCGCGCGACTACGTCGCGGCGGCGCTGGCCGCCGGCGGCCGGGCCACGCTGGTCGAGGTGCCCGGCGACCACTACACCGTGATCGACCCGACGTCGGAGGCCTGGGCGCTGACCGTGGAGATCCTGGACCGGCTCTAGGGCGTGTCGCCCTATCCAGGGCCGTAGCAGGCCGGGGATAGGGAGACGCGCCCTAGTAGACGAGCTCGATCTGGCCGCCGACCTTCGCCGTCCGCTTCTGCGGGGCGTCGACCTTGCCGGCCGCTCCGTTGAGGTTGAGCTGGTACTCACGCAGGATCTGCATCGTCTTGGGGAGCTGGCCGGTGATGTCGAAGACGAGCGTCCCGGACGCCGCGCCCTCATTGACCTTCTCGTTCAGGGTGTCCACCGGCTTCGCGCCGTTGATGGTGCTGAGCTCCTTGTTGCCGACGACGTCGTAGCTCGCGAGCGCCCCGTCGAGCTCGCCGGTGGCGTACAGCGCCAGGTTGGTCGCCACCCTCACCGATAGCCAGGTGTGCCCCTTGTTGGCCCACTTGTTGGCGACGTACGGGCTGGGGGCCGCGGTGGTGTACTGGCACTCGTACTGCTGGTAGATCAGCGCCGTGGTGAACCACTCCTTGGTCGGGCAGTCCTTGATCTTGATCTTGGTCTTCGGCAGTTCGTAGAGACCTGCGGCGGCGCCCTTGTCGAGCTTTCCGGTGCCGACGTCCAGGGTCTGCGTCAGGCCGTCGTAGGTCACCTCGAGCGACAGGTCCTTGGCGTTGCCCTCGACAGCGACGTACTCGGCCTGGTTGCCGGGGCCCGAGTCTGGCGGGGTGAGCGGGTACTTCTTCCGGCCCGCGACGAGCCGGACCTCCAGCGGCTCGCGGTCACCGAACAGCCGGGTGAGCTCGCCGAAGATCTTGTCGTCGACGAACGACCACACGACGGGCACGAACGAACCGCCGTCAGGCGCGCTGCGCGCGGTCAGGTCTGTCGTCTGGTCCTCGTCCAGACGGGTGACCGGGTCCGCGAAGCTCACCGAAAGCCGCCCCGCCGGGGTCACCACGGCGGTGCGCTCGCTCCGCTCGAAGTCGCCGACCCGGCCGGAGATCTGGTCGCCCACCTTGGTGTCGGGCGACTCCGGGGCGTCGTCGGAGCACGCCGCGACCGGCAGCAGCAGGCCAAGGGCGGCGAGCGCGGTCAGGCCTCGGCGGCGGTCACGCCCCGTGGGCCGAGCCTGCGAGGACCACGACCAGGGCGTGAGATTGAGGAGGGCTCGGCTCAGGCCCGAACGCAGTGAGGAACTGAGCGACCCGTCTCGAAATCCCATGGGGGCCATTGTCTATGCCGCCGTGTTCAGGCCGACGGCAGCACCGAGATCTTCTGCCAGATCTTCCGCGACATGCCGTTGGTGAGCTGCTCGATCCGGCTCACCGTCTCGAGGACGACGCTGTCTCGTGACTCCTCGGCGCACAGCGCGGCGGTCTTGCTGACCAGGCTGAGCAGCTCCGAGCAGTAGTCGAGGTAGTGCTCCATGTGGGCGCGGTCCAAGCCTGGATTCGGGCTGGCCGAGGTCTGCTCGAACGACGGGTTCAGCCGCTCGGGGTCCTTGGTGAGCTGGTGCATGTCCACGATGTGCGCGAGCGACCGGAGCCGGTGCAGCAGCTCGAGAGTGTGTCCGCGCTGCATCCGCTCCGGCACGGTGTAGAGGAAGTAGAGGGCGATCGCGGCGTAGGCCAGGTCGTTGATGGAGGACTCCACAAGGAACAGCCAGTCCAGCCCGTCTCCGGTTCCTTCGTCGACGGCGGTGCGCGCAGCGAGAACCACCGCGAGGGCGGTCGCCGCCAGAACCAGCGCGACTCCGACCCTGCTGAGCATGCGTACCGTCCGGATCCGACCCTGGATGCCGGCGGCGTCGCGCCCGACGTCCGCGGTGAGGTCGACCAGCTCGGCCGCCACCCGCCGCAGCCCCCGCTCGGGGAATCGCGCTGCGATTCGGCCCTCGAGCCGGCGGACGGTGTCGAGCACCGGCTCCGCTTCCAGCCGCTCCAGCGTGGTCACGGCGGCAGCCTAGAGCGGTGCGGATCATTTGGGTGCGGCCAGCGTCAGTTGCTGTGGCGCATCGCCCGGAGCCCCACGACCAGACCGAGTACGGCGACCACGCCCGCGGCGGCGAACCCGGCGGCAACGGTGTCGGCCGGGAACGAGCCGGCGAACAGGTGGCGGGCGGCCTCGACGACGTACTTCAGCGGATTGAGGTCGGACGCTGTCTGCAGCCAGCCCGGGGCGCCCTCGAGCGGGAGCAGGACACCCGCCAGCAGCAGCAGCGGGAAGACCAGGGTCTGCTGGACTGTCCAGAACAGCCACTCCTGGTCCTTGCTGACCAGCGCGAGCGCGAAGCTGAGCGCCCCGACGCCGATGCTGAACAGGCTCAGCATCACCAGGCAGGTCAGCACCCCGACGAGATGAAGGTCGAAGCTGAACGGCGTCACGACGGCCACGATGATCGCGGCCTGCATCAGCATCGGCACGACCTCCTTGAGCGCCCGGCCGACCAGCAGGCTGGAGCGGTTCAGCGGCGAGACGAGCAGCCGCTCGTGCGAGCCGGTGATGATCTCCTGGGTCAGGTTGGCGCCGGTGAAGCTCGCACCCATCAGCGCGGTCATCGCGATGATGCCGGGCACGAACCACTGCAGCGCCGAGCCGCTCTCGACGTCGGGCAGCAGGGGCGCGAAGAGCCCGAGGAACACCAGCGGCTGCACCATCGCGAAGAGCACCGATGCCGGCTCACGGAACACCGGCTTGAGCTCGCGGACCATGACGTTCCACGTGTCGGCCAGGAAGCCGGGGGTGCGGTACTCGGACGTCGTACGGCGTGCCGGCGTGGGGTCGGTGGTCACGTCGTCGCGGATGGTGGTGATCGTGCTCATGCTGCGGCTCCCTCGGTGTCGGTCGTGTCGTTGGTCTCGCGGAGGCTGCGGCCGGTCAGGTCCAGGAACACGTCGTCGAGGGTCGGCCCGACGACCTCGATCCGGACGGCAGGGGTGCCGGCCCCGGCCAGGTCGGTGACCAGCGACGGCGCCAGGTCGCGACCGTGGGCTACCCGCACGGCGACGTCGGTCCCGGACGCGGTGACCGTCGCGCCGGCGAGACGGCGGGCCCGGGCGGCGGCGGCCTGGGCAGCGTCGTGGCTGGCGAAGCCGAGCGAGACCAGGTCGCCCAGCGCCGACTTCAGCCGGGCCGCGCTGTCGTCGGCGATCAGCCGACCGTGGTCGATGACGAGCACCCGGTCGGCGATCGCGTCGGCCTCCTCGAGGTAGTGGGTGGTCAGCACGATCGTGGTGCCGAGCTCGCGGTTGAGCCGCTGCACCTGCTCCTGGAGGTTGACCCGGTTCTGCGGGTCGAGGCCGGTCGACGGCTCGTCGAGGAACAGCAGCCGCGGCGAGTGCACCAGGCCGATCGCAACGTCGAGCCGGCGGCGCTGGCCACCGGAGAGCGTCGAGACCGGACGGCGGGCGTGCTCGGCGAGGTCGAAGGCCTCGAGCAGCTCGTCGGCGCGGGCGTTCGCGGCTGCCCTGCCCAGACCGTGCGCCCGGGCCTGGCTGACGACCTCGTCGCGGCCGCGCTGCACGTGGCCCGCGGCGTTGCCTTGGCCGACGTACCCGATCGAGCGGCGCACGCCGCGGCGGTCGCGCACCACGTCGTACCCGGCCACCTCGGCGGTTCCGGACGTGGGCTCGATCAGCGTGGTGAGCATCCGGAGGGTCGTGGACTTGCCGGCCCCGTTGGGTCCGAGGAAGGCGACCAGCTCGCCGTCGTGGACCTCCAGGTCGAGGCCGCGGACGGCCTCGACGGTCTGCTTGTGCCGCGTGAACGTCTTGGTGAGTCCCGCGGTCCTGATCACTGGCTGTGTGTGGGTCATGTGGATCACGCTAGGTAACCTTGAGGACAGTTTCCGTCCTCAATAGAAATCACCCTGGAGAACATGAACACCAGCGCCCGGATGCTCCGCCTCCTCTCCCTGCTGCAGACGCATCGCTACTGGCCCGGCGAGGAGCTCGCCGACCGGCTCGAGGTCAGCGGCCGGACCCTGCGCCGCGACATCGACCGGCTCCGCGAGCTCGGGTACGTCGTGGACGCGGCGCGCGGGGTGGCCGGCGGCTACCAGCTGCGCGCCGGCGGCCAGCTGCCGCCGCTGCTGCTCGAGGACGAGGAGGCGGTGGCGATCGCGGTCGGCCTGCGATCGGCGGCCGCGGGCACCGTCGGCGGGATGGAGGAGACCTCGGTGCAGGCGCTGACCAAGGTGATCTCGCTGATGCCGCCCCGGCTGCGCCGCCGGATGGACGCGCTGAAGTCGCAGACCGAGGCCCCTGGGCCCTGGGCCGGCGCGCCGGTCATCGACGCCGGCGTACTCACCACGCTGGCGCAGGCCTGCCGCGACGACGAGCCGCTGAAGTTCGACTACACCGCCCGCGAGGCGGAGACCACGCACCGCTGGGTCGAGCCGCACCGGCTGGTGTCGCTCGGCCGTCGCTGGTACCTCGTGGCGTATGACCGCGACCGGCAGGACTGGCGCAGCTTCCGGGTCGACCGGATGGCCGACCCGGTCGCGACCGGCCAGCGGTTCCGGCCCCGCGAGCTGCCCGCCGACGACGCGCTGAGCTTCGTGCAGGCGGGGTTCAAGCAGATCCCGCAGAGGTACGCCGTCCGGGTCCGCTTCGAGGTCCCGGCAGAGGTGGTCCGGGCCTTCGTCGGCCGCTGGGCGGAGGTGGAGCCGGCCGGCGACACGGCGTGCCTGATGACCATGAACACCGACACGCTCGACTGGCCGATGATGGTGCTCGCCAACATCGATGCCGAGTTCCGGATCGAGCAGCCGGCCGAGCTCGTCGAGCTGGTGACCCGTGCGGCCGACCGGATGGCCCGCTCCAGCGCCTAGCTCGCCTCGAACCCCACCGCGGGTGCAGGGTCCTCATGCCGCGGCCCTAACCGGCGGGGACGCGGTAGAATGCGACCTATCAAAGGCCTCCCGTCCGCTCGTTGCGGTGCGTGGAGGCTTTTCTCATGACCATCGACGCCTCTGTCCCTGTCCGTATCCATCCCGCCCGGCCCGAGCACCGCGCCGTCCTCGAACGGCTCTGGCTGCTGTTCCGCCACGACCTGTCCGAGTTCGACGGTGGCCTCCCGTTCGCAGACGCGACGTACCGGTCCGAACGCTTGGCTCTGGCCCTCACGGACGCGACCTGGGCCGCCTCCCTGATCCAACAGGGTGAGGTGCCCGTCGGGTTCGCGCTCGTGCGCAGCATCGACAGCGAGCCGTTCGTGCTGAACAGCTTCTTCGTGGTGCGCGGCGCCCGCCGGGCCGGAGTTGGGCGTGAGGCCGTGCGTCAGCTGCTCGCCTCCTGCCCGGGCGCGTGGACGGTCGCGTTCCAGGAGACCAATCCCGGCGCCGTCGCCTTCTGGCGAGGGGTCGGCGCCGACCACGACCCGCAGTGGACGGAGGAGCTGCGGACGGTGCCGGAGCGACCCGATCTCCCGCCGGACTCCTGGATCTCCTTCCGGGTCACCGCCTAGAGGTCGAGTCGGCTCTTCCTCACCCGCTCAGAGCGTCGAGTCGGCGCATCTTCACGAGTCCTGGCGTGAGAATGCGCCGACTCGAACCGGGTTCAGGGTGAGGATGCGCCGACTCGGCCCGCTAGTCGACGCGGACGGTGGGGAGGGCGCGCTGCATCCACCGGGGCGACCACCAGGCCTTCTCACCGAGCAGCCGGAGTACGGCGGGCACCACCAGGCAGCGGATCACCAGCGCGTCGAGCAGCACCGCCGAGGCCAGGCCGACGCCGAACTGCTGCAGCATCCGGTCGGGTGCGAACACGAACGACCCGAAGACCACGATCATGATCGCCGCGGCCGCGGTGATCACCCCGCCGGTCGTCGCCAGCCCTTCGCGGACCGCGACCACCGGATCCTGGGTGCGCTCCCACTCCTCGTGCATCCGGGAGACCAGGAACACCTCGTAGTCCATCGACAACCCGAAGACGATCGCAAAGATCATCACCGGCACGAACGCCTCCACCGGCCCGGGCTGGGCGCCGAACCTTCCGTCGTTGAAGATCAGCGAGACCACGCCCAGGCAGGCGCCGATGGACAGCAGGTTGAGCACCGCCGCCTTGATCGCGATCGCCACCGACCGGAACACCAGGAGCAGCAGCAGCGCGGAGAGCCCGACGACCACGCCGATGAACAGCGGGAACCGGTCGCCGACCGCGTCGGAGAAGTCCACGACCGCAGCCGTCGGCCCGCCCACGAGTACGCCGTCGGGCAGCTCCTCGCGCAGCTGGTGCACCAGGTCGCTGGTCGCCTCGTCCTGCGGTGACGTAGTCGGGAACGCCAGGCTGGTGAACAACGCCCCGTCCGGTGAGGCCTGTGGCGGGGTCACATCGGCGACGCCGTCGGTCCGGGTCAGGGTGTCGAACGCGTTCTGGGCGACCGCCTGGTCGCCCTCGGTCACGACCACGAGCGGCCCGTTGGCACCGGGACCGAAGCCTTCGGCGATCAGGTCGTAGGCCTGCCGACTGGTGGTGCTCGGGTGGTCGTTGCCGGCGTCGGCGAGCCCGAGCTGCATGGAGAGCGCAGGCACGCACAGAGCCCCCAACGCCGCCACCGCCACCACGAGCGCGGCCCACGGACGCGCCTGGACCAGGTCGGCCCACCGCCGCCAGCGCCGCCCCGGCTCGGACTTCTGCTTCGCGGCATGCTTGCGGATCCGCTTCTCCAGCCGGCCGCCGAAGATGGTCAGCAGCGACGGCAGCAGCACCAGCGAGGCGAGCATCGTCATCAGCACGGTCAGGCTCACCGACAGCGCCACGCCCTCGAGCGATCCCAGGTTGAGCGTGTAGAGGCCGAGCAGCGCGATCACCACGGTGGCTCCGGCGAACAGCACCGAACGCCCGGCCGTGTCCAGCGCGGTGCGCGCGGCCCGCTCCCGATCGGCCCCGCCGAGGAGCTCTGCGCGGTAGCGGGCGAACACGATGAGCGAGTAGTCGATCCCGACGCCGAGCCCGACCAGCACCAGGATCGGTGGCGTGTAGTCGGGGATGGTCGCCACGTGCGACATCAGCGCGACGAAACCGAACGTCGTACCCACCGCGAACACGGCCGTGATCAGCGGCAGCGACGCGGCCAGGAACGAGCCGAACATGAACAGCAGGATCACCAGCGCGGCCAGCACGCCGATGCCCTCGCCGCCACCGCCGGCCTCGCTCTCGGCCACCTCGCGCACCGCGTCGCCGGTGAGCTCGATCCGGATGCCGTCGCCCTCGTGGCCTTGGGCGGTCTCGATGATCGCCTTCTTGTCCTCGGTCGGAACGAACCCGGTCTGGTCGTCGAGCACCACCGTGATGATCCCGAGGGTGCCGTCGTCGGACACCGTGCCCGACGACGGATCCGGTGGCTGTACGGCGGCGACGTGGTCGAGCCCGGACAGGTCGTCGACCAGCGCACCGACCTCGTCGGCCACCGCGTCCACCCCGTCCTCGGCCTGGACGACTACCGTCACCGGGTCGCCCTCCTGCTCGGGCGCGTGCTCGGCGTACGCGTCGATCAGCTCCTGGGACTCGGTGCCCGGCAGGCTGAAGTCGTTGCGGTAGTCGTTGCCGGCCACGGTCGAGCCGATCGTGATCGCGACCAGGGCCACCAGCCACAGCACGATCGCGGTCCAGTGGTGGCGCTGCGACCACGCCGCCAGGCGGGTCATCCGGGTGTCGCGCTCTGGAGTGACCCGGGTCATCGACGTCGTCATGATGCTGTTCCTCGCTACGGGTAGGGAGGCTATAGGTAGCCACGCTATGTATGGCAACGACCGTAGCGCGGCTAGGTGTAGGCTGTCTACATGAAGGCCGACGCACTCCGTGGACACCTGGACGCGATGATCCTTGCGGTGCTCGAGAAGGAGCCCCTCCACGGCTACGCGATCATCGAGGCGCTGTCGCTGCGCAGCGGGGGCGAGCTCGACCTCCCGACCGGCACCGTCTACCCCGCCCTGCGCCGGCTGGAGGCCGCCGGACACCTCCGAAGCACTTGGGCCACGGCCGGCGGTCGCAGACGACGCACCTACACGCTGTCGGCGGGCGGGCGGAGGGCTCTGGCCAAGCAGCGCAAGGAGTGGCGGTCGTTCTCGGCCGTCGTCGACGGCGTGCTCGGCGAGGCGTGAGGTGATCTCAGGGGCATCCCCGATGTGGATCGGGAGCCGCGTCGCGAGACTGGAGCGCGTGAGCACCACCGAGGCCTACGTCGCAGCACTGGACCGGTCGCTGCTCGGTCCGCGGCGGGTGCGCCGGGGACTGGTCCAAGAGGCGCGCCACCACCTCGACGACGCCTCCACGTCGCTCAGCGACGCCGGGTACGACCGCGCCGAAGCGGAGCGGATCGCGGTCGCCGACTTCGGCTCGCTCGACCAGATCGTGCCGGCGTTCCAGACGACGCTGGCCGTGGCCTCGTCGCGGCGGACGGCGTGGATGCTGTTCGCGGTGCTGGCGATCCAGCCGTTCCTGTGGGACGGGCCCCTGGGGCCGGACAACGGTCCGCCCCCGGACGGCCTCGCCTTCGCGATCCTCGACCACGCGGTCGAGTGGGGCGGCGGCGCGATGATCGTCGCCGCGCTGGCCCTCCTCGTCGCCACGGGCGTCGGCAACCGATGGTTCGCAGCCGGCCGCGGGATAGCCCGGCTCACGGCGATCACCTCACTCGTGTGCGCCGTCTCGATCAAGTTCCTCGCGCTGGGCATGGTGCTGCTGAGCAGCGGCACCGAACCCGTCTCCTGGCTGCTGTTCCTCGTCTTCATCATCGTCCCGTTCAGCCTCACCGGCAGCCAGGCCAGACGCACCGTCGCGCTGTGCTGATTCCGGGCTGACGGCGCCCGGTCGTACTCTGCCCTCGTGCCCGCGCCACGACTCCGCCCCGCCGACCCGGCGCAGGTTGCCGACGCGCTGACCCGGGTCGACGACGGCCACCCGGAGCGCGCCGACCTGCGCCTGCTCACCAAGCACTTCCTGGCCGTCCTGGAGCTGCGCGCGCCCGGCCACTCGGTCGAGGTGCGGGTGCCGCCGTACGCCGCGGTGCAGGTGATCCCGGGAGTCCGGCACACCCGGGGGACCCCGCCGGCCGTGGTCGAGACCGACGCGGAGACCTGGATCGCGCTGGCCACCGGATCGCTCACCTGGACCGCCGCCGAGCAGTCCGGATCGGTGCGCGCGAGCGGCGAACGTGCCGATCTCTCGGCGTACCTGCCCCTCGGTTAAGTTCTGGGACATGAGTCTCGACATTCGCGCCCGCGTCCAGGAAGTGCTGCCAGGGGTCCGCAAGGACCTGGAGGATCTGGTGCGGATCGAGTCGGTGAGTGCCGACCCCGAGCGGGCCGGCGAGGTCCAGCGCAGCGCCGAGGCGGTCGCCGAGCTGTTCCGTGCGGAGGGGTTCACCGGGATCGACATCGTCAGCGCCAAGGGCGGCGCCCCTGCGGTGATCGCGCACAAGCCCGGCCCGGAGGGTGCGCCGACCGTGCTGCTCTACGCCCACCACGACGTGCAGCCCGAGAACGACCCCGCCGACTGGGACAGCCCGCCGTTCGAGCCGACCGAGCGCGGCGACCGTCTCTACGGGCGCGGCGCGGCCGACGACAAGGCCGGCATCGTCGCCCACCTCGGCGCCCTGCGGGTGCACGGCGACCAGCTCCCCGTCGGCGTGACCATGTTCGTGGAGGGCGAGGAGGAGATCGGCTCGCCGACCCTGCTCGCGCTGCTCAAGGAGCACCAGCAGAAGCTCGAGGCCGACGTCATCGTGATCGCCGACTCCGGCAACTGGGACATCGGCGAGCCGGCGCTCACCACCAGCCTTCGCGGCCTGGTGCGGGTCGACATCGGGGTGCGCACGCTCACCCACGCCGTCCACTCCGGCATGTGGGGCGGCCTGGTGCCCGACGCCCTGATCACCCTCAGCCGGCTGATCACCTCGCTGCACGACGACCGGGGCAACGTCGCCGTGGCCGGGCTGCACAGCGGCCCCGCGGCCGACGTGGAGTACCCCGAGGAGCGGCTGCGCGCCGAGTCCGGCGCGCTGCCGAGCGTCGGGTGGATCGGTGAGGGCTCCACCGTCGAGCGCCTCTGGACCAAGCCCGCGCTTTCCATCACCGGGCTCGACGCCCCGAAGGTCGACGGCGCCAGCAACACGCTCGTCCCGTCGGCACGGGCCAAGATCAGCATGCGGATCGCACCCGGCGACACTACCGAGAACGCCACCGCCCGCCTGCGTGCCCACCTCGAGGAGCGGGTCCCGTGGGGCGCCGAGCTCACGTTCACGGTCGTCGACACCGGCGAGGCCACCCAGATCGACGCCACCGGACCGGCGTACGACGCGGCCCGCGAGGCGTTCACCGAGGCGTGGGACGGCACTGCACCGGTCGACATGGGCGTCGGCGGGTCGATCCCGTTCATCGCCGAGTTCCTCGAGGCGTTCCCGAAGGCGAGCGTGCTGGTCACCGGCGTCGAGGACCCCGACACCCGCGCCCACGGCGCCAACGAGGGTCTGCACCTGGCCGAGTTCGAGCGGGTGGTGCTCGCCGAGGCGCTGCTGCTGGAGAAGCTCGGCGCCCGCTGACCCGCCTCAGCCGGTCAGCGCCTCGCCCCAGGCACGCGGCTGCCCGAGGAACGCAGGCCGCTCGTCCGAGGTACGTCGCGCCGGCCGGAGCGCCCGCAGCGCGACCCGCGGGTGGAACAGGGCCTGTGGCGGGTCGATCATGTTGAGCACCCGCAGGAAGGCCGCGTTGACCACCTCGTCGTCCGACACCGCGGCGACCACCCGGTCCAGGTAGCGAGTCACGAGCCGCGTGGAGAACGTGAGCTGCGCTCCCTCGGCATCCGGGTAGCGGAGGTCGTTGTTCGTGGACAGGGTCCACGGTCCGTCCAGGCACCGTGCCACGTCCCGCTGGGCCTGGCGCACTGCGTCGACGACTCGGTCGGGCCCGGCACACTCGCGCAGCGCCGACCCCATGACCTCGACCTCCTTCGCCGCCACGGTCATCCCCTGGCCGTAGACGGGATTGAAGGCGCACAGGCTGTCGCCGATGACGAGAAGCCGGCCCGGCATCGCCGTCTTCTCGTAGTGCCGCCACCGGTTCGCGGCTCGTCGGAAGCCGAAGATGGGGGAGGCCGGCTCGGCGGACCCGATCGCGTCGCTGATCAGCGGGTCGCGCAGGCTCCGGGCGAAGTCGAGGTAGCCGGTCTCGTCGGTCGGCGGGAAGTCGCCGGCGCCACCGATCAGGCTGACCAGCCAGCGGTTGCCCTCGATGGGGAACATGATCCCGCCGCGGGTGTGCTGCGGCGGAGCGGCCTGCACGAACGCCGCCTTCCACCCCCGGTCGGGGTCCTCGGGCGTCTCATACAGGCGGCTCGCGTAGCCCAGGTGCCCGTCTATGACCGTCTCCTTCGGTGCGGCCAGACCGAGCGCCGAGAGCCACTGCGGAAGCGCTGATCCGCGCCCGCTGGCGTCGACGACGAGGTCCGCCGCAAGCTCGAGCGCCTCTCCGCACCGGCGGTCGCTCACGGTGGCGCCCCGGACGTCGCCGTGGTCGTCGAGGAGCAGTCCGATGACGTCCTGCTCGGTCAGGAAGTGCACGTTGGAGACGGCCCGCACCCGACGGCGTACCAAGCACTCGAGCAGGGTGCGACTGGAAGAGACGATCTCCTGGCTCGCGTCGAAGTGCTGGGTCCAGCGGTCCGCGGCGGTGAGCCACGCCATGTCGGTCGGCATCCGGAGCGGCATCGCGCCTGCAGCCAGCAGCTCGGCGCGCAGCCCCGGCAGCAGCCGCTCCGTTGCCGCCAGACCGCCGGCCCAGAAGGCGTGGACGTGCCGCGCCTGCGGTACGCCTTTGCGCTGCTCAGGCTCGTTGGGCAGCCGGTCGCGCTCGACGACGGTGACCGTGGCGAACTGCTCGCTGAGGGCCCGGGCGGCCAACAGGCCGGCCATGCTCCCTCCGATGACGACGGCGTGGTCTCCGATGTGAGTGGTTCGCTGCATGGTTCCTCCGGTCAAGCCGACGGCCTCCCTGGCCGTTGAGGGCGTCACGCTCGCAACCGGACGGGCCCGAGCCTTGGAGAAGTCCTGCAGTTTTCGGGGAGAGATCGTGGAGGCGGTGGGAGACTCAGGGTGAGGCTCCCGTGTATCGATTCGAGGATTTCGAGCTCGACCCGAGGCGCCACGTGCTCGCTCGGGGAGGGAGCGCTGTGCGTGTCGAGCGCCAGGTCTTCCAGGTGTTGCTCCACCTGATCGAGCATCGGTCGCGACTGGTCACCAAGGCCGAGCTGCTGGACGCCGTCTGGGGCGACCGGTTCGTCAGCGAGTCCGCGCTCACCAGCCGCCTCAAGGCGGCGCGCCGGGTTGTCGGGGACGACGGTCAGCAGCAGCGGGTGATCGCAACCGTGCACGGCGTCGGCTACCGGTTCGTGGCGCCGGTACAGGTGGAAGGTGAAGAGCCGA
Organism: uncultured Actinomycetota bacterium; assembly: GCA_963729095.1. Classification (GTDB taxonomy): domain Bacteria; phylum Actinomycetota; class Actinomycetes; order Propionibacteriales; family Nocardioidaceae; genus Nocardioides. The sequence continues at coordinate 127,057 of CAVSMX010000015.1, read as the reverse complement.
CCGACGCCTCGGAGCCACCGGCCCGCCGCCCGCAGGAGATCCGCTACTGCGTGTCGCCCGACGGGGTGCGCATCGCCTACGCCCTCTCCGGAGACGGCCCGCCGCTGGTCAAGGCGGCCAACTGGCTGACCCATCTGGACGTCGAGTGGACCAGCCCGATCTGGGCGCACTGGATCGAAGAGCTCTCTGCCAGACACCGGTTGGTCCGGTACGACGAGCGTGGCTGCGGCATGTCCGACTGGGAGGTGAGCGACTTCAGCTTCGACGCCTGGGTCGAGGACCTCGAGCTGGTCGTCGACTCGGTGGGGCTCGACCGGTTCCCGCTGCTCGGGCTGTCGCAGGGCGGAGCCGTGGCGGTTGCGTACGCCGTCCGTCATCCAGCCCGGGTGACGCACCTGATCCTGGCCGGTGCCTACAGCCGGGGCAGGCTCTCCCGCGCGGCCACCCGCGACGAGCGACAGGAGGCCGAGCTCGACCTCACCCTCGCCCAGGTGGCATGGCGCCGCGACGACGCGGCCTTCCGGCAGGTGTTCGCGGGCCAGTTCCTGCCGGACAACTTCGAGCACTGGGAGGCGTTCAACGACCTGCAGCGCGCCACCACGTCTACCGAGAACGTGGTCCGCTTCCTCGACACCTTCGCCCACATCGACGTATCTGAGCTGGCGCCCGAGGTCAGGTGTCCCGCGTTGATCCTGCACTCGCGCCGGGACGTGAGGGTTCCGGAGTCCCAGGCGCGGGAGCTCGCGGGGCTGATTCCCGACAGTCGGCTCGTGCTGCTCGACAGCGGCAACCACATCCTGGTCGACACCGAGCCCGCCTGGCAGGAGATGCTCGACGAGGTGGAGCACTTCCTGGCATAGCCCGGAAAAGCGCTCTCCGATCAGTCGAGCAGGTCGTCGCCCCGGGAGCTGCGCCGGTACAGCACCTGGCGGCCGTGCCGACGCCGTACCAGCAGTCCCGCGCGGTGCAGCACGCCGAGATGGTGCGAGACCGTGGCCCGGGTGAGGCCGTGCCGGAGGCTCAGCTCCGCCGTCGAACGGGGTACGCCGAGGTCGCCGAGGATCGTCGCGCGGCTCGGGCCGATCAGCTCGTCGAGCGCCGTAGCGCTGTGCGGCCGGCGTTCGCCGATCGCGTCGGCCGGGTAGGAGAACACCGCGTCCTCGGGGTTGCAGACCTGCACGGTCAGGCCCGGCCAGCCGAGGGCCGTCGGCGCGAGCACCAGGTCCGACCCCGCGATCGTGCGCTGCTCGGCGTACGGCTTGTGCACGGTGATCCGGCGCCCGTCCCACTCCAGGTCGCGGTGCAGCGAGCCGAGGACGTCGCCGACCCCATGCCGGCCCAGGACCTCGGAGCGGGCCGCGATGTCGGCGTCGAGCACGTCGCGCAGCGCGCCCCAGCCGTCCGCGAGCGTGTCCTTCCAGAACGTCCGAAGACCGTTGGCCGCGCGCCGCGCGAACGAGCCCGAGGCCACCGCACCGAGCGTGTCGGCCGACAGTGCTCGCCCGAAGTCCACGCAGAACCCGACCTGCCGGGACACCTGTTCGTCGTCGCTGGCGGCCACCAGGTCGAGCTGGTCGGTCAGCGCCCGCGCCGGCGTCGTTGGCGGCGGCTGCGGGGTGAGCAGGTCGGGTACGTAGCCTGCTGCGGTGCGCGGCAGCAGCGACACCACCAGGGCGACGTCGCGATGGCCGAGGGAGCGGCGGGCACTGGGGCCAGGGGCGCCGTACACCGGGTGCCGGCCGCCGGCGACGGTCAGCCGCAGCCACGACATCAGCTCTTGGGCCGCCGACGGCGCCAGCCGCACTCGCGCGAGGCTGGCCCGATCCACGTCGACGACGATCACGACGGGCACGTTAGGACGTTGCGCACCGGCCCGACAGCCCGCGCGTTAGATCCACGTCGAATCGTTAGGTGGCCCCGGTCGGTGGGCGGTGGGGTGGTGCTCCGCCAACCCCACAAGGAGTCATCATGGCCATCAAGCCCACCCGCGCCGCGGCTCTCGCCGTACTGCTCGTCCCCGCCCTCGCCATCCCCGCCAGCGCCGGCTCCTCCGGCGGGGGACACGGCCACGGTTGCCAGCGCTCGTTCGACCGCGCCGTCGACGCCTACGTCGAGACCACGGACGAGCGGGACGCGGACGGGTTCGCCGCGCTGCTGCACGACGACGTCACCGCGATCTTCGCCAACGGCGGGGTGCTCTACGGCAAGGACCAGACGATGGGGTTCATCGGGCCGTTCTTCGAGGCGCCGGGGTGGACCCAGACGTTCGACGAGCTCACCCGGCACGTCGACGGCTGCCGGAGCGGCTTCGTGCTCTTCGACTCGGTCTACACCGAGGACGGCACCGAGGTGCCGCTGGTCATCGGCCTCACGTTCACCCGGGAGCACGGCCGCTGGCTGGTGCTGCACAACCAGGACAGCAGCGGTCCGGCCAGCCAAGGCTAGGGCGGGTCACCCCTCAAGACGGCTCTTGCCCGGGGTAGGAACTAGTGGCAGTTTCAAGCAGGTAGTGCGGCGCCTTGTCTCGGGGGACCCGCCTCCCCGGCGCCGCCGTCATGGGGTTCGCATGTCCATCGCGGAGCAGTCCGACATCCATCGCGGCGCAGGGGTCGGCCGCCGCACCTTCCTCGGGTACGTCGTCGGCGGGACCACCCTGGTCGCCGCCGCCGAGCTCGTGCTCCCGCCGCCCGCGCACGCCGGGGGCATCCCGTCGGTGCCGCAGGTTCCCGAGCTCTACGACCTCGAGGACCTGCAGACCGACGCCGCGCTGCCGACCGCGCTGGCCATCACCATCACGATCAACGAGGACGGCACTGCCAGCTTCGCGCTGCCACGGACGGAGGTCGGTCAGGGGATCACCACCTCGACCGCGATGATCATCGCCGACGAGCTCGACCTCCCCCTCGAGAAGGTGCACGTCACCCTCGCGCCGGCCAGGCCCGAGCTGCTCTACAACCAGCTGACCGGCGGGTCCAACAGCACGGTCTCGACGTACACCCCGATCCGGGTCGCCGCGGCGGTGGCCCGCAACGCGCTGCTCGATGCCGCGGCGATCGCGCTCGGCTACGTCGTCGGCCGGCTCGAGTCCAAGGACGGTGTGATCTCGGCGCCCGACGGCCGGTCGATCTCGTACGCCGAGCTGGCGCCGCTCGCTGCCAGCCCGAAGACGAAGCAGGTGGAGGTCGAGCTTCGTAGCCGCGAGCAGCACACGGTCATCGGCACACCTCGCAACCGGATGGACGCCCTCGAGGCGGTCACCGGGGCCAAGAGGTTCACCACCGACCTGGACTTCCCGGGGGCCCTGCCCACCATGGTCTGCCGCCCGCCGACCCTGAACGGGTCGCCGCGGCGGCTGCGCAACCGCGCCGAGGTCCTGGCGATGCCGGGCGTCACCCACGTCGTACCTGTCGAGACCGGGGTCGCCGTCCGCGCGCAGACGTTCGGGCAGTGCATCGACGCGATCCGCGCGATGAACGTGGACTGGAATCCCGGGTCCGTGGAGGGCGAGTCCGACCAGACGATCCTGGCCCGCCTCCGCAAGGCCGAGCTGCCGATGGTGGTCCCCGACGTACCCCTCCTCGCGCAGACCGTGGAGGGGCGGTTCGAGTTCATGTTCCGCAGCAGTGCGGCGCTCGAGCCCTACTGCGCGATCGCCGACGTGCGCCCCGACAGAGCGACGATCTGGGCCGGGCTCAAGGTGCCGATCCTCGCCCAGCAGAACGTCGCCAAGGCTCTGGGGCTGCCGCAGAAGCAGGTGACGGTCAACGTGATCACCGGCGGTGGGTCGTTCGGACACAAGCTGTTCGGTGACCACGCCATCGAGGCCGCGAAGATCTCGAAGGCGATGGGCGTGCCGGTGAAGCTGATGTGGCACCGTGCTGACGAGCCGCGACAGGGTCGGGTGCACCCGATGGTCACCTCCCGGATCCGGGCCACGATCCTCGGCGGTCAGGTGCTCAGCTTCGAGCAGCGCAACACCAGCGTGGTCACCGACTTCAGCCACGGGCTCGGCGAGATGATCACCTCGATGCTCGACGAGCTGCCGAGCGGCGTAGGCGGCCTCGGCTTCTCCGAGACGATCTGGACGCTCACCCAGGAGCTGCCCTACAACTTCGGTGTCGTCACCCAGCTGCTCAACGAGACCGACGACCGGTTCAACACCGGCAGCATGCGCAACATCTACTCGCCCGACGCCCGGGTCGCCAACGAGCTGATGGTCGATGTCCTGGCGAAGAAGCTGAACCTCGACCCACTCGAGTTCCGGCTCCGGTTCGTCCGCGACAAGCGGGTGCGGGCGGTCCTCGAGAAGGTCGCCGAGGAGGGCAGCTGGGGCCGGACCATGCCCGAAGGCACCGCTCAGGGCATCGCCATCCACAAGGAGTACAAGGGCGCGACCGCCTGCCTGGTCGAGATCGACTGCCGGCCAGAGACGGTGAACCGTCAGATCCCTAACGCCGTGACCGGGCCCCGGGTCACCAAGGGCGTGTTCGCGGTCGATGCCGGGCTGGTGATCAACCCCCGCGGTCTCGAAGCGCAGATGCAAGGCGGCTTCATGGACGGCCTCGCGCTGACCTTGACCAGCAGCGTCCACCTGCGTGACGGCGCGTTCCTCGAGGCCAGCTGGGACAACTACTTCTACACGCGGCAGTGGAACGTGCCGCCTGAGTTCGAGGTCCACGTGATGCCGTCGAAGCTCTCCCTGCCGGGAGGTGCCGGCGAGGCGGCTGTCGCTGCCTCGGCCGCTGCGGTCGCGTGCGCCTACGCGCGGGCGACGGGAACGCTGCCGCGCAGGTTCCCGATCAACCACGACACCTTGTCGTTCCGTCCCAAGCCGTTCGTCCCGCCTGTCCCGCCGTCGCCGACCAACGGCCTGAAGCTCACCTACTGAGGAGAGACAGAGATGCCACAGCAGACCTTCATCCTCAACGGCGCTCCGGTCACCGTCGACGTCCACGACGACGTGCGGGTCCTCTGGGTGCTCCGCGACCTCCTCGGCGTCACCGGCCCCAAGTACGGATGCGGCATCAACGTCTGCAAGGCGTGCACCTCGCACGTCAACGGCCGGGCCTTCAACCCGTGCGCGGTCCGGGTCGGCGACCTCACGCCCGGCGACGAGGTGACCACGATCGAGGGGCTGCCCGACACCGTGGGCGCCGACCTGCACCCGATGCAGCAGGCCTGGCTCGACCGCGACGTCGCCCAGTGCGGCTACTGCCAGCCCGGCCAGATCATGGCCGCGGTCGCGCTGGTCAGGAAGGTACGACGCGAGGGCCGGTCGATCACCGACGCCGACCTCGACACGATCCGCAACATCTGCCGGTGCGGCACCTACACCCGGATCCGGGAGGCGATCGAGCAGGGCGCGCGAGCCATGTCGTGACGCGCGGTCAGCTCAGCACGGTCTCGATGTCGATCGTGAGCTTGACGTCCTTGCTGACCAGCACCCCGCCGGCTTCGAGGGCCATGTTCCAGGTGATCCCGAAGTCCTCGCGGTTCACCTGGGTCTCGGCCGAGAAGATCGCGCGGTCGGCGCCCGAGGGGTCGCGGACGTAGCCCTCGAAAGTCACCTGCAGCGGAACCCGGCGCGTCGTGCCGTGGATCGTCAGGTCGCCGTGGACCACGCCGCCGTTGCCGTTCCAGTCGACGCTGACGCTGCGGAAGGTGGCCTCGGGGAACCTCTCGACGTCGAACAGCTCCGAGGAGCGCAGGTGCTCGTCGCGAGCAGAGCTCCCGGACTCGACGCTGGCCATGCCGATGGTGACGTCGACGGTGGAGTCGCTCATGTTCTCTCCGACCGTGATGCTGCCCCGGACGTCCTGAAAGCGGCCGCGGACCTTGGTCAGCATGAGGTGCCGGCCGGTGAACGCGACGTCCGCGTGGCCCGGGTCGATGTCCCAGGTGCCGGGGGCGGGAAGGACGACGCCTTCGATGGTCCGGGTCGGGGAGTAGGTAGTGGCTGTGGTGGTCATGACGCTCTCCTGATGACTTGAAAGTGTGTGTACACGCACATAGTTACATCGAGCCCCACCCTGCTGTCAAGGTGTGTGCACACACACGTAGTTGAGTAGGCTGTGCGACCATGACCGACGTCGATCCGGTGTCCGCCTGGGCCGCGCTCCTGCGCGTTCACGCAACCGTGGTGCCCAAGCTGGGACGCGCATTGGCCGGCGTCGGGCTGCCGATCTCCTGGTACGACGTGCTGCTCGTGCTGAACGCGGCGCCGGGGCGACGACTGAGGATGAGCGAGCTGGGGCAGCAGGCGGTGCTGAGCCGCGAGCAGGTCAGCCGGGTCGCGACCGAGCTCGAGCGGGCCGGACTGGTCGAGAGGCAGGCCAACCCCGATGACAAGCGCTCGTCGTTCGCGGTGATCACACCGGACGGTCGCGCGCGGCTGCGGGCTGCTGCACCGGCGTATCTGTCTGCGATCGAGCAGCACTACACGCGCCATCTGAGCCAGCGCGAGATCACCGTCATTGCCACTGCCCTGGCGAAGGTGCTCCGAGCCGAGGAAGGCTGAGCAACGGCACGCCGTACCCCGGTTTGCTACTAAACCCACTTGAGTCACTAGACTTATGCGGTGACTCCCACCTCCACTGCCACGACGGCGATCATCGGCGGTGGCGCCAGCGGCGTGCTGACCGCGATCAACCTGCTGGCCCGCTCCGCCGAGCCTGACCTGCGCGTGACGATGCACGAGGCCACCGGCATCGTCGGCCGGGGGAACGCCTACGGCACCAACGACCCGCTGCACCTCCTCAACGTGCGGTCGCGCCATATGAGCGCGTTCCCCGACGCCCCCTCGGACCTGATCGACTGGGCCCGGCGGACCGGGCGGAGCGAGGACGCACAGGCGTTCCTGCCCCGTCAGGACTACGCGGCCTACCTCCAGGACCGGCTGGCCGCCGTGGCCGACCACCGACTCTCGATCCGTGCGGGACGGGTCGACGACATCGTCAGGGTGGGTGACGGCTACGAGATCCGATCCGAGTGCAGCGTCTCGACCGCGTCGACGGTGGTGCTGGCGTACGGAAACCTCTCGCCCCGCACGCTGGTCGTGGACGGCGACGACCTCCCGGACGCGCCATGGCACCTGCGCGACCCGTGGGACCTGGGTGCGCTGCGGCTCCTCCCGCGCGACGCGACCGTGGTGGTGGTCGGCACCGGGCTGACCGCGGTCGACACCGCCGTCACCCTCCTCGCCGAACCAGGCGCCGCGGAGCGTCGGGTCGTGATGGTCAGCCGCAACGGGCTCCTTCCGCGACGGCACGTCGAGCAGCAGTCGACGGCGTGGGTCACGAAGGTGCCGCCCGGCCCGCTCACGGCCGACCGGCTCGCCGCCCTGTTCCGCGAGCAGGTGGCCGCGGCCCGGAAGCAGGGGGTCGGCTGGCGCGCCGTCGTGGACGGGCTCCGGGCACCGACCCAGGACATCTGGCGACGGCTGGCACTGGCCGAGCGCCGCCGGTTCCTCGTCGAGCACGCGCGGCACTGGGAGGTACGCCGGCACCGGATGGCGCCCGAGGTGGCCGATCGCCTGGACTCGTACGCCGCCGCCGGCCGGCTCGAGGTCCGGGCCGACACGATCGACACGGTCGCCGACCGGGGCGACCGCTGCGTGATCGGCTTCGCCCGCTCCGGGCCGCCGGTCGAGGCGGACGCGCTGGTCAACTGCACCGGTCCCCTCACCGACGTGACGCGCTCCGGCGACCCGCTGCTGCTGGCGATGCGCGAGCGAGGCCTGCTCAGCCCCGACCCGCTCCAGCTGGGGCTCGCCGGGACCCCGGAGGGGGAGCTGCTCGACGAGGAGGGCCGCATCGTCCCCGGCCTCTACGCCGTCGGCCCGCCGCGCAAGGGCACGCTCTACGAGTCCACGGCGATCCCGGAGATCCGCAGCCAGGCGGCGGAGGTCGCCGGGCTCGTGCTCGCGCGGGACGCCCGGCTGCGCGCGCCGGCCCAGGTCTCCTAGGGGAAGGTCGAGCCGGCCGTGCGTCGGTACCGGCCCGGTGACTGGCCGGTGGCGCGCTTGAAGGCGGCCGCGAACGAGACCTCGGAGCCGTAGCCCAGCCGAGACGCGGCTTTCGCGACGGTGATCCTTTCGTCGCGCAGCATCGTCCGCGCACGCTGCATGCGGATCGCGGTGACGTAGCGCATCGCCGGCTGTCCGACCTGGGCCGTGAACCGTGCCGAGAAGGTCGCCCGCGAAAGACGCGCGATGGCGGCCAGATCCGGGATGGTCCACGGCCGGGCGGGGTCGTCGTGGATGGCGGCCAGGACCGGCGCGATCCGCGGGTCGCGCAACCCGCCCAGCCACCCAGCGTCCGAGGCCGAGCGGGCATGGTGGCGCAGCGCCTGGACGACCAAGGCGTCGGACAGACGGGCCATGACGACGTCGCTCCCGGGCGAGGCCTCGCGCGCCTCCGCGCCGAGGGCGTCGATCAGCGACCCCACGGCTGGCTCGTCGGACTGCTGGAGCCGGATGAGGTGAGGCAGGGCGGCCAGCACCGGATGCTCGGACTCGCGGACGAGGAACGCCCCGCACAGGATCAGACACCGGTCGTCGACATCGTTCGAGCGAAGTACGTGGGAGTCACCACGGGGCAGGACCGCGACGTCGCCGGGTCGCAGGACCTCCGTCGTACCGTCCGCGAGGACGAGCTCGCAGCTGCCTTCGCGGATGGCGTGCACCCCGCGCAGCTGATGCTGGTCGAAGTCCAGCGAGAACGGCGCGACCGGCTCCAGCCAGCGGTAGCCGACGCTCTCGAACCGCATCTCGCGGAGGACCGACGTCAGCGCGTCCACGGCATCGCCCGGACGAACGATGTAGTTTTCCGGACTCTCACCTATTCATTGTCGCATCCGGGCTTCCTAGCGTGCGGGCATGAACGAACGAACATCACTGGTCACCGGCGGAACCGGAGGGATCGGGCGCGCGGTCGCGGCCCGGCTGGCAGGCGGGGGAGACCGCGTCCTGGTCGTTGGTCGGGACGAAGCGCGCGGCCACGAGGTGGTGCGTGGCCTGGATGCCGCCGGCCCGCGCGACGACCACACCTATCTATCCGCCGACCTGTCCCTGCTCGCGGAGACCGCGGCACTCGCAGGTGCCGTCGCCGAGTCCGCCCCGCAACTCGACTCCGTCGTGCTCTGCGCCGGTGTCTTCGCCGGCGCCCCCGAGTGGACGAGCGAGGGGCTGGAGCGCTCCTTTGTGCTCAACTACCTGTCCAGGTTCCTGCTGATCGACCGCGTCATCCCGCTGCTCGCGGCGGCCCCGCGGCCCCGGCTGGTGCTGGTCGCGAACGCCGGCAAGTACCGCGACACCCTCGACCTCGACGCGATCGGCCCGGGCGGTGCCCATCCGCGGCGCCACCTGGCGGCCGCCAGCCAGTTCGCGAACGACCTGCTGGCGGTCGAGCTGAGCCACCGCCTGTCCGAGACCCGCATCGAGGTGGCCTGCGTCTTCCCGGGCATCGTGCGGACCGACGTGTTTCGCAACGCCCGCGGCGTACCCCGGCCGATCCGACGGCTCGCGTTGATCGTTCAGCGCGTCGTCGGCTCCGATCCGGATGCGGCCGCGGACACCCCGACGTTCCTGGCGCAGGACCCGACCGCCGACTGGGTGAACGGGCGCTTCTACGGCCCCCGCCGACGAGAGCTGAAAGTGCCACCGCGGGCGTCGCGGCCGGAACGACGTGCGGCGTTGTGGCAAGCCAGCGAGCAGGTGGTCGCTCCGTGGGCGGCTCGACCCCGGCCCGGCGAAGCGGCGATTCCGAATCGGGTCTCCTAGAGTGGGGGTGTGCCCTTCCAGAGCAGCCCCGGCCGCCGGCCCGGAGGCGACGGACGGCTGACGGCGGCTCTCGACCCCCACGACCTCGGACCCCAGGACGCCTGCGGTGTCTTCGGAGTCTGGGCCCCCGGTGAGGACGTCGCCAAGCTCACCTACTTCGGGCTCTACGCGCTCCAGCACCGCGGCCAGGAGTCGGCCGGCATCGCGGTTAGCAACGGTCGGCAGATCCTGGTCTACAAGGACATGGGCCTGGTCTCCCAGGTCTTCGACGAGACCACCCTCGACTCGCTCAAGGGCCATCTCGCGATCGGCCACTCGCGCTACTCCACGACCGGCGCCAGCACCTGGCACAACGCGCAGCCGACGTTCCGGCCCACGGCCGACGGCTCGATCGCGCTGGGCCACAACGGCAACCTGATCAACACCCACGACCTCGCTCAGCTGGTGGCCGACCTGCCGAGCGATCCCGGCGAGCTCGACATCCACGCCCGCGACCTCGAGTCCACCAACGACACCGGCCTGGTCACCGCGCTGATGGCCTACCACCCGGACACCTCGCTGGAGCAGCGCGCACTCGAGGTGCTGCCGGAGCTGCAGGGCGCCTTCTCGTTCGTCTGGATGAACGAGGACACGCTGTACGCCGCCCGCGATCCTCAGGGGATCCGCCCGCTCGTGCTGGGTCGGCTGGACCGGGGATGGGTGGTCGCCTCGGAGGACGCCGCGCTGGCCACCATCGGCGCCAGCGTCGTACGCGAGGTGGAGCCGGGCGAGATGCTGGCCATCGACGACCAGGGCCTGCGCTCCCACCGCTTCGCCGAGGCGGAGCCCAAGGGGTGCGTGTTCGAGTACGTCTACCTGGCCCGCCCCGACGCGACCATCAGCGGTCGCAGCGTCCATGAGGCCCGGGTCGAGATGGGCCGCGAGCTGGCCCGCCAGTTCCCGGTCGAGGCCGACCTGGTGATGCCCGTCCCCGAGTCGGGCACGCCCGCGGCCGCCGGGTACGCCGAGGAGAGCGGCATCCCGTTCGGCCAGGGCTTCGTCAAGAACGCCTACGTCGGCCGCACGTTCATCCAGCCCAGCCAGACCCTCCGCCAGCTCGGGATCCGGCTGAAGCTCAACGCGCTCGAGCACATGATCCGCGGCAAGAAGATCGTGGTCGTCGACGACTCGATCGTCCGCGGCAACACCCAGCGAGCCCAGGTGCGGATGCTGCGCGAGGCCGGGGCGCTCGAGGTGCACGTGCGGATCTCCAGCCCTCCGGTCCGGTGGCCGTGCTTCTACGGCATCGACTTCGCCACCCGTGCCGAGCTGATCGCCAACGGTCTCGATGGTGACGAGATCGCGGCCAGCATCGGCGCCGACAGCCTCGGCTACATCTCCCTGGAGGGGATGGTCGAGGCGACCGGGCAGCCGGCGGCATCGCTGTGCCAGGCCTGCTTCACGGGCGAGTACCCCATCGCGCTGCCCGACGAGAGCATGCTCGGCAAGCACCTCCTCGAGGCCTCGCTGACCACGCCGAGCCTGGGCAAGGCGCTGCCCGTGCTCAACAACCCCTGAGGAGTCCCGTGAGCGAGCCTGCATCCCCGGGCGCCTACGCCGAGGCGGGCGTCTCGATCGAGGCCGCCGACAAGGCCATCGAGCTGATGAAGGGCTGGGTCGAGAAGGCGCGGCGACCGGAGATGATCGGTGGCCTGGGCGGCTTCGTCGGTCTGTTCGACGCCTCAGTGCTGACCCGTTACCGGCGGCCCCTGCTGGCCACCTCGACCGACGGCGTCGGCACCAAGGTGGCGATCGCCCAGGCGATGAACGTCCACGACACGATCGGGTTCGACCTGGTCGGCATGGTCGTCGACGACCTGGTCGTGTGTGGTGCCGAGCCGTTGTTCATGACCGACTACATCGCCACCGGCCGGGTGGTGCCGGAGCGGATCGCGGCGATCGTCAAGGGCATCGCCGAGGCCTGCGTCGAGGCCGGCTGTGCGCTGATCGGCGGGGAGACGGCCGAGCACCCCGGCCTGCTCGAGCCCGACGAGTACGACGTGGCCGGAGCCACCACCGGTGTCGTGGAGGCCGACGACCTGCTCGGTCCGGCGCGCGTGCGGCCGGGCGACGTCGTACTCGCCATGGGGTCGAGCGGGCTGCACTCCAACGGGTACTCGCTGGTGCGGCGCGTGCTGCTGGAGAAGGCGGGCTGGGCGCTGGACCGCGACGTGCCCGAGCTCGGGCGCACGCTGGGGGAGGAGCTTCTCGAGCCGACCCGGATCTACGCCAAGGCCTGCCTGGACCTGGCGCGCCAGAGCGGCACCCACGCGATGTCGCACGTCACCGGCGGCGGACTGGCCGCCAACCTCGAGCGGGTGCTGCCCGTGGAGGTGGACGCCACGATCGACCGGGGCACCTGGACGCCCCAGCCGGTCTTCGACCTGGTCCGCCAGGTCGGCTCGGTGAGCCAGCCGGACCTCGAGGCGACCCTGAACTGCGGTGTGGGCATGGTCGCCCTCCTCGACCCGGCCGCCGTCGACCCCGCGATCGCGCTGCTCGCCGAGCACGGGATCCGGGCCTGGGCGGCCGGCGAGATCAGGGCCGAAGCCGGCTCCGGGGGCCGCGCGGTGCTCACGGGCCAACACCCCGGTTGGTGATTTCAGGAACATTCCGGAATCGGGCGTGCGGGAACAGCCGGGCAGCAGGTAGCGTTGTCACCACGAGATACTGATTCAGCAGTCCGGGAGCCCCTGGGGCCCCGGCCAAGTGTGCGAGGGGGCTGGACCCTATGGGCCGCGGCCGAGCGAAAGCCAAGCAGACCAAGGTCGCCCGTGACCTGAAGTACCGCACCCATGAGACGGACTTCGGGGCACTGGCGCGAGAGCTGCACGGGGAGCCCGACAACAACACCGAGCCGGTGGACGAGCCGGACGAGTGGTCGGACTACGCCGAGCCCAAGCGCGATTGAGCAGGAGCCCGCGAGGGACGAGCGGTCTGCGTGGGCTCAATCGGGTCGAGTAGCCGCGCGACCGAGGAACGAGGTCGCGACCGGCGTATCGAGACACCGGTGACCCGACAGGCCACTCCGGCTCAGCCCAGCCAGATCCCGCGCAGCCGCCCCACGTCGCGCATCCGCGCCTCGGCGAGCCGGTCGGCGGCGATCGCAGGCGGTACGCCGTCGGAGGCGGCTCGCTCGAACACCGCGAGCGTGGTGTCGAAGATGCCGCTCGCGCGCTGCTGAGCGCGCTCGAAGGAGAACCCCTCGAGCTCGTCGGCGACCTGGATCAGTCCGCCGGAGTTCACGCAGTAGTCGGGGGCGTAGAGGATGCCGCGCTCCTCGAGCGACTTCTCGATGCCCGGGTGCGCGAGCTGGTTGTTGGCCGCGCCGCAGACCACCTTCGCCGACAGCACGTCGACCACCTCGTCGGTCAGCGCGAACCCCAGCGCGCACGGCGCGTAGATGTCCATCGGCCCGGCGACCAGCGCGTCGGCGGTCTCGACCGAGGTGACCGAGGGGTACTCGTCGCGGACCCACTCGATCGCGGCCGGCTGCACATCGGTGATGACCACCTTCGCGTCGGACTCCACGAGGTGCCGCACCAGGTGCCGCCCGACCTTGCCCACGCCGGACACACCAACGATCCGGCCGGCCAGGGAGTCGCTGCCCCAGGCCACGGTGGCGGCGGCGCGCATGCCCTGGAAGACGCCGTACGCCGTCAGCACCGAGCTGTCGCCGGCGCCGCCGTGGGCGGTGGTGCGGCCGGTGACGAAGGAGCACTCGCGGGCGATGACATCCATGTCGTCCGAGAAGGTGCCGACGTCGCAGGCGGTGCGGTAGCGGCCGTTGAGCGACTGCACGAACCGGCCGTAGGCCCGCAGCAACGCCTCGGACTTCAGCGTCGCCGGGTCGCCGATGATCACGGCCTTGCCGCCGCCGAGGTCGAGCCCGGCCAGCGACGCCTTGTAGGACATCCCGCGGGAGAGCGCGAGGACGTCGGCGACCGCGTCGGCGGTCGAGGCGTAGGGGTAGAAGCGCGTTCCACCGAGGGCCGGCCCGAGGGCGGTGGAGTGGATCGCGATGATGGCCCGGAGGCCCGATGTCGGATCGTTCGCGAACACGACCTGCTCGTGCTCGGCGCCGAGATCGAAGACGTCGACAGTGGGGCTTCCAGACATGGATGGCGTCCGTTTCGTGTGGTCGGTGACCGCCGTGGTTGAGCGGTCGCAGTTCGGTCCGGCCGCAGGGGTGGCGCGGCTCGACGTCAGGATAACGTTCACCGCACCAGCGTGGTGACGGTGTACGCCGAGCCGAAGGCCGCGACGAAGACCAGCAGCGTGAGCAGCCAGGGCGCCAGGGAGGTGCCGCGGGCCGGCGCACGTGGCGACGTCCGCGGCATCGCCCACAGCGTCAGCGACTCGCGGTCCCGTGGCTCGGGGGTCGGCATCGCGGCCCGCAGCGCGGACACGAACGACACCATGTCCGGCCACCGGTCCTCGGGGTCCGGCTCCAGTGCCCGAAGGAGGACGTCGTCGACGGCCTCGGGCAGGTCGGCGTACTCCGAGGGCGGCCGCGGCAGCGTCGCGTGCGCCAGCTCGGCGACGCCGCCCTCGCGGACCAGCTCACCGGTGAGCATCTGGTAGGTCACCGCCGCCAGGGCGTGCACGTCCGCACGCACGTCGATGCCCAGGCCCGCGGCCTGCTCGGGCGCCATGTACGACGGGGTGCCGACCACCTGGGTCAGGCCCGACGCGTGCAGCAGGGCCTTGGCCACGCCGAGGTCGGCGACCAGCAGCCGGTCCTCGCCGGAGCCGCCGGGCCCGGCGCTGCGCAGCAGCAGGTTCTGCGGCTTGATGTCGCGGTGCACCAGGCCGTGCTCGTGCAGCATCGCCAGGCCCGCGCCGGCCTGCGCGACCAGCTCCATGGTCCGGTCCGGCCCGAGCCGACCGCCGTCCTCCAGCAGGGTGGCGAGCGACCCCTTGTCGGCGTACGTCATCACGAAGTACGGCGTCCCGTCGGCCTCCCCGATGTCGTAGACCCGCACGATGTGGTCGGAGTCGGCCTGCCGCAGGATCCGCGCCTCGTCGAGGAACCGCTCGCGGACGTCGATCCGCTGCGCCCAGTTCTCCGCGAGCGCCTTCACGGCGACGTCGGAGCGGAGCTCGGGGTCGTGGTAGAGCCAGACGGTCGCGAACCCGCCGACGCCGAGGCGCTCGACCCGGCGCAGACGACCGAGCGTTTCCGGGAGAGGCACGTCGCATAGTGTGCCGCAGGTGACGCATGAGCGAGCGATCGACCTCGACGACCTCGCGAAGCAGGCGGCGGCGGGTGACCGCGAGGCGCTGGAGCGGCTGCTCGCCGAGATCCAGCCCCGGGTGAAGCGGATCTGCGGGCGGATGCTGCTCTATCCGCAGGACGCCGAGGAGGCGGCGCAGGACGCGCTGCTGCTGGTGGCGACGAAGATCGACCAGTTCGCCGGGCGCAGCAAGTTCACCACCTGGCTGCACGCCGTCGCCTCCAACAGCGCTCGCGGAACCTACCGCTCCCTGAAGCGGCGGGCCGCCGAGCGGCCGACCGACGAGCTGCCCCCAGCGCCCGACCCGCGCACCACGAGCGTGATCGCCGGCAGCCGGCTCGACCTGCTCGAGGCGCTCGAGGTGCTCGGCGCCGACCGACCGGAGCTCGTCGAGCCGCTGGTGCTGCGCGACGTACAGCAGCTCGACTACAACGAGATCGCCCGCCTGCTCGACCTTCCCCTCGGCACCGTGAAGTCCCGCATCCACGCCGCCCGGCACGCGGTCCGCCCGCTGCTGACGCTCGAGGCCTGACCGCGCTCAGCCGCGGACGCCCGCGACCACCGCGTCGGTGACCGCCTCGGTCGTCGCGCTGCCACCCAGGTCGGGGGTGCGGCTCTCTGGCGACTTCAGCGACGACCGGATCGTCGCCATCAGCTGCCGCGCTGCCTCCTCGTGGCCGAGGTGGTCGAGCATCATCACCGCCGACCAGATCGTTCCGACCGGGTTGGCGACCCCCTTGCCGGCGATGTCCGGCGCCGACCCGTGCACCGGCTCGAACATCGAGGGATGCTCGCGGGTGGGGTCCAGGTTGGCCGAGGGCGCGATGCCGATGCTGCCCGCGACCGCCGCGGTGAGGTCGCTGAGGATGTCGCCGAAGAGGTTGGAGGCCACGATGACGTCGAACCGCTCCGGCTCGAGCACCACCTTCGCGGCGAGCGCGTCGATCAGCTCGGAGTCCCACCGCACGTCGGGGTACGCCGCCGCGCGCTCGGCGACGACCTCGTCCCAGAACGGCATCGTGTGCACGATCCCGTTGCTCTTGGTCGCCGAGGTGAGGTAGCCGCTGCGCTGCTGCGCGAGGGCGAAGGCGTGGTCCGCGATCCGGCTCACGCCGACGCGGGTGAACACCGACTCCTGGACCGCCATCTCGTCGGGGAAGCCGCGGTTGATACGGCCGCCGATCTCGCTGTACTCGCCCTCGACGTTCTCCCGTACGACGACCAGGTCGACCTCGCCGGCTCGCGCGCCGCGCAGCGGGCTCTCGACGCCCTCGAACACCGCGATCGGCCGCTGGTTGACGTACTGCCGGAAGTGCCGCCGGATCGGGATCAGCAGCCCCCACAGCGACACGTGGTCGGGCACGCCCGGCCAGCCCACCGCGCCCAGCAGGATCGCGTCGTGCTCGGCCAGCCGGTCGAGCGCGTCGTCCGGCATCATCGCGCCCGTGTCGGCGTATCGCCGGCACGACCAGTCGAACTCCTCGTACTGCAGGTCCAGGTCGTGTACGTCGGCCACGGCATCGAGCACGGTCCGGGTGGCGCCGACCACCTCGGTTCCGATCCCGTCGCCGGGGATGACCGCGATGCTGTGCGGCATCAGACGAGGCCGACTACGTCGACCATCACCGGGAGCAGGATGACGATCAGGATCGCGCCGAGGACGTCGAAGGAGAACCCGGATCTGATCATCGTCGTGATCGGCACCGTGCCGGAGCCGTAGACGATCGCGTTCTGCGGCGTCGACACCGGCAGCATGAACCCGAAGGAAGCGGCGAAGGTCGCAGCCAGGGCGGGCACGAACGGGTTGATCCCGGCGGCCATCGCGATCGGGATGATGATCGGGACCACGACCGCGGCCGACGCCGTGTTGCTCGTCGTCTCGGAGACCAGGATCGCCAGCCCCACCGCGAACGCGGTGATCGCGAAGGTGCTGGTCAGGCCGAGCTTGTCGAAGGCGCCGTTGCCCATCGTCTCGGCGAGCCCGGTCGACTCCAGCAGGGAGCCGAAGATGATGCCGGTGCCGAACAGCACGATGGTGCCCCAGTCGATCTTCGCGGCGTCGCTCCAGCGCAGCGTGAACTCGCGCTGCTTCCAGTCGGTCGGCAGCAGGAAGAGCAACGAGGCGCCGAGCACGGCGACCACGCCTTCGTCGAGACGGTTGCCCACCGTCTCGTAGGCGCTCGAGTCGGTGCCGGCGACGATCCCGACGATGCCGGGGACGATCCACAGGGTGACGGTGGTGGCGAACGCGATCAGCGTGTTGCGCTCCGCGACCGAGAAGTCGCCCATCTTCGCGCGCTCGGCGTCGACGTACTCGTCGACACCCTTGAGCTTGCGGATCTCGGGCTTGTTGAGCAGGAACATCACCACGGCGAGCGCCACGAACATCAGCGCGCAGATCGGGAAGGCCATGATCATCCAGTCGAGGAACCCGATCTTCTCGCCGGTCGCCTCCTCGATCAGCCCCCGACCGATCAGGTTGGGCGGCGACCCGACCGGCGTCAGCAGCCCGCCGACGCTGGCGCCGTAGGCGAGCATCAGCATCAAGCGCGGCGCCGACCCGGATCCGCAGCGGGTCGAAGTCCTCCGCCACGATGCCCTGGTCCTGCATCAGCTTCGCGATCACCGTGAGGATGCCGATGGCGGTCGGCAGCAGCATCGCGACGGTGGCGGTGTTGGAGACGAACGCCGACAGCGCGCAGGTGATCACGCCGAACGCGATGATCACCCGGAACGTCGACGTGCCCACGCCGGGGGCGTTGAGGACGAACATCGCGAACCGTTTCGCGAGCCCGTGCTTCAGCATCGCCTGGGCCAGGATGAAGGCGCCGATGAACGTGAAGACGGTGGACGAGCCGAACGGCGCCAGCGCCTCGTCGGCGGTCACGACGCCGAGCAGCACGATGGCGCCGATGCCGATGAAGCCCCCGACCGGGATCGGGACGGGC
Source organism: uncultured Actinomycetota bacterium (assembly GCA_963729095.1). Classification (GTDB taxonomy): domain Bacteria; phylum Actinomycetota; class Actinomycetes; order Propionibacteriales; family Nocardioidaceae; genus Nocardioides. The sequence goes on along the minus strand of CAVSMX010000015.1, from coordinate 109,055 downwards.
TCGGTGATCCAGAGCACCACCACGCCGACCAGCACCGCGGCCAGCGTGTGCTGGTCGTCGTCGATGCCCAGCGGGAGGAGCAGCATCACGATGGTGGCGAGCGGCGCCAGCACCAGGCCGACCGTCCGCCGCCCCTTCTCGAAACGCTCCTCCTGCTCGGAAAGCTGTTGTTCGCCGAGGCTGCGATAGGTCGCTGGTCGCTGGAATGCCTGGTCGACGTCGGTCCGGGTGCGTTTGTCAGCTGTGCTGGTCATCACTGCTCCGAGATCGGGTGTGGTCCGGCTCACACGTACCCGATTCCGCAAAACTGCATTCGTTTGCGGTGCGCCCTATCTCAGACCCGGTCGATCGCGAACGCCAGCGCGAAGCCGAGCGTGGCCACCAGACCGGTGTAGAGCTGGGTGCGCTCGAACGCCTCCGGGATCATCGTGTCCGCGACCATCGCCAGGATCGCGCCGGCCGCCACGGCGGTGATCACCGCGATCGTCTCGGGTGCCGCGCCGTCGAGCACTGACGCCCCTGCCAGGGCCGACAGCCCGCACGCCACCGCGATCGCGCACCACACGCCGAAGACGTACCGCGCACTGCGCCCGCTCTCCTTCATGCCGGCCGCGCTCGAGAGGCCCTCCGGGACGTTCGAGATGAAGATCGCGGCGAGCACCGTGACCCCGACCCCGGATCCGCCCAGCAGGGAGAGACCGAGCACCACCGACTCCGGAATGCCGTCGAGCAGCGCGCCTACGGCGATCGCCGCGCCGCTGCCCGGCGTCTCCTCCTCCGAGGGCATCATCCCGGTCGAGCGCTTCCGGTGGCGGGCCCCGCGCAGGGCGAGTGCGAGGTTGCAGGCGACGTACACGATCGCGCCGCCGACGAAGCCCGCCAATGTCGGCCCGAGCCCGCCGGTCTGCTCGGCCTCGTCCATCAGGTCGAAGGCCAGCGTCGAGATGAGGACGCCGGCACCGAACGCCATCACTCCCGCGACCACCCGCTGCGGCACCTGGACGACCCAGGCGATCGCGGCACCGAGCACCAGCGCACCACCGGCGAGCAGACCCCACAGGCCGGCCTCGAGCCAGACGCTCACGTGGCGCTCCCTTCCGCCGTTTCGGTGGCGGCGAACAGCACGTCGCCGTGGCTCCCGTAGCCGACCAGCCGGCCGCCGTACCGGGTGTCGTCGAAGCAGATCAGCAGCCAGCGCCCGTCGTGCTCCAGCAGCGTCGGCCACGGGATGTTGCTGGGGTACGGCGCGTCGAGGGTGCCCACCTCGCGCAGGTCGAGGTCGAAGATCGGGAACTGCGCGTTCTGGCCCCGGCGACCGTCGCGGCCGTCGCTGGCCAGCAGCCGCCAGCTGCGGCCGACGCGGGTCAGGGTGGTGCCCTCGGTGGCTCGCCGCGAGGCGGCGACGCCGCGGACCCGGAGCGAGTCGAGGTCGGGGCCCTCGGCGAGGACCGGGTGGAACCGGAAGTACTTGCGGGCGCTGACGTAGCCCGCCAGCCAGCCGTCGTCGGTGCGCACGAGGTGGGGGTCCCACACGCCGACCGAGGTCATCCCCGTCGTCGGCAGCGCCAGCCGTCTGGTGTCCAGGACGTGGGCGCCGCGGGTGATGTCGGCGGTGGTCTCGGCCAGCGTCGCGGCGACCTCGTGCTCCTTCCGCCGCCCCTTGTCGAAGTCTCCCCACGTGCTGGCGGCGACCAGCCACCGCCCGTCGTCCCGAACCAGGTGGCAGGCGTGGTCGCCGTACACGCCGGGTCGGTCGGGCCGTCGGAAGAACAGGTCCGCACGATGCTCCAGGGCGAACGAGTCGGGGTCGAGCGCCCACACCGACCCGTGCCCGGTCGCGATCGCGCCGGGGCCGGCACTGGTGGCCGAGAGCAGGTAACCGTTCCCTTCGCGGTACGGCGTCCCGTCGGCGTGGGTGACCAGCCGTAGGTCCCGGAGGCCGAGCTGTCCGAACCGGCCGGCCCGCACCTCGGTCGCGGCGCCGGACGACGTCTCCCGAACCTGGCTCAGCCAGGCCTCGTCGTGGGGGTCGAAGCGCTCGTGCAGGTCGAACCTGGCCCGCACCCGCCACCGGTCGCGCTCACGGGTGTAGCCGACGACGTGGGTGGCGGTGAGGCTGAGCGCCAGCCCGGCCACCTCGCCGTCCGGACGCCCGAACCGCCGGCTGCGGTGGTCGGTCGTGGTCGCCCCGGTTGTGACCCGCAGCGCGAGACCGTCGTCGTCGAGGGCCGCGGAGAGCTCCACGTCGCCCCCGCCCAACGACACCGATGCCGGCCCGGGACCCGCCAGGTCCGCGGTCACCGCGACGTACGGCGCTATCGGATGCTCGAGGTCGCTACCGGGGCGAACGAGGTCGACCGGCCGCGCCCGGTGCACGATCTCGAAGCGCGGCAGCACCAGCCGAGTATCCCCGACGCCGCTGCGATCTCAGTTACGCCCGCGCCCCTCCCTGTCGATCAGGTTCACGCGGTGGCGGGCCAGGGTCGGGTGCACCCACGCCTTCTACGTCCTTCGCGTGCTTGTCGAGCTGGCGCTGGGCTTCGGCATCGGCGCCGGCCAGCACGTCCGCCGCGAGCGAGAACGACCTGCCGCCGTGGCGCAGCTCCCCGGCGGTGTCACCGAGCAGGAAGTGCACCCGGTCGTACAGCGCGGACACCGCGCGGTGTGGTCCCACATCGGTGAACCCGATGAAACCCGGCCGCATCCACGGCGCCAACGAGTCCAGTGGCGCCCCTTTTACCTCTTTCAGGACGCGCTCGAAGTGGCCCGCCACCCACGGCATGTCCGTGTTCCCGATCTTCCGCATCAGGGGCGGGTCGCCGGCCAGCAGCCTGGCGTCGCTCTCGGTGGCGATCACCGGCGGCGGGAGGTTGAACCGGGCAACTCCGGGTGAGTCGTAGCTGAGATCGACCGCACGCTCGGCCGCGGTTGAGATCGTCACCTCCTCGTCCGTCATCTGCCCGTTGAGCTTGATCAAGGCCGAGCGCAGCTGGGCCAGCACGTCGTCCGCTGTGGCTCCGGCAAGGGGCAGCTCGAGCGGATCCCGGCCGCCGGCCGGCGGGAAGATCTCATCGAACAGGGCGATGGCGGCAGAAGTGAGCGTGCCGGCCAGGTTGAGCTTCGTGAAGAGGTTGGCCGCCGCGCCGGCGACGATCCCCACGATGTTGAGCACGCCGTGCGGGTCCCTCGCCCCTCCACCCGGAGAATTGCCGTCGACGCTGCGCATGGCGGCCACCGCGGCCTCGGCCAGTCCCATCACGGTGGTGCCTGCTTCCTCGATGATCTGAGCCTCGCTCTCCAAGGCAGCTGCGAGAGCGCCGGTCAGCTGGTACTGCCCGCCCGCCACCGTCAACAAGTGCGCGGAGTAGCTGTCGTGGAAGGTCTGCGCCGTGGCTCCATAGAAGTTGGCCGTGATCGAGGCAATAGTCTGCATCCTGGTGGACAGGGCGTCCGTGAGTCCGCTCTCGGCGTCGGCGGCATGATCTGCGCCCGGCACGTGTATGTACAGTGCCCTCGCTCCTTGCTCGATGACCCCGGCCAGGCGACGGAGGGGTTGCGCGTCCGGCAGCGCCTCCCATCCATCGAACACCTCCTCGACGGCGTCGAACCACGGGGCGTAGCGCGTCGCCCAGACGTCCTCGAGGGGCTCAGGCTGCAGCTCGCCATTGCGGTACCACGTCGCGATCGGACCGGTCGCCGCGGAGACCGGTGGCAGTCGCTGCTCCCACACATCGCTGTCGCCGGTCGATGACGTGTCGAGCACGAGGGTGAATCCGGCCTTGGCGTCACCGAAGCACTGCATCGGTGGTCGGTGCTTGCGGGCCTCCTCCTCCAAGGACACCCGGATCGCCGCCCGCGCGATCTCCTCCTTCAGATGGTTGAGGGCTTTCGCGTCGTACTCCGTCATCTCGACTCCCCAGATCTGCTCCGCGGTCACGGCCGTCGATCGGCCGCAAGGCGATCGTGCCCGCGCCGACTGACGCCTGACTTTCACGGCGCTTACGCCGCCGCGGCGACGTTTCGAAACGGATCGAACCTCCCGGTGGTCATCGCGGGCTCGCCGCCTGCGGCCCCAGGTCAGGGAGTCGCGGGGTCACGTACCCCATTTGGCAGATGGCGCGTCTGGCGCGCGGAGGACACAGTGGGTGGCGCATCCGAAAGGGGTTTGAGATGCGTCTGGTGCTCGCCTCGCTGCTGCTGTCGGTCGTCTCCGTTGCCGCGCCAGGGTTCGCGGCCGATGATCCGATCGCGCCTGCGCCGTCGCTCCGGGAGACGGTGCCGGTCGCCACCACGGGTGACTCGATGGACGACCCGGCGGTCTGGGTGCACCCGACCGACCCGTCCCGGTCGCTGGTCCTCGGCAACAACAAGAGGGCGGCGCTGGAGACCTACGACCTGGCCGGCAACCGGGTCCAGCGCCTCTCGGACAGCGTCACGTTCTGGGGCAACGTCGACGTCCGCCAGGGCGTGCCGGTCGCCGGGGTGGTCGGTGACATCGTCGCGGTCTCTCACCGTGGGCTCCAGCTCTACCGCGTGAATCCCTCCACCCGGATGCTGACCCGGGCCAATGAGGGCACAGCGATCGGCGCCTCGGGTGAAGGGATCTGCCTCTACTCGAGCCCGACCAGCGGACGGCTCTACGTCTTCGTCATCGCGATCAGCGGGGTGGTCCGGCAGGTCGAGATCCGTGACGCCGACGCGGACGGACTGCTCGAGGGTGTCGAGGTCCGTCAGTTTGCCGTGGAGTCCGAGGCCGAGGGGTGCGTGGCGGACGACGAGCGCGGGGTGGTCTACATCAGCCAGGAGCAGACCGCGTTGTGGCGTTACGACGCCGAGCCGACCGGCGGCACCGCACGGACCGTCGTCGACACGACAGGCGCGAGCGGGCACCTGGTCGAGGACGTCGAAGGAGTCACGCTCGTCGACCTGCCCGACGGCGGCGGCTACGTCATCGTCTCGGCGCAGAACGCCGCCGACCCGAACAACTCGTACTTCGTCGCCTATGACCGCGTCACGAACGCCTACGTCCGCACCTTCCGGGTGACCGCCGGCCCGTCGTCGGACGACTGCGACCGGACCGACGGCATCACCGCGCTCGCGGCCGACCTGGGGCCGCCGTTCTCCCAGGGGATCTTCGTCTGCCAGGACAACAACAACGACGCGCCGGGGACGACCGGCAACCAGAACCTCAAGTACGTTCCGCTGGAACGCGTGATCGACGGCGCTCCGCCCCCGCCGTCCGGGGACGTTTCGTTGGTCGACTCGTCGGTGGTGAATTCCAACTCCACTGTGTGGTCGCGCCCGGTGCCGGCCCAGGTCGAGCAGGGCGACGGGATGCTGCTCTTCTTCTCACGCAGCGCCGACACGGGCGTGCTCACGGGTCCGGGTGCAGGCTGGACGCAGGTCGGCAACCTGGTCGACGGCACCCTGCGGACGACGATCTGGCGGCGCGTCGCGACCGCGGGAGACGCCGGCACGACGGTCCAGGTATCGGGCGGCGGCGGGCAGCGCAAGGGAGCCCTCACGCTCGCGGTCTACCGCGGTACGTCGACCACGACTCCGTTCGCGACCGCGACGGGCGCTGCGACGTCGGCGACCATTGCGACACACACCACGCCTGTCGTGTCGGCGCCGGCCGGAACCCTGCGGGTGTCCTACTGGGCCGACCGCAACAGCAGCGCGGCGGGATGGACCTCCCCCTCCGGCGAGGTGGTCCGGGAGCTCTCGGCCGGGAGCGGCGGCGGCCGGATCGGCGTCCTGCTCACCGACCCGAACGCTGCTGTCACCGGCGGCCCGACCGGAGGGCTGTCCGCGGTCTCGGCGTCCCCATCGGACAAGGCGACGTCGTGGACGCTGCTCCTGACACCAGCCGGGAACTGAGCCGATGAGCATGGACCCCGTCGAGACCGATCCAGGGCTGTACCGGGTGATCTTCGAGAACGACCGCGTCCGAGTCCTGGAGTACACCGACCGGCCCGGCGACCGGACGCACCCCCACGCCCATCCCGACAGCGTGATGTACACCCTGAGCTCGTTCGGTCGCAGGCTGATCGCAGGTGAACGCGAGGTCGACGTCGAGCTCGAGGCCGGGACGGTGCGCTGGCTCGATGCCCAGGAGCACGCCGGCGAGAACATCGGTGCCACCGACACCCACTCGATCTTCATCGAGCTCAAGGAGCCGCGTCCCGGGATGGGTCCCGACGAGGCGCCGCTAGGCCCGTCGACCTGACGCCTTCCGGACCGCGACCCTTGACCGGTTGGCCCACCTCAGGCGAGCGTGTCGCCATGCTGCGCGCCCCGCACGAGAACGTGGCGACCGTCCTGGTCGACCCGGCAGTGCTGGCCGAGCTCGAGGTGCACCTGATGGCGCTCGACCTGCACCTGTGGCCGGTCGAGACCGCACCGATCTGCGTCGACGGGCCGCGCCAGTCGTTTCAGATCCGGCGCCGGATGATCAGCGCTCGTCGTGGTGAGTGGGACGACGCAGCCGAGTGGGTGCCGGCATGGATCTCGTTCGGCGACAGCTGGCGGGACCGCGGCGAGCCGATCTCCTGGACCGCTCGGAGCACGCTGTACGCCGCGCTGGACCGGTACGGCGACCGGGTGCGCTACCGCCGGGGGCTGGGCGGGGTCCCGCCGCTCGCCGTACCCCGCGAGCGGAGCGCCTGACGGCACGTCGTCGAGCGAAGGTCAGGAGAAGCAGTCGTCGCTCGTCGTCTCGGAGAACTCGATGTCGTCGATCAGCCACTCGCCGTCCTCGACGACCAGGCTGAAGACGTCGACGTACTCCTGGTCCGGCTCGTCCCAGGTCGAGCAGTCGTAGTGGTCGACGACCTCGACCTCGGCCTTGTCGCCGTCGATCTTGGCGTCGCCGACCTGCGGACCGTCGCCGACGACCGGCTGGGGTTCGTCGCAGCCGCCGACGGGGTCGCCGTCGACGAAGTGCTCGTCGTAGTCGTCGCACTCGCCCGTGGTCCTGGCGTCGACGACCGCCTGGACCACCGTCTCGGGGTCCTCGTCCGGCTCGTCCGAGCACGCGGTCGCGAACACGAGCAAGGGGAGGGCCAGCAGCGGCATGACGAGGGCGCGAGGGCCCCTGGACCAGGCGTGCATCCGGTCATCCTGGCGCGAAGTCCCGCTCGTTGCGGGCGAAATCTGGGAACCGCCCGGTGGCCTGCGGAGTTCGATCACCAGACCAGTGCGGCCTATGATTGAGGCATGCCGCCGCTAGGTACCAACTACGACCAGCAGGACTGCACGCTGGCCAGGGCCCTGGAGATCCTCGGCGAGCGCTGGACGATGCTCGTGCTCCGCGACTGCTTCTACGGCGTCCGCCGGTTCACGCACCTCCTCGAGCACCTCGACGTCTCCCGCGCCGTGCTCACCGATCGGTTGGCGGGGCTCGTGGAGGCCGGGGTGTTGGAGCGGCGGACGGAGGACGGCCATCCCGTCTACGTGCTGACCGAGGCTGGTGTCGCGACCTGGCCGAGCCTGTACGCCCTGCTCCGCTGGGGGGACGCGTTCGGCGGCGGGCAGCGCACACGACGTGAGTTCGTCCACGAGTCGTGCGGCACGAGGATCGACGACCGGGGGGCGTGCCCTCGGTGCGGGGTCGTGCCCGCGCCCGGTGACCTGGTGATCCAGCCCAAGAACCCGAAGGACGTGAACGCCGCCCGCACCGACCCGGTGAGCCTCCGGCTTCGCGAGCCCCACCGCATGCTCACGCCGCTTCTGCCCTGACGGGCGCGGCGGTGCGAACGCGGCGACCGCCCACGGACAGGAGCGCCACGACCACGGCCGCGAGGGTCGTGAGCCCGGCCGACATCCCGACGGCGTGGTTCCACGCCGCCTCGACCCCGGTGTCCGCTCCGCGAGCCGCGATGACGACCAGCGTGATCCCGATGGCGGAGCCGATGTACCTGGCCGTGTTGTTCGCGCCGCTGCCCATCGCGGCCTGGGCGGCGGGCACGGTCGCGATCGCCTGCTGACCGAGGGCGGCGTTGAGGACGCCGTACCCGACCCCGATCACGAGCAGGCCCGGGACGATCCCCCAGCCGTCGGCTCCGAGCCTGCCGAGCATCGCCGCCTCGCCGACGGCGGCGGTCAGCAGTGCGAGCACCATCAGTCGCGCACCTCCGAGACCGGGAGGGAGGCGACGCGCCAGGAGGGACGCCACGGTCCCCGTCCCGGACCACGCCAGCAGCAGCACCGCCGCGTGCAGTGCGCTCATGCCGAGGCCGGCAATGAAGAAGGTGCACGCGAACGACAGGATGCCGACCACGCCCAGGCCGACGCCGAAGGCTCCGACGGTGGCAGCCGTGAAACCGCGGCCTCGGAAGAGCCGCAGGTCGACCATCGGCCCCGATCGGCGAAGCTCCGTGACCACGAAGGCGGCCAGCAGCACGAGTGAGAGAGCCCCCGCCACCAACACCGCCGGGGTGACGCCGTCGCGTCCCTCGGTCAGGGCGGCCAGGATCAGCACCACCGCCACGCTCAGCGTCGCCGCGCCCGGGAGGTCGATCGCTCGAGGGATCTCGGCCCGCGACTCCACGACTCGGGTCTGTCCTGCCCACGCGACCAGCAGCCCGAGCAGACCCATGCCGACGTAGAACATCCGCCACTGGCCCGCTTCGTCGAGTGCGCCCGAGAGAAGGGGACCCACGGCGCCTCCGGCGCCAAGTGCCGCGCCCCAGATGCCGGTGGCCTTCGCCCGGGCTGCCGGAGCGGGGCTGACGTGCGCGATGATGCCGCCGCTCGATGCCAGGATCGCGCCCGACCCCACTCCCGAGACGACGCGCCCGGCGATGAACAGGCCGGGCTCGGCGGCGATGGCACTCGCCAGTGCGCCGACCGCGAGGGCCAGGCTGCCCCAGACGAGGACCCGCCGTCGGCCGATGTTGTCGGCGAGCGAGCCGGCCGTCAGCAGGGCCCCCGCAACCCCGATGCTCATCGAGCTGAGCAGCCACGTCTGCGCCGACGGTCCGGCACCGAGCGCCGAGGCCAGGGTCGGCATGTTGGTCAGCGGGCCGCAGAACGTGGCCAACGCCAGGAACGTGCCCAGCGACGCGACCGCGACCGAGTTCGCGGGGTGTGGTGCCCGGATCGGCGGGGTCCGGGGAACGGCGCCCGTTGCAAGTCTGTTCATCAGACCAAGGTATCACCGAAGTCTGTTGAACAGACTGTCGAATGCAGGGTCCTTCGTGCGATACAGCACACCCAGGCACGACGTCGGGGCGCCGCGATTCGAGGCTGGTCGAATCGATCTCGCGCCCTGTTCGCGGTGCTGCAGGTTCGGCGCGGGGGCATGACAATGGGCCCCATGAGTCTCGGGATCGAGGTCCGCCTGCTCGGCCCGGCATCCCTGCACGTGGACGGCCAGCCGGTGCCCGTTCCCGGGGCTCGCCAGCGAGTGGCGCTGGCAGCCCTGGCGCTGGCCCCAGGCGGACTCGTGAGCAGCGAGGCCCTGGCCGACTATCTGTGGGGTGACGAGCAGCCGGCGCACGTGCGGCCCGCGCTGCACACCACGATCACCCGGTTGCGGAAGCTCGTCGGCGCGGATCGGGTGGTGAGCACGCCGAACGGCTACGCGCTCGTCGTACCCGACGACGCCGTCGACGTACGTCGGTTCCGGTCGCTCGCGGCTTCTGCCCGACAGGCGGAGGACCCTGCCGCAGAGGTGCGCCTGCTCGAGGAAGCACGAGGGCTGTGGCGCGGCGAGGCTCTCGACGCTGTGGACTCCGATCGTCTGCTGACCGAGCACGTCGTACCGCTGACCGAGGAGTGGTTCGCGGTGACCGAGCGACTGATCGACCTGCGTCTCGCGGCCGGGGCTCACGGCGACCTCACCGGCGACCTCCGCGGGCTCATCTCCCGCTATCCGTTGCGCGAGTCCTTGTGGGCCCGGCTGATGCAGGCCCTCGCGGCATCGGGGCGGCAGGCGGATGCGCTCGATGCGTACCAGGAGGTCCGCGGCCAGCTCCTGGAGCAGCTCGGCCTCGATCCCGGCGAGGAGCTGGTGGCCGCCCACGCCGAAATCCTCGCGGGCAGTGGCGGCTCCCCTCTCGGCGATGATCGAGCAACGGTGCCGCGCCAGCTGCCCACCGACGCGCCGTCGTTCGTCGGGCGCGATGAGCAGCTGGGCATCCTGGACGAGCTGGCGGCCGGCTGGTCGGACGATCCTGCGCGCCGGGCCGTCATCGTGGTGCTCGACGGAGCCGGTGGGATGGGCAAAACCGCGCTGGCCGTGCGCTGGGGTCACCGGGCAGCGAGCACGTTCGCAGACGGTCAGCTGTACGTGAACCTGCGGGGCTACGGCCCCGGCACTCCGGTCGACCCGTTCGCGGTGGCCGGTGCGATGCTCGGGGCGCTCGGTGCGGCCGGCGAGCGGATCCCGGTCGACCCCGAGGCGCGCTTCGCCCAGCTGCGCACCGAGCTCGCTGACCGCCGCGTCCTGATGGTGCTGGACAATGCCCGCGACGTCGAGCAGGTGCGACCGCTGCTACCCGGCTCGTCCGCCTTCGTACTCGTGACGAGCCGCAACCAGCTCCGTGGACTGGTGTCCCGGGAAGGGGCGCACCGGGTCACGCTTGCCGAGCTGTCCGACGACGAGTCGGTCGGGCTACTGGGTCAGGCGGCGGGCGGCTCGATCACCGCCGGGGTCCGGGAGGTGGCGGACCTGTGCGCCCGGGTCCCGCTGGCACTCGCGGTGGCCGGTGAACGTCTCGCGCGCGTCCCGGGCGGCCGGGTTGACGACGTACTCGCGGAGCTGCGCGACGAACAGGAGCGGCTGGACGCCCTGTCCTTGGGAGACGACCTCACCAGCGACGTCCGGGTCGTGCTGTCGTGGTCGTACCAGACCCTCGACGAAGAGCAGTCGCGGCTGTTCCGGCTGCTCCCGCTCGCCCCCGGCCCCGACATCACGCCAGCCGCTGCCGCCGCTCTGGTGAACCTGCCGGTGACGAGGACGAGGGCGCTGCTCGACAGCCTGGTGGCTTCCCACCTCCTGCTCGAAAAGGCGCCGGGCCGGTTCGAGCTCCACGACCTGGTGCGCGTGTACGCCGCCGAGCTCGTCGGCACGGACGAAGCTGCGCGCCGGCAGGTGCTCTCCTGGTACGGCGCCACCGCCTTGGGCGCACGTGACTTGGCCGGGACTAGGCAGCCCCTCGTCTTCGACGCCGAGCCGGGGGTCGTCGCACTCACCCTCGCCGACGCCGCGAGCGCGATGGCCTGGCTGGACGACGAGCGCACGAACCTGCTGGACGTCGTGGACGACGCGGCGGCGGCGGGACTGGACACCCTTGCCTGGCAGGTAGCGGCCGCCTTGTCCGTGCACTCCCTGCAGCGGCGCCCATGGGCGCAGCCGCTGCCCCAGCTGGAGCGTGGGCTCGCTTGCGCTCGGCGTTCGGGTGACCGGTTCGGCGAGGCGATCATGCTCGCCGCCATCGGGGACGCCCACCACTACGGCCAGCGCTTCGAGGAGTCCGTCGAGCTCACGCGCCAGGCCCTGGAGGTCTACCGGGAGATCGAGGACCTCCGGGGCGAGGTGGGGATGCTGACCAACCTCGCAGGGACCCTCGAGTTGGCAGGCCGTTCCGAGGAGGCGATCGAGCAGCATCTCCAGGCGGTGGAGGCCTGCGAGGCACTCGACGACCCGAGCGCGATGGCGCTGGTGCTCAACAACCTCGCGGCGTCGTACAACGCGGTGGGTCGGCACGACGCAGCCGCCGACGAGGCGCAGCGCGCACTAGAGATGGTGGCCGGCGACGAGCTGCGAGAAGCCGACGTCCTCGACGAGCTCGGCCTGGCCCACGCCGGCCGAGGTGAGCACGACGCGGCGGTCGCCAACTTTCAGGGGGCTCTCGACCGCTACCAGGCCGCCGGGCATCCGATGGAGGTGGCCACGCTCCACCATCTGGCGCGGACCCAGCGGGATGCGGGCGACACGGGCGCGGCCCGCGAGACCTGGCGCCGGGCGGCCTCGCTCGCGACCGACCTCGGCGACCCGCTGGCCGTTCAGATTCACGCGGAGCTCGCCGCTCTGTGACTGCTTGAAACCCAGGTGAGGTCCCGAATCCTCACGCGTGCGGTCCGTGGCCAGCGCCGACCAGTGCGTTCCGCTCCCGGCCGGCTCTGGCCAGGGCGGCCATCCGGTGCAGTTGCGAGAGCCGGCCCGCGATGGCGCGCGACAGGGCCTCTCCTGCCGCCTCGCAGAACGCCTCCTCTCCCCGTGTGAACGCAGGAGGTTCGAGCTCGACCATCCAGGTCGTCATGCCCACCGTGCACACCCTCACCGACCCGTCCACGGAATGGCCCTCGCAGACGACGGTGTCCGGGGTGCACCGGAACACGTCCGGCCGGGCCCGCCACAGCAGTTCGCCCAGCTCGGCCAGCTTGTCGCCGAGGCGCGCTGGGGTGGTGGTGGTGAAGTAGTCGGGAACCAGGCTCACCGTGACCGATGACCTTCCCCGCAGCCGGGCGGTGGCGATTTCGTCTGGCGTGGTGACGGTGACGTCCAGCGTCGACGGTCGATCGTGAAGACGGCCCATGTCGCCGATCATGGCCGACCCGGCTCACGCGGGCCTTTCACGGCGCTTACACCGTGCGCGCAGCGCACCCGAGGCCCCCGCCGCACCATGCAGCGGAGGCCTCGGGTGGTTGATTGAAGCCTGGGCAGTTACTTGAAGCTGATCGGCTGCCCGTTGATGACCACGTTCGTGAACGTGACGGTGCCCTTGTCCAGGTTGTCGTAGACCACGGAGGTGCGGCCAACGGTCCCCTCGGGGTTCGGCGTCGCATTGTTGTCGTTCATGGTCGTGGCCACGGCCTTCACCGTGAAGGTGCCGTCGCCGTTGTTGTGACCGTAGTCCGGGTTGATCTGGTGCGCGGAGCTGTAGGTCACGCCGTTGATGCGGATCTGGATGCGCGGGGCGCCCAATCCGGCAGTCGCCCCCTCGGCGAGCCGGTAGGTGAACTCGATCTCGGCGCCCTTGCTGATCGGGAGGTCGAGGTTGGGGATCGAGGCGAAGGCGTAGCCGTCATTCCGCGAGTCGAGCTCAACAGTGTTGGCATCGACGATCGTCGCACCCACGCCGTTCGCCCAGTTGGTGTTGATGTCGGAGCCGTTGGCGGCGTTCGCCTCGAGGTCCGCGATCCGAGCCTCCAGGGCGCTCGTGTCGGTGCCCTTGCCCTGAAGCCGGGTGACAGCGCCGGGACGCAGGTCCCGCACGCGGAGGGTCTGGTCCTTGACGTCGATGCTGCGCACCGAGTCGTTCGTGATGCCGGCGGAGCCGATCTGGGTGGCGGCGTACGCGCCACCGGCGCCGAGCGCGAGGGCGGCGATCACGCCTGCCGTGCTGAGCACGGCCACATTCTTGAACTGCATGTCATACCTCTTAGGTCTGGTTGGTTGACGGGATTCCGTCGGTAAGTGCAATCTTCAATGATTGCAGTGATTACTGTCAAATTGAGGAGAAAGTGGCAGACCGTTTGGCGACTGGCAATATTGCAGCCATACTGCAGGGGTGTCGACGTTCACCATCTCGGAGCTGGCCGAAGCGGCCGGGCTCCCCGTGCGCACGGTCCGCTACTACCGGACCACCGGCCTGTTGCAGCAGGCGCGGCGCGAGGGGCGGGCTGCCAAGTACGACGACGGCCACCTGCACCGGCTCCGTCAGATCGCCGAGCTGCACGAGCACGGACTCAAGCTCAGTGCCATCCGCGAGCTCGTGAACGTCGGGACGGTCGGGCTGGCGCCCGCCGCGGCCGTTCTCGGCGCCAGTCCCTCGGGCGAGTCGTGGCTGACCGACGCCGAGCGGGACTTCTCGATCCCGGAGCTCGCCGAGCTCCTCGGCGAGCAGTACTTCGACCTGCTCGCACCCCTCGAGGAGGCCGGCTTCCTGAAGCGGCGATCGAAGGATGGAGTCACGTCCTGGCACTGTCCCGACCTGCCCCTGCTCCGCGCAGCTCTGCAGCTCTCCGAGCTCGGAGCGGACGTCGCGCTGAGTGCCCGCGCGCGGGACCTCCTCGTCAGGCGTACGCGCAGACTGGCCGACGACCTGGTCCAGATGTGGGAGGAGCAGGAGTCTGCTGCACTCGATGACGACACGACGGAGGCGCCGACCCAACCGCTCGAGCAGATCCGCCTGGTCGCCTGGCAGTCGGCTGCCTACGTGATGGCCAAGGAGATCGAGCGAGCCGTCCTTGCCCAGCGGGCTTCCGGCTAGCTACCTGACTTGCCGGCGAGGTGCGGCGAGGACAAGATCGTCTACGGCCGCGAGGCACCGATCTGGCAGCCCCAGTGGGCACTCGAGGCGTTCTGGAACTTCCAGATCCCGCAGGACCTGACCGACGGCTACGGCTATCCGCAGCTCACCGAGCAGGCGAAGCGGAAGATCCTCGGGGAGAACCTCCTGCGGCTCCACGGCATGGATGTCGACCAGACCCGGGCCCGACTCGCCGCGGGCTGATACCTCCGCCACTCTCAGAGGCGACCCGCCCGCGCTCTGCCGGCCAGCTCGCGCAGCCGCGGCAGGCGCTCCGCCAGCGCGGCCGACAGGGCCTCTCCGGCCGAGCGCACGAAGTCCTCCTCTTCCCCTCTCAGCGCCGACGCCTCGACGTGCGCCGTCCACGTGGTCATGCCGAAGGTGCTGACGACCACTGACCCGTCCTCGGAGTGGCCCTCACAGGCAACGGTCTCCCGGGCCCGACCGAATGCGGCGTCCCGTGAGGACAGCGCGGGTGACTCTTCATGGGCCAGGCCGACGTCGGCCAGGGTGCGCCGGACCGCTTCCTGCCTCGCCTCCCACAACAGTCCCCCGAGGGCGGTGATCTTGCCGGCGAGGCGTTCCGGGGTGCTCGTAGCGAAGTAGCCGGGCACCAGGGTGACCGTGACCGAGGACTCGCCCTGCAGTCTGGCGGTGGCGATGTCGTCCGAGGTCGTCACCGTGACGTCCAGCCGGGTCAGCCGGTCGTGCAGCCGCCCCATCTCAGCTTCCCCCCGGGCTGCCGACGTGCTGGTCGTCGGTCGCGTTCTTCTCCGTGGTGTTCGCGAGGGCCGGACGAGGCATCGTGAACGGTGCGGCCTTCTGGGGGCTGTACTCGGTCTGATGCTCGTCATCCGGTCCTTGGCCCGGTCGTTCGGGCGCTCGCGTCTGCACCGCACCGCGCACCGTGTTGGTGAGGTCAATCAGGTTCTCTGCGATCCTCCACTCCTGGTCGTAGATCCGGTCCCCCAGCGCGGTCAGCTCTCGGCGCAGTGCGTTGATGACCTCGGCCGGCGACTCGCCCGACAGCCTCGCCGTGTTCCGGTCGTCCAGGATCTTTGCCGCCCCGGTTCCGATTCCGATGGCTCCGGTGATCACGCCCACGGAAATAGCGAGCGATGATCCGCCGGTTATCGGGGCAGCGGCGAACGAGATGAGCGCCGAGATCAGCGTGAGCGAAGCGGTCACCTGGGAGCCTCCCGCATCCGCACGCTGGAGGTCGATCGCGTGCTGGGCGGCCTCGACGAGCCGGCACACGTCCTTGCGCGCTTCGAGCCACATGTCATGGGCGGCGAACAGTGGTCCGCGCAGACCCTCGACGGCATTGAACTCGTTCCAGACCACGACGGGGATCGCCGGTGCGACGTTCCGCTCGAACGCTGCAGCGGCCTCCCCCGACCAGTCCGGGATCCAGGAGTCGATGCTGTTCACGACGTTGTAGGCCGAGTGCTTCGGGACCGACTCCTGCTCCACGAAGTCGGCGTGTTCTCCTTCGGCAACCAGACACGCCAGAGCGGGATACAGCGACTTGGCCAGGTCCGGGAAGACGCTCTCCTCCGGCATCTCCTTGTAGGGGGAGAAGAGGTCGGGCAGGTCCGCGAACATGCGCTCGACGTCGGGACGGACGCGGTCCTCCCACAGCTGACGGGCCCCCGGAGTTCGCTTGACCTCGGGATCGTCGTAGTGGACCCACTCCCACTCGATCTGCGCCTCGATCGCGTCCTTGCGCAGCTGGTCGACCTCACCACCGAGCTCGGCGATCGTGAACGAGGGGGGCGGCTCACCCATTGGGGACCTCCTGCTGGAGCTGCCGGAACCGGCCGCCGGCGTCGTCGTCCACGCGGGGGTAGAGGGCGTCGGCGCACCAGATGAGGGCTTGGCCGCAGTCGTGCAGGGAGTCGGCGTTGGTGGACAGCATGTGCATCAGCGCTTCTTTGTAGTCGTTCCAGTAGGGCAGGAAGCCGTCGCTTCCTACGCCGATCCCTGCGGGACGCTGCAGAGCCTTGGACGGGTTGCACCCGTCGAGGGTCCCCTGGGCGTGCTTGTGGACCGCGCCCATCGCCTGCAACCCCACTCCGGCCGCGCGCAGATTGTCCAGCTGTACCTTGAGTTCGCTCATGGCCGGGATCGTGCCCAGGGTGACTGACACCGACCTTTCACGGCGCTGACGCGACGGACGAGGAGCGCCCCGCGGGATCCGGCGGGCTGCGGCGTAACAAGTGCCAGGGTCGCGGACACTACTCACACATGGGCAACGCAGAAGAGGTCCGAGAGTTCACCGAGGTGTGGAACCGTGACGGGCCACGGGTGGCGGCTTACGCGCGCCGGCACGTCGCGGCCGGAGAGGTCCCGGACGTCGTCTCGGAGACCTTCCTGCAGGCCTGGCGGCGCTGGGACGACGTACCCCAGCCACCCCTTCCCTGGCTGATCGGCACCGCCCGCAAGGTCGCGGGCAACCAGCGCCGCGGCCAGACCCGACGGCGCGCGCTGCAGCAGCGGCTCGGCCTGCTCGGCGACGCCGCACTGTCAGCGGAGGACGCCGGACTGCTCGCCACCGATCGGGTAGCGGCCTTGGCGACCCTCGCTGCGCTCCCCGAGGAGCAGCGGGAGGCATTGCTGCTCGTCGCCTGGGACGGGCTCACTCCGGAGCAGGCGGCCGCCGTGATGGGCGTGCGACCCGGGACCTTCCGGGTGCGGACCCATCGAGCACGCGACGCGCTCCAGCGGGCCCTGGAGCTCGCCGAACGCCCATCTCTGCTCACCCGTGTGAGCCTGCAGCGCCTCCCGAAAGGTGGCCTCGAATGAACAAGCACTCCATCGACGACCGGATCACCGCACTCGCTCCCGTGCCGGAGCACCTCGACCAGGAGTGGGCGAACGCCACGCTCGCCCGCATCCTCGCCGACGAGCCGTCACCGAAGTCCCGTTGGCGTGCTCCGCGGCGTCTCACCACGCTCGCCGTCGCCGGCATCCTCACAGTGGGCACGGGGGCGGCGGTGGCGGCCACCATGGACGACCCGATCGACGTCGTCAAGGACACCCTGCTCGACTTCTACGAGGAACCGAACACCAGCGGCAACGACGTCGGCACCATCCACGACCCCCAGCTGGTCGCCAAGGTGGAGCGCAGCAACGGCCATGTTTTCGGTGTCTGGATCGCGACGACCTCGTCGGGAGAGATCTGCGACGCCCAGACGGTGAGCGACTCAACCTGGGACGGCGTGGGCGCGCCGGCACCCAGCGACCTCGAGTACGGCTGCGCGCCCCACATCGTCGATCCGACCAACCCCGACAAGATCATTCGGCGGGAGCGGCCCGACCAGCTCGGCGGCTTCTTCTTCAGGGAGGGCGGGGACACGATCCTCTACGGCATCTCCCCCTACTCCGACGCCGTGGCGGTGCGTGTCGAAGGCCCGGGCGTCGACCGCACGCTCCCGCTGCGGGCCGACTCTCTCGGCTACGGAGCGGCCCTTCCCGAGGCAACCGGTATGCCTTCGTTGAAGCTGACGTTCCTCGACTCGGCGGGCAATGTCGTCGGCAGCAGGACGGCGTACGGATCACAGTGGCTCGGCTGAGCACGTAACCAGCAGGAACCCGCAGGTCACCAGGTGACCTGCGGGTTCCTTTTGCTCGGTGGGCAGGGGCGGGGTCGAACCGCCGACCTTCCACTTTTCAGGCGGACGCTCGTACCAACTGAGCTACCTGCCCGAGCGAGGCGAAACCATACAGGAGCAGCCCGGCTGGCACGAAAGTGACGTTAGAAGGCCGAGACGTGCTCGGGCGCCCGCTGCGGCCGGCTGAGGGCGCGTACGACGGCGGCCTGACCGTGGCGGCGTACGGCGACGCCGGTGAGCAGGCCGAGCACCGGGGTGAGCGCCGGTTCGGGGAACTCCGGGGTTGGCAGGCCGACGCTTGCCGCGAGGTCGTCGCTGTGCACGATCGTCTCCATCAGCCTGGTGGTGACCAGGTCGTCGACGGTGAGCGCCCAGCCCTGCCAGGGGATGAACACCGAGTCCGGGTCGCGCGGTCCGGCGAGCAGCGTGGGCAGACGGTCCAGCGCCGCGCGTGCCTCGGTCAGCACCGCCTCGACGCCCTCGGCCGCCCGCTCGTCGCTTCCTGTGCGTACGGCGACGTTCGCCGGGTCGTCGTGACCGCCCTTCACCCATGGCGCGTTCTCGTAGTGCTCGAGCAGCGGGATCGCCTCCCCAGAGGGTGCGGCGTCCAGCAGCTCGGTCGTGATGACCGCCTGGCGGACCAGGTGGTGGGTCAGCCCGCCGACGGTCATCCCGGCGCAGGCGCTCTCGGCCTGCCAGGCCGCGGCAACCTCCGGTCGCGCGGCCAGCTCCTGCGCGATCGCGGTGGCGTCCACGAGGGCCTGACGGTGCGGAGTCAGCATGGCCGAACGCTACGGCCTATGCTGTGTCGCGCAGTCCGGCCCCCATCGTCTAGCGGCCTAGGACGTCGCCCTTTCACGGCGGTAGCACGGGTTCGAATCCCGTTGGGGGTGCCACGTCCGGGAGGCACTCTTCTCGATTGGGAGTCGTCGTCGCGGATGGGTTAGAGTTCCACCGCTCGGCTCACGCAGCGGAGCGCACCATGGCCCCGTAGCGCAGTTGGTTAGCGCGCCGCCCTGTCACGGCGGAGGCCGCGGGTTCGAGTCCCGTCGGGGTCGCCACGCTCGCTCTGGATCACGCATCCAGGGCGTTTGTGCGTTTTGGGAGACTGGGGCCATGCCGGTCGAGATGGATCCCGAGCGCTTCGAGGCGCTGGTCAACGAGGCGCTCGACGGCATCCCCGACGAGCTGGCCGGGCTGGTGCGCAACGTCGTGGTGCTGGTCGAGCCGGAGCCGCCGGCAGACGACCCCGACCTGCTCGGCCTGTACGACGGCGTCGCGCTCACCGACCGGTACGGCGACATGCTGCCCGAGCTGCCGGACCGGATCTTCATCTACCGCGGCCCGCTGCTCGAGATGTGCGAGACCGAGGAGGAGCTGGTCGAGGAGGTGCGGATCACCGTGGTCCACGAGGTGGCCCACCACTTCGGCATCGACGACGCCCGCCTGCACGACCTCGGCTACGCCTGACCCACCCAGAAGCCGAGCCCGCACGCGGCGAGCGACAGCACGATCGTGGCCACCGCATAGGCCGGACCGAGGCGCCGTCCGGACCGGTGCGTCTGCACCGCGAAGGCGGAGTACGTCGTCAGCCCGCCGCAGAACCCGGCGGCGAGCAGCGCAGCGGCCGACTCGGACAGCGACAGTGCCGAGAACAGCCCGAGCAGCGCCGACCCCACGACGTTGACGACGAGCGTGCCGAGCGGGATGTCGTCGTCGAGCCACTCGCCGAGCGCGAACCGGACCGGCGCACCCACGGCCGCCCCCAACGCCACCAGCAGCGCGGTCACTCGTCACCGCCCTCGGCCGCGAACTCTTCGCGCGCCGCCGGGGAGCTCCAGTGCGTCGCCACGGCCACCGCGGTGACGCACGCGAGCAGGGTGCCCAGCAGGTAGGTCGTGGCGAGCACCGCGTCGCCGTCGGCCAGCAGGCCGCGCCCCTGCTCGGCGTACGCCGACAGCGTGGTGAAGCCACCCAGCAGCCCGGGGCCAAGAGCTACCGCCACCTCCCGGCGTCGGCGGACCAGTGCGATCGCCGGCAGCAGGGCGAGCAGGAACGACCCGCCGACGTTGATGCCGAAGGTCGTCCACGGGAACCCGGACCCGTCCGGGACCAGCTCACCCAGCCAGTAGCGCAGCAGGGCCCCGACGGCACCACCGACCGCAGCCGCCAGCAGCAGCCGCGGAGGTATCAGCGTCACGAGCGACTGGTTTCGCGGTCCTCGGCCCGCTCGGCCGACCAGGGCCGGGGCTCCTCACCGCCGGCCTGGCGGACGAACTCGCGGAGGAACCAGTTCTGGAACGTGCGCTCCTCCGGGGTGCGGGCCACCGACAGCAGCCGCTCGGCCCGGCAGAACTCGTCCGCCAGATCGAGCATCTCGATGAAGAGGTCGACCCTCTCGACGATCCGACGGGGCAGGGTCAGCTCCAGGTCTGTCGTCTCCTCGCCGGCGGCGTAGGCCGCCTGGATCTGCTGCGTCCCGACCTGTGCCCGCTCCGGCTGGTCCATCGCACTGAACAGGTCGGAGAGGTTCTTGGCGAGCGGGTAGTCGTCCTGGTGGGCGAGGGCGAGCAGGCGGATCTCGCGGCGCAGCTCGCGGTAGTGCCGCGTGGAGGCGATGAAGTCGCGCACCGGGATCCCGCGGATCGAGAAGTCAACCACGTCGACCTCTGGCTCACTGACCTCCTCTTCGACCTCGACGGGGATCCCGGTGACCCTGCCCTCAGCTCCGACGTCCTCAGCGAAGCTCCCCGCGGGTGCGAACCAGACGGTCTTCCCCTCCTCGTCGAGGTCCACCCCCCAGGCATCGGCTGCGCGCGCGACGATGCTGAGCCCACGGCCGAAGGTGAGCAGCAGATCGGCTTCGTCCTGCAGGGCGGTGGTGGCCGGCAGTTCCGGTACCTGCCGCGAGCCGTCGCGGACCTCGACCCGTGGGTGCTCGCGGGTGCCGCGAACCCGGACCGAGATCGGCGCCTCCGCGTGCAGGAGCGCGTTCGTCACCAGCTCGGACACCCCGATCTCGGCGCACTCGACGAGGTCGTCGCGACCGATCTTCTCGCACGTGCCGACGACCCAGCGGCGTGCGTCTTGCACGCTGCGCGGTCCTGCCCCAAGGGCGAGGGCCGGTCGGTTGAGCGGCACGTCAGGTCTCCCACGGTGAGGTGGCGGGCAGGGGGACACAGCAAACGTGCATCCCCTACCCAGAATCGGCCCACCCGAAACCAGAACCGCGCAGAATCCTCTTGTCGACACCTGTGCCGATCCGGGTACGACAATTGTGACGCATGAGACGCCGTCGTCAATTGGCCGACCGGCTAATGGGAGCGGGACAATGGTCTCGAAACTCCACCACGAGGAGGCCCCCATGGCAACGACTGACTGGCGCCACCAGGTCGTGGTGATCGGATCCGGGTTCGGTGGCCTGTTCGGCACCAAGGCGCTCCGTCGCGTCGACGTCGACGTGACGATGATCGCGAAGACCACCCACCACCTGTTCCAGCCGCTGCTCTACCAGGTCGCTACCGGCATCCTGTCCGAGGGCGAGATCGCGCCGCCCACCCGCGAGGTGCTCAGCAAGCAGAAGAACGCCAAGGTGCTGCTCGGCGAGGTCACCGCGATCGACCTGGAGGCGCACACGGTCACCTCGCAGGTGCTCGGCCGCGACATCGTCACGCCGTACGACTCGCTGATCGTTGCCGCGGGCGCCGGTCAGTCCTACTTCGGCAATGACGGGTTCGCCGAGTTCGCGCCCGGAATGAAGAGCATCGATGATGCGCTGGAGCTGCGCGGCCGGATCTTCGGTGCCTTCGAGATGGCGGAGCTGGGCGCCACGCGCGGCGACAACGTCGACCACCTGCTCACCTTCGTGGTGGTCGGGGCCGGCCCCACCGGTGTGGAGATGGCCGGGCAGATCGCGGAGCTCTCCCATCGCACGCTCAAGCGCGACTTCCGGGCGATCAACACCCGCACCGCCAGGATCGTCCTGGTCGACGCCGCGGGCCAGGTGCTGCCGCCGTTCGGGGCGAAGCTGGGCCGCTGGACCGCGAAGGAGCTCCGGAAGCTCGGCGTCGAGGTGATGCTCGGCGCCATGGTCACCGACGTCGACGAGCGCGGCATCCAGGTCGAGCACAAGGACGGCCGGATCGAGCGGATCGACTCGGTCACGAAGGTGTGGGCGGCCGGCGTCCAGGCCAGCCCCCTCGGCGCGATCCTGGCCGAGCAGACCGGTGCGCCCCTGGACCGGTCCGGGCGCATCGGCGTCAACCCCGACCTCACCCTGCCGGGCTACCCGGAGGTCTTCGTGGTGGGCGACATGATCTCGCTGGACAACCTGCCGGGCGTCGCCCAGGTCGCGATCCAGGGGGCCAAGTACGCCGCAAAGGAGATCGACGGCCGACTCAAGGGCAAGCCCGCACAGAAGCCGTTCAAGTACTTCGACAAGGGCTCGATGGCCACGATCAGCCGGTTCAAGGCGGTCGCCACCATCGGCAAGCTGCGGGTGAGCGGTTTCATCGCGTGGCTGATGTGGCTCGCCGTGCACCTCTTCTACCTCACCGGTTTCAAGAACCGCGTGACGGCCGTGCTGCGCTGGTTCATCTCGTTCCTGGGTCGCGGCCGCTCCGAGCGCACCGCGACCGAGCAGCAGATCTTCGCCCGCACCGCATTGGCCCGCTTCAAGCGCGGCGCCACCGACCTGGTCTCCGAGCCCGGCGAGTACGACGCCGCGCGGGCCGAGGCCGAACATGCCCGGCGCGAGCAGCTCGAGGCGCAGGCGCTCGAGGAGGCCCGCCTCACCGACGACGGCGTCCGGGGCGTGAAGGTCTCGTAGCCGAGCTGTCCTGTCAGTTCACCGGGTCTCGACCCGCCCGTCGCGACCTCACTCGAAGTAGTTGGGCGTCGCGTCCCGCCGCTCCATCAGCTCGCGCGCCCACCTGGGCAGGATGAACACGCCCTCCGCCTCCACGGTGACCCCGGCGGGGCCGAGGATGTGACCCTTCGCGAACGTCTTGATCCCGTCGACCCGCTCCACCCAGGCCTCGCTGCGGAGGTCGCCGAGCGGGGTGCCCTGGCGGTAGGTGAGGGTCAGCCTGCCGGTCATCCCCGGCTTGCCGCGGGCGCCGGCGGACTCGCCCAGCATCTGGTCGAGGATCAGGGCGGCGACGCCGCCGTGCACCAGGTCCGGCGGCCCCTCGTACGCGGCGCCGAGGTGGAAGTCGCTCCAGACCCGACCCTCGCCCGACGGGTCGTGCTGGATCACCAGCGGCGGGGCCACCGGGTTGCGCAGCCCGACCACGGTGTTACCCCAGGGGCGGCCGCGTCCGGTGGCGCCGAAGCGGACGCCGTACGCGCCCTCGAGCTGGTCCTTGCGCAGCCGGCCGGTGATCTCCTCGATCTCGGCCTGTGCCCGGCGGATCTCGCCGTCGTCGACCAGGGTGCGGATGGTGGCGTCGACCAGGTCCCGTACGGCGTCGGTGAAGGGTCCGTAGAGCTGCTGCTGACGCTCCAGCTCCTCGGGCGTGATGTCGTCCTGGACGTAACCGGCCATGCCCTCGATCCTAGAACACGTTCTAATCACCGCGAGTGTTGAATGGCTCGGTGACCGCCCTCGCCGTACCCGACGCCCGACTCCGGGACAGCCTGCTCGAGACCATGGCCGACTTCGGCGAGGTCACCGAGATGCACGGATCTGGCTTCTGGCACATCGTCGAGGGGTGGCCGGACACCAGCGAGGAAGGGCTGCCCGCGCTGGTCGCGACGCTGCGACGCTTCGCGGACCCGACCCAGGACCTCGGTGGCGAGCTGGTGCACTGCGACTTCTTCTGGATCACCGACGGTGACCCCGAGCAGGTGATCGGCTTCCTCGCCATCCGGCACACGCTCAATGACTTCCTGCTGGAGATAGGCGGCCACATCGGGTTCTCGGTGCGGCCGGCCCGCCGCGGTGAGGGTCACGCGAGCCGGGCCCTGGCGCTGGCGCTGGACCGCGCGGCCGAGCTCGGCGTCGAGCGGTCCCTGGTGACCTGCGACCTCGACAACGAGCCCTCGCGCCGGACGATCGTGCGCAACGGCGGGGTCTTCGAGGACGAGCGGAAGGGCAAGAAGCGCTACTGGATCGACACCGCGGACCGAGGTCACGCCGTCAGGTAGCGACTGAGCTCGTCCATGAACTCGTGCGGGTCGACCATCGAGGCGTCGACGAAGAACGGATCCTCGTTGCGGCGGAGGAACCGCACCCGCCAGTCGCGGTCACCAGGGCTGCCCACGACCTCGATCGGGGTGTAGCCGGCGGACAGGTCGAACACGAAGCGGCGGCCGCCCTGCGTCACCTCGAGCTGACCGGAGCGCACCGCGAGGTGAGCGACGGGACTACTGGCGCGCAGGCCCCACAGGCCCAGCATGACCACCAGCAGGACGCCGGTGACGCCGACGGTCAGCGGGTTCGCGTCGCGCAACGCGAGGAACGCCGCCAGCACCAGGCCGCACACCGTCGCGAGGAGCAGCAGGCCGACGAACCGGCGGGCCCCGGTGCGCGGGGTGAACTCGACGTCCGCGGATACGCCCGCCGTCGGCTTGCTCGGCTCGACGGCCGGGTCCTGCTCGTCACGACGGTGGCTTGCGGCCATGGGCAAGCACGCTACCCGCACCACGTCATAGTTCGTGGCGCATCCAGACGTTCGGCTCGACGTAGATCGCGTGTCCGTGCTCGGCGTCCAGGTGCACCGGCACCAGGGCGCCCGGCACCTGGACGGGGCCAGTGGTGTCGAACGGCAGCCCGGTCCATTCCCGCCACTCCTCCGGCGTGCCCACCACGGCCATCGAGGTGGGGGCCACCTTCTCGATGGTCGCGCCGACGCGGGCGTGCACGCGCAGCCACGGATCCTCGGGCAGCCCGTCCGCCCGGACCCGGACGGCGTACTCGCCCATCGGGGTGTGCGGCTCGAGGTGCTTGGCGCTGGGCCGCACCGGCGCGAACAGGTCCTCGAATCCCCGAGCCTCGGCCGCGGAACGCATCGCCGACAGCATTCGCTTCGACAGCCCGCGCCCCTGGTGGCCGACCGCGATCGTCACCTCGAGCGCACTGACGGCATCCGGCGCGGCTCCGCGGGCATGGTCGGCCATCCCCCACAGCAGCACTCGGTCCCATCCGCTGTCGGGCAGCCGACCGCCGCGTGCCTCGGTGTTCAGCGCGAACGGGATCGCGAACGCCCGGGCGACCGGTGCGCCGTCCTCGGTGGCGATCGCGCAGAGGTCAGGGAAGGTCGGCAGCACCCGCCCGTAGTGCGCGTCGGCGACCCGGTCTTGCAGGAGGAACGTCGGCCACGAGTCCTCGAACTCGAAGGCGCGCTCGAGGTACTCCGGACGCTCCGCGAACGTCGTGATCACGATCTCGCTCACCTCCGTACACTCGCACGCGTGTCGCTCCCGCAGCCGACGCCGGCACCACACCCGGTCGACCCGGACCCGGACTTCGACCTGCGGCCGTTCCTGGACTTCATCGCCGCGGGCCTGGCCGGCGGGGCCAATGTGGTGATGCAGCTGTCCTGGCCCGAGGTCGGGTACGGCGTGCACGAGAGCAAGTGGGACCGCGGCGCACTGGTCAAGCACCCGTTCAAGAGGGCGCGCACCACCGGCACCTACCTCGCCGTGGCCATGATCGGCACCGAGCACGACATCGCGGTCTTCCGCGAGGCCGTCAACGACGCCCACCGGGTGGTGCGCTCGGGCCCCGACAGCCCGGTGAGCTACAACGCGTTCTCGCCCGAGCTCCAGCTGTGGGTGGCGGCGTGCCTGTTCTACGGCCCCTACGACTACTACTGCCGGGTGTACGGCGAGCCCGCGCGGGAGGTGGCCGAGGCGTTCTACCGGCACTGCTCCCGGTTCGCGACCTCGCTGCAGGTGCCCGCTGAGATGTGGCCGGCCACCCTGGCGGACTTCTGGGTCTACTGGGAGTCGGCGCTGGCCCGGGTCTCCATCGACGACACGATCCGCGAGATGCTGCTCGACATCCTCTCGGCCCGGTTCCTGCCGGGGCCGTTGCCCCGGCTGCTGGGCCGGCCGCTCAGGTTCGTCAACGTCGGCTTCCTGCCCCCGGCGTTCCGGGAGGCGATGCGCCTCACCTGGACCGAGGCCGACGAGCGCCGACTGCGACGGGTCCTGCGCGGCGTACGCCTGCTCAACCGGCTCACCCCCGGGCCGATCCGCCGGGCGCCGATCTACATCAACCTGTGGGACATGCGGCTGCGGCACCGGCTCGGCCTGCGGCTCACCTGACCCTGTCCACCGACCCTGGAGCTGCACGTGACATCCACGCCGTACCCTGCCTATCCCGCGCCCAGCGACCGCGCGGTCGCCCACCACACGGAGATGCTCGCGTTCATGCGCGACGAGGTGTTCCCCGCCGAGGCGGCCTACGAGAGACAGCGGCACGCCGCCGGGCCCGACGATCACACGGTGCCCCCGGTGCTAGAGGAGCTCAAGGTCAAGGCGCGCGAGAGAGGGCTCTGGAACCTCTTCCTGCCCTCGGAGTCGGGCCTCACCCAGCTCGAGTACGCACCCATCGCCGAGCTGTCCGGCTGGAGCCTGGAACTGGCCCCGGAGGCGATCAACTGCGCGGCGCCGGACACCGGCAACATGGAGCTGCTGCACCTCATCGGCACCGACGAGCAGAAGCAGCAGTGGCTGCGACCGCTCCTGGACGGCGAGATCCGGTCGGCGTTCGCGATGACCGAGCCGGCGGTCGCCAGCTCCGACGCCACCAACATCGAGACCCGGATCGAGCGCGACGGCGACGAGTACGTCGTCAACGGCCGCAAGTGGTGGACCTCGGGCGCGGCGGACCCGCGCTGTCGGCTGCTGATCGTGATGGGCAAGACCGACCCGGCGGCGGCGACCCACCGCCAGCAGTCGATGCTGATCGTGCCCATGGACACCCCGGGCCTCGAGGTGGTGCGCGATCTCCCGGTCTTCGGCCGGCACGACCAGCACGGCCACTGCGTCGTCCAGCTCACCGACGTGCGGGTGCCGGTGGGCAACCTCCTCGGCGAGGAGGGCGGGGGCTTCGCGGCCGCCCAGGCGCGGCTCGGCCCGGGCCGCATCCACCACGTGATGCGCGCGCTCGGCGCGGGGGAGCGCGCCCTGGCGATGATGGTGAGCCGGGCCCAGCAGCGGGTCGCCTTCGGTGGCCCGCTCGCCGAGCAGAGCGCCGTGCGCGAGCGGATCGCCGAGTCCCGGATCGAGCTCGACCAGGCCCGTGCGCTGTGCCACCACGCGGCGTACACGGTCGACGACGCGGGCAACAAGGCGGCCCGGCACCTGATCGCCGCCGCGAAGGTCGCGGTGCCGCGGGCGGTGCTCTCCGTGATCGACCGGGCGATCCAGCTGCACGGAGGGGCCGGGATCACCGACGCCACGCCGCTCGCGATGCTCTACGGCTGGCACCGGGCGATGCGGATCTTCGACGGACCGGACGAGGCGCACCTCACCACGCTGGCCCGGGCGGAGCTGTCTCGCCCACCGATATTCGACCTTCCCGAAGGGGTCTTCAGCCAGTTCGCTACATCGGGGTCCGGCGAGCATGGGAGGAACGAGGCGCGATGAGAGCGGTCACCTGCCAGAAGGGGGTCCTCGACGTCGCGGACGTCGCCGACCCCGAGCCCGAACGCGGGCACGTGGTGCTCGAGGTCCACGCGTGCGGGATCTGCGGTTCGGACCTGCACGCCCGCCATCACTGCGACGAGATGGCCGATGACGCGGCCGCCACGGGGTACGACGCGCTGATGCGCTCCGACCAGTCGGTCGTGATGGGCCACGAGTTCTGTGGCGAGGTGGTCGACCACGGCCGACGCACACCGCGGCGGCTCAAGCCCGGCACGCTCGCCGTGTCGCTGCCGATGGTGCGGACCGGCGGCCGGGTGCACACCACGGGCCTGTCCGTGCACGCGCCGGGCGGGTACGCCGAGCGGGTGCTCACCCAGGAGGCGCTCACCCTCCCGGTGCCCAACGGGCTGCCGGCGCGGATCGCCGCGATGACCGAGCCGATGGCGGTCGCGCTGCACGCCGTACGCCGGGGCGACGTGGGCAAGAAGCAGGTGGCCTACGTGATCGGCTGCGGGCCGATCGGCCTCGGCGTGATCGCGATGCTCAAGGCCA
The DNA here is from genome assembly GCA_963729095.1 of uncultured Actinomycetota bacterium. Taxonomy (GTDB): domain Bacteria; phylum Actinomycetota; class Actinomycetes; order Propionibacteriales; family Nocardioidaceae; genus Nocardioides. The sequence goes on along the minus strand of CAVSMX010000015.1, from coordinate 81,031 downwards.
CCGGGGTGCGCACCGTCGTGGCCAGCGACTTCTCACCCGGCCGGCGCGCGCTGGCCACGGCGATGGGCGCCGACGTCGTCGTCGACCCGGCCGCGGAGTCGCCGTACGCAGTGTTCGCGGACCGGTTCACGACCGCCGACGGCCTGCTCGAGCTGGCCGTCGGGACCACGGAGAAGCTGCGCTCGGTGCCGATGCTGCCCTGGTGGAACGTCTTCCGCGCCGCCGACGTGGCCGGCCTCGGGCCGAGCGCTCCGGTGGTGTTCGAGTGCGTCGGGGTGCCCGGAATGATCAACCAGGTGGTCACCAACGCGCCGATCTGGTCGCGGGTGGTGGTCGTGGGCGTGTGCATGGGCAGCGACGAGATCCGTCCGTCGATCGGGATCAACAAGGAGATCGACCTGCGGTTCGTGCTCGGCTACACCCCGGCCGAGTTCCGGGAGGCGCTGCACCTGCTCGGCGACGGCAAGGTCGACCCGAGCCCGCTGGTCACCGGCACCGTCGGACTCGCGGGAGTCGAGGCGGCGTTCGACGCGCTGGCCGATCCCGAAGCGCACGCCAAGATCCTGGTCGACCCACGGTCCACGGAGGAGAGCTTCGAAATGAGCCCCAGATGAGCGAGGTCCTGGTCGAGGCACGCGACGGCGTGCAGATCATCACCATCAACCGGCCCGAGGCGAGGAACGCGGTCAACGGCGCGGTCGCCCGCGGTGTCTCCGCGGCGCTCGCGGAGCTGGACGCGACCGACGGGCTGCGGGTCGGCGTACTCACCGGCGCCGGCGGCACGTTCTGCTCGGGCATGGACCTGAAGGGCTTCCTGAGCGGCGACGTGCCGTTCGTGGACGAGCGCGGCTTCGGCGGCATCACCCAGGGGCCGCCGCGCAAGCCGATCATCGCCGCCGTCGAGGGGTACGCCGTCGCGGGTGGGTTCGAGCTGACCCTCGCCTGCGACCTGGTGGTCGCCGCCGAGGGCGCCCGGTTCGGCGTACCAGAGGTCAAGCGCGGCCTGGTCGCCGCTGCCGGCGCGGCGATGCTGCTGCCGCAGCGCATCCCGCCGGCGATCGCGCTGGAGATGCTGCTCACCGGCGACCCGATCACGGCCGAACGCGCGGCGTCCCTGGGCCTGGTCAACCGGGTCACCGGGGACGGCGCCGCCCTGGACGGCGCGCTCGAGCTCGCCGCCGCCGTCGCCGCGAACGGCCCGCTGGCAGTGGCGATCAGCAAGCAGATCGCCCACGAGTCCGTCGACTGGTCGCTCGACGAGCGGTGGGACAAGCAGAGCGAGCTGGTGCTGCCGGTCTTCTCCTCCGAGGACGCCCAGGAGGGTGCGAAGGCGTTCGCGGAGAAGCGCGACCCGGTCTGGCGCGGCAGATGACCCCGCTGGTGGCCTGAAGGTCCAGGAGACGGGTTCAGGTCGAGGCACGCAGCAGGATCCCGCCGATGAAGGCGATCACCGCCCCGGCAACCACGAGGACGAGCCCACCGAACACCATGCTGCTCACCGTCGCGGCCACGGCGCCCAGTGCCGCCACGATCGAGGCGCCCTTGACGCCGCGCCCCGTGCGGCTGGTCATGCCCAGGGCGATCACGAAGGCGCACAGCAGGACGACGGCGAGGGCGGCCACCGCGATCCCGGTCCGCACCTGTTCGTCGGCGGGCATCGAACCGTCCATCGCAGCCGTGATCAGCGCTCGTATGTCCCCTTCGGCGCCCGCCCCTCTCGGGTCGTCGACGTACACGATGACTCCCAGCACGATCAGCACGAGCCCGAGCAAGGTGGTGAGGATTGCCCAGAGCCGTCGGTACGACTGCGCGTGCTGGGTGAACACTGCCTCGGCCTGGATGCTGTCGGTACCGGAGGTCGCGAACACCTGCACCCGTCGCGACTCTGAGCCGCCGCCCGGCGGGCGCGGGTGCTCGACGACCAGGGAGGCGCGCACCTGCTGGCCCGGCGGCACCGTGACGTCGGCGGGCGAGAAGCGGAGCCGCGCACGGCCGTACTCGTCGGCCCCGGACAGGTGCACCGGCAGGTGCTCGGTGCCGTTGCGGTTGTCCACGTCCACCGCGAAGGTGCCGCGGCGGGACGACACCACCAGGTGCTCGGGGACCACCCGGAGCTGCGCGGTCGTGATCGCGGACGCGCTCGACGTGAGCTCGAACGTGCCGCTCACCTCGGCCTCGGAGCCACCTGCGGTGGCGACGACCGTGAAGGGACGGGTCACCGTCTCGCCTCGCGGCGGCGGAGCAGACCCGAGATGCATCCCGAACCGCACCGCCCGTCCTGCCGCCACGGTGATCCCGTTGTGGTCGAAGCGGAAGGAGATCGCGTTGGCGGGGTCCCGCCCTCGTCAGCGAGACCACGGCGTCCTCGTGGCCGCCGCGGTTGTCGACGACGATGTCCAAGTCCACGTACGGCGTGTCGATCGCGCTCACCTGGCTCGGCTCGAGGCGTAGCCGCACCGGCAGCTTCGTCGACGTCTCCTGCACGATCGTCACCGGGACGGTTACCGGACCCTCCTCGTCGGTGGCCGTGACGGTCAGCTGTCGGGTGACCTCCTCGCCCATGGCCGGCTCCGGAGCAGCGAATCGCACGGTGGCGTCGGCCGTCTCGCCCGCGGGCACGTCCACGACCGACGGGACGAAGTCGAGCATCACGACGCCCTCCGGGTCCGACGCCGTGAGGCGGTACCGCCGAGGATGGTTCGCGGCCCGGTTGTCGAGACGAACCGCGAAAGCTCCCTGGCCGCGGTCCACGAGGCGGACCAGCGTCGGGTGTGCCACGAGTGTGGCCGGGGGGCCGAACGGTGGTACGACGACGGTCATCGGTACCTCGGCGGCCTGCGTCGTGTCGACCCCGGACCTGACGGACAACGTCACCTCGATCCGTTGGGCGATCGCAAGCGACATCGGCAGGACGGCGAGCGTGACCTGCACGGTGCGCGTCTCGTCGGGCAGGAGGTTGGTGTCGCTGTGCGCGACCGTGAGCCACGAAGGAGGGTCGTCGACCTGGATCACGTAGGAGTCGACGATGGTCGAGTTGTTGCGGACGACCATCTGGAACGTGCCCGGCGCGTCGGCTGCGACCACGACCTCCGTGCTCTCCGTGGAGACGACCGGAGGCCGGACCCGGTCGCGGGGCGGGGGCGCCGCCGCCGCATCTGCGCCGGTCGCCGCTCCCGTCTCGGGATCCGCGGTCGGCGTATCCGCTGCCGCGGTTCCCTCGGGAGACTCGTCGTCGAGCCAGCCGAGGAACGTGTCGCACACCTGGCAGAACGACGCCGACTCCGCGTTCGACGTTCCGCACACGGTGCAGACCCGCTCGGGTATCAACGTCATTGGCGGACCCAGAACTCGATCTCGGCGATGGCGGGCTCGTCGGCTTCCAGGGCGTCGCCGCAGTCCGGACAGACGCGGTTCACGACGGGCTCCCCGGCGCGGTGACGGTGAAGCTGTGCGCGACGTGCGCCGGCTTGGTCGCCTCGATCAGCGAGTCCACCCTCCGGGGATCGACGTCATCGGGCTCGGGTACCTCGATCTGCACCTCCATCCGAGCGGGTCCGGTCCCGGGCAGCTCGCCGCCGGGGGTCGGAGACCACGTGCAGCCACCGGTGTCGGTGACCGTCACCTCGGCGCCCAGCCCGAGGGCCAGCGCCTCCTCGATCCCGCGCCGGGTGCCGCGCCGCCGGTGCAGGAGCGCGGCGCCGGCCACGATGGTGCGGCGCTGCTCGATGCTCCACGAGTCATCGAGCGCGATGCCCACCCACCCCGCCAGGAAGTCCACGAAGTCCGGCGGGGCGAGGTGCGGGTCGAAGTAGCAGGCGAGCGAGTCCAACGTCGTGAGGATCGGCGCGTAGGCGTCGTCGAAGGCGCGCACGAACCGTTGGGTGAACTCGTCGTCCTGGAGCACTCCGGGCAGCCGGTGCAGGAGGGGGGCCGGCGAGGCTAGGCCCGCGATCATGCCGCGGGACGAGGTCCGGTCACTCACCACGGATCACCCGGATCCGGTGGTCGTAGGAGAAGGTCAGCGCGAACCGGTCCAGGTCGATCCTCTGCACGGGTTTCCCGCGCTTGCCGGTGACCGGGTCGGCGCCGAAGAGGACGGCCTCGTCGACCAGCTCGGTGCCGGGCAGCCGTTGCAGGACGGCGTACACCTCCCCGGCCTGGACCGGCCGGCCGAACGGCCAGCCTGTCCCGTCCGGTCCACCGGTGAGCGGGCTGTAGTACCGGTTGAGCGCGAGCACGGCTTCGCGCTGCAGCTCCTCGGATGAGGTCCGTGGTCGAGCGACGAGGGTCGCGACCACGGTGACGCCCTGGTAGTACGGCGGCTCCACGATCACCCGCGCCCCGACCGTGCGCCGTTCCTCGATGTGGGTGGCCACCGCCTCCAGCGTCTCGGGGGTCGGCACCAGGTCCTCGAACCGGAGCCGGCCCTCGGCGTCGGCGGAGGCGGCCGGGACGACCAGGACGCGCACCCCGCCCAGCTCGTCGTCGCCGTGGGCCGAAACAGTGCGCACGCGGGCGACCTGGGGCGCCGCGCCACGGGCGAGCTGGTCGTAGTCCTCGGCGGTCACCGCCCGGTCGCGGGTGCGCAGGGCGAGCGGGCCGCGCAGCTTCGCCTCGTCGACCGTCTCCGGTGCGACGCCACCGATCGCGGCGCGCCGGTTCACCACCCGATCCACCTGCGGGACCGGGGACCGCAGCACCCGGATCGTTCCCGCCGACACGTTGCCGGTGGGTCCTCCACCGACGCGGTAGACCGGGACCCGCATCGGCGCGCCCTTGGGCGGTACGGCGCCGTAGTACCGCAGCGTCCCGTCGGGCTCACGGACCGCCGGGCCGAAGTGGATGTCTCCGGTCGCCCGGTCGATGCGGAAGACCTGGCTCTGGCCGTCGCACCCCGCGAACGAGTCGACCTCCTGCCACCGCTCCCAGCCGGAGCCGGCCGCCACCTCGACCTCGATCGCCTCCCCGTCCGACACGATCGGCCCGCGGCCCAGGCGGAACACCTGGCCGGGGACCCCCTCGGACAGACCGAGCACCTCCGCGGCCACGGTCTCCGCGTGCATCGCCTGGACCGTGCCGCCGAGCGTGAACGCCGCAGCCGCGGTGATGGTGGGGGTGGCGCTGTAGAACGGGAAGCCCTCGGCGGAGGGCACCACCCGGCACCGCAGCCACCCGGCCCGCAGGCCGCCGACGACCGACGCGGTGTGTCTGCGCGGCACGTGGACGACGACGTCACCGGCCCGGTTGAGGCCGCCGGTGCCGTCGCTCTCGACCTCGCAGCCGACCCACTCGGTCCCGTTCCAGGCCTCCCACACGAGCGGCGGCTCGGTCGGATCGACACCGACACCCTGGACGTGGCACTCGAACCGGAGCCCGATCGCACACGACGGTGCCGCGTCGTCCAGGCCGAGAAGCAGCGCGTCGCCGTACACCGGTTGCTCCGAGAAGCACGCGAACTCCGTGGACAGGCTCAGGTCGTCGTCCCTGCCCTGCGGTTCTCCGCCCGCCCGCTGGGTCATCACGTGCCGCAGGGAGCGCGGCGGCATCACCAGGTCGAGCGTGGTCGCGAAGACCACGGCGTCGTCCTGGGACGTCCGCAGCGTGGCCACCTCGCTGTCCGCGGGCAGCACGACGTCCTCCTCCGGTGGCGCCGAGAGCCAGGCGGTGACGTCGACGTGGGCCGGAGTCGGCGGGTGCAGCGTCACGCCGAGCAGATCGAGGAAGGTGACGTAGAGCCGGTCGGGCACCCGGTTGAGGCGGTAGAGCAGCTCGTCGGTCATGAACGCGAACGTCTCGATCAGGGTGACCCCGGGATCCGACACGTTGTGGTCGGTCCACTCGGCGCACCGCTGCTGCACCATCCGCTTCGCGTCGTCGACGAGGTCCTGGAAGCGGCGGTCATCCAGGTTCGGGATGGGAAGGCTCATGCCTCGACCTCCTCGTGGGACGGGATCACGTAGAAGGGGAACACCAGGTTCCGGGGACTGTTGGTGCCGCGTACGGCGTACTCGACGTCCACGTAGAGCGCCCCCCGGTCGACCGCGTCGAACCGCACGACGACGTTGACGAGGTCGACGCGCGGCTCCCACCGGTTGAGCGCGACCCGGACGGCGTACGCGATGTCGCCGGCCGTGGAGGCGTCCGCCGGCGCGAAGACGTAGTCGTGCACCGCGCACCCGAACTCGGGCCGCATCGGCCGCTCGCCGGGCGCGGTCATCAGGATCAGCCGGATGCTCTCCTCGATCTCCACGGTGCCGCTGACGAGCGCGACCTTCCCGGTGGGGTCCACCCGCAGCGGGAAGGCCCAACCCGACCCGACGAACTCCTCACCCATGTCAGCCTCCGATCATCACGGTCGGGCAGCCCGGCGGCAGGATCGGCGCCCCGCACCCCGACAGGCTGCCGACCACGGCGGCGGGCATCCCGCCGATCAGGACGGTCGGGACCCCGGGCGGCACGATCGGCGTCGGCGGATGCGGCCCGGCCGGCGGCGGGAAGCTGCAGGCGTGCATGTCGCCTACCCGGGCCGCGGGCAGGCCGCCGATGAGCACGGTCGGGCAGCCGGGCGGGAGGATCACGCCCGGATGGGGGGTCATCGCGCCGACCCTGGCTGCGAACGGCATCAGTTGATCCTCACGATCGCGCCCTTGACGGTGGTCGGGCCGCTCGCCGACACCTCGGCCATCGCCTGACCCGCCAGCTTCACGTTGGTGCCCTTGAGCTCGAGGTTGCCGGTCGCCTCGACCGTCACGTTCATGCCCTTGAGGGTGACGTTGCCGCCGGTGGTCGACACATCCACCGCCTGCTTGGCCTGCACCTTCAACGGGCCCTCGGAGAGGATCTCGATGCCCTTCGCGGCGGTCTGGGTGAGCACGATCTTCTGCGCCCCGCCGTTGGTGCTCAGCACCACGCTCTCGGCGCCGGCGCGTTCGAGCAGCTCGAGGACCATGCCGGAGCGCGACACGAAGCCACGCCTGACGATCTCGCCCGAGGTCCCGTCGACGTTGGGCGCCCAGCCGCCGAGCGGCTTGTCGACGCCGTTGTAGAGACCGCCGAGCACGTAGGGGTGTTCGAGGTCGCCTTGGGCGAAGGCCACCAGCACCTCGTCACCGACCTCGGGGAGCACGGCGGCGCCCCTGTCCTTGCCGGCGCCCGGCTGGACGGTGCGTGCCCACCACGACTCGTAGGAGTCGGCGAGCCACGGCAGCTTGATCTTGACCCGCCCCAGCTGGTCCGGATCCTTGGCACTGGTGACGATCGCCGGGACCACACCGCAGATCTGCGGCCGCTCGCGGGCGACCGCGTTCGTCGTGCCGTACAGCGACCGCTCGGAGGCGTTGCTGGCGCAGAAGCTGGTCCGGTACCCGTGGTCCGGCGAGAAGTCGTGCCTCGTGGAGGTGAGCACGTACTTCCCCGAGAACTGGTCGCCGACGCCGACCACCTTCACGGCCGTACCGGCGCGAAGCTCGGGGTTGCCGCGCGCCGTACCCTCCAGCTCGGCGAAGCCGCCCGCCAGGTGGTCGGAGAGCGAGACGGCGATGGCGTCCACGGCGGCCTGGGTCTCGACGGATGCGAGGCCCAGGACGTACGGCACGCTCTTGAACGTCGCGGCCACCGACGCCGGCGTGACGCCGTTGTCGGGCACTGCGCTCTGGGTCTTGGCATCCTGCGTGCCGATGAGCTCCTTCTTCTGCGCCGGGTCCCAGCCCCGCACCTCGACCCCCGGGACCTGGCCGCCCGAGGTGATCGTGCCTCGGAGGTGCACGAGGCTCACCCCGGCCTCGAGGACGAGCGGGTCGGAGCGCGCCCCCGCACTGCCCCCGGGAGCCTCCGTCGCCGGCGTCCGCGCGCTGAACTCGAGCTTGCCGTCCCGCAGGGTGAGCACGCGGTCGTGCTCGGCAGCCAGCCGGCGCAGGAAGTCCCAGTCGTTGACGCCGTCCTGGCTGGTGTGGTCGAGCGGGGTCGTCGTCGCGTCGACCTTGGCCTCGAGGCCGGCCCGCTGCGCGACCTTGCTCACGATGTCCGATGCGGTCATGTTGACGTAGGCCTCGGCCCGGGTGCCGCGGAACAGCCGGTGGGACGCGTCCAGGCCCCGCACCACGGTATGGACGCCCTTCTCACCCACCTCCACCTCCAGCGCGGTCACCTCGCCCTTGAGGAGTACGGCGTGGCCGTCCGGTGCCGTGGACTGGAGACTCAGCTCGACCTTGGCGCCGATCTTGAACTTCGCCTTGGCCAGCACGGTGCCGCCGTCGTCGGAGAACCGCAGCACGAACATGTCGGGCACGTTGGTGCTGTCGTCGACGTAGCCGTTGACCAGCAGCGGCTTGAGGTCGTCGGGCAACGGGGTCCCGTCGACCGTCACCAGGATGGTGTTGCTGAACTCCTCACCGTGCGCCATCGAGCACCCGACCTTCCGGTGCGGTGACCGTCGGTCGCCCGCCGGCCTTGGCGAGCGCGGCCAGCTCCTCGAGCGGCGGCAGCAGCAGCCGGTCACCGGGGCGCATCCGCATCGGGTCGTCGACCCGGTTCAGGTCCGCCACCGCCCGCCACATGGCCGGCTGCCCGTACTCGCGGTAGGCGATCGCGGGGAGGCTGTCGCCCTCGACGACCTGGTGCACGCGGTGGGGTACCAGTCCGCCGGAGGTCGGGTTCTGCTTGGGGGCGTCTCCGGCCAGCTCCTCGAGGGTGACCTGGCAGGTGGCCCGGATCGGAAGACCGTCCGCGGTGAACATCGTGTACTTCGCCTGGACCTGGCTGACGTAGGCCAGGAACCCGGTCAGGCTGCCCCACCGGAAGATCACCCACGGCGGGGACGCCTTCTTCGCGGTGAGCGACGACTCTGTCGGCGTCGTGAGCGCGAACAGCTTCTCGACCGTCTTCACCACGCCCGTGTCCTGCTTCGCGGTGGAGTCGAAGAACATCTCCAGGGTCAGCTTCGAGGGTGCCGATCCGGTGAACTGCGGTGGTGGAGCGCTCGCGCTGCCCTTGGCCTTCTCGCGCTTCCAGCTGGCCGACTTCGCCAGCGCGATCTCCTTGGGGTTGAACTGGAAGTCCAGCTGGAACATCAGCGCACCGGGCGCGGACAGCGAGCCGTCCGTCGAGGGCTCGTGGACCATCAGGTAGGCGTGTTGCAGGCTGGGCCGTCCACCGTCGGCGGACGGGGCCCCGGCCTGGGCGGCGTCGAAGCTGACCGGACTCGCACTCATGACCGTTGCCTCATCACTTGTTGAGGAAGCCGTGGTGGGCGATCTCGAGGGTCTCGGTCAGGACCTTCGGCTGGTCGGCATTGAGGCTGGGGCCGGTCCAGCGCACAGGGACGACGTCGATCAACGACCACTCGGCGACGACCGTGCCGTCGGCGCGCATCGCCTGGATGACCGCGGTCTTGCGCTCGTAGCCCGCGGCCATCGACGACACCCAGGCAGCGATCTTCGAGGTCTCGGCGCCGAGCGGTCGGGTGAGCTTGATGTTGCTGTACTTCAGCCTGCTCGGGAGCTGCCAGACGTAGACGTTGTTGCCGCCCTCCTCCCGGGTCTCCATGACCACCTCGCAGCCCATGCCCTCGCAGCTGCTGAACGTGCCGAGGCTGGCGTCGTCGACCTTGACCACGAAGCACACGCTGACCGCGGTGTCGACGTCCTGCAGCTGCGTCATGGCTCGGTCCTCTTCCTGCTCTGTCTTCTGGTCTCTCTTATCGCTCCGGGCTCATCAACCACTCACCACGCGTCGGTGCGTATCCCTCGCCTTTCCCTGTCCAGCAAGAACTCGTTCTTGAGTCTCCGCAGCATGGGCGGGAACAGGCGCTGGGCCAGCGCGTCGACGTCCTCACTGCCGGCTGCTGCTTTCGGTGGCCCGCCGCCGGACGCGCCACCGACGGCCGCCGCCGGGGCAGAATCGGCGACGGCTGCAGGGTCCTCGGCCCGGGCCACGACCACCTGCCCGGCGTCCAGCGCGCTCGAGGCGTCCGTCCAGGGCGTGCTGCCTCCGGAGATGTCGACAACGCCCGGTTCAGTGGCGGGTTCGACGTCCACGGCCGCGGCCCGGCTCGGCACTGCGTCGGTGGCCGACCGGGCCAGCGGGAGTACGCCGGAGGCCGCCCGCGGCGATGCCGTTGCCGGGGCGCCGGGCGGGAGCACGGACGCGGGTGCATGACCACCGTCGAGGGCGGTCGGCCCGAGCGGTCGGTGGATGCCTCGGCGCCGCGCGACGGCATGCCGCGGACGCCCGCTGAAGCAGCGGTGAGACCCCCGGCGGACCCGCCTCGGTCGGCGCGGGACCCACGCCCGGACCGGCCGGGTCGGTCGGGCCGCGCCGCTCCGACGATCCGTGCACCCGCGGCAGACGACCCGGTGCGCTGGGCCGGCGGGGACGGCGGCTCGGCGACCGGCATCCGCTGGATCGGCACGACCCGCTCGCGGCTCGGCGGGTCCGGGATCAGCGGGGCGGGGCGGACGACCAGGGTCGGCGCCGGCGTGCCGGGGCCGGGGAGGGCGGACGACCGCTGGATCGACGTCCTCAGACCCGCGCCCAGCGGCAGCGGGACCGACGTCAACCCGGCCGGCGCCGGGCTGATCGCGACGGGCGCAACAGGGTGGACGAGGGGTGAGGGAGGCGTCGTGGCAACGGGATCGGTGGCGACGTCCGCCGGGGTCACCGGCGCCTTCGCGTCCGCGACCTCGCGCTGGATGGGCGTCTCTGAGGGAGCCGTCGGGACGTCGACCGAGGGAACGTCCGCGGACTCGGCTTCGACGGGGTCGTCGGCGGCCGAGTGTGGCCGGCTCGTCCGGCTCGTCCGGCTCGGTCGCCTCGATCGGCTCGATGGCGCCGGGGGCCGGCGGCAGGGTCAGGTCCGGACGCGGCGGCACCGCGGGCGAGGTCGGCGGCACCGGGGAGGACGCAGCGGGCGAGACGGCGCGCTGGATCGGGATCTCGGTGAAGCCGGAGGCGCCAGGACGTTCCGCTGGTTGCGGTGCCCGGTCGCTGCCGGCATCGGCTGGGGGTTCCGGCACCGCCGTTACCGGGGCAGTGGCGAGGGGCGGGCCCAGACCCAGAGGTCGGCGACTCTCGACGACCGGAGTCGCCGACGGCTCGGATGCAGTGGTCGGCGCCAGTGGCGTGTCCACGCTGCGTTGCACCGTCCCGGGCACGCCGGCCGCCGCCAACGGCTCCGGTGACGGCGCCACGGCACGCCCGAGCGGCGGCACGGACGGATCGACCGGCTGATCGACCGTCGGGGCGTCGTCGACCGGGGCGGTCGGAGATTCGGCCGCCGCGGGCTCCACCTGCTCGGGAGACGCAGGCTCCGGCAGAGGTTCCGGGAGAGGTTCAGGGGTCGGGTCGTCGACGACGGCGCGGTGGACGAGCGGCATGCCGACCGACGGCGCCCGGGTGAGCGAAGGCGTGGGGGGTTCGGCCACCGACCCGATGGCGGTAGAAGGACGCGCAGCGGGGCCCGGGGCCGCCGCGCCCGGGCGCACCGACCGCTGCACGGCGGTCGGCCTTGGCGGGGGCAGCAGCGTGAGCTCAGGTGCGGGCACGGATGTGTACGTCGGGTGGCCGAGCCCCGCACCGTCACCGTCGACAAGCCCTCCCGGGGCCGTGTCGACGACCGCGTGGCTCAGCGAGTCGGTGAAGGCGGGTGACCGCCAGGCAGACAGCTCGGAGGGGACCTCGGCAGGCCGGGTGACCGGGGCTATCGGTGAGGACGAGCGTTCGCTGGATCGGCGGCAGGAACGCCCAGCCCATCGGCGAGGGCGGGGCTGCCGCATGGGACACGGGTTCCGCCGCCGGAGCGGGTCGAACCGCCGGCTCCGCGGGTCGGCGGGTCCAGGGCCAGCGCACGACTCATCGCTCCTCGGCCAGCCGGGTGTTGATGCTGGCGATCTCGGTGACGTAGCGCAGGCGTTGGGGGTGCTCGAGGTCGAGGATGTCGGCCAGGGCCCAGTGGAAGTGGTAGGCGACGTACGCGACCTCCTCGTAGAGCCTGCTGGGCGCGTACGTCACGATTCCCCCAGGCGCCCACCTGCGAGGTCGATCGTGAACCGCTGCGAACACTCCGGGCAGGTGACCGCGGCCCGGGTGTGACCCTCGGCGTTGATCCGGCGGTAGAAGTCCTGCAGGAACGCCACGTCGCTGGCGAACATGTTCTCGACGACCTGCGCGCTCATCATCGGGACCGTCCCGAGGCGGGTGATGACCCGGCCGAGCAGCACCACCGTCGTGAACGCCGCGTTCTCCTGCACCCGCTCGTCGTAGAGCGGCAGCAGCTCGTCGCGGGCGGTGGCCAGCCGCATGGTGCCGTGCCGGTGTACGACGCCGTCGCCGTCGACGTACCCCCGGGGCAGCTCGAAGTCGAACTCCGTGCGCATCGTCTGCCGCTCCTGGGCGGCCCGCTGCCCATCGGCCCCCGTCTCCGGGATCGCCGAGTCGACGAGGCTCGGTCCGCGCTGCATCAGCTGACGGTCACTTCGTCGTAGCAGACCACGAACTTCTCCGTCGCCTGCTCCGCGGCGCCGGCCTTGAGCGCGTTGACCTCGATGCTGCGGACCCAGCAGTTGGCGAAGTTGTAGGTCTTGATCGGCGACCCGGCGTAGTCGAGCAGCTGCACGGATGCGGTCTTTCGCGAGCCGGCCACATCGCCTTCCGCTACCTGCTTCAGCCAGTCGGTGATCGTCTTGCTGTCCGTCAGGCCGCGGGTGACGGTGAACTCCCCGGGTTTCGCCCTGCCGATCAGCTGGCGGACGACGTACTTGCCATCGCTGGTCTGCTGCTTGAGCTCGATCTTGTCCACTTCGGACTTCAGCCCGCTCACCTCGTTGACCTTCGGGATCTGGATCCCGTCGACGGTGACGATGAAGCCGTTCGCCGCGCTCGTGTCGAGTGCGTCTGCGAGTGCCATGTGCTGTCTCCCTCTGGGCTATTCGGATACGAGGCTGGTGCCGCCGGAGAACTGCGACAGCTGGAAGATCACGAACTCGGCGGGCTTGACCGGCGCCACCCCGATCTGGCACACGACCTGGCCGGCGTCGATGCCCTCGGCAGGGTTGGTCTCGTCGTCGCACTTGACGAAGAACGCCTCGTCGGGGGTGGTGCCGAACAACGCCCCCTTGCGCCACTCGTTCACGAGGAAGGCACTGATCGTCCGCCGGATCCGCGCCCAGAGGGCGTGGTCGTTGGGCTCGAAGACCACCCACTGCGTGCCGAGCAGGATCGACTCCTCGAGGTAGTTGAAGAGGCGGCGCACGTTCAGGTAGCGCCACTCCGCGTCGCTGGCCAGGGTGCGGGCGCCCCAGACCCGCACGCCGCGACCGGGGAACGCCCGGACGCAGTTGATGCCCACCGGGTTGAGCAGGTCGTGCTCGGCCCTGGTGATGTGGGTCTGCAGGGAGATCACTCCGCGCACCACCTCGTTCGCCGGGGCCTTGTGCACCCCGCGGGTGTCGTCGTTGCGTGCCCACACGCCGGCCATGTGGCCGGACGGCGGGACGAACTTGTTCGCGCCGGAGATCGGGTCGAAGACCTTGACCCAAGGCCAGTAGAGCGACGCGAACTTCGAGTCGTAGCCGGCGTCGGCGGTACGCCACTTGTGGATCTCCTGGGGGTTCAGGTCGGGCGGTGTGTCCAGGATCGCGATCCGGTCACCCATCAGCTCGCAGTGGGCGATCATCCCGAGCTGCACGGCCTTGAACGTCTCCAGGTCGATGGCGCCGCTCTCGAGCGCCGCGGCCAGGTCCGGTACGGCGACCATGGTGACCTCGTCGACCGCCTCGAGTCCGCCGAAACCGGTGCGCCGCGCGGCGTCGCCGACGTAGTCGCCGGTCCCCAGGTTGTCGGTCGACGGAGGCACCGGCACCGGCTCCGGCGCGGCCATGGTCGACTGGCCCTTCGCGATCGGCGTGAGTGCACTCCCCGGGTTGGTCTCCTCGAGGTTGATCAGCTTCGAGGCGGCATTGACCTTGGTCGCGACGTTGTTGTCACCCGCCTTGGTGGTGACGTTGTCGTAGGTCTCCGTGGACTTCCCGTCGACGAGGACGACCAGCTTGAACTCGTCGTCCGGCGGGCTCTCGCCCCCCGCAGGCTGGACACCGATCTCGATGTCCTTGTTCGCGGTCGCGCCCTTCGCGATCGAGGTGGCGGTGTAGCCGCCGATGGTGGCCTGCTTGGGCGCCGCGATGGCCTTCGGCCGGCTCCCGTTGCCGCTGTCGGCCGCGATCCGCACCACGAAGCAGTTGCCACCCCCGTTGAGGAACCATCCGTAGACCGCATGGGCGAGGTAGGAGCTCTCGACGAAGTCGCCGAAGGCCTCCGTGAACTGGGTCCAGTTGGACACCAGCGTCGGTTCGTTGACGGGTCCCTTCGCGGCCAACCCCACGAACGCCGCGACCGAGGTCCCCACACCCTCGATCGGACGGGATCCCGCTGCGACCTCTTCGACGTAGACCCCGGGCGAGAGATAGGTGGGCATCCTGCTGCCTCCTTGGCTTTGGGTGATGTCCCCAGATTCCCCGCCCGGCGACCTGCCCGACACGTCCCAGGGGACGGCCGGTGAGGAAGCGTCGGCTGCCCGATCGTGCAGGCGTCGTCTCCCTGGCGGGTGCACCACATCGGGTGCCGGGGCCCGCGCCGGCGGCTGATCATCGATGGGTGGCTGACTCCGCGCGCATCCGCAAGGTGCGCAAGCCGGCGCCGCGGCCTGAGGTGCTGCGCGACGAGGTGGGGAAGCCGGAGCATCCGCTGCTCGGGATCCAGCACGGCGCCGGCAACCGGGCCGTCGCGGGGCTCGTCGCGCTGCAGCGCCAGGGTCCCGCCGCGGGAGCGGTGGCGGCGCCGCATGTCGTGCTGCAGGTCGGCTCGCACGGCGAGGAGGTGAAACAGGCGCAGCGGAAGCTCAGTCGGGTGCAGGCGTCGGCGCTCCCCCTGGTCGAGGACGGCGAGTACGGCGCCATCACGCAGGCTGCCGTCCGGACCTTCCAGACGACGAGCGGTGTCGCCCCGGCGAACGGGGTGCTGGGCCTGGACACCTGGACCCGCCTCGACGCCGCCTTCGCCGCCCTGCCCCCTCCTGTGCGGGCGGTGCTCGGTCCCGGTGCGGACAACGCCGACGTCGGGTTCGCGCAGCAGAAGCTCAACGCAGTCGGTGCCACGCCGCGGCTTGCCGTCAACGGCGTGTACGACCCCGCGATGGTCCCCGCGGTCCTTGCCTTCGAGGTCGTCGTGCTGCACCGGCTACCGACCGGGATCATCGACGCCGCCTTCTGGACCGCGCTCGACAACGCGGTCGCCGGGGGCTTCGTGGCGCTCGAAGGTGCCAGCGCGACCCCCGTCGAGCAACACACGGACAGCGGCACCGCGGACGCGCGCGGCGTACAGAACGCCGGCACGTCGCTGCACCCGGTCGTCGGCGCCGGAGGCATCACCAGCGGCAACTCGGTGCGGGAGCTCCAGCAGAAGCTCAACACCGCGGGCGCGTCCCCGGCGCTGAAGGTGGACGGGACGTTCGGGCCGAAGACGACCACCGCGCTGCAGGCCTTCCAGAGCGGCCGGGTGCCGCCGCTCCCTGCGACCGGAGTGGCCGATGTCGCCACCTGGACCGCGGTCGACGCGGCGTCCCCCGGATCCACGGTGGGGTTCGTCGAGCGGCGGTGGGGCGAGGAGGTCGGCGGTGCCCGCTACGGCCTGACCTCGCGCTACTCGTTCCAGATCACCGACTCCCGGGTGTTGATCACCGTGAAGGTCAACTTCACCGGCCTGGCGCCGCCGGCCGCGTGGTTCGGGCACGTGCCCGCGGTGTGGAACAAGTACCAGGCCGTCCGAGACGCGCCCACCCGCAAGGCGCTCCCGATCGACTTCGAGATGGTGCGCGGGACCGGCCCCGAGGCGATGACCATCGCGGTCGTCGCAGGGACCGGACGGGCGAACGCCGGCCGCTGGTTCGTGGCCGACCCGAACGCCGCGTCCACGGTCCCGCACGAGTACGGCCACCTGGTCGGGCTCCAGGACGAGTACCAGCTGCACCCGGGGGACTTCGTGCGGGTCACCGGCCACGAGCCGCCGGTCGGGCAGACGGCCGCGCCGCCCGGCCAGACGCCCGCGACCGTGGCGGCCGCGCTGCAGACCGCGATCGCCGCACGCAACGACGTCAACGCGCGGGCCGCAGTCGCCGGGATGTCGATGGGGGCGTGGTCGCAACGGGTGGTGGCGGCGTACGCCGCACTGCCCACCGTCGCGATGCCGGCGCTCCCGGCCCTGGTCGGGCCGCCGCCGCATCCGGCTCGCGCCGCGGCGACCACGACCGGCAACCTGGCCCGGGATCTCGAGACGTCCCTTCGCGACACGATCGACAAGTACGAGACGATCCAGGTCCTGACCTATTCGAGCGGGTCCGTCATGGGCGACCCGGGCCGGGCGGCCGACGTCCACGACCACGGCGCGCAGCCGCGCCACGTGGCAGAGTTCGTCGCGATCACGGGCCGTGCCCTGGGCGGGACCTGGCGAGCGGAGGCGCGCTGATGTTGAGGTTCTACCGCAACGACGGGAGCACGTCGCCCGCGACCGCGGAGTACGTCGAGCTGTTCGACGACGGCCGGTTCACCGGGTGGCGCAGCATCGCGTCGGCGGTGGGGTGGTTCGGGGGTGAGCTGGCCGCTTCGGAGAGCGACGATGTGCGGGCCCTGATCGCCGGGCTCGGCGGCGAGGTGCCCGGCCCGCCACCGCCGGGGCCGACCACCGAGACCCTCGAGCTGCCGGACCGCGACCCGCTCGTGGTGACCGGCGTCGACGCGGACGGACCGCTCGGTCCCCTCGTCGACCGCGCGCGGCACCTGCTCGACGAGATGATCGGATCCCCACGTGCGGCCGTGGCGCTGGAGCCCGGCTCCCCACCCCGGCTCGTCCACCGCGGCACCGACTCGCTGGAGCTCGACCTGACGACCGTGGCGCTGCGGGCGTACCACTGGAAGGGCTACTACGAGCCCGCCGGCGAGGCGTCCGAGGTGCTGGCCGGGGAGCGCGTCGAGGCCGGCCCGGGCTGGACCCTCGACCTGCCCGCGCTGGACCCTCCGCCCGGCGACGACATCACCACGCACGTCACGGTCGACTTCGCGATCGTGTCCGGCGGCAGCGTCGTACCGGTGCAGGTGCAGTACCTGCCGGCGATCCCGGAGCCCCCAAGCTGACGTTCACAACGGCGCACGTGTGCGTTCGTGCCGGCCTCAGTCGTTCGTGGGCGCGACTCCACGCGGTATACGCCTCGAACTCCTCTTTCGTTGGGGGTGCCACGAACAGGCGCCTCTGCACCTCCAGCAGGTCGGCCACGGCGTCGGAGGTTCGACGTCCTGACCAATGACGCCGGACTCCAGGGCACCGGCCCACCGACCTGGTCGGTTCCATGGTCAGGAGACCGGACCCATC
The DNA here is from genome assembly GCA_963729095.1 of uncultured Actinomycetota bacterium. Classification (GTDB taxonomy): domain Bacteria; phylum Actinomycetota; class Actinomycetes; order Propionibacteriales; family Nocardioidaceae; genus Nocardioides. The sequence goes on along the minus strand of CAVSMX010000015.1, from coordinate 63,619 downwards.
GTGCGGTAGCTGCGACGTAGGGATCCGATCGACTGCGCCGTGGTGGGGTACGGACTGGTGCCGTAGAACTCACTCCACTGCACGACGCTGAGGCGCAGTCTGTCGTTGTTCAGGAGCTCATGCAGCCGCAGGAGCTGACCCGTGCAGCTGGGGCAGGGGCTGTGCGAGACGTCGATCTGGATCGTGCGCACCCGAGCGGCCCACGACGGGTCCCGGGCGATGAACGACGAGATCTGGGTGAGGACCCGCGCCTCGGCGTGGGTGTCCGGTGCTGCGTCCCCCGTGGCCCGGGTGACGATCTCGAGCGGTGTCTCGACCATCGGTAGTGCGCCGTCGGGCCCCGCGGGGCCGTGCACCTCCGGGGCTGGCGCGTCAATGACGAAGCCACCGATCTGGCCGGAGCTCCGGCTGTCACCCCGGCCGGTCGGATGCGCGTCTCGCGGGTTGTGCCCAGTGGTCTGGCGGGTATCGGGGTCGGTCCCGACCGGCCGCCCACCGCTGCTCGGATACGGCTGCTCGCCGGTGCGGCACGCCACCAGGAACGTCGCCACGCACCGCACGCTCCCTCTCGACGTCTTGGCCCCCGGCGTGGTGTAGCCGGGCACCTGGCCGGCCAGTGTCATCCGGTGCTGGTGAACCGCATCGAAGAGCGTCCTGAGACTGTCGCGGAAGGCCGTCTGCTTCTTGGCGATGCTGTTCTTGCGGTTCCACGCGTCGCGCTCGTCGTAGGGCATCACGACGTCGTCCTTCAGCGTGCTCAGCTGGTTCCGCGCAGTCCCGACCAGGCCGAGGAGCCGCCCCCGCTCCGCGGTCTGTCTCGCGTTGGCCTGCGGGAACTCGGACACCTGGGCGGCGTAGTGCTCTAGGAGCACGCCGGCCTCGGTGGGTGAGCTCGCCACCATGATCTTGCGAGCGCCGGTCTTCTCGATCCAGACCTTGTGCGACTCCCCGCCGCCGCGGAAGCCGGCCACGCCGGGGATGAGCGAGGCCCAACCGCGAAGTCGCGCGGCCCCTGCCTCGACCTTCCCCTTCACGCACGCCTTGCCCGCCTCGACCTTGCCCTTCACGTACGCCTTGCCCGAGGCGATCTTCGCCTTCGCCTTCGCGCCGATCCCCTTGAGCCCACGGATGATCGGGCCGGCGAGCTTGAGCCCGGTCCTGATCACGAAGTCGAGGGCCTTGTTGACCGGCTTCTGGAGCTTCGCGACGATCGAGCGGATCTTCTCGCCGATGCCGCCGATGCCGAGGACGCTGGCGATGAAGCCGATCAGGATCGGCACCATCTGAGAGAGCGCGTCCTCGATCTTGGCGACCACGGCGGAGACGTTGCCCTTGGCGATGTCGACGATGCCGTCGATGACGGTGTTGACGAACTTGATGATTCGCGAGGCGTTGGTGACGAAGAACATCACGACGTCGTAGATCAGCTTGCAGGCCTTGATGAAGGCGGCGGCGGGGTTGAGCAGGCTGATCAGCCAGGTGATGCCGGCGGTGATGATCTTGGTGAGGACGAAGTCCTCGACCTGCTCCATGATCATGTCTTTGATGTTGCCGAGCTTCTCGACCAGCATGTCCCAGAGACCGGCCACTCCCTGTGCCTTGAGCTTCTGGAAGATGTCGACGCCCGCCTCGACCGCGTCCATCGCCTTCGCGCCGATCTGCTTGACGATCCGGTTGCGGATGTTGGCCCAGGTGAGGCCGAAGATCGACGCCAGCAGCTTGATGATGCCCTTGAGGTCGAAGGTCTCGGGAAGCTCGATGCCGGCGTTGGCCAGCTGTCCGAAGAGCCAGCCCATCAGGCCCTTCTTGAGGTGCGCGCCGATGTTCTCGAAGAACTTGTTGATGCCGCCCTTGATGCCCGAGATCAGGTTGCCGAGGAAGCCGACAGGGTCGCTGATGATGTCGCCGATCGCGCTGGCCGCGCGCACGAGCACGTTCTTCAGCATCGAGGCCAGCTCGCGGATGGTGTTGATGACCGCCTTGATGGCACCGATCGCCTTGTCGACCAGACCCTTGTTCTCCGCCTGGAGGGCCTCGATCCGCTCGTCGAGGCCCTTGCGCGCCTCGACGTACTTCGACGCCAGGGTCTCCACCAGCTCGTTCTGCTTGTCGTTGACGTCGGACTCGAGCTCTTCGAACTTCTCCCCGATCTCCTTGGCGGCCTCGGATCCCACCTTCTGCAGGTCGGGGGAGAGGGTCTTGACGTACGCTGCGATGTCGTTGCGGCCCTTGGCGATCCGCTGCTTGGCGGCGGTGAGGTCTCCGCCCACGATGTCGGCGACCCGTGAGATGACCCCGTCCATCTCCTTGAGGTAGAGCTCCCGGCCCGCCTCGTAGAACTCGTTGACCTTGTCCGGCATGCCGAAGAGCTTGTCCTTGGCCCAGCGCAGCCCGCCGAGCCAGCCGCCGTACCGGTCCTTCTTGTACGCCGACATCTTCGCGGCGACGTAGGTCTCGAACTTGGCGCGCGCCGCCGCCTCTCCCTGCTCGAACGACGCCTCCACCTTGGGGTCGATGCCGTCGAGGATCTTCTTCACGTCCGCCTCGGTGGCGGTGAAGATCTCCTGGATCTTGGCAGTGACCTCGGCGCGCTTCGCCTCGTCCTTCGACTTGGTCTTGCCCTTGGCGGCCACCAGCTTCGCCAAGGCGGCACCCTTGGCGCCCTGCATGCCGGTGACCCCGGCCGTGGTCTCGGCGGCGGCCTCCTCCTTGCCCTGGGCGATGGTCTCCTTCTCCTGCTGGCGGTACTCGCCAGGCGCCTTGTCGGCGTGCTCGGCGGCCTGCTGCTTGTCCTTGAGGGCGCCCTGGAACTCCGGCTCGCCGGACTTCGCCAGCTGCGCGTCGGTGACCTGGGCGTCGGCCATCTCCTGGTTGGCCTCGTGCTTGCCGGCTTCGAGGTTGACCTGCTCGGCCGGGGCGGGCTTGGGCGCGGCCCCGGCTGCCGGGATCGGCACCGCCTTCCCGGGGTCCTCCTGCTGCAGCGGCGTGACCTCCTTGGGCACCGCCTTGGACTGGTCGGGGGGTGCCTCCGTCGCGGTCTCGATGTCCTTGGCCGAACCCTCCTTCCCCTGGGTGACCATCCCCTTGACCTCGCCCTTGACCTCGCCCGCCTTCCCGGACTCCTTGTACTCGTCAGCCTCCTCGAGCGACTTCGGCGACTTGGCCTCGATGGCGGTCTTCACTGCGGCGATGAACGCCTGCTTGTCGAAGGTGCCCGCCTGCTGGGCGTCCATCGTGTCGGCCTTCGCGGCCTTGGCCTGGCCGGCCACGTCGTCGGTCGGTGGGAGCGCGGCGCCCTGCGCCTCCTGCGCCTTCGACGCAGCGGTCGGGTGGGCCTTCTTGGCCTTCGCGAAGCCCGTGACGTTGCCCTTCACCTGCTTGAAAGCAGGGTCCTCACCGGGTGTCACCCCGGCCGGCGCGACGGGCGGCTCGAGCAGCTTCTCAGCCGCCAGCGGGGCGGGGGCCATCGACGCCGCCGCGCCACCGCCGCCACCACCGCCAGCACCGGCGCCGGGCGCCTTGGCCGCCGGCGGCTTCGCCGGTCCGGCCGGCTTGGGCGCCTTCGCCCCGGCCTTGCCGAGCGGCGAGACGGGCTTGGTCGGCTTGGTCGGCGGCACCGGCTTCTTCGGCGCCACCGCCGAAGGCCCGAAGCCGGTCTTGGTCACCGCGAGCGCGGTGGCCGGTGGCTTGTTGGCCTCTCCCTCGAGATCGACCGGGACACCGGCAGCCTTGGTCGCCTTCAGCCCCTTCTCGACGATCGCGCAGGTCCGGTTCGTCACCGCGGACCTCGCGCAGGGCCTTGTCGATGTCGGCAACGTCATCGCCCGACGTCCTGAACTTGCCGGCCATCAGGGCGCTCACCGCCGAGTTGCCCGCGAACCGTTGCAACGCGAACACTGCCGCCGCGCCGCCGGGCCGAGACGGCCTCTGGGCCCTCCGACGTCCCTCGACGAGGCGCTCGCCGACCGGGTCCGCGGCATGCTCCCGAGCAACGGACATCTCGGTTCACCGGGTCAGACCCCGGGAGGTCAGGCCGGCTCCTCTTCCTCTTCTTCTTGGCGCTGGACAGGGCCGAGTGAGGAGTCGTGGGACGCCTGGGCCTCTTCCTCCTCTTCCTCCCCCTCGCGCTGGACGGACGGCATCGACGGGTCGTGCGCGGCCTGGACCGGCGCCATCGGCGTGGGCTGGCTCATCACCTTCTCGGCGTTGGTCGCGGCCTCGACCTCGAACCGGTCGGATGGATCGCTGACCGACACGCCTCCCGCGGCCGGCGTACCGTCGACCGGGCCGGTGCGCTGCTGCACGACGTGGGTGAGCTCGTGGGCGAGGAGCTTCTGGCCGGACGACGACCCGGGGTCGTAGCTCCCGCGCTGGAAGACGATGTTGGAGCCGACGGTGTAGGCGTGGGCGCTCACCGAGCGTGCGGAGGCGTCCGCGGTGTCGCCGGTGTGGACGCGTACGTCGCCGAAGTCCTGCCCCATCCGCGCCTCCATGTCGGCACGGACCCCGTCGTCCAGCGGCGCGCCACCGCCGGAGACCACGTCGTGCACCGGCGAGCGTTCCTCCTCCACGGCCCCCGCTGCCGCGCTGTTGCCGGCCGCACGCTGGAGTCCGAGCATCCCCGAGTGGCCGAGGACGTCGGGCCGTCCCGCGGCGACCGCCTTCATCGCAAACGGGTCCAGGCCCTCGGTGCGGGTGTGCGCGGCGGTCTCCGCCTCGGACTCGTCGTGGTCGTGGTCATGGTCGTGGTGACGCATAGCGACCTCCGGGTGGCTGTCGGACGTCTGTCCAAGGTCGCACCGCCGACCGATCGCGACCAGATCAGCGAGCACCACCGAAGGGCACCCCCGTCTGCCCGATCGGGCAACGGGCCGCACCTACCGCAGTCACGCAGGCTCCTGCAGCAGTCGCCAGTACACGCCGAACTCCGACTCCAGGCAGAGCCGGCCGAGCTTGCGGTACTCCCGCTGTACGGCGGTGACCAGGTGCCGCATGCCGATCACCCCGGCGTCCGCGGCGGCGAGGTAGGCGGCGGTGACGGCGGCCGAGCGGATCGATCCGCCGGCGAGCTCGAACGAGTCGGCGAGGAAGGGAAGGTCGACGTCGGGGGAGCGTTGCACCTTCGTACCGAGGCAACGGTCCCAGAGCGCTCGCCGGTGGGTGGCGTCCGGGAGGGGGAAGTCGACCATCACGTCCAGCCGTCGGGTGAAGGCGTCGTCGATGTTGGCCCGCAGGTTGGTCGCCAGGATCGCCAGCCCGTCGAACGACTCCATCCGCTGCAGGAGGTAGGCACTCTCGACATTGGCGTAGCGGTCGTGCGCGTCCCGGACCTCCGAGCGCTTGCCGAAGACGGCGTCCGCCTCGTCGAAGAGAAGGACGGCGTTGACGCCGGCGGCCGCCGTGAAGATGCGCTCCAGGTTCTTCTCGGTCTCGCCGACGTACTTGTCGACCACGGTGGCCAGGTCGACGACGTACAGCTCCAGGTCGAGGTCGTGTGCGATGACCTCGGCCGACATCGTCTTGCCGGTGCCCGAGTCGCCCGCGAACAGCGCGGCGACACCGACGCCACGGCCGCCGCCGGGCCGCATCCCCCAGTCGCCGAGCACCTGTTCGCGGTGTCGGGCCCGTAGCGCGACCTCCTGCAGCGCGGTGAGGACCGCGGGTGGCAGCACGAGGTCCGCCCAGCCGACGGCCGGATCGATGCGCCGGGCCAGGCGTTCGAGCGCGGACCCGTTCTCCGAGCGGGCGCCGAGACGCAGGTGGTGGGCTCCGACCCGACGGTCGGCCTGCAGCATCGCCTGCACCCGTGCGGACTCCGCGGCGCGCGCAACGTCCTCCGGCCGGAGCCGGAACTGCGCGGTCGAGTCGAGGGCCTCGGGTTCGGCGACGGTCCCGGAGAGCGCGAACCGCCAGACCGCCCGCCTCTCCTGCTGCGTGCTCGGCGGCACCGGCACGAAGAGAGGCGGGGCCGTCGTCCACAGCGGGTCCCACGACACCTCGCCGACGAGCAGCAGCGGCCGCGGGTCGGCGACCAGCTCCTGCAGCAGGTCGGGGCGCTCCTTGGCCGCCGAGACCGGCCCGGCCACGATCCCGGCGCCGGCGAGCCGGGCCTCGCGTACGGCGAGCCGCGCCAACCGGACCGGGTCGGGCTGGCGGAGCAGTCGGTCGAGGTCGATCACCAGCGGCCGATGCCCCGTGAGCCGCAGTGCCTCGACGGCCAGCACCCGGCCGGAGCCGGTTGCCGGCTCGCGCAGGTAGGCGAGGGTCACCCCGTCCCCCAGGGCCGTCGCGAGCGGGGACGGGTCTCCCCACGGGATGTCGGGGACCGCCGCCGTCACGGGGGTCAGCGCGGGATCCGGCGCATCGTCGCCCAGCAGGAACGAGACGACCCGGTCGGGCACCCGCACCGCCCGCCCCGGGAACGGTCGCTCGCGGTCCTCCACCTCCACCAGTCCACCCGTGACGAGGGGCCCGTGGATCAGATGGGCGTAACCGGCCGCGGACGTCAGCGCCACGCCGGCCAGCTCGAGCGCGACGGCGGCCGACGGCCGGCGCCGGCTGACGTCGTCGTTGAGGTAGCCGAAGAACGCCTCGAACCGCGGATCGACGTCGGCGGCGATGCCGATCAGCAGCAGGTCCACGTCGACCTCGTCGAGCCCGAACGTGGCCGCGAGGTCGCGCAGCCGCAGGACCGCGCCGGTCTCCTCCGCATCGTCGGCCGCCAGCTCAAGTGCCTCCAGGCGGGCCGCGGTCTGCGGCCAGTCGACGTGCTGCCGCGGCGTCGCCAGCAGCCGGTCCACAGCCTCGTCGCTGAGGTAGAGGCCCCGGAACGGGTCGTCCGGCGCCGGGTCCGTGGTCCGGCGGGTGGCGACCAGCAGCCGGATCCGGTCCTCGATCACGCCCAGCCGACCGAGGACGTGGGCAAGGCTGCGGGTCGTCATGACGACTTCCGACGGCGCTTCCGCGGTGCGGCGGTCGGCACCGGCTCGGCACTCTTCTCCGGTGGCGGCACGTGCCGCTTCCGCCCGACGTCGCCGCCGCCGTCGACGAGGTCGGAGGCGTCGATGGTGAGGCCGTCCTCGACGGGCGGCCCGGCCGGGTACTCCCGACCGGTCCACATCGGGGCGAACACCACCAGGTCCAGCGACGGCTTCAGCTCGCCGCCGAGCGCCGACCAGACGTCCGCGAAGGCCCGGTCCTCCGGCGGAGGCAGGCCGATGGTGATCTTGACCTGCTCGCCCGGCTCGGCCAGCTGGCCGACCACGAGGTGGCCGGGCAGGGCGTCGTACATCAGGAACGTGCGCAGCAGGTTGTCGAGCAGCCGGTGCTCGTCCTCGGGCCGCTGGGTCCACGCGGTCACCAGGTAGGACAGCTTGAAGAAGCGCGGCGCGGGCCGCCGCAGCACCACCGCGCCGCTGTCGGGGTCGCGCTGCTCGAGGTAGCCCGCCGGGCGCCGGCGCGTGTCCTCGCGGATGTCGTAGAGGTAGAGGTTCACCGTTGGCGCGTTGCGGCGGGCCGCCCAGTCCTTCGTGGGTGCGTCGAAGACGACCTCGAGGTCGGCTCCGCTCAGCGCCTCACCGGTCACGATCTCGTGCAGCGCGTCATCGACCTGGGCGATCATGGGTCAGCCCCTCCTCATCCAGCCGGGTCGAGGGCACCTCCCACGCTGCCGACCGAAGGCCCGCGCCAGCAGCAGTTCCCGGACAACCGAAAGGGCACCCTGGGACTGCCGATCGGGCACGTGGTCAAGCCTCAGATCAGGCCTTGGCGCAGCGCGTACGCGACGGCGTGCGAGCGGTTGCGCAGCTGCAGCCGGGTGGTGACGTCGTGGAGGACGTTCTTGACGGTCCGCTCGGAGTAGGCGAGCTTGTCGGCGATCTCGTGGGTGTCGCAGCCGTCGGCGACCAGGCGCAACACCTCTATCTCCCGGGTCGCGAGGCCGTTGAACGTGAGCCCGCGGGGGCCGAGGAAGCCGCGCTGGAGGGCACCGACCTGCCCCAGCAGCTGGCCCAGCAGGTCGGACGGCACCGTTCCCTCGTCGCATGCGGCGCAGCGGATCGCGGTGACGAGGCGGTCCGCGGTGGCCTCGTGGCGCCGGAGGAGTCCGACCACGCCCGCCTCGGCGGCGACCACGACATCGGAGTCGTCGAGACCCCCGGCGACGAGCACCAGCCGGGCGTCCGACGAGCGCTGCAGCCGCTTGAGCAGCTGCATGGTCCGGTCATCGACCGCGTCGACGACCACCACGGTCACCTCGGCGTCCTCGGCTTCGAGGTCGGTCAGCAGCCGGACCTCGGGCCGGGGTCGGAGGTGGCTGACCACGCCGGCCTTGAGGATCGGGTCCCAGGCGTCCACGAAGACGCCCACCCTCTGCATGGAACTCGTCATGTTCCCTCCCGGAGACTTGTGACCGCGCCAGCCCGCGGTCAGGACGACTGAACCGGACGGCCCTAACAGACCACTCAGCAGTGACTCAACGGGCAACGCGAGATGCCCGGACGGCCACCCGTACGCCCGCTCTCGAAACTGACCAGCCCCGTCGAGCGATAGCCGTCGGATCAGCGCTGCGACCTGATCGCGGTCGCCGCGCTCGAGGCCAGGCCCAGCGAGGCGAGCACCTCGCCGTACGACCGGCGGGCCTCTTCGGAGGCCGCGAGATCGCCGGCCGCCTCGTGCGCCGCGACCAGGAGGCGCCAGGAAGCGTCGCGGCACGGATCGACGTCGATGCTGCGCCGGGCCGCCGCGGCCGCCTGTTCGGGACGTCCGTGCTCGAGGTGGAGCCGGCCGAGCATCGCGGCCGCCTCTGCGGCCCGCACCTTGTAGTGCTCCCGGTGCGCCAGCACCCACTCCGTGGGTCCGTCCTCGGGGAGCACATCGCCGGTGTAGAGCCCCAGGGCGACCTCCAGATCGGCAATCGCTACGTCGGCCTCGCCGGCGTTCCGGGCCTGGTCGGCCGCCGCCGTCCGGGCGTCGAAGGTCCGTAGGTCGGAGATCGCGCCTTCCGGCAGCGCCAGGCGGTAGCGCTCCCCGTCGCGGACGATCAGCCGGCTTGCCCCGCGGGAGACGCCCGGCTCCAGCGCAGAACGCAGGCCGGAGATGCACACGTGCAGGTTGTGGGTGGCGGCCGAGACGTCGAGCTGCGGCCACATCGCCTCCACGATCACTTCCCGGTGCACCGGGTGCCCGGGGTACAAGCGCAAGCAGCCGGAGGAGAGCCCGTGCGCGCGGGCGGACCCGGGCCAGGGACGGCGCGGTGCCGCCGACGAACAGCTCGAAGCCCCCGAAGCAGCGCACCTCCAGGGGAGGCGCCCGGTCGACCACGGTTACCGGCCCGGGGCTCTCCGGCTCGGCGGGGTCGAACCACTCCCACGGCCGGACATCGAGTCCGATCCGGGTCGCCTCCTCCTGGGCGAGGCGTCGCATCTCCTGGTCCGACGTGCCGATGGCGGTCGCGGCCTGAGCCACGGCAAGCGCACCGGGAACCTGGGCGCTGTGCGCGAAGCCCATGGCCGATTCCGCGTCGCGGGAGGAGTCGGGGAGGTGCCTCGCTGCCGAGGAGAGGGCCGCTCCGCAGCGCGCCCACGCCTCCAGTGCAGGAGCGTCCAGGTCCCGGCACCGGCGTACCAGATCCTCGAAGGCACGCGTCGCCGGGACGCCCGCACGGAGCTGGATCACGGCGGCGGTCCCGGCGAGAAGCAGGGCGCCCCAGCGATCTCCCCGGTCCTCGGCCGCGCTGACGCCCGCGGCCAGCGCGTCGGTCTCGCCGCGGCCCGCGCAGGCGAGCCCGTTGGCGATCCGCGCGAACCAGGGCAGCCCGAGGTCCTCGGCGCGGGCCGCGATCGCGTCGGCGCGCTCGGGATCGGCCGGCTCGAGAACGGCGGCCAGCAGGTCGACCGCGCAGCTGGTGGCCGGGTCGCCGTCGATTCGTTCGGGGCAGCCGCGCAGCACCCGTCGAGCGTCCGACCACGACCCTGCGATCGTGAGCTCGAAGGCCCGCAGGACGTCTGCGTGTGCCGACGGCAGCCCGGTCCGTCGATCGGGGTTGGGGCGCCGCAGCGCGGCCCGGAGATAGTCGCTCCAGTGCTCGTCCGGCTGGAGGTCGCCGACCGTCCACATGCGGCAGAAGCGGGCGATGGCTCTGGCGGACTCCGAGACCGGGTCGGTCGCCGCGGTCTCCTCGACCTCGGCCAATGATGCAGCGGCCTCCAAGGAGCCGTCGCGTAGTGCCCGCACGGCGCGGGCGACCCGCGCCTCGCGACCCGCGATGTCTCCGGGGATGGCGTCTATCCAGTCCAGGTCGGGATCGCCGATCACCGATCCCCACCGTTCGGCGAACACGGCGAGGGCGGCCGGCCAGTCCCGGCCGGCGACATAGGTCCGCACCGCGGACGCAGCGTTGGCACCGTCCTCGCGGGCGAGGAGAGCAGCCGTCGCGCGGAGCCGGTCGTCGGTCATCTCGTCACCGAGGTCCTCCCGCATCGCGGCGAGCAGATGCGTGCGCAACACCTCCGGCGTGCGGAAACCGACCCCGGTCTCGGCGGGTACGACGACGCCGCGACGACTGAGGTCGATGAGCCGGTCCTGGCTGTTGCTGATCCCGAGAAGGCTGTCGCAGAGGTCGCCGGTCAGCGTCTCGAGCGTCGCGGTGCTCCGCAGGAAGCTGAGCTCGTCGGCGTCGAGCCCGCCAAGGAAGGTCTGGGCGAGGTACTCGCGTGCGTAGTCGTCGCGACGCCCGAGCACGCGCACCGAGCGGTGTCGCACCTCGGGGGCGCGGCCGGCGACGGTGTGGTGGAACAGGTGGAGGGCGGCGGCCCATCCGCCCGTGCGTCGGGTGAGGATCCGGGCGTCGGGGTCGCTGAGGGGAAGGTCGTAGCAGTCTCGGAACAGGTCGAGCGTCTCGCTGGTCCGGAACCTCAGGTCCGCCGGACCCACGACCTCACTGGCGACCTCGGTCCGAGCCATGTTGACCGCGGGCGGCGTCCGGCTGCTGACCACGAGGTGCAGGCGCTCGTCCGTCGCCAGCAGCAGCCGCTCGAGCAGGCGTCCGACACCCATGGAGGTGAGCTGGTGGAAGTCGTCGACCACGACGACCAGAGGGGAGTCACGCCGGACGCACACCTCCACGAGGGCGTCCCAGTCGGTTGCCCGGGCGTGTTGGGGATCGGCGGAATGGGCAGCCGCCGCGAGGCCCTCCAGCAGGGCGAGCTCCGGGTCGACGGAGTCCGGGGCCCACCCGGAACCAAGCGACGTCCACCGGCGTCTGCTGCGCCCATTGGGCGAGGGCCGTGGTCTTGCCCGCCCCCGCGGGTGCCACGACCGCACAGATCCTCGCATCGAGGACGCGCTCGAACGCCGACATCAGCCGAGGCCGCCGCAGACCCGCGGCCCGCGGAACACTGACGACCGGCTCGGCTCGAACTGTGGCGCGGCGACCGGGTCGGAGCCTGATCTGGTCCTCGGCCGCCAGGGGTGCTCGCTCAGGCAGGTCGGGCGGCTGGACGGCCGCCGTGCGCGCACCAACATGCACGTCTGCCACGTTCTCACCCCTTCCGTCGGCCGGAGATCCAACGGCGAGCGTCCGCCCCTGTGAGAGCGGACGAAGTACTTCTGGGTGCCTGGCTGCCTGCTGCCCCATGGGGTAGCCCGGCTTCGTCACGTGACCGTGACGATAGTCCGAGCGAACCATGGGCGAAGGTGCTTTGTGAGAACTCGTCGTGGACGCAGAACATGCCCGCTGCCGGGCCGTTCAGGTGTTCGGGTGTTGGTCGCCGACGAGGTTGTCGAACCCGCCGTACCACGTCATCCCCATGCTCCATCGCTTGCTCTCCGCTCCTTCTCCGGGCAGTTGTCGATGGAGAGGATCGACGAAGGGCCTCGCTGATACACCGACTCCTTTTCAGGTTCGGCGTACGGGAGGTGGAGTCGCTGACGGCTCAGCCGTGCGGTCCGCCGCTGACGTACAGCACCTGCCCGGTGACGAAGTCGGCTTCCTCGTCGGTGAAGAACGCGACGGCGCGGGCGATGTCGTGCGGCGTGCCCACCCTCCCGACCGGCACGGTCAGACGCAGTGCCTCGACGTGTTCCTCGAGGGTGCGGCCACGGCGGCGGGCGCCGGCCGCCGTCATCCCGGTGACGACCACCCCCGGCCCGATGGCGTTGACGGTGATGCCCTCGCCCGCGACCTCGTGCGCCAGCGCCTTGGTCAGCGCCTCGATGCCGGCTTTGGCGGCGACGTAGTTGGGCCGACCGGCGTGGGCCAGCGCCGAGATGCTGGACATGTTCACGATCCGACCCCAGCCGGCCTCGCGCATGGCCGGAAGGACCTGCCGGCTGAGCAGGAAGGTGCCACGCAGGTGCGTCGCGATCACCGCGTCCCAGTCGTCGGTGGACATCTCGACGAGGTCGGCGTCCCGGGCGAAGCCGGCGTTGTTGACGAGGATCCCGACGGGGCCGTGCGCCTGGGCCGCCTGCTCCACCGCGGCCCCGACCTGTTGCTCGTCCGCCACGTCGGCCACCACCGAGCTGGCCGTGCCACCTGCATCGGTGATGGCGTCCGCGACCGTGCGCGCTCCAGCCGCGTCGACGTCGAGGACGGCCACGGCGTGACCGAGACCAGCGAGGTGCTGGGCCACGCCCCTGCCGATGCCGCTGGCCGCGCCGGTGACGAGCGCAGCCGGTTTCGAGCTGATCAATGAGCCCTCCCGAGCCGGGGGTCGGTACGTCGTAGGCCCTGTGGGACTCGAACCCACAACCAACGGATTAAAAGTCCGGAGCTCTGCCAATTGAGCTAAGGGCCCGGGGGAATCAGGACTCTAGTCGGGAGAACCCCGGAATTGCTCAGCGGGGGAGGAGCGGCCCGCTGGTCTGCGCTTCCCGCCACCCGGCCCGTTTGACCTTGGTGGACAGGTCCCACGGCGCGATGCTGTTCAGGGTGGTGTTGAAGTAGGCGAAGGCGACCCCGCCGGCGTCCTCGAGCTGTCGGTGGGTACGTCGGATCCAGTGCCGGTCGACCCTCGCGGCCTTGTGGGTGAAGCCGGTCTCGGCCAGTCCCCACGCCACGCCTTCCTTTTCGGCCCAGCGCTTGATCTTGGAGAAGTACCAGGCCTTGAGGTTGGTGCCCGTGGTGTTCTCCTTGCCGTCCTTGACGACACCCAGCTGGTTGTAGATGTCGAAGCCGGCCACGTCGACCTTGATCCCGCGCGGCCACATGTTGTCGAGGCGGAACTGCTCCTCGCCGTAGAACTGGTGGTAGCCGGTCACGATGACGGTGAAGGCGAGGTTGTCCTGGCTGCGGACGATCGGTGCCAGTCTTTCCTGCATCTTGCGCCACGCCGTGATGTCGCCGTCGTACTCGGGTTCGTGGTGGAACGCCAGCCACACCGGGCCGTCCAGCCGTGCGAACTGCTTGACCAAGCTGACGGCCCAGGTGTCGGCGGCACCCTCGGCCGCCTCCTCCCACGACGTCGGAAGCTTGAAGCTCACCCACGGCAGCCGCCCGTGCGCCAGGTCGTCGCGGGCCACGTCGACCGCCCAGGAGACCTGGTCGGCACGGAAGTAGGAGCGGTGGATGCCCAGCCTGCGGCCGTAGCGCTTCTCGAACGGCGCCGGGTCGGCGTTGGCGCCGTACGTCTGACCGAGGAACGCCCCACACCCCGGGATGCCGCGCTGGCCATACCGGCAGCCGTTGCTCAACCGGCCGGCTGCAGGACGGTGGATCCACCGGACCCGGTGCATCCGGACCCCGTCGGTGCGCCGGTCGGACCTCGAGAGGCGGACGGTCATCCTCGGCGCCAGGCTGTGGGTACGGATCGCCACCCGAGCCCAGGTGACGCGTCCGCCTCCTGCGACCCGGAGCGGCTGCCGAACGGTGCGGATCACCCGGTGGCCGCTGAAAACCCGGACCACGAGATGCACGCGGGCAGCGCGCTGGGAGGTGACCGCCGCCCGCAGCAGGTGCATGGTTCGAGCCTCCGCCGGCGCCGTCTCGGCTCGCTCGGTATCGATGGCGGCAGGGGTGGCACGGATGGGGGCCTTCGGGGAGTTGTCAGAAGGGGCGAGCACGAGGGCGACGACGGTTGATACGACCAGTGCTAGGGCCAACAGCACTAGTCGACGGGGGGAGCGGGGGGCGGCAACCATCGCGCCCCGATATTCCCGACCAGCACTCGGAATCACGCTCAGGCGCGCCGCGTCTCAATCCCCAAAATTTCGGGGCCAGCGACGCACTTCTGTTGCACACGCACGAACTCGGGGGGCCGCGAAGGTTCCACTCGGCCGTTGTCTTGGTACTGTCTTGTCAGCACGAGGGGCCAAGTTCCAAGGTATGACGCCGACGGAGTTTGAGATCCAACGGCGTTCCTGGTTTGTGGTGTAACCAATCACGGGTCGGAGCGACGTTTCACCGCCTCGCGTGCGGGCCGCCGAGGTGGCGGTTCTCGTTCCGAAAACAGGAGTATCGAGCACATGGCTCAAGGCACCGTGAAGTGGTTCAACGCTGAGAAGGGCTTCGGCTTCATTGCACAGGAGGACGGCGGCGACGACGTCTTCGTGCACTACTCGGCCATCCAGAGCCAGGGCTACAAGTCCCTGGACGAAAACCAGAAGGTCGAGTTCGACGTCACGCAGGGCCCGAAGGGCCCGCAGGCGGAGAACGTCCGCGCCCTCTGATTCCAGAGGAGACACGAGTCTTCCATCACCCGGAACCCCGCCCGAGAGGGCGGGGTTCCGGCGGTTTTGGGGTCCGTTGTGGGGATACCGGATAGCCCGAAATGACCACAGGGAAATTCATGGTTTGCCCGTAGTCTGGATGGGAACGATCAACCGGAAAGCCACGTCGCGTCGGAGGGGGGCCGAACATGTACGACCAGTTCGATGTCACCCTCGAGGACGCCGACCTGCTCGGCGAGGTCGAGTTGACGACCAATCTGATCATCGCCGCCAGTGAGTCCGACGACCACCTCTCCCAGGACGAGATCGACCGCATCCTGGGCGTCGACGTCGCACCCCCAGAGCCCCCGGAGCCGCGCCGCGAGGCGTGACTGGTGGGTCACTAGCAGGTTGCGAACAGCACCGGGCCGTCCTTGAGGGCGGAGAACGCGTAGCCGCCCTCCACCGGGTCCAGCTCCATCGTTACCACCTCGCCGTCGGCCGTCACGTCGCCGAGCGCGAACAGGTCGGAGAAGTCGCCGCCCTTCCCCGGCGCCGGCCCGTCGGCCAGCCGGGCCCGTGAGTCGGCGTTGTCCCGTGCCTGGTCGTCGGACTCGAACGACATCGCCACGCGTACGTCGCCACCCGGCCGCACGCCGATGGCGAGCGCGGTGACGGGGTTGATGTCGCCGGCCTGTTGGAGCAGCTCCGTTGCCTGCTCCTGGTCGATCGGGTCCGCCTGGCTCATCGCGAGCTTGGCGCAGGCGTGGTCGCCGGTGTAGACGGCCGCGGACAGCGGCTCCTCCACCGCCGTCACGACGTCGTCCAGGCCGGACGGGCCGTCCTCGTCGCGGGCGTCGGCCGCGGCGCTCTCGAGATACGCCTTGTCGTCGCTGCCGAGGATCAGGCGACGGTCCTCGTCGACGACCAGATGCGCAAGCTCGGGGGTGACCCCGCCGATCGCGGCGAGCAGCTCGACGCCGCCCTCCCAGATGCCGGTGTCCGAGTCGGGTTCGGCGTACCCGGCGCTCTCGAGCTTGTCGGTGATCGTGTCGAAGTCCGCGGACTCGGGAAGCTGCACCATCACTACCGCCCCCTCCTCCGACTGGCTGAACAGCTCCCAGTCGACGGTCGCCGGGGAGAAGCCGTAGACGTCCTGCATCACCACGGCGGAGTCGACGAGGGCCGTGGTCTGGGTCAGGTCCTCCTCGAACCCGCGGTCGAGCAGCTCGACGATGTCGGTCTCGTCCGGGTCGGAGCCCAGGTCGAGGTCGAGCTCGTCGCGGATGCCCGACCAGTCGGTCCACGACAGCTGCTGCCCGTCGCTCGGTGCCATCGCGACGGCCCGCTCGAGGTCGGTGCGGTGGGAGTCCCGCCACCACCTGATGCCGACCACCACGCCGGCCGCCACGACGACGAGAGCCACGACCACCGCCCCCCAGGTGAGAAGACTCTTGCGTGTCATCGGCATCGTGGTGTGAGACTAGCGCCGTGGCCCAGGCGTCGGACGTGCTCGCCGGCGGCGCGGTCGTCTTCCGGCCAGGCCGTGAAGTGCTCCTGGTCCACCGCCCGAAGTACGACGACTGGTCGTTCCCCAAGGGGAAGCTCGACCGTGGCGAGTCGGCTCCTGCCGCCGCCGTACGCGAGGTGGCCGAGGAGACCGGGCTGCGGGTCAGGCTGGGGGTTCCGCTGGCCTCGCAGCGGTACCCGATCAGCGGTTCCCGCTCGAAGACCGTCCACTACTGGGTGAGCCGCTGCGTGGGTGACGACGACGTGAGCGGCTACCGAGCCAACTCCGAGATCGACGGGGTGCGGTGGGTGGCAACCGAGGACGCGCTCGACCGGCTCAGCTACGACAGGGACAAGCAGACGCTCCGGGAGGCTCGCAAGGTGCGCCGCCGCACCCACGCGGTGGTCGTGTTCCGTCACGCCGCCGCGCGATCCCGGCGGATCTGGCGCGACGACGACCGGTTGCGGCCGTTGATCAAGGTGGGACGACACCAGGCCGGCTCGGTGGTCCCCCTGCTCGCGGCGTACGCCGTCACTCGTCTGGTGACCTCGTCGAGCGTCCGCTGCCTGGACAGCCTGGCGCCGTACGCCGAGGCCACCGGGCTGCCGCTCGAGATCACCCGCCGACTGAGCGAGGAGGACGCCACACGCAAGGCCGTGCGGCGGATCGTGGACAAGCTCGTCGAGGGCGACGAGGGAGCCGTCCTGTGCAGCCACCGGCCGGTCCTGTCGGACGTCTTCGACGCCCTCGGCCTCGAGAATCCCGGGCTGCAGGCGGGGGAGATGCTGGTCGTGCACGTCCGCAACGCCGAGGTCCGGGCAACGGAGCGCTACGCCGTCCGCTGAGCGGTACGGGTGCCCGCGGTCACGTTTTCCGCGTCGAGTGGCCGGTTCGAGTTCACCGTGCGTTCACCGACGCCCACGGATCCATACACCTGCCTTCCCAAGACTCCTGTCGTAATGCTCCACATAGCGAATCAGGAGAACGAAGTGAACCGCACTTCCATCCGCCGGGCGCTGATCCCCGGCATCGCCGCCCTCGCCCTGCTGCTCTCGGCGTGTGGCGACGACGCCGAGGGCGACGGTGACAGCTCCGTCGACGTGGCCGAGGACCTCTCTGGTGACCTGGCCGTCGGAGGCGCCTCCTCTCAGGAGTCGGCCCAGAACGCCTGGATCGTCGGGTTCGGCGAGCTGGCCCCGGACGTCAACGTCACCTACGATCCGGTCGGCTCGGGCGGCGGCCGTGAGAACTTCATCGCAGGCGGGTACGCCTTCGCCGGCTCGGACGCCTACCTCACCGACGACGAGGGCGAGCTTTCGGCGGCGACCGAGACGTGTGGAGGCGACCCGATCGAGGTCCCGAACTACGTCTCCCCGATCGCGATCATCTACAACGTCGAGGGCGTTGACGACCTGCAGCTCGCGCCCGCAGCGCTGGCAGGGATCTTCGCGGGCACGATCACGACCTGGGACGACCCGGCGATCGCCGAGACCAACCCGGACGCCGACCTGCCGAGCGACCGGATCAACGCCGTGCACCGTTCGGACGAGTCCGGCACCACCGAGAACTTCACCGACTACCTGGACGCGGTCGCGAGCGACGCCTGGACCGCCGGTGTCGTGGAGACCTGGCCGGGCGACGCCGGCGGTGAGGGTGCCAAGGGCACGTCGGGTGTCGTGAAGGTGGTCACCGACAGCGCGAACACCATCGGCTACGCCGACGCCAGCCAGGCCGGTGAGCTCTCGCAGGCCAAGATCGGCGTCGGCGACGCCTTCGAGGCGCCCAGCCCCGAGGCCGCGGCCAGCATCCTCGAGGTCTCTCCGCGGGTGGAAGGCCGCTCCGAGGTCGACATGGCGTTCGACCTGGCCCACGACACGACCGAGGCCGGGGTCTACCCGATCGTGCTGACGTCGTACCTCCTGGCCTGCCAGTCGTACGACGACGCGAACACGGCAGACCTGGTGAAGGGCTACCTCTCGTACGTGCTCAGCGAGGAGGGCCAGAGCTTCGCTGCCGAGGAAGCCGGATCGGCCCCACTCTCGGACTCGCTCCGCGAAGAGGCTGCCGGAATCGTCGAGAAGATCTCGGCGAACTGAGGCAGAGAGTCGTGCAAGCGAGCAGGGACTGGGAGCTCCCCCTCTCCGGTCCCTGCTCGCCGTACACCACAGGAAGCGATCGGAGCCACGAGTGAGCACCGTCACCGAACCCAAGGGGATGGACGAAACCACCCCCACGAAGCACGGCCTGGGTGACACGCTGTTCCGCAATCTCGCACTGTCCGGCGCACTGCTGGTCATCGTGTTCCTCGCGGGTGTGGCGATCTTCCTGACGGTCAAAGGGATTCCCGCGTTCGACGCCGTGGCCGGCGAACAGCTCTACGGGAAGGACAGCCTGCTCGGGCTGGTCTGGCCCCTGCTCTTCGGGACGATCCTGGCCTCGGTGATCGCGATGATCATCGTGACGCCACTGTCCATCGGACTGGCGCTCGTCATCTCCCACTACGCACCTCGGCGGCTGGCCAAGCCCGTGGGCTTCCTCGTCGACCTGCTGGCGGCGGTGCCCAGCGTCATCTTCGGCCTGTGGGGGATCGAGGTGCTGGCGCCGCAGCTCAACCCGTTCTTCGTATGGCTGGAGGAGCACGCCAGCTGGATCCCACTCTTCGAGGGTCCCGTTCCGACCAGCGGCCGCACCCTCTTCACGGCGGCCCTGGTGCTGGCCCTGATGGCCCTCCCGATCGTGACCGCCATCATGCGCGAGGTCTTCGCACAGACCCCCCGAGCGCACGAGGAAGCGGCCCTGGCGCTGGGAGCGACCCGCTGGGAGATGATCCGGATGGCGGTGCTGCCGCACGGGCGCTCCGGAATGGTGGCCGCCCTGATGCTCGGGCTCGGCCGAGCCCTCGGCGAGACGATGGCCGTCGCGATGGTGCTCGGTGCCTCGGGCGCGAAGTTGTCGTTCAACCTGATCTCGGCGGACAGCTCGAACACGATCGCCGCCTTCATCGCCAACAACTACGCCAACGCCTCCGGGGTCAAGACGAACGTGCTGATCTTCACCGGCCTGGCGCTGTTCGTGCTCACGTTCGCGGTCAACTATCTGGGTCGCTGGGTCGCGACCCGCGGTCAAGTGAAGGTCTGATCGACGATGTCCCAGACTGACGACAAGACGCCCACAGACCTCGAGCTGGCGGGCATCAAGGACCCTCTCCCGCTCTCACATGGTGTGCTCCCGCGCAGCGCCCTCCCAGTGGTGGCGATGATCGCCGTGGGCATGACCGGCTTCGTGAAGCTTTTCGGCGGCAGCGGCTGGCCAATGGCCGTGTTCATCGGCTGGCTGGTGATCCTGCTGGGGTTCTCGGGCTGGAGCCTGGCGCTGGAGAACCGGCGCGCGGCGACCGACAAGTTCGTCGGCATCCTGATGTGGACCGCCTTCGTGCTGGCCATGATCCCTCTGGTCAGCCTCATCTACACGGTCGTGTCGAAGGGTGGCCCGGTGCTGACGCCGGACTTCCTGTCCTCGGACATGAGCGGCCGTGCGCTGCTGGGCGAAGGCGGCGGGATCTACCACGCGATCATGGGCACGGTCATGGTCACCGCCATCGCCGGCATCATCGCGGTGCCGATCGGCATCCTCACCGCGGTCTGGCTGGTGGAGTACGGCGCCCGCAGCAGGCTCGCCGCGGCGATCACGTTCCTCGTCGACGTGATGACGGGCATCCCGTCCATCGTGGCCGGGTTGTTCGCGTTCGCTCTGTTCGCCGTCATCACCGGTGACCCCCTGCCGCGTCTGGGCATCGGTGGTGGCGTGGCGCTGGCGCTGCTCATGGTGCCGACCGTTGTGCGCTCGGTCGAGGAGATGCTCAAGCTGGTGCCCGACGACCTGCGCGAGGCGGCGTACGCCCTGGGCGTGCCGAAGTGGCGCACGATCGTCAAGGTCGTGCTGCCGACCTCGGTGGCGGGAATCGTCACCGGTGTCACGCTGGCCATCGCGCGGGTGGCGGGGGAGACCGCGCCGCTCCTGCTCATCCTCGGCACGGCTCGCGAGGTGAACTGGAACCCGTTCGACGGCGGGGTCCAGACACTGCCGGTCTTCATCTTCCAGTCCCTGAACCAGACCGCTGGCCCCGACGGCGACGTGTGGACCGATCGCGTGTGGGGGGCTGCGTTGTTCCTGATCATCATCGTGATGCTGCTGAACATCTTGGCCCGGCTGGTCGGCTCGATCTTCGCTCCGAAGACCGGAAAGTGAGACCCCTGACATGACCAACTCAAGGAAGACCTGACCAATGGCGAAGAGCATCGACGTCTCGGACCTGAACATCTTCTACGGGGACTTCCTCGCGGTCGAGGGCGTCTCCATGTCGATCCGGGCCCGGGCGGTGACCGCGTTCATCGGGCCTTCCGGGTGCGGCAAGTCGACCATGCTGCGCTCCCTGAACCGGATGCACGAGGTGATCCCGGGGGCGACCGTGGAAGGCAAGGTGGTGATCGACGGTCAGTCGCTCTACGACAGTGCGGTCGACCCGGTCGCCGTACGCCGTCAGATCGGCATGGTCTTCCAGCGCCCGAACCCGTTCCCCACGATGTCGATCTACGACAACGTCCTGGCCGGCAACAAGCTCAACTCGCGACGCATGTCGAGGTCCGATGCCGACGGCATCGTCGAGAAGTCACTCAAGGGCGCGAACCTCTGGGGCGAGGTCAAGGACCGGCTGAACAAGCCGGGGATGAGCCTCTCCGGCGGTCAGCAGCAGCGGCTCTGCATCGCCCGGGCGATCGCGGTCGAGCCACAGGTGCTGCTCATGGACGAGCCCTGCTCGGCACTGGACCCGATCTCCACGACGGCTATCGAGGACCTGATCCAGCAGCTGAAGGAGGACTACACGATCGTGATCGTCACCCACAACATGCAGCAGGCGGCGCGGGTCTCCGACGACACGGGCTTCTTCAACCTCAAGGCCGCGGGCCAGCCCGGCCGCCTGGTGGAGTTCAACCCCACCAAGAAGATGTTCTCCAACCCCGACGAGCCGTCGACCGAGGCCTACATCTCCGGACGCTTCGGCTGACCCGGGTCAGACGGGGATGACCAGGTGCAGCACGAAATAGCACCCCGCGGCTGCCAGGGCGGCCATCGGGAACGTCAGCACCCAGGCCGCCACGATCGTGCGGGCCACGCCCCAGCGCACCGCGGAGAAGCGCTTGGTGGCGCCCGCGCCCATCACCGCTGAGGTGATCGTGTGCGTGGTCGAGATGGGGGCGTGGAAGACGAACGCCGTCGTGTAGAGCACCCCCGCTCCCACGGCCTCGGCCGAGAAGCCCCGGGCGGGGTCGAGGTGGATGATCCGGCGACCGAGCGTGCGCATGATCCGCCAGCCGCCGGAGTAGGTGCCGGCCGAGATCGCGCCGGCGGCGCACAGCACGACCCACAGCGGCAGGTCCTCGCCGGCGTAGTGCTCGGGGTACGCCGTGACCAGGGCCAGGAAGATCACGCCCATGGTCTTCTGGGCGTCCTGCAGGCCGTGACCGAGCGCGAGCGCCGACGCGGAGACCGTCTGCATCATCCGGAAGCCGCGATACACGCGATGCGGGTTGCGGCGCCGGAAGATCCACATGATCGACAACATCACAGCGAACGCGGCACAGAACCCGACCACGGGGGAGGCCAACATCGGGATCAGCACCTTGTCGACGATGGTCTTCCAGTGCACGAGTGCGCCCCCCGCCACGGCGGCCCCGACCAGGCCTCCGATCAGGGCCTGGGAGGACGAAGAGGGCAGGCCGAAGTACCAGGTGATCAGGTTCCAGGTGATAGCTCCGAGCAGGCCGGCCATCACGATCACCAGCCCCGCGTTGCCGTCCGGTGGCCCGATCACCTCACTGACCGTGTTGGCGACCTCCTGCCCGAGCAGGGCGCCGACGAAGTTCATGACAGCGGCCAGGGTCAGCGCGATGCGCGGGGTCAGTGCCCGGGTGGACACCGACGTCGCGATCGCGTTCGCGGCGTCGTGGAAGCCGTTGGTGTAGTCGAACACGAGCGCGATGGCGACGACGGCGATGACGATCGCCAGGTCCAGAGACACGCGGGTCAGCTCTCCTTGACGGCGATCTGCTCCACGATGTTGGCGACCTTCTCGAAGGCGTCGATCGCTCCCTCGAGCGACTCGACGACGTCCTTGAGCTTGAGCACCTCGATCGTCTTGTACTCACCGGAGAAGAGCTGCGCGAGCATCCGTCGGTGGTTCTTGTCGCCGGTGTTCTCCAACCTGTTGATCTCGATCCAGTACTCCTCGAGGGACTGCATCGCCTGGAGCCTGGGCATCGCGTCGGCCGTCAGCTCGGCACAACGCTGCAGCACCTCGACCTGCTGGGACAGCTCGGTCGGGATCTCCTGCACCTCGTAGAGAAGGATCAGGTCGACGACTTCGTCCATCATGTCCATGACGTCGTCGAGGCCAGAGGCGAGCGAGTAGATGTCCTCGCGGTCGAACGGCGTCACGAACGTGGTGTTGACCCGCCGGATCAGCTCGTGGGTGGTCTCGTCGGCCTCGTGCTCGGCGGCCCGCATCCGGGCCGCGACATCGCTCTTGTCGGTGCCGTCGGCCAGCATCTCGGCGAGCAGCTCGGCACCGCCGACGAGGTGCTGGGCCGCCTGGGTGAAAAGTTCGTAGAACGTGGTGTCGACCGGGCGGAGGCGCAAGCGCACGGTTGTACTCCTGATGAGGCAAAGGTGAATGAGGAGCGAACGGCCATCATGCTAGGGGGTGCCGTTCGCGAAAGCGCAACCCAGGCGGCCCTCAGCGGTGCCGACCGCTAGACCGGCGAGCGCCGCCGGGCCTGCTGCTCGACCAGCCGCTCCTGGAGATGGACGGTGCCTCGGTTGCGCAGCCACCCGCCGTCGCTGCGCAGCACCCATGCACTCGTGTCGCCGTCGAATGCCAGGTCGAGGAGCTCGCGGATCGCCTCGCGGCTCTCCTCGCCCGGAAGCCGCACCAGCACCTCGACCCGCCGGTCGAGGTTGCGGTGCATCATGTCGGCGGAGCCGATCCAGGCGACCGGGTCCCCGGCGTTCTCGAACCAGTACACCCGGCTGTGCTCGAGGAACCGGCCCAGCACCGAGCGCACCGTGATGTGCTCCGAGAGGCCGGGTACGCCGGGGCGCAGCGCACAGATGCCTCGGACGAGCAGCTCGATCGGCACCCCCGCCTGTGACGCGAGGTAGAGGGCGTCGATGACCGCCTCGTCGACGATGGAGTTGGCCTTCCAGCGAATGCCGGCCGGCAGTCCGGCCTCGTGGTTGCGTACCTCCGCGAAGATCTGGTCGACCAGGCCGCTGCGCACCGAGTCGGGCGCGACCAGCAGCTGGTCGTACTGGGCGTTGCGCGACCAGCCGCTGAGGTTGTTGAACAGGTGGGCGACGTCCTCGCCGATCGCCTCGTCGGTGGTGATCAGGCCGATGTCTTCGTACATCCGTGCGGTCTTGGAGTTGTAGTTGCCGGTGCCGATGTGGGTGTAGCGGCGGATGCCCTCGGGCTCGTCGCGCACCACCAGGGCCAGCTTGCAGTGCGTCTTCAGGCCGACCAGGCCGTAGACGACGTGACAGCCGGCCTGCTCGAGCTTGCGCGCCCAGCGGATGTTGGCCTGCTCATCGAAGCGCGCCTTGATCTCCACGATCACCAGCACCTGCTTGCCGGCCTCGGCGGCATCGACCAGCGCGTCGATGATCGGCGAGTCACCCGAGGTGCGGTAGAGCGTCTGCTTGATCGCGAGCACGTGCGGGTCGGCGGCCGCCTGCTCGAGGAACCGCTGCACGCTGGTCGCGAACGAGTCGTACGGGTGGTGGAGGAGTACGTCGCGCCCGCGGGTCGCCTTGAACACGTCGACGGGAGCCGCCGACTCGACCTCGGCCAGCCAGGGATGCGTGATGGGGACGAACGCGGGGAACTTCAGGTCCTCGCGGCCAAGGTCGGCGATGCCATGGAGTCCGCGCAGGTCCAGCGGGCCGGGCAGCCGGAACACCTCGTCCTCGGAGACGTCGAGCTCCGAGACCAGCAGCTCGAGCACCTCGGGGGCGATCGACTCCTCGACCTCCAGTCGCACCGGCGGTCCGAACCGTCGACGCAGCAACTCCTTCTCCAGAGCCGCCAGGAGGTTCTCGGCGTCGTCCTCCTCCACCTCGAGGTCCTCGTTGCGGGTGACCCGGAACGTGTGCGACTCCAAGACCTCCATGCCGGGGAAGAGCCGCTTCAGGTGCGCCGCGATCACGTCCTCCAGCGGCACGAACCGGGCATTCGGCAGGGGGACGAAGCGCTCGAAGATCGGCGGCACCTTGACTCGCGCGAAGTGCTCCTTACCGGTCTTGGGGTTGCGGATCAGCACGGCGAGGTTGAGCGAGAGCCCGGAGATGTAGGGGAACGGATGCGCTGGGTCGACGGCGAGCGGGGTGAGCACCGGGAAGATCCGGTCGCGGAACAGGCGCTTGCACTGCTTCTGCTCGTCGCGGTCCAGGTCGTCCCACCGCACCAGCTCGATCTCCTGGGCGTTCAGGGCCGGGATGATCTCCTCGCGGAAGAGCGCGGCCTGCCGACCGCTCAGCTCCCGGGTCTCCTGCCAGATGGCCTCGAGCACCTCCCGCGGCAGCAGGCCCGATACCGCGCGGACCGCCAACCCGGCCGCGATCCGGCGCTTCAGCCCGGCCACCCGGACCATGAAGAACTCGTCGAGGTTGCTGGTGAAGATCGCCAAGAACCTGACCCGCTCGAGCAGCGGCAGCGCCGGGTCCTCCGCCAGCTCCAGCACCCGCCGGTTGAAGTGCAGCCATGACAGCTCGCGGTCGAGGAAGCGGTCGTCGTACATCTCCACCGCGGCGAGCGCTCCGTCGTCCGGCGTGTACGGCACCGACACCTCGAAGGTCTCGTCGGGCACGCCACCGTGGTCGTCGGCTGGCTGCGGCACGATCTCGAGCGACATGCGTCGAGTGTGGCACCGTCAGGTGAACGCCAGGTAGCGAGAGGCCGGGGCCGCACTAGTCTGACCCGGGTGACGGCGAGAGAGGCGGCGGAGGCGCGGCTCCTGAAGCTCGCGATGGGGCTCCCGGAACCGGCCCAGCGCGTGCTCGCCGGGCGGGCGGTCGTCGCCGACGGGCAGCGGCTCGCCGTCGAGACCCAGCTGATGCTGCGGCTCAAGCGACTGGCGCGGCTCCCGGGCCCGGCCTCGCTACCGGTTCCCCAGGGGCGGCTCGCGACGCTGCACGAGACGAGGGTCGTCGGCGGTGTCCAGCCGATCGGTGCGGTGCGGGAGCTTCCGGTCGGTGACCTGCCCGGGCGGCTGTACACCCCCACCTCCGACCTGGAGGACCCCACCGGCCTGCTGGTGTTCTTCCACGGCGGCGGCTTCGTGTTCGGCGACCTCGACAGCCACGACGCATCGTGCCGGTTCCTGGCCGAGCGGGCCGACGTACGGGTGCTCGCGGTGGACTATCGGCGTGCACCCGAGCACCCGTTCCCGGCGGCGCACGACGACGCGGTCGCGGCGCACCGTTGGGCGCTCGACAACGCGGCCAGCCTCGGGGTCGACCCGGACCGGATCGCGGTCGGTGGCGACTCGGCCGGCGGCAACCTGGCGGCGGCCACGGCCGTCTCCGCCGCGCTCGAAGGTCTTCCGCTGGCTTTCCAGCTGCTGATCTACCCGGCCACGGACGCGACCCGGCGGACGCGCAGCTTGGAGATGTTCGGCGACCGCGGGCTCTACCTCACCCGCGAGTACATGGACCTCGCCAACGCGTCGTACCTGCCCGACGAGCGTGACCGCACGGACCCGCGCGCGTCACCGCTCTTCGAGAAGATCCCGGAGGGCCTGGCACCGGCGTACGTCGCGACCGCCGGCTTCGACCCGCTCCGCGACGAGGGCGAGGACTACGCCCGGCTGCTGGGCGAGGCGGGGGTGCAGGTCGAGATGCATCGGTTCCCCGACCAGATCCACGGCTTCTTCAACGTGCTGGCGCCGGGGCGGCGCAGCCGTGCGGCGGTCGCCGAGATCGCGGTCCGGCTCCGTGCCGGCCTCGCGCCCAAGGACTAGAGCTCCGGCCGCCACTCCCGCAGCTGACGCACGAACTCCACCGGGTCGACCATGGTCGCGTCGACGGTGAACGGGTCGAGGTGGCGGCGCAGGAACCGCACCTGCCAGGCGGACTCCCCGGGCTGCCCGGTCATCTCGACCTCGGTGGTGGGCTGGCGGAGGTCGAAGCGGTAGCTGTTGGAGCTCGAGTCGATGTAGACCATCCCGCGGTTCACCGAGATCTCGAACCGCTCGATCCGGCTGTTCCAGGCCAGGTAGGCCAAGAGGCAGGCCAGTCCCAGCATCACCAGGGCCACGGGAGACGCGAGCCCACGGTCGATGGCCGCGAGCAGGGCCACCATGGCGGCCACCAAGGCGGTCGCGCCCAGGGCGATGGGGAGCACGCCGGAATCGCCCCCGTCGGCGGCGGCTTCAGCCGGCGCCTCGTCGGCGAGGTCGTCGAACAGCGACAGCCGGCTGCGGTCGATGGCCAGCTCGGCACGAGCCTCGGCAAGCTCGGCGGCGAGCGCCTCCGCCAGTCGCTCCGCCTCGAGGGCGCGCGCCTCCAGGGCGTCACGATCGGCGCGCAACTGTCGGATCTCCGCCACCGTCGGCCTACGGGGCCGAGCGGGTGGTGCCTTCTTCTCTCCTACAGGTTCGGTCGCCACTGGCGCATTGCCTCTGTGAACGCCATCGGGTCGACGTCCTTGTGGTCGATGGTCACCGGCTCCATGCCCCGGCGCAGCACCTGCACCTTCCAGTCCTTGTCGCCCGGGTTGCCGGACATCTCGAGCTGGGTGCTGGTGCTGGTGAGGTAGAAGGTGTGGTGCTGGTCGCCGTGCCGTAGTCGCAGGGTGCCGTTCTCGAGGTGCACCTCGGAGGACTTCGAGCGCTGCCGCAGCGCGACCGTCAGGCCGAGCAGCGCGACGACCGTGAGCACCAGGCCGAGGCTCAGGTGGTCCAGCACCGTGGCCTGATACGCCATCCAGCCGACAGCGGCGGCACAGCCCAGGGCGACCACCCCGGCGGCCGGTCCGAGCGGGCCGGCGCCGCGCTTGGCGTCGTACGACGCGGAGGCGGTGGGAGTCGCGGTGCTCGTCAGCGCGGGGTCTGGCTCCGGTTCGGGCTCCGCGGATGCCTCCTCCTCGACCTCGTGCTCGTCGACCTCGTCCTCGTCCTCCGGCTCGATCAGTCGGCTCGACCGGCTCCTCGACCTGCTCGACCGGTGCGAACACCGGGAGCACGTGCGCCTGGTCGAGCTGACGCTTGAGGGCGGCGACCCGGGCCTGGGCCTCCGACAGCGCGGCGGTGCGTTGCTCCGTGGTCATCTGGGCCTCGGACTGGACCTCGAGCATCCGGGCCTCCGCCTCCTGCGCCACGCGCCGCGCCTCCCGTGCGGTGCTCTCTGCCGCTGCGACGTCGGCGAGCAGCGCGTCGACTCGCTCGCTGTGGAGGGCGTTGCGCTCGGCGGCCTCCTCGGTGAGCGCCCGGATCCGCTCCTCGGCGGCGGCCAGCGACGCCGCCATGGCCGTCGTGGCGTCGTCCGGGCCGGCCACCTCCGCATCGGCCTGCTCGGGCGCCTGGTCCGCGAGCGACCGCGCGCGTTCCTCGGCGGCCTCGCGCTCCGCGACGAGTGCCCGCACCCGCTCGGAGTGCTCGGTCGCTCTCGCGGCACTCTCGGTCGCCAGCGTGCGTGAGCGCTGCTCCGCCTCCTGGAGCTCGGCCTGGAGCCGGCGGATCTGCTCGGCATACTCCTCGGCCCGCTCCTCGGCCGCGACGGCCCGGGCCTCCAGGTCCGCGGACGCAGGTGACTCCGGATCGCTGGGCGGCGCCGCCGGGCGGTCGCCCTCGCTGCGCCGGCGGGGTAGGAGGTGCCACCGGTCGTCGGCAGGAATCGGATCGGCGAGGCCGCCCTCCAGCGCGTCGGAGATCACCCGGCGGATGGCCGGGTCGTCGGCGTCGGCCCGCTGCAGCGCCTCTCGCGCCGCGCTGCCAGGCTCCCGGTCCGCGTCGGCCGCGCGCTGCGTCAGCAGCGCCGCTTCGGCCGGGTCGAGCTCGGCGACGTCCTCCTCCTCGTGACGACGGCGCCACCGCGAGATCCGGTGCTCGCTGGACCGGTGTCGGTTGCGCTCCGATCCGGTCTCGTCGTCAGGTGACGAGGTCATGTGGCGGATGCTACCTACGGGGACATCTCTCAGGTGCCGGGCGCCGGACGCTGGTACTGCACATGCGTGTCCCGCTCGTCGTGGGTGAAGCCGAGCCCGCTGTAGACGTGGACGGCGGGGACGTTGTCCGAGGCGACGTACAGCAGCACCTCGTCGACTCCGGCGGCCACCAGGTGGTGCAGCCCGCCGAGGGTCAGCAGCCGGCCCAGGCCGCGCCCCTGCGCGGCCGGATCGATGCCGACGACGTAGACCTCACCGAGATGCTCGTCGTGCCGCTTGGTCCAGTGGAATCCCACCACGGTGCCGTCGGCGTCCTCCGCGAGCAGCAGGCCCTCGGGGTCGAACCAGGGCTCGGCCATCCGCTCGGCGAGACCCTCGGCATCCAGGTCGCCCTGCTCGGGGTGCTCCGAGAACGCGGCGGCGTTGACCCGCAGCAGCTCGTCGTCGTCGTTCGGACGGTAGGACCGGATCTGCAGGCCGGCGGGGAGGACCAGGTCCGGCAACGGCATCTGCGACGAGCGGCGCATCACCCACAGCTCGCGCGCCCGGGCCAGATGGTGCCGCTCGGCGAGCACGCGCGCGGCCGGGTGGTCGCCGTGCGACCAGGCCGTGATCGCCCCGGTGCCGGCGAACGCTTGGGCGGCCAGCTCACCACCCAGTCCCCGGCCTCGCGCATCGGGCGCGACGGCCAGGTCGACCTCGGCGCCCCGGGCCAGGGCGAAGCCCTGGTCCTCCGCCAGCCACACCTGCGCCCCCTCGAGGCCGCGGTGCTTGAGGTGGAGCGCGGACGCCTCGTCCATGGGGTCGTTGCCGTCGGAGCTCCGGCACGACCGGCGTACCGCCTCGATGACGGCCAGAACATCGGGCACCGGGCCAGATTAGCGAGGTGAAACTAAGCGTCCTGCTTGCGCTGCTCCTCGACGCGCGCGGCGTCGGAGCGGCCCTCCTGCTCCTTGGCCGGCAGCACGAAGCGGTAGCCGACGTTGCGGACCGTTCCGATCAGGGTCTCGTTCTCGGGGCCGAGCTTGGCCCGTAGCCGGCGCACGTGCACATCGACGGTGCGGGTGCCGCCGAAGTAGTCGTAGCCCCACACCTCCTGCAGCAGCTGCTCGCGGGTGAAGACGCGACCGGGGTGCTGGGCGAGGAACTTGAGGAGCTCGAACTCCTTGAACGTCAGGTCGAGCGGGCGGCCGCTGATCTTGGCGGTGTACGTCGCCTCGTCGACCACGACCTCGCCGGTGCGGATCACGTGCGCCTCGGGGTCCGTCGCCTCCCGCTCAGCGGCCAGCCTGCCGATCGCCAGCTTGATCCGGGCCTCGAGCTCCGCGGGGCCGCAGGTGTGCAGCAGCACGTCGTCGATGCCCCAGTCGTGGCTGACCACCGCCAGGCCACCCTCGGTGACGATGACCAGCACCGGCACCCCCGAGCCGGTGGTCCGGATCAGGCGACACAGGTCGCGCGTGCCCGCAAGGTCCTGACGACCGTCGACCAGGATCAGGTCGGAGTCGGGTGCCTCCAGGAGGGCGCTGCCCTCGGCCGGCAGGATCCGCACCGAGTGGCCGAGCAGAGCGAGCCCCGGCAGCACCTCGGCAGACGGCTGCAGGGCGCTGGTCAGGAGGAGCAGGCGGCTCATGGGTGGCTGGTCTCCTCACCGTCGGGTGGGGACCGAAACGCAACGCTGGGCTCCGGCCAGTTTTCCTGGCAAGTAAGAATACCGATATATGAGCGCCAGCCTGTCACCCGACGCGGGAAGTGAGACCGAGGTCATCACGGTCCGCTACTGGGCGTCCGCCCGGTCCGCGGCCGGCGTCGACGCGGATCGGCTGCCCGTCGATGGCCCGATCTCGCTGACCGAGGTGGTGGCCCGGGCCGTCGGCCTGCACCCTGGCTCGCGGCTCGCCGAGGTGCTGCACGTCTGCTCGGTGCTCGTGGGAGACCGGCCGGTCGCCTCCGCTGAGCCGGACGACGTACCAGTGCCACCGGGGTCGTCAGTGGAGTTCCTGCCGCCGTTCGCGGGAGGGTAGGCGCTGTGAGCATGGGGGTCTGGGTCGCCCTGGTCGCGGTCGTGGTCGCGCTCGGGCTCGGCATCTACCGGGCAGCCACCGACGGCCGGTTCCGCGGCACCCACCAGGTCCGGGGCGCAGCGGAGCCATCGGCCGAGCCGGCGGAGCCCATCGCGGCCAGTGCCGTCGCCGGCACGCCCTGGCAGGAGCAGCTCGGTGAGCGTGCCACGCTGCTGCAGTTCTCCTCGGCCTTCTGTGCGCCGTGCCGGGCCACGCGACGAGTGCTCGCCGACGTCGCCGACGCCGCTCCGGGCATCACCCACATCGACGTCGACGCCGAGCACCACCTCGACGTCGTACGCCGTCTGGGCGTGCTGCGGACCCCGACGACCCTCGTTCTCGACGGGCACGGACGCGAGCTCGGCAGGGCCAGCGGCGTCCCGACGAAGGAGCAAGTAGCCCGCGTCCTCCCCGCTCGTTGAACGGCAGAGAAACCGCTGCACCCCTGTCACCCGGCCCTACACTGCCGTGGTCGGCGCGGGATGCGCCCGCCTTCGACAGAGAAAGCTTCCCGTGGCCCTGAGACCCGCCTCGCGCCCCCGCGTGGGTGCCGTCTCCCCCGGAGAGACCGTGGGGGTCCTTCTCGGTGCCGGGCTGCTGGCAGCCGTACTGGTGTTCATGGCCACCCGCGACAGCACGATCCTCACCTTCGGCGCAGTGGGTGTGGCCGGCTTCGTCTGTCTGCTTGCCGTCCTCGGCCCCGAGAAGACCGGCGTACTGCTGCTGATGGCCGGCTTCTTCACGGCTCCCTGGTACAAAGGCGCGGCCCCGTCCCCGGCTTCGCCGGTCACCGCGACGGACGCCCTGGTGCTGCTGGGCTTCGCGCTCCTGCTGCCGCGCATCCTCGAGGGCAAGCTCAAGCTCCCCGTCATCTACTGGGTCGGCGTGTCGCTGGTGCTGGTCGCCGGGTTGATCGCCACCGCGGGTGCCACGAGCCCCGGGGAGAGCCTGATCTCCCTGGTGTTCTGGATGGTCGTGATGATCGGCATGCCGGTCTCGTTCGCGATGTGGGGCCCGTCCCTGGTGGTGATCGACCTGCTGGCGGGGTCGTTCGTGGTCGGCCAGATGTTCAGCTTCGTGGCCGGCTGGGCGAACGGTTACGTCGCCCAGGGCCGGCACGCTGGGATGGCCACCCATCCCAACTACTTCGCCGAGGGCGGGATGCTGGCCCTGGCGCTGCTGATCTACCTCGCCTACCGGCACTTCGGACAGTCCTGGCTGTGGTCGACGGGCATCCTCTTCGCCGCCGGGGTGTGCGCGGCGACCGTGCACCTGAGCGGGAGCCGGGCCGCGATCGTGGTCGTCGCGGTGCTGGTGCTGATGATCCCGTTCGTCGAGCGCTCGGCCATCGGCGGCTTCGTGCTCGCGGGTCTGGTTGCCCTCGTCATCCTGGCGCTACCCATCCTCGCCGACCTCGCCGGGCGGGGCTCGGCCATCGACCGCCTCGCCGGAGGCGGAGGATCGAGCCAGTCCGACTCCGCTCGGACCCTGGGCCTCGACGAGGGCATCGACCGGTTCCTCGCGCACCCGATCAAGGGCGACGGCCTGGTCGACCTGTTCGACATCCACAACAACTTCCTCGAGGTTGCCGTGGCGATCGGCATCTTCGGTCTCGCCGGCTATCTGCTGGTCCTCTACGCGTTCGCCCGCCCGATCTTCGGCAAGGGCGAGCTGCGCCGGCTGTGCTACCCCGTCTGGGGCTACATCGGCTTCGGCGCCACCGTCCCGAGCCTCTATGACCGCAGCATCTGGACGGTCGTCGCCCTGAGTGTCGTCGCGATGATCGAGTTCGAGCGCCTCAAGACAAAGGCCCCGACCTCCGCCACGCAACCACCACCCCTGCGACTCGAGACCAGATCAGGAGCAGCTTCATGAAGACCGACCGCGGCGCCTCCCACTTCGGCAAACGCGTGCGCCAGACCGTCACGACGTACCGCAACTTCCCGCGGGTGTTCCTCGACCTCGCCCTGGCGGAGACCAAGTGGCGGCCGGACGAGGTCACCTACCGGATGCGCAACGGCCTGACCGTGGTGACGCCCAACGCCGACGGCGCCCGGTTCCCGCTCTACGAGATCTTCGCCGACGACGCCTACCGGCTCGACGAGCTCTGCGCCGGCGTCGACCGCGACGCCGCCGTCCTCGACGTCGGCGGCCAGATCGGCTCGTTCTCGCTGGCGTTGTCCGGCGCCCTGCCGCAGGCCCGCATCCACGTCTACGAGGCCTCGCCGACCAGCGCCGGCTACATCACGCGCAACGTCGGGGCCAACGACCTGGGGTCGCGGATCACCGTCCACGCCTGTGCGATGGCCGGTGAGACCGGCATGTTCACGTTCGTCGACAGCGGCGACGCGAGCGGCCACAACGGGCTGACCGCACCGGAGGGCCTCGGCGACGAGGTCACGGTCCCCGCGACGACGTTCGACGAGGCCGTCAAGGACGCGGGTGGTCAGGTACAGATCGTGAAGATGGACGTCGAGGGCGCGGAGTACGACATCATCCTGCGCAGCGACCCGGCATCGTGGGCAGACGTTCGCAAGGTCGTCATGGAGTACCACCCGGTCGGGGGCCACAGCCTCGAGGAGCTCACGGACTTCTTCGCCACGGTCGGGATCACCCCGGACGGCACGAGCCGGGAACCCGCGCCGGGCTCGGCGTCATGTGGCTGTCCCGGACGGCCTGATGGGCGAGGCATCCGACGCCGGCCAGGTCACCGACCAGACCCTGGCCAACCGGGTCCGCGAACGCGCCAAGCTGCTGGTCCGCGGCGTGCTGCACAAGGTCGACCTGGACCTGTCTCGCGACCCCTACACCCATCGTCTGGCCCGGACCCTCGACACCTACGAGATCGACACGATCCTCGACATCGGCGCCAACGTCGGCCAGTACGCCTCGATGGTCCGGCGTGCGGGCTTCGGCGGCCGGATCATCAGCTGCGAGCCGCTGACCGGCGCCTACCGCGAGCTCGTGGGCCGGGCCAGGCGCGACGACAAATGGACGCCGCTGCGGACCGCCGTCGGCAGCGAGCCCGGCACGGCCACGATCAACGTCTCCGCCAACTCGTTCTCGTCATCGGTGCGCACGATGACCGACGCGCACCTCACCAACGCTCCGGGGTCGGGCTACATCAGCACGGAGACCGTCGACGTGACCACCGTGCGCGACCTGGTCAAGGAGCACTCGGTCGTCCCGGCACGCGCGCTGCTGAAGATCGACACCCAGGGGTTCGAGGACGAGGTGCTGGCCGGCGCCGGCGACCACGTCGACGAGTTCGCCGCCATCCAGCTCGAGCTGTCGATGGTCGAGCTCTACGAGGGGCAGAGCCTGTTCGACGATCACTACGCCTTCATGCGCGACCACGGGTTCCGGCTGCACATCATGGAGCCGGGCTTCGCCGGTCGCGACGGCCAGATGCTCCAGTGTGACGGGCTGTTCGTCCGGGAGTAGGCCGGGCCTTCTCGACCTGCTCTGCCTACTCGACGACCAGGCGGCCGGCCTCGGGCTCCACGTGGGCCGGCTCCGACTCGACCAGGCGGGCCGACCGGGAGCGGCGCTCGATCAGGTCGAGGACGCCCTGGTAGTCGAGGGTCTTCTTGAGGCCGACCACGATCATCACGGTGTAGAGCAGGATCGAGAGGTCCAGCCACAGCGAGTAGGAGTGCACGCAGGCCCGGCAGTAGGCGCTCTCGAGCCGTAGCCGTTCGTCGTCGGTGAGGGCCTCGCGCCCGACCAGCTGGGCGGGGCCGGTCAGACCGGCAGGAGTCAGGAAGCGCTCATCGGCGTAGGAGTACTCCTCGCGCAGGCAGTTCATGACGTTGTCGGGAAGCGGACGGTTGCCCACGATGCTCATCCTCCCGCTCAGCACGTGCACGAACTGCGGGAGCTCGGTGATGCCGCAGCGCTCGAGCAGCCGACCGGCACCGGTGTAGAGCGGTGAGCTGGGCGGGATGTTGAGGAACCGGACGCTGCCGACCGCGATGGTGTCGCGGTTGGCGATCTTGTCGGCGTTCTTGACCATGGTGCGGAACTTGACCACCCGCATCAGGTGGTCGGCGGAGACCCGTCGCGAGGAGCGATAGAAGATGGGCCGCCCGGAGCTCACCAGGATGACCGACGCGGCCACCAGGACCACGGGCACCCAGGCGAGGGCTCCCAGCACGGACAGCAGGAGATCCAGCGCGCGCTTCCTCGTCATCCGATTTCGTACCTTTCAGTCGTTTCAGTCGCGCCGGCGACCCCATGACGCCGGCGTGTACTTCGCGAACCCGAGAAGGTGGTGGCCAGCAGCGAGAAGCTGCGGGCCAGCACCCAGGCGCGGGCGTCGAGCCCGACGAGCCGGGAGCGCCCCGGACCGACGCCCGCCTGGGTCATGCGAGCGGCGAGCCGCTCGAACGTGGTGTGGAGGCGGTGCCACGGGCGGCGCCGCTCCTCGGCGGCCATCAGCCGCCCCGGGTAGAGGACTGACAGGCGCGCCGAGGAGTGCTCGGCGACCATGGCGGCGAGCTCCTCCTCGACGACGTTCTTCCAGCCGGCGTAGTAGGCGCGGTCGGCGGCGGGCGCCAGGGCCAGCACCGAGGAGACCAGCACTACGTGGACGTCGCGTCCCGCAGCCTCGTCGAGCAGCCGCGCGACGACGCCGAGGTCGCGGTCGACATTGACAGCGTCCGCGCCGGGCAGCGCGGTCTCGGGGTGGACCGGGCCGAGCGCGCAGACGTGGATCCGGACGGCGTCCGGAAGCGCGTTGCCCAGCAGCGGGGCCGAGGATTCGGCACCGACCACGGTCGCTGCGCACGAGGCCAGTGCGACTTCGTCCTGCTCGTCGCGGGCGACGGCGTACACCTCGGGGCCGGCGGTGGCGAGCAGTGCGGCGCCGAGCCGGGTCTTCGGGCCCAGCACCACGGTCGCGACCGCGGTCGCCCGCTGCGTCGCCACGGCGCTCACCGGCCACACCCGGTGAGGATCGCTTCGAACCGGTCCGCGCACTCCGAGAGGCCGAACTCGCGCTCGGCCAGGTCGCGGGCAGCCTCGCCGAGCTCCCTGCGCCGCTCCGCGTCGCCGAGTACGTCGGCCGCCCACGTCGCCGCGTCGGGGAGCGAGCCCGCGAGCGGGGCGGCGACGAAGCCGCCGACCTCGTCGATGAGCTGGGCGGCGAGGTTCTCCGAGGGCATCAGGCCGAGGATCGGCCGGCCGGCGCACAGGTAGGAGAGGGTCTTCGAGGGCACCGAGAAGGCGCCGGCCTGCTGCTCGAGCAGCACCAGCAGGAGGTCGCCGCTGCCGAGCACCTCGGGCAGCCGCTCGTAGGGCTGGAACGGCAGCAGCGTGAGGGGTACGTCGAGGCGCTCGGCCTCGGCCCGCACCACCTCGGTCGCCGGGCCTTCGTTGACCACGACCAGCCGGACGTCCTTGCCACGGTCGCGGACCTGGCCGGCGAGCTCGACGAGCAGGGCGGGGTCGTGCTTGAGGCCGAGGGTGCCGGAGTAGAGCAGGGTCAGGGTGTCGTCGAGCTGGTTGTCCACGGCCCAGTCGTTCTTGCGGTCCACGGGGACGATCTCGTCCAGCGGCGCCCAGTTGGGGATGACCGTCGTCTTGTCGGCCGTGCCCCAGGCCTCGTGCACGGGGATGAAGGACGGAGCGATCGCGATGATCGCGGCCGCCCGGCGCGAGATCCACCGCTCGCCGATCTCGAACGCCCGGGCCACGGACCGGAAGCCCGGCGCCGAGCTTGTCGCCGGCGAAGGAGCGCACCGCCACGGCGTACACGTCCTGGTGCCAGAGCACCCACGGGACCCGCATCAGCGCCATCGCGAGGGAGAACACGATGAGAGTGGGGATCTGGGCGTTGGAGACCAGGACCACGTCGGGCCGTCTCCGGCGGACCTGGCGGGTGAGGTCGAGACCCCACCGGACCTCCTGCAGCAGGCGGCGGGCGAACCGGGTCTTCTCCGCCACGGTGTCGGAGCCGATCGGGTCGAAGTCGAGGCTGTCGTCCGGCCCGGCGACCAGATGGCCCTTCCCGGACACGTAGGCCGCGCAGTAGGAGTGGGTGACGGTGTGGCCGCGACGGGCGAGCTCACGGCTCAGCTGGGCCTGGAACGGGTGGCCACTGTGGTCGTGGACGAGGACTCGCATCGTCAGCGCCCGTCGTCCCTGCTGTCGACGACGGATCCGGCCTCCGCGACGCGCACGGTACCCACCACGAGGTTCCCCTTCGAATGTCCCAGCCAGTTGGAGAGGCAAACGAGAGAGCCTGGGATACGTCACGCCGTATAGGAGAACGTGTTCCATATTGGGGACGAGGCCCGCAATCCGGACATCAGAGCAGGTCGAGCACCATCTCAGCGACCGCCGCTTGCTCCTCCGGCGTCGGGTGGTACGGCGCCGCCTTGGTACGACGGTCCTTGCGGTCGCCGTTGATCCATGGTTCGTCCGCGCAGATGTCGTGACCCTTGCTCGCCGCTGCCACGTCGACGAACTCGACGTCGGTCGCCTCGGCGGCGGCCTGGATCGTGTCGTTCAGCCGCTCGTACGCCTCGCGGACGAAGTCGAGGTCACCCTCCGCCAACGGCAGGCGGTCGGGGCAGCCGCCGGAGTCGGGGAGCAGGCGCGGATAGCCCACCGCCAGGATGCGCGCGTCCGGTGCCCGTTGCGCGATCGCCTCGAACACGCCCTCCAGCCGGCCCTGCATCCGCTTGAGGGCGCCAGGCAGCTTCTTCGCGTTCGCGTCCTCGCACGGTGAGCCGCTCGGGTCGTTCTTCGCGAGCACGATGCACTCGTAGGCGGCATGGGAGGCGAAGCCGTCGTCGTTGACGCCGATGCCCACGGTCACCACGTCGGTGTCCTGCGACACCGCCTCGATCTGTGGCGGGTGCACCCGGTCGCCCTGGTCCTGTGACTGGATGATGTCGGTGGAGGTCGCGCCACCACAGCTGACGTCGAGCAGCTCCACGTCGCCGAGCCGCTCGGCCACCTGATGCGGGTAGTTGTGGTCGGAGCGCGCGCACCCGTCGGTGCTGGAGGTCGGCAGCCAGGGCGCGGCGGTGTACGAGTCGCCGAGCGCCGCGTAGTCGAAGCTCGTGTCGGCGGGCTCCTCGCTGCCGCAGGCGGTCAGGCTGAGAGACCCCAGAAGCAGAACCGCCAGCAGGCCGGTCAGCCGGCGCCGGCGGCTACTGCGTCGAGACATGCTCAGAGCCTTCCAGCCGTGGGCAAGCGTCTCGCCCAGCGACGGTGCGGTCAGCCCTGGGCGCGCTTGACCTGGTCGTAGACCCAGGCGTAGGTCTCCGCGAGGCCGTCGGCCAGCGAGATCGACGGCTCCCAGCCGTACGTCGCCTTGATCTGGGTGTTGTCGGAGTTGCGGCCGCGCACGCCCTGGGGAGCGTCGAGCTTGTACTGCCGCTCGCACCGGATGCCGGCGATCCCCTCGACGATGTCGACCAGCTGGTTGATGGACACCAGCTCGGAGCTGCCCAGGTTGACGGGCTCGCCGCTGTCGGCGTCCATGATCATCTGCGAGCCGCCCACGCAGTCGTCGATGTACATGAAGCTGCGGGTCTGCTCGCCGTCGCCCCAGATCTCGATCTCGTGGTTGCCGGTGATCGCAGCGGTCGCGATCTTGCGGCACACCGCGGCCGGGGCCTTCTCGCGGCCGCCGTCCCAGGTGCCCTCGGGACCGTAGACGTTGTGGTAGCGCGCGACCCGGGTGACCAGGCCGAAGTCCTCGCTGAAGTGCCGGCACATCCGCTCGGTGAAGAGCTTCTCCCAGCCGTAGCCGTCCTCGGGCATCGCCGGGTAGGCGTCGGCCTCCTTGAGGGCGGTGATGTCGGTGCTGGTCTGCTTGTCGGCGGCGTAGACGCAGGCCGACGAGGAGTAGAAGTAGCGCTCGACCGCGTGGTGCTGGGCCGCCTGCAGCATGTGGGTGCTGGTCAGCACGGTCAGCATGCACAGCGCCTTGTTGTTCTCGATGAAGCCCATGCCGCCCATGTCGGCGGCGAGCATGTAGACCTCGCGGGCGCCGGCGGTGCTCTCCATCGCGTGGTCGAGCAGCGACAGGTCGGCGACGACGTTCTGTGCCTCGCCGTGCACCTGGTACCACTCCGACTGCGGCTTGACGTCCACCGAGCGCACGGTCTTGCCCTGCCTCAGCAGGTCGGCCACGAGGTGGCCGCCGATGAAGCCACCGCCTCCGGCCACCACTACATCGACCGTGTTCGCGGTCACGGCTACCCCCTCGCGTCGGTCCCGACTTGGTTGCAGGGGCAAACGAGGCGTGGGGCGTTTCGTCACGCACGCGGCAGTACGTCGGCGTACCTGCTTGATCTAGGCTCACGACGTGAAGCGCGCGTTCGTCACCGGCATCACCGGCCAGGACGGTTCCTACCTGGCCGAGCTGCTGCTCACCAAGGACTACGAGGTGCACGGCCTGGTCCGGCGCTCCTCGCTGCTCAACCGCAGCCGGATCGACCACCTCCACGACGACGCGCGGCTGCACCTCCACTACGGCGACCTCACCGACGGGGTCAGCCTGGTCAACCTGGTCCGGAAGATCGAGCCGCACGAGGTCTACAACCTCGGCGCGATGAGCCACGTCAAGGTGTCCTTCGAGATGCCGGACTACACCGCGTCCACCAACGCGATCGGCACCCTGCGGTTGCTGGAGGCGATCCACGCCGCGCGCCTCGAGTGTCGCTTCTACCAGGCCTCGACCTCGGAGATGTTCGGCTCCACGCCGCCGCCGCAGAGCGAGGAGTCGAAGTTCCACCCGCGGTCGCCGTACGGCGCCTCCAAGCTGCAGGCCCACTGGGTGACGGTGAACTACCGCGAGGCCTACGGCCTGTTCGGGGTCTCCGGGATCCTGTTCAACCACGAGTCACCGCGCCGCGGCGAGAACTTCGTGACCCGCAAGATCACCAAGGCCGTCGCGTCGATCGAGGCCGGCCTCCAGGACCACGTCGAGCTGGGCAACCTGGACGCCATCCGCGACTGGGGCTACGCGCCGGAGTACGTCGAGGGCATGTGGCGGATGCTGCAGGCCGACGAGCCCACCGACTACGTGCTCGCCACCGGGGTCGGGCACAGCGTGCGCGACTTCTGCGAGGCGGCCTTCGGGCACGCCGGCCTGGACTGGCGCGACCACGTCAAGCACAACGAGAGCTTCGAGCGGCCGGCCGAGGTCGACGCGCTGATCGGCGACGCCGCCAAGGCGAAGGCCGAGCTGGGCTGGGAGGCGCAGACGCACGCGCTCGACCTGGCCCGGCTGATGGTGGACGCCGACCGCGAGGACGTCGCCCGCCTGCTGGGCCGCTAGGTCGCACTCCTCACCGTAGGCCGGTAAGCGCCGCTCGCGCAGCGTGGTCTCGACGATCGGCTCGAACCGCACGAGGTGCTCCGACCTGCGGTATGTGACCAATCGACCGACTACCGGCGGCGTCTCCCGATAGCGCAAATCACGGCTGGAGGTGGACGTCGAGAGCGCGAGCGGCGTAGCGAACCCTTGGCTCGAGCAGCGAGGCCGCCAGCGCGCGTCGTCGAGACGCCCGCTAGTCCTGGGCCGCTAGCGGAAGAACACCCCGTCGGCCTGCAGCATCGCCCCGCTCGGGTTGGTGAACCCCTGCGCGACCGCGACCATCCGGAAGCCGTGGTCGTAGGCGAACGAGATCGCTTCGTCGACCAGCATCCCGCCGGAGTACAGCGGCACGAACGACAGCTCGAGCTGGAGGCCGACGCACGTCTCGAGGGTCTGCGCTCCGCCGGCCAGCACCTCCCGCTCGAAGCCCTGGGTGTCGATCTTCAGGAACGGCTTCGTGGCCGAGTTGAGGTGCTCGGCCGCGACGTCGTCGAGCCGGGCGACCGAGATCTCCTCCTCGCCGATGTAGTCGACGTGCGGGGCGGCAGACCGGTGCTCCTCGGCCATCGGCAACAGGGAGCTGCTGTCGCTGTTGGAGGCGATGTTGATCGTCTGCGTCCCCGGGGTGCTGCCCAGCGCGGAGTTCACGCAGGTCCACCTCGGGTCGCCGGACGAGGCGGCCTGCAGGTCCGCGAAGGCGGCGGCGATCGGCTCGAACGACACGATCCGGCCGGCGTACCCGAACTCGCGCAGCTCCTGGGCGTAGCCGCCCCGTGCCGCGCCCACGTCGAGCACCACGTCCACACCGTGCTCGGACAGCAGCCGTTGCCGGCGCCACCCGGGGTGCCGCTGCAGAGCCAGGCCGCGGCGCGCGAGACCTCGCATGACGACCTCGCTCAGTCTCGACATGGGCCGTACCCCTCACCCTTGGTTGGCGACACGGCAAGATAGCGCCCGTGTCATCGCTGACGACCTCCGAGGGCCTCGGTTTCCGCGACCTGGTGTTCTCCGACCTGGCCCGCTACCGGCCGAGCGAGCGGCCGAGCTGGCCCGGCGTGGCGATGCGCTGCCTGTCGAACCCGGGGATGACCGCATCGGTCATCCTCCGCGCCCAGCAGATGGCGATGCGCAGGGGCCGGGTCCGGACGGCGTTCCTGCTGCGCACCATCGGGATGACCCTGGTCAGCGCCGACTTCGTGCCCGGCATGGACATCGGGCCGGGCCTGATGATGGCCCACCCCAACGGCGTGGTGATCGGGAACGGCCTCAGGATCGGCGCCAACGTGACGTTCGGCGGCGGGGTCACCGCGGGCGTCAAGCAGCCGGACGCGCCCGCGGACGAGGACGGCTACCCGGTGATCTGCGACGGTGCCATCGTGCTGGCCAACGCGGTGCTGGTCGGGCCGGTCCGCGTCGGGATGCACGCCCAGGTCGGCGCCAACTCCGTGCTCCTGGCGGATGCCCCCGACTACGCCGTGATGTTCGGGATGCCGGCGCGCAAGGTCGCTGAGCGTAGCGCCGCCATCCCTGGATCGTTGGAGGTGTTGGACGGCTGACCAGCGGGGTCAGCCTTTCCACGCCCGACCCGTCACCGAGGAGATTCACGTGGGTACTCCGCACCAGCAGGCCGAGCAGACCGTGCGCGGCTTCGTCGCGCGCGTCAAGCCGGAGGCACCCGAGCTCGAGCTCGACACCCCGTTGTACGCCGACGGTGTGGGCCTCGACTCGCTGGAGGCCGCCGAGCTGTCCGCGCTGCTGGAGGACGAGGTCGGGTCGGACCCGTTCACCTCCGACGAGATGCCCCAGACCCTTCGCGACATCCTCGGGTTCTACGGCGAGGTTCCGGTCCAGGCTTGATCGAGCTGCTGCGTCGCGTCGCAGACGAGGATCCCCAGCGAACGGCGATCCTCACCCACGAGCGGTCGGTGAGCTACGGCGAGCTCGTCGACGCCGCGGAGTACGCCGCCGGCGCCATGGACCGCGA
Organism: uncultured Actinomycetota bacterium; assembly: GCA_963729095.1. GTDB lineage: Bacteria > Actinomycetota > Actinomycetes > Propionibacteriales > Nocardioidaceae > Nocardioides. The sequence goes on along the minus strand of CAVSMX010000015.1, from coordinate 21,862 downwards.
GGGCGTCACCCGCCTCGCGGTCGCCGAGCACGAGGCCGAGCCGGTGGTCGCGCTGCTCGCCGGCGCGTCCGCGGCCGGTGTCGAGGTGTGCCTCTACCCACCGGCCGAGGCCGACGAGGTCGGCCGGCTGCTGGAGCGGTTCGACCACGACATCGTGGTCACCACCCGCGACGACCTCGACGGTGTCCGCCGCGTGCGACCCGAGGAGTGGACGTCGGGCCGGGCGGCGACGTACGCCGGACCGGCGCCCGACGCACCGCGTCCCCACCTCGTGCAGACCACCGGCACCACGGGGACCCCACGCGGCGTCCGCCACGACTGGAACCGGCTGCTGCGCGGCACCGCCCGGATCAAGCCCGAGCCGGAGCATCGGTGGCTGCTCGCCTACGGCATCCACCAGTTCGCGGGTCTGCAGATCATGCTGCACGTCTTCGCCGCCGGCGCGACGCTCGTCGCCCCGACCCCGCGCCGGCCCCGCGAGGGGCTGCGCGCGATGCGCGAGCTCGGAGTGACCCACGCCAGCGCCACGCCGACGTTCTGGCGGTTCGTGCTCGCAGAGATGCGCGCCGACGGCGGCCCGGTGCCCGACCTCGAGCAGATCACTCTGGGTGGCGAGGCGATCCCGGGGCCGCTGCTCGGCGAGCTGGAGCGGACGTTCGCGGGCGCGCGCATCTCCCAGGTCTACGCCGCGTCCGAGTTCGGCTCGACGGGTTCGGTGCGCGATCGACGGGCCGGGCTGGCCGCCGACGTGCTGGAGCGCGGCGACGACGCCGACGTCGCGATGAAGATCGTGGACGGCGAGCTCTGGATCCGCTCGCGCACCGGGATGCTCGGCTACTACGGCGAGCCGCCTGTCGATCCCGATGCCTGGCGCCCCAGCGGCGACCTGGTCGAGCTCGACGGCGACCGCATCCACTTCCTGGGCCGGACCTCGGAGATCATCAACGTCGGCGGGGTCAAGGTGCACCCGCTGCAGGTCGAGGAGCGGGTCAGCTCGGTCGACGGCGTCGGACTGGCCCGGATCTACGGCCGGCCCAACCCGATGACCGGCCAGATCGTGGCGCTCGAGGTGGTCGCCGTACCAGGCGCCGACCAGGGCAGCGTCGACTGCCGCGATTCGCGCGGCGTGTGCCGACCTCCCCTCTGCGGCCCGGCCGCGCAGCATTCGGTTCGTCGACCAGGTCGCCATGGCCGGCAGCAAGATCGTGAGGAGAACCCCCGTTGAGCAGTGAGCCGCGCGTCGTCATCATCACCGGGGGCAGCCGCGGCCTCGGTGCCGGCCTGGTGCAGTCCTACCTCGACTCCGGCGACCTGGTCGCCACCTGCTCCCGCAGCATCACCCCCGAGGTGGAGAAGTGGCAGCAGGAGGTGCCCGAGCGGTTCCTCTTCGTGCCGGCCGACCTGTCGAAGGTCGCCGACTGCGAGGCCTTCGTGACGGCCGTCATCGACAGGTGGGACCACGTCGACGTGCTGGTCAACAACGCCGGCGTCGCCCGCGACGGCATCCTCGGGATGACCTCCGACGACGACATCGACACGGTGGTCGACCTCAACCTCAAGGGCACGCTCTACATGTCCCGCCTGGTCAGCCGGCGGATGCTGGCCCGCCGCAGCGGCTGCATCGTCAACATCTCCTCGGTCGTGGGCCGGTCGGGCTACCGGGGGCTGTCGGTCTACAGCGCGACCAAGGCCGCGCAGGAGGGGATGACCCGGGCGCTGGCCCGCGAGCTCGGCTCCCGAGGCATCCGGGTCAACGCGATCGCCCCCGGCTACCTCCGCACCGAGATGAGCCACGGCCTCGACGAGGACCAGCTGCAGCAGATCGTCCGTCGTACGCCGGCCGGCCGGCTCGGCGAGCCCGACGACATCGCCCGCGCCTGCCAGTTCCTGACCGACCCGCGCAACGACTACGTCACCGGCCAGGTCCTCGTCGTCGACGGTGGCCTCACCGGCTGAACGGCCTGAGGGATGGGATCCCCGCCGGGAACCACGGCGGCGGAGCATACTGTCCGCGATCGTCACTTCGTCCGCCGTTGGGAGACCGCATGCCAGCACCGCTGCCGTTGCCCACCCGCGTCCTGGTCAAGGGCGCCTCGACGGTCAACTGGCTGTCCTGGATGGGCGGACCGCGGACGGACTTCACCTTCCCCCGCGTCATCGAGCAGCAGCTGGCGGCCGAGGGCCGGCCCTCTCAGGTGCAGGCGATCACCATGACCTCGGAGAAGACCAGCTCGATCCTCAGCACCTGGCAACGCGAGGTCCTCGGCTTCTCGCCCGATGTCATCGTCCTCGTCTACGGCCACTTCGAGACCATCCACCTGTTCCTGCCGCGCTGGCTGGAGCGCCACGCCAACAGCCTGAAGGCGCGGCCCCGGACCCTCTCCTCCCTCTACCGCCGGCACCTCCTGCGGCCGGTGTGGATGACGCTGGCCCGGCTGCAGGCCAAGCTCGACACCGTCCTCGACCCGGCGCTCCGGCGCGGGCGACCGCGTCGCGTGGCCGCCGACCTGGAGCGCTACATCGAGCACGTGCAGAAGGTCGGCAGTCCTCTCGTGCTGGTGTTCCAGATCCTCCCGCCCGCCGAGCGCTACCGATCGTGGTTCCCGGGTATGACCTCGCGGGTCGAGGTGATGAACGCACACATCGAGGAGATGGTGCGACGCGTCGACCTCCCGAACGTGCGCTACTTCAAGGTCGCCGAGCTGGTGGACAAGTACGCCGACGGCAGCCTCGAGCAGGCCACGCCGGACGGCTTCCACTACTCGCCCGCGCTCCATCGGGAGATCGGCACGGCCCTGGCGGAGCAGATCTCCGAGTGGGCCGACACCCAGCCGCACCTCACCCTCGAGCCGACCCGGCAGCACCGGGCCTGAACCCGAAAGGCGCCCTACGCATGGCCAGCCCCGCCGCTCCTCGCCCGAGCGCCAAGCAGCGTCTGTCCCGGTTCCTGCCCGGGTTCCTGATCGAGTGGCTGGACGGCCTGGTGTTCCGCGTTCGCCGGACCAGGATCCGCGCCGTACAGGGGTTGTTCGGCCGGCTCGGGTTCAACGTGGTCAAGCGAAAGGACTACTACTCGACGCTCCCGGTGCTAGGGGACATCGAGAAGACCCGCGCGCGATGGGACCGGCCGAGCTCGCTCACCGGTGTGGAGCTGGACGTGCCGGGCATGCAGAAGCGACTCGGCGAGCTCGCCGACACCTGGGAGCACGAGTTCCGGGAGGTTGCGGGCGACTACCTGACCAACACCCGGCGTGGGTTCGGCCCGGGCTACCCGGAGTTCGACGCACGGACGCTCTACTACATGCTCCGCGAGCACAAGCCGGCTCGCTACCTCGAGGTCGGCTCCGGCCTCTCGACCTACTACGCCTCGCTGGCCGCTCGGCAGAACGGCGACCAGGGCTCGCCGATGAGGATCACCTGCGTCGAGCCCTACCCGTTCGACGCGCTGCGCACCCTCCCGGACTTCGAGCTGGTCGAGGGCTTCGTCCAGGACACTCCGTTGTCGGTCTTCGAGTCGCTCGAAGCCGGCGACGTGCTCTTCATCGACTCCTCGCACGCGCTGAAGATCGACAGCGACGTCGCCTACCTGTTCCTCGAGGTGCTTCCCCGGGTGCAGCCGGGCGTGCTCGTGCACATCCATGACGTGCACTTCCCCTTCAACACGCCGTACCCGGCCGACACCTGGCTGTTCGGCGAGCGGTGGCCGGTGTACTGGAACGAGGCGATGGTGGTGCAGACCTTCCTCGCCTTCAACACCGCGTTCGAGGCGCTGTTGTCCGTGCCGATGATCCGGCACCACGACGAGGCGTTCCTGGTCGACCGGTACGCCGAGCGCTACCAGCGCGTGGCCGACGACCCGAACCCGCCGTCGTCTCTGTGGCTGCAGCGCGTGACCTGATCAGCGGCTCTCGATCGAGTCCCTGGCCTCGGCCGGCGGCCCCTCGACGTCCGGGCTGGCGGTCGGTTTCGGGCTTGGTCTCAGGCTGGGCTTCAGGCTCGACTTGGCCCTGCGCGCAGGCCGCGAGCTCTCCTCGTAGTAGTAATAGTAGTAACCGCCGGTGGCCCGCTTCGGGATCATGTTGACCACGATGCCGAACAGCCTGCCCCCGACCTGCTCGAGGCGCTTGATGGCGTCCGACACCGCGTCGCGAGTGGTCTTGCCGTGCTGGACCACGAGAATCACGCCGTCGGCGATCGTCGACAGCACCGACGCGTCGGCGACCGGCAGCAGCGGCGGACCGTCGATGATCACCATGTCGTAGGAGTCGCACAGCTCGCGGATCAGGTCGTGGGTCACCCGGGACTGCAGGATCTCGGTGGGGTTCGGCGGCTTTGCGCCGCTGGCGAGGAAGTGCAGCCCGCTCGCCTCGTGGACCTGGATGGCGTGCTGGACGTCCGTGCTGCCGACCAGCACGGTCGTCAGGCCGACGGCGGCGTCGAGCCCGAGCAGGCCTGCCACGCGCGGACGGCGGAGATCGGCGTCGATGAGGAGGGTGCGCCGGCCGGTCTGCGCGAGGGCGATCGCGAGGTTGGTCGAGGTCGTCGTCTTGCCCTCGGCCTGCAGGGCGCTGCTGATCACCAGGCACCGCGGATGGTGGTCGAGGTCGAGGAACTGCAGGTTGGTGCGGAGCACCCGGAATGCCTCGGTACGGGGGGCGAACGAGCCGAGGTCGGTGAGCAGCGGGCTCTTCTTGATCGCCCCGTCGTAGCCGACGCTGGCCAGCACCGGCTTGTCGGTGACCTCCTGGACGTGCTCCTGGGAGCTGACCGTCCGGTCCAGGATGGTCCGGGCGATTGCGGCGCCGATGCCGAGCAGCAAGCCGATCAGGCCGGCGACGGCGAAGTTCAGCCCCGTGCGCGGCGCGACGGCCGAGCCGTTGTAGGTGGCCGAGTCGGTGACCTGGGCGACGATCGTGGAGGTGCCGGAGTCGCTCGGGGTCTCCAGGTCGGAGAGGTACTCGGTGAGCCGCTGCGAGAGGTCGCGGGCGATCGCCTGGGCCTGCTTCGGGTCGTCGTCGTGCACGGTCAGGTCGATCAGCGTGGTGTCCTGGACGACCTCCGCCTCGATCTGGTCGGCGAGCTCGTTCGGCGTGACCTGGAGGTCGAGATCCTCGATCACCTGGTTCATCAGGTCGGTGCTGTCCGCGAGGTCGGCGTAGGACTGGGCCCGGTAGGTCGCGAGGAGGAGGGTGCCGGAGGCGTCGGACGCGCTCTGGATGTTGAGCCCGATGAAGACGCGCGCCTTGGACTCGTACTGCGGGGTCGTCTGCCAGTTGATGACACCGGCGACGCCGAGGGCGACCGCAACCAGCACGACGATGGTGATCCAACGGCGCCGGAGTACATGCAGGAACTGCTTGAAGTCCACGCTGAGCCTTCGCGAATTCTGGGAGTCGGGAGGGGCACCCCGAGATCCCTTGGATAGTAGGCGATCGGCCTCCCTCCCGAGAGGAAAGGCCACATCGTCCTGACAGGTGGCTAACGTCCCGGGACGCCGATCGTTATGTCCGACGGGCGGGGGGCCAACGGGAGGAGCGCGCGGGTGTCACCAGTGAGGCGTCGGCGCCGCCATGACCTCCACTCCAAGCTGGCTCGCTGGACGGCCCGGTTCAGGACGCGGCCCGGTCATGCTCGGGCTCGCGGGGCTCATCGTCGTGGGACTGCTGGCGCTGGCCTGGTGCGGCTGGACGGCGTACCGCGTCTACTCCGACCTGAAGGACGCGCGAGACCAGGCGCTGATCCTCGAGGCGGCGCTGGCCCGTGGCGACGTCGACGGGGCGCGGCAGGCCAACGCGTCCTTCCAGGACGCCACCGAGGCCGCCGCCGAGCCGGACCGACGGTCCGGTGTGGGGCGGTGTTCGAGGCACTGCCGGTCTTCGGCGACGACGCCGAGGGCCTCGCCACCGTCACTGACGTGCTCTCCGACATCGCTGAGTCCGGTATCCCTCCGGTGCTCGACTCGGCGGCCGAGCTCAACGCCGGGTCGTACGCGCCGAGCGAGCATCAGTTCCCCCTCGACCGGATCGCGACGCTCCAGGCGCCGGCGACGGAGAGCAGCGCCGTCTTCGCGGACGCGGCGGACCGACTGGACCGGATCGACGCCGACGGGTTCGTCTCGCCGCTGCGTGAGCAGCTGGACCGGCTCCGCGACGAGGTCCGCCTGGCCGCGGCGACCCTCGACACCGCCCGGCGGGCCTCGGAGCTGATGCCGCGGCTCCTGGGGGGCGAGGGGCCGCGCGACTACCTGCTGGTCTTCCAGACGAACGCCGAGCTGCGGGCCACCGGGGGACTGCCCGGCGTGATGTCGCTGGTCCATGCCGAGAACGGCCGCGTCGACATCACCCGCCAGGGCTCCGCCGGGGCGATGGGCGAGCTCGACAAGCCGGTGCTCCCGCTCACCGCCGATGAGCGCGAGCTGTACGGGCGGCAGCTGGGCACCTACTTCCTGGACTCCAACTTCACGCCCGACCTGCCGCGGGCCGCCGAGCTGTGGCGGGCCAGGTGGCGGCTGGAGACGGGCACCGACATCGACGGGGTCTTCGTGGTCGACCCGGTCGCGGTGTCCTACCTGCTCGGGACGACCGAGGTATGCAGGTCCAGGGCCGGACCCTGACCGAGCAGACGCTGGTCACCGAGGTCGAGCACCTCGCCTACCTGAGGTACGCCGACCAGGTCAGCCAGGACGGCTTCTTCAACGCGGTCGCCGACACCGCCTTCGACGTGTTCGCCGACGGTCGCGGCAACCCCGTGGATCTCGTGACCGGGCTGATCCGCGGGGTCAACGAACGCCGCATCCTGATGCACTCGTTCGCCCCGGATGAGCAGGCGGTGATCGCGGGCACCACCATCGCGGGCGAGGTCGACGAGGCGCCCTCGGACACGCCCCACGTGGGGGTCTACCTCAACGACGGCACCGGGGCGAAGATGTCGTTCTTCCTCGACCACGAGGTACAGGTCACCAGCGTCTCGTGCGAGAACGGCCGGCAGACCCTGGCCGGCCCGGCTGCAGGTCACCTCCGACACCCCGCCGGACGTGGCGCAGCTGCCGCGGACGGTCGTCGGCTTCGCCGACGGGTTCGGTGACTCGGTCCAGCCGGGCGACCAGCTCGTGGTCGCCGACCTCTACGCGCCGGCTGGTGGCGCGATCCGCGAGATCGCCTTCGACGGCGAGCCGCTGCCGGATCCCGGCGGTCGACCACTACCGCGGCCGGGACGTGGTGTCGCTGGGCCTGCCGCTGGATCCCGGGCAGACCCGCGATCGTCACCTGGACGATGGTCACCGGCCCCGAGCAGACCGCGCCGACCGAGGTCTCGGTGACCCCCGGTCCCCGGTCGGAGAACGAGTCCAGCACCGCGCCGACCACCTGCTAGTCCAAAGTGTGGACTGAGCGACCGGATCGTGAGACGCGGCCGGGCGAGGCGTGATGGCAGTCCGTACTGTCGTCCCCATGTCCTCGACCTGGCTGACCAAGCGCCGCGCGGTGGATCACTGCCGCGTCCGCTCGGCGCTGTGTCGAATGTCCTGAGCGGGTCCTGCTTCAAATCCGCTAAGTTGATCGGTTTACTCTAGTAAACCCATCGCGTGAACGCGCGCACGGGCCCATGTCACCAACTCTGGACAGAGGACTCCCCATGAGCACGCATCACCCAGCCCCCCGCCCGGTATCGATCGACCCGCGCGGACCCCGCTTCACCGCCTATGTCACCGCCGTGGTGCTGGCATTCGTCCTGCTCACCGCACCGAGTGGCTTCGCCACGGCGCTGCTGGCTGTGCAGGCCGCGCTGTTCGCCGTGGGCGCCGCGCTCGGCGTCCAGCGCACCCCGCTTGCGTGGGTCTTCCGGACGGTGGTGCGGCCCCGCCTGGCCGCGCCGAGCGAGCTGGAGGACGCCGCGCCGCCGCGGTTCGCCCAGGCCGTCGGTCTCGGATTCGCGCTGGTCGGTCTGGTCGGGTTCGTGGACCGGCCTCGACCTGCTCGGCCTCGTCGCCACCGGTCTCGCCCTGGTAGCGGCGCTGCTCAACGCGGTCTTCGGGCTCTGCCTGGGCTGCGAGCTGTACCTGCTCTCCGTCCGGTGGTCGAGGAGGTCGCGCAGCGACCGTCTCGAAACGCCCGTACTCAATTAGCACTGTCTCAACTGACCACGCAACCAAGGATCGAAAGAGAGAAGACATGACCCGCGACAACTCCCTCGTCACCGCCCAGTGGGTGGCGGACAACCTCGACACCCCCGGCATCGTGCTGATCGAGGTGGACGAGGACACCACGGCCTACGACAAGGGCCACATCAAGGGCGCGATCAAGCTCGACTGGACGACCGACCTGCAGGACCAGGTCCGTCGCGACTTCGTCAGCAAGGAGCAGTTCGAGGCGCTGCTGTCCGAGCGGGGGGTCGCCAACGACGACACCGTGGTGCTCTACGGCGGCAACAACAACTGGTTCGCCGCCTACGCCTACTGGTACTTCAAGCTCTACGGCCACCAGGACGTCAAGCTGCTCGACGGCGGCCGCAAGAAGTGGGAGCTCGACTCCCGCGAGCTCACCGACGAGCTGCCCCAGCGCGAGCGCACGACGTACACCGCGCAGGAGCAGGACCACTCGATCCGCGCGTTCCGCGACGAGACGGTCGAGGCGATCGGGACCAAGAACCTGGTCGACGTCCGCAGCCCCGACGAGTTCGCCGGCCGGCTGCTCGCCCCCGCCCACCTGCCGCAGGAGCAGGCCCAGCGCGCCGGGCACATCCCGACCGCGGCCAACGTCCCGTGGAGCAAGGCGGCCAACGACGACGGCACGTTCCGGTCCGACGACGAGCTCAAGGAGATCTACAGCGAGGCCGGCGTGAACTGGGACAAGGACACCATCGCCTACTGCCGGATCGGCGAGCGCTCCTCGCACACCTGGTTCGTCCTGCGCGAGCTGCTCGGCCAGCAGAACGTGAAGAACTACGACGGCTCCTGGACCGAGTACGGCTCGCTGGTCGGCGTGCCCGTGGCCCTCGGCGACGAGCCCGGTGACGCCTGATGTGCGGCGCGACCGAGGGCGGCCTGTCGCTCGACGGCGTCGACGTCGCCAAGGAGGCGATCATCCAGGGCCAGGTCGTGCGGGACGGCGAGCCGGTGGGCAACGCCTACGTGCGCCTGCTCGACCGCACCGGCGAGTTCACCGCCGAGGTGCCGACGTCCGCGACCGGCCACTTCCGCTTCTTCGCGGGCGAGGGGCAGTGGACCCTGCGCACCCTGGCGCCGCGGGCCGAGCCGGTGGACGAGAAGGTGCAGGCCGCGGTGGGCAGCGTCGCGGAGGTCACCGTCACCATCTGAGGACCTCCTCGTTGGTCGAGTAGCCGCATCGCTCGCGGCTACTCGACCAAGTCAGAGAGGTTCGGCATGCCTGGTCACGCCGCGTCCAGCAAGCGCATCCTGGTCACGGGCGGTGCCGGGTTCATCGGGTCGCACCTGACCCGTCGGCTCCTGGACGAGGGGCACGACGTCCTGGTGGTCGACAACTTCTACTCGAGCACCCGGCGCAACCTGTACAAGGTGATGGACGAGCCGGGCTTCGAGCTGATGCGCCACGACGTGACGTTCCCGCTCTACGTCGAGGTCGACGAGATCTACCACCTCGCCTGCCCGGCATCGCCGGTCTTCTACCAGCGCGACCCCGTGCAGACGACCAAGACCTGTGTGCACGGGTCGATCAACATGCTCGGCCTGGCGAAGCGGACCGGCGCCAAGATCCTGCTGGCCTCCACCTCCGAGGTCTACGGCGACCCGTCGATGCACCCGCAGGAAGAGTCCTACTGGGGCAACGTCAACCCGATCGGCATCCGCTCGTGCTACGACGAGGGCAAGCGCTGCGCCGAGACCCTGTTCTTCGACTACTACCGCCAGCACCAGCTGCCGATCAAGGTGGCCCGGATCTTCAACACCTACGGCCCGCGGATGCTCCCCGACGACGGCCGGGTGGTCTCCAACTTCATCGTCCAGGCGCTGTACGGCGAGCCGCTGACCGTCTTCGGCGACGGTGCCCAGACCCGCTCGTTCTGCTACGTCGACGACCTGGTGACCGGCCTGGTGTCGTTGATGGAGACCTCCGACGACGTGACCGGGCCGATCAACCTGGGCAACCCCGGCGAGTTCACGATGGTCGAGCTGGCCACCAAGGTGCTCGAGCTGGTCGACAGCGGGAGCGAGCTGAAGTACCTGCCGCTCCCCGAGGACGACCCGGTCCGCCGTCGCCCCGACATCACCCGGGCCCGCGAGCTGCTCGCCTGGTCGCCGACGATCTCCCTCGACGAGGGGCTGGCCCGCACCGTCGCCTACTTCCGCGACCTGGTCGCCTGATGCGCTACTACCTGGCCTGGCAGTACATCACCGGCTACTCGACCTCGGGCATGCACGCGCTGGTGAAGCAGGGCCACGACGTGAAGCTGATGTACCAGGAGGCGCTGGTCCACCCGCCGTACCTCGCGCCGTTCGACGACGCGGAGCTCACCGAGGGCCTGGACGCCGTCGGCTGGAGCGGCGAGCCCGACGCCGACCTGCTGATGCGGGAGCTCGACGAGTTCCAGCCCGACGTCCTGATCGTGAACTCGTGGCACATCCCGGCGTACATGAAGGCCGCGCGCAACTGGCGCAAGCGGGCGCTGCGGATCGTGGTGATGGACCACCAGTGGCTGGGCCGGCCCAAGCAGTGGCTCGGCCGGGTCACCCGCAACCTGTTCATCCAGCCGGCGTTCGACGCGGCGTTCATGCCCGGCGACGAGCAGGCGGTGTTCGCCCGGCACCTCGGCTTCGACCAGCACGAGATCATCGTCGGCCTCTACACCTGCGACGACCCCTTCTTCACCGGGCCCCAGGACCCGCCGCAGAGCTCGTTCCTCTTCACCGGCCGGTTGGTCGACGTGAAGGGCGTGGACGTGCTCGCGGAGGCCTACCGCCGCTACCGGGCGGCCTCGCCGGATCCGTGGCCGCTCAAGGTCGCGGGCATCGGCCCGATGGACGAGGAGCTCAAGGCGATCGACGGGGTGGACCTGCTCGGCTTCGTCTCCCCGAAGGACCTGCCCGAGGTGATGTCGGCGTCCGGCTGCTTCGTGCTGCCCAGCCGGTTCGAGCCCTGGGGAGTGGTGCTGCAGGAGGCGGCCGCGTCCGGCCAGGCGGTGATCTGCACGAGCACCTGCGGAGGCGCCTCCCGGCTGGTGCTCGACGGCTACAACGGCCGGGTCGTGGCGGCCGACAAGGTCGACGAGCTGGCCTCCGCGATGACCTGGGTGGCCTCGGCCGACCCCGAGCACCGCAGGGCGATGAGCGTGCGCAGCACCGAGCTGGCGGGGCAGTACACCCCGACCCGGTGGGCGGAGCACCTCACGGACCGCTGCCACGAGCTGCTCCCGGAGAAGGTGCCCGGATGGCGCCCGGCGGCCGACCGGGCCTAGTCGCGATGCGCAGCTACGGCCCGGGAAGTCCCCTGGTGTTCAGTCACATCCCGAAGACCGCCGGGACATCGCTCGGCGCCGCGCTCGACCGGGTGCTGGAGCCGGCGGTTGCCGTGCATGGAGGCATCGACACCGCCCTGTTCGGCGCCTACGACGACATCGACGGCATCTCCCCGGAGTTCCGGGCCGGCATCTACCTCTCGCCCGAGGAGCTGCCGGCCGACGCGAGCCTGGTCACCGCACACGTGGCCCCCGGCACGACGACCGTGCGCTACCCCGGCGCGGACCACATCACCGTGCTGCGCACCCCCCAGGTGCGGCTGTTGTCCCAGTGGCTGCACTGCCGCTCGCTGTCGGAGTTCACCTTGCGCCACTGGGGTCGCTCCGGGGACGCCTTCCGGGCCGGCCGGCGACCGCTGCGCGACTACCTGGACCAAGCCGCCGTCGCACCGAGCGTCGACAACACGATCACTCGGTTCCTCGCCTGGCCGCACCCGGCGCTGGCCCGCACGGAGTTCATCGCCGAGGCCGACGACGACGCCCTGGTGGCGGCGGCTGTCGAGCGGTTGGACGGGTTCGCGCACGTCAACCTCGTCGAGAACCCTGCCTTCATCGCCGAGCTGTCCACCTGGCTCGGTGCCGACCTCCCCGAAACCCAGCTCAACGAACGCACGTCGGTGCCGCCCCGCTGGCGCCCCGACCTGGGCGCCGAGCTGACGCCCCGGAGCCGCGAGCTGCTCGACCACAGGTGTCGCCTCGACGTGCGGGTCTGGAACCACGTCGCCCGCCAGGTGCTTCCGGACTCCGACGCCGCCGCAGTGCTCGAGGCCGCGTTCGAGAAGTCGGTACGGCGGTACGCCGAGATGCTGCGCAGACCGTACGACGCGAGCCCCCTGCGGAAGGCCGTCGAAGGGCTGTACGACGCCAAGTCACGCCTCACCGGAGCGCGCTGATGTTGCAGAACGTCCACCAGCTGCGCCGCCTCGTGCCGCCCGCCGTCGTCCCGACCGTCGTTCGGCGACGTCTTGACAAGATCTGGGAGAACGACGCGTTCCGCGCCGAGCAGGAGTCCGAGATGGAGTTCCTCCTCGGCTGCTCGGAGCGGGCCTCGGAGGTGCCCCAGCTGGCCCACGCCTACGCCGAGCAGATGATGATCCGCGCCTTCATGCGCTGGCATCCCCGAGTCGTCACCTCGCAGCGGATCAAGGGCCTGGAGTGGCTGACCAGCCGCCGCGACGAGTCACGCAGCGTGATCCTGAGCTTCATGCACCACCACCGCTACGAGGCGATGTTCGCGTCGATCGTGACGAGCGGGTGGGCCCCGGATGAAGGTCGTCGTGACGGAGGCGATCACCAGGCCCGAGGCGGGGATCGCGTTCGCGCAGCACATGCGCCTGGCACGCCGCGGCGGGCCGACCGTGAACGCGGAGGTCGGGACGAAGGGGCTGGCTGCCGAGCTGGGGCCGGGCGTGGTGATGGCTCTGGCCGTCGACTTCCCCGGACGCACCCCCGTGACGTTCCTCGGTCGCCAGGTGCTGGCGCCGTTCGGCACACCCCGCCTGGCCCAGCTCACGAACAGCCAGATCGTGCTGGCCACGAACCACCGGGACGCCGACGGTCCCTACGTCCAGCTCCATGAGCCCATCGAGCCGTCGGACTACGCCGAGCCGGAGAAGCTGCTGATCGATCTGCTGGGCAGGTTCGAGCCGTCCATCCTCGAGTGGCCCGAGGCACTGGAGTCGCCTCGGGCCCGCTTCGGCGAGATCCCCGAGGGCTGACCGGTCCTTCTCGGCGTGACCTGGGGCAGCGCACGCAGTTGTACTGACCGTGGATGCGCGGGAGAGGGCGTACGCGGCGATGGACCGCCTGCAAACCCTGAGGCGGCTGGTGCCGGTCAGCCGGATCCCTGCCCTGGTCGACCGCAAGGTGACGAGGCTCTGGACCGACGACGACTACCGGCTGGCCCAGGAGCGCCAGATGCGGTTCCTCCTGGAGTTCACCGAGCGGGCCGACGAGGTGCCGGCGCTGGCCCGCGAGTTCGCGAGCTTCTCGCTGTCTCGCACCTATCTCCGCTGGCACCCCGAGGTGCTGTCGAACCAGGAGATCAGGGGCATCGAGTGGCTCACCACGCGCCGCGACCCCGATCGGAGCGTGGTGCTCAGCTTCATGCACCACAACTTCTACGAAGGGCTCTTCGTCTCCCTCAAGCGGGCCGGAGCCCCGATCGCCGTCCTCGTGTCGCCGAAGGTGCTCGGACCGGACACCCCGTGCGGGCTCCGGCAGCACGTCCGGGTGATGCGCGCGGAGAACCTGCTGGTCCCGGCCGTCGGCGGGCTCGACGCGATCCAGGCCAGGCTGCAGCCGGGCATGACGATGTCCATCGCCTCCGACCTCCCGGGTCACACCGAGGTGAGCTTCCTCGGTCGCCGGGTGCTCTCGTCGTTCGGAGCCCCGGTGATCGCCACCCGGACGAACAGTCAGGTCGTGGTGGTCACACCCTGCCGCAGCGACGACGGCAGCAGCTACATCCAGGTGCACCAGCCGCTCGAGCCCCGGGACTTCTCCGACCCGAAAGAGCTGCTCGTGGAGATCCTGCGCCGGCACGAGGAGGCCGTGCTGGCCTGGCCCGAGGTCGTCGAGATGCCGCGGGCACGCTGGGGGATCGTCGACGAATGAAGCACCTGCTCCTCAGCGGTGGCGCGCGACTCCTCGGGCTGGTTCCGCAGGCGATCGCGACCCTGATCGCGAGCCGCCTGATCCTCGACCACTACGGGCTGCACTCGTTCAACACCTACGCCCTGGTCATCGCGTTGATGGCGCTGATCCCGCTCAACAACCTGGGGGTCGGCGCCTCGGTGACGCAGGCGGTCGCGGCGTACGGCGCCGACGACGACCGCTCGGCCCGCGCCGCGCTGACGGCGTCGCGGGTGCTGAGCCTCTCCGCCCTCGGGCTGGCCGTGGTGGCCACCGGGCTGGGAGCTCTCGACCTCTGGCCCGACCTGCTGGGCGACGCGTCGGGCTCCAACTGGGCCACCGTGCTCGCCCTGGTCGTCTTCGCGCTGACGTTCGTCCCCGGCCTGGCGCCCAGCGTGATGCTGGGTGCGAACCGCAACCATGTCGCCATCGTCGTGGGCTCATTCCTGGCGCCGGTGTCGCTGCTCGTCGTGATCGCCCTGATCGTGGGTGACCTCGACGCCCGGCTGGTGATGGTGGTCCCGCCGCTCGCCCTGCTCGTGATCAACCTGGTCATGATGCTGGTCAGCAGCAGGCTGGTCGGCTTCCCGTGGCGCCGGGTGCTGAGCGAGACCCCCTGGCGGGACCGGTTCCCCGGCGCGAGGATCCGGTCGCTCTCGGGGCCGATGCTGATCACCTCGCTGTGCGTGCCGATCACGTTCTGCACCGACCGGATCGTGCTCAGCCACGTCTCCACGGAGGAGGCGGTCGCCAACTACTCCGTCGTCCTGCAGCTCTGCGCGCCGATCATCGCGCTCATCGTGGCGGCCGCCCAGCCGCTCTGGCCGATGTTCACCGAGGCCCGCTCGAGGGGCGAGCACGGACCCCGCCTCGGCAAGGTCTTCCTCGCGTTCGGGGCCGGCACCATGGTCTGCGGGGCCGCCCTGGTGCTCCTCGCCGACCCGATCGGCCACGTCATCGGCGGCGACCGGATCAACCTCGGCTACGTGCTGCCGGCGGTGGCCGCGCTGGTGATGGTGCTGCTCGCCATCGCGTACCCGCTGTCGATGAGTCTCGTCGACCCGGCGGGCGCGCGGTTCGTGGCCATCTGCGCCGTGATCACCCTGCCGACCAACATCCTGATGTCGACCTGGCTGTCGGCCGAGCTCGGCGCGGTCGGCCCGCTGCTCTCGCTGCTGATCGTCAGCACCAGCGTGCAGGTGGTGCCGATCCTGATCTTCTCGCGCCGGCGCGAGCGCTCCGGGCAGCCGATCGTGGTGGTCGAGCCGGAGGTCGCGAAGGAGGTCGTGTCCCTCCGGTCGCCCTTGGGCTAGCCCCGCGGCTCAGCGACCGAGTACGACGGTCGCGAACTCCTCGGCCGTGGCCGGCGGCACGCTGCTGCGCCGGGGTGCGTCGGCCGGACGGTCGAAGACCCGCTGGATCGCCGCGGCCAGGCTCTCCGGGGTCAGCTCCGCGAGCTCGCCGCCGTCGGTGGCCCGCAGCTCCCGGGCCCGCACCGTGGAGCCCGCGGAGACCACCGGGACCTCCGCGGCCAGGGCCTTGCCCATGATCCCGCTCGGGCCGTTGTTGGTGAGCGCGATCGGGGCGACGTCGACGGCAGCGATCAGCTTGTCGAGCAGGGTGTTGTCGAGGAAGCCCGGGAAGGTGTGGACCCGAGCCTTCTCCTCGGACGGGAGTGCGTCGATCCAGGCCTGGACCTCGGGCTCGATCACGCCGGCGAGCAGCAGGTCGGCGTCGATGTCACCGGCCTGCAGCGCCTCGAAGACGAGCTTGGCGTTCTTGCGCTCCGAGATCAGGCCGAAGATGCCGACCAGCCGCCGGTCCTGCGGGAGCCCCAGCTCCTCGCGCAGTGCGGCCCGGTCGCGCGAGTGCGAGCCGCAGATCTCGGGATCGCGCGCCCGCTTGACCAGCCAGCCCCTGTGCAGGTCGTCGCGGCCGGCGAAGCCCGCGGCCCGGTGCAGGGTGCGGGTCGCCATGGTGACCACGGTCAGCAGCGCCTTGGTGACCCGCAGCTTCACCTGCACCCGGTCGTTGAGCGGCACCCGGGCTGGGTAGCGGGTGTAGAAGAAGACGACCTGCGGGCGCCTGGGCAGGCGGCGGAAGGCCCGCGGCGCGAGCAGCCACCACTTCTTCAGGGTCTGGTCGGCGTCCATCACCACGACCGTGCGGACGTCGTCCTCCCGGCAGCGGGCGACCACGCCCTCGAGCATGGCCGCTGTCGGCGGGTGCATCTCGTCGTACACCTCGACGGCCTCGAGCGGGACGTCGGAGAGGTAGACCTTGAACGCGTCGCTGGTGACCGCGCCGCTCGAGGTGAGCAGCACGACGTGGTCGCCGTCCTTCTGGGCCCGCAGCGCGACGTTGGCCACCGCCTGGAAGCGGTGCCCGGTGAGGTCGGGCTCGACGAGCACGGTGGTCGGCATGGGGCGCATCCTAGTGATCAGTCGAGCTCGTCCAGCAGCCGCTGGAGGGCGGGTACGTCGACCTGGATGTCGCGCACGATGGTCGCCGCCCGGCCGCGGCGGGGGGCCTTCCCGTGCGCGGAGAGATAGCGGTAGTTGACGCCGGGGATGCCCGAGACCAGCCGCCAGTAGTCCGGCAGCAGGCAGCCCACCGGGAACAGCTCGATCACCGTCGATCCGGGGGTGGCGAAGGCCAGGTTGGCGAGCGCGGCGCCGTGCGTAGCCACGATCACGTCGGCGTTCGCGAAGGTCCGGATCTGGTCGGCCACGGTCATCGTGCCGGGGTCGACCAGGACGAACCCCCGCGACTCGAGGAGGGCGGTCACCTCGTCGTCGTTGAGGACCGTCCGGTTGTTGGCCGACGGCCCGCGGGTGACGTAGATCCGCTGGCGGGGGCCGTCGAGGTCGACGCGGGGGAGGAGCCGGTCGCGCAGCCACTGCACCGCCCAGGGCGGGTTCACCTCGGACATCGCGGGCGGGGCCGGCACCACCAGCACATCGGCCTCGACGTGCGGATGCTCGACGGCGTCGACGAGGGAGTCGGCCGGGAGCCCGGCCAGCTCGAGCAGCTCGCGCTGGAACGGCGGGCCGCTCACCGAGGCGTACCAGCGCTCGGGCATCGGGACCGGCGTCTGCTCGAGGACGCCGAGCTTGACGATCACGTCCATCAGGTAGTGGTAGTAGTTGACGTCGCCGCGCGCTGCGAGCACCCCGAGCCGGCCGTCGACGTGCCGCGGCGGGGAGGGGAACGGGTTGAGGAAGACCGGGTGCTCCCGGGGCCGGCGGGTGCCGAAGTACCAGCTGACCTCCTGGACCAGGTCGCCCCGACCGCTGACCACCGCGTGGTGCGGCCCGAGCACTCGGCCGCCGGGGAGCTCGGCGACGCCGATCGCCGCGAACGACTGGCCGTCGCTCGGGTCGGTCAGCGGCATGTCGGGCGGCAGACCCGCCATCGGCGGTCGCTCCACGACCTCCGCCGCCCGGGCCTGCTCGTAGCGTCCGCCGGTCGACACGGCGGCCTCCGCGAGGGTGGGTACGACGCCGCTCGGCAGCAGGCCGCCGCGGGTCCGGGAGAGGAACTGGTTCGTCGGCGCGACCATCCGGGTGGCCTGCACGTACATCGGCTTCAGGTACGGGAACAGGGGCTTCAGCCTCGCGGGGAGCCGCACCATGTCAGCGTCAGCACTTTCGTCGAATTGTCGGGGTCGCCAGGAACTTAACGAGCCGGCGCCGCCGAGGTGCCGGGACTGTCCAGCACCAGCGTGATGGGCCCGTCGTTGACGAGCTCCACCGCCATCGCCGCGCCGAACCGGCCCCGGCTCACCGGCGTCCCGAGCTCCGCCATCCGGTCGCAGACGGCGTCGTAGATCGGCTCCGCGACCGGGCCGGGCGCGGCCGCCTGCCAGGTGGGGCGGCGACCCTTGCGCGCGTCGCCGTACAGCGTGAACTGGCTGATCACCAGCGCCGGCGCCCCGAGCTCGCCGATCGAGCGCTCGTCCTGCATCAGCCGGACGTCGCGGATCTTGTTCGCCATCCACTCGACCTCGCGCGGGCCGTCGTCGTGGGTCACCCCGAGCAGTACGACGAGCCCTGGCTCGTCGAACCCGCCCACGATCTCGCCCTCGACGGTGACGTTGGCCCGGGTGGCTCGCTGCAGGACGGAACGCACGAGCCGACCCTAGTTCTGCGTGGTTCAATGCGCGCATGCCCGACCGCAAGAGCGTCTTCGCTCAGCGACCGTTGATGGTCAACCTGGGGTCCGGACCCACGGGTCCGAAGACCTGGGTCAACCTCGACCGCTCGCCGACCATGCTCCTGCGGCACGCGCCATGGGCGGCCCGGGTGCTGCGGAAGACCGGCCTGATCGGCGACCACCACCTGACGCCGTGGGAGGCGCACATCGTGCGCCATGACGTCACCAAGAAGCTCCCGTTCGACGACGGCTCGGTCGACGCGATCTACTCCTCGCACTTCTTCGAGCACATCTACTACAGCGACGCCGAGGCGATCCTCGAGGAGTGCTTCCGGGTGCTGAAGCCGGGCGCGGTGCTT
The DNA here is from genome assembly GCA_963729095.1 of uncultured Actinomycetota bacterium. GTDB lineage: Bacteria > Actinomycetota > Actinomycetes > Propionibacteriales > Nocardioidaceae > Nocardioides. The sequence goes on along the minus strand of CAVSMX010000015.1, from coordinate 3,227 downwards.
CGTCTGGCGCTGCCCGACGGCGAGGCGTGGGCACGCGAGCTGATCGAGTCGGGCGATGACACGGGCGAGGCCGGGCACCGCTACCTCCTGCGCCTCGGGTCGCATCCCCTGGAGCGACCTACCGGCAAGCGGGCACTGACGTCCAAGATCGGCGGCCACATCCACCGCTGGCAGCCGACGAGGGGGCTGGTTCGCAAGATGTTGGTCGAGGCCGGCTTCGCCGACGGCGGGATCTCCGACCGGAAGTTCCTCGAGGGCGAGCTGCCCGAGCTCGAGAAGATCGAGACCCGCGAGGAGAGCTTCTTCACCGAAGCCCGACGCTGAGGAGGTCCCGGGCGCGGGCCTCTGGCACGATGCCGCCATGCCCGTCGTACCTCCCGAGGCCCTGCTGGTCACCGTCGCGCCCACCGGCGCCGAGACCGCCAAGGCCGACTGCCCCCAGCTGCCCACCACCCTCGAGGAGCTGGTCGCCGCGGCCCGCGATTGCGAGGCGGCGGGTGCGGCGATGATCCATGTCCACATCCGCGACGGCGAGCACCGGCCGACCCTCGACCAGGGCCGCCTGAAGGACACCGTCGCCGCGCTGCGCGAGGCCACCGACCTGGTGGTCCAGCTGTCCACGGGCGGGTCGGTGCACGACCCCCTGGACGAGCGGCTGAAGGTGCTCGACGCGAAGCCCGACTCCTGCAGCCTGACCATGGGCACCACGAACTTCGGCGACGACGTGTTCAGCAACCCGTGGCCCTTCGTCTGCGACCTCTACCAGCTCAGCCAGGAGCGCGAGGTGGTCCCGGAGTTCGAGCTCTTCGACCTGGGCCAGGTGGCCGCGCTCCGGCGGCTGCTCGACCGCTACGGCCTGCCGTACGGCGGTCGTGTGCACTGCGACTTCGTGATGGGCGTGCCCGGCGGGATGCCCGGCACCGCCGACGCGCTGGTGGCCGGGGTGGCCACGCTGCCGCCGGAGGTCACCTCGTGGTCGGCCACCGGCATCGGCCGCACCACGCTGGCGGTGGCGATGACCGCACTGGCCAAGGGTGGCCACCTGCGGGTCGGCATGGAGGACGTGCTCACGATCAGCCGGGGCGTCCCCGTCGAGAGCAACACCCAGCTCGTGGAGCGGGCCGTGGCGCTCGGCGCCCTCGCCCAGCGCCGGCCGATGACGCCGGCGGAGGCGCGCACCCTCCTCGGCCTCAACGCTGCCTGAGGCCTACTTCCAGACCTTCACGTAGTCGACGGTCGTCGTCGCGGGCAGCGGCGCCCGGCCGTCGTACTCGTTGCCGGCGGTGCCGAGCAGCTGGGTCAGCGCGACGATGTAGGGCTTCTGGAAGGCCGGGTCACCGCTGGTGTTGACCAGGCAGCTCTTCGCCGTTGACCTTGATCTCCAGCCGGGTCGCGGTCCACTCGAGCGTGTAGGTGTTGAAGACGCCGCGGCTGCGCCAGTGCAGACCCAGGCAGTGTTGCGTCCGGGCTTCGGACCACCGTTGTCGTTCTCCGTGTAGTGCAGGTACGGGATGGCGCGGTCGGGGTACTGCGAGTAGGTCTCGGCGATGTCGATCTCGCCGGCGGCGGGCCACAGCTCGTTGTTGTAGCGGTCGTCGGGCCAGAGCCAGAAGGACTCCTGGAGCCCGGGAACCCTGGTCGCGGTGCTCTTGATCCGCGCCTCGAAGCGGCCGTACTTCTGGCTGAACAGCCGGTACGTCGAGACCGAGCCGGCGACGTACGGCGTGGGGTCGTAGCCTCTGGCCGGCGCAGGGCTGCGGCTCCGGCAGCTTGCGAACGGTGAGGTGCAGCGCGCCGTCGTGGACGGAGACCACCGAGGGGTCGTCGAGGTAGCACGCCCAGGCGGTGTCGCTGCCGGATCGGAAGTTCGTCTGTGGCATCCAGACTGCACGGTTCAGCTCGGAGCCGGTGAACTTCTCGGCCAGCGTGCAGGCCCAGTACGAGCCGTCCGTCTTCTTCGGACGGATGCCGCAGGCATCGGCCGGCTCGCTCGCCGCGGGGACCCGCCGGGGAACGCTCACGGCGGGGCCTGCTGCCGCGCGGTACCGCTGCCAGCGGCGGGTCTTCGGCACCGTCGTCGTGAAGACACCCGTACGGTTCGCCCGGACCCGCTTCACCCCGATCCAGCGACCCTTGCCGACGGCGTAGCGCTGGATCCTGACGGCGTGCCGACCGTTCACCTTGCCCCGCAGTCGTGCCGTGTCGTAGTCCACGGTCGAGGGTGCGGCCAGCCGTACGCGGACCTTGGTCGCGGCCGAACTCTCTGCGCCGGCAGACGGCGGTGGGGTCAGCGCGGTTATGGCAAGCAGCAGCGAGGCGAGCACCTTGCGCATGAGAGCACCTTTCCCCAAGTACCCCCCAGTTTGCGCCTGCGGGAAGCCCTTGTCATCTCGCAGGCCGAAGGGTTACTCCCAGACCCGCACATAGTCGATGCTCATCGTCGCGGGCATCGGCGCCGCCCCGGTGTGGGCATTTCCACGTACACCCATCAGCTGGGTCAGCGCCACGATGTAGGGCTTCTGGAAGGCCCGGTCGCCGCTGGTGTTGACCAGGCAGGTCGTGCCGTTGACCTTGATCTCCAGCCGCGTCGCGGTCCACTCGAGCGTGTAGGTGTTGTACTCGCCGCGCTGCGCCACGCAGTCCCAGGCCGTGTTGAGCCCCGGGACCGGTCCGCCGTTGTCGTTCCACGTGTAGTGCAGGTGCGGGACGGCGAGGTCGGGGAACTGCGAGTAGGTCTCGGCGATGTCGATCTCGCCGGCGGCCGGCCACACCGCGGTGTTGTAGCGGTCGTCGGGCCAGAGCCAGAAGGACTCCTGGAGCCCGGGAGCCGTAGTAGCGGTGTTCTTGATCCGCGCCTCGAAGCGGCCGTACTTCTGGCTGAACAGCCGGTACGTCGACACCATGCCGGCGACGTACGGCGTGAGGGCGTTCTTCTGCCCGGCGCACGGCTGCGGCTCCGGCAGCTTGCGAACGGTGAGGTGCAGCGCGTCATCGTGCACCGAGAGCACCGAGGGGTCGTCGACGTAGCACGTCCAAGCGGTGGGGCTTCCCGAGCGGAAGATCGTCTGCGGCATCCAGACCGCCCGGTCGAGCTCGGAGCCCTCGAAGTCCTCGGCGAGGGTGCAGGACCAGTAGGAGCCGTCGATCTTCTGGGGACGCGGCCCGCACTCGTCGTCACTGGTGAATGTCGCGTCGCCCGCCGTGGCAGCAGGCGGAGCCATGAACGA
>CAVSMX010000014.1:0-189271 GCA_963729095.1 uncultured Actinomycetota bacterium | reverse complement strand
CGCCATCGAGTCGAGTGCGGCCGCGGTGTAGGAGTACGTCGCGACGTACGCCGGCACGGTCGGGAACTGGTTGACGTCGTAGGGGTCGCGCACCCCGACCGCCACCACGTGTCTGTTGGCCTTGAGCAGGCGGTTGACCAGCTTGGCCTGGCCGGGCTGGGTCTCCAGGCCCGCGCGGTTGGTGATCACGACGACGTTGTCGTAGTGCTTGGCCTGCTGGGCGGCGGCCGTGATCGTCTCCGGGGTCGGGTTGAGCCCGGTCTCGAGCACGTCGGTGTCGACGCCTCTCTCGGTCATCTCGGCGGCGACCGTGGCGGTGGTGGTCACGCCCCATCCGGTCACCAGGGCGTCCTCGCCGGGGTCGACCTCGAGCGGCAGCATGTTGCGCTTGTTGCGCACCAGCGTGGTCGTGCCGTCGGTGATCTCCTGCAGGGTGGCCAGGTGCTCCGGCGTGCCGACGTGCGCGGACAGGTCGGCCGGGTCGACGTAGGGGTCGTCGACGATGCCGAGGTCCTGCTTGAGGGTGAGGATCCGGCGTACGGACGTGTCGATCCGCTCCTCGGTGAGCTCACCCGACGCGACGGCGCCGAGGACGGCGTCGAACGCGACACGGGGCTCGGGCGGCATCAGCAGCATGTCGACGCCGGCCTTGAGCGCGAGCACCGGGACCCGGTCGTTGCCGTAGGTCTCGCTGGCGCCGGCCATGTCGAGGGCGTCGGTGATGACGACCCCGTCGTAGCCCATCTCCTCGCGGAGGATGCCGGTCATGATCGGCTCGGACAGGGTGGCCGGGTCGCCGGATGGGTCAAGGGCCGGGACCGAGATGTGCGCGGTCATGATCGCGGGAACGCCGGCGTCGATGGCGGCCTGGAACGGCGGCCGGTCCAGCTGCTCCCACTCCTCGCGGGTGTGGTCGATGACCGGGAGTCCGGTGTGGCTGTCCTGGGCGGTGTCGCCGTGGCCGGGGAAGTGCTTGGCCGCGCCGGCCACCCCCGCGGAGGTGTAGCCGCGGGTCTGGGCGGCGGTGAGGTTGGCGACCAGCCGCGGGTTCTCGCCGAACGAGCGGACCCCGATCACCGGGTTAGCCGGGTTGACGTTGACGTCGGCCACCGGGGCGAAGTTCCAGTTGATGCCCATCGCCGCGAGCTCGTCGCCGTTGATCGCGGCAGCCGTCTGCGCGTCGGCGTTGCTGCGGCCCGCGCCGAACGCCATGTTGCCCGGCAACTGGGTCGCCGGCGGCCCGATCCGGGCGACCAGGCCGCCCTCCTGGTCGATGCCGACCAGGGACGGGACGGCGCCGGGCTGCTCGAGGGCGGCGTCCTGGATGCCGTTGGAGAGCCCGGCGATCTGGGGCGGGTTCTGCACGCTGTTGGTCCAGGCGAAGTAGATGATGCCGCCGGGGTGGTAGTCCTCGATGAGCTGCTCGGCGTTGTCCACGCCGTACAGCGCTTGGTTGGCCGCCACGTCCGCCGGCACCTGGGTGTCGGCGGTGCTGCCGTAGACGTTGGTCATGAACAGCTGGCCGACCTTCTCCTCCAGCGTCATCGCGGCGAGGGTGGTCTCGACCCAGTCCTCCTCTGCGGCTTTTGGGGACTGGCTTGGGCGTCCGGGGCGCGGACGGTCAGCGCCGAGAGCATCAGCGCCGCGACCGCGAGGATCACCCCCGCCGTACTGCGTCGTGACAGGTCGCGCAGGCCGAGCCGCATGGTTCCTCCCGAGAGGTGTGCCGTCCGTTAGTCAATCAGTTACCAACAGCAGCGTGCGACGGTGAGTTTCCTACCAACCCGGCCGGAGGTCAATGCCTTCCGCCCACCATTCAGGCGCTGGCGACCTTGTCGTCGGGCGTGAATGGCCGGATCTCGTGGTCGTTGGCCAGATGTACCGGATGGGAGGCCACCCCACGTTTGCGGGCGGCGGCGGAGAGACCGGCCGCCCACGCCCGGTCGGACGCAGTGATGCCGGCGGCGCCCGGACGTGCCCTCAGGAGCGCCACGCTGCCGCCGGGGAGGACCTCGTCGAGGATGCCCCGACACACGGTCATCAGGTTGTCCAACACCTGTGGGTCCGGCACGTGGGGGAGGTCCTCGACCTTCTGGATCACCGGGGTGCACCTGGCTTCGGCGTCGAGCAGGACCATCCACAGCTGCGGTGCAGCGAAGCCGAGCTCGCCCATCAGGGCTCGCCAGAGCTGGTAGAGATCCGCCTGCGAGCGGATCGGGGGCATCTCTTCGGGTCGGTTGAGGGGAGGGGTCTCGTTCATCTCGCCACGATGGCGCAGGTGCTCCCTCGGCCGCAGAGGTCATCCACAGGCGTCGGCCTGTGGAGAGGCGGTTGCCAGGGTCGGAGTGGCCGTCAAGGGTCGAAGCATGTCCGAAGGCAGGGGGGTGGGGCACCATGGAACGCGTGACAACGCTGCCGCGGCGACCGCTGACGGTCGACGATCTCGAGCTGATGCCCGATGACGGGCACCGCTACGAGCTCATCGACGGGACGCTGATCGTGTCGCCGTCGCCCAGCCTGAGGCACCAGCGGGTCCACTCCCGGCTGATGAAGCTGCTCCTGCTCGCATGTCCGCACGAGCTAGAAGTTCTCAGCGCGCCAATGGACGTCGTGCTCGCCGACGACACCTCCGTTCAGCCCGACATCCTCGTCGTCAGGAACGACCTTCCCGGTCCCAAAGTGACCGAGCCGCCGGTCCTGGCGGTCGAGATCCTGTCCCCGAGCTCACGACTGATCGACCTGAACCTCAAGCGGGCGCGTTACGAACGAGCGGGCGTGCCGTCGTACTGGATCGTCGACCCGGACGAGCTCCGGCTGATGGCCTGGGAGCTGAGCGATGCGGCGTACGTCGAGGTGGCAGACGTCGCTGGTGCTGGGATCTGGCAGGCAGCACGACCGTTCACCGTCACGGTGACCCCGGGGCTGCTCGCGGACTGAGGCCAGGCCCGGGTTCGAGGCTCGGCGCCAGCGCGCCTCGCACGTCAACCTCCGATGTCGGCCTGATCGCCCACGCGTATTGCGCCGGGTACGACGACCTCGGCGTCGACGCCGAACCACGGCTCGCCGCCGGTGTCCGGCCGGTAGCCGGAGATGGTCCTGAGAAGGGAGCCGTCCTTGTCGCCGGTGGCGGGAGCCATGTCGATCTGGGCGCAGCGGGCGACGGCGGTGCGGACCCGGACCACGGCATCGCCGAGCTTCAGCTCGCGGCCGAACCAGGAGTCCTCGGCGTACGGATCGTCGCCGGCGTCGACGACCATCGTCATCCGGAACCGGGAGACCGACTCCAGCAGGTCGTCGCGGCCGGTGCGCTCGCCGAGGTCGCGGAGCGATGCCGTGGTGAGGATGCTGATCGGGGCGCCGTAAACGACTCCGTTGCGGGGTGAGGCAGCCAGGCGGACCGGCTTGCCGAGGTGGTCGGAGAGCAGCTCGGCATGCGGGCCGGACGTCAGGGCGTGGGTGACGGTGCGGTTCCAGTAGGTGCAGGTCACGGTGTCGCGGGTGAGAGGTGCCGGGCCGGAGGCGTTTCCTCCGGAGGGCGACGTGAGGGTGAGCGTCTCGCCGTCCCACTGAGCGCGTACGGCGACCAAGGTGCGGTTCGACAGGGTCCGGAGCACCTTGCTGCGGCCGACGTCGACGACACAGAAGGCGCGGTCGCCGACCGGACCGTGCTCGTCGAGCGTGACCTCCTCGTGGGGCAGGTGGCGGGTGCCCTTGACGGGCGCGAACCCCAGCTGGACGACCTGCATGGGAGGAGCCTGCCACGGGTGCTCGTGGAGGGCTGTGGATGAACGTCGAACAGGTGTTCGAATCTCGGGTACTTTCGCCGCTCCAAACCATCAACCTTTTCGGGAGGGTGCATATGCAAGATCACGTCGAGCCTGGGACAGAGGCTCGAGCTATGACCTGGACCAAGGTGATCGCGGTGCTGATCATCGGTGCGGTGGCGACCTTCGGCTGGCAGTCGGTGAGCAACGCCTCGCACGCCGTCCAGCCGATCGGGCAGGCGATCAGGGCCGACTCTCACATGACCGAGATGTGCCTGATGCCGAAGCCGGCCGCGGACACCGACGCCCCGATCTGCCCGGGCGCTGCCAAGAAGAAGGCGCGGCAGTTTCGCAAGCACAAGCTCGGCAACGCCAAGGGGGTCATGATCCCCAAGTTCATGCAGAAGCGGATCAAGAAGAAGTGGAGGAGGATGCACGGCCGGTCCACAGACGGGTGCTGCGACTGGATCACCGACCCGCTCAAGTCCACCGCCTGCCTGGTCACCAACCCCACCGGCACGCACCGCGGTGTGTGTGACGAGGGTCAGCGGTCGGTCGACCGGGTGATGAGGAGCACTTCCCGGGTAGTGCTCTACTGCGGCGCCTCGGCGGTGATCGGCTTCCAGAAGGGCGGCGGGGCTTGGGGTGCGGGCTCCGGGGGCGGCCTCTGCCTCTGGGCCATGTTCCTGGACTCTTGGTACAAGTGAGCGAGCGGAGCAGGACCCGCAAGATCGTGGTCTGGATGCTCACCATCCTGCCGCTGGTCCTGCTCTGGCTGTGGCTCGGCCGACCGCTGGTCGACAGGCTCTTCGGCTGAGGCTGCGCCCTATATCCCCAATTTTGGGGATCCACGTGGGAGGTCCGCGACCTACCTTCTCCTAGTCACGATCGGTGGCTGTCAGCGACGCGGTGGCACGTACGAGGAGTTAATCCCATGCCTCCTTGTCGCTTCCCGCCTCCCTGATGGCCCCGATCGCGGCGAGAGTTTGTGGCGGAGCGGGCCGGGTACCGCAGGCCCCATGCGTTTGCGCCTGATCGCCGGAACCCTCGCCCTCGGAGTCGCCGTCACCGGCGCGCTCGTCTCTCTGCCTGTGTCCGGCGCGGCGCCACCAGCTCCGGCGGACGAGAAGCAGACCTGGACCGAGGGGGACAAAACCGGGTTCGGGACCGCGCGGGAGCGCAAGAGCAACGTGTGGTTCACGCTGCAGGGCGGGAGGACCAGCGAGGTCTTTTACCCAGATTTGTCCACACCGAGCGTGCAGAGCCTCGAGCTGCTGGTGACCGACGGCGAGACGTTCACCGACCGCGCCTCGACGGACATGACGACCACAGTCAGCCGGCCGGACCCGAGGAGCCTGAGGTTCACCCAGGTGCACGAGGACAAGGACGGCAAATACCGGCTGACCGAGCAGCACGTCACCGACCCCCGCCGTGACGCGTACGTCGTCAAGCTGCGGCTGGAGTCGCTGGACGGCGGGGACTACAGCGTGCGGGTGCACTACGACCCGGCGCTCGACAACAGCGGGATGGACGACACCGGGCGGACCAAGCGCAACGCGCTGGTCGCGACCGACGGGCGGGTGAGCACCGCGCTGGTTGGCAGGCCCGCGCTGACCGACCTCGGCACGGACGCCGGCCCGGGCAACGTCGTACAAGAGGCGAGCATCAGGGGCGATCGGGCGACGCTCGTTGTCGGCTTCGGGCGCAGCCCCGCGAAGGCGTTGAAGACCGCGCAGCAGAGCAAGAAGGCGCCGTTCGGCAAGAGCTCCGACCGCTACGACCGTGGCTGGCACGGCTACCTCGACGACCTGAAGGACGCGCCGACCAGCGCGAGCGGCATCGAGGATGAGTACCTCGCTTCGGTGCTGGTGGTCGCGGCCGCCGAGGACAAGCTCAATCCAGGCGCAGTGATCGCCTCGCCGTCGGCGCCGTGGGTGTGGGGCAACGAGGTTCCCGACCTCAGCTCGCCGTCCGGTGCCTACCACCTGGTGTGGTCGCGCGACTCCTACGAGTTCGCCACCGCGCTCTGGGCCGCGGGTGACAAGGCGGCCGCGCGGCGGATCGTGGACTGGCTGTTCGAGGTGCAGCAGAAGGACGACGGCTCGTTCCCGCAGAACTCCGACGTCCAGGGCACGCCGGTGTGGGGCGAGCTGCAGCTCGACGAGGTGGCGCTGCCGATCGTGCTGGCCCGGCTGGTCGGCCGCACCGGCGCGAAAACCTGGCCGGGTGTGCGCAAGGCTGCCCGGTTCCTCACCGGCTTCCGCGACGAGGACACGGGACGCCGGGCGCCGTACTCACCGCAGGAGCGCTGGGAGAACCAGTCCGGCTACTCGCCCAACTCCATCGCCGCGCAGATCTCCGGCCTGGTGTGCGCCGCGGACATCGCCCGGAAGCATGGCCGCAAGGACCTCGCGCGCAAGTGGCTGAGGATCGCCGACCGCTGGCAGCGCAAGGTCGACGACTGGACGGTCACGCCCAACGGGCCGCTCAGCGATGCGCCGTACTACCTGCGGCTGACCAAGAACGGCGAGCCGGACACCGCGTCGCCGTACGAGATGGGTGACGGCGGCCCGAAGAGCATCGACCAGCGCGAGATCGTCGACCCGAGCTTCCTGAACCTGGTGCGGTTCGGGTTGCGCCCGGCCGACGACCCTGCGGTCACCAACACCCTCGAGGTCGTCGACGAGACGCTGAAGGTCGATACCCCGAACGGGCCGTTCTGGCACCGCTTCAACTACGACGGGTACGGCGAGACCCGCACCGGCGGCGAGTGGGAGATCACCGACCCCGGCACGGCGACCACGCTCGGCCGGGGCTGGCCGATCCTGACCGGCGAGCGGGGCGAGTACGCCGTCTCGGCGGGCCAGGACGCGACGCCGTACCTCGCCGCGATGGCCGCCTCCGCCAACGACAGCGGACTGATCTCCGAGCAGGTCTGGGACGGCCGCCCGCCCACCGGCGAGGCGTGCTGCCCGGCCGGCGAGGGCACCCGCGCCGCGACCCCGCTCACCTGGTCGCACGGCAACCTGATCCGCCTCGCCTGGACCATCCAGCGCGGCGAGCCGGTCGACCAGCAGGATGTGGTGTCCGGCCGGTACGCCGATTGACCGCCCTCATCTCGGAAGGATCACGTCCATGCCGAAGCAGAAATTGCGCATCGGTCTCCTGGCGACGGCACTGCTCGCCCCGCTGATCGTCACGACCGTCTCGACCGGGACGGCCACAGCCGACCCGCAGACCACGATCAGCATCAAGCCGATCAACACCAAGTGCACCGACAAGCAGGACCGGGTCAAGTGGAAGGGCGGGGAGCCGCAGTACAGCCACCTCGGCAACGTGCAGAGCCGCCCGCGCGGCGGCATGTACATCTGCTGGTCGCTCTACAAGGTGCGCGAGGACCGCAGGAAGTTCGACTGGTGGGTCGCCTACCTCGAGACCCGCTGGTACAACGCCGACGGCCCGACGCAGTGGACCGCGGACGCCTACATGAGCCAGCAGATCGGGTCCTCGCAGTGGGCGGCCGACAACACCGAGAGCGCCACCGGCTCGTTCACCTCGAACCGTGAGTGCGGGACGCCGTTCTCCATCTCCGCCGGCTTCTTCGGCGCCAGCGTGTCGACGACCCAGCAGCTGTGCGACGACTACCGCGTCACCCGCGGCACCTTCGACGGCAACAGCGCCCTATGGGAGACCGGCAAGGTGGGCAAGGTCGACCGGATCGAGACGGTCTTCATGCAGAAGGTGCGCCACGGGTCCACGCGCCCGAAGTTCAAGTACTGGGTGGAGATCCCGCGTTACAGCTACGAGCACAACGGCGCGATCTGGATCCGCAACACGAAGTACAAGTGGATCGGCCGGCACATCTGACTGGTCCCTGCACGCTACGAAGCAATGAACTGAGCGCCTTGGGACTAACCTGAGGGCAATGAGCAATGTCGACGCGATCAGTCCTGACCACAACGATGGCTGGCAGGAGGCGTCGACCGTTGGCAACGAGGCTGCGCGTTCCGCCTGGGCCGAGTCGGCCCGCGGGGTCCTGATCGAGCCCGCCGGCTCGTACGGCGCCACCGTCACGACCAAGCAGCTCTCGGAGCAGGTGCAGAACCGGACGCACATCCGGACGCAGCAGCTCACGCACTACTGGATCGGCGACGTGCTCAGCCGCGTGGCCCGCGACTGCGCGGAGCGCGACGAGCCGAACCTGTCGGCGCTGTGCGTCAACGCCGACGGCAGCGTCGGGGAGGCCTACGCGCCGATCGTGACCGAGCTGACGGGTGACGTGGTCGGCGATCCCGACGACCACGCCGCCAAGGAGCGCCTCGCGTGCTACCACCACTTCGGTGCGGATATCCCCGCTGACGGTGGCCGGCCTCAGCTGACCGACCGGCTCGCTGCCGCGCGGACTCGCTCGCGCAAGGCGGCGAAGGACGCCAGGCCCGCGGACGTCTGCCCGGCCTGCAACATGGCCCTTCCGGCGACCGGCGTCTGCGACAACTGCGGCTAGTGCCACCGACCAACCGCGAGCTGATCGCGGCGTACTCCGGGCGGCTCAACCCGGCACTGCTCACCGGTCAGGCCGTCACGTCACCGCTCGGTGTCTGGCTGCTGCTCGCGCTTGTCGCTCCGGCCGCTCAGGGCGGCCGCGCGGGCCTGGAGACGGCGCTGGGCGCCACGGCCGACGACGCATCGACCCGAGCAGCCGAGCTGCTCAGCGATCCGCACCCTGCGGTGTCAGCCGCGGCCGCGGTGTGGGACCGCCTGTTGGGGCCGACCTTCGACGACTGGGCGAGGGACCTGCCCGCGGTCGTCGAGCGAGGCCCGGTGCCGAGCCAGGCTGGCGCCGATGCGTGGGCCAGCGAGCGGACGCTGGGGATGATCGAGCAGTTCCCTCTCGAGATCGACGAGCTGACCCGCCTGATCCTGGCCTCGGCGCTGGCGACCGACATCAGCTGGGTGCAGCCGCTCGAGGAGGCCGAGGGTCTGCTCACGTTCGGCGACGGCATCCAGCTGGTCGCCGAGACTGAGGCCGGAGGACTGGTTGCGGTGGCGGCACCGCCGTCATCGTCGGCGCTGGACGTGTTCAGCGTGATCGCGGCGCCCGACGTACCAGCAGGCCGGGTGGACGAGGCGGCCCACCAGGTCGCCGCGATGCTCGCCGGCGACGAGGGCAGCGCCCGGCGGGTCCCGGTCGAGGAGCTGACCGACGGCCACGCGTGGAGCGTCACCGAGCGACGGGAGACGCGGTCGGGGTCAGCCGAGCAGGAGGAGTGGCAGACCTACCTGCCCGCCTGGTCGGCGAAGAGCGACCACGACCTGCGCAATGCGCCCGGCATGGCCGAGGTCTTCGAGACGCTGAGCGGGTTCGCCCGGCCCGAGGACCAGCCGGTCAGCTTCGAGGCCCGCCAGACCGCCGTGGCGGCGTACACCCGGACCGGGTTCAAGGCCGCCGCCGTCACCGCGGTGGGCATGCGAGCGGCCGGGATGCCGGACTTCCACGAGGTGCTGGTACGCCGCGTCGAGCTCCGCTTCGACCGTCCGTACGCCGTGCTGGCCTGCGCCGCGCTCCACGAGGGCCCGGAGGCGTGGCACGGCCTGCCGGTGTTCAGCGCCTGGGTGGCGCCGGACACCGGGCTCGCCTAAGCCATCGAAGGAGGCCCCCGCCCACCACCGCAGATGGGTGAGCGGAGGCCGGCTCCTCAGTCGACCGCGATCTTCCAGGCGCGGTCGATGCGCTGGTCGATCTTGTTGCCGTTCTCGTCCTCGGCGATCACCCGTACGGTCGCGAACTCCGCGCCCGACGGTGCCGCCGGGACGTTGGCCCGCCAGGCCTGGCCGACGTCGCGGGTCCGAGCCTCGACCCAGGTCGCGCCGTCGTCGTACGACACCTCGACCGCCACGTCGAACCCACCGGGCCCGTTGAAGCCGGGCTGGTAGCCGGTCTCGATGCGCAGTGGGTACGTCGAGGACGCATCGACCCGGTTGTAGCCGTCAGCGTCGATGTCGTACCCGAGCTGCAGCAGCGGGAGCACGGTCCGGCCCTCGCCGCGTCGCTTGGACCGGAAGGTCCAGGTGGTGTCGGTGCTCGACGACAGGTCCATGTAGTTGCCGGCGCCGTGCTGCACCTCCAGCCGCAGCTCGTACTCCGCATCGCTCGGCGGCACGGAGAACTGCGCCTGCGTCCATCCGGCCGTCCCGACGACCCGGCCGTTGCGGCTGAGCGTCACCTGCGAGGTGTCGCCGAACCGCTGGTCGATGTCGCCGTGCAGGGTGCCGCCGAACCAGTAGTGCGGGAGCATCAGCCGGATCGCGTCGCGGTACCGCGCCACCGGTGACCCGAGCTGCTCGGGTGCGTACGACGCGATGACGCCCGGGTGCACCAGCGGACCCCACAGGACCTCCCGATAGGTCTTCCGCGCCTGGTACTGCTGATAGGCGGACCACACCCAGTAGAAGGACGGGAACTCGTGGTGCGGCTGCGCGAAGCGCCGCCACTGCACCCCGTCACCCGTCGACAGGAAGTCGGTGCGGACCAGGGGACCGTTGCGCCAGATGCTCATCCCCTGCCCGGCGCCGTTGTGGGCATACGCCGGGACCCACGACTCGACGCGCGACAGTCCGCTGTGGTCCCTGAAGTCCGAGCGAACCGTGGCCAGGTCATCCATCCCGACCTCGGCCGTGGGCCGGTTCGGCACCCGCGGGTCCTCGAACGCCAGGTGATAGGCGTACGTCGAGTCCTGCAGGCCGACCACGGCCATCGTCAGCCTCGGATCGGTGCCCAGCGCCGAGCGCAGCCGCAGCCCGGTGGGCTCGGGGATCTTGTAGACGGGGATGCCCGGCTTGAAGAGCGCGTCGAACCAGGGACCGCGCCCCTCGACGTCGTGGACCAGCATCATCGCCGCTCCTGCGGCCTTGGCCGCAGCGGCCTGCTCGCCCATCGTGTCCTGTTCCTGCCTCGTGACCAGGGCGACCTTGCCGGCCGCGTCCAGGCCCTCGTAATCGGCCGGCGTGCCGGCACCCGCGTCGACCACGGCCAGCGAGGAGTGCCCGACGTAGGGCTCCTGGATCGACGCCAGCGCCGGGGTGGGCGCGATCCGGAAGTCGTGCCGGCCCGTCACCCGAGCGGTCAGCATCGGCTGCACCAGGTGCCACTGGGTGGCGACTTCGAAGGCGCCGTTCTCCGCGCGGGGGCTCGGGATCAGCGACAGCTCACGACCGTCCCAGCCCTGCGCGGCGTGCATCGAGAACGAGCGGCCGCCCACGGTGCGGGTCCAGAGCACGTCGTACTCCTTCTCATCGGCGCGGCGTGGCGTGTCGACCCGTACGTCGTGGCCGTCGCGGGCGTCGAAGTCGAGGCTGAGGTCGCCGTTGATCCGCACGTCTGGGTCGGCCGCCACGGTCTGCTCGGTGGGGTTGCCGTCGGTGGTATCAGCCGGCTCGAGCACGACCGCCACGGAGTAGAGCCCGTCGGGCACCTGCGTGGTGGCCTTGCCGTCCTCGAACCACAGCCGGATGTACTCGCCGGTCTCGGCGCTCCACAGGTCGACGGCCCCTTGCGCCGGGCGGCCCTCACGGTCGGTGCCGTTGATCGTCATCGTCCGCAGCGGGCCGTCGACGGCGACGGACATCACCGTGGTCAGCTCGGCGGCGTCCCCTCCGACCTGACGGGCGACGATCCGGCCGGCGTACGCACCGCTTGCGGTCTCCTTCGGCAGCAGCTGCATCCGGGTGCTGGCTGCACCACCGGCCGGCACCTTCAGCGTCCGCTTGGTGAAGTCGATCTCAGCGCGTTCGCCGGCATCGGTGCCGGTGCCGGACACCTGGGCGCTGAGCTCCAGACGCACCGGCTTGTCGGTGGGGTTGGTGTAGGTGAGAGTGCGGGCGACCGCCGGGGAGCTCTGGGGCACCCGGCCGAGCGACAGCGCCGCGGTGTCCACCGACACCGTGGGGGCGACAGCGTTGGCGACGTCGGCCCGGCCGGCGCCCTGGGTGGTGGCGGGCATGCCGGCCAGGGCGTCACTCGTCGACACCAGCCGGGCCTTCAGCTCGTCGTGGTCCCACTTCGGGTGCTGGGCCGCGAGGATGGCCGCAGCCCCTGCGATGTGCGGCGACGCCATCGAGGTGCCGCTCAGCGACGTGTAGTTCTCGTCGAGCAGGTTGCCGAGCGAGGTGCCCTTCGCCCGGGCAGCGATGATGTCGACACCTGGGGCCACGATCTCCGGCTTGAGCAGCCGGTCCTCGCCCAGCCGCGGTCCGCGTGAGCTGAACCACGCGGCGGCATCGTGCTTGTCGACCGCTCCGACCGTGAGCGCCGACGCGGCGGTCCCGGGGTTGAGGACCGTGCCTTCGTCGGGGCCGGCGTTGCCGGAGGCGATCACGAACAGCGTGCCGGTCTCGTCGGTGAGCTGGTCCACCGCCTGGCTGAGCGGATCGGTGCCGTCCGTGGGCTGCGAGCCCAGACTGATGTTGACCACGTCCGCGCCGCTGTGCGCGGCCCAGTCCATGCCCGCGATGATCTGGTCGTACGAGCCGCTGCCGCTGGCGTCCAGCACCTTGCCGATCAGCAGGGCGGCGCCGGGTGCCACGCCGGTGCCCTCGCCGCGATCGGATCCGGCACCTGTGCCGGCGACGATGTCCGCGACGTGGGTGCCGTGGCCGTTGTCGTCGATGGCGGCCTCGGAGGTGCCCGTGAAGTCGACGGCGCCCTTGACCTGGCCCTCGATGTCAGGGTGCGTGGGGTCGTAGCCCGTGTCGAGCACGGCCACGGTGGCCCCGGTGCCGTCGTACCCCTGAGCCCAGGCCTCGGGTGCATGGATCTGCGGCACGCTGTCCTCGAGCGTGGCGTGGACCTTCCCGTTCAGCCAGACCTTGCCGGCGCCCGCGAGCTGCGCGTCGGTGGCGGTGAGCTCCGCCTGGTCACCACGCAGCGACTCCCAGACGTCGCGGATCTCGTCCTTGGCCCCGCCGACCGCAACCATGCCGACCGAGTCGAGGTCCTGCACCTTGTCGGCGGCCTCGGGGGTCGCCGGTGCACGCCTGGCCTCCACGCCACCGCGGCCCTGCAGCAGCAGCGGAACCTGGTCGGTCGAACCATCATCGAGACCGCTGGTGACCAGCAGCGAGACGTTGAAGAGGCTCTCGTCGAGCGCTCCGGACTGCACGTATGGCAGCGCCTCGGCGGGTACGACGTGGACCTGGCCGTCCTGCACGTAGCTCAGGGCCGGCGGGGAGCCCTTGACCGCCGGCACGACCACCGACGCGCCCTGCTTGCCGTTCGGTGCCTGCTGCCAGGCCACCACGTCGCCGGTCAGCAGCGTCACCCGCGCTTCGGACCTGGTGGGTGCCGGACTCGACGTGGGTGCCGTGGCGTCGTCCCCGCGGCCGGGGGCGGCCGTGGCTCCTCCTCCGAGACCACCCAGCGGTAGGCCGAGGGTCAGGAGGAGGACGAACGTGAGCAGCAGAGACTGGCCGGTTCGGCCCGAACGGGGAGTGCGCATGTCCAGATCGTGAATGGCAGGGGCCCGCGTTGCGATTGGGCGGAACACCCATTTTTGCTGGCCTGTCAGTCGACGGCGATCTTCCAGGCGCGGTCGATGCGCTGGTCGATCTTGTTGCCGTCCTCGTCCTCGGCGATGACGCGCACGGTCGCGAACTCCGCGCCCGACGGTGCCGCCGGGACGTTGGCCCGCCACGCCTGGCCGGTGTCGCGGGCGCGAGCCTCAACCCAGGTCTTGCCGTCGTCGTAGGACACCTCGACCGCGACGTCGAACCCACCCGGTCCGTTGAAGCCGGGCTGGTAGCCGGTCTCGATGCGCAGTGGGTACGTCGAGGAGGCGTCGACCCGGTTGTAGCCGTCGGCGTCGACGTCGTAGTCGAGCTGCAGCAGTGGCAGCACGGTCCGGCCCTCACCCTGGCGCTTGGAGCGGAAGGTCCAGGTCGTGTCGGTGTTGGTCGACAGGTCCATGTAGTTGCCGGCGCCGTGGTGCACCTCGAGCCGCAGCTCGTACTCCGCGTCGCTCTTCGGCACGGTGAACTGGGCCTGCGGCCAGCCGGCGGTCCCGACGACCTGGCCGTTGCGGCTGAGCGTCACCTGGGAGATGTCGCCGAACCGCTGGTCGATGTCGCCGGCGATCGACCCGTCGAACGCGTAGTGCGGGAGGATCAGCCGGATCGCGTCGCGGTAGCGGGCGACCGGCGACCCGAGCTCCTGGACGCCGTACGACGTGAGCACGGCCGGGTGCACCAACGGGCCCCACCACTCCTGGGTGTAGTTGTGCCGGGCCTGGAAGTGCTCGTAGGCCGACCACACCCAGTAGAGGCCCAGGAACTCCCAGTGCGGCTGCGCGAACCGGCGCCACTGCACGTGGTCACCAGCGGTGACGTACTCGGTGCGCACCAGCGGGCCGCTGCGCTCGAGACCCATCAGCTGGCCCACGCCGATCTTGTCGAACTCGGGGATCCAGCCCTCCCGGCGACCCATCTGGTCGTGCTCCCGGTAGTCCGAGCGCACGGTGGCGATGTCGTCCGGCCCGATCTCGTAGGCCACCTTGCTCGGCACCCGGTCGTTCTGGAACGCCAGCTCGTACAGGTACTTCGAGTCCTGCACGCCCTTCACGTCGAGCCGCAGGTCCGGGTCCGAGCCGAGGGCCGACTTCAGCCGCAGCCCCGCCTCCTGCGTGATCGTGTACGCCGGATGCCCCGGCTTCCACAGGTCCGGCTCCCAGAGACCCTTCTCGTCCTCGGTGTTGTGGATGAGGAGCAGCGCCGCTCCTGCGGCCTTGGCCGCCTGCACCTGCTGGTAGGCCTTCTCCGGCTTCTGCCTGGCCACCAGCGCGACCTTGCCCTCGACGTCGAGTCCTTCGTAGTCGGCGGTCGTTCCCGCGCCGGCGTACACGACGGGCAGCGATCCCTGGCCGACGTACGGGTTCTCGTGCGAGATGTAGTCGGGGTTGGGGTCGATCTTGAAGTCCTGCCGCCCGCTCACCTGCGCGGTCAGCATCGGCTGCATCAGCTGCCACTGGGTGGCGAAGTGGAAGGAACCGGTCGTCGCCTTGGTGCTGGGCACCACCGACAGCTCGCGGTCAGCGAACCCCTGCGCGTTGTGGATCCAGAACGACCGCGCGCCGACGGTACGGCGCCAGAACGTCTCGTAGCCCTCTTCGTCCGCAGCGCGCGGTGTGTCGACCCGCACCGGCTTGCCGTCGCGGGCGTCGAAGTCGAAGGTGATGTCGCCGTCGATCTGCACCTCCGGGTCGCCGACCACGGTCTGTTGGTAGGGGAACCACTTGTCGCCGTCTCCGGGCTCCACGACGGCCATCACCGTCCACAGCCCGTCCGGCACCTGCGCGCTGACGGTCCCGTCCTCGATCCAGATCCGGCGCCACTCGCCGGTCTCGGCGCTCCACAGGTCGACCGGGCCTCTCGCCGGAGCGCCGCTGCGGTCGGTGGCGTTGACGGTGAGCGTCCGCAGCGGCGCGTTGACGACCACCGACAGCACCGTGTGCAGCTCGGCGCCGCCCTGCCCTTCCTCACGAGCGACGATCCGACCGGCGTACCCGCCGCTCTCGGTATCCTTCGGCACCAGGCGCACCTTGGTGCTGGCGTCGCCGTTGGCCGGCACCGTCAGCACCCGCTTGGTGAAGTCGATCTCCGCGCGCTCGTCCAGATCCGAGCCGGTGCCGGACACCTGGGCGCTGAGCCGCAGCCGCACCGGCTGGTCCGTGGGGTTGTCGTAGGTGAGCGTTCGGGTGACGGCCTCCGAGGCCTGGGGCACCTGGCCCAGCGAGAGCACCGCGGTGTCCACCGAGACCGTTGCCGCGACCGCGTCGGCGACGTCGGCCCGGCCGGCGCCCTGGGCCGTCACCGCGATGTCGGCTCAGCGCCTCGCTGGTCGACACCAGCCGGTTCTTCAGTTCATCGCTGTCCCACTGCGGGTGCTGCGCGGCGAGGATCGCGGCCGCCCCGGCGATGTGCGGGGTGGCCATCGAGGTGCCGCTCATCGAGGTGTAGTTCTCGTCGAGCAGGTTGCCCAGTGACGTCCCCTTGGCGCGGGCGGCGATGATGTCGACGCCTGGGGCCACGATCTCCGGCTTGATCAGCCGGTCCTGGCCGATCCGCGGACCGCGGGAGCTGAACACCGCGGCCTCGTCCTGCTTGTCGACCGCGCCCACCGTGAGCGCGCTGGTGGCGGCTCCGGGAGTCTTGATCGTGCCCTCGTCGGGCCCGGCGTTCCCGGCCGCCACCACGAACAGCGTGCCGGTCTCCTCGGTCAGCCGGTCGACGGCCTGGCTGAGCGGGTCGGTGCCGTCGGTGGAGGTCGGCGAGCCGAGGCTCATGTTCACGACGTCGGCGCCACTGTGCGCGGCCCACTCCATGCCCGCGATGATCTGGTCGAAGGAGCCGCTGCCGCCGGCGTCGAGCACCTTGCCGATCAGCAATGCCGCCCCCGGCGCCACGCCGGTGCCCTCGCCGCGCGTGGAGCCCTCGCCGGTGCCGGCGACGGTGGACGCGACGTGGGTGCCGTGCCCGTTGTCGTCGATGGCGCCCTCCGAGGTGCCGGTGAAGTCCTGCACTCCCTTGACCTGCTCCGCCAGGTCGGGGTGCTCGGGGTCGTAGCCGGAGTCGAGCACCGCCACGGTGGCCCCGGTGCCGTCGTACCCCTGCGCCCAGGCCTCGGGCGCGTGGATCTGCGGCACGCTGTCCTCGAGCGTGGCCCGGACGGTGCCGTTCAGCCACACCTTGCCGGCGCCGTCGAGGTGCGCGTCGGTGGCGGTGAGGTCCGCCTGGCTCGCCGCGGAGGGACTCCCAGACCGTGCGGATCTCGTCCTTCGCGCCCTCGACCGCGACCATGCCGACCGAGTCCAGGACCTGCACCTTGTCGGCCGCGTCGGGCGTGGCGGGTGCTCGCCTGGCCTCGGGACGTCCGCTGCCCTGGAGCAGCAGCGGCAGCTGCTCGCTGGAGTCGTCGTCGAGCCCGCTGGTCACCAACATCGTGACGTTGAACAGGTTCTCGTCGAGCACTCCCGACTGCACGTACGGCAGCGCTTCGGACGGTACGACGTGCACCTGGCCGTCCTGCTCGTAGACCACGGCGGGCCGGGTGTCATCCACGGCCGGGTCGACCACCGAGGCGCCCTGCTTGCCCGAGGGCGACCGGTGCCAGGCGACCACGTCGCCGGTCAGCAGGGTCACTCGTGCCTCGGTCGCGCGGCGGCGCCGGTGGGCGCAGTGGGTGCCGTGGGGCGGTCAGGTGCCGCGGCCGCTCCCCTGAGCCCAGGCCACCCACCGGCAGGCCAAGGGTGAGGACCAGGACGATCGCGAGCAGCAGAGACCGGCGGCCGGGCGGAACGAAGGGGGGACATCTCCGCATAGTGAACGGCGGGGCGCCGCGTTGCGATTGGGCGGAACACCCATTTTTGCTGGGCGATCAGTCGGTCTGCGGTGGCTCGCCCTCCGGCAGACCGGACTCAGCGACGAGTCGCGCCAGCGTCGACCGGCCGGTGATGTCGAGCTTGCGCATCGCCGCGCCGAGGTGGCGTTCGACGGTACGTGGCGAGAGGAACAGCGCCTCGGCGACCTGACGGTTGGTGAGTCCCTGAGCGACCAGCCGCGCGACCTCGAGCTCTCGCGGGGACAGCTCGCGGCCGTAGCCGCGCCGGCCGCCGCGCCACACCCGGTCGACCTCGACGCCCTGCTCGCGCAGCGTGCGGGCCACCCGGTCGGCGTCCCAGCGAGCGCCGAGCGCGCGCAGCCCGCGTTCGACCGAGCGCAGCTGCCGGACCGCGGCCTCCTGGTCCCCGGCCGCCAGCTCGGCGTAGGCCTGGTGCTCGCCGGCCAGCAGTGCCGGGAGCGGACGCCCGATGTCGGACCAGGTGGCGGAGGTGTCACGGAAGGTGGCAGCGGCAGCAACGTGGTCGCCGTTCGCGGCCTCGAGCAGCCCGTGCAGGGCGAGCAGCGCGGCGTGCGGGGCGGGGGCAAAGCTCGACCTTGGTGCCGCGCTCGAAGTCGCGGACCAGCGTGGTCGCCGCGCCGTGGTCGCCCGCGGCGAGCAGCGCCTCGACGTGGGTCGACGGCCAGGCCGCTCGCCCACAGCCACATCTCCTTGCGGGCGATCGTGTCGACGACCGGTCCGGTCACGTCGAGGGCCCGTCGTACGTCGCCCTCCGCGAGGTAGAGGCGGCCGAGCGCCGCCGCCGGGCCGGGCTGGGAGTCGGTGACGCCGCGGCGTACCAGCTCCTTGTGCACGCGGAGCAGCTCGCGCTCGCTCGCGGAGCGCCGACCGCCGGCGAGCCCGAGGAGCGCGAGAGTCTGCACCGCCTCGAGCCGCGCTTCCGGAAGCGTGGCGTCCGCGTCGGCCAGGGCGCGGGTGCGCTCCGCCAGCCCCGACCAGGCTCCGCGGTGCCAGTCCAGGTAGGCCAGGGTCAGGCGCGCGGAGTTCAGCAGCCGCCGGTAGCCGGTGGCGGCCATCGTCGCGACCGCCTCCTCGAGGCAGCGTCGCGCCTGCTCGTCCCGACCCCAGGCGATCGCGACGTGACCCATGTTCAACAGCAGCCGGGCGATGTGCCGCTGCTCCTCCGTTGAGTGCGCGCGGGGGCGCAGCTGCTCCGCCACCGACCAGCCGTCCTCGTCGCCGAGCATCAGCAGGATGCTGGCGCGGTCGACCTCCAGCCAGGTGCGGTCGAGCCCCGGCGGCACCGCCGCGGCGAGGGCGCTCGCCCGGGCCATCCAGGTGCGGTGCCGCTCGGCCGGCCAGCGGTGGCCCCGGGGCCAGGCCAGTGAGATCGCCGCCTTCGCGGCGCCCACCGGGGAGCCCTCGAGGCCGCCCGTCGCCTCCTCGATCTCGTCGGCGGCGCCGTCGAACTCGCCCAGCTGGAGCAGGAGGCGACCCAGCGACAGCCGGACCTCGGCCACGGCCGATCGCGGCTCCTCGACGTCGGCCACCACCTCACGCAGTACGACGGTCACCCGGGTGCCGGTGTCGCCGAGGGACGCGACGCCGCGCGCGGCCACGTCGCCGAGCAGCCGCGCGATGCGGAGCCGCTCCGCGGGCGGGTGCTCCACCGCGGTCAGCAGCTCGACCAGCCAGATGACCGCGGCGTGGTCGTCGCCGGACTCGACGGCCAGCTCCGCTGCGGTCTCGGCATTGGCACTCCAGGCCGCGCGGTCGTCGGCCTCGCGGTAGTGGCGACCCAGCCTGGCGAGCGGTGGTGGGTTCCGGGTGCGAAGGGCGGCGGCCGCGGCGGCGTGCAGCCGGCGTCGCTCGGAGACCGGCGTTGCCTCCTCGACGGCGCGGGCGGCGAGCAGGTGCCGGAACGCGTAGGAGCCCGGGGAGTCCTCGTGCAGAAGGTCGGCCGCCAGCGCGGTCGCGAGGCCCTCCCGCGCCTCGTGCTCCTCGACCCCGCAGACGGAGCGCAGCTCGGCCTCGGTCGCCGGGTCGCACAGCACCGACGCCGCTCGCAGCACCGCTTGCGTCGCGTCGGGCAGGCGCTCGACCCGCTCCAGCACCGAGTCGCGCACTGACGGGGGTACGTCGAGGTCCTCCACGGCGCGGCGCTCCCACTCGCCGTCCTGCCACACCACGTCGCCGCGGTCGCGCAGCAGCCACAGGGTCTCCTCCACCGCCAGCGGCACCCCGTCGGTCCGCTCGTGCAGCCAGGAGACGAACTCGTCGGACACCTCGCGGACCCCGAAGACCGAGGCCACCAGCTCCCGGGTCTCGGGCACATCCAGGGTGCTCAGCCCGACGCGTACCGGCACGAGCCCGGAGCCGGCGCCTGAGACCAGGCGCACGAGCGCCGACTCTGGAGGTACGTCGACCGCTCGGTAGCCGATCGCGAACCGGAGCGGGCTCTGCCGATCGGCCGCCAGGCTCAGCAGCAGCTCCAGCGTCGACGTGTCGGCCCAGTGGGCGTCGTCGAGCACCAGCAGCTCGATGCCGAGGCGTTCGACCACCTCGGCGATGGCGCGGAACAGGCGGTGCCGGGTCGCCCGGGGGTCATCGAGCGGCGGAGGTGGTTCGGGGAGGTGCGCGGACCACTCGGGGAAGAGCGGCCGCAGCGCACCGGCGAGCGGGGTCAGCTCGAGCCGCTCGATGCTGCACCGGCGCAGCGCGTCCACGACGGGGCCGAAGGGGAACGGCTCGTCGAGCGGGGGACAGGCCATGTGCAGCCGCTCGAGCGGCGCGACCGACGGGGCGCTCAGCGCCTCTCGGAGCAGGCGGGTCTTGCCGATCCCTGGTTCGCCCTCGACCACCAGCATCGAGCCCGGCCGCGCCAGCGCGCCAACGGCTTGCGCCAGCTCGCGGGTCCGGCCGACGAAGCGCGCGCCCGAGGTCGGCGAACGTACCTCGGCACGCCGTGGCTCCATGCTCGTGACCTCCCGGACCGGCCACCCCGACAGGTCACCTTAGACAGCAGGTGACCTGCCGGGTCCACCGCATTTCCGGGGCCGAACACCGCAGCCCACGCCCGGAACGCGCCGTACCGGGCGTGAGCGCGGTTGCCTACTTGACCCTCTGCAGCATGCCCTCGGGCCCGAAGATCGGCCCGATCACATAGATGTCGTCCTTCGCCACGTCGACACCTCCCGGAAGGGTCAGCTGGTCCTTCACCAGCTCCTTGACCCAGACCTTGTGGTGGTGCTTGGTCAGCCGGTACAGCGCGCCGATCTCGGCGCCGGGGATCGGCGGGTCCGACTCGACAGCGAGCCAGCTCATCTTGGACAGCGAGACCGCGTAGACCGAGCGCCGGCTGGCACCCAGGTCGACGATCGAGGTCAGGCCGTCGGCGTACCGTGTGCAGCGCCCGTGCCACGGCTTCTCGGGGTCGCACACCGCGCCGACGCTGCCGGGCTTGATCCGCCAGATCTGCGACGTGCCGGGGGTGGCCGGGAAGCCGCGGAGCTCGCCGACGTACCAGTAGCCGTCGGGTCCGACCGTGACCGAGGTGGCCACGGCTTCGCTGTCGGTCTCCTCGAAGGGCAGGCCCAGCTCGGGCGGCACGTCCACCAGGCGCGGCTTGAGCCGGGCCACCGTCACCGCGTGACCGTTGGGCCACCAGCGGATCAGGTCGTTGCCCGCTGCGTCAGAGATCAGCAGGCTGCCGTCGCGCAGGGCCGCCAGCCCGAACGGGTTGCTGTCCTCGGGGAGACCCTCGAGGTCGTAGGGGTCGAGGTCGTTCGCCTGGTACTCCGCGACGTTGAACACGGGCTTCGGCTCGTCGTAGCCGGGCCGCCACACGAAGAGCGTCTGCGACCCCGGAGTCGGTGTGCCGTCGGGCTCACCGCCGGCGCCGGTCAGGATGTAGATCTTCCCGTGCTTGCCGGCCGCGATCGCGTGCCCGAAGCCGGGCGGCACCGGGCCGAGCTCGATCTGCTTGGCCTCCTTGCCCCGGCGTTCGACCACCAGGCTGAAGGTGCCGTCACTCTCGGTGATCAGCGTCTTCCCGTGACCGAGTGCGTCCAGGCCGCGCGGCCCGTCCAGACCGTCGACCACGGTGCGCAGGTGGTCGCCGTGGTGGTGTCCTCCCGCGGTGGCCGGGGCCAGCGTGGCGACCAGCAGGATCGCTGTCGTCAACGCGGCGGCTCGTCCGAATTTTTTCATGGGGGTCCTCTCTGTGCTTCCCGGCAAGCTCCCCCCGCCGTCACGCAAGCACGCTCCGGGCGTCCACGTCATAGCCCGGATGAGGGATGTTTCGGCACGCCGGCCCCGCTAGCCGCTAGTCCAACCGGCGCTCCAGCACCTGTCCGGGCCACCCCTTCACGTCGAACGTGTCCGCGCGCACGAACCCAGCGGACTCGTAGAAGCGGACCAGCGCCTGGTCGCCGCCGGCGTAGCAGTCCACGCGCAGGGCAGGAACCCCGAGCTCGCGGCCGGCATCCTCCGCACACCCGAGCAGCACGTGCCCGACGCCCCGCGCGGCCGGGTGGCGGTCTGCGACCAGCAGGACGACGTACAGCTCCGGCTCGGTGGGCGGAGCGACGTACGCCGGCGCCTCACCCACCACCAGCGCGCCGGCCGCCAGCCCGTCGCGCTCGGCGAGCACCGCACCGCCCGAGCGCACCCAGCCCTCGGCGGCGGCCACCCGCTTGGGGTCGCCGGAGAACGACCCGGTGCCCCACTGCTCGGTGATCCCACGGCTGCTCAGCCAAACCACGGCGTCGTCGAGCAGGCCGAGGACGATCGCGGCGTCCTTGGGGCCGGCCACCCGCAGCGAGAACGGGGCGGCGTCGAACCCTGCGACCGCCTCCGCGACGGCCCGGCCCACACGACTGCGTGGATACGCTCGGTGCATGGGCAACATCGTCCCCAAAGGCAAAAAGGCCGTCGAGCTCGCGGTCAAGCACGGGCCGAAGGTCAAGGTCGCGTGGGACATGGCGGGCAAGCAGGCCACCGAGCAGGTGAAGATCCAACGGGCCCGGGCGGCCAACAAGAAGCGCGCGTTCGACAAGGCGCGCACGCTGGCCGACGGGACGGTGCTGCGGCAGCTGGACGGCGAGCAGGTGATCTGGGTGGTGTTCACGGGCGCGCAGCCGGTGGCGTCGTACCCGCCGATCGAGAAGGACCTCGGCGAGCTGGTGCAGCACGCCAAGCTGTCGGGCCGGGTGACGCCCGAGGACTACGACCGCAGCCGCGCCAAAGCGCGCGCGAAGCGGGCGGCGATGAAGGCCGGCAGCGCGGCTCGAAAGCGGATCAGCCGGTCCGGCGACAGCACGGGAGTAAACCCAACTCCACCGTCGTTGAGTGAATAGGGGTCGGGCGCGGTATCGTTGCCTCAGCATCAACCCCAGGCGCCGCACCTCTGAGTAACCAGCTTCAACGCGGCGCCCGACCCGGTCCACAGGGACCGAGCGTGGGCGATGCATCGGAACGTGACGGCACCCTGTTGCATGCAGGGTCGACCAGCGGGACTACCCGCCGTCGGTCGACCACCGTCACGGGCCGAGACGTAGCAGAGGAGAGTGGCTTGGCACGAGGGCAGAGTCGGTCCGGCACCAGGACCGCTCAACGTCGGCGAGACAACGACGGCATCCTGCCGGTGCTGGCGAAGGCCGTGCGCGAGGTGGAGAACGCCGTACAACGCGGGTCGGTGACCGGCGGGCAGCGGACGAAGTTCCAGGTCGCCGCGCTACTGGCGCGTGAGGAACGCGCCCGGGTGCGTTCCGACGGCGACATCAGCGAGGGCCAGCGCGACGCCCAGCTGAAGCGGCTCGACGGGATCGGCACGATCCTGGCGCAGACCGCCGCACGCGAGCCGTCGCTGTTCCATCTGCTCGCCGAGGACGCCGACGTCTCCGAGGCCGCCCGCGAGCTCAAGCGCCGGATGCAGGTCCAGGCCGGCATGGAGCCCGAGCCCGAGCCGGAGCCCAGCGAACCAGACTTCTTCTCCGACAAGGCCGAGCGGCAGGTGGTGCCGCAGTCGGTCATCCAGCGTCAGCTCGCCAACCCGTTCCTCACCCCTGACTTCTCCGCGGCCGCGCCGGCCATGCCGAAGGAGCGCCGGCTGGTCGGCTGGGAGCTGATCGGGCCGCTGCTCAACTCCTTCGAGTACGCCGCCCCCGGCGCCCCCAGCCACATGGAGCTGCCCGAGAACTGCGGCATCCACGCGCCCGACGGGCTCGAACTGATGCACCACCAGGAGCGCGTGGTCGCGGCCGCGGCGAGCGGTCACCGCACGTTCCTGCTCGCCGACGAGCCCGGCCTCGGTAAGACGGCGCAGGCGCTGCTCGCGGCCCAGGCCACCGACGCGTTCCCGCTGCTGGTCGTCGTACCCAACGTGGTGAAGACCAACTGGGCCCGTGAGGCCGCGCTCTGGACGCCGCGCCGGCCGGTCACCGTGATCCACGGCGACGGCGGCGACATCGACGGCTTCGCCGACATCGTGGTCGTCAACTACGAGGTTCTCGACCGGCATGTCGGCTGGATGGACGACCACGGCTTCCGGGGGATGGTCGTCGACGAGGCGCACTTCATCAAGAACAAGAAGTCGCAGCGCTCCCAGCACGTGCTCGAGCTGTCCCGCCGGATCCGGACGCGGGTGCCGCGGCCGCTGCTGATGGCGCTCACCGGCACCCCGCTGATCAACGACATCGAGGACTTCCGGGCGATCTGGGAGTTCCTGGGCTGGATCGACGAGAAGAAGCCCCTCAACGGGCTGATGGCCAAGCTCGAGGAGACCGGCCTCACGCCGGCCGACCACGGGTTCTACCCGCGCGCACGGCAGGCCGTCGTCGACATGGGTATCGTGCGCCGCCGCAAGATCGACGTCGCCGCCGACATCCCCGCCCGCCGGGTGGCCGACCTGCCGGTCGAGCTCGACGAGGCGCTGGCCAGGTCGATCCGCGAGGCCGAGCGCGAGCTCGCCGAGCGGCTGATGGCGCGCTACGACCAGGCGTTGGAGACCCGCCGGGAGGGCTCGGTCGTCGACGGCATCGACGTTGAGCTCGTACGCCGGGTCGCCGGCTGGGAGCTCCATGACGCCGCCGAGTCGAAGTCGGAGGAGAACGTCTTCGCGATGGTGCGGCGGATCGGCCAGGCCAAGGCTCCGCTGGCCGCCGACTACGCCGCCCAGCTCGCCCGCAGCGCCGGCAAGGTGGTCTTCTTCGCCAAGCACATCGACGTGATGGATGCCGCCGAGGAGGCCTTCGAGTCCCGAGGCATCAAGTACACCTCGATCCGCGGCGACCAGACCCGCACCGCGCGCGACAAGGCGATCGACGGGTTCACCAATGACCCCGAGGTCCAGATCATCGTCTGCTCGCTCACCGCGGCCGGCGTCGGCATCAACCTCCAGGTGTCCTCCAACGTCGTCCTGGCCGAGCTCTCCTGGACCGACGCCGAGCAGACCCAGGCCATCGACCGGGTGCACCGGATCGGGCAGACCGAACCCGTCACCGCCTGGCGGATCATCGCCGCGCAGACCATCGACGCCAAGATCGCCGAGCTGATCGACAGCAAGGCCGGCCTGGCCGCCCGCGCCCTCGACGGATCCGACGAGGAGGTCTCGTCCTCCGCCGACGTCCAGCTCGAGGCGCTGGTCGCCCTGCTCACCGAGGCGCTAGACAGCCGCGGCTGATTCCCCCGTTTTCGGCCCGGATAGTTGAATCCGACCTAAGATGCCGTCCGAGGCTTTCGGGGGAGGGAGCTCAATGGCGGGGGAGTTCGCCGGCGCGATCGCGCGTCGGCGTCGCGACAAGATCGCGCGGTTGCAGCGGTCGGCAGACCTGTGGGGACGCGGGGCTGCCGGCGAACAAGCGACCGCGAAGGCGCTCGCGACCCTGCCTTCGGACAGCTGGGTGGTACTGCACGACGTGCGGTGGCCGGGCCGTCCCTTCGCGAACATCGACCACGTCGCGATCGGCCCCACCGGGGTGTTTGTGATCGACAGCAGGAGCTGGTCGGGCTCGGTCCAGCTCGACTATGGCGTGCTCCGGCAGAACGGACGCCCCCGCGGTCGTGAGCTCGTCAGTGCCTGGGAGTCGGCGGCGGCCGTCGCTCGACAGCTCGTCTTCCTGCCCTCCGCACGCGTCGTGCCGGTGCTCTGCCTCGTCGGCAGCAACGTCACCGGGTGGGCCGAGTCGGTCATCGTGTCCGACACGCCGAATGTCGTGCACGCGCTGACGTCGCGGCGGCCGGTGATGTCGCCCGACCAGGTGCGTGCGGTGGCCAACGAGCTCCGTTGGCGGCTGCAGAACGCCCCGGAGCCGCGTCGGACCGCAGGGACCACCTGGGCACGCACGGCCCCTCGGCAGGTCCAGCCGCGTCGCGAGCCGGTTCGCCGCGCCAGCGGCAGGGTGAGCTTCACCGCCGCGCTGATCGGGGCGGTTCTCATCGGGACCGGGGCCTACACCCCACAGGTGGCCACGGGCCTCGCCGATTTCTTCGTCCAGACCGTCGCCTACGAGTCGGGGAAGGCGCCCAACGACCGGCCCGCCGTACGCAAGAACAAGGGCGATGGCGCCGAGAAGACGCGCCAGATCCGCAGCGAGCGCCAGGACCAGCGCTAGCCGATCGACGAGAAATGGCCGATCGGCCATTGTTCGCGTCTTGCCGTCGAGTTGAACTGGAAGTCGACCTAACCTTCCGATGGGGGATGGGGGAGGGTTGATGGCGGAAGAGTCCGCGGCGGAACGAGCGACGGCGAACGCGCTCGAGGCGTTGCCGCGCGCCCGCTGGCGGGTGCTGCACGACGTACCGTGGCCCGGCAGGCCGAACGAGGTCGTCGAGCACGTGGTCGTCGGCCCGCCCGGGGCATTCGTCATCGACACCAAGGACTGGGACGGCACGGTCAGCGTGCGGGCCGGCGTGCTCCGGCTGGACAGGTACTCCCGGCAGGGCGCCGTGACTCACGTGGCCGACGCTGCCCGGGCGTTCTCGGCCCAGCTCCGCGCCGCCCGCTGTCCGGTGCGTCCGGTGCTGTGCCTGGTGCGCCCCGAGCCGGTCCTGAGCCACGTCGACGGGGTGCTGGTGTGCAGCACCGCCAACATCGTCGAGCTGTTGCAGTCGGAGCGGCGGGTGCTGGCCGATGTGCATGTCCAGCGCCTCGCCCGAGATCTCGCCGTACCGGCACCTCCGCTGGCGTCTGCTTCCACGCGGGCCGGCCGTGGCCGCGCGGGCCGGGGAGTGGCCTACCTCGTGGGCGCGCTGGTCGCGTTGCTGGTCGCACTCACGCTGATCGCCAGCCCGGATGTCGTGAGAGACGCTGTCGAGAGTGCCGTCGACTGGGTCGCGGGGCTGTTCGGCTGACGCCGCGGGCTATTCCACAGGTCGCAAGTCGCAGGCGTCACGGCCCGACGCCGCGGGAACGCTCCCCTGCATGCACACCGACGTCGACTGCCTCGGCCGGATCTCGGTCACCCCGCGACTCTTGCCATCGGATCGCGACGAGGTCGCGGACCTCTCCACGCTCTGGGCGCCGACCCCGCTCGGGCTGGTGCTGAGGCAGTACTGCGACCGGGAGACCGTCGTCGCCGAGCTGCGGGCGATGATCGACGGCCACTTCAGACCCGCCGGGTTCCTGCTGCACGGGATGGTGGTGGCGCAGACCGATGACGGCGACGTCTTCACGATCGCGGCCCGCCGCAACCGGGTCTCGTCGCGCCACCTGTGGACGGCGGCCGACGCCCCGGCGCCGGACACCTGTCGGGTGATCGAGCTGGACCGCCGGCGCCGGCGCCGGCGCCGTCGCGAGGGAGGGCCACGCGACCTACCGGCCGGGTGAGCTACTGGTCGAGCTCGCTCAGGTCCTCCGGAACGTCGACGGAGTGCTCGCGCAGCAGCTCGATAGGGATGATCTCGAGGGCGCGCGCGTTCGTGGACGCGAGCACGACCGGGGCGGGCGCGCCGTCGTCATGGGCCTGCAGCCAGCGGGCCGCGACCACGCACCACCGATCACCCGGCTTCAGCCCGGGGAACTGCCACTCCGGCCGGGGCGTCGACAGGTCATTGCCGACGGAGCGCTGGTGCTCGAGGAACTCGGTCGTGACCACCGCACACACAGCATGCAGGCCCACGTCGTCGTCACCGCACGTGCAGGCGCCGTCGCGGTAGAAGCCGGTCAGCGGGTCGGTGCCGCAGGGTTCGAGCGGCTCGCCCAGGACGTTGAGCTCGGTCATGGGATCAGTTGTAGCCGACCAGGATCGGACTCGCCTCCACAACCTCGAGCCCGACCGGCTCCCCGGGGATCGTCACCGAGCCGGGCACCGGCTGCCAGGAGCCGCCGCCGACCCGGAACTCGGCGGTGTACGTCGTGTCAACGCTCGGCCGCACGTCGGTCGCCTCGAGGTAGTCGTGGGTGACCTCGAGGTCGGGGTACGGCGTGCCGGGCGACGTCGTCGTGGCGCTCTCGCCGTCGTCGAAGTGCCAGGTGAACCGGCTCGGCGTGATCCGGAGCTCGATGCGCTGGCCGAGCAGGCGAACGTTGCGGGTGAACTCCTCGCGCTCGGTGTAGAAGTTCGTCGCGAAGTTGACGAGGGTGCGGCCCTTGGGTGGCTGGACGATCAGTTTCGCCGGAGGCAGCGAGATGCGTCTGAGGGCTCCTGCGACCAAGGGTGCCGTCACGATGGGCTCTGAGTCGGAGCCCTCGGCTCGGCAGTACTCGTCGACAGGCACACGCAGCATGATGGCGCGAACCTCACACATGGCCTGGCCGACTGGCGTCTGTGGTGCGCTATCGACCCCTGAAGCGGTTGGAACTCCCGAGTCGGAAGGGCAGCGTTTCTCGCGCGCGACGACTAGGTCACCGAACACGAACTTCTCAACCTTCACCCAGTAGCAGTCACCTGCCATCGCGGGTCCGCTGGGGGTAGACGCTACAAGCGCACTCACAACGAGGCCCATCGCCGCGAGCCACACCCTCATGGAACGAACCCCACAAGAGTGACTCGCCACCCCATGGATGTCTTGTTCAACTCGAACGCCATGATGTGTTGCTGCTTAGCGAAGTGGACAGGCTCAGCGCCGCGTTCTGGAATCCTTTTGCCGCGAGCAAACTTGATGGCTGCGGACACGTCGGCCGCGTTGGCTTTCAAATCCTGGTTCTTCAGGCTGACGATCTGCCATCCGGCGGTCTCGTAACTGCCCCCAGCGTCATACGTCTCCTCGATGGGAACGATGAAGTCATCACATGAGGAACACTTCGGTCCCAAGGCCCGAACATCCTGCGTTTCACCAGTGCGCAGCGCTAGGTTCTGCGCCTCGACCCACGCCCGGACCGTCTCCTCCGGGCCGAGCGGTTCGGGCGGCTCCGACGTGGTCTCCGTCCCGGTCGGGGCGGGGGAGGTGGACTCGGGCGGGCCGAACCGGGGCTCGGGGTCGTCGTCGTTGCAGGCGGCACAGGCCAGCGCCAGCAACAGGGCCAGTGCGGCGAGTGGAGAGCGCTTCACAGGCAGGTCCTTCCCGAGATGGTCGGACGCTACCGCCCCCGCCCCGGCCCTCGGAACCCGCGGATCCGCGGCTGTGGACAATCCGGAACGCCCACGATCGAAGGTAAAGGCCTCTACGGTCAGATCGTGGCCGACTGGGGGCAGCGCCCTAAGGACAAGGACCGCGACAACGCCATCGCGCAGATCGAGGCTGCGGCCGCGCGCGGGCAGATCGTCGACGCCGACAGGGCGAAGCGGGTCCAGGAGGTGAAAGCGGCAGGAACGATCGGGGAGCTCGATCTGATCACCCGCGGACTGGTCGCTCCCGCAGCCGCCGCCGCGACCCCGGTCGCAGCCGGCCCCCCGCCGGTCTCGGACCCGGCGCCCCCGGTGGCCCCGACGTTCCAGCAGTACTCGCCGTCCACGGCGCCGCCCGCCTTCGAGCCCGACCCGACCCCGCCGCCCAACGTGCAGTACGGCGAGGCGCTGACGCCGTCCGCCGGTGCAGCGATCCCCGGCGCGACCCCGCCGATCATCAAGCGGGGCGGCCACGGCGGCAAGCTGGTGCTGCTGTTCGTGCTGATCATGATCGTCGGCATCGCGGTGCCCGTCTTCTTCGGGATCAGGGCCCTGGTCGATACCGCAGGCGACGCCATCGACGACCTCAAGCCAGGCAGCGCGGATGTATTCAGTGCGGACGGCATCGCCGACCTGACCGCGGATATCGAGGAGGAGACCGGGTCCACCAAGGTGTTCTCAGCCGTGCTCTACCCGGGATACGCCGTGGTGTCCGCCCCTGCCGACGGTTCGCGCAAGCGTTACATCTCCTACTACTGGGACGGCAGTCTCAGGGAGACCTCCAAGGGCAGTGGGATCTACAACGGGCTCTTCGACCTCAGGGACGTCGACGCGAAGGTCCTGACCGACGTGCTCGCGAGTGCGCGGCAGCTTGTCGAAGGCAAGGTGGAGAACAACTACGTGAGCATCTCGGCACCGGGTCCCGGCGGAGCCGCGATCAGCGCCTACGCCACCAACGACTTCAACGAGACCGGCTACCTCACCGCGACCTTCGACGGCAAGATCGTCATGGAGTACCCGCCCGCCTGATCGTCACTCAGCAGCCACCCTCGTTGTCCAGGCAGTTGTCGGGGACGATGTAGGACGGGAAGTAGTCGTAGGTGATGATCGGTGAGCCCGAGGCGTCCGCCAGGGTGACCGGTACCGACGGCAGGGACTGCATGTCATTGTCCGCCCGGCGGGGGGCCACGCGCTCCTCGACATGCCGGAAGACGTAGGTGTGGGCACCCAGCGCCGCGCTCGCCTCGGTGTCATCCGGGGCCCGGATCAGGATCTGCGCAACCTCCGCATGCAACGAGAAGCCGCCGTGGAAGAGCTCGCGGGAGCAGACCTTCTCCTCGTCCCCGTCACACACCTGCACCCAGTCCAATGTCGGGTGGTGACGGAAGCCCTGGTCGCCGTACCAGTTCTCGGGCACCGGCCCGTTGTCGAGCGGCCGGGGTTCCGATACCGCATCGGGATCGCCTACACCGGCGTCGTACAGGTCACACACGGCGAACTGACTCAGGTCCGGCGACACGAACGTGGCGGTCGCTCCCTGGGCATCCTGCGCCACCGCGTCCAGGACCCATCCGTCCGACAATGACCACACCCGGCCCGGGCCCGTGCCCTCGAACGTTTGCGGATCCGCAGAGCTGACCGATGCCTCACCCGTGCCCTCAGGCGCCGCCGGGCCTCCGAAGGACCCGGAACCCGAGGCGTCGTTCTGGGCCGCGATGCACCGGTCGACAACCGCCTGCTGCCCTGGCTCCAGCTTCATGCTCGGTACGGCGGGTGGCGGGCGGGGATCGCTGCGGCGGTCGGCCGGCCCGACGGTGGAAGGGTCGGCTCCCACGACATCTGCCCACACGAGGGCCCCCACCAGGCCGACCGCGGCCGCGGTGGCGACGACGGACCGAGTGGCGGTGCGGCGGCGTACCGCCTTCCGGGCCCTGGCCGTCACCTCCGAGGGCGTGAAGCCGAGTGGATGCGCCTGGTCGTCGGAGGCGGAGTCGAGCAGTTCCTTGATGAGTTGGTTCATGACAGCTCCTCGAGTTGGCAGTCGAGTCCGCTGGCGACGAGGGACTCTCTGACTTGGTCCAGGGCTCGGGCGGTCTGGCTCTTCACGGTTCCCGGGCTGATGCGCAGGATGCTCGCCACTTCGCTCACCGGGAGGTCGGCGAAGTAGCGGAGAACCACGCAGGAGCGACGCCGGGGCGCGAGACCTTGCAGCGCGGCTACGACGGCGGCGCGCCGGTCCACGGCGGCGGACGGGTCGGCAGTGACCTGGGTCGGCAGGTGGGCGGTGAAGACCTCACGACGCCACGGACGACGACTCTGGTCGATGACCGCCGTCGTGACCGCCCGGTGCGCGTACGCCCGGAGCCCCTCGCTGCGCTCCAGCCGGTTCCACGCCAGGTACACCTTGACGAGCGCGTCCTGGGCGGCGTCCTCAGCACGTTGCCAGTCTCCGCACAGCAGGAACGCCGTGCGCCGCAAGGACTGCGCGGTGGCCGCAACGAACTCTTCGAAGGCCGGTTCGTCTCTCGTCGTCACCCATCCTCCTGTTCCTCACTGATGGAACGGCGATGGCGTGTCCGAAGGTTGCTCGGGACCGACCCTTCAGCCGCTACGTCACGGAGGGACGTCCTTCTGCCCCCTGACCTTGAGGCGTACATCAACCCGCCGACGCCCGTTCAGGAGGCTGAGTACCGCAACGTCATCGAGCTCGTCACCGGCCGCGCCGAACACGAGGTGAGCTCTTGAAGCCGAGCCGCAACCTCCGCACCTGGCACGACTGGTGCCGCGCCATGGCCGACGACGAAAACGCAACCGGCCGACGAGTGCGCCTATGGGACGAGCTCGCCGACCAGATCGACGCCTTCCTGACCCCCGAAGGAACCACGACGACGTGAATTACCGCTGCTTGTACCGCTTCATCGCCGCCTGGTGCGACACGCCCAGCGCGGCGCCGATCTCTGTCCACGTCACGCCGTTCTCTCGAGCACGCTGCACAGCACCGTCGACGAGCTCCTCAACCTCGCGCCGGAGGTGCGCGGCCTGCTCAATCTCGGCCACCGCGGAGCGATCGCGCACGGTCGCAGTGTTGGGGTCGATGCCCTTCTCGAATCGGGCAACGGCCTCCTCATCCTTGGTCGTCATCTTCGTCGTCAATGTCATCACCTTGTTCGTCGTCGTCGTCGTTGTCGTGGTGTTCGTCGCGGTGATGCTGCTGCCGTTCCTGTCGTTGCTGCTCCTGCTCTCACGGCCAGTACTGCGATCGCACCTCCATGCAGTGCACGACCCGGGGGTCCTCCTCGTCTTCGATGACCCCGACCTCCAACATCGTTCCGTCGTACGCGGGCCCGATGAACAGGGGCAACTCAAGGTCACCCTGAGCACCGAAGACGCGGACGTAATTGCGGATCGCGTGCAGAATGTCCTCGTCACGGAAGCCCCGCTTCCTCGCGCTGTCCGCGATCCGCATGCCTGCAACCATAGTTGCAAAGCGGCTGGAATGCAACCAAAGTTGCACACTCCGACGGTCCAAATCGGTGACCGGCCGCATCGTGGGGGAAGTCCTCGAGCACGCCCCGAGGACCTCAGACCTGACGAGCTCCTCTGCCTGATTGTCGAGGCCGAGGACGCCCGCGACCGTCTCGCTGCCTATTCAGACATCGAGTCCGTCGCACGACGGGCATGGATCAGGCCCGGCACGGTGCGCAACGCCTTCTCGCCGCTCGTCGCACGCGGCCTCCTGGTCTCCGACCACGACAAGATGCACCGCGGCTGACGCCACCAGGAGTACTCCGTCACCCGCCTCGCCGGCCACCACCGAGGCACCCTCAACGGGACACCTCAGCCGTGTCAGCCGCCCTGGTGCAGGATCAGCCTCCCGCGACGAGTCCCGCAACACTTTCAGGGCGAGGCGCGCCTGATCGTCACCGGGACCACCACCTTCGTGTAGGCCCCGCCGTTGCCGCGCAGCACCAGCCACACCTCGTCGAGGCCGTCGGGGAGCCGCGACTCGTCGACGTTGATCGTGATTCGGCCCGTGCTCCCGCGGTTGACGGTGCCCTCCCACGCCGACAGGGTCACGCCGGGCACGCGCGTTGGCGTGGGATCGCCGGCCACGAACTCACCGACGACATCCGAGGCCTGGAACACGGTCAGCAGGTCGCCGTCGGCGTCGATGTCCGAGACCCGGAACAGCGATCTAGGACTGGTCGTCTGCGGTTCGATGGTGGAGATCTCGGTGCAGGTGGCCGGGTCGACCTGACGCAGCGTGCCGGGGCTGGCGTTGGTCCACAGTGACCGGCTGGCCGGGTCCCAGGCCAGGCCCACGGAACTGATCGAGTCGCGGCACGATCCCACCTCGCGGCCCTGGTCCGGGTGGTCGATGCCGGTGAGCGTGCGGTACCACCGCTTGCGGCCGGCCCGGGGGGCGCCCATCACGAAGAACAGGTCGCGCTCGGCGTCGTACGCCAGACCGCTCGGGAACTCATCGGCCGCGAACCCGGTGGGGATGGTCGCGACCACCTCCGAGGTGTCGGGGTCCAGGCAGACGATGTCCTCGACCTGGTTGGGTGTCGTGCACAGCCACCCGCGCGAGGGCACCCACGCGAGGTCCGTGGGTGTGAGCCGCTCGGCGGGGATCCCGTATTGCCTTGCGACGTCGGTGGCGGAGATCTCCTTGCCGGTGGGTTGCCCTTCTTCGGTGACCTCGGCGATCACCCAGGGCACCGCGCGTTCGAGGCTGACCGATGAGACCCAGCGGAGGCCGTCGACCTCCTCCACTCCCTGCTGGATGCCGACGCCGGTCGCATGACCGTTGACCTGGGTTCCCGGCGCGGGACGGTCGGGCTGCTGGGCCCAGATCTCGGCGCGCCACCGGAGTGGAGCCCGACCGGTGTTGCGGACGGTCAGCTGAGTGGATCTCCCGGGCCTCACGGTCAGCCGATCAGTGCTGAGCCGGAACGTCCCGGCCTCCAGTGAGGTCTGCAGCGGCAGCACCTGACCATCCGTGGTGAGTCGGACGTCGACGGGAGCCGGTACGTCGTACCCCGGTGCGTCGGCGACCCGGATCGTGTAGGGGCGGTCGGCCAGCGCCTGGATCCGGTAGCGCCCGGCGTCGTCGGTCTCCACTCGCTGCAGCTCGTTGCCGTGCTGGTTGACCAGGTCGATGTCGGCCCCGGACACCCCTGCCCCGGTCTGCCGGTCGGTGACCCGGCCCGCGACCCACCCGTTGGGGGGGAGCTCGAACCGGATCTGCCGCCGGTCGTCGATGACGGCCCGTTGGATCGAGTAGTCGAGCCCGAACTCGTCGACCATCGAGGGATCGGCGTCGTGGGAGAGGAACCGGATGTCGGAGTACGCGCCCTGCTCGGTCAAGTTGCCGGCGTCGACGTCCTTGTAGGCATAGACGACGTCGCCGTCCTCGTGCAGGGTCAGCTCGAAGCTGAACCGGACGGTGGTGTCGTAGAGGTCTGTGACGTCGCGCCACTCGACGGTGAAGGCGCGGTTCGGTGCCTTGCCCGTCGTCCGGGTCAGCATTCGAGTCTGGTCGTCCGCACTGACCCGGCCCTTGGTCAGCCACATGCCGCCGACGAGGTAGTCGGCGAGCCCGGGTACGGGTTTCCCGAGCCAGAACGAGGCGACGCCGTAGCGATCCACGAAGAGGTGGTCGTAGGTCCGGCCGAAGTAGGTGAAGTCGAACGGCATCTCGACCTCGCCCGAGTCGAAGTCCGGTGGGATAGGGATCTCCTCGGTGCCCTCGATCCACTGGGTCGGCTCGTGCTCGCAGCTGTAGCCGTACGACGGCGGGTAGCCCCAGCCGCCGAACCGTGGCTGGTCGGTGATGCGCGGAAGCCGGAGTGCGGCGACCTCGGTGTCGCCCTGAACCGTCACCGTGCGGTGACCGGTCCGCGTGCAGCCGCCCGCGTCGACCGAGAGCAGGTAGTCCGCCGGGCCCGGCACGTGCTCGACGGCGAAGCTGCCGTCGGCGTCGGCGGTGGTGGCGAACCTGGTGCCGGCGAGGGTGACCTGCGCGAACGGGATGCCGGTGCCGGTGGTCTGGTCGAGCACGCGGCCGGAGACCGTGAAGCCCTCAACGCCGGTGAGTGCGATGTCGGTGTCGGTGGTCTCGCCGGCCGTCACTGTGATGTCCACCGAGGCCGGCTCGAAGCCGAAGGCGGTGACGGTGGCGTGGTAGGTGCCGGTCGGGATCTCGGCGAGGTAGCCGCCGTCGTCACCGGTGCGTGCGGAGCGCATCAGGTCGGTGCGGTCGAGGCGGATCCTGGCCCCGCGCACCGGCTCCCCGGTCTCCTCGGCGCTGACGGTGCCGGTGACGGTGCCGGTCTCCTCCTGCGGCGCGGCCTGCACCAGTGCCAGCGCGTCCAGGCGACCCTCGCCGTAGACGTTGTTGTCGTCGTCGGTGCCACCACAGCTGGCGTCGGGCGCGTCGGTCGCGGTCTGGTCGAGCAGGTCCCGGGTGCCGGGGATGTCACCGATCAGGCTCGGCTGCGCCGACCACAGCAGCGCGACCGCACCGGCGACGTGGGGCGCCGCCATCGATGTACCGCTCATCAGGGCGTAGCGGCTGCCGGGTATGGACGAGCGCACCTGCACGCCGGGGGCGGAGATGTTCGGCTTC
Organism: uncultured Actinomycetota bacterium; assembly: GCA_963729095.1. Taxonomy (GTDB): domain Bacteria; phylum Actinomycetota; class Actinomycetes; order Propionibacteriales; family Nocardioidaceae; genus Nocardioides. The sequence continues at coordinate 153,943 of CAVSMX010000014.1, read as the reverse complement.
ACCTCGCCGTCCTGGCCCGGCCCGCGCGCGGAGAACGGCGCGATCTGGTTCGCCGCGTCGTAGGCGCCGACTGAGTAGTTGACGGTGCGGCTGCCCGGTGAGCCGGCGGAGCCGCAGCCCTGGGCGCCGTCGTTGCCGTTGGCCCAGATGCCGAAGATCCCGGACGCCGCCCAGGACTCCAGGATGTCTTCCATGAACGGGTCGGTGGACGGCTCCGTGGACCCCCAGGAGTTGTTGACGATGTCGGGCCGCTGGGCCGGGTCTGGTGCGGAGCCGTCGACCTTGGTGGGGGCCAGCATCCACTGGGCGGAGTCGATCAGGGCCTGGTCGGAGGGGCAGCAGCCGTTGGCGGAGATCCAGCGCGCGCCGGGCGCGACGCCGGTCTGGTTGGCGCCGCCGTCGTCGCCGACCATCGTGCCCATCGTGTGGGTGCCGTGCCCGTTGCCGTCGGTGGGGTACTCCGAGGTGCCGGAGACGTCGAACCAGTTGTAGTCGTTGTCGAACCGACCGGTGGCGGCGTCGTATCCGCGGTAGGACTCCACCAGCGCGGGGTGGTCGAACTGCACGCCGGAGTCGATGCTGGCGACGACGATGCCGTCCCCGCGCACGCCGTACTGCTGCCAGACCTGGTCGGCCTTGATGTTGCCCACGCCCCACTCGACGACGGACTCGGCCTGGGCGCCCAGCCGGCTGCCGGTGGCCTTCTGGTCGACCGGTTCGGGGGCGGCGTACTCGACCGGCGGGAAGATCCGCTGCACCGCCGGGTCGCGCGCCAGCAGCTGGGCGAGGCGGTAGTCGCCGGCCTGGACGCGGATGGCGTTGGTGATCCAGTACGACGTGAACGCGCTGCCCTCCGTCACGAGCAGCCGCCGCGCGTCGGCCTGCGACTGCCGCGCGGTGCTCTGCAGCCCGTCGACGACGTAGTTGCCGCGGGCGCCCCAGCCCCGGACCTGCTCGGCCCGGCCGGTGTCGGCCTCGGCCGTGAAGGCGACCCAGAAGTCAGCCGTGGCCTGATCTGTCAGTGTCTTCTCGAGGGCCGGGTCGATCTTGTCGCTGCCCGCCGAGGAGAGCTCGGGCCCAATCTCCCGGGCCGTGGCACCCACGGGGGGCCAGGCCGTCAGCAGGGCCATTGCGATGACGAGGATCAGGAGCGAGACAGAGCGTCTGCTGGCGGACATGGGGCCTCCAGGACCGAGAACGAGGCGCGGACAGCGCGGGTGCCAATCACCCTGACGGCAACCCGGTTGCACGGAAAGCAAAGGGCGGTGTCAGATATCGCCATGGCGGAACCGGACAGCGTTCGGGCGCTCCCGGATCCCGCGCCACCGGGCCTGAGTGACTCGGAGCGCCGGGTCTTCGCGGCGATGACCGGGCGAGCGCGGCTCACGGCGGCCGAGGTGGCCGAGATCTCCGGGGTCCCTGAGCCGTTCGCCGCGCTCAGACGTCTGGTCGCCAGGGGTCTGGTGGCATACGACGAGGCCGAGCGGCGCTACCTGCCCATCGTGCCGTTCGGGCTGCTGCGGCAGCTGCTGGAGCAGGCCGATGAGCAGCTGTCGCTGACCCGCACGGCGCTGGCCGAGCTCGCGGAGGTGATCCCGGCGCCGGACGTCGAGGTGCCGTCGGCGAACCAGGTCTTCGTGGTGCCCAGCCCGGCGGACCCGGGGGACCGCGTCAACTGGTGCGTGGAGCAGGTCGTCCGGGAGCTCGCGTTCGTCAACCACGGCGGTCCCATCCCTGGGCGCAGCCAAGAGCACGAGGTAGAGGCCGGGTTGATCGCCAGGGGTGTCCGGGTCCGCGGGCTGTACGAGCAGGCGGCCGTCGACGCCCCCGGTGGGCTCGACGACCTGCTCAGGAGCCTGGCGAACGGCGAGGAGGCCCGCGCCACGACCGCCGCGCCCACCAAGTGGCTGATGGTCGACCAGGAGGTGGTGCTCACTCCGATCCGGAGCGGCGGCTCCTACGCCGAGGGCATCCTCGAGGTGCGGCACCCGACCCTGGTGGCCCTGTTCGCGGCGTACTACGAGTCGCTGTGGGCCACGGCCGTACCGCTCGCCGACTTCCGACGCGACCGCACCGCCAAGACGTTCGACGCGGACGACCGCGCGCTGGCGAGCCTGCTCGCCACCGGCATGAACGACAAGGCGATCGCCCGGCAGCTCGGGGTGAGCGAGCGCACCGCGCACCGGAGGGTGGTGGGGCTGATGTCTCGGCTGGGCGCGGAGAGCCGGTTCCAGGCCGGGGTCCAGGCGGCGCGGAACGGGCTGATGGGCTAGGCGCGACTCCCTATCCCCGGCCTGCTACGCGCCGCCCTGGATAAGGAGCCACGCCCTAGGCGCTGAGCGGATACAGGTAGCGCGAGGTCGGCACCAGGTCGAGGTCGCGGTCGGCACCGATCCGGGCCACGCTCGCCATCAGCCGGTCCAGCCGCGAGGACAGCTCGGCGTCGTCGCCGCCGCTGCCGTAGAACGCGTGGATGTCGTCGATCGCCGCGGTCGGGAACAACTCCTCCACGATCCCGCTCACCTCCGGTGTCTCCTCGGTCACCCGCGAGACCACCAGGTTCTGCACGTAGCCGAACGTCGCCTGGGTCGCGATCGCGACCGGCGTGTGGTCCTCCCGCCAACGGTGCAGCCACTCCTCCTGGGAGAGATCCGCGGGCCTCCGTAGCACCGCCATGTTCGCCAGGCCGTCGAGGCGGGTGCCGTCCCATTGGTCCTGCGACTCGATCGGCCGGCGTTCCTCGACCTCCCAGCCGACCACCCGGTCGCCGACGTCGTGCAGCGCGGCCGCGACGTCCGGGGCCACAGAGGTCGTCGCGGTCCAGACGGTGGCGAACCCGTCGATGCCGGGCTCGAACGTCGAGATCCGCATCGCCCGCTCCACCTCGGCGTCGGCGACGTTGACCTGGAGTCGGATCCCACCGGCAGCCTCGATCCGTCCGTGGACCTCGGGCGCGTGCAGGCCCGCGAGGTCTCCCCAGAGCGCGAAGATCAGCTTGGTCATGTCTCCCTTGTAACACGCTGTCCACGTATCTACCCGGCTGCTGCAACGGCGTGGTAGATGGGTGGACGGCGTGTTACAAGCCGGCGGCCCGGGCCACCTCGGCGTACGCCTCGGCCAGGGTGGCGATGGTGGCGTGCGCGTTCAGGCCGCTCGGGTTCGGGGCCACCCACAGCTCCGATCCGGCGAACGGCTCGGGCTGGCGGCCGAGCACCGCCTTCGGTCTCCCGAATGCCGTGCGGTACGCCGTGATGCCGGCGACCGCGACCACCCTCGGCGTCGTACGGCGGACCAGCGCCTCGAGCTCCGCGCCGCCGGCGATCAGCTCGTCCTTCGTCAGCTCGTCGGCGCGGGCGGTCGCGCGGCGGACCAGGTTGGTGATCCCGATGCCGCGCGAGCGGAGGTGGTCGCGGTCGGCGTCGGTCATCCCGTCGGACGGCGAGATCGGCTCGGTGATCACCCCGCCGCGCAGCAGCGCGGGGTAGAACCGGTTGCCCGGGTGCGCGAAGTGGGTCTGCGTGGCCGCGGTCCACAACCCCGGGTTGATGCCCACGAAGAGCAGCCGCAGGTCCGGGCCGAGCAGGTCGGGCACCTCGGCGCCGCGGAACGACTCGAGCTCGGCACGCGTGAACCTAGCCATGCCCGAAGCCTGCCGGACACCCGAAAGGGAACCCTCTCCAGGGCGGTACCGTCCCACCACCATGAGGCTCCTTCTCGGCATGTTCCTGCTACTCCTCGGCGGCCTGATGGCCCTGGTCGGCTGCGGCGAAGACGACGGCGGCTCCACGGAACCGTCCTCCGATGCGTCAGAGGGCGAGCTGGTGCAGATGCTGGTGCTCACTTCGGCCGGCGGGGAGGTGTCGCCGACGGCGTACTACGTCGACGACCGCGAGGCGATGGACGCGTACGCGAAGACGTTCGAGGACCGCGACGACGTGACCGCTGCGGTCCAGCAGGCCGTGACGGAGGCCGGCGACACCGAGGGCCGGCTCGCGGCCGCGACGGTGGCGATCGGCTGCGACGTACCAGAGGACGTGAGCATCACCGAGGGCGACAACGGTCCGGAGGTGCACCCCGACAAGATCGCCGACCCGAAGCAGGAGTGCTTCGCGCCCATGACCAGCATCGCGATCGTCGAGGTCCCCTGAGTCAGCGCGGCTTCTTGTACGTGACCTCGATGCCGTTGGCGACCGATCGCTGGAACCCGTCGGACGGACGGTTGATCACCTTCAACAGCCCACCGCGGCCCTTGGCCATCATCGTCGAGGAGCCACCGCCGTCGAGGTTGAGCGCCTCTTCGGCGCCGAGCTCGATCATCTTCTTGGCGAGCTCGACCATCGTGTAGCCACGGCTGAACTTCTGCCGTCCGTCGACCACCAGGAAGAGCAGTGTCTTGGCGTCGCGGTCGATCCCGATCGCGGTCCGCGGGTGCATCTCGCGGTCGTCGACGGCCTTGATCTTTCCGCCCCGGACCAGGAACGCGTTACCGGTGATCGCCATCCTCGGCGTGCCCTCGAGCCGCCATCGCACGTGAGCGGCGGTGCCTGGCCGGAACGACGCGAGCGCCTTCGCCCCGGCGCCGCGACCGACCAGCATCACGCCGTTGATCTTCGTTCCGGAGGGGAGCCTTGCCCTGTTCTGGATGACCTTGCCCTCGCGGATCAGCACCATCCGTACGTCGCGGCTCTGGCCGTCGGTGATCCGATAGCCGGACGTCAGCCCCCACTGGCGGTTGTAGGCGCCGACCCCGCCCGGGCGGACCGAGGGGGAGTTGACGTTGGTGAGCACCAGCTTCGGGCGCTCCTTGACCAGCGGCATCATCGGCAGCACGCCGATCTGTGGATGGTCGTGCTTGTCGAAGTAGAAGGCGTTGTTCCAGCCGGCGCGCGGGCCGTTGAGCGGGCCGCGCTGCCGGTCCCTGCCGACGCCGAGCGGGGCGCCGGTGTCGCCGATGTCGAAGAAGTCGCCGTTGACACCGGCCACCGCGTGCTTGGTGCGGGCCAGCATCTTGCTGAGCTTTGCGGTACGGCGGACCGCGCCGTCGTTGGTGAAGTCGAACTGCAGGCCCTTGCGGCGCAGGTCGGCGGTGAGCAGGTAGTAGCGGACCGGGCCGCGGGCGTCGCGCTCGTCCCAGATCGCCGCCTTGACGCCCAGGGGAGACCTGCCACTTGTTGCGGAGCTCGCGTCGGATCGGGGCCCGCATCCACTTCGGCAGGGGTACGGCGATCTCGCCGCGCACCCCGTCGGAGGTCTGCTGGTCACGCGGGTCGCGGTCGTCGCGCGCGGCCGGGCCGCCCGGCTCATCGTGTCCGCCGGGGTCGCCCGCGGAGCCGGTGGCGGCAGGGGTGGCGGCGGCCAGCGCACAGGCCAACAACAGCGTGGGGAAGGAACGCATGCTTTCCAGAGTAAAGAACTCAGCGCCTCAGCTCGGGAGATGCGCCACCGTGTCGTCACGCAGTCCGACGCTCGAGGGGCCCCTGTCGTGACCTGCCGGTCACCGGCAGTCGCCGGCGCCGAGGCGGGCCAGGCCGTCGAGGTCGCCGGTGCCGTAGGTGGTGCGGGTGACGCCGTCGGCGTACATGATCTCGCCGCGGTCATCGACGTGCGCGAGGCCGACCAGGTGACCGAGCTCGTGCAGCAGCACCGCGAGCTGGACGGTGTCGGCGTCCTTCATGCCGGCGAGCCTGTCGTAGGTCTCGACGTCGAGGACCACCATGCCGGTGACGTAGGCGCGGCGGCCGCCGCGCTCGGCGTACGTCGCGCCGCCGATGCCGGCCACGTCGCCCTCGAGGTCGGGCACCTCGTCGTCGTCGGCCCAGCCGATCAGCACCGGCAGCGGGTCGCCGTTGGGGGCGAACCGGTCCTCGAAGCCGCGGTCGTCGGTGGTGCCGTCGAAGCGGAACGCCAGCCCGGTGCGGGCCTCCACCTCGTCGAAGCCGTCCTCGACCATGGCCTTCCAGTCGGGGGGCGAGCCTTCGGGGTTGACGGCGTAGTGGATCTCGCGGCAGGGGTTCCAGCGCACCGGGTCGTTGCTGCCGGGCTGTTTGGCAAGGAACTCGAAGTGGCCGCCCGGGATGCCCTGCTCCTGCACCTCGGGGTGGATCCGCCCCTCCGCGCCGATCGCCTCCCGGATCCGGGTGCCGAGGGCGCCTGGGCCGAAGGCCACGAACGCCGTGAGCGCGATCGCGGTCACGACCACCGAGACCACGGTGATCGTGCGCTGGCGCTCCTCGGTCGTGGGCACCCCTCCATCATGACCAATGACCGGGAACCGGCGCCGGGCGCTCAGCCCCTGTCGCGGCGACCGCCTGCTCTCCGCCGCTGGGGCAGTCTGAGGACGAACCGAGTGGGCGCCCCGGTCTCCAAGGACAAGTAGCCGCCCATGGACTCGGCGAGCTCGGAGGCGACCGCGAGACCGACCCCTGTTCCGGTGCTGCTCACGCCGCGCCTGAAGACCTCCTGGCCGAACGTCGGCGTCCCCTCGTCGCTCACCCGGACCTGCACATGCGTGTCGAGGTCCTCGGCCACTACCTCCACCCGGCCGGTGCCGTGGGCAGCGGCGTTCTCGAGCAGTACGTCGAGGATCTGCGCCACCGGCCCCGGAGGCACCCGGACCGGGATCGATCCTTGATCGACCTGGACGAGGGTGCGGTCCGCGCCCGTGAACCGGGCGCGCCAGCGCTCGATCGCATGGCCGACGACCTGGTTCAGGTCGACCGCGGCCGTCGGGATCCGCCGACCCCGGGCCACCTCGAGCAGCTCGGCGATCGCCGCGCTGAGCCGGTCCAGCTCGCCGAGCACGCCGTTCAGGTGGTCGGCGACCTCGGGCGGGGTCTCCGGCCACAGGGTGACGTCCTCGATCTCCAGCCGCAGGGCGGTGATCGGCGTCCGCAGCTGGTGGGAGGCGTTGACGGCGAACTCGCGTTCCCGGCGGACCAGGTCGTTGAGCTGCTCGGCGGAGGTACGCAGCGCTGCGCCGATGTGCTCGGCCTCCGGCACGCGGTAGTGCGGGACGTCGAGGTCGAACTGGCCGCTGCCGAGCTGGTCGGCCTTCTCGGCGAGCTCGGTGAAGGGGCGCGCCATCCGTCGCGCCAGGAAGTACCCGACGACCACGGCGACCAGGGTCAGGCTGAGGCCCACCACCACCAGCGGGAGCAGGGCGTCGGAGACCCGCTCCTCGACGAGGGTGCCGGACCGGGCCACGGTGAGCTCGCCGCCATCGGGCAGCTCCTGCGTGACCGTGATGTCCGAGTCGTCGCCCGGGGGCGGCTCGCCGGCGCTGACCGTCGACCCGTCGGGGGCGACGTACTCGACGTACTCCGCCGGTTGAGGGTCTGCTCCAGGAACTCGCTGGTCATCGGCTGAGCATCGGACTGCCGCTCGGCGACCAGGATGGCGATCAGGTCGGCGGAGCGCTCGATCTTGCGGTGCTCCTGGCGCTCGACCAGGTCGGCGACCACGTAGGCGCGGGGCACGCTGAACAGCACCACGACCGCGATCGTCATTCCGACGAGCGCCCCGATCAGCCGGTCACGCATCGGGGTCGCCGTCCTCGAGCCGGAAGCCGACCCCCCGCACGGTGACGATCTGCACCCCTGCGCTGCGCTCCTCGAGCTTCTGGCGCAGCCGCCCGATGGTGGTGTCCAGGGTCTTCGTGGACCCGAACCAGTTCGCGTCCCAGACCTCGTCCATCAGCCTCTCGCGGCTGAGTACGGCGCCGCGCTCGGCGTCGAGCAGTGCCAGCAGGTCGAACTCCTTGGCCGTCAGCGCGAGCTCTTCCCCGGCCAGCCACGCCCGGCGGGCCTGGGCGTCGACGGTGAGCTCCTGTCCCGACGGGTCCTGCGTCGCGGGCGCCGTCTCCCGCGCCGAGCGGCGGAGGAGTGCGCGCACCCGGGCGAGCAGCTCCGCCAGCCCGAACGGCTTGGCGAGGTAGTCGTCGGCACCCACGTCGAGGCCGACCACCCGGTCGAGCTCTCCACCTCGCGCGGTGAGGATCAGCACGCCGCCGTCGTACCCGTCGGCGCGCAGCCTGCGGCACACGTCGAGCCCGTCGAGGTCGGGAAGACCCAGGTCGAGCAGCACCAGGGCGACGCCACCGGCGGCGACCCGCTCGAGGGCGGGCAGGCCGGCCTCGACGCGCTCGACGTCGTACCCCTCGCGCTCGAGGGTGCGGATCAGCGGGCTCGCGATGTGGTCGTCGTCCTCGACGAGGAGCACCAGTGAGGACACTCAGCGAGCATAGGTCCGGGGGAGCCCCGGATCGCGACGACTCCACGAGGTGTCCAGGACGAGCAGCACGGGAATGGCGGCTCCGCCCCCGAGCAGGACCAGGCCGCATGCCGAAGGATCCGCGGCCGGCGAGCCTGGGAGGCCGACAGTCAGGTGGAGCAGGGCGCCGACGGCGATGACCCCGGCCGTTCCCGCGAGCAGGAATCGCGCGGGGAGTGAGCCGGTCACGCACACTGGCACCGCCAGGATCCCCAGGGCGACGGCCAGCGAGGCAAGCATCGCCCGGGCGTACGCAGTCTCCTCTGCGCCGGTGTCCAGGATGCCGGCCAGCGTCGCGGACAGTGCCACGGCGATCACGGCGGTGAGGAGGGCCGCTAGGCTGCGCGGCCGCATCAGAAGTCCCGGTCCGCGGGGGTGCCGCTCTCGGTGACGACGGTGGTGGCGCAGGCGTTGCCGCGCTCGTCGAGGACGGCGGCCATGGGGGTCCAGCGCATCGCCGCCGACGACACGGTGTTCAGGCCGGTGCCCCCGCTGGCGACGGTGCCGAGGGTGACCGTGACCCGGGTCTGGATGATGCCGTTGACGGTCGCCGTGCTCGTGGTCATGGTGGCGTTGAACTCCACGGTGCCGCCGGCGGCGGAGATGTAGTCCCCGGCCAGGTTGACGGTGCCGAGGTTCAAGGTGGAGCCGTTCCGGCGGAAGTCGAGGGTGTCGCTGCTCCCGTTGAGGCCGAGCAGGGCGCCGTCCCTCAGCCGCAGGGTCACCGGCACCGCCGCGCCCGTCCACCCCGGGGACACGCTGGACAGCTGGACCCGGCGGCTGTACGTGAGGGTGATGGTGTCGCCCGAGGTGAGCCGGCCGGCCGTGCCGACGTTCGTGGTCTGCACGTCGACGCCGCGCAGCGGGGAGTTGTCGACCACCCGCGCGGCCACCACCGCGGAGGTGGTGACCTTGCCGGAGCCGTCGGTCAGCACGGCCCTCAGGTCGTACGACGCGTCGGCGATCTGGGTGGTGTTCCAGTTGCAGGTGTAGGGGTCGTTCTGGTCGGTGCAGACGTCGGTCCAGGTCGTGCCCCCGGCGGGGGCGCGCTGGATCACCACCCGGGTGACGCCCGCGGTAGAGGCCGCGGTCGCGCGGAGGGTGACGGTGCCGTAGAGCTCGGTGCCCGGGTCCTCGAGCGACACCGTCGAGACGACGTTCTCCACCAGCCGGTTGGTGACGGCGGCCGAGTTCGTCGCGTTGCCCGCCGTGTCGGTGGCCTGGGCCCGGAAGGACCAGTTGCCTTCCGCGAGGGTCGTGGTGTCCAAGGAGCAGCGGTACGGCGCAGCGGTCGTCGTGCAGACGTCGGTCCAGGTGCCGGCCCCGGACGCCTGGCGCTGGATGACCACCTGCGCGACGCCGGAGTGGGCGTCGGTGGCGGTCGCGGCCAGGGTGACCGTGCCGCGCAGCGGGGTGCCCGGGTCGGTCATCGTCACCGTGGGCACGGTGTTGTCGACGATCACCTGGTGGACGGTGGAGGAGGTGGTACCGCCGCCGAACCACGGAGCGACGCGGGTGCGCAGGTCGTACGTCCCGCTGGGCACCTGGGTGGTGTTCCACGAGCATTCGGACGACGCATCCAGGTAGGTCGTGCAGATGGTCGTCCAGTTGTTCGAGCCGGCGGGGGCGTACTCCACTGTGGTCGTGTACAGGCCCGGTGGGTTGTGGATGGTGACCGGCATGACGACCGTGCCTCGGACGACGTCGGGGACGTCGAGGACCGGGAACACCGAGTTCGCGACCGTGGCGGTCACCGAGGCGGAGGTGGTGGCGTAGCCCGCCTGGTCGGTGGCGATCGCGCGCAGCGAGTGGTCGCCATCGGCGACGTTGACGGTGTTCCACGAGCAGGTGTAGGGCGCGCTCTCGTCCGTGCAGATCGGCGTCCAGGCGCCGCCGCTCCCCTGGAGCTGGATCGCGACGTTGGCGATGCCGGTCTCGGCATCGCTCGCCTGCGCGGAGAGGGTGACCGTCCCCTTCGCGGGAACGGCGGGCTTGGTCATGGTGACCGTCGGCGGGGTCCAGTCGGCGGCCGCCTGGACGGAGGCCGAGCTCTGGGTGCGGGCGGTCATGATGGCCGACGAGCTGCCGTCGATCGACAGCGCGAGGAAGGTGAGCAAGCCCACCAGCAGCACCGGGGCGAGCCGCCAGTGGCGCACGCCGCGCACTTCAGGCACCCGCCGCGGTGGTCGTCGGCGAAGCGTCGAGCCGGTGGCGGCGCTGCGTCCCCCGCAGCACCGACACCAGCTCGGTCAGAGCGCCGAGCGCGACCAGTCCGGCCGGGATCCCGATGACCAGCATCCGGATGTCGCGGTCGGCGAGCGCGATCAGTACGTGGCCGGCGAGTGGAACGTGGAACTGGACCACCGGCTGCACCTCGGAGTCGAGCGCGAACCGCCACGGGTCCGGGTCCGGGTTGGCGTCGCCCTGGGTCCGGTAGCTCGGCCGGCCGTCGGCGCCGGTCTTGATGTCGTGGATCCGGTGGGTGACCAGGGTGGTCACCCCGCTGTCCGACGGCGGCAGGTAGGTGATCACATCGCCCACGGCGAGGTCGGCCTCCGGCACGTTCCGGGTGAACACCACCGCGCCCTTCTCGATGCTGCCCGACATCGAGCCGCCGGTGATCACGTAGCGCTCGTAGCCGAGCGCCGAGGGCAGTGCCCACGCGATCCCGCCCAGCACGACGATGACGGCCGCGAGGGTGACGAGCGTGCGGGCGACGCGACCCAGGCCGCGGCGGATCCCGCGGCTCTCGGTGTGATGCGTGCTCATCTCGGCCTCTTCGTGGTCGTGCGGACGGGGATTGCGGGTGCGGGCCGGATGGTGGTCACCCGGCCCGCGCTGTCACTGGTTGGTGGTCTCGCCGTCCAGCTGGACCGAGTCCCACGCGTACGTCGCGCTGGCGGTCTTGCTCTGCTGGGTGTTGTCGGCGGCCGCGTCCAGCGCGACCCGGAACGTGTAGTCGTTCGCGGCGCCGGGCGCGAAGGTGCCCAGGTCGTTCTTGGCGCCGTCGGTGAGGCCGCCGAACGTGCCGTCGTACACGACCGCGTTGGTGGTGGTGTTGGTGATCTTGAGGGTCAGGTTGGTGCCCGTGAACCCGTTGGCGGAGGCGCCCTCGGTGAGGCTGAACTTCGCCGGCAGCGAGCCCGTGTTGGTGAGCGTGAGGCTGCCGTTGACGACGTCGCCGGGCTTGATGGCGCGCAGGTTGAAGATCGCCTGGCCGTCCTTGGAGTTGGTCTGCTTCGAGCGACCCCGAGGTGACCGAGCTGATGGTGTTCTCGGAGTGCGAGGTGAAGTTGGCGCCCGAGCCCACCACGACGAGGCCGGCGGCCGCGAGCGTGGCGAGCGGTACGAGGATCTTGCGGTTCATTGGTGCTCCCAGGTAGTTGGTCCCTTGTCTTACGAGAACGCTAGGGAGCGGTGGTCCACGCGATCTCCACACGAGATCCCCAGAAGTTCCACAGTTGAGGAGCAGCCGGACGACGCGCCGTTAGGGTGCGGCTGTGGCCGCGTGGAACACGTTCATCGAGGGCGACAACCTCGACGTGCTACCCACGCTCGGCCGCGGTTCGGTCGATCTGGTCTACATCGACCCGCCGTACAACACCGGCAACGACTTCGCCTACCGCGACTCCTACGCCTCGCACGCCGCCTGGGTGGCGATGATGCGGCCGCGGCTGGAGGCGGCGCGGGAGGTGCTGGCCGAGACCGGCGCGATCTTCGTGAGCATCGACGACAACGAGGCGGCGTACCTGCGGCTGCTGATGGACGAGGTGTACGGCGAGGGCAACCTGCTCGCGCAGATCGTGGTGAACCTCAACCCCAAGGGGCGGCAGCTGGGCCGGGGATTCGCGACCAGCCACGAGTACCTGCTGGCCTACGCGCGTGACGCGTCGGCGTGCGTGGTCGACGCGTCGAGCCACGAGACCGTCAACGAGCGGGACTTCCCACTGGTCGACGGCGACGGCCGGCGGTTCCGGCACCTGCCGCTGCGCAACACGAACAAGAAGTTCAACCCGGCCACCGCGCGCACCCTGCACTTCCCGGTGTGGGGGTCGGTGTCGTCGGGGGAGGTGCGGACCGCGCCGTTCGGAGACGCGGTGGAGATCCTGCCGGTGTTCGGGGACGGCTCGCCCGCGGTGTGGCGGTGGAGCGCGCCTCGGATCGACGAGCGGGGTGCGGACCTGGTGTGCCGGCTGGTGCGCGGCGCGCGGGGGGAGCGGGTGGACGTGTTCCAGAAGGACTGGCTGCACATGCCCGGCGGGAGGCGGAAGAAGCTGCGGACGATCTGGCTGGCCGAGGAGGTGGGCTCCACCGACACCGCGGTCGCGGAGCTGAAGGAGATCCTCGGGCACGTCTTCGACTCCCCGAAGCCGACCGGGCTGCTGCGCCGGATCCTCGGCACCATGCCGGCCGATGCGGTGGTCCTCGACTTCTTCGCCGGCAGCGGTACGACGGGGCACGCGGTCGCGCTCGCGAACGCCGAGGACGGCGGGTCGCGGCGGTGCATCTCGGTGAACTCCGCGGAGCCGACGCTGCCGGAGTCACGCGCCCGGCTGGCCGGCTACGCGACCGTCGCCGACATCACTCGGGCCCGGCTGCGGGCGGTGGCGGAGACGGTGGGCGGTGGGCTGGAAGAGGTCCCCTCGTTGGTCGAGTAGCCCGCCGCGCGGAACGAGCGGCGGGCGTATCGAGACCGGGCGAGTTGGTCTCGATACGCGCTCGCTCCTTCGTCGCTCGCGCTACTCGACCAGCGAGGAGAGCAGCGCGTCGAGCACCAGGTCCCAGCCGGTGTTGTAGCTGGCCCGGCGGTCGGCGGTGTCGTCGGTCCAGCCGGAGTGCGTGAGCCGCAGCAGGCAGCCGGTCTCGGTCGCGGTGAAGGTGACCTCGACCCGGGTGGCCTCGTCGGGGGTGCGCCCGGGGTACCAGTCCAGGACCAGCCGGTGCGGGGCGTCGTACAGGGTCACCAGGGCCCAGTCGACACGCACCCCGGCGTCGTCGGTCTCGTAGACGAAGCCGCCGACGAGCGGCTCGACGGTGATCGAGGCGACCCGGGCGCCGGCGACGCTGTGCGGGTCCACCGGCCACCACTCGCCGATCCGGTCGGTGAACAGGGTGAACGCGACCTCGGGGGAGCAGGCGAGGGTGCGTTCCTTGACGACGGCGGTGATCGTGTCGGTCATCGGTCCTCCTTCGGCGCGGACCGCTCGACGTACGCCTCGAAGCTGTCGAGCGCGGTGTCCCACATCCGGTCCAGGTACTCACGGACGGCGGCGGCGCCCGCGGGATCGAGCCGGTAGACCCGGCGGGTGCCCTGCGCGGCCATGGTGACCAGGGCGGCGGCGTGCAGCACCCGGAGGTGCTGCGAGACGGCGGGCCGGGAGACCGGCAGCCGGTCGGCCAGCTCCTGTACCGATGACGGGCGCGCGGCAAGCAGGCCGACGATCTCGCGACGGGTGGCGTCGCCGAGGGCGTCCAGTGCTCCTGTCGCGGTCATGCGACTACCGTAAGTGTGAACTTACGGTAAGTCAAGACTTACGAAACGCCGGCCGCCTTCTCCAGCGCCTTCACCTCGGCGTCGAGGTGGGTCAGCAGCCGCTGCAGATGGGGGACGGTGCGCCGGCAGCCGGTGAGCCCGAACGCCATGTTCCCGTCGTACGAGGTGCAGGTGATGTTCAGCGCCATCCCGTTGATCGGGATCGACAGGGGGTAGCTGCCGACCAGCGGCGCGCCGTTCCAGTAGTGCGTGGTGCGCGGGCCGGGAACGTTGCTGATGACCAGGTTGTACGGCGGCCGCACCAGGCCCTGCATCCGGAACATCGGGGTGAGGATCGCCGGCGCCTGGCCGATCGCGCTCATCGCCAGGATCTGGAGCGGAGTCATCGAGGACAGCGCCTCCTTGCCGTCCTTCATGGACTGATGGATGGCGGCGAGCCGCTTGGCCGGGTCGTTCAGGTCGGTGGCCAGCTGCACCATCACGGCGCCGACCGCGTTGCCGCCCTCCGCCGAGGCGACCTGGGAGTCCTTGGCCTTCAACCCGACCGGCACCATCGCCACCAGCGTGGTCTCTGGGAGTGCGTCCTGCTCGATGAGGTACTTGCGCACCGCTCCGGAGCACATCGCCATCACGACGTCGTTGATGGTGGTGCCGGTGGCCTTGCCGATGCCGCGAAGCCGCTCGATCGGCCAGCCGTCGGCCGCGAACCGGCGCGACCCGGTGATGTTCTGGTTGAACATCGTCCGCGGCGCGTTGAGGGAGAGCGCCGAGGTCTCGTTCCGCACCGCCTTGGAGAACGTCTTGATCAGCGCGCTGGGCAGCCCGGCCGCCTCGGAGGTGATCCCGAGCGCGGTGCGGACCGCGGAGACGGGCACCTCCACGAGGCTGTGCTCGGCGTCGGAGGCCGCCTTGCTCGTGCTGCTTCCGGTCACGCCCGCCGCCCACATCGCCTGCATGCCGCGCTGGTCGGGGTCGGTGCTGAGCACGCTCTGCACCAGTCGCATCGCGGAGACGCCGTCGACCAGGGCGTGATGGAGCTTGGTGTACATCGCCACCCGGCCGTCGCGCAGGCCCTCGATGACGTGCGCCTCCCAGAGCGGCCGCTCCCAGGCGAGCCGGGTGCTGTGCAGACGGGAGCAGAGCTCGAGCAGCTCGCGGACCCGGCCGGGCTTCGGCAGCGCGCTGTGTCGCACGTGGTGCTCGATGTCGAACTGGTCGTCGGGCACCCAGACCAGCTGGGCGCCGGTCTTGATCGAGCGGTGCGGTCGTTTCAGGAACAGCGGGGCGATCTCCTCGACGTCGCGCATCTGCTCGTACATCTCGCGCACGAAGTTGCGGCCGGCCCCCTCCGGCTTCTTGAACAGCTGGAGGCCACCCACGTGCATCGGCATGTTGCGGTTCTCCGCGAGCAGGAATCCAGCGGCGGTCGGGTCGATCGGAGTGGCCACGGGGAGCCCCTTTCGTCGGACCCCGATCCTGTCGCGGCGTGACGGGCGCCACAAGTACGCCGTTCCCGGACGCAACGCTTGCGGGTTCACCCTTGATCTTGGTCACGCCCCTTGCGGGCGCCGGGGTGGCGGGCGCAGGCTCGGGTCGCTCGTTGCCCACGCCCTCCATCTCGGGAGTTCTCATGGTTCGTCGGTTGCTGGTGTCGTTCGGTCTCTTCATCTCGGTGTTCGCGGGAGTGGTGGCGGTGCCCTCCGCTGCGCACGCCGACACCTACTCCGCGCCGCTGCAGACCGCGATCGGGGACCTGCAGGTCGCGACCGAGGTGCGCACCGGCTACTCGCGTGACGAGTTCCAGCACTGGATCGACGCGGACGGCGACGGGTGCAACACCCGCAACGAGGTGCTGATCGCCGAGGCCGACGACCCGGTGACCGTGGGCGGTGGCTGCGCGCTGAGCGGCGGGCGCTGGTTCTCCTACTACGACCGGGTGTCCTGGACGCAGACCTCGGACGTCGACATCGACCACATGGTCCCGCTCGCCGAGGCCTGGGACTCCGGCGCGCGGACCTGGAGCGACGCGACCCGGCGCGACTTCGCCAACGACCTGGGCGACTACCGGACCCTGGTCGGCGTCACCGACGACGTCAACCAGGCGAAGGGTGACCAGGACATCGCGCAGTGGCTGCCGACGTACGACAAGTGCCGCTACCTGGGGGAGTTCGTCGCGGTGAAGCTCCGCTGGCGGCTGACCGTGGACAGCGGGGAGAAGGCTGCGATGAGCTCGCTCGCCTCCTCGTGCTCCAACGTCACGATCACGGTGACCCGGGCCAGGTAGCGGGCCACATTCCGTCCACAGCAAGGCGTCGGCGGGTGCTCGTCCACAGTTGAGCCGTCGCCCTCGGCTCGGCCACTCCGTTCCTCCCTAACGTCCTCCGCGCCGCCGGAACTCACCGGCGGCACGACCCTCTCGGAGGACCCCATGAAGAAGTACGCCGTCACTCTCGCCGCGCTGGCGTTCGCCGGCCTCGCGATCGGCTCCGGCGGGCTGGCCGTCGCGGACCCGTCCGGCACGCCGACCGCGCCCGACGCCGCGCCGTACGTGCCGCACCCGAAGACGATCGTGGAGGTGAAGGGCGACAAGTGGAACGGCTTCTCGGTCTTCCACTACGACGGCAGCGCCGACTACCCGCCGACCAACAGCGAGGCTCGCGCGGAGTGCAGCGAGTACGACACCCAGGTCGCCCGGGTGCGGTGCCGTACCGAGGTGCGGGTCTGGTACTCCGCCCTCGGTGACCTGAAGCGGTCGATCAACTACCAGCAGGCGCTGCGCAGCAAGTAGGTCGTGGGTCCGGGGCGATGACCTGGCAACATCTCGCCCATGGACGCGGGCCCGCTGGACCGGATGTGGAGCAGAGGGCGGCTCTCCGTCCGGGCCCGCGTGGCCCGCCTCGCCGACAAGCGCTGGCACGTGGCGCAGTGCGCCATCGCCGCCGGGGTCGCGTGGTTCGTGGCCGCCGAGATCTTCGACCACCCGACCCCGTTCTTCGCCCCGATCGCGGCGGTGGTCAGCCTGGGGACGTCGTACGGGCAACGGCTGCGTCGGGTGGCCGAGGTGACTCTCGGCGTCGCGATCGGGGTGTTGATCGCCGACCTGCTCGTGGTCCAGCTCGGCTCCGGCTGGTGGCAGCTGACCCTGATCGTGGCGCTGGCGATGAGCACGGCGTTCCTGCTCGACGGCGGCCAGCTGTTCGTGATGCAGGCAGCGGTGCAGTCGATCGTGATCGCCTCACTGGTGCCCGACCCAGGTCAGGCGGTGACCCGCTGGACCGACGCGCTGATCGGGGGAGCAGTGGCGCTGGTGGGCGCCACCGTGGTGCCCGCCGCGCCGCTGCGACGACCGCGCGACCAGGCGGCCCGGGTGGTGCGCAAGATCGCCGAGCTGCTGCGCGCCGCGTCGGAGGTGATGGTCGACGGTGAGCTGGAGCACGGGCTCGACCTGCTCGCCGACGCCCGGTCGACCGACACCCTGATCCGCGAGCTGCAGGTGGCCGCCGACGAGGGGATGGCCGTGGTGTCCTCGTCGCCGTTCCGGGTGCGGCACCGCGGCCACCTGCGGCGGATGGTGGAGCTGGTCGACCCGTTGGACCGGGCACTGCGCAGCACCCGCGTGCTGGTCCGGCAGGTCGCGGTGACGGCCTACCACAAGCGAGGGGTGCCGGAGTCGTACTCCCGGCTCACGGTCGACCTCGCTTTTGCGGCCGACCAGGTGGCCGACGAGCTCCGCGCCGATCGGATGGCGACCGCGGCGCAGCCCGCGCTACTCAGGGTGGGCGAGGCGACCGGACGGGTGGAGCGCTCCGACGTGCTCGCCGCCGAGGCGATCCTCGCCCAGGTGCGGTCGATCGTGGTCGACCTGCTGCTGTTGACCGGGATGGACCAGATGGAGTCCACCGACGCGCTGCCCCCGCCGCGATGAGGACCGGCATCGGGCGAGGTCAGTCCTGACGTGGCGGAGACGAGATGGGTCCTGCACGTGGACCTCGACCAGTTCATCGCGGCGGTCGAGGTGCTGCGCCGACCCGAGCTCGCCGGCCGTCCCGTAGTGGTCGGGGGGCGCGGCGACCCCACCGAGCGTGGGGTGGTCTCCACCGCGTCGTACGAGGCCCGTGAGTACGGCGTGGGCTCCGGCATGCCGCTGCGGATCGCGGCGCGCAAGCTGCCGGACGCGGTCTTCCTGCCGGTCGACGCGCCGGCGTACGACGCCGCCTCGGCGGTGGTGATGGACACGCTCCGCTCACTCGAGTGGGGCGGGCGGCCGGTGGTCGTGGAGGTGCTCGGCTGGGACGAGGCCTTCGTGGCCGCGGACCGGTCGCCGGTGGAGGGGGTGGGGGGAGGTCCCCCCAAGCAGCACCGGCCGCCGATCCCGACCTCGGCGACCCGCGCGACTTCGCCCAGCGGATCCGGGACGAGGTGCTTGTCGCGTCCCGGCTGCACTGCTCGGTCGGGATCGGCAACAACAAGCTCCAGGCCAAGATCGCGACCGACTTCGGAAAGCCCGACCCGGGGATCTACGTGATCACCGACGAGACGTGGTTCGAGGAGATGGGCCACCGGCCGACGCGGGCGCTGTGGGGGGTCGGGCCGAAGATCTCGAAGCGGCTGGCGACGCTCGGGATCGACTCCGTCCACCAGCTGGCCGCCTCCGATGCCCGGCTGTTGGCCGCCGAGTTCGGACCGACGATGGGGCCGTGGTTCCACCGGCTCGGCCGCGGCGTCGACTCCAGCCCCGTCGACGCCACCCCGTGGGTGCCGCGGGCGCACGGCCGCGAGGAGACCTTCCAGGAGGACCTCACCGAGTGGGCCGACGTCGAGGCGGCGATCCGCAGGATCACCCGGCGGGTGGTGGCCGACATCGACCGCGAGGGCCGGCCGGCGTTCCGGGTCGGGCTGAAGATCCGCTTCAGGCCCTTCGACACCATGACCCGGATCCACAAGATCGACACCCCCACCAACGATCCCGAGGTGCTCGCCGACGAGGCGGTAGCCCTGCTCGACCGGATCGAGAAGCGGAAGCCGGTGCGGCTCCTCGGCGTCCGGCTGGAGATGGTCGAGCCCGAGGGCGGGTACGACGCGCCGGGCCGGCGGTGAGCTACAGCGCGTCCCGCAGCTCCTGCACCACGGAGTCCACCACTGCCACCAGGTCGCCGTCGGTCCTGGCGGCCACCCGCCGCTGTCGCTGGTACGACGCCCCGCGCGTGGGGATCTCCAGCAGTGACGCCAGCTCGGCCGAACAACCCAGCCGTTCGGCCACCGGCGCCAGCCGCTCCACCTCGTCGTGCAGGTCGTCGGTGACCAGCCGCTCGGTGCACTTCTCGTCGAGGATCACGATCGCCTCGAGGCCGTAGCGGGCGGCCCGCCACTTGTTCTCCTGCACCAGCCACGGCGCCATCGTGGGCAGCGTCTCACCGCGGGCCAGCCTCGCGTCCAGGTCCACCACCAGGCACTGGCAGAAGGCGACCAGTCCGGCCAGGTCGTCGAAGGAGGAGACACCGTCGCAGACCCGGTTCTCCAGGGTGCCGAGGTGCGGCGCCGGGCGCAGGTCCCACCGGATCTCCGACAGCACGTCGATCACCCCGGTCGTGAGCTGGTCGTCGGCGTACGCCTCGAACTCCTCCCAGGTCTCGAAGTGGAACGGCAGCCCGGCGGTGGGCAGCTGCTGGAACATCAGCGCCCGGTTCGACGCGTAGCCGGTGTCCACCCCGGCCCAGATCGGTGAGGACGCCGACAACGCCTGCAGGTGCGGGTAGTAGCGCAGCATCGCGGTCAGCACCGGCATCACCCGCGACCGTTCCGGCATGCCCACGTGGACATGCAGGCCCCAGATCAGCATCTGCCGGCCCCACCACTGGGTGCGGTTGATCAGCTCCTGGTAGCGGTGCCCCTCGGTGAGCTCCTGCTGGGTCCACGACGCGAACGGGTGCGTGCCCGCGCCGTACAGGTCCACCCCGAGCTCGTCGCCGGAGGGCACCACCACCGCCAGCGTCTCTCGCAGGTCGGCCATCGCCTCGTCTACCGTGTGGCACACACCCGTCACCACTTCGACGGTGTTGCGGAGCAGCTCCTTGTGCAGCCGGCCCGGGTCGGGCAGCCGGGCCTTCGCCCGCGCGAACAGGTGAGCGGCATCGTTGCGCAGGTCGCGAGTACGCCGGTCGACGAGCGCGAACTCCCACTCCACGCCGAGCGTCGGCTCCGGCGAGGCGGCGAACTCGATGCGCACCCCGTCAGTGTGGCGCACCCGACGCCGATCGACCCCGCCGTGGCCTTGGGGTCGCGGCCCGGGTTTGCGAGCATCAGCCCTGTGTCGGAGACCCGCGAGCTCACCCTCACCCTGGACTTCAGTCTCCGGGTGGGCGACCTGCTGCTCTCCTCCGGCGCCGGCGCCGCCGATGTGGCCGCCACCATGCTGTCGCTGGCCCGCGCCCTGGGCGCCTCCCAGGCCGAGGTCGACGTGACGTTCACGGCGCTGACCATGAGCCATCAGGGCAGCCCCGAGGAGTGGCCGCTGATCGCCACCCGCCACGTCCACCAGCGGGTGATCGACTACCAGGACCTGACCCGCGTCGACCACCTGGTCCGCGCCGTGCTGCGCGAGGAGATCGACCTCGCCGGCGCCCGCGCCGAGCTCCGGCAGATCACCTCCACCGGTCACGACCGGCCGCGCTGGGCGGTCACCCTCGGCTGGGGCGTGATGAGTGCCGGCGTCGGCGTACAGCTCGGCGGCGACTGGCTGGTGGTGCTGCTCGCGGCTGTCGCGGCGATGAGTATCGACCGGTTGCAGATGATGATCGCCCGCCGCCGGATCCCGGCGTTCTACCAGCAGGTAGCCGGCGGCGGCGTTGCCACGCTGATCGCCGTCGGCGCCTCGGCGACGCCGCTCGACGTCGACGTGCAGCTCGTCGTCACCGCCAACATCGTGATGCTGCTCGCCGGGATCGGGTTCATGGGTGCCCTCCAGGACGCGCTCACCGGGTTCTACATCACTGCCGGCGCGCGTCTCACCGAGGCGCTGCTGGCGACCGCAGGAATCATCGCCGGGGTCAGCGGCGGCCTCGGGCTCGCCTCTGTCGCCGGGGTCGACATCCCCTCGCTCAGCGTCGGCCGGACCGGCATCCAGGAGGTGGGCGTGGCCGCCCTCGGAGCCGCCGTGGCCGCGGCGGCGTTCGCGTTCTCGTCGTACTCGCCAAAGCGGATGCTGGGGCCGGTGGCCCTGGTCGCCGCCGTCGCGATGTCGATCTCCGTGTCGATCGAGGAGCCCGGCATCGGCCGCGCCTGGTCGGTCGCGCCCGCCGCACTGTTCGTGGGGCTGGTGGGCTACGCGCTGGCCGGCCGGCTGCGGGTCCCGCCGCTGATCCTGGTGGTCTCCGCCGTCGTGCCGATGCTGCCCGGCCTGCTGATCTTCAGGGGCCTGTCCCTGCTCGCCGAGGGCAACCGGTTCAACACCTCGGAGGGCCTGGTCGCGCTGATGACCGCGGCCTCGGTGGCGCTGGCGCTCGCCGCCGGCGTGATCCTGGGGGAGTACGTCGCCCAGCCGCTCAAGCGCGAGGCCCGGCGGGTCGAGTCCCGGCTCGCCGGCCCGCGGCTGATCGGGCCGGTGCACGTGCTCGGCCGGCGGGGCCGCACCCGCCGCCGGCGGAGGC
Source organism: uncultured Actinomycetota bacterium (assembly GCA_963729095.1). Lineage (GTDB taxonomy): Bacteria > Actinomycetota > Actinomycetes > Propionibacteriales > Nocardioidaceae > Nocardioides. Next base: position 132,535 of record CAVSMX010000014.1, on the reverse strand, counting down.
ACGACTCGGAGGGTGAGGCTCAGGCGGACTGACCGAACAGCTCGGCGAACCATCGCCGAGCCCGGCCGTCGAACGGCGCCGAACCCCGGGCGACCAGGTCGCGGATCCGGTCGCGGGAGGCGGTCGCGAGCCCCACCACCTCGTCGGGGTAGCCCAGCTCGACCCGGTGCTCGGCGAACTCGTCCTCGTCGTCGACCCACACCCGACCGTCCGGGTCCTGGATGACGTCCAGGTCCAGGTCGACCGCCCGCACCGTGGCCTGGTCCCACTCCGGCGGCGTGGTCATGTCGACGTACACCCGCACCGGCCCGCCCTCGTCGTGGAACGTCGCCAGCCACCCACGCTCGACCGGGCTTCCGGCTCCTGGCACCAGCCCGACCTGGGCCACCGGCGCGACGTAGTCGACTCCCGGTCGGGTCATCGTGGTCCCGGCGGGAATGCCGAGCCAGTCGCCGTGCACGTCGCTGCCGAGGTACGTCGCATCGAACTCCCAGTGCGGCAGGTCGCCCCACTTGGTCATCACGACGTGGATGGTGGTCCCGGGAGTCACCCGGACATCAGACCACCTTGGCGGGCAGCACCCGCTTGGAGGCCCGGGCCACCACGTCCTGGTAGCGCGAGCCGGTGAGCTTCGCGAAGTGGTGCAGGGCGTGCGCGTCGATCCCGACCAGCACCCGCGCCTGGTTGCGCAGGATCCCGCGGACGATGATCTCGGCGGCCCTCTCCGGCGTCATCCGGGCCAGCTTCTCGTCGAACAGCTTCGCGGTCTGGGTCTTGTCCTCGTGCGTGGAGACCCGGGCGTTGCGGGCGATGGCGGTCTTGATCCCGCCGGGGTGCACCGCCGTGACGCCCACCGGGTGCCCCGCGATCAGCATCTCCTCGCGCAGCGCCTCGGTCATGCCGCGCACGGCGTACTTGGTGGCGTTGTAGGCGCTCTGGCCCGGCATCGAGATCAGGCCGAAGAGCGACGAGATGTTCACGACGTGCCCGTCGCCGGAGGCGATCAGGTGCGGCAGGAACTCCTTGGTGCCGTGCACGACGCCCCAGAAGTTGATGCCGACGATCCAGTCCATGTCGGAGTACTCGAGATCGGCGAAGTCGCCGGCGAGCGCGACGCCCGCATTGTTGACCACCACGTTGACCCGGCCGAAGTGCTCGGCCACGGCGGCGGCGTACGCCGTGAAGGCGGCGCGGTCGGCCACGTCGAGGTGGTCGCTGCGGACCTCCTTGGCCCCTGCTCCCTTCACCAGGTCGACCGTCCTGGCGAGCCCCTCGTCGTCTACGTCGGAGATCGCGAGCAGGGATCCGCGGCGGGCCAGGTCGACCGCGAGCGCCCGGCCGATGCCGGAGCCGGCGCCGGTGATCACGACCACCTTGTCCTCGAGCGTCCTCATGCCATCACTCCGGTGGTTGAGGAAGGCGCGTTAGCGCCTGTCTCGAAACCCTGGGCGTCGGTCCGGGCGGCGACCCGGTAGGCGTCGATGTCGAAGCTCGCCGTCTGGCCGCGGAAGGCGAACGTCGTCCGCGGCCACAGCGTGGTGTTGTTGCCGTGGGAGTCGAGGTACCAGCTGGCACAGCCGCCGGTCGTCCAGACGGTGCGCTTCATCCGGCGCTGCACGTCGGCGTTGTACCCCGCCGCGGCGCCCTCCGTCACCTCCACCGTGGCGTAGTCGTGAGCGCGCATGGTCCGGACGGCGTCGACGATGTAGGTCACCTGGGACTCGATCATGAACACCATGCTGGAGTGTCCGAGCCCGGTGTTCGGGCCGACGATGAAGAACAGGTTGGGGAAGTCGGCAACGGTGGTGCCCTTGTAGGCGGCCATCCCCGTCTCCCGCCACTTCTCGGCCAGCGTCTGCCCGGAGCGGCCGGTGATGCGCTCGGTGATCGGCAGCTCGGTGGTGTAGAAGCCGGTGGCGACGATCAGCACGTCGATCGGTCGCTCTACGCCGTCCTGGGTCACGATCGCGTCGCCGGTGACCTTGGCGATGCCGTCGGTGACCAGGTCGACGTTGTCGGCGTTCAGCGCCGGGTAGTAGGTGTTGGAGATCAGGATTCGTTTGCAGCCGATCTCGAAGGTCGGGGTGACCTTCTCGCGCAGCTCGGGGTCGTCGATCCCGCGTTGGATGTTCTTGAGGGCTAGCTGCTTGGCCGGCCAGGCCAGCTTGGGCTGCAGCGTGAACCCGGGGACGTAGGTCTCGCGGCCCCAGTAGATCGCGGTCCGGTAGAGCGACTGCACGCCGGGGATCCGCTTGAACGCGGCCTTCTCGAGGCCGGTGTAGGGCCGGTCGTTGCGCGGCATGACGTACGGCGCGGTGCGCTGGTAGACGTCGAGGTGGCCGACCTTCTCCTGGATCGCAGGGACGATCTGGATCGCCGAGGCGCCGGTGCCGATCACCGCGACCCGCTTGCCGGCCAGGTCGACGTCGTGGTTCCAGCGGGCGGAGTGGAACACCTCGCCCTGGAAGGTCTCGATGCCCTCGATCTCGGGGAGCTTCGGCTCCGAGAGGCCGCCGGCGCCGCTGATCAGCGTGCGGGCGGCGTAGGTGCCGCCGGACGTCTCCACCACCCAGCGCTGCCGGGCGTCGTCCCAGGTCGCGTCGTCGGCGGAGGTGTTGAAGACGAACCGGTCCAGGGTGCCGGACCGCTCTGCCACCCGCTTGATGTAGGCCTGGATCTCCGGCTGCGGGGAGAAGGACCGCGACCAGCTGGGGTTGGGTGCGAAAGAGTACGAATAGAGTTGGCTCGGCACGTCGCACTCCGCGCCGGGGTAGGTGTTGTCGCGCCAGGTGCCGCCGACGTCGTGACCCTTCTCGGTCACCACGAAGTCGGTCTCACCGGCCTCCTGAAGCTTGATCGCGGCACAGAGCCCGGCGAAACCGGCCCCGATGATCAGGTGGTCGACCTCGCGGACGAGGGGAGTCGTGGCCATGGGGCCGACGCTATTGGCGTTATTGAACATCTGTCAATAGAGTGTCCTCCGTGACGGTAACCACACGGTCCAGGAAATCGGCTCAGCCCGGAGGAGCGCCGCGCCCAGCTGCTCGACCTCGGCGTCCGGTTGCTCGCCACCCGGTCCCTGGACGAGCTGTCGATCGACCTGCTCGCCGAGGAGGCCGGCATCTCGCGCGGCCTGCTCTACCACTACTTCGGCAACAAGCACGACTTCCACGAGGCCGTCGTACGCCGGGCCGCCGACGAGCTGATCGAGCAGACCGCGCCGCCGGCCGAGGGAGAGCCCATGGAGCGGCTGCTCGCCTCGATGACTGCGTACGTCGACTACGTGGTCGCCAACTACGAGGGCTACCTGTCCCTGGTCAAGGGCGCCGCCAGCGGCAACGAGGCGCTGCGCCGGATCTACGACGACGCGCTCACCGTGCTCACCGATCGGGTCTTCACCGAGGACGCCATCGAGGACCTGCTCGTCGACACCCCGACCACCCGGCTGGTCGTCCGCGGCTGGGCGTCCATGTCCGAGGCGCTGGTGCTGTCCTGGGCCAAGGACCCCGCCGGCGTCACCCGCGAGCAGCTCGACGATCTGCTCGCGAGGTCACTCCCGGCCCTGGTCGCGACCGTCAGCGACTGACGACGGCCGCCAGCTGGTCCAGACCCCAGACCAGGTCCTCCGGCGAGATCACCAGGGGCGGGGCCAGCCGGATCGTGGAGCCGTGGGTGTCCTTGGCGAGTACGCCGCGGGCCATCAGCGCCTCGCAGATCTCGCGGCCGGTGCCGATCGCCGGGTCGATGTCGATGCCGGCCCACAGCCCGCGCACGCGTACGCCGACCACGCCGTGGCCGATCATCGCCTCGAGCCGCTCGCGGAGCAGGATGCTCAGCTGGGCTGCCCGGGACTGGAACTCGCCGGTCCGGAGCATCTCGACCACGGTGGTGCCGACCGCGCAGGCCAGCGGGTTGCCGCCGAACGTCGAGCCGTGCTGGCCGGGCTGGAGCACGCCGAGCACGTCGCGGTTCGCCACGACGGCTGACACCGGGACGATCCCGCCGCCGAGCGCCTTGCCCAGGACGTACAGGTCGGGGACGACGTCCTCGTGGTCGCACGCGAAGGTGCGGCCGGTGCGGCCCAGGCCGGCCTGGATCTCGTCGGCGGCGAACAACACGTTGTGGCGGGTGCAGGCCTCGCGGACGCCGCGGAGGTAGCCGTCCGGCGGGATCACCACGCCGCCCTCGCCCTGGATCGGCTCGATCAGCACGGCGACGGTGGTGTCGGTGATGGCCGCCTCGAGCGCGGCCAGGTCGCCGTACGGAACCGTCACGAAGCCGGGCGTGAACGGCCCGAAGCCGTCGCGCGCGTCGGGGTCGTCGGAGAAGCCGACGATCGTGGTGGTCCGGCCGTGGAAGTTGCCCGAGGCGACGATGATCTGGGCCTGGTCGGCAGGCACGCCCTTGACCTCGTAGCCCCACTTGCGGGAGACCTTGATCGCGGTCTCGACGGCCTCGGCGCCGGTGTTCATCGGCAGCACCAGCTCCTTGCCGCACAGGTCACCCAGGGCGGCGCAGAAGTCGGCGAACTTGTCGTGCACGAACGCCCGGCTGGTCAGCGTCAGCTTGTCGAGCTGCTCGTGCGCGGCCGCGACCAGCAGCGGGTGCGAGTGCCCGAAGTTCAGGGCGGAGTAGCCGGCCAGGAGGTCGAGGAAGCGACGCCCGTCGACGTCGGTCATCCAGGCGCCCTCGGCGTTCGAAAGCACCACCGGCAGCGGGTGGTAGTTGTGCGCGGTGCGGGCCTCGGCGCGGTCGAACTCCTCGGCAGACGCGGCGGCGGGCGGGTCACTGAGTGCGGCGGTCATCGGGTCACTCCTCTCCTCGGATGGCGGGCCCCTCGGGGCCGGGTAAAGATTGTCAGACAATCTGCTATTCAGAGTAACCGACGGGTGTCGGATTTGCTCAAGCGACGGCCGCCGTGTCGGGCGCTGCGCGGACCCCGATGTCGCGAACTGCGGCTGACCGCCACCCAACGCGCTGTTCGCCGTCCCCGTTGAGGAGGTAGAAGAGAGTTTCGAGACAGGCGCGAAGACGGTGGTTGAGGAAGGCGCGAGGCGCCTGTCTCGAAACCGCCTTCCTCAACCACCGCGGGAAGGGACAGATGACCAAGCGGGCACAGCGCGACCGGGACTTCGGCGAGTACGTCGCCGAGCGACGGCCGCACCTCTACCGCACGGCGTACCTGCTGTGTGGGGACGCGCACCGGGCCGAGGACATCGTGCAGCAGGCGCTGACCAAGCTGTACGCCGCCTGGCCGCGGGCCTCACGCCTCGAGTCGGTCGACGCCTATGCCCGTCGGATCGTGGTCAACGCCCACATCGACGAGACCCGCCGCCCCTGGCGGCGGGAGCGACCGGTCGAGTCCGGGCTGGACCGGCCGGTCCAGGACGTGATCACCCACGAGGACTCCGATGCTCTCTGGACCGCCCTGCGGGGGCTGGCTCCCGGACAACGGCGCGTGGTGGTGCTGCGGCACTACTGGGGCCTGTCCGTCGACGAGACCGCGGCCGACCTGGGGATCAGCCCCGGGACGGTGAAGAGCCAGACCTCCGACGCGCTCGCGCGCCTGCGCGATGCGCTGTCGGTGGCCGCGACCCCGGGAGAGCACGCATGAACGACCACTTGGACCTGGATCAGCGACTCCGTGAACTCGGAGCGGAGATCCCGCCGCCCGCCGTACCGCTGAACGAGGACCTGGCCCGCGGCCGGTCCCGGGTCCGCCGGCACCGGCTGCTCGCCGCGGCGGGCACCGCGGCCGCCGTGGCGATCGTCGGACTCGTCGGCACCGTCGGTCCGGAGCTGGTGAGCGCGGACGAGCAACCGGGCTACGGCGGTGGCGACGGCACCCCGCTGCCCGGCCCGGAGACCACCCCGCCCGTCAAGCCGGGTGAGAGGGAGATCGTTCCCCAGGCGCCCGAGAGCAAGGGATCTTTCCCGGCACCCTTGGACAGCGGGGACTTCGCCGGGGACCCGACCCTGCGCCTCTACAACGAAGTCCTCGCCGAGCACCTCGACCCCGAGGGCAGACACCTCCAGAGGAAGGTCACCAGCACGCAGAGCGGCGGGCTCTCGCTCGGCTCGCGTTTCGGCTGGCGGAACCCCGGCGAGGACGGCCTCGGGATGATCGTGATCAGCGTCAACGGCGGCTGGCAGGCCACCGGCTGGGAGTGCGGGATGCCCCAGGTCGACAAGACCTGCCGCGACATCACGGCCCCTGGTGGGCTCGAGGGCCAGGTCGCCGAGTACGACGGCACCGTGGAGGTCGCGGTCGAGCACGCCGACGGGACGGTGGTGATCGTGGCCAAGGAGAACCTGTTCGGCAACAACTCCACGGTTCCGGTCTCGCAGATCGACCTCAGCGTCGAGGACCTGGCTGCCGCCGCGGCCGACGACCGGTTGAAGCTGCCCGGCTACGAGGGCGGGGCACCGGAGCTGCTGAGCCAGAAGGAGCTGACCGCCGTCGGACTCGAGCAGCTCGTCACACGCGGCGAGACCTACGAGAAGGAGTACGCCGGCAACGACGTCTCGCCGTGGCAGCAGGGCCAGTGGAGCGACGGCGCCAACAGCGGCGAGCTGTTCTGGGACGCCATGGCCCTGACCGAGCCGACCGGTGAGTACGGCTGCCTGAAGGTGCAGTTCACCCGCTGCGTGATCCGCACCGTCGACGGGCACGACGTACTGGTCGGCTACGTGCGCAACAAGTGGGGCGGCGGCGTCCAGGTCATCTACGACGGGCCCTCCTACGAGATCCGCGTGGTCTTCGAGCCGGACCAGGCCGGCGACGAGTTCCCGATCGACCGGGCCGCCGCGTTCGTGGTGGACGACCGCTGGCAGCCATGACCTGAGGTGGACGTGGGTACCGCCTCGCATGCCCACGTTCATCCCACAGGTCCTCGTCGGCATCGGCATCACCCTGGCCATCTGGCTCCTGAGTGACGCCGAATGGCCGGGACTGGTGATCGGCGCCGTGCTGGCCGTCGCCCTCTGGCTGATGCTCCGGCTCCGGCCGATCGAGGAGGGCCAGGACCCCGGGGTGCCGGCCGTCAGCTACCTGGCCACCGCCGTCGTAGGAGTGGCCCTCTGCTACCTCTTCTACCGGCTCGGCGACGATAACGCCGTGTGGTGGTCGGTGGGCTTCATCCTGGCCGGCCTGGTCATCCCGGTCAGCACCACGGTCACCCGCGGTTCGGGTGGCGACTGACCGTCAGCCGCGCATGTCGCGTACGGCGAGGGACGCGAAGACCATCGCCGAGCCGAGCGGGGCGCCGGGGCCGGGATAGATCGAGCCGAACACCGACGCGGCGGAGTTGCTCGAGGCATACAGACCCTCGATCACCGAGCGGTCCTCGCGCAGCACGCGGCCGGCGGCGTCGGTGACCAGGCCGCCCTTGGTGCCGAGGTCGGAGAGCACGAAGCGGGCCGCGTAGTACGGCGGCCGGTCGACCGGGGTGAGCGCCTTGTTGGGGCCCTCGCCGCCCGCGAAGAACGTGTCGTACTCGTCGCCGCCGCGGCCGAAGTCCTCGTCGACGCCGGTGGCGGCGTACCCGTTGTACCGCTCGACGGACGCGACCAGCGCGTCCTGCGGGACGCCGATCGCCGCGGCCAGCGCCTCGAGGGTGTCCGCGCGCTCCCAGGTACCGGCGGCCAGGTGGGTGTCGAGGTCGCCCTCGGGCATCGCGATCGCCGGCAGCCGACCGCCCTCACGATCGTCGAACACGAACCACGAAGGGATCCGGTCGGGAGACTTCGCCATCTCCCGGCCGAACCGGTCGTAGGGCAGGCACTCGTTGGCGTAGCGACGTCCGGTGGCGTCGAGCATCAGACCGCCGCGGAAGCCGAGCGTGAACGAGCCGCTGCCATCGGGGTGCTCCAGGCCGGGGCAGAACCAGCCGAGCGCGGAGTAGTCGGTGGCGGCGCCGAGCAGCTCGGCGGCCCGGATCGGCTCTCCGGCGTTGGTGCCGCGCGGCGCCATCGTCCAGGCGACGTCGCCGGGCACGTCGTGCTCGCCGCGCATGGTGTCGCTGCCCTCGAAGCCGCCCGCGGCGATCAGCACGCCGCGCCGTGCGTGCACGGTGACCGGGTCGGAGCGGTACGTCGCCTCGACGCCCATCACCCGGCCGTGCTCGGTGACCAGCTCGCTGACGGCGTGCTCGGTGAGGATCGTGCCGCCCTCGCGCAGCACGATCGCGGCCAGCCGGGCGATCAGCGACTGACCGCCGCTGAGCGTGTTCCGTCCCGAGAGGCCGGCCCGGTCCCGCTCGACCGGCGGTCGCAACAGCTCACCCACCTCGAGCGGCAGCTCGGCCCGCTTGATGTTCGTCGGCTGGATCGAGCGCCCGAACGGCACCCGGCCGGGGGCGTCGTAGTACTCCGGGAACGGCAGCCACTCGAACTCCAGCCCCGGGTCGGCCTCCAGCTCGGCGACCAGCTCGGGCGCGTGCACGAGGAACGCCTCGATCCTCTCCGCGTTCGCGTCCTGCAGGATCGCGTCGAGGTAGCTGCGCGCCGAGTCCGTCGAGTCCGGGATCCCCGCGCGCTGCTGGACGTCGCTGCCGGGCAGCCAGCAGGCGCCACCGGAGTACGCCGAGGTGCCGCCGATCAGCGGGGTCTTCTCCAGGACGACGGTCGTCAGTCCCGCCTTCGCCGCCAGCGCCGCGCCGGTGAGCGCGCCGCCCCCGGAGCCGACCACGATCACGTCGTACTCGATTTCGGAAACCACTGGCGCACCTTGGCACAATTGCTCGGTCATGTCCTCGCCGCGGCTCCAGATCACCTACCCGCCCGAGCTGCCGGTCAGCCAGCGTCGCGACGACATCGCCGCCGCGATCCGTGACCACCAGGTCGTGATCGTGGCCGGCGAGACCGGGTCGGGGAAGACCACCCAGCTGCCGAAGATCTGCCTGGAGCTCGGCCGCGGGCGGCCGGGCAAGGGCGGCGGGATGATCGGGCACACCCAGCCGCGGCGGATCGCGGCGCGGTCGGTGGCCGAGCGGATCGCCGAGGAGCTCGGCACCGAGCTGGGCGACCTGGTCGGCTACCAGGTGCGGTTCACCGACCGCACCTCCCGGGCCAGCCGGGTCAAGGTGATGACCGACGGCATCCTGCTCGCCGAGCTCCAGCGCGACCGGCAGCTGCGCCGCTACGACACGATCATCATCGACGAGGCGCACGAGCGCAGCCTCAACATCGACTTCCTGCTCGGCTATCTCAAGCGGCTGCTGCCGAAGCGCCCGGACCTGAAGCTGATCATCACGTCCGCGACCATCGACGTCGACCGGTTCGCGGAGCACTTCGATGCGCCGGTCGTGGAGGTCTCCGGCCGCACCTACCCCGTCGAGGTCCGCTACCGCCCGCTCGTCGAGGTCCCCGAGGCCGACGAGGAGGGCGAGGCGGTCGTGCGCGACCAGACCGAGGCGATCGTCGACGCGGTGAAGGAGCTCTCCGCGGAGGGGTCGGGCGACATCCTGGTCTTCCTGCCCGGCGAGCGGGAGATCCGCGACACCGCCGACGCCCTCTCGGGCCTGGAGCGAGGCTCGAGGTGGTGCCGCTCTACTCGCGGCTCTCCGCTGCCGAGCAGCACAAGGTCTTCAAGTCACATTCGGGGCGCCGGGTGGTGCTGGCCACCAACGTCGCCGAGACCTCGCTGACCGTCCCCGGCATCCGGTACGTCGTGGACACCGGTGTCGCGCGGATCTCGCGCTACTCCGCGCGCACGAAGGTGCAGCGGCTGCCGATCGAGGCGATCAGCCAGGCCTCTGCCAACCAGCGCTCCGGTCGCTGCGGCCGAGTCGCCGCCGGCATCGCGATCCGGCTCTACTCCGAGGAGGACTTCGAGGCTCGCTCGGAGTTCACCGAGCCCGAGATCCTGCGCACCAACCTGGCCTCGGTGATCCTGCAGATGACCTCGCTGGGTCTCGGCGACCTGGGCCGGTTCCCGTTCGTCGAGCCGCCCGACCGGCGCAACGTCACCGCCGGCCGGCAGCTGCTCGAGGAGCTCAACGCGATCTCTTCCGACGAGCGGCTCACCAAGATCGGCAGGCGCCTCGCCCGGCTGCCGATCGACCCGCGGCTGGGCCGGATGATCCTGGAGGCCGAGCGGCTCGGCTGCCTCCGCGAGGTCCTCGTCATCGCCGCCGCGCTCTCGCTCCAGGACCCCCGGGAGCGGCCCGCGGAGATGCGCCCGCAGGCCGACCAGCAGCACGCGCGCTTCAAGGACGAGAGCTCCGACTTCCTCACCTGGCTCAACCTCTGGCGCTACGTGAAGCAGCAGCAGCGTGAGCTGAGCAGCAGCGCGTTCCGGCGGATGTGCAAGCGCGAGTTCCTCAACTACCTGCGGGTCCGGGAGTGGCAGGACTTCGAGTCCCAGCTGCGCCAGGTCTGCAAGGAGATGAAGATCCACGGTCGGCCTCACGACCGACGCCGACACGCACGGCCCCGATGACGCCGACGGCATCCACCAGGCCCTGCTCTCCGGCCTGCTCAGCCACATCGGCCTGCTCGAGGAGCGCGATGCCTCGACGGGCTCGACAACCAGGCGCCGCGGCCCGCGGGAGTACCTCGGCGCCCGCGGCGCGCGGTTCGCGATCTTCCCGGGCAGCGGGCTGCACCGGAAGAACCCGCAGTTCCTGATGGCCGGCGAGCTCGTCGAGACCTCCCGGCTCTGGGCGCGGCAGAACGCCGCGGTCAAGCCCGAGTGGGCCGAGCGGCTCGGTGCCCACCTGGTCCGGCGTACCCACTCCGAGCCGCACTGGTCCAAGAAGCGCGCGGCCGTGATGGCGCACGAGAAGGTCACGCTGTACGGCGTACCGCTGGTCGCCGACCGCCTGGTCAACTACGGGAAGGTCGACCCCGAGCTCAGCCGGGAGCTGTTCATCCGGCACGCGCTGGTCTACGGCGAGTGGCACACCCGGCACCGGTTCTTCGCGAAGAACCGCGAGCTGCTCGAGCAGGCCGAGGAGCTCGAGCACCGCGCCCGCCGCCGCGGCATCGTGGTCGACGAGCACACCCTCTTCGACTTCTACGACGCCCGGGTCGGCGCCGAGGTGGTCGGCGGCGCGCACTTCGACCAGTGGTGGAAGCAGGAGCGACAGCGAGCGTCCCGACCTGCTCACCTTCGACCCGGAGATGCTCACCCACGACACCGCGGAGGCGGTGCGCGAGTCCGACTACCCGGAGGAGTGGCGGGCCGCCGACGACGGGCTGACGTTCCCGATCAGCTACCACTTCGAGCCCGGCGCCGCCGACGACGGGCTCACCATCGACGTGCCGGTCGCCACCCTCAACCGGGTCGCCGCCGACGACTTCTCCTGGAACGTCCCCGGCCTGCGCGAGGAGCTGGTCACCGGGCTGATCCGCAGCCTGCCCAAGAACCTGCGGGTCAACTTCGTGCCCGCGCCCAACAAGGCGCGCGAGTTCCTTGCCGCCGTGCCGCCCGGCGAGGAGCCGCTGCTCGACGCGCTGGAACGCTGGCTGCGCTCCACCACCGGCGTCGTCGTGCCGCGCGAGGCGTGGGACTGGACCAAGGTGCCCGAGCACCTGCGGCCGACCTACCGGGTCGTCGACGACACCGGCGCCGAGCAGGCCCGCGGCAAGGACCTGGACGCGCTGAAGGAGCCGCTGCGGCCGCAGTTCGCCGAGGCGATGGCCGAGGTCGCCGACGACAGCGGGCTGTCCCGGACCGGCGAGACCGCATGGGTGTTCGGCACCATCGAGGAGTCGTTCACCCGGACCCGCGCCGGCCACGAGGTGCGCGGCTTCCCCGGCCTGGTCGACGAGGGCGCGACGGTCGGGACTCCAGGTCTTCGGCTCCCAGGACGAGCGCGACGCCCACCACCGGCTCGGCGTGGCCAGGCTGCTGCTGCTCGCGCCTGCCAGCGCCGGACGTGCTCGGCTCGCTCGACAACACCGAGAAGCTCGGCCTGGCCGGGTCGCCGTACCCCTCCGTCGCGGCGCTCGTCGAGGACTGCCGGGCCGCCGTGGTGCGCGACGCCGTCGACGCGGCCGGCCCGGTGCGGGACCAGGCGGCGTACGACGCCCTGGCCGGCGGCATTCGCCTCGACGACGCGCTGCGCGAGCTGGTCGCCCTGGTGATCCGGGTGCTCGACGCCTGGCGCGCGCGCCGACCGGCTGCTCGGCGGCCGGGCCGACATGACGATGCTGCCCGCGCTGACCGACATGAAGGCGCAGCTCGGCCGGCTCGTGGACGACGGGTTCGTCGCCGAGGCCGGCCCGACCCAGCTGGCCCGCTACCCGGTCTACCTGCGCGCCTTGAGCGACCGACGCACCCGCCTCGACGAGGGCGCGGCCGCGGTCGCCCGCGACCGGCAGCAGATGGACCGGATCACCGACCTGCAGGAGGCCTACCTCCACCAGGTCGACGCGCTGCCGCGCCGGCCGGCCGCCGGGCGAGCGGCTCCGGCGGGTGCGCTGGATGCTCGAGGAGTACCGCGTCTCGCTGTGGGCCCAGCAGCTCGGCACGCCGTACCCGGTCAGCGACCAGCGGATCCGCAAGGCGCTCGACGTAACCTGACGTGGTGAGCAGCCGACCGCACCACCGCCCCGCCTCGCGGGACGCGGACTTCTTCGACGACTACGTCGGCGGCACCGACCCGGCTGCGGTCAGCGAGGCGGCCGACCGCGCCGCCGCGCTCCTGGTGCGGGGCGCGCGGGAGAGCGACGACGACGCGGTCGCCGACCGGCTGCTGCACCTGGCCGACACCGAGGGCATCGAGGCGATCGCCGAGGTCTGGTCCGGCTCGCCCGCCGACTCACTCGCCGGCTGCCTGTGGCGGCTCTACCTGCTCCGCTCGTGGGTGTACGCCGACCCGGTGGGCGTCGCGCGGGAGTTCGAGGCCGGCCGGACCGGAGCGCAGGTGGCCCAGGTGGTCGCCGGCGTCGCCGACCCGCCGGGGCCCGAGGAGCTCAAGGCGATGGTCGACCAGGTGCTCCGCGGGATCGCCGGCAGCGACTTCGCCGACGTACTGTTCCGGGCCGCGGCGTTCGCCCGGGTGGTCGCCACCGGCCGGGCCGGGCTGCCGGACCCCTCCGACCAGGAGGTACGCCGGATGCTGCAGCTCGCCGAGCAGCTCGAGGCCGCCGCCCACATCGAGCTCGACCGCGGGCTCGCCTGAGCCAGACGCGATCACCCGCCCACGCCATGTAACACGTCGTCCACCGATCTACCGCGCCGTTGCAACGGCCCGGTAGTCACGTAGACGGCGTGTTACAAGCGGGCGCGGTCAGAACGCGTAGAACGTGTCGACGCACCAGCCGCCGGCGTCGGGCAGCACGGTGATCCGGCCGTCGACCTTGCCCTCCGGGCCGGTGAGGTCGGCGAGGATCCCGCCCGGCGCGGTGCTGTCCTGCCGGGGGTTGGCGACCCCGAGCGCGAGCCCCTCGGAGACTGCGTCCTCGTACTGCCACTCCTCGTCGGCGCCGCACATCCGCTCGTCGACGCCGGCCGCGTCACCTGCGGCCACCAGCCCGAGGTACTCCGTGGCGAAACCCGCCGCGTCCCCTGCCGGCGCCGCCTCCGGGGCGTCCGGCGCATCCGGCTCGTCCGGCACGCTCGGCGGTGGGACCTCGCCCTCCGGGGCGCTGGCGTTCGGCGGCGGGATCGGCACATCGGGCTGGCCACCCGGCCCGCCCTCGTCCTCCTCGCGGCTCCGGGGCTCGTCGGAGCTCTCGCTGGAGCTGTCGTCGGAGTCGTCGTCGACCAGGAACCCGGGTGCGGCGAACGCGGTGACCCCGAAGACACCCAGCAGCAGCACCAGGACGCCGCCGGCGACCGCGATCCACACCCCGGCCTTGGGCCCGGGCGGCGGTCCCGGAGGGGGAGGCGGCGGCTGCCACTGCCCTGCTGCCACTGTCCCTGCTGCCACTGGGGCTGAGGCTGGGGTTGCGTCGGGTACTGGCTCATCAATCTCCTTTTGGTCTCTTCGCCAGCCTGCGCAGTTCCGGGAAGGCTCAAACCTGCCGCTGCGGGGTCACCCGCTGCACGTGCACGAGTACGTCGAACCAGCGCGCCGGTGATCCTCCGGTGACCGTCGACCCGGGCGCCCAGGGCAGGCCGCGGGTGGTCAGCCGGGTGTGCAGCCAGCGCCGTACGGCGGCCGGCGCGGGATCGTCGAGGTCCACCAGGAACGCGTCCCGGTCGACCCGCCCGAACGGCGCCTCCAGCCAGCCCGGGTCCGGCGGCGGCTGCGGGGTCACCTCCGGGGGCAGCCCGACGCGACCGTGGTCGAAGAGGAAGCCGACCGAGACGTAGCCCGCGCCGTACCACTCGCGCAGGTGCGAGCCGGTGGTGCGATAGCTGAAGTCCGGGGCGCCCGGGAGCGCGATCCGCAGCCGCGGCGCGGCCACGGTGTGCGGCATCGCCGCCCAGTAGACGACCCGGTCCCCGGTGCGCTGCTGCCACCAGCGCAGGTTCCGCGCGGCGTGCAGCTCGCGGTAGTCGTCCTGGGCGTCGAGCGACAGGGCGTAGTGCTCGTGGAACGACACGATCTGGCGGACGTGCTGCCGCACCATGGCGTACGCCGGATCCCCGGCCCGGTGCGGGACCCGGGACACCAGGCGCGCGAGGTGGTGGGCGCGCCGGATGAAGCGGCCCTTGTGCCGCTCCTCGGCGTACTGCGCGGAGTAGGCCACCGGGTTGCGCAGGTCGGGGTAGATCACCCGGAAGTCCGCACGAAGCCCCCGCAGCAGTCGCGGGGCGCGAGCGGCGACGTACCTCTTGACGGCGTCGTAGGCGGGTCGGCCGGTGTAGTAGTACTCCACGCCGACGAACCGGACCGGGTCATCGGGGTGGGCGGCGTTGAACGCGCGCACCCACCGAAGAGTCCCGACCACTTCTCGCGACTGCCACTGGCCGGTCATCCGCCCGACCAGGGCCGGTAGCCGGCCGCGGCCGGTGGTGACGAACCTGTCGATCGCCCGGCCGGTCGTCCAGTCCTCCTCCCAGGCGACGGAGCGGAAGCCCTGGCGGGTCACCAGGCGCTTCAGGGCGCGCAGCTTGAGCGCGGCCTCCTCGTGCGCACCGTGGACCGACTCGCCGAGCCCGACCACGGTGGCCCCCTCGGTGGCGTCGTCCAGGGCCGGCAGGCCCTGCGCGTGGTGGGCCAGCCACCGGGTCACCGGATCCCGGTCGGCCCGGGCGGGCGCCGCGACGAGCGTGGCCGCCAGGGCCAGAACCACCGCGGCGCCGAATGAGCGGTGCCGGATCACGACGGCCACGTCCCGCGGGCCATCGCGCGGCTCGCGCTGACCGCCGCGCTCACCGTCCAGATCATGCACAGCAGCCGGCCGAGCAGGATCAACGCCGCGCCTTCGTACACCACCAGCGAGACCAGCGAGGCCACGCTGACCACCAGCGCGACCCAGGCCAGCCCGCGTACGCCGCGGCCGAACCCGCCGCCGCGCGAGGCGAGCCACACGTAGACGCCGAGGGCCACGACGTGCGCGGTGCCGCCGGCGATGAAGCTGAGCGTGCGCAGGACGGAGACGGTGTCGAGTGAGGCGTCCGAAGCGACTGCGGTCAGCAGCCAGGAGGCGGCGCTGGAGAGCACCATCAGCGCGACCGCGGCGTAGCCCCACCGGCGAGCCCTGCCGAGGGCGCTGACGAAGCCTGCGAGACAGGCCACCGACGCGACCTGGCAGACCCCGATCATCACGGCGGCGAACGGGTTCTCGACGAACCAGGCGCGGGCCTCCGCGGTCGGGTCGTCGGGCAGCGGGAGCGCCGAGTCGGCGAACGCGGGGGTGATGAAGCTGACCGCGACGTAGAAGAGCAGGAACCCGAGAGCCGACAGCAGGAGCGGCCGGCCGCTGGTCAACGTGGTGGTCCGACCGACGTCGGTGGACGAGGTGTCGTGGGCGGTCATGAGGATGTCCTTCCTGGAGGTGTGGATGGCGCTCCTCACGCTTCCTCCTCCAGCGCACGCCCGCGTACGGCGAGCGACGACAATCCGTCTACGCGCCACGGCGTACGCCGCGACGTTGACCCCGGGATCAACCGATCTGCTCCAGCGCCGATCCGCCACGGACCAGCAGGTCGCCCACCAAGGTCCGGGAGTAGAGGACCCGGCGGCCCTCTCGGCGCGAGGCGAGCAGCCCCGACGCAGACATCACGGAGAGGTGCCAGCTCACCGTGCTCGGCGACAGCTCGAGGTCGCGGGACAGGCCGGTCGTGGTGCGCGGGACGTCGAGCCGACGCAGGATCTCTGCCCGGGACCGGCCGAGCAGCTCGACCAGGCCGAGGTCCGACTGCTGCTCGTCCTCCCAGACCCGGCCGGCCCCCCGGGCGGCGTACGACACGACCGGCTCCTGCTCCCGGATGTCGACCGAGATCCAGGGCCAGCGGAACACCGACGGCACGAACCACACGCCGCGGCCGGACGCCTGCACCACGGCGTCGGTCTTCATCGCCACCCGGACCGACTGTCCGCCGAACGAGAGCTCCTCGTGCACCCCGGGCAAAGCGGCTCGGAGTCCGTCCGAGGCCAGCGTTGCCCGGTGATGGGCGATGTCGGCCGTCACGATGCCGTGGATCCGGTCCCAGAGCGGCTCGAGGACCTCGCGCCAGTAACCCACGAGCGCCTCCGCCGTGGTGGCGAGGTACTCGTCCGGGCGCATCCCGGCGACGCGGGTCTCCGGGCGGAGCTTCCGGATCATGCTGAGGTCGCTCTCGGCGACGGCGACCCCCGTGTCGACGATGCCGGCCAGGCGGTCCACCGGGTCGACCGCCTCGCCCGTGGGAGTCGGGCACAGCGCGTCGGGGATCCAGGCGCGGAAGCCGGCCAGCGACATCAGGTGGTCGAGGTCGAAGCCGGGATGCCGCGGCACCCGCCGCCGCAGCCGCTCGTGCAGCACGTGTGCACGCGGGAACGCCAGCGTGTTGAGGCTTGCCGTGGCCTCCCACGCCGGATCGGTCGCGAACCGCACACGTGCCAGGTCGTCGGTGCCGACCCGGATCTCGATCACCCCGCCATTCTGCGCCCCGGCCGGAACCAACCCCCAACGCTTCGACGGTGATCGAAGGGTCGCGTCCGCGGCCCGTCGAAAGATGGCGGACCCCCGTGGGTGCCCACAGCCTGACGCGGACCGACCCGCCGGGGGCCGGACGAGGAGGTCAGGAATGCGACCGGCGAGATGTTCGTCGGCATCGAGGAGATCATGACCGCCGCCGAGCGGCACTTCACCATGAAGGACGCCGTCTGGTCCTGGACCGAGCTCTCCCGCCGCGTCGACTGGAAGAGCGTGATGGACCAGGGCACGCTGCTGGAGCTCAGCGGGGCCTGAGTCGCGGGTCGCTCACTCACCGCCGACGTGGGGGAGCGGGCCACTCTGGCCCAGGGCGAGGCTGAGCCGGCGGAGCAGGGCGGCGAGGTCGCGCCGCTGACGATCGGTCAGGCCGGCGAGAGCCTCGTCGTCGGCGGCGAAGATCAGCCCGGCCACCCGGTCGACCGTCTCGCGGCCCTCGTCGGTGAGGTGGACGACGACCTGGCGCGCGGGTCCGGGGGCGCGGCGTACCCAGCCGCGGGCCTCGGCCCGGGCCAGCCGCTGCGAGATCGCGCCGGCGGACACCATGGCCCGCTCGGTGAGCTCGCGCGTGGACATTGCGTGCGGTGCCCCACTGCGGCGCAGCAGGCCGAGCAGGTCCATCAGCGCGGGGTCCACGTCCTGTTCGGTCAGCAGCTGCCGCCGCCGGTCGCCCAGGATCTTGGCCAGCTCCCAGACCCGGGTGACGACACCGATCGAGGAGGGGTCCAGGTCGGGGCGCTCGTGCCGCCACTCCGCCTCGATCCGGTCGCTGCGGTCCTCGGTTGGCTCGCTCATTGGTCCACTGTACGTTTAGATCTAAACGTCAAGGCAGAGGAAGGGTGCCCATGATTGTCGTGTCCGGCGGAGGTACTGGGATCGGAGCTGCGGTGGCGCAGCGGTTCGGCGAGGCAGGGCGGCCGGTGGTGATCACCGGGCGCCGCGAGGGACCCCTGCGGGAGGTTGCCGATCGGACCGGGGCCACTCCGCTGGTCTGCGACCACACGGATCCGGCCTCGCTGGAACAGCTCGCGGACGCGTGCACGGACGGGGTCGAAGTGCTGGTCAACAACGCCGGCGGCAACACCTCGCTGGGGCAACCCGACCCGGTCACGCTCAAGGACGTGGCGTCCGACTGGGAGGCCAACCTGGCCAGCAACGTGCTCACGGCCGTGCTCACCACGGCTGCCCTCGATCCCGTTCTGCGCGACGGCGGCAGGGTCGTCAACATCGGCTCGATCGCTGCCGACACCGGCGCCGGGTCGTACGGCGCGGCGAAGGCCGCCGTCGCAGCGTGGACCCTCGACCTGGCCGGCGACCTGGGGCACCGCGGGATCACCGTCAACGCTGTCGCGCCCGGGTTCGTCGACCGCACGGAGTTCTTCCCCGGCGGGATCCGGGAGGAGCGCCGCGCGCGCCTGCTGGCCGCGACCCGCACCGGACGGCTCGGGGAACCGATCGACATCGCCGAGGTCGTCTTCTTCCTGGCCTCGCCCGAGGCGCGGCACGTCACCGGCCAGACGTTGCACGTCGACGGGGGTGCCTGGACCACCCGATGAACGCGCCGATCCTTCCTGCGGAACAAGCAGTGGTCACGTATCGTTGACCGCTGAGTGCGCCGGGCCGCGGCAGCCCCGGGCTCCACAATTCGCCGCTACGAGCGGCCACGCGCCGAGAGGCGCTCCCGGTCCGGCGCACTCGCACAGCCGCCGGGGTCTCGACGCTCGCTGGCGCTCGCTGCTCGACCACCGGGGGACGCGCTCGCTGCTCGACCACCGGGGACGCTCGCTGCTCGACCACCGGGCATCCGTTGGTCGAGCAGGCGAGCCCCTGGGCGAGCCGTCGTCGAGACCTCCGCGGCGTCGACGGCTGGGTTCGCGGGATCGGTTTGCCAGGTCTCGACGACGCTCGCTGGCGCTCGCTGCTCGACCACCGGGAGCAGCGCGCTACGTTGCCTCCGTGACCGAGTACGCGCCCGAGATCGACGGTGAGCCCGACCCGGGCGAGGTGGTGTGGGGCTGGGTGCCCTACGAGGACGACCCGAACCAGGGCAAGGATCGGCCGGTGCTGCTGATCGGCCGCAGCGGGGAGCAGTGGCTCGGGCTGATGCTGACCAGCAAGGACCACGACCGCGACGCCGAGGACGAGGCACGCTACGGGCGGTACTGGATGGACGTCGGCACCGGTGGCTGGGACCAGGAGGGCCGCCCCAGCGAGGTGCGGCTGGACCGGCTGCTGGTGCTCGAGGAGACCGCGATCCGCCGCGAGGGCGCGGCGCTGGACAGGGCCACGTTCGACGCCGTACTGGCCGAGGCGGCGCGGTTCCACACTGTGGGGTAGCACACGCCGTTATCTCGGTGGGGGCATGACCTACCGCCCGGTAAAGTCTGCGGTTCACGAGATGGATGGGGTTCGAATGCTGGCCGGACGACGAGCGCTGCGCTCGCGCGCTCTCGTCGGCATGGTCGCTCTCTGCGTGACGGCGGGCCTCGCCCTCACCGCGTGCGACGACGAGCCGCCCAAGCGCCCCGGCCGGCCGGGCGGCCCCTCGTCGCAGACGACCACCCTCACGTTCGGGATCTGGGGACCGCCCGAGGAGGTGCGGGCCTACCAGCAGATGGTCGACGAGTACAACGCCGGCACCGAGGCCAGCGACGTGGAGATCGAGTCGTGGCCCGACTCGGCGGCGATGATGGCCGAGATCGGGAGCGGCGCGCCGGTCCCCGACCTGTTCCTGATCACCCGCACCGCGCTTGCCGACGTCCGCGAGGCGGAGCTCAACACGCCGTTGCTCGAGCTGCTCGACGAGCGCGGGGTCGACTACGGCGACGGCTACTACCGCGACGCCATCGAGGCGTTCTCGGCCGACGACGACCTGCAGTGCATGCCCTACGGCGTCTCGCCGATGGTCATGTACTACAACACCCGCCTCATCGACTTCGACCGGATGCGCGCGCGCGAGCTGCCCGCGCCGGAGGAGCAGGAGGAGCACGACGGCTGGACCTTCGAGCAGTTCGGAGCCGCCGCCGAGTTCGCCACCCGGCCACGCCTGCGCACTCGCGGGCTGTACGTCGCGCCGTCGCTGGCCGGGCTGTCGCCGTTCATCTACGCCGGCGGAGGAGACGTCTACAACGACGACAGCGAGCCGACCAGCCTGGCCTTCTCCGAGGACGACACTCGCGACGCGCTGAGCGAGTCGCTGGAGCTTCTCCGCGACCCGCAGGTCAACCTGACCGACCGGCAGCTGGCCCAGAGCTCCGCGGTGGAGTGGTTCAAGCGCGGCAAGCTCGGGATGTTGCCGGGCTTCCGCGAGCTCACCCCCGAGCTGCGCGCGGTGCCGAACCTCGACTTCGACGTGATGCCGATGGCGACGCTCGACACCGCGGCCACGATCGGCGACTTCACCGGCATGTGCATCTCCTCGGAGTCGTCGTACGTCTCCCAGGCTGCCGACTTCATGGTCTACGCGATCGGCGAGGAGGCGCTGGGACTGGTCGCCAGCGCCGGCTACCTCGCGCCTGCCAACCTCGACGTCGCGACGTCCGATGCCTTCCTGCAGCCGGACAAGCTGCCCGCCCACGCGGGAGTGTTCAACGCGAGCGTCAGCGACATGGTGCTGCAGCCGCTGATCGACGACTACCCGGCACTGGAGCGCGCGGTGGAGGGCAGCCTGCGGCAGATGTTCCGGGCCCCGGTGATCGACCTCGACGCGCTCACCACGCAGATCGACGAGGACTCGCGCCCGGTGCTCGACCCCGACTACGAGCCGGAGACCCCGGACTCCGACTCGCCCTCGGACTCATCCTCCGAGTAGCTGTCCGCGTCCAGGATCGCCCGCACGACCAGGGGCGCGACCAGGGCGATCTGCCAGCCGCGGGCGCCGTACCCGGTGAGCTGGTCGACCACCGCCTCCACCAGCTCGCCCGGCTCCCGGGTCGCGGGCGGGGTCCACAGCACCCGGCGCAGGCTGTCAGGAGTCAGCAGGTTCTCCACCGGTATGTGGTGCTCCTCCGCGAGCCGGGCCATCGCCTCGCGGGCCAGCAGGAGGCGGCGGGCCGCCACGGGGTCGCGCTCGGCCCAGGCCCGCGCCACCGGCGGTCCGTCGCCGCGCTGGGTGCGGGTGGGCAACTCTTCTTCGGGCAGCTCCTGGGCGGCGCGGATCGCGGCGATCCAGCGCTTCGCGTAGCGCTCGGCGCCCCGACCGTGGAAGCCCTTGGTGCCGAGCAGCGCCTCCTTGTCGGCGGGCAGCGCCGTCGCCGCCACGACGAGCGCCGCGTCGGGAACGATCCGGCCGGGGGTGACGTCGCGGTGGCGAGCGATCTCGTCGCGGGTCTCCCAGAGGGCGCGTACGACGCCCAGCGCCCGTCGCCCGCGCACCTTGTGCAGGCCCGACGTACGCCGCCAGGCCTCGACCCGCTCGGGCACCACGAAGCCGCGGAGGTAGTCGAACTCCTGCCGCGCCCACTCGTCCTTGCCTTCAGCCGCGAGCTCGGCCTCGAGCACGTCGCGCAGCTCGACCAGCACCTCGACGTCGAGGGCGGCGTACTCCAGCCACGGCTCCGGCAACGGCCGGGTCGACCAGTCGACGGCGGAGTGCTCCTTCTTCATCCGGTAGCCGAGCAGCGTCTCCACCAGCGTCGCCAGCCCGACCCGGGGATAGCCGAGCAGCCGCCCGGCCAGCTCGGTGTCGAAGAGCGCCGACGGCACCAGGCCCACGTCGCCGAGGCAGGGCAGGTCCTGGGTGGCGGCGTGCAGGATCCACTCGGTGTCGGCGAGCGCCTCCTGGAGCGGGGCCAGTGAGTCGAACGCGATCGGGTCGATGAGCGCGGTGCCGCTGCCGCGACGGCGCAGCTGGATCAGGTAGGCGCGGTTGGAGTAGCGGTAGCCCGATGCCCGCTCGGCGTCGATCGCCACCGGCCCGGTGCCGGCCGTGATCGCCTCGCACACCTCGGCGAGAGCCTCCGCGGTCACCACGACCTCCGGCAGGCCGTCGGCCAGGGTGAGCAGCTCGGGTTCGGGCTCGGGCTCGGGGGAGGGTTCGGACTCGGGCTCGGATTCGGGCTCGGGGATCAGCGGAGGGTCGACGTCCTCGACCGCCATCAACCGGGGCCTCGTTGCCCGCGGCGTCCTGGCATCACCGCCACACCCTCGGGGACCGGCTCGAGCCCCGAGGCCGTGCACAGCAACTCGCCCCACGCCTCCACGTGGGGGGCGATGTCGAGGGGGTCCCCGGGTCGGGCGCTGCGCGTCAGGACGGGGGTCCAGGAGGCGCGGATCTCGACCTGGGCGGTGCCGGGCTCGTCGGACATCCCGCCGAAGCTCTCGGTGGCCACCCGGGTCACCGTGCCCGACGGGGCGGCGTACTCCGCGCCGTGGGCCGCCAGCGCCTCGGTGAGCCAGGTCCAGCCGACGTCGGCCAGCAACGGGTCGGTGATCAGGTCGAGCTCGACCTCGGCCCGGCAGTAGGCGACGCACCGGAACGTGCCTTCCCAGGCGTCGTTGCCGGCCGGGTCGTGCAGCAGGATGATCCGGCCGGTGCCCACGTCGGTGCCGTCGACGGTCACGTCGGCCGAGAGCGCGGCGGCGTACGGCGCGATCCGCTGCGGCGCCGGCATCTCCTCGCAGAAGATCTCGGGGCGCAGCGTCGCCGCTCGCATGGACGCGACCGCGTCTCGGAACTCGGGCGGAGTGGACCCCGCGCCGTGTCCCGGGTGCGTCTCAGGACCGACCACCATGAGTTCACAGTAGGTCGGGCGACCCGGAACGGATATGCGAACACGCCGGTTTCGGCTCCCACTGTTCCCTCTGGGAGGCTTCCGGGATGAACACTCCCCGGGGCTCCGGAATGAGCGCGTTCCTTAAAGCGGCGCGCGGCGAGCCGGTTCCGCACACGCCCGTCTGGTTCATGCGCCAGGCGGGCCGATCCCTGCCGGAGTACCTCAAGCTCCGCGAGGGCGTCGGGATGCTCGAGTCGTGCATGAACCCGGACCTGGTCATCGAGATCACGCTGCAGCCGGTGCGACGGTACGGCGTCGACGCGGCGATCTTCTTCTCCGACATCGTGCTGCCGCTCAAGGCCGTCGGCGTCGACCTGGACATCAAGCCCGGGGTGGGGCCGGTCGTCGCCTCGCCGGTGCGCACGCTCGCCGACGTGGAGGCGATCCCTGACCTCACCCCCGAGCACGTCCCGTTCATCACCGAGGCGGTGCGCGGGCTGGTGGCCGAGCTGGGCGGTGTGCCGCTGATCGGGTTCGCCGGAGCGCCGTTCACCGTGGCGTCGTACCTGGTCGAGGGCGGTCCGTCCAAGGAGCACGCGAAGACCAAGGCGATGATGTTCGGCGCCCCCGACGTGTGGGACGCGCTGATGCGCAAGATCGCGGCGATCTCCGCGGCCTACCTGGAGGTGCAGGTGGCGGCCGGCGCGTCCGCCGTACAGCTGTTCGACTCGTGGGCGGGCGCGCTCACGCCCGGCCGACTACGAGGCCCAGGTGATGCCGCACTCCGCGCGGGTGCTGGCCCGTGCCGGTGAGCTCGGCGTGCCGCGGATCCACTTCGGCGTCGGCACCGCCAACCTGCTGTCGCTGATGGGGGAGGCCGGCGCCGACGTGGTCGGCGTCGACTGGCGGACCCCGCTCGCCGCCGCGATCCCGCAGGTGGGCGGACGCGCCGTGCAGGGCAACCTCGACCCCACCCTGGTGTTCGCGCCGCCCGAGGTGATGACGGCCCGGGCCGCCGAGATCATCGAGGCCGGCCGGGCGGCGAACGGGCACGTCTTCAACCTCGGCCATGGGGTGATCCCCTCCACCGACCCCGACCAGCTGAAGCGGCTCACCGAGTTCGTGCAGTCCTATCCGCTCGAGGGATAGTCCGCCGCGCCAGGCACCCCTTTCGGTGCGAAAAGGGGTGCCCAACGTGGCGGACTATCCCGCCCCGGGCTAGGCGTCGGTGGGTTCGGCGGCCGGCGCAGGGACCGGTTCGCGACGGCGGAGCCGGCGCAGGAGCAACCAGAGCGGCCCGCCGACCACGAGCAGGACCAGCGCCCAGGGGAGCAGCGCACCGATGACGGTCGCGAGCCCGACCGCGAAGATGACCAGCGCCTTCGTTCCGTTCTCGAGCCCGGAGACGAAGCCGGCGTCGTCGTCCTTCTTCTCCTTCTTCTTGGCCGGCTTGTCCGGGGTGAGCTGGATGTTCACGGTGACCGTGGACATCGAGGTCTGGTCCCTCAGGAAGGCCTGCTGCTGCTCCAGCGAGTCCAGGTCGGCCTGCCGGCGGGTGAGCTGCGACTCGATGGCGACGATGTCGCGGATGCTCACGGCCTGGTCCAGCAGGACCTCGATCCGGCGCAGGCTGCGGCGCTGCGCCCGGATCCGGACCGCGTTGTCGATCACCTTCGTGGTGACGTCCTCGGACGTGGAGCTGGACGACTTCAGGTCGGCGACCTGCTCCAGCTCCCCGAACGCGTCCGAGAAGCTCTTCGCCGGGATCCGGAGCACCAGCCGAGCCATCCGCACGTCGCCCTCGTCGTCGGTGCTGGTCTCCTGGTCGGTGACCTCGCCGGCGTACTTGTCGACGAGCGCCTGTACGTCGAACGCCGCCTTCTCCACGTCGCCGCTCTGCAGCTGCACGTTGCCGGTGGAGATGATCGCCCGCTCCATGGCGGGGGGCTCACCGGGGTCCGGATCGGACGTGAGTGCCGCGTCGTCGGCGTCCAGGGCATTCCTGCCACCCCCAGCGTCCTCGGCGGGTGCGGCCGCCTCGGCGTCGGCCGCGGCAGTGGCGCCGCTGTCCGAGTCGCCACCGTCGGACGAGCAGGCGGAGAGCAGGAGAACGGCGGACAGCACCGCCACGGCCAGGGCGCGGGTGTGCCTCATGTGGGTACGACGGGGCGTTCCCGCCGGACGTTCCGTCCCGTGACCGAACCGTGACCTGAGAGGCTGGGCCGGTGAGGATCGCCGTCGTGGGAGCCGGGGTCGCCGGGCTGACCGCGGCCCGCGACCTGGCCGACGCCGGGCATGAGGTCGTGGTGCTCGAAGGGGCCGACGAGGTCGGCGGAAAGCTGCGGCGGCGCGCGGTAGCCGGGGTGGTCGTCGACGTCGGCGCGGAGGCGATGCTGAACCGTCGGCCCGAGGGTGTCGACCTGGCCCGGGCGCTGGGCCTCGAGGTCGTGCATCCCACCGACGCCGCATCGCGGGTGTGGACCCGCGACGCGCTGCGACCGCTGCCGCGCAGCCTGATGGGCGCACCGCTGGACCTCGACCAGCTGGCCGAGAGCGGCGTGCTGACTCCCGAGGGCCTGGCCCGGGCTCGCGACGAGCGCGTGCTCCCGGTGGAGGGCGACGTGACGGTCGGCGACCTGGTCGCCGCACGGTTCGGCGACGAGGTCACCGACCGGCTGGTCGAGCCGCTGCTCGGAGGTGTGTACGCCGGCCGGGCCCGGGAGATCTCGGCCCGGGCCGCCACCCCGCAGCTGGTCGCGCTGGCCGAGCGGGGCTCGATCCTCGCTCAGGCCGACGGCCTGCCGGGGTCCGACGTCCCGGTGTTCGCGGGTCTGCGCGGCGGGATGGCGGGCCTTGTCGACGCGCTCGCGGAGGGGCTGGACGTACGGACCGGGGAGCCGGTGCAGGAGCTGCGGTTGGTTGCCGGTGGTTTCGAGGCTCGCTCCGCTCGCACCTCAACCAGCGTGGACAGCATCGTGTTGGCGACGCCGGCGGCTCCCACCGCGAAATTGCTCGCCGAGCTCGCCCCGGAGGCGGCCCGCGAGCTGGCCGCGATCGAGTACGCCTCGGTGGCCGTGGTGACCCTGGCGTTCCGCGCCGCCGACGTACCAGCGCTGGCCGAGACCGACGCCTCCGGCTTCCTGGTGCCGCCGGTCGACGGGCGCCGGATCAAGGCGTCGACGTTCTCGTTCGCGAAGTGGGGCTGGGTGCGCGAGGCTGGCGACGGCCTGCTGCTCCTGCGCACGTCGCTGGGCCGCCACCGCGAGGCGGACACCCTGCAGGTGACCGACGACGAGCTCGTCGCCGCGTCGTTGCGCGACCTCGCCGAGGCGACCGGGGTGGCCGCGACGCCCGTGGACACCCACGTGCAGCGCTGGGGCGGTGGCCTTCCGCAGTACGCCGTCGGCCATCTCGACCGGGTCGCCCGGATCCGCTCCGACGTGGCGCGGGTGCCCGGGCTCGCACTCGCCGGGGCCACGTACGACGGCGTGGGCATCCCTGCGGTGGTCGCCTCGGGACACCGGGCCGCCGCCGAGGTCAGCCCCGGCTGACGTGGCCTGAGAACGTTGCCCCGTTGTCCCTGGGAGTCGGGACACCGGGCCCGGCACTCTCCGTACGTCGCAACCACAACGACCTACGGAGAAATCAATGACCACTCACATCACCACCCACAACCCGGTCCGGTCCGACGTGAACCACGCCGCCCCGGACACCACCCCGCGCCGCAACCGCGCCTGGGCCTTCGCCGGCATCGGAGCCGGGCTCACCGGGATCGCGACCATCGTCACCACGTCGATGGTCAGCGCGGTCTACGACAAGGACCTAGAGGGCAACTCGGCGGCGATCGCCGACAAGCTCACCGAGCAGACCGGCCCGATGTTCGCGTTTCACATTGTCGCCAGCCTGTGCGCCGTCCTGCTCATCGTGTTCGCGGCCGGCCTGTTCCGGCGGCTGCGCGACGCCGTGGGCGGGGACAGCCTGGCCCCGATGGTGGCCTTCGCCGGCCTGGTCGGCACCAGCGTCATCCTGATCATGGGCACCGGCCTGGACACCGAGTTCATCTCGAGCTTCGTCCACGGCGGCAAGGACGAGCAGATCGTCGACGACGCCAACGCGGCGCTCTACAACCACTGGCTCGGCACCATCCCGTGGGTCTTCGTGCTCGCGGGCCTGGCCGGTACGGCGATCTACGTGGCCGCCCGCCAGGGCGGGGTCCCCGCCTGGCTCGGCCGTGCGGGTCTGGTGCTCGGCGGCCTCACCCTGGTCGTCGGCATCTCCCCGCTGCAGTACCTGGCCGCCGTGCCCGGCGTGCTCCTGGTGCTCGTGACGGCGATCGGCTTCACGGTCGGTGACAAGGCGCACCGCGGAGTCTGAGATCAACGCTCCTCACGCGACCCCGGTCGGGACCGAAATGGTCACGGCCGGGGATTCGCGCGTTCACAATGAGCCGGTGCTGACGCCCGACCGCCCGACCGCGCACTGGGGAGTGCTGGCCCTGCCCATGCTCTGCCTGGTGGGCCTGGCGGTCACGATCTGGCTCGACACGCAGGCGCTCTCGAGCGGGCCCGGCGACGACATCGCGCCGGAGCTCGGCTGGGGCTACGCGCTCAACGGGGTGGCGCTCGCCGTGATGGCGGCCTGGCTGCTGCTGCGCAACCCTCGCCAGGGCTTCGGCTGGGCGGTGGCCTGGTTCGGCCTGTTCTGGGTGCTGGACGGGCTTTCGCAGTCCTATGTGCACGCCGGGCTGACCGCCGACGACGCCTGGCCCGGAATGACGTTCGCGCTGTGGTTCCTCAACCGGTTCGGCGCATTCCTGATCGTGCCGGTAGCGCTGATGCTGCTGATCTTCCCTACTGGCCGGTTCCTGCCCGGGCGGTGGGGTGGCGCCGGGAGGTTCGCCGTCTCGGTAATGGTGCTGTCCGGCCTGGTCGTGCTGGTGGCGCCGTCCGAGGGCCGGCTCGACGCCGACTTGCCGCCCGGTGTCGATCCTGACCCGACGACGCTCTCGGTGCTCGAGGGGATGGACTGGCTGGTCGGCGTTGCGATCGCCGTCGGCGCCGCCATGATCGTCGTCCCGATGCTGACCGTGGTCGTCCGCTACCGCCGCTCCCGCGGGATCGAGCGGGACCGGATGCGCTGGCTGCTCTGGGGCGTGCTCGCGATGGCGTTCTCGGTGGCGTTCTGGGCCGCACTGCCGGACCTTCTGCCCGGATGGCTGCTGACGTTCCTGATCATGGTGCTTCCGGCGCTCGCGATGACCGTCGCGGTCGTCAACCCGGCACTCGTCTCGGTGCAGGACCTGCTGAGCCGCACGCTGCTGTACGGCGGTCTCTCGCTCGCCATCGTGCTCGTCGACCTCGCCGTCCTGGGCGGGCTGTCCGCGCTCCTCGACGACTCGCTCGCCGACCGCGAGGTGGTGCTCGTCGTACTGCTCGTGACCGCCCTGCTCTACGCCCCGCTGCGCTCGTGGTTCGCCGGCGGGGTGCGCCGGCTGGTGCTGGGCGACCGGGACAACCCCTACGACACCGTGGCCGGGCTGGCGTCGACCCTGGAGACCGCCGACGAGGGCCCAGCCCAGCTCGCGGCCGTCGCCCGCGCGGTCGCGCAGGCGTTCGGGATCGGCTTCGTGAGCGTCGAGGTCGACCGCACCGGGGGAGAGCGACTGGTCGCCACCCACGGCGAACGCCCCGCCCAGACCCGCACCCTCCCGATCACCTACCGCGACGCGCCGGTGGGTCGGCTGGTGCTGCCCGCGCGCGGTCTGCGCAGCCGACTCAGCCGCCGCGACGAGCAGCTGCTCGGCGACCTGGTCCGGCAGGCGGCGACGGCGGCCCGCACCAGCCGGCTGGCGGACGAGCTCCAGGAGAGCCGCGAGCGATTGGTCGTGACCCGCGAGGAGGAACGGCGCCGGATCCGCCGCGACCTGCACGACGGGCTGGGTCCGGCGCTGAGCGGGGTGGTGTTCCAGCTCGAGTCCGCCCGGCTGCTGGTCGACGAGGATCCCGAGACCGCCAAGGCCAGGATCGGCGAGACCAGCGGCCACCTGCAGGACGTCGTGGCCGACGTACGTCGCCTGGTGCACCAGCTCCGACCGCCGGCGCTCGACGACCGTGGTCTGGTCGGTGCGCTGTCGCAACAGGCCGAGCAGCTCTCCGCGGGCGGGCCGACGACCACGATCGAGGCCGGCGAGCTCGGCAGCCTGCCCGCCGCCGTCGAGGTGGCGGCGTTCCGGATCGCCGGCGAGGCGCTGGCCAACGTCGCGCGGCACGCCGGGGCCACGACCTGCGTCGTACAGCTGCGGGTCGAGGACGCCGCCCTGGTCGTCGAGGTCGTCGATGACGGGCGCGGTATCCCCGCCGACGCAGAGGCCGGCGTCGGGCTGGTGTCGTTGCGGGAGCGGGCGGCCGAGCTCGGCGGCCGCAGCGAGGTCACCTGTCCCGGCGAGGGCGGCACGGTCGTGCACGCCTGGCTACCCCTGAGGAGTGGGAAATGAGTATTCGCGTCGTCGTGGTCGACGACCACGCGATCGTCCGCGACGGCCTCGCCGCGCTGCTGGGCGCCCTCGAGGGGATCGAGGTCGTCGGCACCGCTGGGGACGGCCGCGAGGCGCTGCACGTGGTCGAGGAGAGCCGGCCCGACGTGGTGGTGATGGACATCCAGATGCCCCGGCTCGACGGCATCGAGGCGACCCGCTTCCTCACCTCCCGCGACGAGAGCGTCAAGGTCGTGATGCTCACCATGAACGAGGACGACGACACCGTGCTCAGCGCGATCCGGGCCGGCGCCTCGGGCTACCTGCTCAAGGGCTCCGGCGCCGAGGAGGTGCAGAACGCGGTCCGCGCGGCCGCTGCGGGTGGAATGGTCTTCGGCGCCACGCTCGCGGGCAAGGTGACGGCGTACTTCACCGGCGCGACTCCGCAGCGCGAGGAGCCGTTCCCGGACCTCACCGACCGCGAGCGCGAGGTGCTGGAGATGCTGGCCGCCGGGAAGTCCAACGACGCCATCGCCACCGCGATGTACGTCTCCAACAAGACCGTGCGCAACACGGTCTCGGCGATCTACGCCAAGCTGCACGCGGCCGGCCGCGCCGAGGCGATCGTCAAGGCGCGGGAGGCGGGCTACGGCCGCGACTGAGCGCTCGGCACAATGGTCGGTATGAGCAACTCGAAGGCGGCGCGGGCGAAGGAGATCAACGAGTCGATCCGCTACACGATGTGGTCGGTCTTCCGCCTCGCCTCGCCCCTGGGCGACGACGACCGCGGCGTCGAGGCTGCCGAGGTCGAGAAGCTGTTCGCCGAGCTCGCCGAGTCCGACGTGGTGGTCCGTGGTGTCTACGACGTCAGCGGCCTGCGCGCCGACGCCGACGTGATGGTGTGGTGGCACGCCGCCGACAGCGAGGACCTGCAGAAGGCCTATCACCGGTTCCGTCGTACGGCGTTCGGCCGCCGCCTGGAGCCGGTCTGGTCGCAGCTGGCCATGCATCGCCCGGCGGAGTTCAACAAGAGCCACGTGCCCGCGTTCCTCAACGACGAGGAGCCGAAGGCGCACATCTGCGTCTACCCCTTCGTGCGGTCCTACGAGTGGTACCTCCTGCCGGACGAGGAGCGCCGCCGGATGCTCGCCGAGCACGGCAAGATGGCGCGCGACTACCCCGACGTCCGCGCCAACACGGTGGCCAGCTTCGCGCTCGGCGACTACGAGTGGATCCTCGCCTTCGAGGGTGACGAGCTCTACCGAATCGTCGACCTGATGCGGCACCTGCGCGCCTCCGACGCCCGCCGGCACGTGCGCGAGGAGGTGCCGTTCTACACCGGCTCGCTGGCGCCGATCGCGGAGCTGGTCGACCGGCTGCCCTGACGGCGTACCGCTGAGACGTCGGGAACCCGTCGGCGTCCGTTGCCGTCCCACCCGGCATGAGAACCCCACTTGCGATCTACGCCCGGCTGAGCAACGAACGACGACCGGTCCGCACCCGCCGGCCCCGCCCGAGCGACCGACGTACCCGACGCGGCTGACTCAGTCGGAACCCATGATCGGCGCGAGCGCGCCGAGCAACGCCGCGGTGCAGATCTCCCGCAGCTCCTCCCGGGTGCACGTGGGTTCCAGGAGCCACTCGATCGAGAGCACCCGGACGAACACCAGCCACCCCATCAGGACCGTCGCCGCGGTCGCCCGGCGCCGGTCGTCGAAGCCGGCGACGTCGAGCATCCGGTCGCGCAGCGTCGAAAGCTCCCCGGTGATGATCGCCTGGATCACCGGGTCGCCGCCGAGGGTGCGGTTGGCGTCGAGCACGGTACGCCGGTTCGCCTCGAAGTAGTCGAAGTGCTCGTCCAACCCGGCGCGGACCTGGTCCGCGAGCGGCAGGTCCGGGTCCAGGACCGTCGCGTCCAGCAGACGGTCCGCCGCGCGGCGGTAGACCGCCGCGAACAGCTCGCGCTTGTTCGGGAAGTGCTGGTACAGCAGCGCGCGAGACACGTCCGCTCCCGCAGCGACCCGCTC
This sequence comes from uncultured Actinomycetota bacterium, assembly GCA_963729095.1. Lineage (GTDB taxonomy): Bacteria > Actinomycetota > Actinomycetes > Propionibacteriales > Nocardioidaceae > Nocardioides. The sequence goes on along the minus strand of CAVSMX010000014.1, from coordinate 101,285 downwards.
CATCCGGACGTCGTCGTAGCCGACCTGGGCGAACAGGCCCTCGGCGACGTCCAGGAGGGTGTCCCGGCGTGCCTCGGGGGTCAGGCGGCGGCGCGGCGGCATCCCCTGAGTCTAGTTGACACTTGCCTAGTAGCGGCCTAACTTGGTCGTTACTAGACACATGTCAAACAAGGAGTTCGCGCGATGGCCAGGACCCTGCGAGCACTGCTCTGGTTGACCGGCGTCTCCATCGTCGGGATCGGCATCTACCACTTCTTCGGCGGAGTGTTCTCCGTCCCCGGCACGGACTCGATCACCGGCGAGGCCCGCGCCACCGTCGACAGCCGGGAGCGCTTCTACAACGCGATCTTCGCCGGCTACGGGCTGGCCTGGATCTGGGCGGTACGCCGTACGCCGGTGTCCGCGACAGCGGTGCGCTGGCTCGCCGGCATCTTCCTGCTCGCCGGGATCGGCCGGTTGCTGTCCTGGGCGGTCGAGGGCGCCCCGCACTGGTTCCAGGTCCCCCTGATCGGGATCGAGCTGGTGCTGCCGGTCGTCCTGTTCGCCCTCGCCGACGCCGACGAGCGGGCGCACTCGGTACCCCGGAACCCGGTTGCCGCCGGCGCCGTCGAAGGGGAATGAAGCACGTCGCTGCGCGGACCGGCCGGCTTGGGGGAGCGGTGACCTGTGGTCGGTTCTCCGGCACCAGAACGGCGCTAGGTCACCGCCGGGCGGTGAGCTCGGCGGTGGGAGGTGTTTCAGGGTCGCTTTCTCGACGTGGAACCGACGCTCAGTCACCGCTCCCCAGTTCAGCGACCACGAGGTATGTCGTCGCGCTGGTCGCCCTGCTCCTGGCCGCGACCGCCTGCTCCTTGGGCTCCGCCGAAGAGACGGACCGGGCCACCGACCCGAACCAGCCTTCCGATGCCGCGAACCGGCCGGCCGATGCCGAGCCGACGATCCCCACCCCGGTGATCGTGATGGACGTCGGCCGCCCCGAGCTCTGCACCGGCCCGGTCGCGGAGTCGTACCCGCCCCAGTGCGGTGGGCCGTCGATCCGCGAGTGGCGGTGGGCCGACCACGAGGGCGACTACGAGCAGGTCGGCAAGGTGCGCTGGGGTGCGTTCGTGATCCAGGGCTACTTCGACGGCGACGAGTACGTCGTCATCTCGGCCACGCCTGCCTAGCCGCGCGCTTGTAACGCACCGTTACGTCGTCCACCTCACCCGTAGAACGGAGCGATGGACGATGTAACGGTGCGTTACAAGCAGACCGGCGCTAGACGACGACGGTGCCCGAGCTCGCTGTGAGCGCGGCGTACGCCTCGACCAGCTTCGCGGTCACCGGCCCACCCGCACCGGAGCCGATCGTCCGCCCGTCGACGGACACGACCGGCGTCAGACCGCCCATGGTGCCGGTCACGAACGCCTCGTCGGCGGTGTAGAGCTGGGTGGTCGAGAAGTCGCCGACCTCCGTCCGGATGCCGGCGTCGGCGCACAGGGCGAGAACCGCCTCGCGGGTGATGCCCTCGGGACAGGCCCGGGTGGTGGACGTGCGGACCACGCCGTCGGCCACGTGGAACACGTGCGTCGCGTTGGTCTCGGCGATGAACCCGGCGTCGTCGAGCATCAGTGCGTCGTCGGCGCCCGCGACGTTGGCCTCGATCTTGGCGAGGATCGAGGTGAGCAGGTTGTTGTGGTGGACCTTGGGGTCGAGGGAGTCGGCCCGGTGCCGGCGTACCGACGAGGTGACCAGGCTGATCCCGCTGTCGTCGTAGACCGGCGACTTGAACTCGGCCAGCACGATCAGGGTCGGGCCCGACTGGTTCAGCCGCGGGTCCATGCCGCTGGTGATCTTCACACCGCGGGTGAGCGTCAGCCGGATGTGCACGTCGTCGCGCATCTCGTTGGCGGCCAACGTCGCCCGGATCTGCTGGATGATCGCCTGGTCGGAGGGGATCTCCGCGAACGCCAGCGCGGTCGCCGAGCGCCGCAGCCTCGCGAGGTGCTCGGTGAGCCGGAAGATCCGGCCGTCGTAGAGCCGCAGCCCCTCCCACACCCCGTCGCCGCCCTGCACGACCGAGTCGAACGGGCTGACCCCCGCCTCGTCGCGGTGCCGGAGCACGCCGTTGATCGACACCACCAGGTCGCGGTTGCGCTCGTCGTAGCTCTGCTTCATCAGCTCTCCTCGGGACGCAGTGTGTACGCCGCCAGCGCGTCGTAATAGGGCCGGCATCGTTCCAACAGCGGCTGCAGGTGGTCCGGCAGCGGGTCGCCGCTGCCGGGGGAGTACGGCGCGAACCCGGTCGAGGCCTCGACGCCGGCGTACCAGTGTGGCGCCCAGATGCCGTCGGTGTCGCGCGGGCCTGCCGGCCACGAGAGCATCGCCTCGTCGAACCCGATGCCCAGCGCCTCGCACAGCAGGCCGAGCGTGGTGGTCGGGTCACGCAGCACGTCGGCGGCGTCGACGACCGGGCCGCCGTACCGCTCGAACAGCTCGGCCTGCTGGGGCAGCCCGAGATCCTCCAGCGTCGGCTCCTCGCGCACCTTTGCGTAGGACGTGAGCACCCGCTCCGGGTCGCGCACCAGGAACGCGTGCCGGAGCCCCGCCAGCGCGGACCGGTCGATGCCCGGCAGCAGGTGGTGCGTCATGTGCTTCTGGTACTGCAGCGGCGTCGCGACCGGGCCGTCGGTCAGCTCCGCGCACACCACCCGCCAGTCGGTGGGTTGAGAGGCGATCACCTCGTCGCGGCCGGGATGGTCGAGGCCGGTCTCGGCGAGGTAGGCGGCGTAGAGCGGCTCGTCGACCGCGGTGCAGTCCGGGCGGTTGCCGAAGCTGCGCATCATCGCTGTGGACAGGTTGCGCGGCCCCGACCACATGGCGATCCGGTGGGTCACTCGGGAGTCACTCGGAGTCGGCGGGCTCCAGCGTGAGGCTGATCGAGTTGATGCAGTAGCGGTCGCCGGTGGGTGTGCCGTAGCCGTCGGGGAAGACGTGACCGAGGTGCGAGCCGCAGTTGGCGCAGCGCACCTCCACCCGCTTCATCCCGTGGGAGCTGTCCTCGATGTACTCGACCGTGTCGCTGATCGGCTGGTAGAAGCTCGGCCATCCACAGCCGGAGTGGAACTTCGTGTCCGACTCGAACAGCTTCGCCTGGCATGCCTTGCAGCTGTAGACACCCTTGGTCTCGGTGTCGGTGTACTCACCGGTGAACGCGCGCTCGGTGCCGGCCTTGCGCAGCACGGCGTACTCCTCGCGCGACAGCTCCTTGCGCCATTCGTCGTCGGACTTATCCACCTGGTAGTTCATGAGACCAACGGTACTCAGAACCCGGTGATGCAGTACGGCGTCGGGCCGACGTCCGCCATCGCGGCGAGGGTGGCCACGGAGTCGTCGTCGCCGCCCAGCCGGCCGCCGACGCGCAGCATCGGCACGGTGACGTCGCCGAGGTAGAGCGAGCCGAGGGTGTCCGCGGCCAGCCGCACGCCACCGGCGGCCTGGCTGCGCTCGACGGTCGCCTGGCCGTCCTCGACCACCACCTGCCAGCTCCCCGCGGCGTGCCCCAGCGGGTCGTCCACCTCGATCACCACGGACCCGTCGGCGCCCCACGGCCGGGCGGCCAGCGCGGTCGGCACATCCAGCACCCGGACCCACAGGAAGTCCCTGACCTTCTTCACGTTCCGCACCTGCGGGTCGACCAGCGCCCACTCGAGCGGGTCGTTGGTGGGCGCGAAGTTCCAGCGCACCCGCTGCACCAGGTCGACGTCGGCGAGGAACTGCCAGAGCCGCAGGTAGACCTCCGGTGCCAGGGCGACCAGGTCGACCACGTCGATCGCACGGATGTCCCCCGAGCGGTCGAACCGGTAGAGCACATGGCCGTTGGGCTCGCCGGCGTCGTCGAGGTGCACGGCCCCCCGGAGCTTCCGGTCGGGTCCATGCTCGTGGAAGTCGAACTCCCCGGTGAGGATGTGCCGGTAGAACTCGGGGCGCTCCACCGAGCCACGAGTGGTCCGGTGGAAGCCGTCGAAGTCCGTCTGCACGGCCTCCCACGCCTCGGCCGGCTCGACCAGCTCGATCCGCCCGGTCACCGCCTCGTCGACCGGCTCGCGCAGCGCGAACCTGGCGGTGGCGTCGACCTCGATGTGCTGCACGTGCGTGGCCGGGCCGAAGCCGAACCGGCCGTAGATCGACCCCTCCGAGACGGTCAGCGCGGCCAGTGGGACGCCGTGGTCGACCGCATGGTTGAGGTCGTCGTTGATCAGGCGACGGAGCAGCCCGCGGCGCCGGTGGGTCGGGCTCACCGTGATGTCCGTGATCATCCGGAGCGGGAGCACGTCGCCGCCCGTGTTGATCGACTTGTCCCAGCTCGAGTACGTCGCCACCGGGATCGTGCCGGGGCCGATCCGCGGCTCGGTGAGCCAGGCCCCGCGGATCGTCGCGGCGTCGGCGCGCACGTGCTCCAGCCAGGCGGCCCTGAAGTCGTCGTTCGGCCGGGGGTGCTGGAACCCGCGCTGCAGGCCCTCGACCCAGCCGGTCACCCGCGCATCGGTGGGGTCGCCCTCCTTGCCGACGTCGAGGGTCGCGATTTCGAGGTCGGGGTACTGGTCCGCGTCGGTCACCCCGCCAAGTTACCCAGCCAGTTTGACGAACTCGGAGAACAGTTGTTCACTGAAGTGATGGCCACCACCGGCACCATCCCCTGGGAACGGGTGCGTAGGGCGGGTGCGAAGCTGACCACGCCGCTCCACCCCGACGACTACCTCCGGTTGCTCAACCCGCTGTGGAGCTCGCGCGAGCTGCGCGGCCGGATCGAGCGGGTGACCCCGGAGACCGACGACGCCGCGACGCTGGTGATCCGGCCCGGCTGGGGTTGGCGCTACAACCACCGACCGGGCCAGTACGTCGGCATCGGCGTCCAGGTCGAGGGCCGGTTCCAGTGGCGGTCCTACTCGGTGAGCTCGCCACCCAAGCGCGACCGCGGCACCATCGCGATCACCGTGCGCGCGATGCCGGAGGGGCTGCTCTCCGGCCATCTGGTCAAGGGCCTGGAGCCGGGCACGATCGTGCGCCTGGCGCTGCCGGAGGGCGACTTCGTGCTCCCGGACCCGCCGCCGCAGCGGATGCTGTTCCTGGTCGGCGGCAGCGGGATCACGCCGGTCATCGCGATGCTGCGCACGCTCGACCGCCGCAGCACCATGCCCGACGTCGTCCTGCACTACTCCTCGCCCTCGAAGGACCGGATGATCTTCCGCGACGAGCTCGCGAGGCTCGCGGAGAAGCACGACGACCTGACCTTCCACGAGCTGCACACCGACACCGACGGCATGCTCGACCTCGCGGAACTCGACGAGATCTGCGCCGACTGGCGCGAGCGCGAGACCTACGCCTGCGGCCCCGGGCCGATGCTCGACGCCGTCTCGGAGCACTACGAGGCCGCCGACCTGGAGGACCGGCTGCACCTGGAGCGGTTCTCCCTGCAGCTCGGGGGAGAGGGCGGTGAGGGCGGCACGATCACGTTCCGCAACTCCGGCAAGACCATCGACGCCGATGGCGCGACCACCGTCCTCGAGGCCGGCGAGGAGGCCGGCATCGGGATGCCGTTCGGCTGCCGGATGGGCATCTGCCACACCTGCACGCTCACCCTCGTCGACGGCACCGTGCGCGACCTGCGCAACGGCGACGAGTACGACAACCCCAACGAGTCCGTCCAGACCTGCGTCACCGCCCCTGTCGGTGACTGCACGCTCGACATATAGCGCTGGTCGAGCAGGCGAGCCGCTAGGCGAGCCGTCGTCGAGACCCAGCAACTCGAAAAGGAGACCGCAACCCATGGCCATCTCGGACGTGAAGGAGTACGCCCATCTCACCGAGGAGGAGGTGGACCAGCTCGGCCGCGAGCTCGACGCGATCCGCGCCGAGATCGAGGAGTCGCGGGGCACCGACGACGCGGCGTACATCAACCGGCTGATCAAGATCCAGCGCGGCCTGGCCGCTGCCGGCCGGGTGACGCTGATGGCCGGCACCCAGTCGTCGAAGACCCGCAAGCCCGCCGTCGCCCTCGGTATCTCGTTCCTGGCTCTCCACAAGATCCTCGAGAACATGGAGATCGGCCACAACGTGATGCACGGCCAGTGGGACTGGATGAACGACCCCGAGATCCACTCCTCCAACTGGGAGTGGGACACCGCCCAGCCGGCCGAGCAGTGGAAGCACTCGCACAACTACGTGCACCACCAGTTCACGAACGTGCTCGGCTACGACAACGACATCGGCTACGGCATCCTGCGGATGGCGCGTGAGCAGAAGTGGTCGCCGTACAACATCGGCCAGCCGGTCTACAACAGCCTGCTCGCGCTGCTGTTCGAGTGGGGCGTTGCGTTGCACGACCTCGACATCGAGCGGATCCGCAAGCGCGAGAAGGACCCGAAGGAGATGAAGCGGCAGCTCAAGCAGATCCTCCGCAAGGGCCGCAACCAGATCCTCAAGGACTACGTCGTCTACCCGGCCCTGGCGGGCCGGCAGTGGAAGACGGTGCTCGGCGCCAACGTCACCTCGAACATCATCCGCAACCTGTGGTCCTACGTGATCATCTTCTGCGGTCACTTCCCGGACGGCGCGATGCACTTCACCGAGGAGGAGATCGAGGACGAGTCGCGCTCGGAGTGGTACCTCCGGCAGATCCTCGGCGCCGCGAACTTCCAGGGCGGCCCGCTGTTGCACATCATGTCCGGCAACCTCGGCTTCCAGATCGAGCACCACCTCTACCCCGACCTGCCGAGCAACAGGTACGCCGAGATCTCGGTGCGGATCCGCGAGCTGTGCGAGAAGTACGACCTGCCGTACACCACAGGGCCGCTGCACCGGCAGTACGGCCAGGCGCTGCGCACCATCATCAAGCTCTCGCTGCCGAACTCCTTGACCAGCAGCGACCAGCCCGAGCCACCCACCCCGGCGCGCGACCGCAAGCGCCGGGCCGACAGCGAGCGCCCGCACCGGCGCCGGGAGCTCGGCGGCTGGTCGCGGGCAGGAGCGGCGGCGCGGGCATGACCACCGAGTGGGGAACCGCGTGGGTGACCCGGTGCGCGCTCAGCCGGATCTGCGGGGTCTGCTCGGAGTCGCTCGGCCGCCCGGTGGCGTTCCTCGGCACGACCGAGGAGATCGCCCGCAACGCCTTCCACGCGCCGCCGATGCACCAGGTGTGCGCGGAGGAGCTGACCCGCCGAGACGACGCGGACCCTGACAGGCTGGTGGTGCTGACCTCGGGGTTCGAGTTCGTCCGGCCCGCGCGCGAGGACCTCGACCGGAGCCCGACGTTCCAACCGAACTCGCTGCTCGGGTCCGCCTGAGCGGTGGTTCTCAGGAGCGCGCGGAAGAAGAAGTAGCTCCCACACCGCTGGTCGAGCAGCGAGCGCCAGCGAGCGTCGTCGAGACCGGTCCGGCGGTCTCGACAACGGTCGGCGCTGGGGCGCCTCCCTGCTCGACCACCGAGTGGTCGCCTTGGGTGGTTGAGGAGGTTGCGAAGCAACCGTCTCGAAACCCCGCCCGCTACGGTGGCGGGCATGGCAAAGACCCCTGCTGCCGAGGTCGACGCGGGTGGGCGCGCGGTGCGGGTGTCGAGCCCGGACCGGGTCATCTACGAGAAGACAGAGCGCACCCCCGAGGTCACCAAGCTGATGGTGGCGGAGTTCTTCGCCGGCGTCGACGACGGGCTGATGCGGGCGCTGCGGGACCGGCCGACCGCGCTCGAGCGGTGGACCTCCGGCGTACGACCGGGCATGAAGCTGGCCACCGGGCCGCAGGACAAGGACGCCGACGCGTTCTACCAGAAGCGGGTGCCGAAGGGGGCCCCCGACTACCTGGAGACGGTGCAGATCACGTTCCCGTCCGGCCGCACCGCCGACGAGATCTGCCCCACCGAGATCGCGGTGCCGGTGTGGTGCGCCCACATGGGCACGCTCACCTTCCATCCCTGGCCGGTACGCCGCAGCGACGTCGACCACCCCGACGAGCTGCGGATCGACCTCGACCCGCAGCCCGGCACCACGTTCACCGACGCGGTCCGGGTCGCCGGGGTCGCGAAGGAGCTGCTCGAAGAGCTGGGGCTGGTCGGCTACCCGAAGACCAGCGGCAACCGGGGCGTGCACATCTACGTGCGGATCAAGCCGGAGTGGGAGTTCGTCGACGTCCGGCATGCCGCAATCGGCTTCGGCCGCGAGCTCGCCGCCCGCGACGACGGGGTGACCGTGGACTGGTGGAAGGAGGAGCGCGGGGAGCGGATCTTCGTCGACTTCAACCAGAACAACCGCGACCGCACCATCGCCTCCGCCTACTCGCTGCGGCCGATCCCCGGCGCCCCGGTCTCCACGCCGATGACCTGGGACGAGCTGGCCGGCGTCACGGACCCGCGCGAGTACAACCTGTTCACCGTCCCCGACCGGCTTGCCGACGGCGACCCGTGGGCCGAGATCGACGACACGGCGTACTCGCTGGAGCCGTTGCTGAAGCTGTGGGAGGAGCAGGGAGCGGTGGAGCTCAACTACCCGCCCGACTACCCGAAGATGCCCGGCGAGCCGCCGCGGGTGCAGCCGAGCAAGAAGGTCGCCGCGCACTGGGACGAGCACGGCAACCGGATCGAGGGATAGGAGACGTCTCGGATCGAGACCGACGTCTCTGTCATCGAGCCAGGAACATCGAGCTGGATCCAGCCCGCGCGCGGGCTCTGCGAGCAAGGCAGACAACGACGAGATCTGCCCCGACGTCGTTGGGTCGTAGATCAGGTCCCCCGCGTCTTCATCCGCGTCAGCCCCACAGAAGTACGCGCTTCGCGGTTGAGGGCTACCTCGCCAAGGCTGCGCTATCGTCCTCGATGATGTTTCGACGATCAGTGAGGCACGATGCCCTGTTCGATGCGATCCTCAGCGAACTTCCAGCGGACTTCTCTCGAGAGCCAGCCAAACGACACCTTGTGGTGATCGCGGCTCGCCCGCGCCAGCTGACACTTGGTATCCCGAAGAGTAATTGGGCGCGCGCCCGGATCACTCGCCTCATCGGTATGGACGCGCCGACGATGGAGGGGAGGTTCGCAGGGTTCGATCGCGTCGACATGGTCGTTGACGTCCGCCCGTCCTCGGGACTTTCCCAGTTTCGCGCGTGGCAGGAACTCTTCTTCTATCTCGACGAGGACGCCGCGTGGGTAGCGCTGCGTACCGAGGCGCAGCATGTCGAACCGCTACTCTCCCGTCTCGACCGAATTCGCGGGGGCGGTACCGCCCTGGCCCACGCGATCAAGTCGATCGGTGTCACGGACAGGTTCGTGACCATCGAGAAGCAGCAACGTCACCTGCTCAAGATCCGTGACGGCGAAACCCGTTCACTGCTTGCAACGCGAGAACCGCAGTTGAAGATCGGGCTGGTGGGCACGCGCCCCGCGGGGGAGTTCACGCCTACGGCGGAAGCTACGTCCTACTCGGGTGTGGAACCCGGCTACGACAAGTCATTCAGCTTCCCGCAACTTGAGATCAGGCGCTACGAAGGCGAGCTCGTCCTGCCCCGGACGACCATGGTGTACCACAACAGGTCGGTGCTACCGGACTCCTTCCGGTGGCACCTGGCTCAGAACCCGAAGACCAGCGGCCTGGTCAATGTCCGTGACAAGTTCGGACTTCTTGAAGAGTCGCAGGAGCCGCTTCCCCTCCCCGGCAGCTACTACCACTTCGGCTACAACAACCCTGGTCATTTCGGCCATTTGATGACGGAGGCACTGGCGCGTCTCTGGGGCTGGGCGGAGGCAAAGGAGGCCGACGCAAGCCTCAAGCTGCTCTGTCGGCTGCACCCGAACCCTGAGCGGTTTCGACCAGCGGAACGACGTTTGGAGAGCGTCCTGCTGCCGGCCTTCGGAGTTGATGCTGCTGACATCGTGTGGGTCGATCGTCCAGTGCGTGTGGAGAGCCTGGTCGGTGTGACTCCGATGTGGCATAACACCGAGCCCTATTACGTGCACCCAGAAATCCGGGGCGTGTGGGAGCGGCTTCGCAAGGGCCTCACAGCGGGTCCGCCCACCCCGGCCTCGGACAAGCTGTTCGTGACACGACCTCCTTCGGCCAACCGGACCTGTCATAACTCGCGCGAAGTCGAGGACCTGTTCTCCAGCAGGGGGTTCTCCGTCGTTGAGCCAGGGCAACTCACCGTCCAGGAGCAGGCTTCAATGTTCGCCAACGCTCGCGTGGTCGCTGGGTTCGGTGGCTCGGGAATGTTCAATCTTGTCTATGCCGATGGGGTCGACAGCGTGATCGTGCTCAACCACACCAGCTACATCGCTCGGAACGAGTACATGTTCGCTTCCGTACTCGGTGCGGAATCGCACTTCTTCTGGAGCGAGCCGGACGACCCGCACCCCGCGGGGGAATTCTCTCAGCGGTCGTTCCAGTCGTCGTGGACCTTCGACCTCGAACGAAACGCGTCAGCGCTGACACGGGTGCTCGAACGGGTCGGCTAGGGCTATTTCCGACCGGATCGTTCATGGCGTGATGCGGGCCTGCGCGTTGTCGACGCAGCCCCTGAGACGAAGATGTAGTCGATCGTGCGTTCTAGTCCCGTGTTGCTGCGGGTCAGCGTGGCTTCGCGCCTAGTGCGAAGCGCTCAGCTGCCTCTTCGAAAACGCCGAGCAAGGACGGGCTGTAGTGCTCGCGAAGAACCAGTCGAAATGCGTCTAGTGCCGGTCTTCCCTTCTTCCAGCGCAGCCCGGTCCAGGGGAGCAGGAACGCCTCGGCGGCGATCGCCTCGAGCTGTTCGACGGGCAGGTCGAGGGACAGGGAGAAGAGGTTGCCGCCGTTGGCTGCGTAGCGGGTTCGATGGCTCTCCGGAAACTGGTCGAACAGAAACTTCGGTCCGACGCCGTTCGCGTTCCGTTGCTTCTTGTACACGTTGAGGTCGTGGTGGAAAAGGACCTTGGGACCGTTCAGCCTCGGCAGTAGACACAAGGTGTCGATCACGGGCCAAGGGTGCTGGTGGTTGGCGTCCACGAAGCCCATCTCGAACTTGTCATCCCACAAGGCCACGTCCAGCGAGGTCATCGGAGAGCGCAGATCGACAGAGACACGGTCGGCGTCGTAGATCTCGGAGACCAAGAAGCCGGTCGGACGCGTCTCGTCGCGGTACACCGCCTCGCTGGCATCGACGCTGACCAAGCGCTCGCCGCCGTTGTCGTGGAGCATCAGCGCGAGGAGACCCGTGGAGAGACCGGACGAGGTACCCAGCTCGATGAAGCCGAGCGGTCGGTGCTGCTCGATCGCCCGGAGCAGGCACACCCCCTCGCTGGCGGTGATGGGGCCGGAGCCCTCGACCTTGTGCTGCATGTGCAGCCGCTTGAGATCCTCTGGGCGCATGGAGGGTGACGCTAGTACGAGGGCAAGGAGCGAGCGGCGGCGGGCCAGAGGCCTGACTACCTCACGTGCCGTGCGCTCGGCCAGAGTGCCTTCAGGTCGATGTCGGGGAACCGTTCGGCCACCTGCCGGTAGACCTCGGCGAGGTGGTCGGCTACGGCGCGTTGGGTCGTCTCGGGAAGCTCGGCCTCGGCGGGTGAAGGGTCACGGCGCTGCTCGAGAGCGGGTGGGTGCATTGAGATCCCGATCGTCCGGCACAGGGCCGCCACTGCCTCCGGGGCGAAAAGGCGTTCGTAGAACTCGTAGTGCACGTCCGCGCCGAATGCCTCGGTCAGCGCGTCGATGGTGCGGTGGTACTGACCATGAGCGGCGTACTGCGGCTCGGCGAACTGCTCCAGCATCCGCTCCTCCACGGACGGGTCACCCGGTGCGGCGGTCCGTCGGTGCTGCATCCGCAGCTGCGCCCAGATCCGGTCGACCGGATCGCGCATCAGGAACACCGCGACCGCGCGGACACCTCTCTCCGCGAACTCCCGGCGGATCTCCCGCAGTCGATCCACCGGGAGCAGCGCGTATGCCGGTGTGAAGTCGCCGGTCACGTGCCGCACAGGCTCCCTTCGGAGGAGCGCCGCGAAGTAGCCGAAGTAGTAAGCGGGATTGCCGACCATGCTCATGCGGTGCAGCGCCACGGCGTCGGCCGGACGCCCCCCGCGGAGGTCGGCGAGGGCCGACTCGGCGAGCGTGATGTTCCGGTTGCGCGACCAGGTCTCATCAGGCAGGTCGAGGGTGTCGAATACGTGGTACTCCTTGAGGTACCCGGTCGCGAACTCCGCCGAGTCCTCCAGGTACCGGTTGAGCCAGGTGGTCCCTGCCTTCTGGGCGCCGACCCCGAGCACGAAGGTCGGAGGCCTCGCCGACGCACCGCTGGTCGACACGCGACGAGGGTAGTCGCGAGGTGCCGGGTTACGTTGAGCGGGTGAACGTCGTGACCCTGCTGACGTCGCTCGGCGACGCCGCACGGGCCGAGGGCTGGAGCGCTCCTCCGTCGTTGCTGGAGGTCGTTGCCGAGGCCCTACCGGCGTCACGGACCCTGCGTGTCGCCATCGTCTCGCGGTCGGCCCAGCACGCATTGGAGAAGGTGTTGGTGCGGGCCGTGCCCGACGTGCGCGTGACCGTGCTTCCGACCTCGCTGTCGGCGACCGACCGCCACATCGAGCTGGCCGCTCGCGGGCCGATGGACCTGGTCGTCGACCTGGCCCGCGGTCCCAAGGCACGCCGTCGCTTTCGCGAGCTCATCTTCCTCACGCGGCCGGGCGGCATCCTTGTCTCGCGTCGCCCGCGCGAGGGGAGCCTCGACGAGCTCGTCCATGAGCTTCACGGCCTTCGATCCTCGGCTGAGCTGAATCCGCCGACCAGCGCACGGGAACGTCGTACGACGCGGGAGCGGGACATCCACGCGCTCGCGGCGTCGATCGGTCGCCTTGAGATGCGCGACGGGTTCGTGGTGGCGGAGAACACCGTGGACACGGTCGCGAAAGTGCGAGACACCGACATGGATCGGTACCTCGCGCGACGACCAGGGACAGGGGACCTCGTCGACCGCATCGCTGGGGTCGCGTTCGACTCCCGGTGTGAGGTCCGCTCCAGCGCGGAGCCGGATATGGACCCGGCACTCCCGCGACGCATCGAGGCCCCAGATCTCGCCCTGCGGCAGCACGCCCGGGTTGTCTGCCTGCCTCGCCAGATCGCGCTCCAGAGCGACGTCGTGATCCCGGCGACCTTCCGGCACCACGCGAAGGCGCGGCTGCGCAACGCCGGGCTGCTTGACTGGGCGCCTGACTTCGTTCTGCGGCCGGCGTACAGCACCCAGCCGTCGCCGGGACACTTCTACTACCTGGACAACCGGTACCGCGGTCACTTCGGCCACGCCTTGACCGACCAGATCTCCCAGCTGTGGGGGTGGCAGCGCGCCAAGGAGCGCTACCCGGACCTACGCGCGCTGGTGTTCGACCGGCCGGGCTACCACTTCTCCGAGTGGGAGTACGCGCTGTTGGAGGCCGCCGGGATCGCTCGCGACGACGTGTACGTCGCCACCGAGCCGATCGAGGTGGAGTCGCTGGTGGTGGCGTCCCAGATGTTCAGCATGCCGGACTTCGTCCACCCGGAAATCCTCCGCACCTACCAGAGCGTGGGCGACGCCCTCGAGGCCGACAGCCGCCTGGCCGCGTGCCCGAGCCGGCTCTTCTGCTCGCGCCGGGGCCGACGGTCCGGCCACAACCGCGAGGAGATCGAACAGGTCTTCATCGACGCCGGCTTCGACGTGATCTATCCGGAGGACTACCCCCTCGGCGACCAGGTCCGGCTCTTCCGCAGCGCCGACGTACTCGCGGGGTTCGCCGGGAGCGGGATGTTCCAGATCGCGTTCGCGGAACGACCCAGGCAGGTGATCCTGATCGGGTCGGAGTCCTACAACGCCACGAACGAGTACCTGATCGCGTCGGTGCTCGGCCACCGTCTGGATCTCGTCCTCTGCCGCCCGGACACTCCGCGGGCGGGGCGGTTCAGCCCGGCGGCGTACCACTCGAACTTCACCTACGACCCGGACCGCGAGGGCCGGTTCCTGCAGATGGTGCTGGCAGACCTCTGAACGCAGGACCGCTGGCCGCGACTACCCTCAGCACGGTGACCTCGCCGTCGACGTTCCTGCTGGGCACCGGCGCCCAGAAGGCCGGGACCACGTGGCTGCACCACTACCTGAAGGCGTCGCCCCAGTTCGTGTCGGGGTATCGCAAGGAGTACCACGTCTTCGACGCGCTGGACGTCAAGGGCCAGGCCTACCGGCGCAAGCGCGTCCTGGACGAAGCCGAAGCGGCACTCGGGCGGGCGCGCGTGAGGAAGCCGCTGAACGCGCAGGCCATGCACCTGGCGAGCATGTACGCCGACCCCGAGATCTACTTCGACTACTTCGCCGGGCTGCTGGGCTCGCGACCGGACGCCCGGCTCACGGCGGACCTGACCCCGGCGTACGCGATGCTCCCGGCGGAGCGGATGACGCAGATCAAGCGGGCGTTCGCGAGCCGCGGGGTCCGCACCGTGTCGGTCTTCCTCATGCGTGACCCGGTCGACCGGATCCTCTCCCACGTCCGGATGCAGATCCGAGAGAAGCCGCAACGCTGGGACAAGCCCGTGCCCGAGGTGGTTCTGGAGCGGTACGCCCACCGGGAGAACGTGCAGCGCACCAGCTACCACCTGACCCTGGCCGAGCTGGACCGGGCGTTCGGCCCCGACGAGACCTACATCGGGTTCTACGAGGACCTCTTCTCCGAGGCCAGGATCAGGGAGATATGCGACCTGTTACGCATCGATTTCCACCAGCCGGAGCTCGACGAGCGCCGCAACGCGTCACCTCCGGCGCACGTGCCCGACGAGATCTTGCGCATGATCGCGGAGCACTACCGCGAGGTCTACGAGGCCGTGGCGGCCCGCTTCCCCGATGTCGACCTGGAAGCGCTCTGGCCGAGCACCCACCACCTCCAATGAGCCGTCAGGGCCTGAGGTAGCGTCGCCGCGTGCGACGCCACCACCTACTGAGAAGGCTTCACGAGCTGCCTCCAACCCCGCTCCTACCTGGAGATCGGGGTGAGCACCGGCGCGAGCATGACGCTGTCGCGCACCCGGTCGATCGGCGTCGACCCGGCCTTCCAGATCAAGCGGGAGCTGCTGTGCGACCTCCACCTGGTGCGTGCCACGAGCGACGAGTTCTTCGCGCGCGAGCACCCGCTGGCGCACTTCGACGAGCCAGTGGCGACCTCGCGTTCATCGACGGGATGCACCTCGCGGAGTACGCACTGCGCGACTTCATCAACACCGAGACGTACACCCACTCCGCCTCAGTGATCGTGATCGACGACATGTTGCCCCGCAGCCACGCGGAAGCCGACCGCGACCGCAGCCGGCCGCGTCCGAAACCCGCCTGGGCGGGAGACGTCTACAAGATCCTGGAGCCGCTGCGCACGTTGCGGCCGGACCTGGTGTGCCTCGAAGTGGACACCATGCCCACGGGGACGATCGTCGCCTTCCTCCCGGATCCGGCGTCGCCGGCGCTGCTCACGGCGTACGACGACCTGGTCGAGGCCTTCGTCCGGCCGGACCCGCAGGAGGTCCCGGACGAGATCCTGAGCCGCTCCCGAGCATGGGACCCCGAGAAGCTCCTGGCCGCCCCGATCTGGGACGACCTCCGCCGATTGCGCGCTCTCGATGACACTCGCGCCCGGCCGGAGGTCGCCGACTGCTCGCCGGCGCCGGCCTGGCAACTGGTTAGCCCGGCGTCGGCTCAGGCAGCCGCGTGTCCGGCGCGCGACCCGGCAGCAGGGCGACGGGCATCCCGGCGCGGACCAGCACCCGGGTGCGCAGGTTCCGGCGGACTGAGGTGGCGGGGTCCGCGACCTTCATCCCGGCGCGGGCCAGGACCCGGGTGCGCAGGTTCCGGCGGACTGAGGTGGCCGGGTCCACGAGCCTCATCCGCCAGGTGCCGTCGCCGAGGCTCGGTCGCCGGGAACCAGCGCTTCGACGCGAGCAGGGCCCTCCTCGGCAGGCGTGACCGTGACCGGGACGTCGACCACCTCGCCGTCGAGCAGCCGCAGAACCACTCCCGGTCCGACCGGGTCGCCGCCCGGATCGACCACGAGGACCACCTTGACGTCGTCGCCGACGCGGCGCGCGTAGCTGGACAGCGGATCGACCCGTACGTCTGACATGCGGCCATTCAAGCAGCCTCACCCGGACGATCGAAGACCGGCGAGCCAGTCGGAGAGGAGGATGCCTTCTCGGTCGAAGTCGAAGCGGTAGGCCGAATGGAACGACGCCTCCGAGAATCTTCCTGTCACGACGTCGGAGCGGCAGCGCAGCATCGTCAGGTCATGTCCCGACGAGGGCGCAGATCTGCCGCTCGTTGGTCGCCGGATAGGTCTCGGGCGAGATCACGGCGACCTGTTTCGGCGGGTCCGTGAATGCGAGGTGGAACATGCCGCTGCCGGCGAAGCCGGCCACGATCGGGGCGGACCGCATCATCGCGACCTGCTCCGCCAGGTCGTGCTCCTCCGGGTGCACGATCCGGAAGCCCGCTTCCGTGAACCGGGCCTCCACGTCGCTGCGGTTCCGGCAGGCGCGCTTCGCCGAGCTCCGGGTGATGAAGAGACGCTCCGGGTAGGACTCATCTGGCGCATGGGAGCCGAGTGACCGGCCGACCGTCCGGTAGGTCTGCTCGATGGCCGGGTGGATGTAGGGGCCGATCGCATATGCCGGCGTCGCAGCGATGAGCGTTTCGACGCGCGTGGGTTGGTCGAGCACGGTGACGTCGGCTCGGTCGATGCCGGCGGCCTCGAACAGGCGAAGCTCCCAGTCGGCCATCTCGTGGTCCTCCCACCTGAAGACCAGCGCGCGCAGGTCGGGATGGGCGCGCTTGGCCCGGGGCCAGGCCCACGCGTGCGACAGCTGCTCGGTGAGGGCGTGCCCGAAGTGGCCGCGCATGATGTTGTCGAGGTAGAACCAGCGTCCCGGGAGCATCGGGAGCGGCGGCAGGTCCGGACGGCGTACGAAGTGCTTGGACCAGTCGAGCAGGGTCCGGCTGCGCAGGCGCGGACGGACGGGGTTGCGGAAGCTCTCGGGGAGCACGACGTGGTCGTGGATCGCGACCTGCCGCGGCGCGAGGGTCGCCCGGTGGTACTCCCGCAGCGACAGCTCCGGGGCGACGTACTCGGGTGGTCGGAGCTCCTCCGGGTCGCTCGACCGGAAGCCGCCGCGTGAGGGGTACGTCGTGGCCGGGACCGTGTCGACGACCCGGCCGACGTCGGGGCGGGCTTGCAGGAAGTCGTTCATCCGGTCCTCGGGGACCTTGGCCAGGGTGTCGACGACGCA
The DNA here is from genome assembly GCA_963729095.1 of uncultured Actinomycetota bacterium. GTDB lineage: Bacteria > Actinomycetota > Actinomycetes > Propionibacteriales > Nocardioidaceae > Nocardioides. The sequence goes on along the minus strand of CAVSMX010000014.1, from coordinate 84,009 downwards.
GGTCGCGACGAGGCGGTCACCGTCCACGTGCAGTCGGCCGACCGACGCGGCGAACGAGTGGAGGTCGCGCTCGGGGTTCGGTCGGGGGTCGGTGCGTTCCATGACCGGGGGCGAGAGTGCGGGCCCGGCGCGCAGGGTGTCGACCTCGGCCACGAAGCGGAGCAGCTTGTCGCGGGCCCCGTCGAACCCGCTGCCGGCGGGCGGCAGGTGCAGGACCAGCTCGCCGCCCGGGCTCAAGTGGTAGAGGAGCAACCGGAGTCGGGCCAGGAGCCCACCGCGGCCGCACTCGTCCCGGATCCGCTCGAACGGCCCGGCGACGGACAAGCGGAGATGAAGGTCGTCGATATCACCGTCGAACCCGAACCGAAGGTCGTCGCCGGCCATGCCCGTGGGCTTGCCGCGTACGACGACGGCACTCCCGAGCATCCCATCACCCTAGGAGCCTGCCAAGGCACTCCTCGGCAGGTAGCGTCTGCCTGCGTGAAGCGGATCCTCCTCGTCACCGGCTCCGGGCGCAGTGGCACCAGCAGCGTGGCGGGCACCCTGAAGCGGCTCGGCCTACATGTCCCGCAGCCGGAAGTGCAGGCCGACGAGAAGAACCCGCTGGGCTACTACGAGCCGCGATGGGTCGCCGCCTTCCACAAGGGCTGGCTCGACGACATCCATGTGCGGACCATCGACACCCGGCCGCACGCAGGCGACGTGGCGATGGAGACGGTTACGCCGGCCCGAGCGCGAGGACAGCTGCGCACCTGGGTGGCCGACGAGCTCGCGGCCCGGCCGGACGGCGACGTCGTGGTGATCAAGGAGACGCGTGCCTACTGGGTCTACCCCTTGTGGCAGCGGGTCGTCGCCGCCGTCGGCGCCGAGCTGACCAGCCTGACGATGCTGCGGCACCCCGACCCAGGTGGTGCGATCTCGCGACACGGCGTACCTCTCCGGCCGCAGCGACGAGTTCCGGCTGCAGCGCGAGACCACGAACGTCGCGGCCTGGATGAACTCCGTCTTCGTGACCGAGCGGGCCACGCGGGACAACCCGCGTGCGTTCGTGCCCTACTACGACCTGGTCGAGGACTGGCGCTCCGCGATCAGCCGGGCCTGCAAGCAGCTCGCCATCGACACCGGCGACCTCACGGCGCCGCATCCGGTCGACGACTTCATCACCCCGAGCCTGAACCGCTCCTCCGACGCGTGGGACGGGCTGACCGTGCCCGAGTCGCTCAAGGAGCTGGCCGAGCAGACCTGGGCGGCGGCCAGCCTGCTGGTCGCGGCCCCGGACGACGCGGCCGCACGGGCCGAGCTCGACCGGCTGCAGACGGCGTACGCCGACGTCTACAGCACCGCGGCAGCGCTCGCCTCCGACGAGAAGAAGGCGGCGGTGCTCGCCGAGCAGCGCAAGCTCCAGGACCGGTTGGACACCAAGAACAAGCGGATCGAGAAGCTCCGCCGCGAGGTGCGCGAGCTGCGCGGGGAAGGGCAGACCGAGTGACCCGGCTGGTCATGGTCGCCGGCGCCGGGCGCAGCGGCACCAGCACCGTCGCCGGCGCGCTCAGCATGCTCGGGCTGCACCTCCCGCAGCCCGAGGTGCCCGCCGACGAGACCAACCCACGCGGCTTCTTCGAGTCCCAGTGGGTCGTCGACTTCCACAAGGACCTGCTCGACCGGTCGCCGGTGATCCGGACCCTCGACGCCCGGCCCGAGGTCGCCGAGCTGGCCGAGAAGCGCCCCACCGAGGAGGACGCCGAGCGGCTGGCCGCCTGGCTGACCGAGCAGCTCGCCCACCAGCAGGTGCTGGTCAAGGACCCGCGTGCGTTCTGGTTCCACGACCTGTGGCGGCGTACGGCGGTCGGGCAGGGCGCGGAGCTGGTCTTCCTGAGCATGCTCCGGCACCCGGCGGAGGTCGCGAAGTCGCGCGACACCTGGTACACCCCCGGCGTCGACGAGGACTTCCGCAGGCACCGGGCCACCGCCAACGTCGCCGGCTGGTGCAACGCAGCGTTCGTGACCGAGCGGATCACCCGCGCCGAGCCGCGGGTGTTCGTGCGCTACCCCGACCTGCTGACCGACTGGCGAGCGGCGCTGCGCCCGGTCCAGGAGCGGCTGGGCCTGGACCTGAACGCCGACCTCGGCTCCTCGGACCACCACGCCGTCGACGAGTTCATCGACAGCGGCCTGCGCCGGTCGGAGACCACGTGGGACTCCGTCGACCTGCCCGACACGCTGCGCGCGGTCGCCGAGGGCACCTGGGAGCAGCTGAACCGGCTGGCCGACGACCCCGGTGACCCGTCCGCCGGACCCGCCCTCGAGGCGCTCCAGCGCGACTACGACAGGGTGCACGACCACGCCGTCGCCATCGCGCTCGACCACACCAGGGCGCGCGAGGTGCACGTACGACGCAACGCGAAGGCCAACACCCGTGCCGAGCTCGAGGGCCGGATCAGCGACCTCGAGCGTCAGGTCGAGGAGCTCAGCGCTCCCAAGGGGCGGCGATGGGGAAGTAGGCCTCGAGGAAGTCGGTGACGAACGTGGCCACCTGCTGGGGGTCCCGGGCGAACACGTGGCCGTCGCCGAGGCAGAACATCTCCCGCTCTCGCTGGGCGAGCTCCCTGAGCCGGCGCGGCAGCAGTGGGTCGGTCACGTCGACGAACGCGACGTCGGCCTCGGCGACGTGCGCCGTACCGTCCATCAGGCCGTAGTGCTGGCCCAGCGACGACAGCATGGAGACGTCCGTGGCCGAGCGGAACGGCGACCGCGTCGTCGCGTCCACCTGAGTCGCGAACCTCTCCGCGATCGCGGAGAGCACCGATACCCGGTGGGCGTACGGCGCGTGCAGCAGCGTGTGCACGGTGGCCTTGCCGAACGCATCGTGCAGCAGACGACGGTTGTTGGCGGCGGCCTTCGCGTAGGGGAGCTCGTCCTGGCCCGGCAGCCCGACCAGCATCGACGACGGGAACACCGCGGTGCTGCCCGCTCCGGTGAAGAAGCGCTCGGGGCGGGTCGGCCGGCCGAGGAAGAAGTCGTCGTTGAAGTAGAGGAAGTGCTCGCTCAGCCCCGGGATCCGGTGCACCACTGACTCGATGGCGTGGGAGTTGAACGTCGGCAGCGCGTCGGCGGGCAGCAGGTCGCGGTGGTCGACCAGGTTGATCATCGGGTCGTCGACGTCCAGCCACGGCGGGACCTGCCCTGCGGTGACCAGGTGGATGCGCCGCACCCACGGCGCCAGCAGGTGCACGCTGCGCATCGAGTAGCGCAGCTCGCCGCGGTCCACGAACCGTGCCTGGCCGCTCGAGGCGCGCGTGCGCATCGTCGCGTCGCTGACGTCCGCCAACCGACGCTCGCGCGCGGCATTCCACTCCTCGTCGTTGCCGTCGACCCAGGTGTAGACGACGTCGATCGGGAACGTGCATTCGTACGCCGTCGGCTCGACCATCAGCGGCAGGGTGCGCACCTCGACGCCGTGGACATGGGTGGTCACCGTCTCGGCGCCGCGCGGCACCGCGGTCGTGTACGCCGCCTGGCCGGGCGAGTGCAGGTCTCCGTCGGGTCCCTCCTCCCAGAACTCCACGGCGACCGAGCAGCCGGTGCCGAGGTGGGACGCTGCGTCCCCGACCTTCGGCCAGGGCTCCAGGAACAGCCGGCCGGTGCGGCCGCGCGACAACCCGGGCACGACGTCGGCGGGCAGTCCGCGGCGGCTGGGCCAGCCCTTGTGCTCCGGCTCGTGCACGGAGACGCAGGCCGGCAGGTCGACGCTCGCCAGCTGCCCGAGGAAGGGCCGCCGGGCGGCGATCGGCAGCACCACGGTGGGGTGGTCGTCGGTGTGGGGTGGAACCACGAACCACTCGTCGGTGACCGCCGCCGCTGCGGCCACCGCTGCGGCCAACGTCTCGTGCCGGACCGCCTCGGGGGTCACGCCCGCACCCTCCCGTCCCGCGGGGGCGCGGTCCGGGTCGAGGTCCTCGGCGTCGCGGTGCAGCAGGATGCCGAGGCTTCGGCCGGAGGCCTTGCGACGGCGGCGTGCTGCGTCGTCGTAGATCTCCTCCCAGCGGGCGGTGATCGCCGCGCTGTCCCACGTGGCCGCCTTCGTCACGGCGGCAGCGCCCATCCGCTGCCGCAAGGCGGGATCGGTGGCCAGCCGCAGCAGCGCGGCGGCGACTCCGTGCCGCGAACCCTGGGTGACGAGCATGCCGTCGACGCCGTCGTCGATCTGGTCGCGCGGGCCCGAGGGCATGTCGTAGGCGACCACCGGCACGCCCGCGGCCATGGCCTCCTGGATCACCAGCGGGAAGCCCTCGCCCGGCCGCGAGGTGAGAGCCGAGATGCTGGCCCGGGCCCACTCGCTGGTCAGGTCCGCGGTCGCGCCGGGGCACTCGACGCGGTCCCAGAGCCCCAGCTGCCGGGACAGGGACATGATGTCGAACCGGGCGTGGCCCTGGCCGAAGATCCGCACCCGCCACTCGGGGATCCGATGGGCGACCATGCCGAACGCGGAGATCAGGTGGGTCCACTGCTTCTCGGTGGCCAGCCGGCCGGCGGTGAGGATCACCGGCTCGGTGAGCGGGGAGCGGGGCCGGTACGCCGGCGCCAGCGCGTTGGGCACCACCTCGATCCGCGGCGCGTCGGGGCCGAGCTCGACGGCGAGCCAGCGGGCCATCGGCTCGGTGAGCATCACGACCACGTCGGCCCGTCGGGCGTGGTCGAGCAGCAGCCGTCGGCTGTTGGCCCGCTGGCTGGACGACCGGTGCTCCTGGTGCACGATCGCAGTGCGGGCGGGGGCGAGCTGGGTGGCAAAGCCGAGAGTTCCTGGCGTCACCGTCACCAGCACGTCGGCGTCCAGGTCGGGCAGCGCCGCCTCCAGCGCGACGTCGGCCAACGCATCCAGCGTCGGGTCGGAGCCCGCCTCGATCATGGTGGGCTGACGTCCCCGCAGCGCCGCGGCGCGATCGGGGTCCAGGCCGGGGACCACGACCTTGTCGCCGCGCAGGTCGACCAGGTCGGTGACCGTCACCCGCGGGTCGACCGGGAAGTGGTGGCCCTCTTCGCCGTAGACGCTGACGATCTCCACCTCGTGCCGCTTGCAGAGCGCATTCGCCTGGGTGACGACCGCTCCGGCGGTGCCGCCGAGGTCGTGGACCGTGGAGATGAGGAAGGCCACCTTCACTGCTCGTCCTCCTCCCTGCGGAGCGACAGCAGACCGTCCCTGGTCCAACGGAGCGTGAAATCGGGGTCGGGCAGTGGTGGCAGCGCCACGCAGGCCATCGGCCGGTCGAGAACGTTGCCGGCGCGGACCACGTCGGCGGCGCCCACCCGGAACGTCGCCGACGCGCCGGACGCCAGCGGTGGGAGCTCGGCGAGCGAGACGAACCCTGCGGTGATCGGCAGATCGGCGATGCGGTGTCCGTGGCTCACCAGCACGGCGTGGCCGGCGCTGGTGTCCACCTCCACCTCGACGCCGCGGTCGTCGCTCGTGAAGCCCAGGACCGCGATGGTCGCGGGGAGGCGGGTGCGCCGGATCACCACCTCGCCGTCCACGTCGTCGACCCGGAACTGCCAGCGACGGTCATGCGTGGTCGGCTCGGCGAGGCCGGGACCGGCGGGTGCGGCGGCGGCGTGCCGCACCGGGGTCGCGCCACGCCCGGAGCCGACGAACAGACGCAGCTCGAGCTTGGTGCCGTCGACGCCGGCGAGCGCCTCGGCGAGCGCGAAGCGGGCCGTGAGCAGCGGTCCGTCGGCGTCGGTCTGCGGCTCGGTGGGGAGCTGGAGGTCGGCGGCACCGTCGCGGCGTAGCACCAGCGGACCCTCGCCACGCACCGCGAGCCAGAGGTGCTCGCCGTCGAGGACCCGCGCGTAGACGGCCCGCGCGGAGTCGGAACCGCGCCGGAAGATCGCCATCAGTCCTTCTCCCAGGGGGCGGCGATCGGGAAGTAGTCGCTGTAGAAGTCGGCGAGCAGCGCGTCCAGCTGCTCGACGCTCATGGCGTGGTCGTGGTGGTCGGCCAGGCAGATGAAGTCCTGGTCGCGGTTGAGGACCTTGGCGAGCTGTCGGTCCACGTCGGCGTTGCTGAGGTTGACGAACGTGAGACTGGGCTCTGCGGTGTACGCCCTCCCGGTGAGCAGCGCGTAGTGCTGGGCCAGCGAGCTCAGCGTCGAGACGTCGGTGTCGCTGCGGAACGGCGACCGCGCGGTTGCGGCCAGCGGTTCGGGGAAGCGTTCGTGCAGCTCCTGCAGCACCGACACCCGGTGGGCGTACGGTGCGTGCGCGAGGTTGCGGGTGGTCACGGCGCCGAACGCGTCCTGCAGGAGCGATCGGTTGTTCCACGCGGCCTTGAGGAACGGCGCGGCGTCCGGCCTGTCGGTGAGCCCGATCGTCATCCGGGAGAAGTACGTCGCTGCGAGACCGGACGCCGTGAACAGCGTCTCCGGCCGCAGCGGCCGGCCGAGCAGGAAGTCGTCGTTGAAGTAGACGAAGTGCTCGGCCAGTCCGTCGATCCGGTGCAGGGACGTCTCGATCGCGTGGGAGTTGAACGTCGGCAGCCCCTCTGCCGGAAGGATCTGCGCGTGGTCGACGAGGTTGACCATCGGGTGGTCGGTGTCCAGCCAGTCGGGGACCTGGCCGGCGGTGACCAGGTGGATCCGGCGTACCCACGGCGCGAAGAGGTGGATGCTGCGGAAGGAGTAGCGCAGCTCGTCGTGCGCGATGAACCGGGCCCGGCCGCTTGACTCCCGGCTCTGGGCGGTGCCGGTGATACCGGCCAGCCGCTCCTCGCGCGCGGCGTTCCAGACCGGGTCGCTGCCGTCGACCCAGGTGTAGACGACGTCGACGGGGAACCTGACCTCGGCCACGGTGGGCGCCGCCATCAGCGGCAGCGTCGGGACCTTGACGCCCTCGACCTCCACCTCGATGGTGTCCGGCTGCGCGGGCATCCGGTCGGCGTACGGGTTGCGGCGTGGGGCGACCAGCTCGCCCTGGACCGAGCGCTCCCAGAACTCCACCTCGACCGTGCACCCCTGGCCGACCAGGCTCGGCCGGTCGCCGACGACCGGCCACGGCTCGATGCAGACCACGTTGGTCATGCCGCGGCGGAGGTCGGTGCCAAGGTCGGCGATGGTGCCGCGCCGCTCGTGCCAGCCGTTCAGCGCCGGGTCGCGTAGTGAGAGGTACGCCGGCGGGTGAGCCTCGACCAGCGCGGTCAGGAACGCGTCGCGCGCCGTCATCGGCAGCACCACGGTCGGGGTGTCGCTCTCGTGCGGCGGGATCACCAACCAGTCGGCGCCGGTCGCGCGGGCCGCGGCGGCGGCGGAGCTGAGCGCCTCGTGGCGGGCCCGGGCGGGGGTCACCCATTCGCTGGTCGCGTACCCCGCCGCGAGGGACGAGCGGCGGGCGTATCGAGACCCTTCGAGTGCGGCAGCGGTCAGCCTGCCCTGCTTGGCGCGGCGGGCCCGGGCCTCGGAGAAGATGCCGATCCAGCGCTCGGCCAGCGCGCCGGCGTCGTACTGCCGGGCGGTGCGGAGCGCCCCCTGGCCGAGGCGCTGCCGGAGCTCGGCGTCCGTGGTCATCCGGAGCAGCGCGGCCGACATCCCGGCCACCGACTGCGGACCGACCAGCAGTCCGTTGACCTCATGCTCGATGATCTCGCGCGGCCCCGACGGGGAGTCGAAGCTCGCGACCGGCACCCCGGCGGCCATCGCTTCCTGCACCACCAGCGGGAATCCCTCGGTCCGCGACGTCAGCACTGCGACCGATGCCTTCGCCCACTCGGCGGCCATGTCGGAGACGCCCCCGGGAAGCTCGACCCGGTCCCAGAGCCCCCACTTGCGGATCTCGCGGACCAGCCCGGCGCGCTCCAGGCCGGTGCCGCAGATCCGCAGCCGCCAGTCGGGGACCTGATCGGCGATCTCGGCGAACGCTGCGATCAGGAACGGGTACTGCTTCTCCTGCACGAGCCGGCCCGCCGTCAGGATCACCGGGTTGTCGAGCCGGGAGCGGGGATGGAACCCCAGCGGCAGCGGGTTCGGCATCACCACGGTCGGGGGGCACAACGGGCCCAGCTGCTCGTGCAGCCAGTCCTCCATCGGCGGGGTCAGCATCGCCACGACGTCGGCGCGCGGGGCGTAGTTGAGCAGCGGCTCCAGCCCACCCGTACGGCCGGACGACGATCGGTGCTCCTGGTGCACGACGACCACTCGGTCGGGCAGCAGGTCGATCGCCGCGACCAGAAGGCCGGGGGTGACCGTCACCGCCACGTCGACGTCGAGGGTCGGGAGCGCCGCCTCCATCGCGACGTCGCACAGCGCGGTGAACTGCTTGTCCCACCGGTTCGGCACCAGCGCCGACTCCTGGCGATTCAGCGCGGCCGCCGCGTCCGCGGCGACGAGGCCCTCGGGGGTGACGGCGGGCTTCTTCGGGTCGCGGATGTCGACGAGGTAGTGGACGGAGATCCGCGGGTCGATGTCGTAGTGCGGCCGCTTGCTCGAGCGGGTGACGCTGACGATCCGGACGTCCTGGTGCGGCGCCAGGGCGTTCGCCTGGGTGATGGCCGAGCGGGAGGTGCCGCCCATCCCGTCGATGTTGAACACGATGAAGGCGATCTTCATTCGTCGGCCTCCGGGTCGAGCACCCGCGCCAGCAGCAGGGCGCGCGGTGACCAGCGCAGCCGGAGCCGCTCCCTGTCGTCATCATCGACCAGGACCGGCAGCGGCGCCCCACGGCCAGGCTCGGCGAGGTCATTGGCGCGCCGGCGGACCGGCAGCCAGGCGTCGGGCTCGCCGATCACGACCTCTGCAGGCTGGTCGGCGGGGTCCGGGAGCGATCCGGCGTCGATGGTGACGGTCAGGAGATCGCCTTCGGCGGTGAGCGGGAGGGTGAGGACCGGCTCGTCGTCGGCGAGCAGCGCGAGAGTGCTGCCGACGCCGGTGATCGTGAGGCGCAGCCCTTCGTCGTTCACCTCAACGGTCCGCAGCTCGGCGGCCTCCTCGACGGCGCCGCGGTGCACCTGGAGCAGGCCCTCGTCGGTGCAGCCGAGCCGCCACTCCGTGTGCCCGTCCTCGGCCGGCCGCGGCCAGGGTGCGGTGAGCGGTGGGCTCCAGACCTGCTTCGGGGTGCTGTTGCGGGCGGGCACCAGCACCACGTCGTACGTCGCGCCGGCGTCGCCGGGCAGCTGGGCCAGGTCGACCCGGGTCGCGCGGTAGCCGGGCTGGTCGTCGGCGGAGACCTCGTTCTCGGGCGCGATCACGTCGCCCGAGCCGGTGTCGCGGAGCGCGAGCGAGCCGGGGGCGGCGTCGACGGCCAGCCACAGCCGCTGTCCGTCGAGGATCCCGGCGAATGCGGCGACCGGTGCGCCGCGGGGCGGGGTCGGCGGAGGTGGTGCAGCGTCGGTTCCCTCGGCGGGTCGACGGCGCGCGAACTTCACGCAGCGAACCCTAGACGCCCGTCACACCCTCGCCGCGGCCCGCCTGTTCGTCGAAGTTCTCGCGCTCGAGCAGGTGCAGCACCGGGACCCCGATCTTGCGGCGGGCCCGGGAGGTCCAGTCGAGGTGGAAGAACTCGGAGACCACGTGCGAGCGGGTCAGGATGATCGCCTCGCGGCCGTCGACCTCGGTGACCTTGCTGGCCAGCGCGTCGATGGGAGGCTCGGCGATGACGGTCCCAGTGCCGACCGTGGCGCCGGCGGCCTCGAGGGCGGTCATGGTGGCCTTCAGCTCGCGGTCGGAGCGGTCCTTGCAGTCCTTGCGCACCGCGTCGAGGTCGACGTCGCGCATCGTCATCGCGGGCGAGGCCAGCATCTCGCCGGCCGAGAGCGATCCCATCGACGCCTCGATGCGCGCGGCGGCGTCCTCGAGGGGGATCAACACGTGGTAGACGACGCGGTCCTCGATCTCGTCGTGCAGCGCGCGCACCTGAGCGGCGTCCAGCGCGCCGAGCTCCTGCTCGACGAGCAGCACGACGTGGTAGTCACCGATGCCGTCGGTGATGTCGTCGTTGCGGTCGGCATCAGTCATCGTTCACCCCTCCGGAGTCGCTGACAACACACTACCGAGGTCGTAGCTCACCGGCTGCTCCAACTGCTCGTAGCCGCACGACTCGGGATCTCGGTCGTCGCGCCACCGCTTGAAGTGTGCGGTGTGCCGGAACCGTCGGCCCTCCATCGCGTCGTACTTCACCTCGATCACCCGCTCGGGCCGGAGCGGGGTGAAGCTCAGGTCCTTGCCCTGGCTCCAGCGGCTCTGGGTGCCGGGCACCCGGTCGGGGTTGGCGATCGCCCACTCCTCCCACTCGCCCCAGGGGTGGTCCTTGATGTCGCAGACCAGCGGCTGGAGCTCGTCGATCAGCTCGGCCCGCCGCGCCGCGGTGAAGCTCGCTGACACACCGACGTGCTGGAGCTTGCCGTCGGCGTACAGCCCGAGCAGCAGGCTGCCGAGCAGCGGCTTCTCGGGGGTGGAGGTCTTGTGCTCGCGGTAGCCCGCCAGCACGACGTCGGCGGTGCGCTCGTGCTTGATCTTCATCATGGTGCGGCCGTTCGGCGCGTAGGGCGCAGGGAGCGGCTTGGCGATCACCCCGTCGAGCCCGGCGCCCTCGAACTGCTCGAACCACTCCTGGGCCATCGCCGGGTCGTCGGTGGTGCGGGTCAGGTAGCACGGCCCGCTCAGGTCGGCGAGCCGCTTCTCGAGCTCGGCGCGGCGCTCGGAGAACGGCCGGTCGACGTACGACGTGTCGTCGAACGCGAGCAGGTCGAACACCACGAAGCTCGCCGGCGTCTTCTCGGCGAGCATGTCGATGCGCGACTTCGCCGGATGGATCCGCTCCTGCAGCGTCTCGAACTCCAGGCGCTTCCCGATGGCCACGAAGATCTCGCCGTCGAGCACGCAGCGCTCGGGCAGCTGCTCCAGCGCCGCCTCGACGAGCTCGGGGAAGTAGCGCGTCAGCGGCTTGGTGTTGCGGCTGGTGAACTCCACCTCGTCGCCGTCGCGGAACACGATGGCCCGGAACCCGTCCCACTTCGGCTCGAAGCTCAGCCCGCCGAACTTCTCCGGATCGGGCACGCCCTTCACGGCCTTGGCGAGCATCGGCTGGACGGGCGGCATCACTGGCAGGTCCACGAGGCCGAGGCTACTGCGGCCTGTCCCCGACGGTGGTTGAGGTGCGAGGAGTGCCAGCGCCGAGCCTCGAAACCATCCGTCGCGGCTCCGGCCAGAGCGGGTCCGATGGCACCGCCGCCGCCGTGCGAGACCGGAGCATGGCCACCCCGAGCAGGAACGGCGGCAGGGTGGACATGAACGGGATGCTCGTCACGAACGCCGCCCACGCGGGTACGAGATCGGCGTCGCGGGGGAGCAGCAGGGCGGCAGCGACACCGAGCACGAGGATGGCTGAAAGCGCGTGTGTGCCCCGGCGGATCCCGGTGCCCAGTCGCTCCGGGATCAGGCCGTGTCCCTGCAGGAGCCGGGCGACGGCTGCGAAGGCGACGTATGTAGTGGCGAGGTAGGCGAGCTGGAGCAGGTCGAGCCACACCAGCAGGTAGGTCACGAAGTCCGGGCTCCCCTCGAGACCGCGGAGGTACTCGAAGGCGACCCACGCGCGATCCTCGACGGCGCCCTGTTGCTCGGCCGCCCCCGAGAGCACCACGGCGACGCGCGCCACGAGGTTGGCGAGATACAGGGTGCTGCCCATGACGAGCAGCACGACTCCCGGAATGACCGATCCGAGGTAGCGCGACGCCCGGTGCTCGACGACGATCCGGATCGCGGCGAGCAGGAGTGCCAAGGCGACGATCAACAGGGCGGCCGTGTTGAGGAGCATCAGCCCCGGCTCGTCGGCGGTGGGTGGCCCAGCGAAGCCGACCGACACGAAGAGTCCCGGCGCCAGCGCCACCAGCACCGTTGCGGTTCGGTCGCGGTGGGCGTCCCAGGTCCGGAGCAGCGAGAACACTCCCGCGGCGTAGAGGGCCGCCAGGGCCACGTAGACGGGCGGCGTGACCGCGTCGATCTCCATGTTCGCCACGACCAGCAGCAGCCCGGCCGGCCAGGTGAGCAGGGTCGCGAGCGTGAGGCGGCGGGCGGTCATCGCAGCAGCTCCATGGTCCGCGCCGGGAGTCGCTCGAGCAGGTCCGCGCCTTCGCGACCGGCGTCGTGCTCGGCCATCTCGGCCCGAACCCGTCCAGCGGCGGCGGCGTACCTGTCGTCGGCGAGCACGAGGTCGACCGCGTGGCGCAGCGCCTCGTTCGAGGGCCGGCTGGTGCCGAGCTTCACGCCGACGCCGGTCCATTGGATCCGGGCCCCGATCTCGGCCTTCTCCTCGGTGATGCCGGCCTGCACGAGCGGTACGCCGTGATGCAGGGCCAGCGTGACGCCGGTGTAGCCGCCATTGGTGACGAAGCAGCTCACGTGCGGGAGCAGCTGGTCGTAGGGCACGACCTTCGCGACCCGGACGTTGGCAGGGAGCGGGTCGCCGTACGTGCGTTCGAGGTCGACCGGGTCGGCCTGCCCGGTGGTGACGACGACGAGGACGCCCGCATCGGCCAAGGCGCGAACCGCCGGCTCGACCAGCTCGGTCAGGTCGGGCCGGATGCTGCCTTGGGAGACCAGCACCACGGGCTTCGAAGCAGTGACGACCTCGGGCCACCAGTCCGGCCGCTGCCAGTCGGCCGGGGTGTCCGGCCGCAGCGCCCCGACCCAGTGCATGTGGGACGGCAGCTGCTTGCGTGGGTAGTCGAACGACGGCACGGCGCCGTGGAGGTGGAGGTACGGCGAGATGGACTCCTCGAGTACCGGCCGCTCGGCTGCGGGCAGGCCGAGCTCGGCCCGGGCGGCGTCATAGCGGCGCTGGGCCTCGGCGAACAGCACGTTGCGGGCGATCCACCCGACGGCCCGGTTGCGGAGCCGCCCGACCGGGCCGCGCATCGGCGAGAGGCCCGGACCAAACGGCGGGGTGTCGGGCTCGAAGTAGGGCAGCGGTCCGTCACCGAACGTCGCCCACGGGATGCCGGTGAGCTCGCTGGTCAGGCCGACGCCGTACATCAGCTCGTCACAGAGCATGGCGTCGACGTCGTACCGAGCCACGATCCTCCGGAGGTCGGCGACCCGCGGCAGGGCCTCGCCGACGAACACGTCGGCGAAAGCTGTCTTGATCGCCTTCACGCCGGTGAGACCGGCGAACTGCGGGAAGTGCTTCTCGATCTCGACGCCGCCGAAGTCCTCGGCCGACTCGAGCGTCAGGGGGACCGCTCCGATGGCGGCCAGCGGCTCGTGGAAGGCGCGGCCGGCGTACCAGAGCACGGTGTGGCCGCGTTCGATCAGGCGTTGGGCGAACGGGATCGGATTGGTGGTGTGGGCCGGCACGGCGTGCTGGCGAAGAGGAAGGTGCTCACTTGGTGGGTTCTTTCGGGTAGTTTGATGGGGTCACGCTAAAGTGATTTGGGTAAGCATAAAGTCAATTGATGGAGAGTCAAGTGAATAAGCCTGGGTCGCGGTCCTACTCGAGCCCGGTGCGCGCCGAACAGGCGCGACTCACCGAGCGCCGGATCACGGACGCGGCGCATCGGCTGTTCCTGGCGCAGGGCTACGGGCCGACCACGCTGGCCGCGATCGCCCGCGAGGCAGAAGTGTCCGCCCAGACGATCCACAACGTCTTCGGCACCAAGCCGGCACTGTTGAAGAAGGTGCACGACCTGGCGCTGGTCGGCGACGACGAGCCGATCCCGCTCGCTGAGCGGCCCGAGGTGCAGGCGATGTACGCCGACGAAGACCCCGCACGCTTCCTGCGCGCCTACGCCGCCCTCGGCCGCACGGTCGCCGAACGGGTCGGGCCGCTGGTGGTACTCGCGCAGGCAGGTGCGCTGGGTGGGGACGCCGAGCTGGCGGCCCACGTCGAGACCATCCACGAGGAGCACCTGTTCGGCACCAGGATGGTGGCCTCTCGCGTCGACGAGCTGGGAGCCCTACGCCCCGACCTGACCGTGGAGGGCGCGAGTGACCGGGTCTGGACCCTGACCAGCCCGAGCGTCTGGCACCTCCTCACTCAGCAACGGGGTTGGACCGGAGACGAGTACGCCGAGTGGGTCGGCGAGGCGCTCTGCGACGCCCTCCTCGCTCGCTGACCGATCGAGGGCGAAATGCACGGGCCGGGGCATCCCATGCGCTAAAGTCGTGTAAATCAGTTGGAAATAATCAGATAAGAGAGCGCGATGACGAGTGCGGCGGCCCCGGTGGGCCCGGTGGTCGGGTATGTGCCCGGCGCGTTCGACCTGTTCCACGTCGGTCACCTGAATGCCCTGCGGCAGGCCCGCGAGCGGTGCGACGTGCTCGTCGCCGGGGTGGTCAGCGACGAGATGTGCGAGCTCACGAAGGGCGCGCGCCCGTGGGTGCCGCTGGAGGAGCGCCTCGCGATCGTGGACGCGATCGGGATCGTGGACGCGACGTACGCCGAGCAGACGCCGAACAAGCTCGACGCCTGGCGGGAGGTCGGCTTCCACCGGCTGTTCAAGGGTGACGACTGGCTCGGGACTCGGAAGGGTGCATTGCTCGAGAGCCTGGTCGCGACCGTGGGAGCCGAGGTCGTCTACTTCCCCTACACCATGCACACCTCGAGCACGCTGCTCCGACGTGCGATAGCGGCCTCGTGACACAGACCGCGGCACCGCCGGTTGCCCGCGTGGACGACGACGGGGTCCTCATCCGGAACCCCGGAACCGAGCCGCTCGTCCTGAGCTTCGACGGCCGCTACATCTGGGCGTTCTCGCCGGTGCGGGACGGCGCCGCTCGGGGGTCCGGCGTGATGGTCGAGTGGCCGGCGGTGCTGCGTCGGTTCCTGATCGGCCCGGCGCGGGTGACGGTCGCGAACGTGGGTGGCGACCGGGTGCTCGCCGACGAGGATGTCGTGTTCGGCGGTGCCGAAGGATCCGGTCGGTCCCGCGTCGCCGTCGTCGACCCGCAGGGACTGCCGCTCGCGATCGACAAGGTCGGCCACCTCTGCCGGGCGTTCGACGCCACCGACGAGAGCATCCGCGCCGAGATCCTGGCGGGGACGAAACGGGCGCTGGACGACCTGAACGGTGCGTGTGGTGTGCGCGCCTATCTCAACTACGGGGCCCTGCTGGGCGCCGTTCGCGACGGCGCGATGATCGCCCACGACTCCGACACCGATGTCTGCTACCTGAGCCGGCACACGTCACCGGCCGACGTGATCGCCGAGTCCTACCGGATCGAGCGGGCCCTGCGCCGGCGCGGCTGGACGCTGTTGCGCATGTCGGGTGGCGACATCAAGCTGTTGCTGCCGTTGAGCGACGGCCGACAGTGCCACATCGACGTGTTCGTGGCCTTTCGAGTGGGCGGGACGTTCTACCAGCTCGGCAACCGCAGCGGGCGGCTCTGGACCTCGGCCATCCTGCCGCTGTCCACGGTGGTGCTGCACGGCTTCGAGTTCCCGGCGCCCGCCGATCCGGAGGCGATGCTGGCGTTCGTCTACGGGCCGACCTGGCGGGTGCCCGACCCCTCGTTCCGCTACACCGACCCGGTGGCCGGCGTACGCCGACTGGACGGCTGGCTGCGCGGCTTCCGGACCGACATGCCGAGCTGGACGGCGTTCTACGCCACCGGCCGGGCGCAGCGCCTGCGCGGCTCGTCGACTTTCGCCCGGTGGGTCGATCGCCGGGTTCCGCCGGGCGAACCGATCGCCGACATCGGGTGCGGTGTCGGGCGCGACGCGCTCTGGTTCGCGCGCAAGCGAGGTCGTCCGGTGCGGGCCTACGACTTCTGTCGCGCCGCCCGCGGCGCGCTTGGTCGCAAGGCCGCGCGGCGCCGCCTGCCGGTCGAGGTGGGCATGCTGATCCTCAACGAGCTGCGCACCGTGCTGCTCACCGGCGCCGAGCTCGCCCGCACGCCGCACCACCTCTACGCCCGTCAGCTCCTGGGCTGCCTCGACGACGACGCTCGGGCCAACCTCTGGGTGCTGGCCCGGATGGCCCTGCGCGGCAGCGGCTCGCTGTTCCTGGAGTTCAGTGCCGATCCCGCTCTGCCGGCACCCGAGCCGGCCGGCCTGGTCCGCCGCCTCGACCCGGACGCCGTGCGTCGCGAGATCGAGGCGGCGGGCGGCGTGGTGGAACGGGTCCGCATCAAGCCCGGCGTCGACATGCTCGATCTGGCCGACCCAGCCGTGTGCCGGATGCGCGTGACCTGGCCCCGAACGACCGACGTCCGCGCCAACGGAAGGAACCCATCGTGAGCAGCCTCCTCGTCACCGGTGCCCGCTCCCGCGTCCGCATCGCCCAGGACCGTTACCGCCGGATGCGCCGGCACCCCCTCGGCGTGCGCGCCCGCCTCGCCGCCCTGGAGACGGAGGTCCAGGAGAACCGCCGGCTCAACCGCCGGATCGCCGAGCTGACCGATGTCGTGGCCGAGCTGCTGGTGCCGCTCGCCGAGCGCGACGAGGAGCGCGTGCAGGAGGTGCTCGCGGCCTACCGAGCGGGGCTGTGAGCGGTCGCTGCCTCTAACCTGTTCGGAGCATTCGCCGGTTGGTCTGCCGGGCTTGGGATGCTGCCTCGCCAGGCGGGCCCCTATCCTTTTCGAGCATTCGCCGGTTGGTCTGCCGGGCTTGGGATGCTGCCTCGCCAGGCGGGCCCCTATCCTTTTCGAGCATTCCCCGGTTGGTCTGCCGGCAGGGCCCGCCTGACTTTGAATCAGGACTAGCGACGTAGGTTCGACTCCTACCCGGGGAGCAATCTGAGTAATGTGATCGCCGACGGCGATCGCCGCCGGCCGGCGTGTTCGGTCTCAGGGTCCGCGTCTATGGGGAGCGCGTTCGGTCCTCAGGAGTCGTAATGACGACATTCAGGGCAATGGTCGTGGCAACAGCCGAGCTCGCCCTGGTCGGCGCGCTGCTCGCTGCCTGCGGGGACGACGACAGCGACGGCGGCAGCGACACCTCGAGCCCTGCCGCGGATGCGGCGCAGGTCGAGCTGGAGGGGCACACCTTCGTCGCGGACGAGGTGACCGGCCACGAGCTGGTCGAGGGCAGCAACCTGAGGGTGGGGTTCGAGGACGACGGGTTGTCGGTCTCCGCGGGCTGCAACACCCTGTTCGGCCCGTACGTCGAGGACGACGCCGTGGTGCGCTGGGAGAACGAGCCGGCTGGCACATTGATGGCGTGCGAACCAGAACTCTCCGAGCAGGACGCCTGGCTGACCACGTTGTTCACCGACGGGATGACGGTCGAGGACAGCGACGACGCCGACCTGGTGCTCACCTCCGGCGACGTCCGCATGGAGCTCTCGCGGACCGACCGCGGCGGATCGACCGCGCCCAGTGAGGCCTCCACGCTGGACTTCGCCGCGCGGCTGAACGGGCCGCTCACGGCCGATCCGCCCGCGATTCTGGTGTTCACCCTCACCAACGTCGGCCGTCGCCGCGACACCTACGGCCTCACGATCACACCCCCGGACGCCGGAGCCGTCGCACCCCGCCACCTAGCGATCGGTTCCGGGCGCAGCGAGAAGGTGCAGGTCGAGGTGACGTCCACACCTCTGCTCATCAAGGTCGAGAGCCTCGGCGCCGGTGGCTTCGTGGACGCGTTCGCGGTCAAGTGACCCGCCGCGCCGACCCCTGGCCGACTGAACTCGGGTGACCGTCCAGGTCGAAGGAGAAACGGTATGACCAGCACCGCCGAGAGCACCGAGCCGAGCACCGCAGGCAAGATGAGCCTGCCGACCCTGACGGCGATGGTCGTCGGCGGCATGGTGGGAGCCGGCGTCTTCTCCCTGCCGGCGCGGTTCGGAGTCGCGACCGGCATCCTCGGGTCGCTGATCGCCTGGGCGGTCGCGGGTGCGGGCATGCTGATGCTCGCGTTCGTCTTCCAGAACCTCGCGATCCGCAAGCCCGACCTCGACTCCGGGGTCTTCATCTACGCGAAGGCGGGCTTCGGCGACTACGCCGGCTTCAACTCCGCGATCGGCTTCTGGGCGAGCGCGGTGGCCGGCAACACCTTCTACTGGGTGTTCATCGGCGCAACGCTCGGCACCTTCTTCGACGGTTTCGGCGACGGCGCGACGATCCTCGCGGTGGCGCTCTCGACGGTGGGCGTCTGGCTCTTCCACGGCCTGATCGCGCGCGGGGTTCGCGACGCGGCGGTCATCAACCGGATCGTCACGGTCTTCAAGATCCTCCCGATCCTGGTCTTCATCGTCGTGCTCCTCGTCTCGCTCGACGCGGGCGTGTTCGCCGACAACTGGACGGCGTACGGGTACGGCGACCTGGGCAACATCGGCGACCAGGTGCGCAACACGATGATCATCACGACGTTCGTCTTCCTCGGCATCGAGGGCGCAAGCGTCTACTCCCGCTACGCGAAGAGCCGCGCGGACGTCGGCAAGGCGACGGTGCTCGGCTTCCTCAGCGTGCTGTCGCTCTTCGCCCTGGTGACGCTGTCCAGCTACGCGGTGGTGCCGCAGCCCGAGCTCGCCGACACCCGCCAGCCGTCGATGGTCGGCGTGTTCGAGTCGGTGGTGGGCGACTGGGGCGAGGTCTTCATCAGCGTCGCCGTGATCGTCTCGGTGCTCGGCGCCTATCTCGCCTGGACGCTGATGGCCGCCGAAGTCATGTACATCCCGGCACGCAACGACGACTTCCCGGCGTTCCTGGGCCAGGAGAACGAGCACGGCACCCCGATCACCGCGCTCGTGGTCACCTCGATCGCGGTACAAGCCCTGCTCGGGCTCACTCTCGTGGTCAACGATGCGTTGAACTTCATGCTCGACCTGTGCACCAGCCTGGCCCTGGTGCCGTACTTCCTCGCTGCGGCGTACGGACTCAAGCTAGGGCTGACCGGCGAGTCGTACGAGGGGGTGTCTGCGGGGGTCAGACGCCGGGAGACCATCTTCGCCGGCGCGGCGACGGCGTACACGCTGTTCCTCTTCGACGCCGCGGGGCTCGAGTTCCTCCTGCTCTCCACCGTGATCCTCGCCCCGGCCACGCTGCTCTACGTCAAGGCGCGCAGCGAGCACGGTCGTCGCATCTTCAGCCCCACCGAGATCGCGCTGTTCGTGCTCATCGCGGGCGGCGCCGTGATCGGTGTCTACAGCCTCATGACCGGCCGCATCGACCTCTGACCCCACCACGAAAGGGAAGCCTCCATGTCTCCCACCACCCCCTCCGACTCGTACGGCGTCCACTCCGAGGTCGGGCGGCTGCGCAAGGTGCTCGTCTGCCGTCCCGGGCTGGCGCATCGGCGCCTGACGCCGACCAACGCCGACGACCTGCTGTTCGACGACGTGATGTGGGTGGAGAACGCCCAGCGCGACCACGCGGATTTCGTCAACAAGCTGACCCAACGCGGTGTTGAGGTCGTCGAGCTCCACGACGTCCTGGCCCAGGCGCTGGCGGAGGACGGGGCCAGGGACTGGCTCCTGGACCGCAAGATCACGGCGAACCGGGTGGGGCTCGGACTGGTCGACGGGACGCGCGGGTTCCTCGAGTCGCTGCCGCTCGGAGAGCTCTCGGAGTACGTGATCGGCGGGCTCGCGACGCAGGACCTGCCCGAGGACTTCCGCCCCGGGTACGCCGCGCTGGTCCGCGAGTCGACCGGGGCGCGGGAGTACCTCATGCCGCCGCTCCCCAACACGCTCTACACACGGGACACCACCTGCTGGCTCTACGGCGGCCTGACCATGAACCCGCTCTACTGGCCGGCCCGCAAGGACGAGACGCTGGTCTACAAGGCGATCTACCAGTTCCATCCGGACTTCGTGGGGTCCACGGTCTGGTGGGGCGACCCCGAGCAGGACTGGGGCCAGGCCACGTTCGAGGGCGGCGACATCATGCCCGTCGGCAACGGAACCGTGCTCATGGGGATGAGCGAGCGGACCTCGCGCCAGGCGGTCACGCAGGTGGCGGCGGCGCTCTTCCAGCAGGGCGCCGCCGAGCGGGTGGTCGTGGCCGGGATGCCGAAGCTGCGCGCGGCGATGCACCTCGACACGGTGTTCACGTTCGCCGACAGGGACGTCGTCACGCTCTACCCGACGATCATGGACGCGGTCCACACGTTCACGCTGCTGCCCTCGGACCAGGCACCGGGGGTCGACGTCGTCGACGAGGGGTCCACGCCGTTCGTCGACGTCGTCGCCCGAGCACTGGGGCTGGACTCCCTGCGCGTGATCGAGACCGGCGGCGACGTCTACCAGTCCGAGCGCCAGCAGTGGGACTCCGGCAACAATGCCGTCGCGCTGGAGCCCGGTGTCGTCTTCACCTACGACCGCAACACGCTGACGAACACCCTGCTCCGCAAGGCCGGCATCGAGGTGATCACGATCGTGGGCGCCGAGCTCGGCCGGGGTCGTGGCGGCGGTCACTGCATGACCTGTCCGATCATCCGGGACGCTGTGGACTTCTGATGCCTGTCGTGCTCATGCTCGACCCCCCATGACGAGCGTTCCGGAACGCGCCGAGCACGCGGACGACGTCCCCGACCTCCGAACCGGGCGTAAGGCCTGGATCACCCGGGGGTTGCTGCTCGTCGGTGCCGCGGTGGTCACCGTCGTGGTCTTCCGCCTGGTCGGGCAGATCGACTGGGCGGCGGTCTGGGACTCGCTGGGCCGGCTCACCTGGTGGCAGCCGGTGGTGCTGTTCGCGATGCTGGTGCTGCGGCAGGTCCTGAACGCGATGCCGCTGGCGATCTACATCCCCGGCGTGACGCTGTACCGGGCGACCGTCAACGACGTCGCGGCCAGCCTGATGGCGTTCGTGGCTCCACCGCCGAGCGACCTCGCACTGCGGATGGCGATGTTCTCCTCCTGGGGCGTGTCCGCCGCGAAGGCGTTCGCGGGACTGGTGCTCAACATGCTGACCTTCTACATCGTCCGGTTCTCCACGCCACTGGCCGGATTCGTCCTGGTGGCGGCCCTCGGCTGGTCCCCCGGGGTGCGCTGGCTCGAGCTGCTGAGCATCGCCCTCGCGGCAGCCATCCTGGTGACCGTCGTGCTGGTGGTGCGCAGTGAGCGGCTGGCCGTGACCGTCGGCACCCGGGCCGGCCGGGCCGTGCGTCGCGTGCGGTCGAACGTCGACCCCGAGGCCTGGGGACACGCCTGCCAGAGCTTCCGGGTCGATGTCGAGGACCGCTTCCGCAGCGGCTTCCCGCGGGGTCTGCTGTCCCAGGTCGGGATGATCGCGGTCGACCTGTCCCTGCTCGTTCTCTGCCTGCGATTCGTGGGCCTGGGGGCGGCGGAGGTGTCCCTGGCGGAGATCGCCGTCGCCTACCTCTTCGCCTTCCCACTGACGCTCTTCCCGCTCATGGGGATCGGCGTGGTCGATGCCCTGATCGTCGCGGCCCTGGTCGAGGCCGGTGGCTCCGAGGTGGAAGCGGCTGCGGTCGCCGGCCTGATCGTGTGGCGGATATTCACGCTCGCGGGCCCGGCGCTCCTGGGCGTGTTCGCCCTCGCCGCCTGGCGTCGTGGAGTGTCGGACCGGACGGAGTGAGCTAGTGCCGCGTGTCAGAAGTCCTTGCGCGCTTCGCGCGCCCATGGCACGCACCTCGCTGCGTTGGCGTCGCTCGACGTGCGCCCAGCATGCCAGCGCTCCGCCGCCTTGCCATGCACACACCCTGAACACGCCAACCACATAACGACTTCCGACACCCGGCACTACCCGGGGAGCTCGAGGGCGGCAAGGGCCGTCTCCACCGCCCGGTCGACCCGGCGCCGGTCGCCGGTGGCGAGCAGGTCGAGCATCGCCCCGCGGAGGATCGCGAGCGTTGCGGTGCGCTGGTCGCGGCCGTGGGCGGTACGGCGGAGCGCGGGCGGCTGGGCAGCGGCGAGCAGCGCCAGCCAGACCTGGACCGTCTCTTCCGCGAACTCCCCCCAGGGGCCGGTCGGATCGGTGAGCGAGCGGGCGTAGGTCTCCGTCCAGAGCCGCAGTAGTCCGGCATGCCCCGGGTCGGACAGCCAGGCCCACACCGTGCGCGCGTCGATCGGCCCGGCGAGTTCATCCTGCCGCGCCCGGGCGAGCAGCCGGCGGATCAGCTCGTCCTTGCTGCCGAACAGGAACAGCAGCACCCGGGGGCTGGAGCCGATCGAGGAGGCCAGCGGTCGGAGCGACAGGTCGGAGACGCCGTGCTCGAGCACGTAGGCGTAGGCGAGCTCCAGCAGCTCGGTCTCCCGCGCCGAGGGGGTTGTCGCGGCGGCTGGCACCGGCCTAGTATCGCACTACTGAAACACTCGTGTCAGTAGGTGAACCAATGGAGAGCGTGGCAATTCGTCCGGCCGACCAGCCCGGGGACCTGGGCTGGATCGTGCTGGCGCACGGGGAGATGTACAGCCGGGAGTTCGGCTGGAGCGTCGCCTTCGAGGAGATGGTGGCCGAGATCATGGGCGGGTACGCCGCCGGCCACGACCCCGATCGGGAGCAGGCCTGGATCGCAGAGGTCGACGGCGAACGAGCCGGCTGCATCGCCTGCATGCAGGACGACGATCCGGCGACCGCGCGGCTCCGAGTGCTGCTGGTGGACTCGAAATACCGCGGGCTCGGACTCGGCGGCGACCTGGTCGAGACCTGCGTCGGGTTCGCGCGGGCGGCCGGCTTTGCGCGGATGAGGCTGTGGACCACGGGCAACCTGCACTCGGCCCGGCGGCTCTACGAGGCTGTCGGGTTCGAGCTCACCCACGAGCAGCCCCACCACGGGTTCGGTGCCGACTTGATCGGTCAGGACTGGGAGCTATCACTGGCCAACTAGAGTGAGGCTTCCAGCGTTCGGAGGGAGCCTCGTGGGCCAGAACCTGACCGTGATCGTGCTCGCCGCCGGCGGCGGGACCCGGATGAAGTCCAAGACCATGAAGGTGCTGCACCAGGTCGGTGGGCGCAGCATGATCGGACACGTTCTGAACGCGGTGCAGGCCGTCGAGCCGCAGCGGGTCGTAGCGGTCGTGGGTCACCAGCGCGAGCAGGTCGGTGCGCACATCCTCGGGGTGGTGCCCGAGTGCGTGCTCGCAGTGCAGGAGGAGCAGCACGGCACCGGCGACGCCGTACGCGTCGCGATCGAGGCGGTCGGCGAGGTCAGCGGCACCGTCATCGTCGCCACCGGCGACACCCCGCTGCTGCGCGGCGAGAGCCTGCGCGCGTTCGCGGAGGAGCACGAGGCGGCGCAGCGCGCGGTGAGCGTGCTCAGTGCGGTCGTCGACGACGCCTTCGGCTACGGCCGCATCGTGCGCGACGACGACGGCGACGTGCTCGCGATCATCGAGGAGAAGGACGCCACGGCCGAGCAGCGCGAGATCCCCGAGATCAGCTCGGGGATCCTCGCCTTCGACGCGGCGTTCCTGGTCGAGGCGCTGCCGCAGCTGGGCAACGACAACGCCAAGGGCGAGTACTACCTGACCGACACGGTGCAGATCGCCCGCGACGCCGGGCTGACCGTCGGCGCCCACGCCATCGACGACGGCTGGCAGACCGCCGGCGTCAACGACCGTGAGGAGCTGGCCGCGCTGGGGGCCGAGCTCAACCGTCGGATCGTCAGCCAGTGGATGAAGGACGGCGTCAGCGTGATGGACCCCGCCACCACCTGGATCGACGCCGACGTCGTGCTCGCCCCCGACGTGACGATCCTGCCGGGCACGCAGCTGTTGGGCGCGACCGTGGTGGCCGAGGACGCGGTGATCGGCCCGGACAGCACGCTGAAGGACTGCGAGATCGGCGCGGGGGCGCGCGTCATCCGCACCCACGCGGAGCTGGCCGTCGTGGGCGACCAGGCCATGGTCGGGCCCTACGCCTACCTGCGGGCCGGCACGCGGCTCGGCGTCCGGGGCAAGATCGGCGCGTTCGTGGAGACCAAGAACGCCGAGATCGGTGACGGCGCGAAGGTGCCGCACCTGTCGTACGTCGGGGACGCCGAGATCGGGGAGGGCACCAACATCGGGGCCGGCACGATCTTCGCCAACTACGACGGCGTCGACAAGCACCGCACCAAGGTTGGCAAGCACGCGAAGACCGCGTCCAACAACACGTTCGTCGCGCCGGTCGAGATCGGCGACGGCGCGGGCACCGGCGCCGGGACCGTCGTACGCCGTGACGTGCCGCCGGGCGCGCTCGCCGTCAGCGCGGGGCCGCAGCGCAACCTGCCCGGCTGGGCGCAGACCAAGCGGGCCGGGACTGCGCAGGCGGAGGCGGCTGCTGCCGCGGCGTCTCACGATGACGGCACGGGGATTGGGGACTCGGAGGCGAGCGGTGCAGAATCGTGAGCACCACCACTCCGGCGACCAGGAGCACTAGCGCGTGACTGGAATCCAGAAAACCACCGAGAAGAACCTGATGGTCTTCTCCGGGCGGGCCCATCCCGAGCTGGCAGCGGAGGTAGTGGACATCCTCGGCACCGATCTGGTGCCGACCGTGGCCTACGAGTTCGCCAACTCCGAGATCTACGTGCGGTTCGAGGAGTCCGTGCGCGGCTGCGACGCGTTCGTGCTGCAGAGCCATACCGCGCCGATCAACGAGTGGATCATGGAGCACCTGATCATGGTCGACGCGCTGAAGCGCGCATCGGCCAAGCGGATCACCGTGGTGCTGCCTTTCTACGGCTACGCGCGTCAGGACAAGAAGCACCGCGGCCGCGAGCCCGTCACGGCACGACTGGTGGCCGATCTGTTCAAGACCGCCGGAGCCGACCGGCTGATCGCGGTCGACCTGCACGCCGACCAGATCCAGGGCTTCTTCGACGGTCCGGTCGACCACCTGATGGCGCTGCCGATCCTGGCCGATTACGTCAAGGACAAGTACGGCGGCCAGCAGTTGGCCGTGGTCTCGCCGGACGCCGGCCGGATCAAGGTCGCCGAGCGCTGGTCGGCCCGCCTGGGCGGCGTACCGCTGGCGTTCATCCACAAGTCCCGCGACATCGACCGCCCGAACGAGACCGTCGCCAACCGGGTCGTCGGTGACGTGAAGGGCCGTGTTTGCGTGCTGGTCGACGACATGATCGACACCGGCGGGACGATCGTGAAGGCCGCCGAGGCACTGATGAAGGACGGAGCGTCGGGCGTGGTGATCGCCGCGACCCACGCGATCCTGTCCGACCCCGCCGTCGACCGGCTGAAGAACTCACCGGCCGCCGAGATCATCGTCACCAACACGCTGCCGCTGGCACCGGAGCGCGAGTTCGACAAGCTCACCTGCCTGTCGATCGCGCCGCTGGTCGCCCGCGCCATTCGCGAGGTGTTCGAGGACGGCTCGGTCACCTCCATGTTCGACGGTCACGCGTAGGAAGCCTGCGAGGAACGAGCAGGGTTCCGCGACGCGGGAGGTCGAGCAAGCCCCGCGACCGAGGCACGAGGTCGCGACGGGCGTGTCGAGGCCCACGCCTGACGGGGGTTTCGAGGCTCGTCGCTGGCGCTCCTCGCACCTCAACCACCGTCAGCGCCGGTCGTCGAGCCGGTCCTCCCAGCCCCGGCGGAGGATGGTCGGCAGGTCGCCTTGGAGGGCGAGCTCGAACATCCGCAGCTGCTCGTCGGTGAGAGCGACCCGCGGGAACGCGCGGTGCACCTCCTGGGCGAAGGCCTGGCCGCGGCTGGCCAGGTGAGGTGCCTCGGAGACATAGGCGGCGACGTACGGCGCCACCAGGTCGGCCTGCTCCGGGTCGAACAGGCCGTTGCAGACCGCTGTGAGCATCCGGTTGGAGATCCGCTCGTCCTCGACGACCAGCGCCCAGGCCGCGGCCTTTGCCTCGGGCGTCGGCAGCGCGGCGCTCGCGCTGGCGGCGCCGAGCACGCCCTCGATCGTGCCGTCTCGCTCCCGCTCCAGGTCGATGGCCGCGAGGTCGAGGTCACCGAGGGAGGCGAGGCGGTGCACAACCGTCCAGCGCAGCGCCGGATCGAGCTCGACGCCGGCGTCGGTGGCTCCCTCGTCCAGCCAGCGCCGCAGCTCGCCGGCGTCGTGGGTCGACACCGCCTGGCCCCGGGTGAGCTCGATCCGGACCTGCAGGTCGTCGGTGCCGGCGACGCCCAGCAGACAGGACCGGGCCAGCAGGTCGAGCGCGCCGCCGGCCTCGCTCGCGGGCACCCGCTCCACCACCATCCCCAGGGTCCGGCGTACGACGGAGCTGACGATCGAGACCTCGCTCTCGGAGGGCAGGTGCCGCGACACCAGGGTCAGGAAGTCCGCCGCCGGCAGCTCCCGGCTCCGCACCAGCCCGAACGCCGCAGTCCACAGCACCGCGCGCACCATCGCGTCGTCGATGCCGGACAGGCCGCGCACCACGGCCTCCCAGGACTGCTCGTCGAGCGCCAGCCGCGCGAAGGTCTCCCCGTGACTGTTGGGTACGACGACCAGGCCGGACCACTCCTCGAGCCGCGCCGGCTCGCCGGCAAGGTCGACGAACCGGCTGCCGATCTCGGTCAGCCGGTCGTCGTACGCCGTCACCCGGATGCGGTGCGGCCGGGAGCCCTCCAGGGTGAGCACCGGCACCTCGCCGTCGCGAGCGACCCGAATCGTGTCGAAGCCCGTGGTCCGCAGCCAGCGTTCGGCCCAGTCCAGGACGTCGCGCTCGGAGACCGCGTCGAGGGCGGAGACGAAGTCGGCGAGCGTGGCGTTGCCGAGGCGGTGCCGGGTCAGGTACGCGTTGAGCCCCGCCAGGAACGTCTCGTCGCCCAGCCAGGTGACCAGCTGCCGCAGCGCCGCGTTGCCCTTGGCGTAGGAGATCATGTCGAAGTTGTTGGCGGCCGCGTCGACGTCCGGCACGTCCTCCGGCGACGGCGCGATCGGGTGGGTCGACCGCCGCAGGTCGGCGTCGAACGCGACCGGCTTGCGGCTGATCTCACCGGCCAGTAGCGCCCCCGGCTCGTCGAGCGCGTCGGCGGCGACTCGATATCCCATGTAGTCGGCGAAGCTCTCCTGCAGCCAGGTGTCCTCCCACCAGGTCATCGTCACCAGGTCGCCGAACCACATGTGCGCCATCTCGTGCGCGATCGTCGACGTGCGGTTGATCCGGGTCAGGTCGGTGAGGCGGCCGCGCGGGAGGTACTCGTCGCGGTAGGTGACGCAGCCCGGTGACTCCAGCGCGCCCCAGTTCTGGCCAGGCACGAACGCTTGGTCGTACGAGTCGAACGCGTAGGGCTCGGTGAACAGCGTGGCGTAGTGGTCGAAGCAGGCCTCCGTGACCTCTCGCAGGTTCGCGAAGTCGCGGTCGAGCTCGGCGGCGAGCGAGCGCCGGGCGTGCCACCCGAACGGCAGTCCGGCGTGCTCCCAGGTCCTCGAGTGCCACGGCCCCGCGCACACGACGAACATCGCCACCGGGATCGGCGGCGTGGTCGAGAACCGCCAGCGGCCGTCTGCGCCGCTCATCAGGCGGCCGTTGCCGAGCACTGTCCACTCCGGGTCCGCGCTCACGGTCAGGTCGACGGTGGCCTTGAGGTCGTTCTGGTCGAAACACGCGAAGACCCGCTGGGCGACGTCCATCCCGACGTACGCCGAGGCGTAGGTCTCGCCGTCGGCGGGGTCGGTGAAGATGTGCATGCCGTCGCCGTCGGTGACGTACGGCAGCCGGGCCTCCACGATGACTTCGTTGCGGGCGGTCAGCCCGGTCAACGGGATCCGGCGGCCGTCGTACGCCGGCTCGGCGGAAGCGCCGTTGACGCTCACCCGAAGGTCGGCGGCGTCGGTGAGCTCGAGGAACGACTCGCGCCCGGCGCTCCCGAATCGCACCGTGGTCCGGCAGCCGAACGTGCCCGCCGAGGGCCCCGTGAGGTCGAGGGCGATGGCATAGGAGACGTCGGAGAGCTGAGCCGCCCGGGCCCGCGCCTCGGTCAACGTGAGGGACACGCACGCGACCCTATGTGGGGGATGTCCGGTCCGCTCCCTCGCCGCCCTGCAGAGACCCGACCTCGCCGCGCTACGCCACCGATCCTTCGCGTGATGCGTGTGGATTGGTGCCGGGTCCCCATCCCCGTTACGATTCTTCGGTTGCCTCGGCGAGGGAGCTCACGCGTTGCGCGGGTCTCCGTGATCGACAGGGCCGGCTGACCATCACGCCGCGCGCCGTCCGACCACGGAGCGCGGCGTTTCGTTTCCGGCCCGGGGAACACCCGACTTCTTGACGTACGTCCCAACAGAGAGCCATCACATGTCCGACAAGATCAAGGCCGAGTCCCGCACCGAGTTCGGCAAGGGCGCCGCTCGCCGGATCCGCCGCGCCGACAAGGTGCCCGCTGTCGTCTACGGGCACGGCAACGAGACCATCCACATCACGCTCCCCGGTCACGAGACCTGGATCGCGCTCAAGCATGGCGGCTCCAACGCGCTGCTGGAGCTCGACATCGACGGCTCGACGCAGCTGGCGCTGACCAAGCAGGTGCAGATCGACCCGATCCGCCGCACCCTTGAGCACATCGACTTCGTCGCCGTCCGCAAGGGCGAGAAGGTCACCGTCGACGTCGGCATCCACCTCGCTGGCGAGGCGGCCCCCGACACGCTGGTCGTCACCGAGAACACCACCATCTCCCTCGAGGCCGAGGCCACCAACATCCCCGAGTGGATCGAGGTCAGCATCGAGGGCCTCGAGGTCGGCACCCAGATCCTCGCCGGCCAGCTCACGCTGCCGGAGGGCTCGACGCTGCTCACCGACGACGAGACGCTGATCGTCAACATCACCAACGCTCCCACGCAGGAGGAGGTCGAGGCCGAGCTGGAGGAGGCCGAGGCCGAGGCCGGCATCGAGCGCGACGAGCACGTGGAGACGGTGGAGGAGGCCGAGGCCGCCGCCGAGGGCGAGGGCGAGGCTCCCGCCGAGGGCGGCGAGGGTGGCGACGAGGAGTGATCCTCCGCCGACTCAGGTGGTTCCTGGGTCGCTTGATCTCACCGGTCACCGGAACATCCGCGCAGGAGAGTGACATGGGCGCTGCCGAGGTGTGGCTGGTGGTCGGCCTGGGCAACCCCGGACCGAAGTACGCCGGGCACCGGCACAACGTGGGCTACCTCGTCGCCGAGGAGCTCGCCGAGCGGCTCGGCTCCCCCTTCCGGTCGCACAAGTCGGGTCGGGCCGACGTGGTCGAGGGACGCGTCGGCGCGCCCGGGACGCCCGGACCGCGCCTGGTCCTCGCGCGTCCGCGGTCGTACATGAACGAGATCGGCGGACCGGTGAAGGGGCTGGCCACCTTCTACAAGGTCCCGGCCGAGCGGATCGTGGCGGTCCACGACGAGCTGGACATCCCGTTCGGGACGATGCGGGTCAAGCTGGGCGGCGGCGACAACGGTCACAACGGCCTCAGGGCGCTGCGCTCCTCGCTCGGCACCGGCGAATTCCACCGGGTGCGCATCGGCGTGGGCCGGCCGCCGGGGCGGCAGGAGGTGGCCGACTTCCTGCTCTCCGACTACACCGCCGCGGAGCGCAAGGAGGTCCCGTTGCAGGTGGTGCTCGCCGCGGACGCGGTCGAGACGCTGCTCACCGAGGGCCTCGAGCGAACCCAGCAGAAGTTCAACTCCTGACCCCCTGGCTAGGGTGAGCCGGTGAACTTCGACCCCGGCAACCCTCCCGACGACGCGACCACCGACGACCACGTGCTGGCCGCCTGGCTGGCCGAGACGGCCGGGCGCCGCCTGCTCGAGGTCCGCGGCGAGGGGCTGGAGGGGCGAGAGCTCAAGGACGCCGGCGACCGGGCCGCCCACGAGCTGCTGATGATGCTGCTGGCCGAGCACCGGCCCGCCGACGCCGTACTCTCCGAGGAGGGGAAGGACGACAAGCGTCGCCTGGAGGCAGAGCGGGTCTGGATCGTCGACCCGCTCGACGGCACCCGAGAGTTCTCCGAGGTGCCGCGCGACGACTGGGCCGTGCACGTCGCGCTCTGGCAGGCAGGAGACCTGACCGCCGGAGCGGTGGCCCAGCCGGTGCTGGGGGAGACGTTCAACACGGGCACCCCGCCGGTCGTCCCACCCCGGACCGCCGAACGGCCGCGGATCGCGGTCTCGCGCAGCCGCCCGCCGGCGTTCGTGCACCCCCTCGCCGAGGAGCTCGACGCCGAGCTGGTGGCGATGGGCTCGGCCGGGGTGAAGGTGATCTCGGTGGCGCGAGACATCACCGACGCCTACGTGCACTCGGGCGGACAGTACGAATGGGACTCGGCGGCTCCGGTCGCGGTCGCTCGCGCTGCCGGGCTGTTCACGTCGCGGATCGACGGCTCGCCGCTGCGGTACAACCAGGACGACGTCTACCTGCCCGACCTGATCGTCTGCCGGCCCGAGCTGGCCGAGCAGATCGTCGACTTCGTCAAGCGCCACGGCGTCGAGTGACCGAGCGAGACGTCCGGCACGTGCTGCTCGACGCGGACGGCGTCGTGCAACGGAGCACGACGCTCGGCGGCGAGATCGATGCGCTGACCGCCCACCTGGGGGAGGGGACGGCCGAGTGGCTCGACCAGACCTTCCCTCCGGACGGTCCGGTGCTGCGTGGCCGGGCGGAGGTGGTCCCACTGATGGCCGAGGCGCTGCTCGCCAGCGGCAGCGACGCCGACGCGCAGCGCCTCTACGACGACCTCTGGCTCACCATCGAGGTCTCCCCGGAGTCCCTCGCCGTCGCCCGCGCGCTTCGTGCCTCCGGGGTGGGAGTGCACCTGGCCACGAACCAGGACCTCCGCCGGGCGGCGTACATGAAGGGCGAGCTCGGCTACGACGACGTCTTCGACTCCTGCTTCTACTCCTGCGACGTCGGCTGGGCGAAGCCGTCGGCAGAGTTCTTCACCCACATCGTCGAGACGCTGGGCGTGCCGGCCGACCAGGTGCTCTTCGTGGACGACACCCAGGTGAACGTCGACGGCGCGCGTGCCGCGGGGCTACGAGCGGAGTGCTGGGAGTTCGACCATGGCTTCGACGGACTGGACACGCTGTTGACCGGTCACGGCCTGACCACGACCTGAGGCGGCCTCAGCTGTACTGGTCGCTGCTCTCGTGGTGGAAGTCGCCGGGAGGGACGTGGCCGCCGGCCAGGTCCGGCCGCTTCACGACGAGCAGGTTCGCCTTCTCGATCGTGTCGACCTGCTCCTTGAGGCCGTTGACGAAGTCGGTCTCGAACGCGTCCCAGTGGGTCTTCACGTGCGTGTTGATCTTGTCCACGGCATCGGAGAAGTCCGTGGCCAGACCCTCGGGCTTCCACTCCTCGGCCTTCTCGTCGTACTTGGCGTCCTCCGGGATCTTGTCCTTGGCCCAGCCCAGGAACCCCTCGGCTGCGCCCTTTGCCTGGTCGCCGTAGCTGGTCCCGCCTTCGGGCTCCGGGGTCTCGTCGATGCCGGTCGGCTTGGTCTTCACCGCGTCCAGCAGCGGGATGTAGTCGACGAGCGACAGCGCGGTCTCGGCGATCACGACCCACTCCGACGGCGAGATCGAGTGAGCGTCCTGGCGCTGCTCGAGGCGTCCTGGACCCGTTCGACCATCGTCGTCACGGTGGTCATGCAGCTGTGCTGGCCGGCGTCGATGATCCCCTTGGCGAATGCGCAACCCCGCATCAACATGTTGGCCAGCCACTCCTGGTTGTCCACGCAGTCGACCATCGGGTTGTAGAAGTTGTTGAAGAAGTTGAACGCCGCGACGCCCTCCCACTGGTCGGTGCCGTAGACGAGACCGCCGAAGTCCCTGGGTACCTCGGTGGCCAACGTCGTGGCCACGTCGGTGAAGTCGAGGCCGGCCGAGTTGAGGTCCTCGGGCTTGGCGTAGACGAGGTCGTTGAACTTCGGGGTGATCGCAGTGACCTTGTCGACCGCCCAGGAGGCGCCCTCCTTCTGCCAGCCGTCGAGCTTCCCCTTCCAGTGCTCCTTTGCGGCTTCGTCGTCGTCGAACTCGAAGTTGAAGTACTGGAAGTCCACCCAGAAGGGCGCGGTCTCTCCGATGTAGAAGCTGACCCTTCCAGGCGTCTCGATTCCCTCGCTGTGGTAGATGTCGTTCGCATCCGCGGCCTCGACGGCCTCGTGGATGAACCAGAACTCGCCGAGCTTCTCCTGGAACTCCGTGACCTTGCTCCAGAAGGCGCTGTACTCGAACTTGACCTGCTCAGACACGCGTCAGCTCCAATGCGTCGATCAGTAGTAGTTGGGGCCGCCAGGCGGGACGTACGGCTCGTCGGGCTTGACAGGAGGCGAGACGTACGGCGGCGGGTCGTCGTACTTGCCCTTCTCGTCGGGAGACTGGATCAGGCGGTTGAACGAGCCGCGCGCGGTGCCGTCGGTGGCGGCGTAGTCGTCGGCCAGGGTGACCAGCGCCGGCCCGACCTCGTTGAGGATCGTCGCGGTGCGGTAGAAGGCGGAGTGCAGCGTCTCGCGGATCTCCTTGAGCTTGGTCAGGCCGGCCGGGTTGCCGACGCTGCCCGAGACCTTGCTGATCTGGGCGCCGCTGGCCTGCATCGTGTACGTCAGCGACGAGAACCGCTGGGCGTGATCCGGGAAGTTCACCCGCCCGGCGCGGTAGAGCGAGTAGAGGTCGATGCCGAACTGGCCGCCGTGCCCGACGTCGCCGAGCCCGTCTCGACTGGACTCGCCGTCGGGGGTGTAGCCCGGCTTGTAGGGGTCGTGTCCCATCGGGTTCCTCTCTCGGATGCGTGGCCCCGTCAGCCTCCCCTCCCCGCCGACATCAAAACCTGTTGGCGGGTGGCGGCCGTCACGTCAGAGTGACCGCATGACCTCCTTCGTCTCCCACACCACGATCGACTGCGCCAACGCCTACGAGCTCTCCGAGTGGTGGAAGCAGCTGCTCGGGTACGTCGACATCGACGGCGACCCGAACCTGCCCGGCCACGAGGAGTGCATGATCCGCGACCCCGCGTCCGGGCACCAGGTGCTGTTCATCGAGGTGCCCGAGGCCAAGGCCGTGCCTGAGTCCACGTCGAGGACGAAGAAGAACGGGATCCACCTGGACCTGCGGCCGCGGGATCTCACCCAGGCCGAAGAGGTCGAGCGGCTGCTCGGCATCGGCGCCACCCAGGTGTGGGATCTGCGGGGGGAGTACGGCCCGGGCACCGGGTGGGTGACGCTGGCCGACCCGGAGGGCAACGAGTTCTGCATCCTGAGGTCGGAGGCGGAGCGGGCTGCGGTCACGCCGCAACCGTGACCGCTGCTAGGCCGAGGTGCCCCCGGTGTTCCGGATCATCTGCTGGAGCACCTTCAGCGCGGTCACGTAGTCGGCGTCGTCGATGCCCTGGTGGATGCGGGCCCGGATTGCTGGGCCGTGCCGCCCGAGGCGGGCACGAGCCTCGTCCCCCGACTCAGTGATCCACAGCCGTCCCTCGGCGTCGCGGGTGAGCCAGCCGCGCTCGACCAGGACGTCCGCTTCTGCCGTGAGATCGTCCTCGGGCCTGATGTAAGAGCTCATGGCCTGCTGGAGCTCGGGGATGGTCATGCCGTGGCCGTCCGGTGAGATGTCGTGCTCGGACAGGTTGCGCAGCAGCCAGAACTGGGGCTGGGTGAAACCGAGCTCGGCCTGCCGGGCTCGGGTGAACGAGATCAGGGCCTCGTAGGCCACTCCGGTCCAGTACGCGGCCGGCTGCGCGGCGAGCTCGGCGTCGGAGGTGGGCGGGGTCGTCATGCGCGGTGTCTCCTAGGCGTGGTGGCTGCTGCCGTCACACCGTAGAAGTTCAAGCGAGGTAGAGGTCAACGGTGATCTCAGCCACCGCCATCGCAGGACCCCCGCTGGCGGGCTCAGCCCGGCGCGACCACCACGGTCCACATGACCGCCTTGGCGGAGGAGACGCTCGCGATCGCGGCCTGCGCCGGCCAGGTGCCGGCGGGTGCCGGGCCGGCGTCGGCGGTGACCGAACAGACCTGACCGCTACCGCTGCCGTTCGCCGTGGCACGTCGTACGTCGCTCCCGTGGGTCCAGGTCACCGTGGAGTTGACCTTCGTGACCCAGTAGTGGACCACTCGGGACCCGGGCGTCGACACGGCCGCTGCCGGAGCGGTGTGTGCGGTTGAGGTGCCCGCCTCGGCCGCGGAGACCGACGCCGCGACGGCGCCCCCGCCGGAGTAGGCGACCAGGCTGAGATCGACCTTGCTCTGCGCGTCGAGCGTGAGGCTCACGGTCGAGCCCGGCGTCCCCGCCACCGCCTTGCGCGTGAATGCCAATGACCGCACGTCGGTCCCGTCGGAGCGGGTGCCCAGGAGGGTCCAGCCCGTCGGTGTGCTGACCGTGGCGGCGCGGTTGGTCGAGACGAACATGACCAGGACGTCGCCGGTCTGCACCGATGCCGGCACCACGACGCTCGTGCTGGCGGAGTTGCGGCTCGACCCCGCCGCGGCACGGAACTCCGCGGCGTCGCCGGTCGGTGGCGTGCTGACGTTGACCTGCAGGGTGGTGTCGTCGGTGGCGTCGTCGTCGTCGGTGACGGTGAGGGTGACGCCGTACGTGCCGGCTGCGGCGTACACGTGGTTCGGCGTGGGCCCGGTGGCTGTGTTCCCGTCCCCGAAGTTCCACTCGTACTCCTCGACGACGCCGTCGGGATCGGTCGACGTGGTGCCGAAGAAGTCGCAGGACAGCAGGTCGCAGTCGGCGGTGGCGCGCGCGGTCGGTGGCTGGTTGACGGGCGGTCCTACGTCGTCGGCGGTGAGCGCCACGGAGTACTCCGCCCCGCCGGTCACCCGCGTCGCGTCGGCGACCCCGGGCACCAGGATGGACGAGGGACGGCTGGTGAGGGTCCCGTCGCCCAGCTGGCCCGAGCTGTTGTGACCCCATGCCCGGACCGTGCCGCCCGCGATCACGGCGAGGCCGTGGTCACGGCCGGAGCCGATGTAGATGGCGTTGGCGACCCCGAGCACGGTCACCGGACGGGTGCGCTGAGTGGTGGTGCCGTCGCCGAGCTCGTTGCGGTAGTTGCGGCCCCAGGAGGCCACCTGGCCGTTGGTCCGCAGGCCGAGCGAGTGGTGCGCACCGGCCGCGACCATCGACACGCCGGTGGTCACCTGGACCGGGGTCAGCCGGTCGGTGAGCGTCCCGTCACCGACCTGGCCGTAGGCGTTCCAGCCCCACGCCCACACCGTCCCGTCGTCGCGTACGGCGAGTCCGTGGTCCCGGCCGCCGGCGACCTGGACGATGTTGGTGAGCGTGCCGACCCGCACCGGCGTCGATCGGTTCGTGGTGGTGCCGTCGCCGAGCTGGCCGTCGCCGTTGAGTCCAAAGGCCCAGACTGTCCCGTCGGTCGCGACGGCGTAGCTCATGTCGCGCCCGGCGGCGACGTACTTGTAGGTCCGAGTGCCGGAGACCTTCACCGGCCGGTTGCGACTGGTGAGGGTGCCGTCGCCGAGCTGGCCGGCGAAGTTGTAGCCCCAGGTCCACACCGAGCCGTCGGCCAGCAGGGCCAGCGAGTGGTAGTGCCCGGTGGACACCATCGTCACGTTGCTCAGGGTGGGCACCGCCACCGGGCTCGACCGGGTGCCGCCGTTGACCCCGATGCCGAGCTGACCCATCGCGTTGCTGCCCCAGGTGACCACGGTCCCGTTCTCGCGGAGCGCGACCACGTGCTCCCGGCCGGCGTGCACGTCGACGACGTCGGTCAGCCCGTTGACCACGCCAGCGGTGCGGCGCGGGGTCATGTTCCCGTTGCCGAGCTCGCCGAACACGTTCCCACCCCAGCTGTACGGCGTGCCCGGTGGCGACGCGGCGTTGGCCGCTGTGGTGGGTATGCCGAGCGTCGCTAGGACCAGCGGCAGTACGACGAGCAGGGTGCGTGCTCCGGGCACGGTGCGTCTCATGCCGCCTCCCTCGCGGTTACCTCCGAGGCTAGGAAGCACGGGCGGCGGAAGAATCCCCAGGATCGGGTAGTTCAGGGCTGCGGGTGCCGCTCCAGCCATCGTTTGGCCGGGATCGGCCGGCGGGACTCGTAGCCCTCCGGCAGCAGCACGTCGCCCTCGGTCGTGAGGTAGTAGACCTGCCAGTGGTAGTACCCGAGGAATGCCCGTGGGTCGCGCTCCATGCGCCGGGCGAGAAAGGTGACGCCGCGGACGTACGCCGTGTGGTTGTTGTAGCGCCACAGCGCGCCGGGGATGCCGCCGCGGCGGGTGAAGCCGTTGGCCGCCAGGTAGCGCGCGGCGGCCAGGATCGCGTCGCGCGGTGAGTTGATGTCGCCCCGACCCCAGCGTGCCCAGGTGGACGGGATGAACTGCATCGGCCCCTGCGCTCCCGCGACCGAGGTGCCGCGGATCCGGCCCATGCCGGTCTCGACGAGGTTGATCGCGGCGAGGTACTCCCAGCCGACGCCGAACTCGCGCTGGGCCGCGCGGTAGAAGCGGAGCAGGTCGCGCGCGGGCGCCGGCCGGACGATCCGCCAGGCCGGCAGGGTGGGGCTGAGGTCATCGTGCATGGACCGGAACTCCCGCCGCGACGCGACGTTCGCGGCCACCACCGGCACCAGCCTCTCGGGCACGCCCCGCAGCACCTTCCGGTCCCAGGCCGGGCGGGAGCCGAGCACCCGGTAGGCCAGCTGCTGGAGCCGGCCGGCGGCCGCGAGCGTCTGCGGCGGGGTGCCCGGATCGGCGATCGCGCGCTCGGCGACCACGACCTGCCGGGCCAGCTCGCCCGCCGTGCGGGCCCGGCGCAGTCGCGGCGCGGACGAGTCCGGAGCGGGGTCCGGTGACGGCGCCGCGCGCGTCGGCGTACCCGGCGATGCCGGGGCCGGAGCGGAGTCGGGCGGTTCCCGCTCCGCGGCGCAGCCCACGGAGGCGATCAGGACCACGGCCAGGGGTGGGAGCCACCTTCGGCGGTTCACGCCCCCAACATAGGGTGGGACCCGCACCCCCCGTCATTCCTGACCGGGGGCTGCCGTGTTGTCCGCAGCCCGCACCAGTCACAGGAGCACCCGTGCCGCTCGCCGGTCTCACCGACGCCGTCCTCGCCGACCCCGCGCTGCGCGAGGCGATGGCCGACGCGCGCTCGGCGGGGGTGCGGACGCTGGATCTGACCGGACCGATGGCGCTCCGTCCCTTCATGGTGGCGGGGCTGGTGCGGGCCGGCCGTCCGGTGCTCGCCGTCACCGCCACCTCGCGGGAGGCAGAAGATCTCGTCGCCGAGCTGGCCGACCTGGTCGAGCCCACCACGGTCGGCTACTACCCGAGCTGGGAGACCCTCCCGCACGAGAGGCTCAGCCCCCGCAGCGACACCGTGGGCCGGCGGCTGGCAGTGCTGCGCCGGCTGCGGCACCCCGGATCGGACGCGGCCAACGGACCGCTGTCCGTGGTCGTCGCGCCGGTCCGGTCGATCCTCCAGCCGCAGGTGAAGGGTCTCGGCGACCTCGATCCGGTCGAGCTCTCCGTGGGCCGCCCCGCCGACCTCGACGACGTCGTACGCCGGCTGTCCGACGCGGCGTACACGCGCGTCGACCTGGTCGAGAAGCGCGGCGAGTTCGCGGTCCGGGGCGGAATCGTCGACGTCTTCCCGCCGACCGAGGAGCACCCGCTGCGGGTGGAGTTCTGGGGCGACGACGTCGAGGAGATCCGCTCGTTCGCGGTCGCCGACCAGCGCACGCTGGACAAGCTCGACCGGCTGTGGGCGCCGCCGTGTCGAGAGCTGCTGCTCACCGAAGACGTACGCCGGCGGGCTGCCGAGCTCGGTGCCGCGCACCCCCAGCTGCTCGAGCTGACCGACAAGATCGCCGCAGGCATCGCCGTGGAGGGGATGGAGTCACTCGCGCCCGCTCTCGTGGACGAGATGGAGCTGCTCGTCGACCTGATGCCATCCGACACGCAGGTGCTGGTCCTCGATCCCGAGCGGGCCCGGGCACGGGCCCACGACCTGGTGGCCACCAGCGAGGAGTTTCTCGGCGCGAGCTGGGCGGCCGCCGCCGGCGGCGGCACCGCTCCGATCGACCTGGGCGCGGCGTCGTACCGCGAGCTCGGCGACGTGCGCACCCACGCCCTCGACCGGGACCACTCCTGGTGGTCGCTGAGTCCGTTCGGCCTGGACGTCGAGGAGGGGGCGCCGGAGGCAGGGGCACTGTCCGCCAAGCCCGCGCCGCACTACCGCGGCGACGTCGACGCTGCGATCGCAGACGTCCAGCGGTGGCGCGCCGACGACTACCGGGTCGTGGTCGTGCACCCCGGCCACGGGCCCGCCGAGCGGATGGTCGAGGCGCTGGGCGAGCGCGACGTACCTGCCCGCCTGGTCGAGCAGCTCGAGGCGACCGGCCCGGCCGGCGTGGTCGAGGTGACCTGCGGTGCGTTGGCCAACGGCCTGGTCGACGACACCCACCGGGTCGCGGTGCTCACCGGCGAGGACATCTCCGGGCAGCGGGCCTCGACCCGCGACATGCGCAAGATGCCCACGCGCCGCAAGCGGCAGATCGACCCGCTGGAGCTGAGCCCCGGCGACTACGTCGTCCACGAGCAGCACGGCGTCGGCCGCTTCGTGGAGATGAGGCAGCGCGAGGTGCAGGGGGCCACCCGCGAGTACCTCGTCCTCGAGTACGGCGCCTCCAAGCGTGGCGGACCCCCCGACCGGCTCTACGTGCCGGCCGACGCCCTCGACCAGGTGACCCGCTACGTCGGCGGCGAGCAGCCCAGCCTGGACCGGCTCGGCGGCGCCGACTGGGCCAAGCGCAAGGGCCGGGCCCGCAAGGCGGTCCGCGAGATCGCCGCCGAGCTGATCAAGCTGTACGCCGCGCGCCAGGCCACCCAGGGGTTCGCGTTCGGCCCGGACACGCCCTGGCAGCGCGAGCTCGAGGACGCGTTCCCGTTCGCCGAGACGCCCGACCAGCTGACGACGGTCGACGAGGTGAAGGCCGACATGCGTCTCACCGTGCCGATGGACCGGCTGGTCTGCGGCGACGTCGGCTACGGCAAGACCGAGATCGCGGTGCGCGCGGCGTTCAAGGCCGTGCAGGACGGCAAGCAGGTCGCCGTGCTGGTGCCGACCACCCTGCTGGTCACCCAGCACCTGAGCACGTTCACGGAGCGGATGAGCGGGTTCCCGGTCGTGGTGAAGGCGCTGAGCCGGTTCCAGACCGACAAGGAGGCGCGCGAGGTGGTCGAGGGTCTCGCGGAGGGGAGTGTCGACATCGTGGTCGGCACCCACCGGCTGCTCCACCCCGACATCCGGATGAAGGACCTCGGCCTGATCGTCGTCGACGAGGAGCAGCGCTTCGGCGTCGAGCACAAGGAGCAGATGAAGCGGCTGCGCACCTCGGTCGATGTGCTCTCGATGTCGGCCACGCCGATCCCGCGAACCCTGGAGATGGCGGTCACCGGTATCCGCGAGATGTCCACGATCACCACCCCGCCCGAGGAGCGGCACCCGGTGCTGACCTACGTCGGCGGCTACGAGGACCGTCAGGTGGTTGCCGCCGTACGCCGCGAGCTGCTGCGCGACGGCCAGGTCTTCTACATCCACAACCGGGTGCAGTCGATCGAGAAGGCCGCAGCCCGGCTGCGCGAGCTGGTGCCCGAGGCACGGATCGCGGTCGCGCACGGGCAGATGGGGGAGCACCAGCTCGAGCAGGTGATGCTGGACTTCTGGGAGAAGCACTTCGACGTGCTCGTGTGCACCACGATCGTCGAGTCGGGCCTCGACGTGTCCAACGCCAACACCATGATCATCGAGCGCGCCGACACCCTCGGGCTCAGCCAGCTGCACCAGCTCCGCGGCCGGGTCGGCCGCAGCCGTGAGCGTGCCTACGGCTACTTCCTCTACCCCACCGAGAAGCCGCTCACCGAGACGGCGCACGAGCGACTGGCCACCCTGGCCCAGCACTCCGACCTCGGCGGCGGCATGGCGATCGCGATGAAGGACCTGGAGATCCGCGGCGCCGGCAACCTGCTCGGCGGCGAGCAGTCGGGCCACATCGCCGACGTCGGATTCGACCTGTACGTCCGCCTGGTCGGCGAGGCGGTCCAGGACTTCCGCGGTGACAAGTCCCCCGAGCTCGACGAGGTGCGGATAGAGCTGCCGGTCGACGCCCACCTGCCGCACGACTACATCCCCAGCGAACGGCTGCGGCTGGAGATGTACAAGCGGCTGGCCGAGGTCCGCACCGACGCCGACATCGACGTGATCGCCGAGGAGATGGTCGACCGGTACGGCGAGCCTCCGCAGGAGGTCGTGTCTCTGCAACTGGTGGCCAGGTTCCGGGCCCGCGCCCGCCAGGCCGGGATCGGTGAGGTGACCATCGCCGGCCGCAACGTCCGCTTCGCGCCCGTGACCCTGCCGGAGTCGCGGGTGGTCAGGCTGAACCGCCTCTACCCGAAGTCGATCGTCAAGGCGCCGGTCGAGACGATCCTGGTGCCCCGGCCCGGAACGCCCGGCGCGACCGGCCGTCCGATCACTGGTATCGCCCTGCTTGAATGGGCGCGCGGGGTCATCGACAGTGTGATCGACCCCCCGGTCGAGCCCAGCAAGGAGTCAGTGTGAGAACCATCCCCCGCGCCCGCCTCACCGCCGCGACAGTCGGAGTCGTGGCCGCGGGCCTGCTCTCGGGCTGCGGCGTCGCCGACAGGGGCGTGCAGCCCGGCGTCGCGGCGGAGTTCGCCGACACCACGATCAGCCAGGCCGACGTGGAGCAGGCGACCGAGGACCGCTGCGAGGTGCTGGGAGAGCTGGCCGGTGAAGGTGACCAGCCGGTGTCGGGCGCCCGGGTCCGTGACCTGGCCCTCCAGGGAGAGGTGCTGCGCGAGGTCGCGGACCAGCTGGCCGAGGAGTACGACGTCGAGTCCGGTCAGTTCTACGACAACGCGCAGGAAGACATCCGCGGCCAGCTCGAGGGCCTCGACGAGGACCTGGTCGACCGGGTGATCGTCAGCCTGTCCAGCACCGGCTACTTCGTGGACATCCTGATCCAGGTGGGTCGCCAGGAGCTCGGCATCAGCGAGTCCGACGACCCCGACGGCCAGCAGGGTTTCGCGCGGGGGCTCGAGATCGCCCAGCAGTGGCAGGAAGATCACCCGATCACGACCAACCCGCGCTACTCCGGCATGGAGATCGGCGACTCCAGCGAGGGCGTGGTGACCACCCGCGACGACATCTCCATCGCGGTGAGCGACTTCGCGCGCGACGCCCTCGGGGCCGCAGAGGACCCGCTGGCCAAGGATCCGGCGTACGCCGCCTCGCTGCCGGAATCCCAGCGCTGCGGCTGATTCCAGTGCCCGGTGACGCCGTCTCGGAGTTCGTCGAGGTGATGCGGCGGCTGCGTACCGAGTGCGCCTGGAAGGCCGGGCAGACCCACGAGTCGCTGGTCCCGTTCCTGGAGGAGGAGACCGCGGAGCTGGTGGAGGCGATCGGCTCCGGCGACATCGCACACATGCGTGAGGAGCTCGGCGACGTGCTGCTGCAGGTGGTCTTCCACGCCGTGATCGCCGAGCAGGCGGGGGAGTTCACCCTCGACGACGTGGCCCGCGGGATCACCGAGAAGATGCGGCGCCGCAACCCGCACGTGTTCGATCCCGCGTCGATCGGCCGGTCGCCTGACGACCCGCCGCTCGACGCGGTCGCGATCGACGAGCTGTGGGAGCGGATCAAGGCCGAGGAACGCGGTGGGTTCGCGCAGTAGTCAAGTAAGTCACTATGATTTAGTTAGGTCGTCCCCGGGTCGGTGGAGCGCACCCTTCACCGGCCCGGGGGCGTCCCCCGGGAGTAGCCTCCCGACGTGCCTCTTCTCGACCCGCGAACGGGCGAGACACTGCGCGGTCTCGCCGCCCGCAAGGAGCGCGGCCATCGCCGCAACGGCGCCCGGATCGTGACGCACGCGCAGCACCTGTGCGACGAGCCGTTGCAGTACGGCGCGCTGCTGACCATTCGGGACGCCGAGTCCGCCGGACTGCCGAGCCGGACGATCCTGGCGATCGGCCCGACTCGCGTCTGGGCGCTCCTCGGTGGGCGCACGCATCCGGACCGCGCCGAAGAGGTGG
The DNA here is from genome assembly GCA_963729095.1 of uncultured Actinomycetota bacterium. Lineage (GTDB taxonomy): Bacteria > Actinomycetota > Actinomycetes > Propionibacteriales > Nocardioidaceae > Nocardioides. Next base: position 42,200 of record CAVSMX010000014.1, on the reverse strand, counting down.
TCGAGGAGTGGCCCCGGGCCCGGGTCACCCTGACCGAGGGGACGAGGAAGGAGCGGGTGCTGGGGCTGCCGGACGGCGAACGCGCCCGGGTGCGGCCGCACACACTCTCGCTGGAAGCCGAGGCCGCGCTCGGCACACCGCCCACGGGGACCGCCTTCCTGGCGGACGACGACGGCCTCGAACGGGTGGAGCCCCACGGAGGCGGAACCCGCATCTCGTGGGACTCGCTGCGTCAGGTCACCCTGGTTCGGGCGCCCTCCCAGAGCTGGGAGACGGTGCTGTTCACCGGCGTGCACGGCGACCTGAGGGTGCCGTTCGACGCCATGCGCGAGGCGATCTGGGAGCGAGTACGCCGGCTGCCGGGCGCCAACGCGGCGGTCGTCGACTCCGCGATCGCGAGTGCCGGGCCGCACGACCGCCTGGTGTGGTGGCAGGGCATGGGCACCGACACCGGCTCCGTCGGGTAACCAGTCGAGGACCGGGTCCGCTGTCAGCCGAACAGCTGCTTGCCCTGGTCGATCAGCAGGATGACCGAGAAGACGCCGTAGAACAGCACGGCCCAGATGATCATCGCGAACCGCCCGCCGCGGAGGCCGATCTCGCGCGGCAGCACGCCGCGGTTGAGCTGGATCAGCAGGCACGAGTAGATGAACATCACCACGCCGTTGAGCGCGGCGGCGATCACCAGCAGCACCAGCGGCTGGGTGACCCCGGAGAGCAGGATCACCGAGCCGATCAGGATCATCAGCCAGACGGTGGCGAAGTACAACCGGCTCTCGCTCCAGCGTTCGTTGTCGCGCAGGGCGCCGGTCTTGAGCACGTCGGCGGTGAGCCGGGCGACCATGTCGAGCACGGTCAGGTTGGTGGAGTACAGCACGACGCTGCCGATCAGCCAGAACACGGTGCCCAGCCAGGCGCCCTCCGACGCCTTCAGCGCCTCGCCCTCCACCTGGATGAAGTCGAAGCTCTCCTCGCCGGTGGTCCCGATCGTGACGAAGGTCAGCGTCATGAACGTCAGCAGGGCGATCGCGCCGATGACGAAGAACGTCACGAACTGCTCGCGGTTGGCGACCTTCCACCACTCGTTCCAGCGACGCATGTTCTCCTCGTCGCGGCGGAAGAAGTAGCCGGTTGTCGGAGCGGCGCTCTCCTCGCCGGTGAACGGCGAGACCACCCGCGGCATCTTCGCGCCCATGCCGAGGCCCTTGTCGCGCACCCAGTTGGACTGCACGAGGTTCATCACCCCGCCCGCGCCGGCGAACGCGATCGCGCCGAGCAGCGCCGCAACGGGGATCTCCGAGACGGCGTCGGGGATCTTGTCGACCTCGACGAAGCCTCGGCCCAGTGCCTCGAACCCGGGTGCCCCCAGCAGGAAGAGGATCGTGTAGATCAGGAACAGCACGATCAGCGCGACCATGAAGAACTGGATCTTCTCCACGGTGCGGTAGACGATCGGCGAGACGGTGAGCACCGCGCCGATCAGGATCGAGCACCCCGATGGTGACGTAGGGGATCAGGTCCTCGGAGAAGCCCAGCGCGAAGCTCAGCGTGGTGGTGCCGCCCGTGGCCCAACCCGGCCACATCCAGGCGCCCACCGCCATCACGATGAACAGCACGCCCCACGGCTTCCAGAGCCGGGTGAACCCGGTCACCGCTGTCTCGCCGGTGGCGAGGGTGTAGCGCTCGATCTCCATGTTGAGGAAGTACTGCGTCAGCACCCCCAGGACGGTGAGCCAGACCAGGGCCAGCCCCACCTGAGCGGTGATGTTGGGCCACAGGACGTACTCGCCGGACCCGATCGCGCCGGCGAGCAGCAGGACGCTCGGCCCGATCACCCGCTTCATCGGGAGAGCCTCGGGGAGGTCGGTGTACTTGACAGCCGGGACGTACTTGTCCGGTATCTCGGGTGCTTCGGCCGTGCCGCGGGCGCTGGTCCGCTCGCTCATGGCGTCTCCTAGGTGCCGGGCCCGGAGCGATTGCTCGGGCGCCGCTGAGGCCCGGTCCTGTCGACGACCACCCGAGACACTACGGTCACTTCCACGATGTGGAAGTCACCTTCTACAATCAGGAAGGCTATTCCGATTCGGCGTGGGCGGTCAACGGTGAGGGGGTCGGACGCATGAACTCAACGGATTCCGAACCCGAGCCCCGCGGAGGCGTGCAGTCGATCTCCCGGGCCTTCAAGGTGTTGGAGGTGCTGGCCGAGCATGGCCCCATGGGCCTCTCCCGGCTCTCTGTGCGCACCGGGCTCCCGCTCACAACTGTGCACCGCCTGATCGGCACGCTCACCTCGCTCGGTTACGTGCGCTCCGGGGAGGCTAAGGAGTACTCCCTGGCGCCCCGGCTGATCCGGCTCGGCGAGCGCGCCAGCCGGATGGTGTCGCGGTGGGCGATCCCGCACCTCACCTCGCTGGTCGACGAGCTCGGCGAGACCGCCAACCTCGCGATGCTCGACGGCGACCGGATCGTCTACGTCGCCCAGGTGCCGTCGCGCCACTCGATGCGGATGTTCACCGAGGTGGGCCGGAGCGTGGACCCGCACTGCACAGCGGTCGGCAAGGCGCTGCTTGCCCGTCTGCCGGACGCCGACGTACTCGCGCTTGTCGCGCGAACCGGTCTGACGGCCCACACCGAGCACACGATCACCACTCCGGAGGGGCTGGATGCTGCCCTGGTCGACGTACGCACCGACGGCTATGCCGTCGACGACGGTGAGCAGGCGATCGGCGTGCGGTGCGTGGCTGTCGCCCTCGACGACGCACCGCTCCCGCTGGCCCTGTCGGTCTCCGGGCCCGCGCCGCGGATGACCGAGGACCTCGAGAGACGAGCCGTGCCCGCGCTCACCCGCGCGGCGGCCGCCTTCGCCGCGGACCTCGCGGGGTAGGCGTCCGGCGCCAACCGGCGGCACTAGGCTGTCAAGCACCGTCCCCACCTCACCAGGAGCACCAGACACGTGGCATCGATCGAAGCCGTCGGCGCCCGCGAGATCCTCGACTCGCGCGGCAACCCCACCGTCGAGGTCGAGGTCCTGCTCGACGACGGGACGTTCGCCCGGGCAGCGGTGCCCAGCGGCGCGTCGACCGGCCAGTTCGAGGCGGTGGAGCTGCGCGACGGCGGTGACCGCTTCCTCGGCAAGGGTGTCGCGAAGGCCGTGGAGCAGGTGGTGCAGAAGATCGGGCCGGCCATCGAGGGCCTCGAGGCCGACGACCAGCGGCTCGTCGACCAGACGATGCTCGAGCTGGACGCCACCCCCAACAAGGCCACGCTCGGCGCCAACGCGATCCTGGGCGCCTCGCTCGCCGTCGCCCGCGCGGCTGCCGACGCAGCGCGGCTCCCGCTCTACCGCTACGTCGGCGGGCCCAACGCCCACCTGCTGCCGGTCCCGATGATGAACATCCTCAACGGCGGCGCGCACGCCGACACCAACGTCGACGTCCAGGAGTTCATGATCGCGCCGATCGGCGCCGCCACGTTCCGCGACGCGATCCGCACCGGCGCCGAGGTCTACCACTCGCTCAAGGGCGTGCTCAAGAGCCGCGGCCTGTCGACCGGTGTCGGAGACGAGGGCGGCTTCGCGCCCGACCTGGAGAGCAACCGCGCGGCCCTCGACCTGATCGCCGAGGCGATCGAGAAGGCCGGCTACGAGCTCGGCAAGGACTTCGGGCTCGCGCTCGACGTGGCGGCGTCGGAGTTCTGCGAGGGCGCGACCTACACGTTCGAGGGCGCCGCCAAGACCGCCGAGGAGATGACCGACTACTACGAGGAACTCGTCTCGGCGTACCCCATCGTCAGCATCGAGGACCCGCTCGACGAGGAGGACTGGGACGGCTGGAAGGCGATCACCGACCGGCTCGGCGCTCGCACCCAGCTGGTCGGCGACGACCTGTTCGTCACCAACGTCGAGCGGTTGCAGCGCGGCATCGACGGGGGGCAGGCCAACGCCCTGCTGGTCAAGGTGAACCAGATCGGCACGTTGACCGAGACCCTCGACTCCGTGGAGCTCGCGCACCGCAACGGGCTGCGCTGCATGATGAGCCACCGCTCCGGCGAGACCGAGGACACCACGATCGCCGACCTGGCGGTGGCGACCAACTGCGGCCAGATCAAGTCGGGGGCACCGGCCCGCTCCGACCGCACCGCGAAGTACAACCAGCTGCTCCGGATCGAGGACGAGCTGGGCGACGCGGCGAGGTACGCCGGTGTGTCGGCGTTCCCGAGGTACTCCGTCTGAGGGACCCTAGGTCCCATGCCGGACCAGCGACGTACGCCGCGCGGGTCCCGGCCCCGGGGACGCGCCGGGCCGGGGCGCGCCGCGCGCGCCGTACGCACTGGTCGACCGGCACCGGCTACGCCCGCCACCCCCGTTGCCGGCCGTCCGCCGCAGAAGTCGGAGCGTCGCCTGCGACCGCGGTTGACCGGCCGCGCCGCGATCCTGGTGATGGTGCTGGCCGTGCTCGCGGTCTCCTACGCATCGTCGCTGCGGGCCTACCTGGAGCAGCGTTCGCACATCGTCGAGCTGAAGGCGACGATCGCGGAGCGCCAGGCCAGCATCGACGAGCTGGAGCAGGAGAAGCAGAGGTGGGAGGACCCCGCCTACGTCAGCCAGCAGGCGCGCGAGCGATTCGGGTACGTCAAGCCCGGAGACACGCCGTTCGTGGTGCTCGGCGACGACGGCGAGCCGCTGCAGAGCGAGGCGGAGCTGACCGACCCGGACTCGATCGCCCCGCAGGAGAAGCGGGCGTGGTACGACGACGCTTGGGACTCCGTGAAGCTCGCCGGCCACCCGCCGACCCAGGCCCCACCGGTCCCGCTGCGGAAGATCGACGGCTCCGACCAGCAGCCGGACTGAGGGTGGTGGGGCGATGATCGCGCCCGAGGACGAAGCGGTGATCGAGCGGCAGCTCGGCCGGCCACCCCGGGCCATCCACGACGTCGGGCACCGCTGCCCGTGCGGCAACCCCGACGTGGTGACCACCGAGCCGCGGCTGCCGAACGGCACGCCGTTCCCCACGACCTTCTACCTCACCTGCCCGCGGGCGGCGTCCTTGATCGGCACCCTCGAGGGCTCGGGCCTGATGAAGGAGATGCAGGCCCGGCTCGGCGAGGACCCGGAGCTCGCCGCGGCGTACCAGCGGGCGCACGAGGCCTACCTGGAGGTCCGGGCCGGGCTCGGCGAGGTGCCCGAGATCGAGGGGATCTCTGCGGGAGGGATGCCCGACCGGGTGAAATGCCTGCACGTGCTCGCCGCCCACTCGCTGGCTGCAGGACGTGGCGTCAATCCGCTCGGCGACGAGGTGCTCGACCGACTCGGGCAGTGGTGGGCCTCCGGCCCCTGCGTTCCCTACGCTGGTTGAGGTGCGAGATTTCGAGATGGCTCGTCCCTCGCCGCCTCAATCCGAGTCTCCGCGAGCCTCGAAACCCGTCGCGGCCATCGACTGCGGCACCAACACGATCAAGCTGCTGATCGGCGAGCTTCCGCACGTCGCAGTTCGTGAGATCCGGATGGTCCGGCTCGGGCAGGACGTCGACCGCACCGGGCGGCTGGCCGACGAGGCGCTGGGCCGGACCTTCGTCGCGATCGACGAGTACGCCGCCCTGGTCGAGGCGCACGGTGCCGACCGGATCCGGTTCTGCGCCACCTCCGCGACCCGCGACGCCGCCAATGCCCAGGTCTTCTCCGACGGCGTCCACGCCCGGCTCGGGGTGCGGCCGGAGGTGCTCAGCGGCGCAGAGGAGGCCGCGCTGGCGTTCGAGGGCGCGGTCCGCCACCTGGCGACGGCGCCGGTGCTGCCGGTGCTGGTGATCGACGTCGGCGGCGGGTCGACCGAGCTGATCCTGGGCGACACCGAGCCGCAGGAGGCCGACTCGATGGACATCGGGTCGGTGCGGTTGCACGAGCGTCACCTGCGCGACGACCCGCCCACCGAGGAGCAGGTCACGGCCTGCGTCGCCGACATCGAGGCCGCCCTCGACGCCTGCTCCGTCGACCCGGCATCGGCGGCCACGGTGGTCGGGATCGCCGGCACCGTCACTACCGTCGCGGCTGGGGTGCTCGACCTGCCGGCGTACGACCGGGATGCCATCGACCAGCAGGTGCTGAGGGTCGAGGACGTGCACGCGATGGTGGACCGGATCGTGGCGATGCCGGTCGCGCGCCGCCTGGACCTCCCCTACCTCCATCCCGGGCGGGCCGACGTCATCGACGCCGGGGCGATGATCCTCTCGCGGGTGCTCCGCCGCGTGCGCCCGGACACGATGGTGACCTCCGAGTCCGACATTCTCGACGGGATCGCCTGGTCGCTGGTCCGCCCCTGAGGGCATCGCGGACCGTTTGCCTGGGCCCGGCTGCGGATACCTGATCGCATGACGGATCCCTCGACGTCTCCACCTGCGGACGAACCGTTGGGCGCGATCGTGCACCGGCTCGCCGAGCAGGTGCCCGAGCTGGTCCGCAGCGAGATGCGGCTGGCCCAAGCGGAGCTGACCGAGAAGGGCAAGGCAGCCGGGCTCGGCGTCGGGCTCTTCAGCGTTGCGGGCATCATCGGGCTCTTCGCACTCGGGACGTTCGTCGCTGCCGGGATCCTGGCCCTCGACCTGGTGTTGCCGGCCTGGGCCGCCGCGCTCGTGGTTGCGGCGGTGCTGCTCGTCGCGGCGGGCATCGCAGCGCTGGCGGGTAAGAAGGAGATCGGCGAGGCCACTCCGCCGGCCCCGGAGCAAGCCATCGCCGGGGTGAAGGAAGACGTCGCGACGTTGAAGGGGACCCACCCATGACCCGCACACCGCCGCCGCAGTCGCAGGACGAGCTGGAGCGTCAGATCGCCCAGCAGCGCGAGGAGCTCGCGCACACCGTGGACGCGCTGCATGCCAAGCTCGACATCAAGACGCACGCGAAGCACAAGGCCGCTGAGCTGCGCCAGAACCCAGCGTTGCTCGGCGCCCTCGCCATCGCCGCCATCGCCGCTCTCGTAGTCTGGCGTCGTCGGCGCTGATCACCCCAATCCAAGGAGCCGAGCCATGAAGAAGATGCAGTTGCTTGCCGCTGCGGCGGTCGGATACGTCCTGGGCGCCCGCGCCGGGCGCGAACGCTACGAGCAGATCAAGACCGGCGCCCAGAAGGTCGCCCGCGACCCGAGGGTGCAGTCCGCCAGCCAGAAGGCACAGGGCGCAGTGGCGAGCCAGGCCGCCCACGCAGCCGAGGTGGCCAAGGACAAGGTCACCGACGCCGCTTCAACGGCCGCCGACAAGGTACGCCGCGACACCTCGATCCAGCCCGCCCCCTGACTGACCCGCTGGCGCTGCTCGACGCGCAGGTCGTCGAGTGCCGCGCCTGCCCCAGGCTGGTCGAGTGGCGGGAGCGGGTCGCGCGCGAGAAGCGCGCGGCGTACGCGACCGAGGACTACTGGGGCCGGCCGATCACCGGCTTCGGCGCCCGGCGGCCCAGGGTGCTCATCATCGGGCTGGCGCCCGCCGCGCACGGCGCGAACCGGACCGGTCGGATCTTCACCGGTGACCGCAGCGGGGACTGGCTGTTCGCCAGCCTCTACCGCGTAGGTCTGGCCAACCAGCCCACCAGCGTCCATGCCGACGACGGGCTGGAACTCGTGGAAACCCGGATGATCGCCGCGGTCCGCTGCGCGCCGCCGCTCAACAAGCCGACGGTGACAGAGCGGGACACCTGCGCCCGATGGCTGGACGCCGAGCTGGCGCTGGTGGGCGACGACGTCCGCGTCGTCGTCGCGCTCGGCTCGTTCGGCTGGGACGCCGCCCTCCGCTCGCTGCGGCTGGCGGGGTGGGGGATCCCTGCCCCGAAGCCGAAGTTCGGGCACGGCGCCACCGCCACCCTGGGAGCGCCGCACGGAGACGTCGTGCTGCTCGGCTGCTACCACCCGAGCCAGCAGAACACCTTCACCGGCAAGCTCACCGAGGAGATGACCGACGACGTACTCGGGCGTGCGGCCGCCCTTGCGAGAATGGTCGGGTAGCCCCCGTATCCCAACCGGCAGAGGACGTCGCCTTAAAAGCGACTCAGTGTGGGTTCGACCCCCACCGGGGGCACATGGCACACGAGCATGACCACGATCACGACTACGACCTCGAGACGTTGTACACCCAGGAGACCTGGGATGCCCGCTACGCCGAGTCCGATCGGATCTGGAGCGGCCGGCCCAACCAGCGTCTGGTGGAGGAGGGCGCCGACCTCTCGCCCGGGCGGGCGCTCGATGTCGGCTGCGGTGAGGGCGCCGACGCCGTCTGGCTCGCCGGCCGCGGCTGGCGGGTCACCGCACTCGACGTCTCCGAGGTGGCCCTGGCCCGGGTGCGCGATCACGCCGCCGACGCGGGGGTGGCCGACCGGGTCGAGACCCTGCGCCACGACCTGGTCGCCGGCGGACCCGCGCCCGGCCGCTACGACCTGGTGTCGGTCTTCTTCTTCCAGCCGCCGCCGTTGCTGTTCGACGAGTTCTACCGGGGCCTGGCTGACCTGGTCGATCCCGGCGGTTCCCTGCTCGTGGTGGGGCACCATCCCGACGACGTCGCCACCGGCGTACGCCAGTCGCACGGCCCTCAGCTGATGTTCACGCCCGGCCAGGTCGTGGGGCTGCTGGATCCGGAGGCCTGGGAGGTCGTGACGGAGGCCTCGCCGACGCGCGAACAGGCCCTTCCCGAGGGGCCGGCGATCGTCCGGGACACCGTGGTGCGCGCCGTTCGAAAATGACCGAACGGTCGGGATTCTGCTCGTTTCCCTGATTCTCCTGCGCACTCCGGGCGGCGAATGGAATGGTCCCGCCTGGACCACCCGAGAGACCCGAGCCGTCCGGTTCGCGGCGGGGTGGCGACCACATCCAATGGAGGGAAACACATGGGAATCAAGCGTGTCCTGAACAGCCGCATCGTGGCCGTTGCCGGCGGTGCCGCCGTGCTGGCGGTGCTCGCGGGAGGTGCCGGCTTCGCCGCCGGCCAGATCGACTCGGGAGACATCCAGGACAACACCATCCGCAGCAACGACGTCCAGGACGAGTCGCTGAAGATGAAGGACCTCACCAACGGGGTCCAGAACCAGCTCAAGGGCGAGAAGGGCCAGGACGGCAAGGACGGCAAGGACGGCATGTTCGGCGCCGTCTACCGGGTTGCCAACTACGTGGACGGTGGTGGCGGTCGCGCCACCGTCGCCTGTGCCGACGACAACGTTGAGTCCCAGAAGTACACGGCGATCGCCGGTGGGGCTCGGGTCGAGGTGCCGGGCGCCGGCACCCACACCGAGGACATCACCTCCTCGTTCCCGGGTCGGATGGACTGGAACACCAACCTGCCGAAGCCGAACCGGCTCGACGGCTGGGTGGTCTACTTCGGCGACGGAGCGGCCCCCAACGCGGACGACGAGAACGTGCTGGAGGTCTGGGCGCTCTGCGTCCCGACGACCGACGTCGACGTCGAGGTCACGAACTACTGATCCGAAGGCGTGGCGCCCCGCGAACTTTGCGGGGCGCCACGTTCCCATTTCGGCTCCGGTTCGTTGGCTCGGGTATGCGCAGGAGGCTGGTGGCGGCGGTCGTGGCTGCGCTGCTGGCGGCGGCCCCCCTTCCCGAAGCGGGTGCCACCGAAGGGACAGCTCCCCAGCTCCACCGCGAGGGCCGCTGGCTGGTCGACCAGTACGGGCGTGTGGTGGTCATCCACGGCCTGAACCTGGTCTACAAGCGCAAGCCCTACGTGCCGCCGAACTCGGTCACCGGGTTCCAGGCACGCGACGCCCGCTGGCTGCGTCGGCACGGCTTCAACGGCGCCCGGATCGGCACCCTGTGGGCCGGCCTCACCCCCACCAAGCCCGGCACGGCCGACCCGTCCTACTTGCGCAGGTGGCAGCGGGTGCTGGACCTGCTGGCCGAGCAGAAGATCTGGATGCAGCTGGATGCCCACCAGGACCAGTGGCACGAGACGTACGGCGGCGAGGGCGTCCCGGAGTGGGCGATGCGCCGGCCGGCGCCGTACCAGCTGCTGCCGGTGGTCACCGCGCCGTTCCCGCTGGGCTACTGGACGCCGGAGACCTCGACGGTCTTCGACGAGTTCTGGGCGAACAAGCACGGCCTGCTCGACGGGTGGGTCGCGGCCTGGCAGGTAGCCGCGCGGCGGTGGCAGCACCAGCCCTACCTGATGGGCTACGACCTGATCAACGAGCCGTGGATGGGCCTCGAGTGGCCGGCCTGCCTCACCAACGGCTGCCGCGGCTCCTACCGCCGCGAGCTGCAGCCCGCCCTCGAGCGAGCCACCGCGGCGATCCGCCGGATCGATCGCCGCAACATCGTCTGGTGGGAGCCGCAGCAGTTCGCCGGCGGCCAGCGGGTCGACACCTTCTTCACGGCGCCCGAGCGGGAGCCGCAGCTCGGGTTCTCATGGCACAGCTACTGCCCCGAGGTGTTCTTCGAGTCGCAGGGGCTGCCGATCGGCAACGTCGAGAAGTGCTGGTCGTTCGCTCGCGACCGGCAGCTTCACGCGCTGGACCAGTCCCGCCGGATGCGGGCGGTCCCGATGATGAGCGAGTGGGGCGCAACGGACAACCTCCGGGCGCTGCAGATCGACGCCGCGGTCGCCGACGAGCACCTGATGGGCTGGACGCACTGGGCCTACAAGTTCTGGCGCGACCCGACCACCGCCGACAACGCCCAGGGGCTGTTCCGTGACGACCGTCGGCTCTCGACGGTGAAGCGGGCCAAGGTCCGCACGCTCGTGCGGACCTACGCCCAGGCGACCGCCGGGACGCCGCTGGCGATGCGTTTCGACACCGATTCAGGGGCGTTCCGCTACCGCTACCGCCCCGACCGCGGCATCCACGAGCCCACCGAGATCTTCGTGAGCCCGCTGCACTACCCACGCGGCTGGCGGGTGCAGGTCGAGAACGCACATGCCGAACGTCGGGGCGGGAGCCGGCTCCTGGTCACTCCCGACTCGGACCGGGTGGTCACCGTGCGGGTTCTGCGGCGCGGCTGAGCAGACCGGCCCTACTTCGACCAGATCCCGATCTCCTTGCCGAGCTCGTCGGCCAGCGACTCGGAGTAGATCGTGGTCAGGTGGCCCCGGTCGCGGTAGGGGAGCACGTCGCCGATGACCACCGGACAGCGGTTCTCCCAGCACACCCACCTGGTCGGGTCGACGTAGTCGGTGCCGGTCTCCTCGGCGACCTCGACCGAGACGTCGGAGTCGTGCTCCTGGGCCTCGATCGGGGTGAACATGCAGTCGCCGAGGTTGGGCGAGCCGGTCGTCAGGCACGGTCCCGGCTCCTCCTCCGCCTTCGGTACGTCGCGGATCAGCACCGTCTGGTCCGCGGTCTCGTCGAGCCGGGCGAAGAGGTCCTCGTAGCCGGCCCGTGCCAGCTCGTCGTACTCCGGGTCGTCGCTGCGGTAGTCGTTGCCGGCGTCGTCGTAGACGACCGGGTTGGGGCCGCTACTCGACACGGCGACCAGGTCGGGATGCAGCTCGGCGATCTCGTCGAGTGCCCACTCCCGGAACTGCGTGCACTCGTCCCACGGGGCGTTTGCGGCATCCAGGTCACCGACCTCGACGAGGGTGGCCGTGCAGTTCGGCTTCACCAGGTAGTAGGTGCGATAGCCCTCCCGCTCGGCGATCCGCTCGAACGCGGGGATCCACATCTTCCCGTGGGAGTTGCCGAACACCACGATCGACTTGTCCGCGTCGGGATCGCCGTGCGGACACAGAGTGCGGACGTCCTGCGTGTAGTCGCACTCACCGACGTCCGGGACGTCGTCGCGCAGCTTCAGGATGTCGGGGGTGAGGTCGCTGGGGATCGCCATGCCGTGCCGGGCGGCGATCACCGACGCCTGCACGAGAGCCACCGTCGGGTCCTGGTCGAGCTGGTAGTCGGACTCGTCCTGAACCCCGAAGTTGGTCATCGTGATCGCCGGCCGGTCGCCGAACTCGCCGGCCTTCCAGTGCCCATAGACCGAGCCGGTCACGCAGGTGGCGACGACCAGCAGCACCGAAGCGGGGTACAGCGACAGCGCGCGCCGTCGCGGCATCCGCACCGGGCTGCGGAACGGTGTCTCCACGAACCGGTAGGTCAGACCGGCGAGCACGAAGGTGAGCGCAACGACGAAGATCGTGAACGGCACGCTCAGCTCGTGGCCCAGCCGCTCCTCGGGAATGATCAGCAGGGGCCAGTGCCACAGGTATAGCGAGTAGGACCAGTCGCCCACGACCCGCATCGGCGGCACCGATATGGCCCGGATCGGCAGCGGCTCACGCTCATGTCCGCCGGCGCCGGCGAGCAGCAGCAACGCCGACCCGACGACGGGTACGACGGCGGCCCAGCCGGGGAACGCGGTGCCGGAGTCGTACCACCCGCAGGCGTAGGCGATCGCGGCCAGGCCGATGACGGCCAGCGCGCCGCGCTGCACCGAGCCGAGCCGCGAGGCGACCCGATGGGCGACCAGCGCGGTGAGGGCGCCGACGGCCAGCTCCCAAGCCCGGGCCGGGGTCGAGAAGTACGCCGCCACGGGGTCCACCTCGGTGAGCCAGACGCCGTACACGAGAGAGGCCAGGCCGAGGCCGCCCAGGACCCAGAAGACGATGTGTCGCGGCAGCGACTGCTTCTCGACGCGGGCGCCGCGGCTGCTGCGGCGACGGGCCAGCCAGACGCAGCCCACGAGGATCAGCGGCCAGACGAGGTAGAACTGCTCCTCGACCGACAGCGACCAGTAGTGCTGCAGCGGGGAGGGGCCCTCCTCCTGGGCGAAGTAGTCGGTGCCGACCGCGGCAAAGTGGATGTTGGCCGCGAAGAGCGTCACCCACACCGCGTCGGTGACCACGTCGAGCGCCTCCACGACGCTGAGCCAGAGCAGCGAGGCGACGACTGTGGCGATCGTCACCAGGGTGGCGGCGGGCAGGATCCGGCGGGCCCGGCGGGCGTAGAAGTTGCGGATCGACAAGTTGCCGCTGCGCTCGACCTCGCGGAAGAGCAGCTGGGAGATCAGGAAGCCGGAGATCACGAAGAAGACGTCCACGCCGACGAAGCCGCCGGGGAGGAACGGAACACCGGCATGGCCCGCGATCACGGTCAGCACGGCGATCGCACGGAGCCCCTGGACGTCAGCGCGGAAGGTCGGCTGTCGCGGAGCGTGCATGGCCCTTGCAGGCTACCGGCCGGGTCCGCTTGCATTGTATTTCGCGAGGAGGCACGCGGGAACGCCCGGTGCCTCCCGGGCGTTGAACCTGCAGAAGCCGACTAGACTGGCTTCGCAGTCGGTGAGCCGTCAGAGAGACGGTCACCCTCGGCCTCCAAGGAGGAGACCATGCAGAGCAACAACCCGGTGTTCCGCCGCTCGGAGGAGTTCCACGCCGGTGGCACCAACGCCAATGGCAACCAGACGTACGCCGGCAACGGCGCGACGTACCAGGGCTACGGTGCCGACCCCGCGACGTGGGGCACCGGCACGCCTGGTGCCCCGGGCCAGCCCACGCAGGCGCCGCCGTCGACGGGCCCGATGACGATCGACTCGGTCGTCCAGAAGACCGCTGTCACGCTGGGCGTGGTGATCCTCACCGCGATGGCGACCTGGATCCTGTCACCGGAGATCACGCTCGACTCCACGGGTGAGGACCTCGGTCCGCTGTTCGCGGCGATGACCATCGGTAGCCTCGGCGCCTTCGGCCTGTCGATGGTGAACTCGTTCAAGCGAGTGATCAGCCCGGCACTCGTGCTGGCCTTCGCGGCCCTGGAGGGCGTGGCCCTCGGCGCGATCAGCAAGCTGTTCAACTCCATGTACGAAGGCAACGTCGTGACTGGCGCCGTCATCGGCACCTTCGCTGCGTTCGCCGGCACCCTGGCGGCGTACAAGTTCTTCAACATCCAGGTCGGCACGAAGTTCCGGAAGTTCGTCATCGCGGCGGTCTTCGGAATGATCGGCCTGAGCCTGATGGAGCTGGTGCTCAGCCTGTTCGGCGCCGAGATCGGCCTGTTCGGGGTCAGTGGCCTCGGCATGCTCACCGCGGTGGCCGGCCTGGTGCTCGGTGTCTTCATGCTGATCCTGGACTTCGACTTCGTCGAGCAGGGCATCGCCAACGGCATCCCCGAGCGGGAGTCCTGGCGGGCCGCGTTCGCGATGACCGTGAGCCTGGTCTGGATCTACACCAACCTGCTGCGCATCCTCGCGTTCTTCAGCGACAGCTGACCCGTCGCAAACTCACGCGCAACACCGTTGACCCGTCGCAAAGTTTGTGACGGGTCAACGTCATTTTTGAAGCCAGGCGAGGACGGCGAGGACCCGGCGGTTGTCGTCGGGGGCGACGGGTAGGTCGAGCTTGGTGAAGATGCTGTTGGTGTGCTTGCCGACGGCCTTCTCGGAGACGTAGAGCCGGGCGGCGATCGCGGCGTTGGACCGGCCCTCGGCCATCAGCGTCAGCACCTCTTGCTCGCGAGGGGTGAGTCGCCCCAACGGGCCGGTGTTGGCCGGTTGCTGCAGCATCTCCGCGACGACCTCGGGGTCGAGGACCGTGCCTCCGGCCACCACCTGCCGGATCGCCCCTACGAACTCGTCGAGGTCGCTCACCCGGTCCTTCAACAGGTAGCCGACGGCACCGCTGCCGTCGGCCAGCAGCTTGCGGGCGTACTCCGGCTCGACCATCGCGCTGAGGACCAGCACGGGCAGGCCCGGCCGGGCCTCACGCGCCTCGATGGCGGCGGCAAGTCCCTCGGTCGTCTGGCTCGGCGGAAGCCGGACGTCGACGACCGCGGCATCGACGTCAAGGTCGGACAGCGCCGCGACCAGCGCGGGTCCGTTGTCGACCTCCACGACCTCGTACCCGAGGTCGGTCAGCACCAGGGTCAGGCCCTTCCGGAGGAGGGCTTGGTCCTCTGCGAAGACAATGCGCACGGCAGCTCCATGGTGATGAGGGTGGGTCCTTCGAGGGGACTCGACACCCTGATCGTGCCGTCGAACACCGAAAGGCGCTGACGCACCCCCTCGAGTCCACCGCCGTTCGGGTCGGCGCCGCCGGTCCCGTCATCGCCGACCTCGACCCGCAGCACGCCGTGCGCGTGCTCGAGTCGCACCCATGCGCGGTGGGCTTCGGCGTGCTTGACGACATTGGTCAGGCACTCCGCCACGGCGAAGTAGACGGCCGACTCGACGGCGGCCGGAGGGTGCCCGGGGACATCGGTGTTCACCGACACGGCGATGGGAGCCGCAAAGGCCAGCGCCTCGATGCCGCCGACCAGGCCTTGGTCGGCGAGTGCCGGCGGGTGGATCCCCTTGATCAGCGCGCGCATCTCCGCCAGCGCGGCCAACGTGGTCTCCCGAGCCTGGCGCAGCCGGGCGGCCGCTGCCTCGGGATCGGTCGCCACCAGCTTCTCGGCCATGCCCAGGTGCATGCCCGCCGCGATCATCTGGGCCTGGGCGCCGTCGTGCAGGTCGCGCTCGATCCGACGTACCTCAGCGGCCGAGTGGTCGAGGGTCTCGGTGCGGGCAGCGGTCACCTCCTCGACGCGCTGCTCGAGCTGCTCGACCCGGGAGTGGCCGAGGATGCCGCGCTCGGCCAGCGCCCGCGCCCGGACCAGGTGCGGGGTGACCAGCCACCAGGCGACGAGCATCGGCCCGTCGAGCAGCACCAGGATCAGCCAGACCACGCCGCCGTCGAACACCAGCCCGACCAGGTGCACGACCGGGGCGGTGAGCAGCGCCACTGGGAGGAGTGAGAGCACGAAGCCGCCGGTCGCCGAGAACCACATGAACGCGAAGTCGCGCCACCGGGCGGGATCCCGCAGCCACACCAGCGGGCGGGCGATGGTGCTGGCGTCCGTCGCGTCGGCGTACCCGCTCAGGATCTGCTCACCGAGCAGACCGCCACTGACCCTGCGGTGCAGCCCGGTCACCACCTCGGCGGCGGGAACCACCGCCCAGGCGACGGCGAGGCCGACCCCGAAGACGAGCGTGAGCGGGATCGAGAGGATCCAGCCGATCGCCAGCGCCAGCGCCACGGGGATCCCCATCGCCGCCAGGCCGAGTGACACCGCGGTGAGCCGCAGGCGCTCGCGGAGCCCGGTCTCGTCGACCGGCAGCGGCCCCAGGGACGCGATCGGCGCGAGCCAGGTGCTCATGAGGGGGAAGTCTGTCACCGGACCGGAACCGCCCTCGCCCTCGTCAGACCCCCGCGTGCCGCGCCGAGGGTCAGCAGCACCACTCCCACCACGATCACGGGAGGCAGCCAGAGCTGGCCGTCAGGTACCACGCCCTCGTTGCGGGCCACCGCGAACGGCACCACCGTCGCCAGGGAAGCGAGCGCGCCGAGCACGACACCGGCGACGGCGACGATGGCCGACTCGGCCAGCACCGAGGCGCTGACCTGGTCGGGCGTGGCGCCGGCGAGGTGGAGCCGGTGCAGCTCGAGCCGGCGGTCGGACAGCACCGCGGCGAACGCGTTGACCACCATGATCGCGGCGAACAGCGCGATCATCCCGGTGACCACGTTGTTGAGCAGGTTGATCACCTCGGCCTCCTCCTCCGGGACGCCGGTGAGCGTCCGGCCGTCGATCCCGACCGCCATCAGCGTGCCGATCGCGGTCGCGGTCAGCACGATGACCGGGCCGAGCACACCCGAGAGAAGGTGGGCCCGCCGGGTGGTGTTGTACGCCGCCAGGTGTCCTGCGGCTCCCGAGCCGATCAGCGGGCGGGCGAGGGTTCCGGCCCAGCGCAGCAACACCGGAGCGAGGACGGCCAACCCGATGGCGACCAGGATCGATGCGGACCCCGAGGTCTGCATCGCGGCGTACGGGTCGGGGTCGTCGGCGGTGACGGTGATCGTGATGACGCCCAACGCGACGGCGTACGCGATCATCAGTACGCCGGCAGCGACCCGCCACCACCGCATCCGTCCGGTCTGGGCGCGAGCCTCGGAAAGGGCCAGCGTGGCCGGGCCGCGGACCGCGCGGCGCCCGGCGATCGAGGTGGCGATCATGGCGGTCAGCACCACGCCGACCGCGGCGGACCCGAGAGAGGCAGCTCCACCGGCATACTCCACGCCGTCGGCGACCATGCCGCCGGAGCGGAGCATCGCGAGCAGCGCCCGGCCGCCGGGCCAGGCCAGGGCGGCGCCGGCCACCGCGGCGATCGAGGTCACCAGGAAGGCCTCGGAACGGATCAGCCGCCTCGCCTGCCGCGGCGTCCCGCCGATGGTGCGGAGCAGGCCGATCTCGGCGGCCCGCTGCCGGACCGTGATGCCCATGGTCGAGGCGACGGAGAACAGCACGATCAGGGCGCCCCAGCCGCCGACGACCGCGCCCATGATCGTGAGCGACTCGGCGTCGGCATCGGACACGGGGCCGAAGGCGGTCTCGATCAGGGTCGCGAAGGAGCCGATCAGCGCGGTGCCGAGCAGCACGGTCACGAACGTCGCCACGAACGCTGTGGAGCGGTGTCGCAGCGACCGGAGGGCCAGGCGCCTCATCGGGCCACGACCAAGTCGTCGAGGTGGGCCATCTGACCGGCGACCGCGTCCGCGGTCGGCCGGTCCATCCGGCCGGCCACCCGCCCGTCGACGAGGAACACGACCGTGTCGGCGTACGCCGCCGCCACCGGGTCGTGGGTGACCATGACCACGGTCTGGTGCAGATCGTCGACCGAGTCGCGGAGCAGCTGCAGCACGTCGCGAGCCGTCGTGGAGTCGAGAGCGCCGGTCGGCTCGTCGGCGAGTACGACGGCGGGGTCGGTCACCAAGGCCCGCGCGATCGCCACCCGCTGCTGCTGCCCGCCCGACAGTGTGTCCGGCAGGTGTCCGCGGCGTTCCCCGAGACCTACCCGCTCCAGCAGCGCGGCGACCCCGATCCGGTCGGGCCGCCGTCCGGCGAGGCGGATGGGGAGCGCGACGTTCTGGTCGGCGGTGAGGTAGGGCATCAGGTGGAAGCCCTGGAACACGAAGCCGAGCCGCTCCCGGCGCAGGCGGGTCCGGCGGTCCTCGTCCCAGTCGGTGATGTCGTGGCCGTCGATGCTCACCCGGCCCTCAGTGGGGCGCTCGAGCCCGGCCGCGCAGGTGAGGAACGTGGACTTGCCGGAGCCGGACGGCCCCATCACGGCGGTGAAGGTGCCGCGGTGGAACGCCAGGTCGACGCCGTCGAGGGCTCGGACCGCGCCCGGACCCTCGCCGTAGGTGTGCGCCAGGCCGGTGACGGCCAGTGCTGGGTGGTGGTTCATGAGGTCTCCTTCGTCGTTTCGGTGGCTACGTCTCGACGCTAGGAGCGCGCGGCGGCGGCCTCGATGGTGCTGGGCAGCCGACCGGGGTAGGCCTGGGCCTACCCCTCGGACGCCGTCGCGCCTCGCCATCATCTATGGTTAGCCTCACCTAACCGCCACCCGGCGGGTTTCGGACGACGAAGAGCGAGGACACATGCGCACGACCATGCGCACCTGCGTCGGCCTGGTGGCCGCCGGACTGGTGCTCAGCGCCTGCGGCAGCGACATCGACGAGGGCGACGACACCGCCGGACAGAACGAGAACGCTCCCCAGGGTCCCTGGGAGTTCACCGACGGATCCGGCGAGGTCGTGAAGCTCGACGAGACGCCGACCCGGATCATCGCCCACTCCGGCGAGGCGGCCGCGCTGATGAGCTACGGCATTACGCCGGTCGGCATCTACGCCGACGAGTCCGTGAAGACCGACCCCAACCTCGAGGGCCTCGACCTCTCCGGGATCGAGATCCTCGGCGAGGAGTGGGGCAACATCGACGTCGCCAAGGCGAGCACCCTCAACCCGGACCTGATCGTCGCCGACTGGTGGCCCGCCGAGGAGGCGCACAGCGGCCTGGAGGAGGGCGTGAAGGCGTCCAGCAAGAAGCTCGCCGATCTCGCGCCGGTGGTCGGTGCGTCGCAGGGGTCCTCGATCCTCGAGCTCGCCGAGGGGTACGAAGCGCTCGCCGAGAGCCTCGGCGCGGATGTCGACGACCCGGAGCTGTCCGCGGACAAGACCCGCTTCGAGGAGGCGCGCGACGCCTTCTCCGAGCTGGTCGAGTCCAAGCCCGGTCTCACCGCGCTCGCGGTGTCGCCCGCCGACGACCTGCTCTACGTCGCCAACCCGGAGTACGCCCCCGAGCTGCTGGACTTCCAGAAGTGGGGCCTCGACGTCATCAACCCGGACAAGCCGGATCCGGGCTTCCCCTACTGGGAGAACCTCAGCTGGGAGAACGCTGACAAGTACCAACCCGACGTCGTCCTGATGGACTCCCGGACCTTCGAGGACTCGCTGGCCATCGGTGAGAAGCAGCCCACCTGGGACAGCATCCGGGCCGCCGAGGCGGACCAGGTGATCTCGTGGCCGGCGTTCTGGCTGCACACCTACGGCCACTACGCCGACGCCCTGGAGCAGCTCACCGCCGACCTCGAGGGCATCGACGAGAACGTCGGCGACTAGGGATATGTCCACGGCGCTCGCTGAAGCGCCGGCGGCGGGGCCCGAGACCACCCGGACCCGTCGCCGGGGCCTCGGGCTCGGCCTGCTGGTGCTCCTCGGCGCCGTCGGCCTGGCGACCTTCCTCAGCATCACCCAGGGCGCCCGCGACATCTCGCTGGGCGAGGTGCTGCGGGCGTTCGGCGACTTCGGCACGGGGACCGTGAACGACACGGTCACGCTGGAGGTGCGGGTGCCGCGCACGATCATCGGTCTGCTCGCCGGGGCCGCCCTCGGTCTGTCGGGCGCGCTGCTCCAGGGCGTGACCCGCAACCCGCTCGCCGACCCCGGGATCATGGGCGTCAACGCCGGCGCCACAGCGGCGGTCGTCGCGGCGAACACCCTGCTCGGGGTCCACGGGGTCTCGTCCTACATCTGGTTCGCGTTCGCGGGGGCGGCCATCGCCACCGTGCTGGTGTACGCCGTCGGCTCGCTGGGTCGCGACGGCGCCACGCCCGTGAAGCTGGCCCTGGCCGGTGCGGCCGTGACCGCCGGGCTCACGTCGTACACGTCGGCGATGATCATGATCAACGACCGCGCCCTCGACGAGCTGCGGTTCTGGCAGGTCGGATCGCTCGCGGGTCGCTACGCGCCGGTCGTGACCGCGGTGGCGCCGTTCGTGATCGTCGGTTGTGTGCTCGCGCTGCTCTGCGGTCGGTGGCTCAACGCGCTGGCCCTCGGCGATGACACCGCCCGCTCCCTGGGCGTCAACGTCGGGCGCACCCGGCTCGCCCTGTTCGCGGTGATCGCGCTGCTCTGCGGCGCCGCGACCGCGGCGTGCGGACCGATCGTCTTCGTCGGCCTGGCGGTGCCGCACCTGGCCCGCCTGGTGTGCGGTCCCGACTACCGCTGGATCCTGCCGTACTCCATGCTGATCGGTCCGTTGGTGCTGCTGCTGTGTGACGTGCTCGGGCGGGTGCTGGCGGGCGACGGTGAGCTCCAGGTGGGCGTGATGCTGGGCGTGGTCGGCGCGCCGTTCTTCATCTTCC
Organism: uncultured Actinomycetota bacterium; assembly: GCA_963729095.1. Classification (GTDB taxonomy): domain Bacteria; phylum Actinomycetota; class Actinomycetes; order Propionibacteriales; family Nocardioidaceae; genus Nocardioides. Next base: position 21,771 of record CAVSMX010000014.1, on the reverse strand, counting down.
TGGTGCGCTACGGACGGCTGGCCGAACTATGACCACCCTCGCCCCGGTCCGCGCCGATCTTCGCGCCGATCTCCGCGCCGATCTCCGCGCCGACCGTCGCGGTCGCCGCCGACGTTCGCTGATCGTCAATGCGGCGCTTGCGGCCGTTGTTGGCGTGTTGCTGCTGGTCACCCTGACCATGGGCAGCGTCCGGCTGAGTGCCCGCCAGGTGGTGCTGTCGCTGCTCGGCGTCATGGACAACGACGCCGTCAACTTCGTGGTTCAGGACATCCAGTGGCCGCAGGCGAAGTCGGCGATCGCCACCGGTCTCGCGCTCGGGCTCGCTGGCACCCTCTTCCAGCAGCTGCTCCGCAACCCGCTGGCCTCGCCGGACTTCGTCGGGATCTCGTCGGGCGCCAGCGCGGCCGCGGTCGCGGGCATCGTGATCTACGACTTCGGCGGCCTGGGGATCCCGGCGCTTGCTGTGATCGGCGCGGTCGTCTCGTCGGTGCTGATGTACGTGCTCGCCTGGAAGGACGGGATCAACGGCTACCGGTTCATCCTGATCGGCATCGGCGTCTCGACCTTCATGTACGGCCTGGTCGGCTACCTGCTCAGCCACTCGCGGCTGGAGGAGGCGCGGGAGGCGATGCACTGGCTCACCGGCTCTGTGGGCCAGTCCGGGAACACCGAGGTCAACCTGCTGCTCGTAGCGCTGGCCGTGCTGGTGCCGCTCAGCCTGGTACTGCGCCGGCTGCTGCGCTCGTTGGAGCTCGGCGACGACACCGCCCGGGTCCTGGGCACCCACGCGGAGGCCGCCCGGCTGGTACTGATCGCCGTCGCCGTGGTGCTCACCGGGCTCGCGACCGCCGTGGCCGGGCCGCTGATCTTCGTGGCACTGGTCGCCGGCCCGATCGCGGACCGGCTCCTCGGCCCCGCCGCCGGAGGGCTGCTCGCGGCCGCATCCGTCGGTGCGGCACTGGTACTCGCGTCCGACTACGTCGCGGTCAACCTGCTGCCGACCCAGCTGCCCACCGGGGTAGTCACCGGGGCGGTCGGGGCGCCGTACCTGCTGTGGCTCCTGGCCACGACCAACAGAGAGAGCATGTGATGACGGGTCGTCTGTCTGCGCGGGACCTGAGTCTCGGGTACGCCGAACGCGACGTCGTGAAGGGACTCGACGTCGACATCCTCGATGGTCGGCTGACCGCCATCGTCGGGGCGAACGCCTGCGGGAAGTCCACCCTGCTGCGCGGCATGGCCCGGCTGCTGAAGCCGCGGTCGGGCGAGGTGCTGCTCGACGGCACCCCGGTGACCGAGCTGGCCTCGCGCGAGGTGGCCAAGGTGCTCGGCCTGCTGCCGCAGACCCCCGTCGCTCCCGACCGGATCACGGTGGGAGACCTGGTCTCCCGGGGGCGGCACCCGCACCAGGGCTGGTTCCGGCAGTGGACGCCCGCCGACGAGGAGGCGGTCGCCGCCGCTCTCGACGCCACCGAGACCTCCGACCTCGTGCACCGCCCGGTACAGGAGCTCTCCGGCGGGCAGCGGCAGCGCGCCTGGGTCGCGATGGCGCTGGCCCAGGAGACCGACCTGCTGCTGCTCGACGAGCCCACGACGTTCCTCGACATCAACCACCAGGTGGAGCTGCTCCGCCTGCTGCGTGACCTGAACCGGCGCACCGGCCGCACGATCGTCCTGGTGCTGCACGACCTCAACCTGGCCTGTCGGTACGCCGACCACGTGGTCGCGATGGCCGACGGGCACATCGTCGCGGAGGGTCCGCCGGCCGAGGTGGTCACCGCTCCGCTGGTGGAGAAGGTCTTCGGCATGGCGTGCGTGGTCGTGCCGGACCCGGTCGCGGGCACGCCGATGATCGTCCCGGCTTACGACGAGCTCAGCTAGAGGCGTCGGCGCTCTCGGACGGCGCGGGAGCCTCGCGCTCGGCCTGGGGCCGGCGGCGCCGGTGCCGCAGCTCGACCCAACGGCCGCGTACGCCGAGCCGGTCGCCGCCGATGGCGGTGCCGTCGAGCTCGGTACCCGTCTCCTTGACCGCCTGCATCGCGGCCCGGGTCACCGGCAGCACGCCCTCGCCGCGGAACGGCTCCGGCTCGGCCTCGTCGTCGGGGGCCAGACCCAGGGCGGCCAGCACCGACGGGATCAGCAGGTTGGTCAACGCGCAGTAGCCCTGTGCGGACGGGTGGAACTGGTCGGGACCGAACAGCAGTGCCGGGGCGGCGTCGAACTCCGGGCCCAGGATCGAACCCAGCGAGACGGTCCGGCCGCCCTCCCCGATCACGGCGATGGTCTGGGCCGCAGCGAGCCGGCGCGACCACGCCCGGGCGACCTGCTTCAGCGGCGGCGCGATCGGCTTGACCGTGCCGAGGTCCGGGCAGGTGCCCACGACGACCTCGACGCCGGCCTCGCGCAGCCGGCGTACACCCTCGGAGAGGTGCTGCACCGACTCCGCCGGGAGCGTCTTGTGGGTGACGTCGTTGGCGCCGATCAGAATCACTGCGACGTCGGGCTCGATCGTGAGGGCGCGGTCGATCTGGGTGGTCAGGTGGGGCGACCTGGCGCCGACGACCGCGTAGTCGCGGAGGTAGACCCGCCGCTCGGCGTGCTCGGAGATGCCGCTGGCGAGCAGCGCGCCCGGGGTCTCCTCGACCCGGTCGACGCCGTAGCCGGCGGCGCTGGAGTCACCGAGCAGCGCCATCCGGAAGGCGGGGCCGGGGCGGCCGCGGCCGTACCAGCCGGTCGCGTCCGGCGGCGGGTCCTCGCTGATCTGGCCGATGGTCTTGCGGGCCAGCCAGGCCTCCAGGTTGAGGACGCCGTAGAGCAGCGACAAACCGCCGCCGCCGACTGCCGCGGCGGCGGCGACCTTGCGGGCTGCGCCTGCCTTCCCCATTGCCCCGAACTCTACGGATCGCACATAGGTTGTTCGCATGCAGTACGTGAACTCTCTCCTCGACCTGATCGGCAACACTCCGCTGTTCCGCCTCTCGACGACGCTCGACGAGGTACGCGAGTCCGCACCGCCGGTGCTGGCGAAGCTGGAGTACTTCAACCCCGGTGGGTCGGTGAAGGACCGGATCGCGACCCGGATGATCGAGGCCGCCGAGGCATCCGGCGAGCTGCAACCGGGCGGCACGATCGTGGAGCCGACCTCGGGCAACACCGGGGTGGGGCTGGCGATGGTGGCCCAGGCCAAGGGCTACAAGTGCGTGTTCGTCTGCCCCGACAAGGTGAGCAAGGACAAGCGGGACGTGCTGCGCGCCTACGGCGCGGAGGTCGTGGTCTGCCCGACCGCGGTGGCGCCGGAGCACCCGGACTCCTACTACAACGTCTCCGACCGGCTGGCCTCGCAGCCGGGGGCCTGGAAGCCGGACCAGTACTCCAACCAGCACAACCCGCGCTCCCACTACGAGACCACCGGTCCGGAGATCTGGGAGCAGACCGAGGGCCGGATCACCCACTTCGTGGCCGGCGTCGGAACCGGCGGCACGATCACCGGGGTCGGCCGCTACCTGAAGGAGAAGAACCCCGCGGTCCAGGTGGTCGGCGCCGACCCCGCGGGCTCGGTCTACTCCGGTGGCAGCGGGCGGCCCTACCTCGTCGAGGGCGTCGGTGAGGACTTCTGGCCCGAGACCTACGACCGCTCCATCGCGGACCGGATCATCGAGGTCTCCGACGCGGACTCGTTCGCGTTCACCCGGCGGCTGGCCCGCGAGGAGGCGCTGCTGGTCGGTGGCTCGTCGGGGATGGCCGCCTTCGCCGCCGTACAGCTGGCGCGGGAGCTGGCCGGGACGCCCGAGGGTGCGGACGCGGTGATCGTGGTGCTGCTGCCCGACTCCGGGCGCGGCTACCTGACCAAGGTGTTCAACGACGAGTGGCTCGGCCAGTACGGCTTCGCCAGCGGCCACGAGACCTACGTGCAGACGGTCGGCGAGGTGCTGCGCGGCAAGTCCGGCCGGCTGCCCGACCTGGTGCACACCCACCCCAACGAGACCATCGCGGAGGCGGTTGCGATCCTGCAGGAGTACGGCGTCTCGCAGATGCCCGTCGTGCGGGCCGAGCCGCCGATCGTCGCCGCCGAGGTGGCCGGCTCGGTCTCCGAGCGCAGCGTCCTCGACGCCCTCTTCGCCGGCAGCGCCCGGCTCACCGACTCCGTCGAGCAGCACATGTCGCCGCCGCTGCCCACGATCGGCTCGACCGAGGACGCCCGCGACGCGGTGAAGCTGCTGGAGTCGGCCGACGCCGTCCTCGTGCACGAGGACGGCAAGCCGGTCGGCGTGGTCACCCGCCAGGACCTGCTGGCGTATCTGGCGCGGCCGTAGCCCCGGCCCCGCCGCATGTAACACGCTGTTGACCGAACTACCACGCCGTTGCAGCGGCCAGGTAGTGCAGTGGACGGCGTGTTACAAGGAGCACAGCCACGCTAGGATGAGAACACGTTCTAGTTTGGAGGGCGGATGACGCAGACCCCCGCGATCGAGGGCTGGTTCACCACCGGATCCGAGCCCGCGCTGATCGGCTCCCGATGTACGTCGTGCGGGTGCGTGTTCTTCCCGCGCACGGAGGGGTTCTGCCGCAACCCCGGGTGCGACGGCGAGGCCTTCGACGACGTCGAGCTGTCCCGGCGCGGGCGGATCTGGTCCTACACCGACGCGCAGTACCAGCCGCCGCCGCCGTACATCCCGGTGGGCGACCCGTTCGAGCCGTTCGCGCTGGCCGCGGTCGAGCTGCCCGAGGGTCTGGTAGTGCTCGGCCAGGTCGCGGCCGGCTACGGCGTCGGCGACCTGCACGTCGGCCAGGAGGCCGAGATGGTGGTGGAGACGCTCTACACCGACGACGACGGGGAGCGGACCATCTGGCGTTGGAAGCCCGTGGTCGAGATGGGTGAGGAGGCGGACCAGTGAGCGAGCAGGTGGCCGTCCTCGGTGTCGGCATGCACCCCTGGGGCAAGTGGGGTCGCAGCTTCGTGTCGTACGGCGTGCACGCGGCTCGCGCCGCGCTCGGCGACGCCGGCGTGCCGTGGAACGACGTCGACCTGATCGTCGGCGGCGAGACCGTGCGCAACGGCTACGCCGGGTACGTCGCCGGCGCGACGTTCGCCCAGGCGCTCGGGTGGAACGGCGCCCGGGTGGCCACGTCGTACGCCGCGTGCGCCACCGGCGCCCAGGCGCTCGACACCGCGCGATCCCGGATCCTCGCCGGGCAGAGCGAGGTGGCGCTGGTGGTCGGCGCCGACACCACCCCGAAGGGCTTCCTCGCGCCGAACGCGGGGGAGCGCTGGGACGACCCCGACTGGCTGCGGTTCCGGCTGCTCGGGATGACCAACCCGGCGTACTTCGCGCTCTACGCCCGCCGCCGGATGGACCTCTACGGCGCCACCAGCGAGGACTTCGCCCAGGTGAAGGTCAAGAACGCGCGGCATGGCCTGCACAACCCGAACGCCCGCTATCGCAAGGAGGTGAGCACCGCCGACGTGCTCGAGTCCGCGGTGGTCTCCGACCCGCTGCACCTGCTCGACATCTGCGCGACGTCCGACGGCGCCGCCGCGGTGGTGCTGGCCAGCGCCGACTACGCGCGCCGGATCGGGGCGGAGAAGCCGGTGCGGGTGGCAGCCATCTCGACGGTCACGCCGACATTCCCCAACACCGTCCTCGACATGCCGCTGCTGGCCACCGAACCCGCCGGGGTCGTGGGGCCGCCGGAGCGGACGTTCAAGGAGTCGATCGCCGACGCGGCCTACGAGGAGGCCGGCATCGGCCCCGACGACGTGAGCCTGGCCGAGGTCTACGACCTCTCGACCGCGCTCGAGCTCGACTGGATCGAGGACCTCGGCCTGTGCAAGCGCGGCGAGGCCGAGACCCTGCTCCGCGCCGGTGACACCACGGTCGGCGGCCGGATTCCGGTCAACCCGTCCGGCGGCCTGGCCTGCTTCGGCGAGGCGGTCCCGGCGCAGGCGCTCGCCCAGGTGTGCGAGGTGACCTGGCAGCTGCGCGGCCAGGCAGAGGGTCGGCAGGTGGAGGGCGCGCGGGTCGGCATCACCGCCAACCAGGGCCTGTTCGGCCACGGGTCGTCGGTGGTCCTCGCGGTCTGACCGGCATCGTGAGGTGCAAGCCCCCGACGTGGGAGCGTTGGCGTTGACCTTGCGTGGTTTCGACGCGCTCGCACGGCTTCGTCCCTCAGCCGTGTCGCTTGCTCAACCTGGCCGGCTCACCTCTTCATCAGCACGAACACGCCCCAGCCGAGATACTCCCGCGTGTAGCGCACGTGCTGCAGGGCGGCGATGTCGAGCTCGGCGCGCATCTCGTCGTACAGCTCGTCGTCGGGGTTCTCCTCCAGCCAGCGGCGGGTGCTGAGCCACTGCGCCGCGGCGTAGCGGTCCCAGTCGTCCTGGTCGGCCAGCACCATCTCCACCACGTCCCAGCCGTGGCCGCCGAAGGCCTCGACCAGCTCCGGCAGGGAGCGGAAGTCGTCGCGGCGCTCGGCGTGCGACCCGCGGACCGCCTCCTCGGTCTCGGGCTCGCGGATCCAGAACGGCTCGCCGATCAGCGCCAACCCGTCGGGCCGCAGGTGGTGCTCGAGCAGGTCGAGGGTGCCGAGCGGGCCGTCGCCGATCCAGGTCGCGCCCAGGCAGGACGCGACGGCGTACCGCTGCTCGGACCGGTACGTCGCCGCGTCGGCGTGCCTGAACTCGATCCGGTCCTCGACGCCCAGCTCGGCCGAGCGCGCGACAGCCGCGGCCGTGAAGTCCCGGCTGAGGTCGACGCCCACGCCGGTGATGCCGTGGTCACGCGCCCAGGTGCACAGCATCTCGCCGCTACCGGAGGCGAGGTCCAGGACCGACGCGCCGCGTTCCATCCGCAGCGCCCGGCCCAGGATCGCCAGCTTCTCTGGCCCGTACGGATCGTGGATCCGGTGCGAGCTCTCGCGGATCACGAACTGCCGGGGGATGTCCATGTCGTCATCCCACCGCACCGCCCTCGCACGGAGCACCCGGATATCGGGGAAATCCGTTGCTGCCTGTCCACCGGCGCTGATATCCAGTCCCGGTGACCTCCCCGGAAGTGACCTGGCCACAGCGCACCGAGCGCCTCGTTCTCCGTCAGGTGAGGGAGGAGGACATCGACGGGATGCTCGCGTTCCGCAACAAGCCGGACGTCTACCACTGGCTGCTGAGGACCGTGGTCGACGCGGACGCGTTCCGGGCGGCGTGGATGAAGACGCTGACCGACCCGCGCGACTACTCGACCGTCGTAGAGCTCGACGGGGTCGTGATCGGGACCGCCTCGCTGGAGGTGAGCGACGCGATGGGCCAGGGCGTCGGTGAGCCGATGACGGATGCGGAGGCGCTGATCGGCTACATCCTCGACCCCGCCCATGCCGGCAACGGCTACGCCACCGAGATCGCGGCCCGGCTGCTGCGGATCTGCTTCGAGGACCTAGGTGTGCACCGCGTGACGGCCGGCTGCTTCGCCGACAACCTCGCCTCGCGCCGGGTGCTGGAGAAGGTGGGCATGCAGCTGGAGCAGTACGGCGTGCGCGACTCCTGGCACGCCGAGCTCGGGTGGCTGGACGGCTGCACGTTCGCGATCCTGGCCGAGGAGTGGCTCAGGCCCGGCGGCACACCCGCCAGATGACGTGCGTGCCCGGGAGTCCCTTGAGCCCGACCTCCCCGGCCTCCTCCAGAACCACCGCCGCATCCTCGTCCAGCGCATCGCGTACGGCGGTGCTCGCCAGCACCTCCCCACCGTCGGCCAGATCGCCGATCCGAGCCGCGATCGCCACGTTGCGGCCGAAGTAGTCGCCGTCCCGGCTGACCACCCGGCCGGTGTGGATCCCGATCCGCACGCGGACCTGTCGCAACCGCGAGTCCATCGTGCGGCCCAGGTCCTTCTGGATGCCGAGCGCGGCGCGGCAGGCGGCTTCGGCGTCGCGGAACGCCACCATGAACCCGTCGCCCGCGGTCTTCACGACCTGGCCGCGGTACCGGTCGATCCGGCTGCGCAGCAGGGTGTCGTGGGCGGCCAGCACCTTCACCCACGCCTCGTCGCCGAGCCGGTCGTTCAGGGCTGTGGAGTCCTCGATGTCGGAGAAGAACAACGTGACGGTGCCGTCGGCGGCCGCCATCGTGAGCACCTCGGCGCGCTCCTCCTGGGCCCAGGCCTGCAGGTCCTCGATCGAGGCCTGCAGCAGCCCGGCCACGCCGTGCTCGCGGACCTTCCCCATGGTCCGCAGCACCCGGCTCACCGCGCGCTCCGTGGGCGTGGCGGGCGGCCGTGGGCGGAGCGCGGCGGACAGGTCGGATTCGAGCTGCTCGATCCTGCGGGCGTCGGCGGCGATCCGGCGCCGGGCGATCACGAGCAGCACGGCGGCGGCGAGCAGGGCGACCGCGAGCGCGCCGGCGACCACGGAGAGTACGGCGGTGCTCAGATCCCAACCCTTTCCTCGTCGAGTCTCCCCGGGCGAAAGGGTAGTGCGCGGCGTTGGAAGGCGGGGCTAGGTTCGAGTGGTGACTGCTCCGATCATCGCCACCCTCGGAGAGCTCCGCGCCTCCGGCCACGTGCACAAGCCGCTCCGCACCGAGATCCGCGACAACCTGTTGGCCGCTCTGGCGGAGGGACGCGATCCCTGGCCCGGCCTGCACGGGTTCGAGGACACCGTGATCCCGCAGCTCGAGCGGGCCCTGATCGCCGGCCACGACGTCGTGCTCCTCGGCGAGCGCGGGCAGGGCAAGACCCGGCTGCTGCGCACCCTGGTCGGCCTGCTCGACGAGTGGACCCCGGTGATCTCCGGCTCCGAGCTCGGGGAGCACCCTTACGACCCGGTCACCCACGCATCGAAGGCCGCGGTCGCGTCGTACGGCGACGACCTGCGCGTCTCGTGGCGGCACCGCGACGAGCGGTACGCCGAGAAGCTGGCCACGCCGGATACCTCGGTCGCCGACCTGATCGGCGATGTCGACCCGATGAAGGTCGCGGAGGGCCGGTCGCTGGGCGACCCCGAGACCATCCACTTCGGGCTGATCCCGCGCTCCCACCGGGGCATCGTGGCGATCAACGAGCTGCCCGACCTGGCCGAGCGGATCCAGGTCTCGATGCTCAACGTGATGGAGGAGCGCGACGTCCAGATCCGCGGCTACGTGCTGCGGCTGCCGCTCGACGTGCTCGTCGTCGCCAGCGCCAACCCGGAGGACTACACCAACCGCGGCCGGATCATCACCCCGCTCAAGGACCGGTTCGGCGCGGAGATCCGCACCCACTACCCGACCGAGCTCGCGGCCGAGGTCGCGGTGGTGCGCCAGGAGGCGCACCTGGTCGCCGACGTGCCCGACTACCTCGTCGAGATCCTGGCCCGCTTCACCCGCAACCTGCGCGAGTCCTCGTCGGTCGACCAGCGGTCCGGGGTGTCCGCCCGGTTCGCGATCGCGGGCGCCGAGACCATCGCTGCCGCCGCGCTGCACCGGGGGACGGTCCAGGGCGAGGCCGAGGCCGTGGCCCGGGTGGTCGACCTCGAGACCGCCGTCGACGTACTCGGCGGCAAGATCGAGTTCGAGACCGGTGAGGAGGGCCGCGAGCAGGAGATCCTCACCCACCTGCTCCGCACCGCCACCGCCGAGACCGTCCGTGCCCACTTCCGCGGGCTGGACTTCGGGCTCCTGGTCGAGGCCATCGAGGACGGCGCGCTGGTCACCACCGGCGAGCAGGTCACCGCCCGCGACTTCCTCACCGGGCTCCCGGTGCTCGGCGAGTCGGAGCTCTACGACGACGTGTGCGACCGCCTCGACGCCACCAACGACGGCGAGCGTGCCGGCGCCATCGAGCTCGCGCTGGAGGGCCTCTACCTCGCCCGCAAGATCGGCAAGGACACCGATGGAAGCGAAACCGTCTATGGCTAGTCGACCGACCTTGAACGGATCCCTGGCTACCCAGGGATTCCGAAGGTTCCAGGCCGTTGCAACACCCCAGAACCTTCGGGATACCTGGCTACCCAGGGATCCCGCGAGCGCGCCATGAGCCGCCAGCGCACCCGCTTCCGCCGCTACGACGGCGGCGACCCGCTCGCGCCGCCGGCGGACATCGCGGAGGCGCTGGACGCGATCGGCGAGGACGTGATGGCGGGGTACAGCCCCGAGCGGGCGATGCGGGAGTTCCTGCGCCGCGGGGGACGTAGCCAGTCCGGCCTCGACGACCTGGCCAGGCGGGTGGCAGAGCGCCGCCGCGACCTGCTGCAGCGTCACAACCTCGATGGCACGCTCGAGGAGGTGCGCGAGCTGCTCGACCGGGCCGTGCTGGAGGAGCGCAAGCAGCTGGCGCGCGACGCGATGATGGACGACGCCGACCGGGCGTTCCGGGAGATGCAGCTCGACAACCTCCCGCCGAGCACCGCTGCCGCCGTGAGTGAGCTGAGCGACTACGACTGGACCTCACGCCAGGCGCGCGAGGACTACGAGCGGATCAAGGACCTGCTCGGCCGCGAGCTGCTCGACCAGCGCTTCGCGGGCATGAAGCAGGCAATGGAGAACGCCACCGACGAGGACCGTCAGCAGATCAACGAGATGCTCGACGACCTCAACGAGCTGCTGGAGAAGCACCAGCGGGGCGAGGACTCCGACGATGACTTCCGGGAGTTCATGGACAAGCACGGCGACTTCTTCCCGGAGAACCCGCAGAACATCGACGAGCTGCTCGACGCCCTCGCCCAGCGCTCCGCAGCGGCTCAGCGGATGCTCAACTCGATGAGCCCCGAGCAGCGCGAGGAGCTGATGCAGCTCTCGTCGCAGGCGTTCGGCTCGCCCCAGCTGATGCAGTCGCTGGCGCGGATGGACGCCAACCTCCAGGCGCTGCGTCCCGGCGAGGACTGGGGCGGCGGCGAGCGCTTCGACGGAGAGCAGGGCCTGGGGCTCGGCGACGGTACGGGCGTCCTCCAAGACATCGCCGACCTCGACGACCTGGCCGACCAGCTCGCCCAGTCCTACTCCGGGGCGCGGCTCGACGACGTCGACCTCGACAAGCTGGCCCGCCAGCTCGGCGACAGCGCCGCGGTCGACGCCCGGACCCTGCAGGAGCTGGAGCGCGCGCTGCGCGACGGTGGCACGCTGCGCCGCGGCTCCGACGGCCAGCTGATGCTCACGCCGAAGGCGATGCGCCAGCTCGGCAACGCGCTGCTCCGCGACGTGGCGCAGAAGATGTCCGGCCGCCAGGGGCAGCGCGAGCTCCGCCAGGCGGGTGCTGCGGGCGAGCAGTCCGGCTCCACCCGGGAGTGGGCCTTCGGCGACACCGAGCCGTGGGACATCCCGCGCACCGTGCTCAACGGCGTACGACGGCGGGCCGCGGAGGGTGGCGGACCGCTGGTCAGCGTCGAGGACATCGAGGTCTCCGAGACCGAGGCGCGCACCCAGGCGGCGGTCGCGCTGCTCGTCGACACGTCCTTCTCGATGGCGATGGACGGTCGGTGGGTGCCGATGAAGCGCACCGCCCTGGCCCTGCACACGCTGATCCGGTCCCGGTTCCGGGGCGACGACCTGCAGCTGATCGGCTTCGGTCGGCACGCGGAGGTCATGGACATCGAGGAGCTCACCGCACTCGACGCCATGTGGGACAAGGGCACCAACCTGCACCACGCGCTGCTGCTCGCCAACCGGCACTTCCGCAAGCACCCGAACGCCCAGCCGGTGCTGTTGATCGTCACGGATGGCGAGCCCACGTCACACCTCGAGCCCGACGGCGAGGTCTACTTCGCCTACCCGCCGAGCCCGTTGACGATCGCCTACGCCGTCCGCGAGCTCGACAACTCCCGCCGGTTCGGCGCCCAGACGACGTTCTTCCGGCTCGGCGAGGACCCCGGCCTGGCCCGGTTCATCGACTCGATGGCCGCCCGGGTCGAGGGTCGCGTGGTCGCCCCGGAGCTCGACGACCTCGGCGCCGCCGTCGTCGGCTCGTACCTCGGGTCACGCGGACCGACTCCGATGGGCCAGCGCAGCGCGTACGGCGACTGGTTCGGCGGCCGCGGGTTCTGGGTCGGCGACTGACGGCTTATCCCAGGCTGGGTACGTTCCGCCCCTTCTCGCCACGGACCCGCCGGCAGCGTGTCGAATGCTCCGATGCGGACGAAGTGGCTGAGCCTGGTGGTGAGCGGCGCGGTCGTGGCGGGACTGGCCACACCCCTGACGAGTACGGCGACGGCGCAGGCGCCGCGCAAGAAGTCCGACCTCACCCTGACGTCGGTGACCGCGCCCGCTCGGGCCACCATCGGGGCCAAGGCGACGATCAAGGTCAAGGTGAAGAACAAGGGCACGCTCAAGGCCGCGAGGTCCGTGACGGCGTTCCACCTCTCCAAGGACCGGAAGGTCGGCCGCGACGTCGCCCTCAAGCCCACCAAGGCGACGCCCAAGCTCAAGCCGCGCAAGACCTGGTCGGGGTCGGCCGCTGTGACGATCCCGGCCTCGACGACGCCGGGTCGCTACTACGTGGTCGCCTGTGCCGACGCGGGCAGGAAGGTGCGCGAGAAGACCGAGGGCAACAACTGCAGGGTCTCCGGGGCGGTGTTCGTGGACGAGCCTCCGTCCAGCCACGAACTGATCGATGCGGCCGTCGAGAGCGGTGACCTGACCGAGGAGCAGGGCCTCACCTACAAGGTCTTCTCCGACTTCAAGGACCCGCGACTTCCCGCGAAGTACTCCGGCGGTGACCCGGACGCCCTGGAGGAGGGGGCGCTCAGCACGGCGGCCGACTCGTGGCCGGACCTGAGCGCGCAGACCCAGGCCACCCTCCGCCCGTTCCTGATCCCGCCGTTCTACGCGGGCAGCCACTGGTCGCCCGATCCTGCCGACGGCGGCCGGACGGTTGCCGCCAGCGATGCGCCCTGGTGCAGCGGCACCGGCGGTAGCACCCCGCTCTTCGAGGACTGGGACTTCCTGGACGTCCCCGGCGGGCAGTACCGCATCTGGTGGCTCAAGGGGAACGCCGCCGACGCCGCACAGGCGGCGCACATGAGCAACCTGATCGCGACCACGATCCTGCCCGAGCTCACGGCGCTGATGGGCCGCGGTCCGATGGCCGACGACGGTGGGTTCTGCGACGGGGGCACCGGTGCCACCGACATCGCCCTGCTCGACGCCTCGACGGCACAGGTGCACGGCGACGGCTTTCTGTGCGGCGACGGTGTCTCCTCGCACATGGTCTGGCCGCGCACCAAGCCGGCGGCCTGGGCGGGCAGCGACCCCTACCTGGCACACGAGATCATGCACACCATCCAGTTCGGGTTCCCGCAGGACGGGTTCTGCGGCGACTACAAGTGGCTGCGCGAGATGACCGCCCAATGGGTGCAGGACTACGTGACGGACCCGGCGTACGGGATCGGTCTGGGTCCGGACGACACTGAGTTCGAGGCGGTGCCGCACTTCATGAACGCCACCAACACCTCGCTGGACGACGCCGACCCGATCGAGCACGCTTACGGCGCCTACCTGCTCGCGCAGTGGGGTGCCCACAACCTCAGCAAGGCGTGGATCCGGGACATCTGGGACAACACCGCCGGGATGGACGCGACCCACGCGGTCAACACGGCCCTGCAGGGCAGCGGATTCGTCGACGTCTGGGCCGACTTCGCGCTGTCGAACTGGAACCAGGGTCCGGTCAAGCACTACCAGCAGTGGGACAACATGACGAAGAGCGTCAGGACGGTCGGTCCCGAGCCGATCCCGCCTGCGAAGCCACGCAATCCGTCGATCGAGGTCAACCACCTGGCCGCGCAGTATCTCGAGCTGGCGATCGACCCGAAGGTCGACGAGCTCGAGATCCTCAACGACAAGGCCGGCGACACCTACGCCAAGCTCCGGGCGGTCGTGAGCTACAGCGACGGCACGTACAAGGTCGTCGACCTCAACCAGCCAAAGAACTATCTCTGCATCAACGACGGCACGAAGCGGGCGACCCACGTGGTGCTGATCTTCTCCAACTCGCACATGGAGAACGAGACGACCTTCGCCCCGACGCTGACCGGGAACGTGGCCTGCGCGTGTCCGAACTCCACGACACAACCTCGTGGACGTGCGGTCGCGGCGGACGGCGTCTGCGTGGGAGACGGCAACATCACGTTCAGCGCCAGGCACGAGGTGACCGACTACAACGACGACGGGACCGTTTTCATCCACAGCGTGAACACCGTCAGTGGCAGCCTCAACCTGAAGCTGACGCCGGATCCGGAGGATCCGGACGTCTATCGGCCGGATCCGACCTCGACGTACACCGTCCAACGGGGATACGACAGCGAGTCGTTCCGCTACGCGCCGAACGGGTGCGGTGACGAGACGCTCGACATTGTCGAGCAGGGAGCGGGGAGCCTCGGCCCGGAGACGACGTTCACCGCCTTCGATCCCGATTCCGACATCCTCTGGCTATTCAACGCGATCCTGATGCCCACCGAGATGGAGTCGCTCCACCACGTGCAGTGCGTCGGCGACTTCCCGGAGTCCGGGTCCGACCACGTGGTCACCCCGGAGTGCCCACCGACGCCGGAGGGCGGCAACATCTGGTACGAGTTCGAGCCGGTGGCCCCGGGGTCGAGCACCTACTCGTACTCATGCACGGGCGAGCGGGAGTATGAGGACGGTTCGGGCGTGCACGAGGTCACAACGACGGTGAGCGGCACGCTGACCCTGCCCGAATGACTCAGGTGACGTCAGCCGAGCAGGTCCATGACCTCCTCGCGGATGTCCTCGAGCTCGTAGAGCCGGACCGCGGTGCCCCAGCCGGTGCTCATGCTGCCGTAGAGGCTGAGCCGCTCGGCGAGGGCGACGTCGGTGGTGCGGACCCAGACCAGGCGGGACGGGCGCACGCGGTCGACCACGACCCGGCTGCCCTGCCACTCGGCGGTCGTGGTGATCCGCTCCAGGGCGGTCAGCTCGCGGATCGGCACCAGGTCGGCGGTGTGCGGCTCGCCCTCGAAGCGGTGCAGCGCGACGTACCCGCCCGCGCGGTAGGCCACCTGGAAGGTGTGCGAGTCGCGGGTGGCGTAGAGGCCGCTCTCCCGGATCACGTGGTGTCCGGATGCAGGATGGCGGCGAGCTCCTCGATGCCGTCGACGAGACGGGTGCCCGGACGTGCCCACGACGCGTTCGCGTCCACCGGGTGCAGCGGCACGCTGGCGGGCAGTACGCCGGAGGTGGTCAGCTCGTCGGCCAGTAGCCCGGCGCCCTCGCGGTCGTAGCCGCACGGCGCGACCACGATCAGCTCCGGTTCGGCGGCGTGTACGGCGTCCCAGGTCACCCGTTCCGACTTCGCGCCGGGCGTGCCGAGCAGCGGCTCGCCGCCTGCGGCCGCGATCATCTCCGGGACCCAGTGGCCAGGTGCGAACGGCGGGTCGGTCCACTCCAGCAGCATCACTCGGGGCCGCGGCCGACCCGCGACCCGTGCGCGTACGGCGTCCAGCCGGCTGCGCTGCTCGGCGACCAGGGCGTCGGCGGCCGTCTCGTGACCGGTCGCCTTGCCCAGGGTCTGGATCGAGCCGAACACCTCCTCCAGCGTGTGCGGGTCGATGGTGAGCACCTCGGCCGTGCAGCCCAGGTGGGCGAGCGCGTCGTCCACCACGGAGACGTCGACCGCGCAGACGGCGCAGAGGTCCTGGGTGATCACGATGTCGGCGTCCAGGCCGGCCAGGGCACCCTCGTCGAGGTGGTAGAGGTCCTCGCCGCGCCCCATCGCGCCCGCGACGTACGCGTCGATCTCGGCGGGCGTCAGCCCCTCGGGCAGCGCGGACGTCGACACGATGCGCCGCTCCCGCGCCGCCGGCGGGTAGTCGCACTCGAACGTCACGCCCACGACGTCCTCACCCGCGCCGATGGCGAACAGGATCTCGGTCGTGGAGGGGAGCAACGACACGATCCGCACCACTCCACCCTAAGGTGGCCGCGTGGACGACCCGACCGTGTCGGTCCTCGCCCTGCTCGGGCTGGCCGCGCTGACCGCCGGGTTCGTCGACGCGGTCGTCGGTGGCGGC
Source organism: uncultured Actinomycetota bacterium (assembly GCA_963729095.1). Lineage (GTDB taxonomy): Bacteria > Actinomycetota > Actinomycetes > Propionibacteriales > Nocardioidaceae > Nocardioides. The sequence continues at coordinate 5,787 of CAVSMX010000014.1, read as the reverse complement.
GGGCTGGTCCAGCTGCCGGCGCTGCTGCTCGGCCTACCGGCGGCGTCGCCGGTCGAGGTGCTCGCCACCAACAAGCTGGCGTCCTTCTGCGGGACCTCGGTCAGCTCGGCGACGTACTACCGCAGGATCCGGCCGGATCCGAAGACGTTCCTGCCCTTGATGCTGCTCGCCTTCGTCGGGTCGGTGGCCGGCGCGGCCGTGGCGTTCCTGATCCCCAAGGACGCGTTCGAACCGATCGTGCTGGCGGCGCTGATCGTCGTCGGCGCCTACGTGCTTTTCAAGCCGACCCTCGGCGGAGAGACCGCGCTCCGCTTTTCCGGCCACCGACACACCGCCGCGGCCATGCTGACCGGGCTCGGCATCGGCTTCTACGACGGCGCGCTCGGACCAGGAACCGGCAGCTTCTTCGTGATCACCCTGGTCGGTCTGCTCGGCTACTCCTTCCTCGAGGCCTCCGCCAAGGCCCGTCTGGCGAACTGGGCCACCAACCTCGGCGCGCTGTGCGTGTTCGTGCCGCAAGGGGTGGTGCTCTGGAAGGTGGGCCTGCTGATGGGGGTGTGCAACCTGGCGGGCGGTTACCTCGGTGCCCGCACCGCGGTTGCTCGCGGGTCGGGGTTCGTGCGGGTGTTCTTCATCGTCGTCGTCTCGGCCTTCATCATCCGGATCGGCGGCGACATCATCGGGATCTGGTGACTCGATGGTGGTTTCGAGGCTCGTCGCTGGCGCTCCTCGCACCTCAACCACCGTTGGCCGCGGCTACCGTGACCACATGAGCATCCCCGTGGCGGTAGGCGACCTGGCGAAGGCACTGGCGGACTTCGGCGCCGGCTACCTGCTCACCACGTCGGGCGACGGGCGGGTCAAGGCGGTCACCGTCGAGCCGGTGCTCGCCGACGGCGAGCTCGTGGTGGTGGCGCCCGGTCGCGGCACCAGCACCAACGTCGACGCCAACCCCGCCGCGACCCTGCTGTTCCCGCCGCTCGCGCCGCGCGGCTTCACGCTCCTGGTCGACGGGACGGCGGAGACCGCCGGTGACGACGTGCGGATCACGCCGGCCACCGCGGTGCTGCACCGGCCCGCCGCGCACGCCGACGGCCCGCCTGCACCCGACGGCTGCGGGAACGACTGCAAGCCGGTCGAGTGAAGCCGACCTGGCTGACCGCGTTCATCGACCTCCCGGCCGCGGCGTACGACGTCGGGGTGAGGTTCTGGGAGGGCGTGACCGGCTATGCGGTCTCACCGAGTCGTGGTGAGCGCGACGAGTTCGCCACGCTGGTGCCGCCCGCGGGTGATGCGTTCCTCCGGGTGCAGCGGGTCGTCGACGGTCCCGGCGGCGTCCACCTCGACGTGCACCGGCCGAATCAGCCGTTCGAGGTGCGTCGGTCTCCCGGCGGGCTGGACTACTGCGAGGTCTCCGAGCCGCTGAGCCATCGACCGCCGCCCGCGACCTGGCCGGGTGGCCACTGGTCGATCGTCGACCAGGTGTGCCTCGACATCGCTGCGCCGGCCTACGAGCGCGAGTGTGAGTTCTGGCGCGACCTCACCGGCCTCGAGCTGCAGGACTCGAAGTACTTCGAGGAGTTCCGGACCCTGGCCCGGCCGTCGGACCAGCCGATCCGGGTGCTGCTGCAGCGGGTGGGCGACGACCGACCACGGGTCACCGCCCATCTCGACGTCTACACCAACGACCGGGAGGCCGAGACCCGGCGCCAGGAAGCGCTCGGCGCCACCGTGCTCCGGCGGCATCCGCACTTCACCGTGCTCACCGACCCGACCGGGGCGGCGTACTGCATCACGCCGCGTGATGCGGTAACCGGGATGCTGGACCGCCCAGCGGCTGGCTAACGTGCGGGGCATGACCACCGAACGCGTCCCGGTGCCCCTCGCTGCTGACGAGCGAACCACGTTGCTGGCCATGCTCCAGTGGCAGCGGGACACCTTGCGGATGAAGACGGAGGGCTTGGACGCCGAGCAGCTCGACACCACACTGCCGCCCTCGACCATGACCCTGGGCGGGATGCTCAAGCACATGGCCTACGTCGAGGACTGGTGGTTCGGCATCGTCCTCCTCGGGCGACCGCCGGCGCCGCCGTTCGACGACGTCGACTGGGACGCCGACAACGACTGGGACTGGCACAGCGCATCCGGTGCGCCGCTCGAGGAGCTGCGGGAGCTCTTCGACCGGTTCGTCGAGGCGTCCGACCTGGTGATCACCGCCGCCGCCACTCTCGACCAGGTCGCCGAGCGGCGCAGCCGGAAGACCGATGAGGAGATCAGCCTGCGCTCGATCCTGGTGCACATGATCGAGGAGTACGCCCGGCACAACGGGCACGCCGACCTGATCCGGGAGTCCATCGACGGGAGCACCGGAGCGTAAGGGGCTACTCAGGCTCCGCGAAACCCGGCAGGTACTCGGTGAGGATCGCGTGGAACGGCGCCTCCGCCTCCAGCTGGCTCATCACCCCGATCCCGCCGACGCAGGTGCGGTGCAGAAGCAGGTACGACGGCGGCAGGTTGAGCTTGATCGCCACCGTGTACGCCGGCTCCTTCGGGTTGTTGATCCGCTGGAACTGCCCGCGCATCCACTCGCGGGTGAACCGGAACCTCTCCACCTTCGTGGGCTCGACGAACGGCGAGAGGTAGTCGATGAGGTGCTGGGGGTCGAGCGTGATGTTGTCCTTGATGAACCCCTCGCGGTGCAGCTCCTCCATCAGCTCCTCGCCAGCGTTCTCGGCGCAGAGCCGGATCAGCGATCCCATCACGCGGGGCAGGTTGCGCTCCGGAAGCCGGGCCACCGCGCCGTAGTCGAGCACGCCGAGACGGCCGGGCGAGCCATCGTCGTTCGGGATGATCCGGTAGTTGCCGGGGTGGGGGTCGGCGTGCAGCATCCCGGTCCGCGCCGGTCCGGAGAACAGGAACCGCACCATCAGCTCGCCGTAGTGGTCGCGCTCCTCCTGGCTGCCCTCCTTGATCACCCAGGCCAGGGATGCGGGGGACTCCAGCCACTCGGTGATCAGCACCTTGTCGCCGTAGTCGACGACGTCGGGCACCACGATCTCGGGGTCGTCGCGGAAGGCCGCGGCGAAGGTCGTCTGCGCCTCGGCCTCGAGCTTGTAGTCGAGCTCGTCGACGGCCCGGGCCTCCACCTCGGCCATCAGGTCCTTGACGTCGATGCCCGGTAGCAGCGGACCGATGGTCTTGGCCAGCCGCGCGAGCTGGCGGATGTCGGAGCGGAGCGCGTCGCCGGCGCCGGGGTACTGGACCTTGACTGCGACCTCGCGGCCGTCGTGCCAACGCCCCTTGTGCACCTGCCCGATGCTGGCCGCCGCGGTCGGTCCGCCGTCGAGCCACACCAGCTTGTCCTGCCAGCCGAGCCCGAGGTCCTGGTCGAGGGTGTCGCGCACGGTCTGGGTCGGCATCGGCGGCGCCGAGTCCTGCAGCTTCGTCAGGTGCTCGCGGTAGGGGCCCGCCATCTCCTCCGGCAGCGCCGCCTCCAGCACCGACAACGCCTGCCCGAACTTCATCGCCCCGCCCTTGAGCTCACCCAGGGTCCGGAACAGCTGCTCGGCGGTCTTCTGCTGGATGTCGTTCATCACCGCCTCGGCCGGCGCACCCCCGAGCCGCTTGCCCAGCCCGATCGCGCTCCGCCCGGCGTACCCCAGGGGCAGCGCGGCCAGGCGCGCCGTACGGGCTGCTGCCTTGCGCGGGAGGTCGGCCATGGTGCCAGTGTCCCAGGGGCCGCCTGAGCGCCGCTCGAAGCACCCGGGGCGCCGGCGGCCTTACCCTTGCCTCCGTGGAACTCGAGTTCGCGGGTCAGGTCATCGAGTGGCGCGGGCCGGCGCCGTACCACTTCATCCCGCTCACCGAGGACGCGGCCGAGGCGGTCGACGAGGTGAAGGCGTCCGTGGCCTACTGGGGCGTGGTCCCCGTGACCGTCTGGATCGGCGACACCGAGTTCACGACGTCGATGTTCCCCCGGGAGGGCACGTACTTCCTGCCGGTGAAGGACGCCGTGCGCAGGACCGAGGGCTTCGGCCTGGGCGACGAGGTCGAGGTCCGGCTCAGCGTCGGGCGGTGAACAGCCATGGATCGGGTTGAGGTCGAGGGTCTGCGGATCGCCTACGAGCGGGCCGGAAGTGGACCGCCGGTTGTGTTCCTGCAGGGGTTCGTCGGTGACGGACGGTCCACCTGGAGCGACCAGATCGCGGCACTGAGCGTCGAGTTCACGGTCATCGCATGGGACCCGCCCGGGGCGGGAGGCTCGTCCGACCCACCCGAGCGGTTCAGCATCGCGGACTATGCCGACTGCCTGGCGGAGCTTCTCCGGGCCCTGGGTCTTCCGCAGGCGCACTTGGTCGGGCTGTCGTTCGGCGGGATTGTCGCGTTGGGCGTCGCTGAGCGACATCCGGAGGTCCCACTGTCACTGGGCCTTCTTGGTGCGTACGCCGGTTGGCGCGGATCGCTTCCACACGAGGTGGTCGACACCCGGCTACGACTCTGCCTTCAGCTGTCGCAGCAGTCCCCTGATGCGTTCGCCAGTGCCATGATCCCGTCGATGTTCTCCGCCAACGCACCAGCGGCGACGGTGGAAGCGTTCGCCGCCAGCGTCCGTGCATTCAGCCCAGCGGGTTTCCGCACCATGGCGCGGGCATCCGCTGACGCGGATCTGCGTCACGTCCTCCCTGAGGTCAGAGTCCCCACCCTGCTCGTCTACGGAGACCAGGACGTCCGGGCGCCGCTCGAGGTGGCCATGGACCTGCGTTCCGCAATCCCGTCAGCGAGATTGGTGGTGCTGCCCGGTGTGGGACATGTCAGTTCGGTCGAGGCTCCAGAGGAAGTGAACCGCGTGCTGGGCGACTTCCTGCGCTCCGTGTGATCGGGGGCGTCATCCGGCGCAGTACGCCGTTTCCCCCGTCATCCCGGCGTCGGGTGGTGTTTACTCCCTGGGCATGGGGCGGGTGCAGGAAGTAGTGGCACCGAGCGGCGATGTCGTTCGCCGCAAGCCCACGCGCGGCGACTACTGCTGGGACGGTGAGGTGTGGCGCCGCTGGAGCGGGCGCCGCTGGGCGACGGCGGCGTACTCGCTGCACCCTGAGCGGCTGATGTCGCCCACCCACGTCGACGAGTACCCGACCATCGACCGCGAGCGAGGGTTGCGCGCCCTGGCGGGGGCCGTGGAGGACCAGGTCAGGAGCAACGACGCCAGCGTCGTCCACGTCAGCCCCAGCGGCGTGGTGATGGGCTACGAGCGGCACGTATCGCATGTCTTCCACGCCGCGATGACCCTGGCCACCGGTGGGGTCTGGGGCATCGTTTGGCTCGTGCTGGCGTTGCGCAGGCGAGAGGATCGCGTCCGCTTCGACATCGACCCCTGGGGCAACGTCTGGGACACGCCGGTGACGGGCGCCCGGGTCTAGGTCGCGCTGGGAGTCAGAGGCGGGGGTCGCGGCGATCCTCGACGACATGGGTGGAACGCGTGCGTTGCGCGTTGACGACCAGCGAGATGATGATCGCCAGCCCGCCGGCGAGCAGGAGGATCCACCCGAGGGTCTCGGTGTCGACCGCGGTCGTGTTCCAGTCGACGACGTCGAGCACCAGGATGAGCCCGGCGATAACGAGCACGATGCCGAGTCCGATGGCCATGTCTGTCCCTTCCGTTCGGGCACACGAGGTACCGAGGGCGTGAAGCGCCCGACGGCCCTGGTGCCCGAATCCGGGAAAGGGCAAACGGTGGTGATGACAAGGCTGCCCGGCCGGGTGACGATAACAGCCATCTCGGACAACCAC
>CAVSMX010000013.1:0-17264 GCA_963729095.1 uncultured Actinomycetota bacterium | reverse complement strand
AGTAGGTGCCGATCACGCTGTCGGGGTCCTGCAGCTCCGAGATGTCTCGGTCGGCAAGGAACTCCCACAGAAGGCCGCAGGCCGCCAGGAGGAGCACCACGAACAGCGTTGCCACCGTCGCGGCGACCCACGCGCGGCCAGACTTCACCGAGGTCGACATCGGCGCCAGGCTAGCCCAGGGTGGCGGCGAGGTGGCGGAGACACACCCCGCGCTGTCACTTGCGGCGCTGGACCAACTGCTGCACAGCCGTGAGCACGATCCAGATCACGCCCACTCCGGTGAGCGTCCAGCCGAGGTTGGTCAGGTCGTACTCCTCGACCCGATCGCGCACGGTAAGGGCCAGCAAGCCCGCGACGAGCATCAGCGCGCCGAGCCCGTAGCCGCCCATGGCCCGGGACCCTAACCCAAGGCGTCGCAGAGGACGGTGAGGAAACGGTCCCGGTCGGCGTCCAGCGCCACTCGCACCGCCGGGCTCCCGCCCCCGAGGTCGTACGCCGTCCGGCCGTACGTGGGTCCGGGCTCGAGGTCCACCGAGACCGCCGCCGGCTCGGTGCGCACCACGTTCTCGTCTAGGAGCACCGCGACGGCGAGCGGGTCGTGCAGCGGCGCCGACTCCCCGCCGTACAGGCCGATCCGCTGTCGCTGGAAGCGCCCGGCGGCGTCCCCGGCGGGAGTGCCCAGCGATGCCAGCCGATCCGCGTCGGCCGGGTCGAGGGCGGCGGCGAAGGTGGCGTCCATGCCCACGAACCTGAGGTCGTCGAAGCCCGCCGCCACGACGTACGCCGCCGCCTCGGGGTCGCACCAGACGTTCCGCTCGACCAGCGGACCCACACCGGGCTCACGGTGGGTGCCGGCGAGGGCGACCACGCGGCGCACCGCCGAGACGATGTCGGGAGCAGCCTCGATCGCCGCGGCGATGTTGGTGAGCGGGCCGGTCGGGACCAGGGTGACCGGCTCCGGCGCCGCACGCAGCGTCTCGACCAGCCAGCCCACGGCGTCCGTGGACCGGGCCGTGCGCACCGGTGCGGGAAGCTCGAGCGTGCTGGGCAGGTCGTCGCGGCCGCTCGGCAGCGGCGTCTCGCGCGGCCGGAACGGCTCGTTGCGCCCCGCGTGCACCGGTACGTCGCCGCGGCCGATGTGGTCCAGGACCCGCAGGGAGTTGTCGGTGGTGTGTCGCACGTCGTGGTTGCCCCACACGGTCGTCACGCCGAGCAGGGCGAGGTCGGGGTGGAGCGCGGCGACCATGATCGCCACGGCGTCGTCGGTCCCGGTGTCGCAGTCGAGGATCACCGGAGTCGCGGTGTCAGTGCTTTGCATGCTGCATATCGTGCTCGACGGGCCTCAGCCGAGTACGCCGGCGCCGGGACCCACGGCGCGGCGCCGGGAGTAGGTGCCGAGGTCGACCTCCAGGCCGGTGTGCGCCATCGTCAGCCGGAGCGGGTCCCGATCGTGGTCGTGTCCGCTCTCGCAGGCTCGGATCAGCTCCGCCAGGAGCTCTCCGACCACCGGGGCGTTCTTGAACTGGTTGCCGCTGGTTCCGATCGCTACGTAGAACCCGTCGACGCACGTGCGGTCGTAGATCGGGCTCCAGTCGTCGCTGACGTCGTAGATGCCGGTGATGCCCACCGGCTGGACCGGCACCGTCAGGCCGGGCAGCCGGCGGGCGGCCCGGTACAGCTGCGCCTCGTAGACCTCGCGGGTGACTCGCATCTCGAAAGTGTCGGGGTCCTCGAGCCACTGCAGCGGGTCGCACTCCGGCTCGGTGCTGCCGACGAGCAGCCGTCCGCTCGGGGTGCCCCTGAAGTAGGTGCCGAGATCGGGATCCGCGACGAACGGCACGGGTCCAGCGTGGGCGTAGTCCGGTGGGGCCGGCACCTCGTGCACCTCCTGGCGCAGGGGGCGGGTGTGCACGGCGAAGTCGTCGAGCGCTCCCGCCATCGCGTTCACGATGCTCGAGTGCGGACCCGCCGCGTTCACCACCACCGCGGCCCGCACCTGGGTTCCGTCGTCCAGCTCGACCCCCGCCACGCGTCCGTCGCCCTTGAGGACGGCGACCACGTCGCTCTTGAAGCGGAACCTCGCGCCATGGCGGCGGGCGGCGTCCATCAGGTTCTGCGCGGCCAGTCGGGGGTCGTCGACGAAGCCCGCGTCCGGCACCCAGATCCCCGACAGCTCCTCCCCGTCGGGCTCCGCCCAGAAACCCGGGCTGTCCACCGGCTTGGGGGGATAGTGGCGCCTCGGGTCCAGCCACGGCCACTCGCGCCTGATCCGGTCGGCGCTCCACCGCTCGTACGGGATACCGATCGCGTCGAAGTGGCGCAGCACCAGCTCGGCGTCCTGCACCGGCGCGGGGAGGACCAACCCGCCCGTGCGGACGAACCCAGCCAGGGGCTCACCCTGAGGCGCCCCCAGGTACTCGGCCCACGACTGCCAGCGATGCACCGACTCCCACGATGCGGCGACCGTGGTGATGTGGGAGTAGTTGAACCGGATGATCGCGGACGACGCACCCGTCGATCCGGTGCCGGCTCCGAGGTTGCGCTCGAGAACGAGCACGTCGTAGCCCAGCCGGCTCAGCTCATAGCCGATCGCACACCCCATCACGCCTGCGCCGATCACCGCCACGTCGGCATCCGACCGCCCCATGCTGGCGAACCTAGGCCAACCGGGCACCCGACGTGACCGCCGGGAGCGCTCAGCGCTCCCGGCGGTCGTGGGGTTACCTCGTCAGCGCCCGACCATCTCGTACGCCGGGTCCGTCTCGACCACCTGCTCGCCTCGCGGACGGGTCGGCCGGCGGGGCCACCAGGCCCGCTCTCCGAGCAGCGACAGCGCGGCGGGCAGGATCACCAGCCGGACCAGCGTCGCGTCGAGGAGGATCGCCGCCGAGAGGCCGACGCCCATCATCTTCATCTCCAGCATGCTCAGCGTGGCGAAGATGGCGAACACCGAGACCATCACCGCGGCGGCGCTGGTGATCACACCGGCCGTCTCCGAGACGCCACGCTGTACGGCGAGGCGGGCGGGCAGGCCGCGGTCGAGGTGCTCACGGATCCGGCTCACCACGAAGACGTGGTAGTCCATCGACAGGCCGACCAGCACGACCAGCACGAACAGCGGGATCCAGTCGATGACGAAGCCGGGGCTCGTGAAGTCGAGCAGCGACTCCCCCACGCCGTGCTGGAAGACCAGCGTCATCAGCCCGAAGGCGACCGCGACCGAGGCGAGGTTGAGCACCGTCGAGACCAGCGCGATCGGCACGCTCCTGAACGCGAACACCATCATCAGGAACGTCAGCAACAGCACGAACCCGACCACCAGCGGCAGTCGATCGGCCATCTTCTCCTGGGCGTCGAGGGACTCCGCCGGCCCGCCACCCACTGCGACCTCCGCCCCGGACAGGTCGACCGACGCCGGCACCAGGTCGTCACGGAGAAGCTTCAGGGCCTCGTCGACCTGCTCGTCGGACTCCTCGAACGGCATCGCCAGGTCGAGGATCGTCGTCCGCCCGTCCTCGGAGACCTCGACCGGCCCCGTCGGCGCTCGGAACATCCCGGTGTCGGCTGCCAAGCGGCCGAGGTCGTCGAGACGCTCCGCCACCTCGGCCTGGGCTGACGCGGGAGCGCGCACGACCACGTCGGCGACCGGTCCTTCGGACGGGAACTCCGCGATGATCGCCTTGGTCGTCTGCACCTCGGCGATGTCACCTGGGAGCGTGTCGAGGTTGCCGGAGTGGGTCTTCATGCCCAGGGCCGGTACGGCGAGGGCCGCCACGATGGCGAGCCCGACCAGGAGCGCGGCGACCGGGTGCCGGAGCACCGGACCGAGCACGCGGCGGCTGATGCCGCCCTGGCCGATCCTGCGGTTGAGCCGCCAGAGCAGCGGCACCCGTGGGCGATCGACCCAGCGACCCAGCTTGGCCAGCAGCGCCGGCAGCACGGTGATCGAGCCGAGCACCGCGATCGTGACCACCAGGATCGACCCCACGGCGAGGCTGTTGAAGGTCACGTCGGTCATCAGGAACAGGCCGGCCATCGCGGCGATGACAGCGCCACCGGAGACCAGGATGGAGTGACCGGAGGTCTGCGCGGCGATCTCGACGGCGTCGCGGGTGCTGCGGCCCTTGGCCCTCTCCTCACGCTCGCGCTTGAGGTAGAACAGCGAGTAGTCGACGCCGACGGCCATGCCGATCAGCACGATCATGCTGGTCACGGTCGACTCCGCGGGCACCAGGTGCGACAGCGGCGCGATGATGCCGATGGTGGCGGCGACGCTGGTGGCGGCGAGCAGCACCGGGATGCCGGCGGCGATCAGGGCACCGAACGCCAGCAGCATCAGCAGCAGCGTGATCGGCAGGCTGATCGTCTCGGCAGAGGACAGGTCAGCAGCGACGCGGTCGTCGATCGCGGCGTCCAACGTGAGGTCGCCGCTCTGCCGGATGTCGAGCTCCGGGAAGTCGGCGCGTACGTCGTCGACCGCGGCGACGATGGGATCGGCGTCGTCGTGGTCCTTGGCGAGTTGGATCGAGATCAGCATCGCGGTGTTGTCAGGGTTCCACTGCGCGTCCGAAACCTCGGTGACCCCCTCGATCGGACGGAGGTCCTGGATCAGCCGCGCGGCTGCCTCGTCAGCCTGTGCCGGGTCGAGGTCACCGCGCGCCGCGGTCACCAGGACCTCCTCGGAGTCCGGCGAGTCGAGGCCGGCCTCGTGCACCCAGCGATCGGCTACGCCGGACTCACCGAGCCGGTAGTCGTCGTCGCTCGCCTCTTTGGTGGAGACGGCGCCGGCGATGCCGACCGCCACGACGACGAGGGCGAGCCAGCCGACGATGGCCCTCCAGGGATGGGTGGCGCTCCAGCGCGCGGCGCGCATCGACACCGAGGTCAACGGGTTGGGAGACATGAGGATCCTCCTGCTCGAGATCTGTAGGACGGCTCCAGCCTCGTGATCGCGGGCCGCGCCGACAGGAGCGCTGGCACCCCGCCGTGAAGTGGTGCCAGCACCACCGCATCGAGCCCCCGGTTCGGGGAGGATGGCGGCGTGCGAGACCTACTTGATCCACCCCTCAGCCGCTTCCGGCTGACCGGGTACGCCGCCCTGCAGGTGGCGGCCTTCGTGCCCCTCGTCGTGATGTTCGTGTTCTGGGTCGTCGGCGGTGTGCTGATGGTGGTCTGGGTCGGCGCGCTGTTCCTCGCGGCGGCGATCCCCACCACCCGGTGGCTGGCCAACGCGCACCGGCGGATGGCGAGCAACGTGCTCGGTCGGCCGATGCCCGCGCCGTACGCCCCGCTCGCCGGACGATCGCCGCTGCAGAAGCTGCGGACGGTGGCCACCGACCCGATGACCTGGCGGGACCTGGGTTGGATCCTGATGTCGATCACGGTGGGGTTCGTGATCTCGTTCCTCGTGGTGATCCTCCTGCTGGCGATCGCCACCTGGTGGATCTGGTACTACGCGGCCGGTCCGCTGATGAGGCTGCGCGCGACTCTCGACCAGTGGCTGCTCTCCCCCGGCGCGACGGAACAGCTGGAGCGCCGCGTCGAGCGGCTGACCGAGACGCGCGCCGACGTCGTCGACCACTCGGCGGCCGAGCTCCGCCGGCTCGAGCGCGACCTGCACGACGGCGCGCAGGCCAGGCTGGTCGCGCTGTCGCTGAGCCTGGGCATGGCCGACTCGGCCTTCGAGAAGGACCCGGACGCCGCGCGCAAGCTGGTCAGCGACGCTCGCGAGACCACGGACGCCGCTCTCGGCGAGCTCCGCTCGGTGGTCCGCGGCATCCATCCGCCGGTGCTCGCCGACCGTGGCCTCAGCGGAGCGGTGCAGGCGCTCGCGCTAGACATGGCAGTGCCCGTCCGGGTAGAGGCCGACCTCTCCGGACGCCCACCCGCGCCGGTCGAGTCGGCCGTCTACTTCGCGGTCGCGGAGTGCCTGGCCAACGTCGGCAAGCACTCCGCAGGCGGAGAACGCGTGGATCCGGCTCGGCCACGCCGACGGGGTGCTGCGAGTTGAGGTCGGTGACGACGGCCACGGCGGCGCGAACCCGAACGGCGGCTCCGGGATGACGGGGGTAATGAGGAGACTCGGGGCGTTCGACGGCACCATGATGGTCTCGAGCCCGGTCGGCGGGCCGACGATCGTCACCCTGGAGGTTCCGTGCGCCTTGTCCTCGCCGAGGACCACGCCCTCCTCCGAGCCGGCCTCGTCCAGCTCCTCGAAGGGAACGGATTCACCGTCGGTGCCGCCGTCGACAATGCCGCCGACCTCGACGACGCACTGAAGGACCCGGACGCCGAGGCCGCCGTTCTCGACGTACGCCTCCCGCCGACGCAGACCGACGAGGGGCTGCGCGCCGCGATCGCCGTACGCAAGGAGCGGCCGGGGTTCCCGGTGATGGTGCTGTCGCAGTACGTCGAGCACCTCTACGCCCGAGAGCTGCTGGCCAGTGGCGAGGGCGCCGTCGGCTACCTGCTCAAGAACCGGGTCTCCGACGTCGCGGAGTTCATCGAGGGGCTCCAGAGAGTGATCGCGGGCGGCACCGTGCTCGACCCCGAGGTGGTCGCCACGGTGATGGCCAAGCAGGAGCCGGTCGACCGGCTGAGCGCCCGCGAGCGCGAGGTGCTGGCGCTGATGGCGGAGGGCCGGTCCAACGCCGCCATCGCGGCCCGGCTGGTCGTCACCGAGAAGGCCGTCGCCAAGCACATCAACAGCATCTTCACCAAGCTGGACCTGCCGCTCGGCACCGACGACCACCGCCGGGTGCGGGCGGTGCTCACCTGGCTGCGGCTGTAGCCACCGGGCTCTCACCAGGTGGGACGGCCATCGCCTCATGCCTTGACTTACAACACAAACGGGGGTAAAACAACATATTCAAAGATCCCTAGGTTCACCCGAGGACGTGCCCCATGCCCGAACTGATCACGCCTGCCCTGGTACGCCTGGACGCACCGCTCGGCTCGGGCAAGGAGGCCGTGATCCGGGCGCTCGCCGAGGTCGTGGACGATGCCGGACGCGCAAGCGACTCCGATCAGCTGGCCGCCGACGCGCTGGCCCGTGAGGCCACCTCGGCCACCGGGATGCAGGGCGGCATCGCGATCCCGCACTGCCGCACGACCGGCGTCGACGAGGCCACGCTGGTCTTCGCCAGGCTGTCGCCGCCGGTCGACTTCGGCGCCAAGGACGGCCCGGCCGACCTTGCCTTCCTGATCGCCGCCCCCGAGGGCGGGGACCAGACCCACCTGCAGCTGCTGACGCAGCTGGCCAGGGCCCTGGTCAGGTCGGAGTTCACCGACGCGCTGCGCGAGGCGGGCTCGGTCGACGAGGTGGTCGCCCTGGTCGGCGCCCTCTTCGACGATGCGCCGGCCACCGAGCCGGCCCCCGCGACCGCCCCGGCACCCACCGCCGGGGCGCGGCGCTCGCTGGTCGCGGTCACCGCCTGCCCCACCGGCATCGCGCACACCTACATGGCTGCGGAATCCCTCGAGTCGGCCGCCGAACGGGCCGGGGTCGACATCGCGGTCGAGACTCAGGGCTCGGCCGGTGCCCGCCCGCTCGCTCCCGAGGTCATCGCCGCCGCGGACGCCGTCATCTTCGCGGTCGACGTCGGCGTGCGCGATCGGGGCCGGTTCGCCGGCAAACCGGTGGTCTCCTCGGGGGTGAAGCGTCCGATCGACGAGGGCGACGCCATGATCGCCGAGGCGCTGCGGTACGCCGACGACCCCGGCGCGCCTCGGGTCGAAGGATCCGCCGAGACGCACACGACCGATGCCGGTGCGGGTGCGGGCGAGAGCTGGGGCGGCCGGACCCGCCGTGTGCTGATGACCGGCGTGTCCTACATGATCCCGTTCGTGGCCGCGGGCGGCCTGCTGATCGCGCTGGCGTTCCTGCTCGGAGGCTACGAGATCACCGGTCCGGGTCACGCGATCGTGGTCGACAACTCACTCACCGACCTGCCGGACCCGGAGGCACTGGGACTCGACCACGCGCTGTTCGGCTCGGGGCTGATGGCCTACCTCGGCGCCCTGCTGCTCGTCATCGGGCAGACCGCGTTCGCATTCTTCGTGCCGGCGCTGGCCGGCTACATCGCCTTTGCGATCGCGGACCGGCCCGGCATCGCCCCGGGCTTCGTGATGGGCGGGCTGGCCGCCAACGTGCTCGGCGTGCAGGGCGAGGGCGCCTACCCCGCCACCGGCTTCCTCGGCGCGATCGTCGGCGGCGTGCTCGCCGGCGTGCTCGCGCACTGGATCGCGTCCTGGCGGGTTCCCGCGTGGGGCCGGGGCCTGATGCCGGTCCTGGTGATCCCGCTGCTCACCAGCGTGATCGCCGGCTTCCTGATGCTCGTCGTGCTCGGTCCCCCGATCAGCTGGCTGATGGGCCAGCTCGAGGACGGCCTCAACTCGATGAGTGGCGGCAGCGCCATCCTGCTGGGTGTGGTGCTCGGGCTGATGATGGCCTTCGACATGGGCGGACCGCTGAACAAGGTGGCCTACAGCTTCGCGGCCGCCGGCGTCGGCGGTGCCGCGCTCGCCACCGACGCGCCGGAGCTGCAGATCATGGCCGCGGTGATGCTGGCCGGCATGGTGCCTCCGATCGCCCTGGCGCTGGCGACGGTGCTGCGACCCGGCCTCTTCACGGTGCCCGAGCGCGAGAACGGCAAGGCCGGGTGGCTGCTCGGCGGATCGTTCATCACCGAGGGTGCGATCCCGTTCGCCGCCGCCGACCCGGTGCGGGTGATCCCCTCGATCATGCTCGGCAGCGCGGTCACCGGCGGCCTGTCGATGGCGTTCGGGGTGTCGGTGCGGGCACCGCACGGAGGCATCTTCGTGCTGTTCGCGGTCGACGGGCTGCTCGGCTACTTCATCGCACTCGCCGCGGGAGTCGTCGTCGCTGCCCTCGCCGTGATCGCCGCCAAGTCGTACCACCGCTCACCCGCGGCCGCGCCCGTACCCGCTCCAGCCGGTCGTTGACCGCGCGCGTCATGTCGCCGGGGAGCCGTCGATGGCAGCATGAGACCACATGGGGCTGATCACCGAAAGGCCGGTGCCGTCTGACTTCACCGGCACCCGACTGGGCGTCTGCAACCTGTGCGAGGCGTGCTGCGGCGTCGAGCTCACCCTCGAGAAGGGCGAGGTCACCGGCATCCGGGGCAACGCCGACGACCCGCTCTCGAGGGGCTACATCTGTCCCAAGGGCGTGTCCCTGGCGGACGTCTACACCGACCCCGACCGCCTGCGGCGGCCGGTGCGCCGGGTCGGCGACGAATGGGTGGAGATCGGCTGGGACGAGGCCTTCGACCTGGTCGCCGACGGGCTGGCGAGGGCGATCAACCGACACGGCCGCGACGCCGTGGGCGTCTACCTCGGCAACCCCAACGTGCACAGCCTCGGCTCGATGACCCACGGCCTGGCGATGGTCCGGACGTTCCGCACCCGCAACCGCTACAGCGCGACGTCGGTCGACCAGCTCCCCCACCAGCTGGTGGCGCACCTGATGTACGGCCACCAGCTGTTCCTGCCGGTCCCCGACATCGACCGCACGTCCCACCTGCTGGTGTTCGGCGCCAACCCGATGGCGTCCAACGGCTCGCTGTGGACGGTGCCCGACTTCCCGAACCGGCTGCGCGAGCTGAAGGCGCGCGGCGGCCGGATGGTGGTGCTCGACCCGCGCCGCACCGAGACCGCCAAGGTCGCCACCGAGCACCACTTCGTCCGGCCGGGATCCGACGCCCACGTGCTGCTGGCCATGCTTCACGTGCTGTTCGACGAGGGGCTGACCACGCCGCCGTCGTACGTCGACGGGTTGGACGCGGCGGCCGCCGCGGTCGCCGGGTTCACGCCCGAGGCAGCGGAGGCGGCCAGCGGCATCCCGGCCGACGAGATCCGGCGGCTCGCCCGCGAGTTCGCGGCAGCCGACCGGGCCGCGGTGTACGGCCGGATCGGGGTGTCCACCCAGGGGTTCGGCACGATCTGCCAGTGGGCGATCCAGGTCCTCAACCTGGTCACCGGCAACCTCGACCGCGCGGGCGGCACCATGCTCACCACCCCCGCCATCGATGCCGTCAGCGCCGGCCTGATCGGCCGTGGACACCACGGCGCCTGGAAGAGCCGGGTGCGCGGCTTCCCGGAGTCCGGCGGCGAGCTGCCGGTGTCGGTGCTGCGCGAGGAGATCACGACGCCGGGCGAGGGCCAGATCCGGGCGATGCTGACGCTCTCCGGCAACCCGGTGCTCTCCACCCCGGACGGGGCGCGCCTCGACGAGGCGCTGCAGGGGCTGGACTTCATGGCGGCCGTCGACATCTACGTCAACGAGACCACCCGGCACGCCGACGTGATCCTGCCGCCGACCACCGCTCTCGAGCGGGACCACTACGACCTGGTCTTCCACCTGCTCGCGGTGCGCAACACCGCGCGGTTCACGCCGGCGGTGTTCGCCAAGCCACGGGACGCCCGGCACGACTGGGAGATCTACCGCGAGATCGCGCTGCGCACGATGGCGCGTCTCGACCGCAAGCCGCCACTGCGCAAGCGCCTGCAGGCCCGGGCCCGCCTGTCGGTGAGCCCGACGCTGATGATCGCGGGCCTGCTGCGGCGCAGCCGATCCGGTGTGACGCTGCGTCGCCTTCGCAAGGAGCCGGCCGGCGTCGACCTCGGGCCGCTGCGCCCCGGTCAGCTCCCCGGCCGGCTGCTGACGAAGAGCAAGCGGATCGACGCCGCACCCAGCCTGGTGCTCGACGACCTGGCCCGGCTCCGGGCCACGCCCGCGGTCGACGACAGCGAACTGGTGCTGATCGGCCGTCGGCACAAGCAGGACTGCAACTCCTGGATGCACAACATGGAGCGGCTCACCCGCGGGAAGCCACGGCACCAGCTCTTCATGCATCCCGACGACCTGTCGGCCCGCGGCATCGACGACGGCGCCATCGTGGCGGTCACCTCACGGGTGGGCAAGGTGGAGGTCGACGTACTAGCGACCGACGACGTGATGCCCGGCGTGGTCTCCCTCCCCCACGGCTACGGCCACCAGGTCGGCGACACCCGGATGGCGCACGCGTCGAGGGTCAGCGGCGTCTCGATCAACGACCTCACCGACCCCGACCGCCTCGACGTGTCCGGCAACGCCGCGCTCAGCGGCGTACCCGTGACCGTGGCGGGGATCTGAGTGGGCCGCCGCCTCCGGCCTACTCCGGCTCCGGCTGCGGCTCGCGCCGCAGGGCTCGATAGATGACGCGCGCGCCCACGGCCCGGCGAAGCTCGTTCATGATCACCGTGAAGAACTCCTTGCGGTAGAGCTCGTCGGTGATCGCGTAGACCGTGAAGTAGAGGCCGGAGAACGCCGCGAGGAACACCGAGACCTGGAGCAGCTGCTCGCTGACGAGGTTGAGGTCGAACACGTGGGTGACCTGCTCCCCCGTCCAGGACTCGATCACGCCGTCGTCGATCGCCACCGCGCCGAACACGATGAAGAACGCGAACACCGCGAGCGCGAGCAGCAGCACCTGGACGGCCTGGGCGATCACCAGCACGAGCACGAGGTTGACCATCTGCAGGCCGGTGACCTGGGCCTCCTCGGGCAGGTCGATGTCGTCGTCGACCAGCCGTTGCGCCGCGCTCTCGAGCGGCGTCCCCTTGCTGGCCGCCATCAGGTCGGCCGCGACGATCGAGTCGTCGAAGGCGTCCAGCTCCTCGGCGAGCCGCGGCACCAGGAACAGCAAGGCCGCGACGCCGAAGAAGAGGACGGCGCCCCAGAGGACACCGCCGTCCAGGGACGAGGACACCTGCCAGACCTCGGCGTTGATGAACAGGAACGTGATGAACAGCAGCAGCATCGGCAGCGCTCGGGTGAGCAGGGGCATGAGCAGCCCCAGGCTGCGGAACGCGCGACGGAGCGCCCAGCCCGCGATCACCTGGGCGCGCAGGGAGACCAACGCGTAGAGCGCCGTCAGTCCGAGCGCCACGCTGGCGGCCGTGGAGATCCCGAAGGATGCCTCGGTCAGGGTGCCGACCACGATCCCGGACGCGGCGCCCACGAGGAGCGCCACGCTGAGCACCAGCACGATCCGGGCACGGCTCAGCCGAGAGAGGACCTGCTCGCGGATGTCGTCGACGAAGTAGGGCAGACCGTGCGCAACGAACCAGCGCTCCACGTCGCGGAGCTCGGCTGCCGTCGCCACGTCAGGCCCCCAGGATCTCGCGGGTCCGGGCCACGTCGTCGTGCATGGTCTCGACCAGGGCGTCTACCGCCGTCGAACCGGACCATCCCGCGGAGCCGCTCGGCGAAGGCGATCTCGACCTCGACGCCGTAGAGCTCCAGGTCGGTGCGGTCGAGCACGTAGGCCTCGACGCGGCGCTCCCGTTGTCCGTCGAACGTCGGGTTGGTGCCGACGCTGATCGCCGCGGGGTACGACGTGCCGTCGTCGAGCCGGCGCAGCCAGCCGGCGTACACACCGTCGGCGGGGACCGCCGCCAGCGGGTCCGCCGGCACGTTCGCGGTCGGGAACCCCAGGTCGCGGCCGCGACGGTCGCCCTCGACGACCACCCCGCGCACCGCGAAGAGATGACCGAGCGCCTCGGCGGCGCCCGCGACGTCACCCGCGGCGAGGCAGGTGCGCACGTAGGTGGACGACCAGACCTGGGGCCCGCCCTCCAGCTCAACCCCGACGGCGGTGAAGCCACCCGACCCCCCGGCCTCCCGCAGCGTCGCCACGTCGCCGGCGGCCCGGTGGCCGAACCGGAAGTTCGCGCCGACGACCACGACCCGGGCGTGCAGCGCCTCGACCAACACCCGGTCGACGAAGTGCTGCGGCGTCCAGCCGGCCATCTCCATGTCGAACGCCAGGGCGAGCACATGGTCGGCGCCGGCGTCTTCGAGCAGGTCCGCTCGCCGGTCGAGCGACGTGATGATCGACGGCGCGTGCTCGGGGCGGAGGACGGCCATGGGGTGCGGGTCGAACGTCACCGCGACCACCGGCAGCCCGGCCCGGTCCGCCTCCTCCCGTGCGCGCGCCAGCACAGTACGGTGGCCGCGATGCACGCCGTCGAAGTTGCCGATGGTCACCGCGGTCGGTCCGAGATCACGGGGGACCTCCGCGAGCGAGCGCCAGATCTGCACTCGCCGACGATAGGGCACCCGTCATTCGCGGACGGGATCCAGACCCCGTTTCGCCGCGTCTGATCCACATGCGGGGACTCGGGGTGCTCGTCCTTCTGGTGGCGCTGGCCGCGTGCGGCGGGCAGGGTGAGGACGTGACCACGTCCGACGCCGACGAGTCCCGCGCCGCCCCCGCGAGCGAGCTCTCGATCACCGTTCGCGCCGGGCCGGACGCCTCGGGCGAGACCTGGACGCTCACCTGCGATCCGCCCGGCGGCACCCACCCGAACCCCGAGGCGGCCTGCCGCGCGCTGGAGCAGGCTCGACGGGACCCGTTCGCACCGGTGCCGAGCGGGATGCTGTGCACCCAGGTGTACGGCGGCCCGGAGACGGCGACGATCACGGGCACCTGGCAGAACCGCAGCGTGCACGCGTCGTACAAGCGCACCGACGGCTGCGAGATCGCCCGCTGGAAAGCCATCGCGGCCGTGCTCGGGCCCGGCGACGTCTGAGACGCCGCCGGACCTGGGACCGGAAGGCTCAGCGCCGCCGGATCACCCGGATGGTGTCCTTCTCCACGATGATGCCCGGGCTCCTCGACGCCTCCAGTTCGCTCCTGACCTCGGCCTCGCCGCGCTCGACCCCCCGCACGGTCACCGTGTAGCCGACCCGGTCGCCCGGCACCGGGTCGGTGGACTCGACGCGCTGGCTCTCGGTGGGTAGCACCGGCGCCACCTCACCCGCGCCGAGCTGGTTCTCGGCGCCGACCAGGAAGTCCCACGCCATGTCGTACTGCGGATTGGCCGGGTCGTAGTCGAACGTGATGTCCTCCACCCCGTTCAGCCCCAGCCAGACCTGGAAGACCCGCGGTTCGGTGCCTGCGAAGTCGGTCACCTGCCACTCCACGACCATCCACCTGTCACCCGAGCTGGTATCGGTGAGGGTGGCCACGAAGATGCCCGGCTGCCCGGTCCCGTCCAGGTCGCTCCACAGCGGAGCCAGGAGGTTGTTCGGCCGTTCGGGATCCGGGCCGGTGGGCAGGTTGCAGCAGTTGTTGTCGTCGGAACCGCCGCCTCCGACGATCAGGTAGCCGTTGGAGTCGACGCCGAGCCGGTCCCAGCTCTGCCCGGCGAACTCGAACGCCGGCGTGTCGAAGTTGAGGATCTGCTCGTCGCCGATCGGTGTCGCAGGGACGCCCAGCGACTCGAGCGGCAGGTAGCCGGCGAAGCCGGACGGTCCCAAGGTGGGGACGCCGGGCTGGGCGCCCGCCAGGGTCACGTTGTGCAGCTGCGCGTGATGCTGGTCCAGCAGCTGGGCACCGTCGACGTCCACGATCCGCAGCTTCGGGTCCTTGCTGGTGAACGTGTCCAGGTCGACGACCTGCTCGTCGAAGGAGTTGTTGGCTCCCTCGACGGTGCAGACCGACTGTCCCTTCTCTTGGATCGTCTCCGGCGCGCAGGACTGGGTGAGGTTCACCGAGCCCTGCGTGTGCACGAATGCCACCGGAAGGTGCAGCCGGCCGCCGCCGTCGCGCCGCACGAGCCGTACGGCGCCGAACTGCTGCTCGCCGATCGGGGCGTCGGACTCGATCGTGATGGTGAGGGTTCTGGACTCACCCGGCCCGACCGTGAAGTTCTTGGGCGTCACCTCGATCGTGGATCCATTCGGTGCGTCACTACTGGCGCGGTAGCGCTCCCTGAGTCCGCTGGAGTTGGTCACGACGCGGGTGGTGGTCAGCCGCCCGGGCATGACCGGCGCGTTGATCGACGGGATGTTGAGGTTGACTGCCTGCACCGGGTCGTTGCCCATCGCGAAGAAGTTCTCCGCCGTCTCGTCGATGGTCAGGGGTGCGTAGATGGTCTTGTTCACCGCGATCCGGCCGGCCCCCATGTCGAACGGGTCGGCGGGCGTGGTCGTGTCCTCCTTGAGGACGTCCTCGAGCGCTG
The DNA here is from genome assembly GCA_963729095.1 of uncultured Actinomycetota bacterium. Classification (GTDB taxonomy): domain Bacteria; phylum Actinomycetota; class Actinomycetes; order Propionibacteriales; family Nocardioidaceae; genus Nocardioides. The sequence goes on along the minus strand of CAVSMX010000013.1, from coordinate 2,234 downwards.
TCGTCATCAACGCGCTGCGGGTCTGTCCCGGCGTCCATGACCCGTGTACGGCGCGGGCCAGCAGGGCCGCGCCCGCCACGTGTGGCGACGCCATCGACGTACCGGCGATCGCCTGGAACAGCTCACCTGGTGGGCTGCCGCCGTCGACGGGGTCGGGGGCAGGGGGTGTCGGGGATGCCCCGGCAAGGATCTGGACCCCCGGAGCGGTGACGTCGGGCTTGACGAACAGGCCGGCCGGGCCGCGCGATGAGAACGCGGCCATCACGTCGCCCTGGCCGTTGCGCTTCTCGCCGGCAGCGAAGGACCCGGTCACGCCGGTGTGGCCCTCCATGAAGGCCACGAAGTCGGTGCCGTCGGCAAGGTGCACCGTGGGCAGCCAGTGGTTGTCGGTCTCGATGTCGGCGAGGGTCGGGTTGTAGAGCACCATTCCCTCGGCGCCGCCCGAGAAGGCGACGAACCCCTTCCACACCCGGGCCTGTCCGCCCCGCTCGCAGGCCACGATCATGCCCGCGAAGATGGTGTCGCTCGAGGGCTCCTCCCCGCACAGCGGGTCCTCATAGCCCGGCACGTCGCCGGCGAGCACGACCGGGGCCGGGCCGGCGCCATCGGTGATCGATGCCCCGTCGGCCGTGAACGTGTCGCCGTTGCCGGCCTCGAGCTCGAGCGTGGTGGCGAACTCCCGGGTCTGCGTGGAGGCGCCGACGCTGGTCGTCCACGGGCTCAGGTGGTTCGCCGTGGACGCTCCCGGACCCTCGTTGCCCGCCGACGTCGACACGAAGACCCCGGCGGCGTACGCATCGAGGAAGGCCAGCTCCACGGGGTCGCTGAACGGCGTGGTACCGCCCGAGATGGAGAAGTTGATGACGTCGACGCCGTCCAGGATCGCCTGCTCCACGGCGGCCGCGGAGTCGGAGTCGAGGCAGCCGTCGGGGCCGCAGACCTTGTACTCCATCACCCAGGCGCCGGGCGCGACCCCGTGCAGCGGTCCACGCTCGACCCCGAACACCTTGGCCGACTGGAGCACGTTGCCGGCAGTCGTCGACGACGTGTGAGTGCCGTGACCGTCACCGTCGCGGGCCGTGCCCTCGTACGGGTCGGGGGCGCAGTCGCCGGCCGCGGCGCAGTCGTCGTAGTCGTCGGTGAAGTGGGCCCCTCCGATCAGCTTGTCCTGGCAGACGAACGGGTCGGTTGCGGGGGTGAGCGGGTTGTCTCCGTAGTTGCACTCGCGCGCGGGACCAGGTGGCGCGGTCAGGTTGCCCTGGTCGGCGAACGACGGGTGTTCGGGCCAGATGCCGGTGTCGAGGTTGCCGTAGATGAGGCCCGCACCGGCGTTCTTGGTGCCACCGAGCTCCTGATAGGCCGCGGGCGCGCCGATGAACTCGGGGCTGGAGTCGGTGAGCGGCTGTGCCAGCCGGTTGCGCTGGACCGCGGCCACGCCGTCGATCCGCAGGATGCGCTCGACGCTGTTGGCCGGGATGACCGCACGGACGCCGCCGTAGACGACCTGGTAGGAACCGGTGACCTCGGCCGACGGAACCGTCTCGGCGAGGGCGGCCCGGAAGTCGGCCTCCTCTTCGTTGACGTAGTCGGCGTACTCAGTCTCCGCCGCCGAACGGCCGGTGAGCTGGCGCCCGGTCACCGAGGGGCTGGTGGCCTCGAGGCCGCCGATGCCGCCGGGGTAGCTGGCGGCGCCGTCGTAGTTCAGCTTGATCATCACCCGCACCGGCCGCGCGTCGTCGCGACGCAGCAGCCCGGGGCTGGTCTCGGCGAGCCGGCTCGACTGCGACTTCCCGGCGGTGACCAGGTCGGACGCGGCGATCGGTTCGGCGGTGAACTCGGTGGGACGCTTGTCCGGATCGGCGGACGCTGTTCCGGGTGGCGAGGCCAGGCCGAGGGCCAGGACACCGGTGGCAAGGGTGGCCAGGGTGGTCCGGCCGAGAGGTACCTTCATGGATCTTTCTCCGACTCCCGCAGACAAATGAGGGCGCATGGCCGTCTCGTGTCGACGAGGGGGTCACCTCCCGGACGGGCGCCCACCGGTGACGCTAGACCCGGCCCCAATCCCTGGCAATAGGCGAGTTCTGGGCAACCGCCGGGCCGTTCAGCCGTCCAGGAGTCGCTCGACGGCAAGCCGGGTCAGCGCGGCACCGTCGTCGCCGTCGAACTCCCAGCCCCTGCCGGAGACCTGGTTGGTGACCCAGAAGACCATCGCTCGCGCCTCCGGGACCCGGGTG
>CAVSMX010000012.1:0-87165 GCA_963729095.1 uncultured Actinomycetota bacterium | reverse complement strand
GCAAGCGTGGGCTGGTGCACGACATCGACGGCATGGGCGAGGTCGACGAGGTCACGAAGCGGATCTTCGAGGCGCTGGACGTCATCCCCCAGAGCTGACGGGAGTGCCGATGGGCCTGCTCGACCGCGGGATCCAGATCAAGTCGCCTGAGCAGATCGACGCGATGCGTCGCGCCGGTGTGGTCGTCGGGGAGACCCTGGAGCTGCTGCGCGCCTCGGTGCGGGCCGGGATGACCACCGGTGAGCTCGACGGGATCGCTGAGGACCACATCCGCTCCCGGGGCGCGACGCCGTCGTTCCTCGGCTACCACGGGTTCCCCGGCACCATCTGCACCTCGGTCAACGACGAGGTCGTCCACGGCATCCCCGGTGACCGGGTGCTCGCCGACGGCGACGTCGTCTCGATCGACTGCGGCGCCATCGTCGACGGCTGGCACGGCGACGCCGCAATAACCGTGGCCCTGGGCCCGGTGCCGGACGAGGTCGCCGAGCTGATGCGGGTGACCGAGGAGGCGCTGTGGCGCGGGATCGCCGCCGCCCGCCTCGGCGGCCGCGTCTCCGACATCTCCCACGCCATCGAGACCTACGTCCGCGGCGCGGGGGACTACGGCATCCTCGAGGACTACACCGGGCACGGGATCGGCACGGAGATGCACCAACCGCCCAACGTGCCCAACTACGGCCGCGCCGGCCGGGGCCCCAAGCTGGTCCGCGGCCTGGCCCTCGCGGTCGAGCCGATGATCACGCTCGGCACCAAGGACACCGTGCTCCTCGACGACGAGTGGACGGTCGTCACCGCCGACGGCTCCTTCGCCGCGCACTACGAGCACTCCTTCACGGTCACCCCAGACGGCGCCTGGGTGCTCACCGCGCTCGACGGTGGCGAGGCGCAGCTCGCGGCGCTCGGCGTGCCGTTCGGAGGGCGCTGACTACTCGGGGCGCCGGGCGCGTTTCAGGCGTCGTCCTCCCGAGGGCGCGATTGTGCGGCCTCCGATGGCGATGTCAAGGGTTCGCTTCGCCGCTTCGCGCCCTTGACTTCGCCCTCTCCGGCCGTGATTTGCGCCTATCGGGAGGACGCCGCCGGTGTTCGGCCGCGTTTGGTCACGAACCGCAGGAAATCGCTCTCGAAATCTGCGGTTTGTGACCAATCGTGGGCCCCGCGGGTTCGAGCTCGCTGCACTCGCACCTCAACCACCGGACTGGGATTCGGTGTGCCGTCCGAGCCGTGAAAGACTGGGTACTGCAGGAGGGGAGTATTCCTTCGCTGCGGTCTCGTCAGCACGTCGGTCCCTGCTCCATGGGGCGCCGTCCGGGGCCGCGGGTCGCCTGACACGGCGCCGGAAGAGACCTCAGGCGCCCGACGCACCCCTACTGCAGGAGAGTCAGTGGAAGTCTCGACCCTCGAATGGACCATCACGCTCGGCGTCACCATCGCCGTCCTGATCTTCGACGTCATCGTGATCGCACGCGACCCGCGCGAGCCGTCGATGAAGGAGTGCGCGATCGCGCTCAGCGTCTACATCAGCGCGGCGCTCGCCTTCGGTGCCTGGGTACTGCTCTACCACGGCCACGACTACGGGATCGAGTTCTACGCGGGCTGGCTGACGGAGTACAGCCTCTCGATGGACAACCTGTTCGTCTTCATCGTGCTGATGGCCGCGCTCAAGGTGCCGCGGCAGCTTCAGCAGGAAGCGCTGATGGTCGGCATCATCCTGGCCCTGATCTTCCGCGGCATCTTCATCGCGCTGGGATATCAGCTGATCAACAACTTCTCGTGGGTCTTCTACGTCTTCGGTGCGTTCCTCGTCTACACGGCGTGGAGCCTGGTGAAGAGCTATCGCTCGCACGAGGACGAACACCCCGAGGACAACCCGGTGGTGAAGTTCGCCCAGTCGCACCTGAACGTCGGCGACGAGTACCACGGCCTGAAGCTCTGGTACCAGAAGAACGGCTCCCGCTTCGTCTCGCCGATGCTGATCGTGATCATCGCCCTCGGTACGACCGACGTGCTGTTCGCGCTCGACTCGATCCCGGCGATCTTCGGCATCACCCAGGAGCCCTACCTGGTGTTCACGGCCAACGTGTTCGCGCTGATGGGCCTGCGGCAGCTCTACTTCCTGCTCGGCGGGCTGTTGAAGCGGCTGGTCTACCTCTCCTTGGGCCTTTCGTTCATCCTGGCGTTCATCGGCCTGAAGCTCGTGCTGCACGCCCTGCACGAGAACGAGCTGCCCTTCATCAACGGCGGCGAGCCCGTCGACGTACCGGAGATCTCGTCGCTCCTGAGCCTGGCCGTGATCATGGTGACCCTGGTGGTCACCGCCGTGGCCAGCCTCGCCAAGGACCGCGCCGACCAGCGCGCCGAGGAGCGCCAGACCTGAGGCCAAAGGCGGGCGACCGGGGGACCCGTGGATTAGGGTGGCCGCCGTCATGAACAGCCGTCCGCGTCTAGGGGTGCAGTGGGGCACCACCTCCCGGGAGTTCGACCAGGACCGGGTCGTGCTCGGCCGGGAGGGCGACTGCGATGTCGTCATCGACGACGCCAGGGTGTCGCGGCACCACCTGGTGTTCTTCCGCGACGGCGACGTGTGGGTGGTGTCCGACGCCAGCTCCAACGGGAGCTTCGTCCACGGCCAGCGGATCCAGCAGTTCGCGGTGCCGCCGGTGTCGACCGTGCTCAACCTGGGCGACCCGAACGGCCAGCCGGTCACTGTCTGGATGGTGCCCGCCCACTCGCCAGCGCCCGCCCCTCCCGCTCCCACCCCGCAGCCGCCCGCCGGCGGAGCGCCCGCGGAACCGCCGACCGCGCCGTGGGGCGCCGTCTCGGAGCGTCCGGTGCCGGCGCCAGGCCAGGGTGTCGCCCAGCAGGTGCTGCCTCCGGGGCAGCTCGCCCACGGCCACACCATCCTGCCCGCGGACCGCAACCGCGACGGCACGCTCGCGATCGGCCGCGAGCTGACCAACGAGGTGGTGCTGACCGACCCGCTGGTCTCGCGGTTCCACGCCCGGCTGGACCTGGGTCCGGTGCCGGTGCTCCACGACCTCGGCAGCTTCAACGGCACGTTCGTCAACGGGCAGCGGGTGCAGGGCTCGGTCGCCCTCGAGCCCGGGTACGAAGTCATCTTCGGCAACCAGACGTTCCGCTGGGACGGGTCACAGCTGGTCGCGTCGGCCACCAAGGACGAGTTCACGCTGTACGCCGACGGGCTGACCACGATGGTCGGCGCCGGCAAGATCCTGCTCGACAACGTGTCGTTCCAGCTGGAACCGTCGAGCCTCACCGCCGTGATCGGCCCTTCGGGCGCCGGCAAGTCCACGCTGCTCGGCGCCCTCACCGGCCTCCGCCCGGCCACGCACGGCCGGGTCATCTGGCAGGGACACGACCTCTACGCGCACTACGACCAGCTGCGCTTCCAGATCGGGCTGGTGCCGCAGCAGGACATCCAGCACCCCCAGCTCAAGGTCAAGCAGGCCCTGGGCTACGCCGCCGAGCTGCGGCTCCCGCCCGACACCACCGCCCAGGAGCGCTTCGTCCGGGTGCAGACCGTCGCCCACCAGCTCCAGCTCGGACAGCGCCTCGACAACCGGATCGGTACCCAGCTCTCGGGCGGTCAGCGCAAGCGGGTCTCGATCGCCACCGAGCTGCTCACCGCGCCGCCGTTGCTGTTCCTCGACGAGCCCACGTCGGGCCTCGACCCAGGCCTGGACCTGGAGGTGATGCGGCAGCTCCGCTCACTGGCCGACGACGGCCGCGTCGTCATGGTGGTCACCCACTCGGTGCTCGCACTCGACGTCTGCGACAACGTCATGGTGCTGGCGCCCGGTGGCCGGATCGCCTACTTCGGCCCGCCGGCCGGCGTACTCGAGCACTTCGGCTGCCGCAACTACCCCGAGGTCTTCGACCTGCTCGACGAGCCCGACCTGTGGCACCGGATCCCGGTGCCCGAGCGGAGCGTCGACACCAGCCAGCTCGCCGCGGTGGCCGCGCCCGTGCCTGCGCCTCCGCGCCAGTCGTTCACCAAGCAGCTCACCACGTTGATCCGCCGCAACACCTCGGTGGTGATCGCCGATCGGCTGCTGCTCGCGATGCTGGTGCTGCTGCCGTTGATCCTGGGTGGGCTGAGCCGCTTGGTCCCGGGGGAGCGGGGGCTGTCGCTCGACGAGGCGGCCCGACAGGTGCGCACGCCCGACGGCTTCACGATGGTCTTCAACCCAGAGGAGGCGCGACAGCGACTGATCGTGCTGATCGTCGCCGCCTGCCTGATGGGGACGGCGATGACGATCCGCGAGCTCGTGGGCGAGCGACCGATCTTCCGCCGCGAGTACGCCGTGGGCCTCTCGCCGAGCATCTACTTCCTCAGCAAGGTCATGGTGCTCGGCACCGCGGCGTTCCTGCAGGGCATGCTCGTGACCTGGATCGCGACCGTGGGGCTGCCCGGTCCGGACGGTGACATCGGGACGTTCCGGGTGGCGCTGGTGATCGGTGCCCTGTCGTTCACGATGGCCGTCCTCGGGCTGTGCCTGTCCGCCCTCGTGACCAGCACCGAGCAGACCATGCCCGCGCTGGTCGGGATGATCATGGTCCAGCTGGTGCTGTCCGGCGCACTCTTCCCGGTCGCCGGTCGCCCGCTCCTGGAGCAGATCGCCTGGCTCGCCCCGTCCCGCTGGGCCTACGCCGCCATTGCCTCGACGATGGGCCTGGTGCGCGCCAAGAAGGGCGACGAGGACCAGGACTGGATCGCCCTCGCCGGCGCCAGTCATTACCTGATGGACATGTTGATGATGGGCCTGCTGTGCGCGGTGGCCGCCGGCATCGGGCTGCTGCTGGTGAGACGCAGCGCCACCAGTGACTGAGGCCATCTCCTCGGAATGATCGGCGCTCCACGCTCGTTGGTCCCGGTGATGCCTACGCCGCTCGCCCTCTCGGTCCTCGACCTCGTCCCCGTGCGCTCCGACCAGGAGACCGGTGACGCCCTGCGCGCCACCCTCTCGCTGGCGCGGGTCGCCGACGATCTCGGCTACCGCCGCTACTGGCTGGCCGAGCACCACAACATGCCGGCCGTCGCGGCGACCAACCCGCCGGTGCTGATCGGCATGGTGGCCGGCGCGACCGAGCGGATCCGAGTGGGTTCCGGCGGCGTGATGCTGCCCAACCACGCCCCGTTGGTGGTGGCAGAGCAGTTCGCGCTGCTGGAGGCGGCGTACCCCGGACGGATCGACCTCGGCATCGGCCGCGCCCCCGGCACCGACCCGGTGACCAGCTGGGCGTTGCGGCACGGCGCCGGCGGGGTGACCGACGAGGCCGTCACCCACTTCCCCGAGTACGTCGACAACGTGCTCGCCATGATGGAGCCGTCCGGTGTGGGGCTCGACCTGCGCGGGCGCACCCACGTGCTGAAGGCGACGCCCGGCGCCCGGTCGGTGCCGTCGATCTGGCTGCTCGGCTCCTCGGACTACTCCGCAAAGTTGGCGGCCGAGAAGGGGCTGCCCTACGTCTTCGCGCATCACTTCTCCGGACGCGGCACCGCGGAGGCGCTGGAGCTCTACCGGAACGAGTTCCGGCCCTCCCCCGAGCTCGACTCCCCCCGGACGTTCCTGACCGTCAACGCCGCCGTGGCGCCGACCCGCGAGGAGGCCGAGCGGCTCGCTCGTCCGCAGCTGCTGCAGATGGTGGCGCTGCGCACCGGCGCCCCGCTCACCCCGCAGCCGCTGGTCGAGGAGGCGGAGAAGGTCGAGCTCGCCGACAGCCACGCCGGGCTGGTGGAGGCGATGCGCGAGCGCTGGGTGATCGGCGCCCCCGAGGAGGCGGCCGACGCGCTGCGCACACTGGCGGCGACGTACGGCGTGGACGAGGTGATGGTCAACCCCGTGGGCGGCGCCTACACGGGGACGGACCCTACGGAGTCACCGGCGCGGGAGCAGACGCTCAGGTTGCTCGCCGAGGGCTAGCTCTCGGGGTCTCGATTTCGGTTTCTGACACGCTTCGGACTAAACTAGTTCTTCGGCCCAACGTGGGTCTGTTTCGTGGTGCCTCGCGGCTGCCCGGATAACACATCGACCGACTCGACAGAGTGGGTCTGGCGTGCGCCCGGGATGAGGACCACGCGGCGGCTGCACGAGGTCCACCGACTCACTCACAGGGAGCCGGAGGTTCCCGGGTCGACGGTAGACAACAAGCGACCAGATTGTGAGGACATGGCGAAGAAAGAAGGCGTGATCGAGATGGAGGGCTCCGTTGTGGAGGCCCTCCCCAATGCGATGTTCCGCGTGGAGCTGAGCAACGGTCACAAGGTTCTCGCGCACATCAGCGGCAAGATGCGCCAGCACTACATCCGGATCCTCCCCGAGGACCGGGTCGTGGTGGAGCTCTCGCCGTACGACCTCTCGCGGGGTCGCATCGTCTACCGCTACAAGTAACGAACGTCCAGCCGACCCGAAGAAAGGGCTGACATGAAGGTCAACCCGAGCGTCAAGCCGATCTGTGACAAGTGCAAGGTGATTCGTCGCCACGGCCGCGTCATGGTGATCTGCGACAACCCACGCCACAAGCAGCGCCAGGGCTGAGTCGCAACAACTGCACAACCACAACGTGATCGCTTAGCCCCACCAGGGGCGAACCACCTCCGGAGCAGACGGCCGGAGCCGGACTCGAAGAGACCGGGCGCGACACGAACGAAACCGCTGCAGATCGAAGGGAAACCGCCAGACAATGGCACGCCTCGTTGGAGTGGACCTGCCGCGCGACAAGCGCATCGAGGTCGCACTCACCTACATCTACGGCATCGGCCGTACCCGCGCCCAGCAGCTGCTCTCGAGCACCGGCGTCGACCCGAACCTCCGGGTCCACGAGCTGGGCGACGAAGAGCTGGTCAAGCTCCGCGACGCCATCGACGCGCAGGAGTTCAAGATCGAGGGTGACCTCCGTCGTGAGGTCCAGGCGGACATCCGCCGCAAGATCGAGATCGGCAGCTACCAAGGTCGCCGCCACCGCCAGGGCCTTCCGGTCCGCGGGCAGCGCACCAAGACCAACGCCCGGACCCGCAAGGGCCCGAAGCGCACGGTTGCCGGCAAGAAGAAGGCCAAGTAGGCCCCGACCCTCAGTGGTTTCGAGGCTCGCAAGCTCGCACCTCAACCACCGATCCTGACCAGCTTTCAGCAAGGAGAACCGAATGCCTCCCAAGGCTCGTACGGGCGCCAAGAAGGTCCGTCGCAAGGAGAAGAAGAACATCGCTCAGGGTGAAGCCCACATCAAGAGCACGTTCAACAACACCATCGTCACCATCACCGACCCGACCGGCGCGGTGATCTCGTGGGCCTCCGCCGGCACCGTCGGCTTCAAGGGCTCCCGCAAGTCCACGCCGTACGCCGCGCAGATGGCCGCCGAGGCCGCCGGCCGCCGGGCGATGGACCACGGCATGAAGAAGATCGACGTGTTCGTCAAGGGTCCGGGCTCGGGCCGCGAGACGGCGATCCGGTCCCTGGGTGCGATCGGCCTCGAGGTCGGCACCATCCAGGACGTCACCCCCACTCCCCACAACGGTTGCCGCCCGCCCAAGCGCCGGCGCGTCTGACCCCGAGACAGAGAAAGAGAGCGAATCAGCCATGGCCCGTTACACCGGCCCCATGACCAAGAAGTCGCGCCGTCTCGGTGTCGACCTCGTCGGCGGCGACTCGGCCTTCGAGAAGCGGCCCTACCCTCCCGGCCAGCACGGCCGCGGTCGGATCAAGGAGAGCGAGTACCTCCTGCAGCTGCGCGAGAAGCAGAAGGCCCGCTTCACGTACGGCGTGATGGAGAAGCAGTTCCACAACTACTACACCGAGGCTTCGCGCCGGCAGGGCAAGACGGGTGACAACCTGCTGCAGCTGCTCGAGTGCCGCCTCGACAACGTGGTCTACCGGGCCGGCTTCGCCCGGACCCGCCGCCACGCCCGCCAGCTCGTCGGACACGGTCACTTCCAGGTCAACGGCCGGAAGGTCGACATCCCGTCCTTCCAGGTGACCGACCACGACGTGATCGACGTACGAGAGAAGTCCCTGGAGATGACCCCGTTCATCGTGGCTCGCGAGACCCACGGCGAGCGAGTCGTCCCCGCGTGGCTCGAGGCCATCCCGTCGCGGATGCGCATTCTGGTCCACCAGGTCCCGGTCCGGGCGCAGATCGACATCCCGGTCCAGGAGCAGCTCATCGTCGAGTACTACTCCAAGAAGTAGGGTCCCCCGGTTGTCGAGCAGGGACGAGCTCCAGCGAGTCCGTGTCGAGACACCGTCACCACCAGCAACATTCGAGCCCTTCAAATAGCGGTCGGGCTCGGAAAGGAATGAATCAGTGCTTATCGCACAGCGTCCCACCCTGTCGGAAGAGACCGTCGACGAGTTCCGCTCGAGGTTCGTCATCGAGCCTCTGGAGCCCGGCTTCGGCTACACGCTCGGCAACTCGCTGCGTCGGACCCTGCTGTCGTCGATTCCCGGCGCCTCGGTCACGAGCATCAAGGTCGACAGCGTCCTCCACGAGTTCTCGACCATCGAGGGCGTCAAGGAAGACGTCACCGAGATCATCCTCAACCTGAAGGGCCTCGTCGTCTCCTCCGAGCACGACGAGCCCGTGACCATGTACCTCCGCAAGTCCGGTGCCGGCGACGTCACCGCGGCCGACATCGCGCCCCCGGCCGGTGTCGAGGTGCACAACCCCGACCTGAAGATCGCCACCCTGTCCGACAAGGGCAAGCTGGAGATGGAGCTGGTCGTGGAGCGTGGCCGCGGCTACGTGTCGGCCGTCCAGAACAAGGGCGCCGACAACGAGATCGGCCGGATGCCGGTCGACTCGATCTACAGCCCGGTCCTGAAGGTCACCTACAAGGTCGAGGCCACCCGTGTCGAGCAGCGCACCGACTTCGACAAGCTGGTCATCGACGTCGAGACCAAGCCGTCGATCCTGCCGCGCGACGCGATCGCCTCGGCCGGCAAGACCCTGGTCGAGCTGTTCGGTCTGGCCCGTGAGCTGAACGTCGAGGCCGAGGGCATCGACATCGGCCCGTCGCCGGTCGACGAGCAGCTGGCTGCCGACCTCGCCCTTCCGGTCGAGGACCTGCAGCTGACCGTCCGGTCCTACAACTGCCTCAAGCGCGAGGGCATCCACACCGTGGGTGAGCTGATCAGCCGCTCGGAGCAGGACCTGCTCGACATCCGCAACTTCGGCGCGAAGTCGATCGACGAGGTCAAGGCCAAGCTAGTCGAGATGGGCCTGTCCCTCAAGGACAGCGCGCCCGGCTTCGACCCGCACGCTGCCCTGGCGGCGTACGGCGATGACGACGACGACGCCTTCGTCGAGGACGAGCAGTACTGACCCAGTAAACCGACCGGGCTCCCGCCCGGGCGTCTACCCCGGTACCTGATACGGCCGGGGAGAATCGAGAGAAGCAATGCCTACTCCCACCAAGGGCGCCCGCCTCGGCGGCAGCCCGGCCCATCAGCGCCTGATCCTGTCGAACCTGGCCACGGCCCTGTTCGAGCACGGCCGGATCACGACCACCGAGGCCAAGGCCCGCCGGCTGCGTCCGTACGCCGAGAAGCTCATCACCAAGGCGAAGCGGGGCGACCTGCACAACCGTCGCGAGGTCCTGAAGACCATCCGCGACAAGACCGTCGTGCACGTTCTCTTCACCGAGATCGCGCCGACGTTCGCGGAGCGCCCGGGCGGCTACACCCGGATCACCAAGATCGGTCCCCGCAAGGGCGACAACGCGCCGATGGCCGTGATCGAGCTGGTGACCGAGGAGTACAAGCCGTCGGCCCCGAAGGCGAAGAAGAAGGCCGACAAGAAGGCCGAGAAGCCCGCGGCGGCCCCGGCCACCGAGGAGACCAAGGTCGAGGAGACAGCTGTCGACGAGGCCCCGACCGAGCTGGCTGAGGAGGCGTCGCCGGAGGAGTCGGTCGTCGCCGAGGAGCAGCCGACCGAGGACGAGGCTCCCGCCGAGGAGCCCGAGGCCGCTGAGGCTGCCGAGGAGACCGAGGGCGAGGAAGAGGCCGACAAGGCCTGATCGCACCGACCACGAACGGCCCGCCACCGCGAGGTGGCGGGCCGTTCTGCGTCCGGAAGGTGAAGATCCCCCGGACGGGAGATGCGCGGCGCTGACGGACGGGTGTAAGCCGGAAGTGGTCGGGGCGTTCGCCGTGTCGCCCGCGCTTCCCTATCAACAGAAATCCGCGGCCCTCGGGCAACCCTTCAGGGGGGCCACCAGGTGACTAAGGGCATGATCGCGTCGACCACCACCGCGGGGAACGTCTCCCGCCTCTCGGGCACCGGGGGAGGACTAGTGCCGGCCGAGAAGCCCGAGTTCGACGACTTCGTTGCGGCCCGTTCGACCGCGCTGCTGCGCACGGCGTACCTCCTCACCCATGACCATGCGCTCGCCGAGGATCTGCTGCAGACGGCGCTGACCCGCTCCTGGTTCGCCTGGAACCGCATCTCCGGGCACCCGGAGGCCTACGTGCGGAAGGTGCTGGTCAACACGTTCGCGAGCTCCTGGCGGCGCCGGTGGAACGGCGAGCTCGCCACCGCGGAGCTCCCCGAGCGCGACATCGTCGACGCGGCCGACGCGATCTCCACCGAGCACGACCTGTGGGCGGCGATGGGACGGCTCCCGCGTCGCCAGCGAGCGGTGATCGTGCTGCGCTACTTCGAGGACCTCACCGAGGTCCAGACGGCCGACGCGCTGCGTTGCTCGGTCGGCACGGTCAAGAGCCAGGCGAGCAAGGCCCTGGCGAAGCTGCGGATCGACCCAGGGCTCGCCGAGCACCACGCCGGCGCCGGGACAGGGGGAGAGTCATGAGCGGCATCGACGATCTGCGCGACACCCTCGAGCGGCACGCCGAGTCGGTGGTCGATGAGCGCGCGCACGAGCGGCACACCGACGTGCACCTTCGGGTGCGGTCGGCCCGGCGTCGGCGGCGCAGTGTCGTGGCCGGCGTCGCCGCGGCCGCGCTGGCGGTCGTAGGCGTGGTGACGCTACTCCCCGACGGTGACGATGCCTCACCCCAGCCGACGCACGACGTCGTCGGCGCGCCCGCACCGGACGAGCTCACCGCGCTGGGCTACCGCTATGGGTTCACCACCTCGATCGATGGTGCGGACGGCCGGGCGGTCGTGAAGCTCGAGGGGTCCCCGAAGCCGCGTCTGGTGACCTGGGCGACGTCCGGCGACGACCAGCAGGCCAGGGTGCAGGTCGATGTCGAGCCGCCCCTGACCTACGACGTGCCGGACTTCGGCGACTGGGTCGAGATCCCGGCCGGCGTCAGCGCGAGGGTGACGGTGCGGACAGACGCCGGGAACCCGGGCCTTGCCGTCTACACCCTCACCTCCGACCACCCGGCCGGGATCACCAAGGACGGGGTGACGTTCAGGGAGACCGTGGGTGAAGAGCCGATCCTGGGCGCCACGATCGGCGACCCCGGCGAAGCGGACGTCACGGTCGACCCGAGCCAGTACGCGCCGGCGCTCGACCTGCGCTACTTCTGCGCGGGGCGCCCCGAGAACGCCTACGTCCACCTCGCCGTCGGGGACGGCGAGGTCACCAGCGGTGAGGGGTGCGACGCCGTGGTGCAGAACGACCCGGCCTCGTCCGATGCCACGGTCGTCCCGCTGAAGCCGGGCGAGGAGGACACCGTGCGGCTGTACGTCACCCGCGGGCCGAACGGACCGCTCATCACCGACCCTGCCCTGCGGATCGGCCTCGGCGTCTACGCCTCGGACGAACCGCCGAGCGCGACGACGTCGGCCTTCCCCACGTACGTCGAGGAGAGTGGCCACCTGTGGAAGCTGAGCGACCGAGTGGGCTCGGTGCCGGGCGAAGAGAGTCTCGACGCGCTGGTCCCGGACACCGGGAGCCCGGTGCTCGTCCGGATATCGCTCGACGCCGTGGATGTCCAGGTGCTCGCAGATCTGGGCGGGCGCGAGACGTACTACCAGAACGCCACCGGCACCCGTGGCGTGTCCTTCCAGGAGATCCTGCCGCCTGGGAGCCGGGTGGCACTACGCCTGGCCGCCGTCGACGGCGACCCGGGCACGATGGGTGACGGCGACACCTTCCAGCTCGGGTTCTACGAACGGGCCGACTGACCGACCCGCTCGGGCGGGGGCGCGCCCAGCGTCGCGTGCATGGCGACCAGGCAGCGGTGCTGGACGTCCGGGTCACCGTGCAGCTGCTTGGCGCCCTTGGTGCCGCTGGCAAGTGACTCGAGGACGAACACCACCTGCTCCGGGTCGGTGTCCGCCGGGAGGTCGCCGTCGGCGATGGCCTGTCGGATGTCGCGGAGCAGGGTGCGCCGCCATCGTGCGAGTACGGCGGCCAGGTCGTCGTGCACCTGACCGGCCTGGGCGCCGTACTCCATGCTCGTGAGGGACAGGAAGCACCCACCCGAGAAGGGCGGGTCGGCGAGGTAGGCGACCCAGCTGCGACACACCGCCAGCAGGCGGGGGAGCCCCTCGGGCTCGTCCTCGACCGGGACCCAGACGGCGTCACGGAACATCTCCGAGGCCAGCTCGACCGTGGCCAGCTGCAGCGCCTCCTTCGACCCGAACTGCCCGACCACGCCGGCCTTGCTCATGCCCAGGTCGGTCGCGAGCCGACCGATGGTGATCCCACGCAGGCCCTCCACGGACCCGATGTCGGCAGCGCGGCGCAGGATCGACAGGCGGGTCTCGCGGGCGTCGGAGTCGGAGCGGCGACCTGGCATGGATCACATCATAGCGAACGTACGATCGCTATTTACAATACGAACGATCGTTTGCTAAAACTGATCCATGACTCTTCCACCGGCCTCTCGGTTGCCGCTGCTGCTCGCGTGCGGCGGCTCGTTCCTGGCCTTCATCGACGTCACGATCGCCAACCTCGCCGTCCCGAGCCTGGCGGTCGACTATCCGGACGCCGGCCTCGACACCCTGTCCTGGGTGGTGTCGCTGTACGCCGTCGCGTTTGCCGCGGCGCTGGCGCCCCTGGGTCGGCTCGCGGACGTCCTCGGCCGTCGCATCCTCTTCGTCGGCGGCGTGACCGTCTTCACCGCGTCGTCCCTCGCCGCGGCCCTGGCGCCCAGCGTCGAAGTACTGCTCGTGGCCCGCGGCGTCCAGGCCGTCGGGGCCGCGGCGATGATCCCGTCGTCGCTCGGCATCGTGCTGGCGCACAGCGCTCCCGAGCGGCGGGTCGCCGCCCTCGGCATGTGGACCGCGTCCGCGTCGGTGGCCGCAGTGGCCGGGCCGGTGGTCGGCGGGGCACTCGTCGAGGTGTTCGACTGGCGAGCCCTCTTCCTGGTCAACGTGCCCCTGGGGGTCGCGCTCGCGGCCGCCGCGCTCCGGTTGCCGCGCGGTGACCGGCAGAGCGGCCGGCTGCCCGACCTGGCTGGCTCGCTGGTGCTCGGTGGGGCGGTGGGCCTGGTGGTCCTCGCGGTCACCGAGGGCGAGGACTGGGGCTGGGGCAGCCCCGCCGTGGTCGGCAGCCTGGTGATCGGCGTGGTCGGTCTGGCCGCGGTGGTGCTGCGATCGCGGCGTCACCCGGTGCCGGCCCTGGAGGTGTCGCTCTGGAAGCACCCGACGTACGCGACCGCGAACGTGGTGTCCGTACTGTTCGGGGTCGCGTTGTACTCATGGCTGCTGGTGATGACCATCTTCCTGATCGACGTCTGGGGCTACAGCACGCTGGAGGCGGGCCTGGCCGTGACGCCGGGCGCCGTCGCGTCGGCCGTGGTCAGCATCGGGTTGAGCCGCAGCACCCGCCGCCCGTCCGCCCGCGCGCTGGTCCTGGCCGGCAGTGCCGCGCTGGGGGTCTCCGGCGTCTGGCTCGGGCTGGGCCTGCCGGCCGAGCCGGCGTACCTGCTCTGGATCGTGCCGGCCGGGCTGCTGGGCGGAGCGGGCACCGGTGCGATCAGCGTCGGGGTCTCGAGCGCCGCCAGTCTCTCCGCGCCGCCTGCGAGCTTCGCCGCGGCCACCGGCCTCAACATGGCTGCCCGTCAGGTCGGCGGTGGTCTGGGCGTCGGCGTCATGGTGGCACTCATCGCGGCTGCCGGCACGGACCCGGTGGCCGGGCCGCGGAGCGTGTACCTGATGTCCGCGCTCGCGTGTGGCGTCATGGTCTTGCTCGCTCCACGCCTGCGCGTCCCGGCCGTCCCTGCGGCACCTGCACGGGTCGCCGTCCCGGCAACGGAGGAGGCAGCATGACCGGCACGATGGCGCCGGCCGAGGTGCGTGACCCCCACTGCCTGACTCTCGACGAAGGCGCCCGGTTGCTGGAGAGTCATCCGTTCCGACGCGTGGTGGTGATGGGCGACTCGGTGGCGGCAGGAGTACGAGAGCCGACGCGCGGCTACCTCGACCTGAGCATGGCGGATCGCCTGCACGACGCGCTGTCGGCCGGCCGTCCGGAGCTCTCGTTCAGCAACCTGGGGGTCACCGGGCTGAAGATCGCCGAGGTGACCGCCACCCAGCTCGATGTCGCCCTCGAGCAACAGCCCGACCTCGTCGTGCTCTCGGCCGGTGGCAACGACGCCTTCGAGCGCGGCTTCGACAGGGACCGTACGGCGGCCGAGCTGAAGCATCTCGTCGGCCGGCTCTCGGACGCCGGTGCCCGGGTGGTGCTCATCGGGCTCTTCGACATCGGAGGGTCCGGGCTGCTGCCCCAGGAGTTCGGGCCCAAGATGAGCGCGAAGTTCGCGGTGCTCGACGAGGTGATGCACCAGGTGGCCGCCGAGGTCCCCGGCTGTGTGGTCTCCGACAACCGGGCGCACCCGCTCTCGCAGGACCCGTCGATCTTCTCGAGCGACCTCATCCACTGCAACGCGCGAGGACATGCCGTCGCCGCCGCCACGCTGCTGCGCGACGTGCACCGACTTGCTGGGGACGGAGACGTGGCCGACCTGACCGCCTAGAGGAGACGGGCGAGGAGATCGGCGGCATCGACGCTCCGCGGCGCGGCTCCGTCGCGGGCGAGGACGCGACAGGTCTCCTGGAGGAGCGCGTTCGCGGGGGTGGGTACGCCGTGCAGCCGGCCGAGCAGGACGATCTCGCCGTTGAGGTGGTCGACCTCGGTGCTGGTGCCGCGGCTGAGGCTCTGGAACGTCGAGCCGCCGGGCGGAACGGCCAGGTCGTCGCGCCGGCGGAGGATGTCGCCGCGCCGCTCCCGATCCTCGGCGCCCGTGACGCTGGCGAGGCCGGCCTCGGCGTACACCTGCTCGCCCTCCGCCCGGGCACGCTCCGCGAGCTCGTTGGCAGCGTCGCCGGGCACGCAGGCCGCGTCGACGGCGTTGCCGATGTTCATCAGCAGCTTGCGGCGCTTCCACGCCATGATGTCGGGCCGCGGCTCCGACTCGAAGCCGGCGTCGCGCAGGTCGGCGGCGATCGCCTCGGCGGTCGCGTCCACGCCTGCGGGCACCCGCCCGAGGTCGAGGATGCCGGGCGTCGGGTGACACTTCTGCACCACCACACCGGGTTCCAGGTGGGTCGCGGGCAGCATCACGCAGATCCCGTACGTCGCCTCGAACAGCCGCAGGATCGCCGTCTCGTTGTCGATCCCGTTCTGCGCCGACACGACCACGGTCTCAGTGGGTGCGTGGGCCGTGAGGTCGTCGAGGGCGGCCGCTGTCTGGTGGCTCTTCACGCAGAGCAGCACCACGGTGTCGGAGTCCCACTCCGTCTCGGACGCGCCGGCGACGGCAGGCACGGGCACCGCCTCGCGGCCCTCCGACCGGTCGAGTATCAGCCCGTCACGACGGATGGCCGCCAGGTGGGTTCCTCGCGCGGCCAGGGTGACGTCTGTGCCGGCCAGGTGGAGGTGGGCGCCGATCACGCCGCCGACGGCGCCGGCCCCGTAGACGAGGTACCGCACCCGGTCAGGTCCGCTCGCGCGCGAAGAGCTCCAGGTGCTGGCACGAGGCGCAGCGCCACGCCTCGACGATCCAGCGCTGCTTCCCCATCTTCCGGGCGCCGCCGAAGACCCCGCGCTCGAGAGCGCCCGGGATCCACCGGGCGTACCCCTGCGACGACTCGCCGGCGTCCTCCATGAACCCCGGCTCGAGACTCTCGCCGCCGCAGGCGCTGCAGGAGGGATAGTGCTGTGGCTGTTCGGTCACGCCCAGAACGCTACCCGCGCCCGCTCGGACGCTGACTTCGGGACTCGCGCTGCCGTCCGTAGACTCGGCCCATGAGCACCGACCTCGGCAGCCCGGCGATCCTCTCGCCCGAGGAGGCCAACCGCGCCCTTCTCCTGGCGGCGCCGCGCGGCTACTGCGCGGGGGTCGATCGGGCCGTGGTGACGGTGGAGAAGGCGCTCGACCTGTACGGCGCCCCGGTCTACGTGCGCAAGCAGATCGTGCACAACAAGCACGTGGTCTCCGACCTGGAGTCGCGCGGGGCGATCTTCGTCGAGGAGCTCGACGAGGTGCCGGCCGGTGAGACCGTGGTGTTCTCAGCCCACGGTGTCTCGCCGGAGGTGCACCGGCAGGCCGAGGAGCGCGAGCTGAAGACGATCGACGCCACCTGCCCGCTGGTCACCAAGGTGCACCACGAGGCGAAGCGGTTCGCCGGCGACGACTACGACATCCTGCTGATCGGGCACGAGGGCCACGAAGAGGTGGAGGGCACGGCGGGCGAGGCGCCCGACCACATCCAGCTCGTCCAGGGCCCCGAGGACGTGCCCCACATCGAGGTGCGCGACCCCGCGCGGGTCGCCTGGCTCTCCCAGACCACGCTGTCGGTCGACGAGACCATGGAGACGGTCGCCGCGATCCGCAAGCGGTTCCCCGAGCTCCTCGATCCACCCAGCGACGACATCTGCTACGCCACCCAGAACCGGCAGCTCGCGGTCAAGGAGATCGCGGTCGACGCCGACCTGGTCATCGTCGTGGGGTCTGGCAACTCGTCCAACTCCGTCCGGCTGGTCGAGGTCGCCCTCGAGGCCGGCGCCAAGGCGGCATACCGCGTCGATGACGCGACCGAGATCGAGGAAGCCTGGCTCGAGGGTGTCGACACGGTCAGCGTGACCTCGGGCGCCAGCGTGCCCGAGGAGCTGGTGGAGGGCGTGCTGGAGTTCCTCGCCGCCCGCGGCTACCCCGACGCCCGGGCCGTGCACAGCGCCGAGGAATCGCTGATCTTCGCGCTACCCAAGGAACTGCGCCGCGACCTCAAGGCCGCCGGCCGGTCCTGACTAGAGTGCCCTGTGGCCAAGTTCATCGCTCTCCACCCGGACAACCCGCAACCACGGCTGCTGCAGCAGATCGCCGACGCGCTGCGCGACGACGCCCTGATCGCCTATCCCACCGACTCGGGCTACGCGCTCGGCTCGCGGGTGGGCAACCGCGAGGGCCGCGACCGGATCCTGCGGATCCGCGGGCTGGACGAGCGGCACCACTTCACGCTGGTCTGCAAGGACTTCTCCCAGCTCGGCCAGCTGGTGCACGTCGACAACTCGGCGTTCCGGGCGATCAAGGCGACCACGCCGGGCCCGTACACGTTCGTCCTCCCCGCGATGCCCGAGGTACCGCGTCAGCTGATGCACCCGAAGAAGCGCACCGTCGGGGTGCGCATCCCCGACCATGTCGTGGTCCAGGCGCTGTTGGAGGTGCTCGGCGAGCCGTTGCTCAGCAGCTCGCTGATCCTCCCGGGTGAGACCGAGCCGCGGACCCTGGGCTGGGAGATCAAGGAGGACCTCGACCACGAGGTCGACCTGGTGATCGAGGCCGGCGACACCCCGGCACAGCCGACCACCGTCGTCGACTGGTCGTCGGGCGAGCCGGAGATCCTCAGGCGTGGAGCCGGGGACCCGGGTCGTTTCGAGTAACCCGCTGGCTCAGCACCTGGTGGCGGATCAGCAGCACGGCCAGGCAGAGCCCGTAGCCCGCCACCAGCGCCTCACTGTGGTGGGACAACCCGGAGACCACCGCCTGCACGGCGCCGTCGCCGGCTTCGCCGAGGGTGGTCGGGCGGGTCGTGCCGAGCATCGCGAAGACCCCCACCATCAGCAACGGCGGCAGCACGCCGGCGGTGAAGAAGTCGGCGGGGTGCACGTCGAAGGCGAGGAAGAGGCAGAGCAGCACGAACACGAGGTCGAACAGCAGCGAGACCTCGTCGGTGATCGCCAGGTCGACGAGGACAGTGGTGAGGGAGACGGCGGCGCCGAGGGCGACGACCTGACGGCCGGGCTCGCGGCCCTCTTCCCACACGGTCCGAGCGTGTGTCACGACACCAACGTAGGATCCTCGCCCTCGTCGTCCCGGGCGGCGCGCCGGTCGGGGAGGTCGACGGCCCGCAGGGTCACCGGACGCGGGCCTGGTAGGTCGTCGTCGGTCACCGACAGCTCGCTGAACCGACGGGCGGTCACCAGCACCCGCGACTCCAGCGAGCCCATCGCCTGGTTGTAGTGGCCGACGGCGCTGTTGAGCGATCGCCCTACCCGGTCGAGGTGCGCGCTCAGGGTGGCGAGCCGACCGTGCAGGTCGCGGCCCAGCCGGTGGATGTCACGGGCTCGGTCAGCCAGCGCCTCGTGGCTCCAGCCGTGCGCGACCGTGCGCAGCAGCGCGATCAGCGTGGTCGGCGTGGCCAGCACCACCCGGCGGTCGGCGGCGTGCTCGAGGAGGGTGGGATCGGTCTCGAGAGCGGCAGCCAGGAACGACTCCGCCGGCACGAACAGCACCACGAACTCCGGGGTCTCGGGCAGCGACCGCCAGTAGGCCTTCGAGGCGAGCGCGTCGATGTGGGTGCGCAGCTGTCGCGCGTGTCGGGCCAGATGGGCATCGCGCGCGTCCGGCTCGTCGGTCGACGTAGCGTCGAGGTAGGCGTCGAGCGGCACCTTGGCGTCGACCACGACCCGGCGCCCACCCACGAGGTTGACCACCAGGTCGGGCCGCCGGGCGCCGTCGTCGAGGCGCACCTGCTCGTCGAAGTCGCACCGGTCGACCAGCCCGGCGAGCTCCACCGCGCGGCGCAGGTGCAGCTCGCCCCAGCGACCGCGGACCTGCGGCTTGCGCAGCGCCGTCGACAGGGACCTGGTCTCCCGCTGCAGCGCCGACACGTGCTCGTTGAACTCGCCCTGCCACAGGGCGCGCTGCCGGTCGAGATGGTGCATCTGGTCGCTCAGCCGGTCGAGGCCCTGCATCACCTCGGCCTGCTCGACCAGCCCGGCGGCGTACGCCGGCCGGGAACGCGCCCAGAGCACGCCGACCACGCAGCCGAGGCCGAGCCCGGCGACGAGGGCGGTCAGCACCGTGATCGTGGTCATGGACCCAGGATGAACGGGACCACCGACACTCGGTGGTTGAGGTGCGAGCTTGCGAGCGTCGAGACCAGGCGTGAGCGACCGTGGTTTCGAGGCTCGTCGCTGGCGCTCCTCGCACCTCAACCAGCGTCGGCGGGACCACCGACACTCGGTGGTTGAGGTGCGAGCTTGCGAGCGTCGAGACCAGGCGTGAGCGACCGTGGTTTCGAGGCTCGTCGCTGGCGCTCCTCGCACCTCAACCAGCGTCGGCGGGGCCACCGACACTCGGTGGTTGAGGTGCGAGCTTGCGAGCGTCGAGACCAGGCGTGGGCGACCTTGGTTTCGAGGCTCGTCGCTGGCGCTCCTCGCACCTCAACCAGCGTCGGCGGGGCCACCGACACTCGGTGGTTGAGGTGTGAGCTTGCGAGCCTCGAAACCCCGCGTGGGCGACCTTGGTTTCGAGGCTCGTCGCTGGCGCTCCTCGCACCTCAACCAGCGTCGGGCCCGAGGACTTGGCGCTCTGAAGTCCGTCAGATCTGCTGTCGGTGGCGACCGCCGGTCGAACGCATCGCGTCCGCCAGCTCGTTGGAACGGCGGATCCGGAGAAGAGCGGGGTGCTCCTCGGTCGACGCCGGGACCGGCGCCTCTGAGGCAGACGTGACGTCCGCGGCGGGAATCGCTGCAGCAGGGTCAGGAACTGTCGCCCGGCGACCATGCTGCGCGTCGCTTCGAGTCCACATGTGGCAAGGGTGGGTCATTCCTGCTTGCCGTGAATCATCAATTCTGGCGAACTGCGAGGAAGCGTCCGCGGGACGAGCGACGGTGGGTTCGAGGCTCGCTGGCGCTCTGCACCTCAACCAGCGTCGGCGTCAGTCGGCGAGGTCGACAATCACGGGCGCGTGGTCGGAAGCGCCCTTGCCGGCGCGCTCATCGCGGTCGATGAACGCGCCGGTGACCAGCTTCGCGAAACCAGGGTTCCCGAGCACGAAGTCGATCCGCATCCCGCGGTTGCGCTCGAAGCGCTGCCGGTAGTAGTCCCAGTAGGTGTAGACGTCGGGGCCGGGTGCGTGCGGGCGCACGACGTCGACGTACCCGTCATCGAGGAAGGCCTGGAACGCCGCCCGCTCCGGCGGCGTGACATGGGTGTCCTTGGCGAACGCCGCCATGTCGAAGACGTCCTCGTCCTGCGGCGCGATGTTCCAGTCGCCGACCAGCGCGGTCGGCGCATCGCGCCACGCCTGCGCGGCCTCGCGGAGCCGGGCCAGCCAGTCGAGCTTGTAGACGTAGTGCGGGTCGTCGACCTTGCGACCGTTGGGCACGTAGAGCGACCAGAGCCGTACGCCGCCGCAGGTGGCGCCGATGGCCCGGCTCTCCGCCGCCACCGGGTCGCCCCAGCCGGGCATGCCCGCGAAGCCGACCTCGACGTCCTCGATCCCGACCCGGCTCAGGATCGCGACACCGTTCCACTGGTTGGTGCCCGCGTAGGCGAGGTCGTAGCCCATGGACTGCAGCCCCATCAGCGGGAGCTGGTCCTCGCGTGCCTTGGTCTCCTGGAGAGCCAGTACGTCGATGTCGTGACGCTCGAGAAGGGCCTCGACCCGGTCGATGCGGGAGCGCAGGGAGTTGACGTTCCAGGTGGCGAGGCGCACCACGACAGCCTAGGCGTCGTGACCCTTGACACGCCGGGGCGACCAGGGTCCTAATGAAGCATGTTCCGACGGTGAGCCGATCGAGCGGTTCACACAGCCTTCGAGGCCCAGACCCCGCCCCGGGAAAATGGGGGTCTGCCGTGCCGACAGCCGAGGCCGCGTCGATCCCCTGCACCTGCGACCCGCGGCACCTCGAGCTCGGCGCCACCGACCCCTGGTGCGATGTCCACGGGGAGGCGTCGTGAGCGCCGATCGCCACGGCAGTCCGCCGGTCCCGCGCGGGACCATGACGCTCGACGAGGTCCGCGCCATCGCCGACGCCGTGCTCTACGAGGACTACCTGCTCTATCCCTACCGCCCGAGCACTGCGAAGAAGCAGTCGCGGTGGGAGTACGGCGTGCTCGGTCCGCCGCGCGCGTCGGCCGACAGCCTCGCCGAGGAACCCGGCATGGCGTTCCAGTGCCTCCTCACCTCAACCGCGAACGCCACGGACGGCCCGGCCTGGCTGAAGCTGCGGCTGCGGTTCCTGCACCTTCAGGTCCGCTCGGTCGAGCGGGTCGTCGGGGCGGGGTACGTCGGTGTCGAGGAGCTCATCGTCGGCGGTCGGTCCATCCTCAGCTGGGACGAAGCGGTCGAGCGCGAGCTCCCGCTGCCGGCGCTCGACGTCAGACCAGTGCTCGTCGGCCACGGCCCCGAGCGGTTGCGGGCTCGGCTCGAGATCCCGGGTGCCGTGGAGATCGAGCCGCTCGTCGACGACGGCGCCACGACGGTCGGCAGGATCGTTCGCAGGCGTTGGCCGTTGCGGGCCGAGGTCACCGTCTCGGCTCGGTTCGACGACGGATTCGCCCAGGTCTCGGTCGGCGTGGACAACGTGTCTTCGCGCGAGGTGCACAGCAAGGAGGATGCGATCCGAGGCTCGCTCATCGGCACCCATGCACTGGTGGTCACCGAGGGCGCCGAGTTCGTGTCGCTGCTCGACCCACCAGCAGAGGCCGCGGCGGCCGCGGGGCGCTGCACCCAGGACCGGTGCCATCCGGTGCTGGTCGGACCCCCTGGATCCAGCGACGTGATGCTGGGATCGCCGATCATCCTCACCGATCATCCCGACCTCGACGACAGCGGCGACGGCAGGCTCCACCGCAGGGGGCCGATCTAGGTGAGCGCGCGCGTCCTGGTGGCCGGCATCGGCAACCGCTTCTGTGGCGACGACGGGTTCGGTCCGTATGTCGTCCGGCGGCTCGCCGCGTCCGGACGTCTGCCTGAGAACGTCCGCGCGGTCGACTACGGCATCCACGGCATGCACCTCGCCTACGACCTGCTCGACCCCTACGACGCCCTGGTCATCATCGACGTGCTGCCCGGGGACGGCAGTCCGGGAACGGTCACGGTGCTCGAGGTCGGCGAGGAGGATCTCGCTGCCCCGGACCTCGACCCGCACGGGATGGCGCCGGTCGCCGTCCTGGCCAGCCTCCACACCCTCGGCGGGCAGCCCCCTCCGACGTACGTTGTCGGCTGCCGGCCGGGGGACGTGGGGGAGCGGATCGGCCTCACCGCCGAGGTGGAGGCCGCCATCCCCGCGGTGATGAAGACGGTCCTCGCACTGATCCGCAACTGCGTGCCCGCGCAGGCGGAGTCACCGGTGCAGGAGAAGAGCGGCTGACATGCGCCTCGGGATGGACTGAACGTCAGGTGCGGGCCGCCGCAGCCGCGGATACGCTGCGACGGGTGGTGGCATCCGCGCGCCGAGTCGGGCCGCTCCTGACGGTGGTGCTGGCCGCCGCGGTCGTGGGTGCGGTCATCGGCGGGTTCCCGGACCTCCACGTCTACCGGTACGGCGGCCACGGTTTGCTCGACCAGTGGCAGGTGTACGACTCCGACGACCCCGTCACCGGCTACCCGTTCACCTACCCGCCGTTCGCCGCGGTCGTGATGGCGCCGCTGACACTGCTGCCGGGGTGGCTCGCGGCGGCGCTGTGGACGGCGGTCTCGGCGGCGTGCCTCGCCGCCACCGTCGTGGTCGTACGCCGTGCGCTCGGCCGGTCGACACCCGCCTGGGTGGTCGTGCTGGTGGGCGTCGGCTCGCTGGCCCTGGAACCCGTGTGGCAGAACTTCGCGTTCGGGCAGATCAACCTGGTACTGATGCTCGCCGTGCTCGTCGACCTGGTGCGACCCGAGCGGCGCTGGTCGGGCGTGCTGGTCGGCCTCGCGGCGGGCGTGAAGCTGACCCCGCTGGTCTTCGTCGTGCTGCTGGTGCTGATCGGCCAGCGCCGGGCGGCCGCGCGGGCGTCGCTCGTGTTCGCCGGCACCGTCGCGGTGGGGCTCGTCGCGGTGCCGGGAGCAGCGACGTACTGGACCGACGGGCTGCTCGAGGCCGACCGGGTCGGGCCGCCGGCGCTCGCCCACAACCAGTCGGTTTTCGGTGCGCTGACCCGGATGCTCGACGAGTCGCCGCCGACCTGGCTGTGGCTCGCGGTGGCAGGGCCGCTGGCGGTGGCGGTGCTGCTCGCCGCCGCCTCCTGGTGGCGGCGGGGCGAACGCGTGCTCGGGACCTGCCTCGCAGCGTTGGCGATGCTGATCGCCTCGCCCGTCTCGTGGTCGCACCACTGGGTCTGGGCGGTGCCGGTGGGGCTGGTGCTGTGGGAGCGCAGCCACCTCGCTGCAGCCGCCTGGACCGCGGTCTTCGTGGCGCGTCCCATCATCTGGCCGCCCTGGGGAGCGGGCCGGGAGCTCGACTGGCGCTGGTTCGACCACCTGGCCGGCAACGCCTACCTCTTCGCCGCCCTCGCGGTCGGCATCTGGGCGGGCATCGCATTGAACCGCACCGGCCGCCCGTTCGTGTCAATGGACGGGAGGCGTGAGTGAAGGACGACCCGGAGACCGCCATGCAAGAGCTGCACGAGGACCACTCGGCGGCCCTGTGGGCGTTCTGCCTGCACCTCACCGGCAACGACCGGGCGCGGGCGGAGGACGTGGCACAGGAGACGATGCTGCGCGCCTGGCGCAACTCGGCCGTGCTCACGGAGTCCCGCGGCTCGGTCCGGTCCTGGTTGTTCACCGTCGCCCGCAACATCGTGATCGACGAGTGGCGCACCCGGCGTTCTCAGCGGGAGTTCTCGACCGCCGAGCTGCCCGACGTGGAGCCGACCGATGACCGGACCGACGAGCTCCTGCTCTCCTGGGTGGTCGCCGAGGCGCTGACCGCCCTTTCCGCCGACCACCGCACGGTCCTGGTCGAGTGCTACTACCGCGGCCGTCCAGTGGCGGACGTCGCGCGCCGCCTCGGGGTCCCCGAGGGGACCGTGAAGTCCCGGACCCACTACGCCCTGCGCGCACTGCGGCTCGCGCTCGAGGAGATGGGGGTCGTGGCATGAAGTGCGAGTTCGCCCACCTCGACGCCGTCTACGTCCTCGGTGCGCTGTCCGCGGCGGAGCGCGCCGAGTACGAGCGCCACCTGCCGGGTTGCGAGGAGTGCTCGCGCGCCGTCCGAGAGCTGGCCGGGATCCCCGGGCTGCTGAGCAAGGTGCCATTGGAGGTGGTGGAGCCGCCGGGTGAACACGAGCCGGTCCCCGAGACCCTGCTGCCGGCGGTGGTGTCCGAGGCCCGGCGCTTCCAGCGGCGGCGTCGCAGCGCGATCGTGGCGATCGTCGCCGCGGCCGCCGCGATCGTGGTCATCGGCGTCACCGGTGTCGTCGTCGCCGTCCTCGACGAGGGGGACGCCCCGCCCGCGGCCGCGCCCACCGCCACGGAGTCCGTCGCGGAGCCCGTGCAGATGGAGAGTCTCGGCCCCGGTTGGGTGACCGGATGGGTCTCGCTCACCGAGAAGAAGTGGGGGACCCGGATCGACCTGACCTGCACCTACAGTTCCGACAACACCTACGGGTCGTGGCCGGCGTACGCGATGTTCGTCCGGTCCACCGATGGGACGGTCGAGCAGGTCGGGACGTGGAAGGCCGAGCCGGGCCGCGAGCTGCACGTGACGATGGCGGCGTCGGTGGCACCTGAGGACATCGAGACCGTCCTGGTCAGGACGGCCGACGGGACACCGGTGCTGCGGCTCGCGCAGTGACCTCCGGCCTTGGTGGTTTCGAGGCTCGCTGGCGCTCGCACCTCAACCACCGAGCACGTCGGGCGCTCGCACCTCAACCGCCGAGCACGTCGGGCGCTCGCACCTCAACCACCGAAGGACGTGAACAGCCGGTCCCGGATCGCGTCCATCGGCCAGACCGGGGCGTCCGGCTCGGGGTGGAGCCCACGCTGCCAGTCCCAGTCGGCGATCGCGCGCATCACGGCCGGGTCCTGCGCAATCACCGTGGCCGGTACGTCGTGTCCGGGGTCATCACCGCTGACGAACGAGTGCGGCTGGTGGTCACCTGCCACGATCAGCACCCGGTCGGGGTCGGGGTAGTTCACCAGCCACGAGACGAGCGTGCGCCAGGTGTACTCGATCGACTCGCCGTACAGCCGGCTGGCCGTGGCCGGGTCCTCGTCGCCATCGACCGCCTCCTCGCCACGCTGGGGCATGCCGTCGAACACCGAGCCGTCGCCGACCTCGCTCCACGGCACCGACTCCGGCAGCGGCGCCCAGGGATGGTGGCTGGAGACCAGGTCGATCTCGGCCATCACCGGACGACGATCGGTGGGCGCGAGCTCGGTCCGCCGGAAGTGGTCCAGCGTGTACTGGTCGGGCATCGACGCGTACCCGAACTCGGGGCCTTCGTAGCCCACGTTGCGCGAGTCGTACATCTGGTCGAACCCGTAGTACGCCGCGCCCTCGGGCCAGTCCCGGGTGTTCGCCGGCACCGTGAAGGTGGTGCGCCAGCCGGCCCGCCCGAACGCGTCGGTCAGCGACATCCGGTCGCTGTCGAGGAGCTGGCCGTAGCGCTGCTCGCTGTTCACCCACAGCCCCGACTGCAGCGTGGCGTGGGCCAGCCAGCTGCCGGCGCCGAACGTGGGTGAGGTCAGGAACGCGCTGCGGGTCTGGTAGCCGGCCGAGGTGAGCTGCCGGTCGCCCTGCTCGAGCACGTCGACGATCGCCGGTGCGTACGAGGTGCCCTCGAGCGCGACCCGGCCGTAGCTCTCGACCCACACGACCAGGACGTCCTTGCCGCGCAGCCCCGCGAGCAGCTGTTCGGGCGGGGTGTCGGCGAACGCGTCCGCCTCGATCTCGTCCTGGAAGGTCCCCCGGTCTGCGTAGTCCGCGCGCACCTGATCGACGGTGTCGGCGACCAGCCCGGCGGAGCCGGCCGCGGCGACCTGCCCGGCCGGGCCACCGAACGCCGCGCACAGCACCCACACCGACCCGAGCGCGACGATCGTCCGGACCGAACCGCGCCGGTGCTCGGCGACCGACCGGGTCACCCGCAACGCGGCCCAGGGCAGCAACGCGACCAGCCCCGCCGTCAGCACGAGAGCACCGGCGAGCAGCAGGCCGGCCGCGGCACCGCCGTCGGTGTCTCGCACCACCTCGAGTCCCTTGGGGAGGTAGGACCAGTCGCCCAGGACGTGGAACGGCCGGTCCAGGTAGAGGTCGAAGCCGAGACCGAGCGCACGCAGCACGGCGAGGGCGGCGGCGACGAGTCCCAGGCCCACGGCGGCGATCCGTCGCGGTCGTGGCGGCAGCGCGAGGGCCACCCCCACCAGCACCAGGCCCTCGATCGGGATCCGGAGGAGGTCGCCCGGGCCCAGCCCGTCGGCGAGGCGTGGCGGCGCGAGGGCGATCCACAGCACTGCAACCGCGGCGAGGGTGACCGCCCAGGCGGGAGCTACCGGACGGGACGCGACGGCCGCCTGTTCCGCCTCCACGTCGTCGCGACGGTGCCGCCACTGCCACCAGACGTCGTTCCCGAACGACTCCACGAGCAGCAGCAGCGCGACGACGAGGATGCCTTGAGCCACCGCTTCAGGCAGCAGGCGCGAGGCGGCGATGGTCAGCACGATGCCCTGGATCGCGGCGACCACCTTGGCCCAGTAGCGCGGGGGCACCGGGCGCCGGAGCCACGGCAGCAGGCGTCCGGCGACGACGTAGGCGTAGCGCATCGCACCGATGGCGAGCACCCACCAGCCGAGGTACGGCGCGACGTGGACGCTCAGCACCGCGATCAGGAAGGCGTCGACCTCCATGTCGAACCGCGCTCCGAACGCGGTCGCCGTGTCGGTACGCCGCGCGACGTACCCGTCGACCGCGTCCAGGACCAGCGCCACGGTGCTGATCGCGACGATGAGCGCGACCCGCGGCTCGCCGACCAGGCCGGCCACGGTGAGCACCGCGACGACACCGGCCAGGACCGCACGGGTCAGCGTGACCCGGTTCGCCGGTCCGAGATGGGTCATGCCAAGGCCTCGCGCGCTCCGCGGCGCTCATCATCCGCGCTGGCGGCGTTGCCGACGCTCGAAAGACGCCCAGTCTGCCTTCGCATCGGCGCCTTGCCAGCGCGGCGCTGAACGCCGCTCGCATGCACGATTCCTTGGCATGACCCATCCAACTGAACCCGATGCATGCCGCCTCCGTGTCTAGGGGTACACCACTGGTACGACGATCGAGCGGCGCTGGTTCAACGGTGCCCGGGAAGGGAGGCCCGATCGTGGTCGACGGAGCGCTCGCCTTCTGGCTGGTCGGGCCGGGCTTGGGCGAGATCCGTCCCGTGACGCTCGGGGAGCCGCAGGCCGACGAGGTGCGTGTGCGAGCAGTCCGGTCGGCCATCAGCCGCGGCACCGAGTCGCTCGTGTTCACCGGCCGAGTGCCAGTCTCCGAGTTCGAGCGGATGCGGGCGCCGTTCCAGGAAGGGTCCTTTCCCTTTCCGGTCAAGTACGGCTACCTGAGCGTGGGTGTCGTCGAGCAGGGGCCCGCCGACCTGGCCGGTCGCACCGTCTTCTGCCTCCACCCGCACCAATCTGAGTACGTCGTCCCGGCAACCGCCGTCGTGCCGGTCCCCGACGGAGTCCCCGCGGAGCGGGCCGTGCTGGCCGGCACCGTGGAGACGGCGGTCAACGCGCTGTGGGACGCCGCGCCGCTCGTCGGTGACCGGATCGCGGTCGTCGGCGCGGGGATGGTGGGCTGCTGCGTGGCTCGGCTCCTGGCGGGCATCCCCGGAGTGCGGGTCACGCTCGTCGACGTCGACCCGGACCGCGCGAAGATCGCGGCCGGCCTCGGCGTCGAGTTCGCCGACCCTGCCGAGGCGCCCGATGGTTGTGACCTGGTCGTGCACGCCAGCGCCTCCGAGGCCGGTCTGCGCCGCTCGCTCGAACTGCTCGGCCCCGAGGGCACCGTGCTCGACCTCAGCTGGTACGGCGACCGCTCGGTCACGCTTCCGCTGGGCGAGGCGTTCCACTCCTCCAGGCTCACCCTCCGGGCCAGCCAGGTCGGGTCCGTCGCGGCGGCTCGACGGGGCACCCGCACCCACCGCGACCGGCTGACCCTCGCGCTGGAGCTGCTGCGCGACCCGGCCTTCGACGTACTGCTGACCGGGTGCTCGCCGTTCCGCGACCTGCCCGAGGTGATGGCGGCCGTCGCCGACGGATCACTGAGCGGCGTGTGCCACTCGATCAGCTACCCGAGCCGCGACGGCGTGGAGGCGTGATGTACCGAGTGACCGTCCGCGACCACATCATGATCGCGCACAGCCTGCAGGGTGAGGTGTTCGGTCCAGCGCAAGGGCTGCACGGCGCGACGTACGTTGTCGACGCGACGTTCGCGGGGCCCGAGCTGGACGGCGACGGGATCCTGGTCGACATCGGCCGGGCGACCGAGGAGCTGCACGCCGTGCTCGCCGACCTCAACTACCGCAACCTCGACGAGGAACCGTCGCTCGCCGGACGGAACACCTCCACCGAGGTGCTCGCCAGGCTCGTGGCCGACCGGCTGGCCGAACGGGTCCAGGCGGGCCACCTCGGACCGGGTGCCCAGAACCTTTCCGGCATCGAGGTCACCCTTCGCGAGTCCCACGTCGCCTGGGCCAGCTACGAGCGTGCGCTGTGACCCTTCACCTCGTCGTACCTGAGGGCGTCGACGACGCGAAGCGGCCGAGCGGCGGGAACGTCTACGACCGGCGTCTCTGTCGGGAGCTCCGCGCGGCGGGCTGCGACGTGCGCGAGCACCGGGTCGCCGGACAACGCGATCTCGGCCTGCTGCTCGCCGGGCTCCCTGATCGGGCGACGGTGCTGGTCGACGGCCTGATCGGCGCGACGGCCGGGGCGATGGTGGCGCAGGCTGCCCGCCTGCGGCTCGTGCTGCTCCTGCACATGGCGGTGGCCGAGCGGGACGTGCTGCGTGCCGTGGACGCCGTGGTGACGACGAGCCGGTGGGCGCGGCGGTGGGTGATCGACCGGCACGACCTCGACCCGGAACGGGTGCACGTCGCGGTGCCGGGGGCGGATGTGGGTCCGCAGGTGTCCGGCTCCGCCGCCGGCTCGAACCTGCTGTGCGTCGGCCCGGTGACGCCGGACAAGGGGTACGACGTCCTGCTCGATGCGTTGGCAGAGCTCTCGGATCTCGAGTGGCGATGCACGTGCGTCGGGGCGCTCGACATCGACCCCGCGTTCGTGGGTCGCCTGCAGACCGCAGGGATCGCCGACCGGGTGACCTTCACCGGCCCGCTCTCCCGAGCCGGGCTCGAGGCGGTCCGCTCGACGACGGACCTCGTGGTCTCGGCGTCCCGCCGCGAGTCGTTCGGCATGGCGGTGGCGGAGGGCCTCGCACGGGGGATCCCGGTGGTCGCGACCGAGGTCGGCGGTCAGCCGGAGGCGGTCGGCCCGACCGGCGCGGGGCTGCTGGTTCCGCCCGGCGACGTCGGCGAGCTCGCCGCTGCGCTCCGCCGGTGGCTGACCGAGCCCGGGCTCCGGGAGCGCCTGCGCCGTGCGGCCGCCGATCGGCGCGTGACCCTGCTGACCTGGGCCGAGACCGCGAGCGTCGTCGCCGACGTGGTGAACCGGCCATCGCCCCTGCCCGTATCCATGACCAGCGGGCTGCGGCCCGAGGACTGAGGAGGGACCATCGGGACGACATTCTGGCGATGGGCACGCCCGCTGTCGGGCGCGGCCATCATCGGCGTGCTCTGGGCCTGGTTGGGTGCCGAGCCGTTCCTCGACGGGCTGCGCCACACCGACGCCGCCGCGCTGCTCGTCGCCCTCGTCGTCACGGCGGGCACGACCTGGTGCTGCGCCCGGCGATGGAGCCTGCTGGCCGGAGCGATCGAGGTCCCGGTTCCGCTCGGTACGGCGTACCGCGCGTGCTACCGCGCCCAGTTCCTGAACGCCACGCTGCCCGGAGGCGTGGTCGGCGACGTACACCGCGGGATCCGGCACGGCCGCGACTCCGGCGCCATGGGGCGCGGCCTTCGTTCGGTCGTCTGGGACCGAGCCTCGGGCCAGGTCGTCCAGGTGGGGCTGGTCGTGCTCGCGCTCCCGTTCCTGCCTGGCCAGCTGCGCGGCTGGGCACTCGCCCTGGCGGTCGTGGTCGCCGGGGTCACGGTCGTCTTCTGGGCCGAGCTGCGAACGGTCTTGGCCGCCGGCATCTGGCTGCAGGTTGTCGTGCTCTCCGCCCTCGCGGCCGGCGGACACGTGCTCGTCTTCGTGGTCGCCGCGCGCACAGCAGGGGTCACCGCGCCCCTCCACGAGCTGGTCCCGCTCGCACTGGGCGTACTCCTGGCGTCCGCAATCCCCTTGAGCATCGCCGGGTGGGGTCCGCGCGAGGGAGCCGCGGCCTGGGTCTTCGGTGCCGCGGGTCTCGGCGCGAGCGTGGGACTCGAGGTCGCCGTCGTGTACGGCGTGATGTCGCTGGTCGCGACGCTGCCGGGTGCCGTGACGATGTGGAGCGGCCGGCGGCACGCTCCGATCTCCGTACAGCGCCCCGAACCCGTGGAGGTGCGCCATGCGTGATCGGCCCTACGTCCTGCTGAGCGTCAGCATGTCGCTGGACGGCTACCTCGACAGCGCCAGCGACGAGCGGCTCCTGCTGTCCAACGACGCCGACTTCGACCGGGTGGACGAGGTCCGCTCGGGGTGCGACGCGATCCTGGTCGGCGCCACCACGGTGCGCAACGACAACCCGGCACTGATGGTGCGCTCACCGCGTCGGCGCCGGTTGCGGCGGGCAGCCGGCCTGCCGGCCACGCCCCTCAAGGTGACGCTGACGGCCGGTGGTGACCTGGACCCGTGTGCGCGGTTCTTCACCCGCGGGGACCGCGAGAAGATCGTCTACTGCCCGACGTCGACGGTGGCGACCGCGGGTGCGCGGCTCGACAACGTCGCGACCGTCGTCGACGGCGGCCCCCGGGTGCGGCTCGGTGACGTGAGCGAGGACCTGTACGACCGCGGCGTACGCCGCCTCATGGTCGAGGGCGGCGGCACGGTGCACACCCAGTTCCTCACCGAGGGGCTGGCCGACGAGCTGCACCTCGTGGTGGCGCCGTTCTTCGTCGGTGACTCCCGGGCGCGCCGTTTCGTCGGGGACGGCCGGTTCCCCTGGTGCGCCGACCACCGGGCGAAGCTGGTCGAGACCCGCCCGATCGGCGATGTCGTGCTCCTGCGCTACGCGCTGTCCGACCGCTTCGAGGAGAGTCGACCCGCGATGGAGGCCCGATGAGGACCGAGCTCCCCGCCGCCCGCGTCCGGAACGCGGTGCCCCTGCCGCTCCGGGGTGCCGACGGCTTCGCCACCGTTGCCACGGCGTACACGTTCGAACGGCTGGTCGACGGCCGTGAGCACCTCGCGCTGCGACTCGGCTGCCCCGACGAGCCCGACGCCGAGATCCCCCTGGTGCGGCTGCACAGCGAGTGTCTGACCGGCGATGTGCTGGGCAGCCAACGCTGCGACTGCGGACCACAGCTGCGCGAGTCGATCGAGCGGTTGGCCGCGGCCGGCGGCTACCTCCTCTACCTCCGGCAAGAAGGTCGTGGGATCGGGCTCTACAACAAGCTCGACGCCTACGGCCTTCAAGACACCGGGTTGGACACGTACCAGGCCAACGTCGCGCTGGGCCACGGACCCGACGAGCGTGACTACGCCGTCGCGGCCCAGATGCTTCTCGCACTCGGTGTCGAGGAGCTGTCCCTACTCAGCAACAACCCCGACAAGGCCGCCCAGCTCACAGCCGCGGGGCTGACGATCGCCGAGCGGCTCCCCACCGCCGTACACCTCTCGCCGGCGAACGCCGACTACCTGGCCGCCAAGGCGCGGCACGGCGCCCACGACCTCGAGGTCGGCTAACGCCCCAACACCATCGGCACGATGACGCTGTTGACGTACCGCTTGCGTCGGGCCGTGGTGTCCAGGAGCGGGGGACCCTCGGGGGTCAGGAGCAGCGACTGGGTGAGCCGGGCCAGAGTGACTGAAACGGCGGCGATGTCGGACTTCTCGGGATTGCCGACATGGGCCCGCAGCTTGCGGATCCGGTCGGCGGAGAGCTCGGCAGCGAGCGCGAGCGCGTCACCGGCGCGCTCGGTGAGGCCGACCAGGGCGTCCTCGCGGTCCGTCAGCATCACCTGGCGGAGCAGCTCGTTGCCACGCACCTCATCGATGGTCACGCTGAAGAACCGGAGCACGTACGCCGGCGGGTCGAACCCCGCGGTGCCGGGCGTGGGAACGTCGCCGATCGCCGTCTCGATCCGGCCGAGGACGCCGGCCGTCTCCTGCAGGATCGCCCGGTTGAGGATCTGGCTCTTGGTCCCGAGCTTGCGGTAGAGCGTGGCTCGGTTGACGCCGGCCCGGCGGGCGATGTCGTCGGCGCTGGTGCGGCGTACTCCGGTCAGCGCGAACTGCGCGACCGCCGCGTCGAGCAGCGCCGTTGCATCCATGCAACAGATTGTGTCACATTGTTGCAATGACGGACAGCAAGGTCGTTCCCGACGTGGCGGACGCGCAGTTCGGCATCGCCGACTTCGTGGGGGAGCAGAGCATCCTGCTCGGCGCCGGCTCCACGGTGATGTACCAGCTCGCCATGAAGGGGGTCGGGCTCGGCGTCGCCGAGCACTCGACCACGCTGCGCCGCCCGGTCGACCGGCTGCGCACCACCCTCACCTACGTCTACGTGATGGCGTGGGGCACGGAGGCCGAGAAGAAGGCCGTCGCCCGGATGGTCAACAAGATGCATGCCCCGGTGCGCTCGGAGGGCCGCTACTCCGCGTTCGACCCCGACCTGCAGCTGTGGGTCGCAGCGACCCTGGCCAAGAACGGCGAGTGGCTCTACGAGAAGGTCTTCGGCCCGATGGACGCGGCCACCAAGGAACGCTGCTACCGCGAGTCCTGGGTCTACGGCATGGCGCTGCAGGTGAAGCCCGAGATGTGGCCGCCGACCCGCGCCGACTTCGAGCGGTACTGGGAGCAGTCGCTGGCCCGGTGCGAACCCGACCCAGCGGTCCAGGAGTACGTGAAGCAGCTGCTGACCCCGCGCGGAGTGCTCGGCGCCTTCATCCCGCTCCAGAGCCTGATGACCCGCGGCAACCTCGACCCGCAGACCCGCGA
Source organism: uncultured Actinomycetota bacterium (assembly GCA_963729095.1). GTDB lineage: Bacteria > Actinomycetota > Actinomycetes > Propionibacteriales > Nocardioidaceae > Nocardioides. Next base: position 53,832 of record CAVSMX010000012.1, on the reverse strand, counting down.
GATCATGGGGCTGCCCTGGTCCGAGCGCGACCAGCGCCGCTACGACCTGTTCTGGAGGGTGTTCGTGCCCGTCTACCGGGTGGTGCCGCGGCCGCTGCGGCAGGTCCAAGCGAGGTTGACGTTCTGGGACATGCGCCGCCGGATGCGCAAGGGCAAGCGGGTCATCTAGGCGTCGATCAGGGCGGCGTGCCGAGTCTGCTGGAGGTACTCCCGCACAGTGTCCCGGCTGAGCGACAGGCAGGCGATCTTGTCCTCGATCGACTTCAGCTCGCCGGCCAGGGTCTCCGCGAAGTCGCGGCTGCACTTGCGGGTCCAGGTGTGATCCCCCATCTCGAGGACGATCCGGATCAGTCGGGTGGGCATCCCGGAGCGGATCAGGCTGCGCACCTGCTGCACGCGCTCGACGTCCTGCTCGCGGTAGCTGCGGTAGCCGTTGTCGCTCCGCTCCGGGTCGAGCAGGCCCTGCTGCTCGTAGTAGCGCAACATCCGCTGGGGGACGCCGGTGCGGTCCGCGAGCTCGCCGATCTTCATCGATGCTCCTGAAGGCTTGACATTGACATCAATGTCAAACTCTACCGTCGTTGGCATGACGACCACCACCCCGGTTCCGACGAGCACCGAGACCCTGCCCTGGCGACCGCTGCTGCTGCTCTCGTTCGGCGCGTTCTGGACGGTGACGCTGGAGATGCTCCCCGCCGGGCTGCTGCCGGCGATGAGCGCGGACCTCGACGTCCGGCCGTCCCGTGTGGGCCTGCTGGTCACCGTCTGGGCGGTGACCGTGGGTCTTTCCAGCGTGCCGCTCACCCGGGCCACCCGCTCCTGGCACCGCCCGACCGTGCTCGGGGTGGCGCTGGGAGGCCTGGGCGTTGCGACCCTGCTCACGTCGCTCGCGCCGAGCTACGCCGGAGTGATGGTGACCAGACTGGTGGCCGCGGGCGGGCACGGGCTCTTCTGGTCGGTGCTGATGGTGTACGCCGCCTCGATCGCGCCCCGCGGCCGCGAGGCCCGCGCCATCTCGGTGGTGCTCGCGGGGCCGATCCTGGCCGGCGCCGTCGGGCTGCCGCTCGGTACCGCCCTCTCGGAGCCGCTGGGCTGGCGGGTAGTGGTCGGTGCGGTCGCGATCGCGATGATCGCGGGAGCGCCGGCGCTGCCGAGGTTCCTGCCCGCGGCACCGGTCGCGCCCGCGACGTCTGCTCCCGGCGTCCGCGACGAGAGCGCCCGGCGGGTGCTCGCCGCGGCACTGTTCGGGGCGCTGGCACTGGTGGCGCACTTCGCGGTGTTCACGTTCGTGTCCCCGCTGTCCACCGACCGGTGGGGCTTCGCCGAGGACTCGGTCGGCGCGCTGCTCCTGGTGTTCGGGATCGCCGGTGCGGTCGGGCTGGCGGTGTCCGGCTTCGTGGGCGACCGGTACCCACGCGGTTCGCTGGTCCTGACCGTCGCGGCGCTGGCGCTGGGCTTCACGGTGCTGGCCGCCGCCGGGGCGTTCGGCGGGGTCGTCGTGGTGGCCGTCGGGGTCTGGGGCCTGGTGCTCGGGCTGCTGCCACCGCTGCTGCAGAACGCCGTGATCGGCGCCGCGTCGCCGTCGTACAAGGACTCGGCGGGGGCGATCCTGGTCGCCACCTTCAACCTCGGCATCGCCGCCGGTGCCACGGCGGGCGGGCTGGTGTTCGACACCGCCGGGCTGGGCTGGCTCCTGCCCCTGGCCGTGGTGGCCGCGGCGGTCTCCGCCCTCGGCCTGGGGCGGGTGACCCGGCGCCCGTAGACTGCCCGCCCGTGGCACTCACCATCGGCATCGTCGGGCTCCCCAACGCGGGCAAGTCGACGCTCTTCAACGCGCTGACCAAGAACGACGTGCTGGCGGCGAACTACCCGTTCGCCACCATCGAGCCCAACGTGGGCGTCGTGGGCGTGCCCGACGACCGGCTGCCGCGGCTGGCCGAGGTGTTCGCCTCGGCGCGGATCCTGCCCGCGACGGTGGAGTTCGTCGACATCGCCGGCATCGTCCGCGGCGCCTCGGAGGGCGAAGGGCTCGGCAACAAGTTCCTCTCCCACATCCGGGAGTCGGCGGCGATCTGCCAGGTGACCCGGGTGTTCCGCGACGAGGACGTCACTCACGTCGACGGCGAGGTCAACCCCGCCAACGACATCTCCACGATCCAGACCGAGATGATCCTCGCCGATCTCCAGACCGTCGAGAAGGCGATCCCGCGGATGGAGAAGGAGGCCAAGGGCAAGAAGGAGCTCGGCCCCGTCGTCGAGGCGGCCAAGCAGGCGCGGTCCTTCCTCGAGGCCGGTACGCCGATCATCGCCACCGACATCGACCGGGCACTCATCCGCGAGCTCTCCCTGCTGACCGCCAAGCCGTACATCTACGTCTTCAACTGCGACGCCGACGAGCTGTCCGACGAGGACCTCAAGCAGAAGATGCGGGAGCTGGTCGCGCCCAGCGAGGCGATCTTCCTGGACGCGAAGTTCGAGGCCGAGCTGGTCGAGCTCGGCGACGACGACGAGGCCCGGGAGATGCTCGCCGAGATGGGCGTCGACGAGCCCGGCCTCGACGTACTCGCCCGGGTCGGCTTCGACACCCTCGGCCTGCAGACCTACCTGACCGCCGGCCCCAAGGAGTCGCGCGCCTGGACGGTCCGCAAGGGCGCCACCGCCCCCGAGGCCGCCGGCGTCATCCACACCGACTTCCAGCGCGGGTTCATCAAGGCCGAGATCATCTCGTTCGACGAGCTGATGGACGCCGGCTCCATGCTCAAGGCCAAAGAGGCCGGCAAGGTGCGGATGGAGGGCAAGGACTACGTCATGCAGGACGGCGACGTGGTGGAGTTCCGCTTCAATGTGTAGCGGCACGAAGTGAGTGTCCTTCCGAAGGTCGTGCGGAAGGGTGCAGGACTCCCACTCATCGCGATCCATGGAAACGGCGTCGATCACCGGCTATTGCTCGCACTCGATGACTGTCTGGCGGTGTCCGGCTCCTGGGAGCGGAACTTTCTCGACCTCCCGGGCTTCGGTGGGACGCCACCGTTGGACGGAGCAGGTGGTCTTCCGGAGCTCGCGGACTGGCTGGTCGGAGCCGTGCGGGAACTGGTCGGAACGCGGCAGTTCGCGATCCTGGCCAGCTCGCTCGGCGGGCTCCTGGCCCGCCACGTCATCGCGCAGTCACCCGGGCAGGTGCTCGGCGTCGCGCTCATCGCCCCAGTGGTCGAGCCGGACGTGGCACGGCGGGCTCTGCCGGATCGATCGGTCATCGAGCGCGACGATGACCTGATCCGGTCGCTCCCGACTGCCGACCGGGACGAGTTCACGGACATCGCCGTGCGTCAGGTAGCGGAGTCGTGGGAGGCGTTCTCCACCGCGGCACTGCCGGGGATCCTTGCGGCAGATCCCGACGCGATGGACCGACTCTCGCGTCGGTACTTCTTGAGCCAAGAACCGTCTCCCACGCCATCCCCATTCGAGGGACCGACGTTGATCGTCACCGGTCGGCAGGACCACATCGTCGGTTACGAGGACCAGTTCGCGCTGCTCGCCGACTACCCACGTGCCACCTACCTTGTGGTCGACGGAGCAGGGCACAACGTCCATCTGGAGCAGCCGGACCTTGTTGAGTCCGCCGTCCGGGACTGGTCTCGACGAGTCCAGCTGACCGTCGACGCTGACGTGGTCTAGTTCCGGTTCAACGTCTGATCCGTGGCGCTGCCGCGTTTGATCCGCGCGTCTGAGGGCACCGCGCTTTTGTGGTTGCCCGACGCACTGACAGCGAGTCCGACCTACGTGTCGGCGATGACGCCGGGCATCACCGACGCCAGTGGTGGGTGCGTGGGCCGGGGCGGTGGCAGTACGCCGTGGTGGCCGGAGAGGTCGTCTTCGTCTGGAGCGCAATCCTCGTCGTGCTGCTCGGCCTGGGCTGGCTGGCCACGGAGGGGCTGAAGGGCAGCATCGACCCCGTTGACACCGACCTCTCCGAATGGCTCGCGGACCAGCGCACGCCGACCCTGACCGACTTGGCAGAGATCGGTGGTACGGGTGGCGACACCATCATCATCTGCGCCACTGCGGCCGTCGTCGCCATCGGTACCAGCCTCTGGGTTCGCAGCGTGCGACCACTGGTCTTCATGGCGGTCGGCCTCCTCGGCCAGGCGCTCATCTACGACCTCGCCTCGCGACTGGTGACGCGACAGCGGCCCCCCGTGGACCTGCTCGACCACGGTCTCGACCCCAACGCGAGCTTCCCGTCGGGACACGTGTCCACGTCGGTGATGTTCTTCGGTGGCCTGGTCGCCCTGGTCTGGACGTATGCCGCACCACGCTGGCGGACGCCCGCGACTCTTCTCCTGGTGGTGCCTCCCGTCGTCGGTGCTGCTCGCCTCTACCAGGGCGCCCACCACCTGACGGACGCCTTGGCAAGCTTGGTCGTGATGCCTTTCTGGGTCCTCGCCCTGACCGTCCTGATCCTCAGGTCGCGGTTCGAACGTGCACGGCGGTTGTCGCCGTGACGGCACATCAGTGATCCGTCGCCTCGGCGGCCGCGGGCCCTCAGTGGTGAGGCCTGTCTTCGGACTGCGATTTGGTCAAGGTTCAGGTTGACTAGGGTGGGAGGGCTAGATCCACTGTGACCATCGTGCGCTGAAGCATGCGCGCGCCGCAGACGGAGGCCCGGCCCAAGGTGACCCCACGTCCACGGACTAGCCAAGGGATGAGATGCAAGGCACCCGCGACCGACGCAGCTCCGAGGGCGGTCACATCCTGATCGGTGGTACCGGCCGCGCCGGTACGACTCTCCTGGTGCAGTACTTCACAGTCCTGGGGTTCGACACCGGCTTCACCGAGACGGACGCTCGTACCCGGGTCAACCCGGTGTCCCACGCCGGGCTCGAGCACTCGCTCAAGCGCACGTTGGCCAAGGGTAAGTCTTTGCCGTACGTGGCCAAGTCGCCGTACTTCGGGGCAAATCTCGCTCAGTACCTGGAGGATGGCCAGCTGCAGATCCGGGGGTTCATCGTGCCCATGCGCGACTTGCGGCAGGCTGCCGAGAGCCGTCGCCGGGTCACGCGGCTGGCTGAAGAGGCCGGAAATGAGGGGCTCTTCCCGGGCGGGGTCATGAACGTCAAGGCCAATCCCGCCGGGCAGCAGCGAAAACTTGCGATCGCCTTCCACGCTCTGATCCGCACCCTCGTGGCCTACAACGTACCGATCCACTTCCTGTCGTTCCCTGAGTTCGCGACGCGCAAGGACGTCCTCTTCAAACAGCTCGCGCCGCTGCTTGCCGAGCACGGCGTCACGATCGAAGAGTCCCGCGCGGCCCTCGCCAGCGTGGTGAAGCCCGACGTGATCCACGACCTGTAGGTGGATGCTGGGTTCGTCGGGTCGGTCGATGATGCGAAGGGTCCGGACGAACTGTCCAAGTCCGCTTCAACGTCTGGCCCGCGCCGCGCCCACCCACGGCAGCACCGCCGCCAGGGCGGCGAACGCGGCGACCATGACGAACGCCTCGGGGTAGCCTCCGAGGCCGGCGGCCGCGAGGGCGCACAGCCACGGCGATGATGCCGACGCGAGGTGGACCGCGCCGCTCAGCACGCTGCTGCGTGCGCCGTACGACGCGACGCCCCAGCGTTCAGTCACCGCGGTGGCCTGGATCAGGGTGAACGCGCCGCGTGCTGCGCCGGCGACCATCGAGATCACGCACAGCGCGAGGAGCGGCTCAGAGACGACGGCGAGACCGAGGGTGGTGGCCGTGGTGACCACCAGCACGATGCTCATCTTGGCGTCCGGGCCGGCTCGCCCGAGCACGGGTGCGTACGCGAGCCGGCCCGAGACCTGACCGACCCCGCCGACAGCGAGCACCGTTGCGGCCCGCTGCGTACTGAGCCCCGACTCGACCAGCAGCGGAACCAGGTTGATGACGGCCGCATAGATTGCGAACCCGGCCAGGGTCATCGCGGCGACCACGGTGACGAAGCGTCGCTCCCGTAGCAAGGGGTCGCGTCGCCGGCCGGTGGTTGGGTGATCGTCAGCAGATGTGCCCGCGACCGCGGGCGTCCATGGGGCACGCAGGCCGAGGAAGTGCAGCGCTACGGTGAGCGCCATCGGGACCGCGAGGACTGCGTAGGCGCTGCGCCAGGACCCCGCCGACTCGAGTGCGGCGGTCACCGGCGCGAAGACGGTGGACGCCAGCCCACCCACCAGAGTGACCGCGGTGAGAGCCCGTACCCTGCCTGCGCCGCCCCAGTGGGTAAGGGCCGCGAACGCGGGAGGATAGAGGGTGCCGGCCATCGCAACACCCGCGAGCGCGCAGCCGCCGAGGAGCCACGGCAGGCTGGGTGCCGCGGCGAGCCCGAGCAGGGCGGTCACGCCGAGCACGGAGCCGAGCGTCATCAGCAGGCGGGGGCCGTGGCGATCGAGGTGACGACCCACCCAGAGCCCGACGAGCGCGGCCACGACCTGTGCGCCGGTGAAGCCGGCCATCAGGGTCGTGAGTGACCAGCCCTCGGTCTCCGCGATCGTCGGGGCCAGCACCGGGAAGGCGTAGAACAGCACGCCCCACGAGACGATCTGGGTCAGGCACAGGACCAGGGTGACCCGGCGGAGGGCGGGCGAGGGGAGGCCCAGATCGCCGTCGAGGTGGGCCTCCTCGCCCAGCTCGGACGGGGAGAGCGAACGGCCGGTGTCGGCATCACCCACTGGCAGTGCGGCCCCCGATCGTCAGCGGGTCGTCGCCGGTGGAGCAGCAGCCGCCGCTTGCCTCGGGGCGGCCGTCGAACTGCCCGGAGCCGCCGCAGACGCCGGACTCGGGCAGGACCAGCTCGACGCGGGCGGCGGCGTCGTGATCGCCGGCAATGGCGGCCACGATGCTGCGGGTCTGCTCGAACCCCGTCAGCGCGAGGAACGACGGCGCGCGGCCGTAGGACTTCATGCCAGCAAGGTAAAGGCCCCGCTCGGGCTGAGCCAGCTCCGCGACGCCGTGCGGGTACACCGTGCCGCAGGAGTGGACGTTGGGGTCGATGAGCGGTGCGAGCTTGGTCGGTGCGGAGAGCACTGGGTCGAGGTCCAGACGGACCTCGCTCAGCCAGCCCAGGTCGGGCCGGAATCCGGTGACCACCACGACCTCGTCGATCCCCTCGACGCGTCGCCCGTCCATGCCCAGGATCGTCATCCGGCCGTCCGGCTGGTCGGTGATCTCGGTGGTTCGGAACGACGTGACGACCTGCACCGGGCCGGCCTCGACCGCCGCCTGGGCCCGCTTGCCGAGAGCTCCTCGGGCCTCGAGCTGGTCGTTGTCTCCGCCGCCGAAGGCGTCGTCGAGACCGGGCCGACGCAGCAGCCACACGATCTCCGTGCCATCGGTGTCCACGGTAACGGTGGTCAGGCCGACCAAGGTGTTCTGGGCCGAGGCACCGCGGCCGGCTACCGCGACCCGCTTCCCGGCGTAGCGGGCGCGGGTGGCCGGGTCGGTGAGGTCCGGGATGCCGTAGGTGATGCGGTCCGCGTGCTCGGCCTCGCCGGGCGCGGGCAGCCCGTCCCCGCCGAGCGGGTTGGCGCCGTACCAGGTCCCGGAGGCGTCGATGACGGCGCCGGCGGTCAGCAGGGCGCTGCCCTCGTCTGATCGGACGTGCACGGTGAAGGGCGCGTCCTCCCGGCCGGAGTCGACCATCCGGTCGCGGCCCTGCTTGGCAACGCCGACGACTCGGCGACCGAAGCGCACCTCCACCTCCGCCGTCGCGTCCAGCGCCGCGGCGAGCGGAGCCAGGTAGGCATCCGCCCACTCCGTGCCGGTCGGGTACGTCGCCGGGTCCGGCTGCTGCCAGCCGGTGCCGGCGAGCAGGGCCGCGGCGGCGGGGTCGACCAGCTCGCTCCAGGCCGAGAACAGCCGGACGTGGCCCCACTCCCGGACGGCGGCACCCGGCCCGGTGCCGCTCTCGAGGACGACGGTGGGCAGGCCGCGCGACTGAGCGTGCGCGGCGGCGGCGAGGCCGATCGGGCCGGCCCCGACGATCACGAGCGGGCGGTCGGTGGTGACGGAGAGCATGGGTGGCATCCTTGAATTGATCGATGAGCTTCGATGGTTGTGTCACCGTAACGCATTCATCGACGAACGTCGATGATAGGCTTCCGCCGTGACTCTTTCGGACCTCGAGCTCTCCTGCGCACCGACGGCCACCCGCCCGGGCGATCAGGAGCTGTTGGGCGCCGACTCCGCTGCGACGTACGCCGAGTGGTTCGCCACGCTGTCCGACGCGACCCGGGTCCGTCTGCTGCATGCGGTGGCGACCGCACCGAGCGGCTCGATCAAGGTGGGTGACCTGGCCACGGAGCTGGGCATCAGCCAGTCGACCTGCTCCCACCACGTCCGCAAGCTCGCCGAGGTCGGGTTCGTAGCGATCGACAAGGTCGGGACCTCCTCGATCGTCTCGGTCAACCCTGCCTGCTGCACCGGTCTACCGCACGCTGCGGACGTGGTGATGGGATCGCTGGGCGCCGTGCCGTGCTGCCCCGAGGACCTCCCGGCCGGCGTGACCACCCGAGCCATGGTCGACGACGACCTGCCCACGGTCCGTGACATCTACGCCGAGGGCATCGCCACCCGGATGGCCACCTTCGAGACCGAGGTGCCGGCTCTGTCGGAGCTTGCCGAGAAGTGGCTGCCCGAGCACCGCTGGGTCGCCGAGCGGGACGGTCGGGTGGTCGGCTGGACCGCCATCAACCCGGTCTCCGAGCGGGAGTGCTACGCGGGTGTCGGCGAGACCAGCGTCTACGTCACCGAGGTGGCCCGCGGACGCGGCGTCGGCAAAGCGCTGCTCTACCGCCAGGTCAACGAGGCCGACGCGAACGGCCTGTGGACACTCCAGACCTCGGTCTTCCCCGAGAACCGCGCCTCCCTCGCGCTGCACCACTCGGCCGGCTACCGCACCCTGGCTGTGCGGCCGCGCATCGCCCGGCTCGACGGGGAGTGGCGCGACACCGTCCTGCTCGAGCGGCGACGCGCGGCTGACTGACGCATGAATCACGACCTCACCCGGCGGCTGACTGCCGAGCTGATCGGGACCGGCCTGCTGGTCACCGTCGTGGTCGGCTCCGGGGTCGCAGCACAGCGACTCTCACCGGATGACGTTGGCCTCCAGCTCCTGGAGAACTCCACGGCCACCGCTCTCGGCCTGACCGTGCTCATCCTGATGTTCGCCCCGGTCTCGGGTGCCCACCTCAACCCGATGGTCTCCGCCGCCGACTGGCTGCTCGGCCGTCGGACGGGCACCGGTCTCACCGGCCGCGAGGTGCTCGCGTACACCGTCGTCCAGGTGATCGGCGGCATCGCCGGCGCCATGTTGGCCAACCTGATGTTCGAGGTCAGCCTCACTCAGCTCGCCACCACCGAACGGGACGGCGCCAACGTGCTGCTGGGCGAGATCGTCGCCACCGCGGGTCTGGTCACCCTGATCTTCGCGCTCGCCCGCACCGGCCGTGGCGTGCTCATCGCGCCGGCGGTCGGCGCCTACATCGGCGCGGCGTACTGGTTCACGTCCTCCACGTCGTTCGCCAACCCGGCGGTCACCGTCGGCCGGATGTTCTCGGACTCGTTCGCCGGCATCGCCCCCGGCTCCGTCCCCGGGTTCATCGCCGCCGAGGTCGTGGGCGCGGCGCTCGCCGTACCCCTGATCCTCTACCTGTTCCCCGGCGTCGGTGCCGCAGCCGACGACGTGGTCGTGCCGCACGCAAAGAACCAGTGAAGGAGCCGAGGATGACCAGTCCCGACACCAACGAGCGTGTGCCCCAGGTTGTCTTCGCCTGTGTTCGCAACGGCGGCCGCTCGGTGATCAGCCGGGTGCTCACCGAGCACTACGCGGGCGGCCGGGTCCGTGCCCTCTCCGCCGGGACCCAGCCCGGCGAGCACATCCATCCCGAGGTCGCCGATGCACTCGAGAAGCTCGGGATCGACAGCTCCCACGAGCACCCCACACTGCTCACCCGCGACACCATCGCCGCCAGTGACCTGGCCATCACCCTCGGCTGCGGCGAGGAGTGCCCCTACGTGCCCGGCGTGAGGTACGTCGACTGGCCGGTCGACGACCCCGGTGGTCAGGACGAGGCCACCGTGCGCCGCATCGTCGCCGACCTCGACAAGCGCGTCCGCGACCTGCTGATCGAGCTGGTGCCCGACATCCAGCTGTCTCCGTCGGTGGTCGACCAGGCGTAGCGCTCAAGCGACCCGGTAGGCGAGCCAGACCGCGCCGCTCGGCGTGGGGGTGGCGCTCAGCAGCTCCAACCGGCGCGAGTCGTCGAGGCGCTCGAACAGTCGCCGCCCTTCGGGCTGCAGCACCGGACCGACCGCCAGCTGCAGCTCGTCGACGAGTCCCGCGGAGAGCAGTGACTGCGCCAGCTCGATGCTGCCGTGGACGCCGATGTCACCGCCCGGGAGGGCCTTGAGATCGCGCACGAAGTCGGCGATCGGACCGGTCATCGGCCTCTGCGTCACCCCACACCTCCGTCAGCGGCGTCGAGGTGGCGACGTACTTCTTGACGTTGTTGATGAAGTCCGCGAAGGGCTGCTCGTCGGACGTGGGCCAGTAGCTCGACCACTCGTCGTACATCCTGCGACCGAGGAGCACCGCGTCCTGCTCGCGGATCGTGCGGGCCTCGATGTCGACCATCACCGGGTCGAACAGCGGGGCGCCGCCCTCCGTCGGGTCGGTGGCCGGGAAGTACTGGCCCGGGTGATCGACCGCTCCGTCGAGCGACGTCAGGGTGTAGAGGACTACCTTGCGCATGCGGGCCTCCTCGGCGGTGGTGTCGATACACCGACCGAGTGGCACCGCAAGACTCATCGCCAGAGGCGTTGCTACTGACGCGCGAGGGCGACCCGGAGGCGCTCTTCGGGTGTGATGAAGTGGTCGTTGTCGTCAACGCCGACGTCGAGCTGGACCCAGTTGATCCTGCCGTTGAAGTGGCTGGTCGCGGCGGTGTAGTCGGGGCTGACGGTGGTGCCGGACTCGTAGCCGATGTCGGTGGTCTCGTCGGCGGAGAAGATCATCGGTTCGGTCATCTCCACCCGCCCGCTCCCGGCGTTGTCTCCGTCGTAGAACAGGGTGACGTCGCCCCCCTTCGCAAGCCCGCCGCCGTCGTACGCGAACTCCATCCGGACCTGGTGGCTGCCGGGTGGGATCGCCTCGTCGGCCTGCGCGCTGAACTCGTGGATCCCCAGCACGTTGTAGGTGAACTTGGCCTTGCCGTCCTTGACGTGGAAGGCCCATCCGCCGAAGCGGCCGCCCTGGGCGATGAGCACGCCCTCGACCTCCCCCTCGGGGATCTCGACGTCGGCGGTCACCGAGAAGGACTTGTTCTTCATGCTGACCACGCTGTTCTCCGACAGACGTCCCATGCCGGGGTAGAAGAGCTGGGAGTTCCCGCGGATCAGCGTGGGCCGGCCCGCCGTGTCGGGGTCGAAGCGCTCACCGCTGCGATCGTCGAGGGGGATCACGTTGTACTTCACGGCCTCGATCAGCCACAGCCGCTGCAGGTACGCGAGCCGCTCGGGCTGCTCCGTTGCGAGGTTGCGGGCCTGGCTGAAGTCCGTGCTGCCGTCGTAGAGCTCCCATACGTCGTCATCGAATGGCCCCATGTTCGGGTCGATGATCATCCATGGGGTCTTGTGCTTGGTGACCGCGCTCCAGCCCTGGTGGTAGATGCCGCGGTTGCCGAACATCTCGAAGTACTGCAGGTCATGGCGTTCGGGCGCGTCCTTGTCGTCGAACGCGTACCGCATGCTGGTGCCCTCCATCGGTGCCTGGAGAACGCCGTTGACCATGGTGGGCTGGGGCAGGCCGGCGGCCTCGAGGATGGTGGGCGCCACGTCGGTGACGTGGGTGAACTGCGACCGGAGTCCGCCCTTCTCCTCGATCCCGTTCGGCCAGTGCACGATGGTCCCGTTGCGCGTGCCGCCCCAGTGCGAGGCGATCTGCTTGGTCCACTGCAGCGGCGTGTTCATCGCCCAGGCCCAGCCGACCGAGTAGTGGTTGTAGGAGCTCGGCGAGCCGAATTCAGCCATCTTGCTGAGCATGAACTCCGGGGTCTCGACGGCCGCCATGCCGTTGAAGTTGGCCATCTCGTTGAACGCGCCGTTGAGGGTGCCCTCGGCGGACGCACCATTGTCACCGATGATGTAGTAGATGAGCGTGTCGTCGAGGATCTCGAGGTCCTCGAGCGTATCGATCAGCCGACCGACGTGGTGGTCGGTGTGCTCGAGGAAGCCCGCGTAGACCTCCATCTGCCGTGCCAGCACCGGCTTCAGCTCGTCGGGCATGTCGTCCCAGGCGGTGATCTCGTCGTGCCGAGCGGTCAGCTCGGTGTCGGCCGGGATGACGCCCAGCTCCTTCTGCCGGGCGAACGTGCGCTCGCGCAGGACGTCCCAGCCGTCGGCGAACTGGCCCTCGTAGGGCTCGATCCACTCGTTCGGCACATGGTGCGGGGCGTGCGTCGCGCCCGGCGCGTAGTAGACGAAGAACGGCTTGTCGGGCATCAGCGCCTTCTGCTGACGCATCCAGTTCACCGCGTGGTCGGTCAGGTCCTCGGTGAGGTGGTAGCCCTCCTCGGCGGTGGCCGGCGGCTCGACGGGCGTGGTTCCGCTGTAGAGCGCGGGGTCCCACTGGTTGTTCTCGCCACCGATGAAGCCGTAGAACGTCTCGAACCCACCGCCACCGGTCGGCCAGGCGTCGAAAGGCCCCATCGGCGAGGTCTGCCAGACCGGCACCTCATGACACTTGCCGAACTGGGCGGTCGAGTACCCGTTGAGCCTGAGCGTGGTCGCCATGGGCGCCTTCGTGTTCGGTAGCACCGAGGTCTGGCCGGGCGCGGACGTGGCGGTCTCGGTGATGCTGCCCATGTTGACCGAGTGGTGGTTCCGACCGGTCAGCAGTGCCTGACGGGTCGGGGCGCACAGCGCCGTGGTGTGGAACCGGTTGAACTTCAGGCCGCCGCCCGCCAGTCGCTCGGCGACCGGCGTCCGGCACGGTCCCCCGAAGGCACTCGAGGCGCCGAATCCGACGTCGTCGAGCAGGATCACCAGCACGTTCGGAGCTCCCTCGGGTGGCCGGAGCGGCTCGATCGGAGGGAAGGACGTGACCGGGTCCTTCGCGTCGTACGTCGTCAGGCCGGTCGCAGTGCGGTGCGGAATGGGGAGTACGCCGCGGGCGTGCCCGTCTACGCTCATGTGCTCGTCCTTACGCTGGGAAGAGTGGGTCCGTTCCCCGAGAGTCAGGACGTTGGCGACGCTAGGTCGACGATCGACTCGACGCCTCACCCGCGTGGGGCGAGGCCCGCTGACGATCCGTCAGGTCGGGGTGACCACGACCTTGCCGAGGGCGCGGCCCTCGCCGACGTGGGCCATGGCCTCCGCCACGTCGTCGAGCCCGAAGGTGCGGTCGATGTGGATGTCGACCTCGCCCGCGACGCACAGGTCGGCCAGCGGCTCGAAGTGGTCAGGGCCTTCCTTCACGACGAGCACGCCGAGGCTGCGGCGGGTGACCAGGCCGGCGAACGCGCCGATGGTGAGCACCCGCAGCAGCGAGCGCACTGTCCCGCCGACGCAGCGGTACCTCCCGCCCGGTGCCAGCGCCCGGCGGTAGGCGAACACCGAGCGATGGGCGACCAGGTCGAGGATCTGGTCGTACGGCGGGTGGCCCCGGGTGAAGTCGTCGCGCCGGTAGTCGATGACCTCGTCGGCGCCGAGCGACCGCATGAAGTCGAGCTTGCCGCCGTTGTCGACGCCTGTGACGTGCGCGCCCAGCCGCTTGGCGAGCTGGATCGCGAACGCACCCGAACCCCCGCCGGCTCCGTTGACGAGGAGTCGCTGCCCCGGCGCCGCCCTGGCGGTGCCCTGCAGCGAGATCGCCCCGGCCTGGGGGAGCGTCGAGGCCTGGGCGAACGTCAGCCCCTCGGGCTTGACGACTAGTGCCGACTCGGGCGCCACGGCGTACTCGGCGAAACCGCCCTTGAGCTGGAGGTTGTCGCCGTACACCTCATCACCGGGCCGGAAGCGGGTGACGCCCTCGCCGACAGCCTCCACCCACCCGGCGATGTCGGAGCCGAGGATCGGGCGGCGTGGTGCGCGCAGGCCACCGAGCCGTGAGTAGCCCGGCGAGCCGGTCAGGCCCTCCCAGTCGCTGAGGTTGATCGAGGTGGCCGCGACCTTGACCAGCACCTGCCCCTTGCCGGCCTTGGGCACCGGCACGTCCTCCACCCGAAGCACGTCCGGGCCGCCGTAACGCTCCTGAACCGCCGCTTTCATGATCGCTCCGAGCCTCACTGCGCGCCGGGGATGGCGAACCGGGCCTCGTAGGCCTTGACCACGAGCTGCGTGCGGTCACGAGCATCGAGTTTCATCAGCAGGTGGCTCACATGGGTCTTCACCGTGGAGAGGCTCATGTGCAGCTCGGCGGCGATCTCGGAGTTGGACTGGCCCCGGGCGACCGCGGCCAGCACGTCCCGCTCGCGTCCGGTGATCTCCGGTATGGCGACCCGGGGACCGGTCGATGTTGCGGGGCGCGAGGTGAACTCCTCGATCAGCCGACGGGTCGCACTCGGTGCCAACAGGGCCTCACCGCTGGCCACGACACGTATCGCCGCCCGGAGCTCGTCGGGCATGGCGGCCTTGAGCAGGAACCCGCTGGCGCCGACCCGCAGCGCCTCGAAGACGTACTCGTCGAGGTCGAACGTCGTCAGGACCAGGACCCGCACTGGCGCGGTCGTCGGGTCCGTCGCCAGTCGGCGAGTGGCCTCCAGGCCATCCATCTCGGGCATCCGGATGTCCATGAGGACAACGTCGGGGAGCAACTCTGCGATCACGTCGAGCGCCTCGACGCCGTTCGAAGCCTCTCCGACGACCGTGAGGTCCTCGGCGCTGTCCACCAGCGACACGAGTCCCCCGCGGAGGAGGGACTCGTCGTCCACGACCACGACGCGGATCACGCCGACGGCACCGGTTCGGCAGGGGCCGGTGTGGAGCGCACGCTCTGGGGGGCGTCGAACGGCAGGTGGGCGCGTACGCCGAACCCGCCCTCGGGCCGCGGACCGGCCTCGAGGATGCCGCCGAAGAGGGCGACCCGTTCGCGCATCCCGAGCAGCCCCTGCCCGGGGTGGGTCCGGCGGTGGTCAGGGCCGAACAGGGCCGGCCCGTGACCGTTGTCCCGGACCTCGACGACGACGCCGTGGTCCGACCAGCTGACGGTGACGTCGGCGCGTGCGCCTGGGGCGTGCTTGGCCACGTTGGTGAGGGCCTCCTGGACGATCCGGTAGGCGCACAGGTCCACCCCGGGTGGCACCGTGTCGGGGCGATCCCCGGCGAGGGTGAGGGTCGTGGCGATGCCGGCGGTCGTCGACTCCTCCACCAGCGACTGGACGCGGGCCAGGCCGGGGGCGGGCACGAGGCTGGCTGCGCTCTCGTCACCGTGCCGCAGCATCCCGAGCATCCGACGAATCTCGGCGAGGGCGGTGCGGCTGCTGGTCTCGATCGTGGCGAGCGCTCGCTCCGCGGCATCCGGTTCCGTCCGGAGCCGGTCCAGCCCCACGCTGGACTGGACGGCGATGGAGGTCACCGAGTGCGCCACGACGTCGTGCAGCTCGCGGGCGATCCGCAGCCGTTCCGCGTCGACCGCGCGACTGGTGACCGCGGCCCTCTCGGCCTGGAGCCGGGCGGCCCGCTCGGCGTAGATCTCGGCGTACGCCCGTCGAGTGCGGACCAGCTCGGCGATGGCGATCACCATCGCGAACGTGATGGCGTCGAAGAAGAGGTCGCCCAGCGTGGTGCCCGAGATCGTCACGTTCGCCAGGACGATCAGTCCGAAGCCGGCCACGATGGTGAGGAGCCCTGCCCTCCGGGAGTCCACGGCCAGGATCGTGTACGCCGCCAGCGCCACCCCGAACCCGGTCGACTCGATGCCCATGAGCAGGGCGGCCGCGAAGCAGCAGGCCATCACGGCGTAGACGATCCTGGGTGCGAGATGTCGTACGGCGAGCGGCGCAGTGGCGCCGATCGCCACCAGGTACTCGATGACCTTCTCGAGCGTGAGGCCACCGGACTCCGCGACCAGCGGCTGCAGCCAGAACACCATGAGCGCTCCGGCAACGAGCACGTCCAGGGCGACCAGGTGGCGGGCGAGGCCGGCCACGATCGGATGCCCTGGTGGCGGCGAGGTCCCGCTCATGAACCCACGCTACTCCCGGCCGGCGCCGCCCGGATCGGTCGCGAGAACGAGGCCGCGATGGCCTCGAGGACTAGCCCGAGGGACCGATCCGGGTATGGACGCAGGCCTGACGATGCCAGCCCCCGCAACACGGATGGTGGTGGAAAGCCGAGATCGACCTAGACCCGGTACCCCCGAGAGGCACCCCATGACCGTCCAGCTGACCAGCCCGCCCGACCGTCTCGTGCAGCGGCCCGCCGTCCAGGTGGTCGATGTCTCGAAGACCTATGGCCGGGGGCAGAACAGCGTCCACGCCCTCCGCGGGGTGACGGCGGCCTTCAACGCCGGAACCTTCACGGCAGTGATGGGGCCGTCCGGCTCGGGGAAGAGCACCCTGTTGCACGTCGCCGCGGGCCTCGACCGACCCGACAGCGGCGATGTCCACATCGCCGGTGACGACCTGGGTCGGAAGTCGCAGACCGCGCTGACCAGGCTGCGGCGGGACCGCGTCGGGTTCGTCTTCCAGGCCTACAACCTGATGCCCGCGCTCACGGTGTCGCAGAACATCGAGCTGCCCGCGCGACTCTCCGGCCGCCGAGCCGACCGCGCGTGGCTGGCCGAGGTGGCGGCCCGTGTCGGCCTCACCGAGCGACTCGGTCACCGGCCCGCGCAGCTGTCCGGCGGACAGCAGCAGCGGGTGGCCATCGCCCGGGCACTCGTCACGAGGCCCGACGTGCTGTTCGCGGACGAGCCGACCGGCGCTCTCGACTCGCGAACGGGAGCGGAGATCCTCGACCTGATGCGTGAGTGCACCGATCGCGAGGGCCTCACCATCGTGATGGTCACGCACGACCCGCTGGCCGCCTCGCACGCCGACGGCGTGCTGTTCCTGGCGGACGGCAGCATCGTGCACCACCTGGCTGCGCCGTCGGCCGACACCATCGCCGAGCGCATGACCCACCTGGAGGGCTGACCGATGCTGTACCTCGCCATCCCCACCCTGCGGGCCCGTTGGGCCAGCTTCGTCGGAGTGTTCGCCACGGTGGCGGCCGCGGTCGCCCTGATCACGGCGACCGGAGTGCTGCTCGAGTCGGGCATCCGCGGCGACGTGCCGCCCGAACGCCTTGCCGGCGCAGACATCGTCGTCGCCGGGGACCAGTCGATCAGCGAGCACCACGGCAAGGGTGATGACGCAGAGACCATCACCACGGCCATCACTGAACGGGTCCCGCTCCCCAACGAGACGCTGACAGAAGTCGGGTCGGTGCAGGGTGTCGAGTCGGTCGTGCCCGACGTCTCGTTCCGTGCCTCCTTGCTGCGTCCCGACGGGTCGGCCGTCGCTGGGCCCTCCGGCGCACCCTCTCTCGGACACTCGTGGTCGAGTGCCGCCCTCACCCCGTTCGACCTCACCGACGGGCACCTGCCCGAGGCGAGCGACGAGATCGTGATCGACAGCGCCCTGGCGCAACGCGCGGACGTACGGGTCGGCCAGGACGTCAATGTCCTGATCGCCGGCAACGCGATCGAGGCACGGCTGGTCGGCCTGGCCGCGCCCGCCGACGGGGACCTCCGGCACCAGTCGGCGGTGTTCTTCGACGACGAGACCGCCGTGCAGCACTACGGACGCGGCGACTCGGCCGACCTCCTCGGCGTCACCGTGACGCCGGGTGCCGATGTCTCGGAGGTCGCAGCCGCTATCCGGAGCGCGGTGGGCGACGACGCCTCCGTGCTCATCGGTGATGAACGCGGGAAGGCGGAGTTCTTCGACTCGGTGGAGGACAGCACGAGGCTGATCGCGATCAGCGGCTCCCTGGGTGGCATCGGCGTCTTCGTGGCCATCCTGGTGATCGCCGGGATGCTGTCCCTGTTCGTGCGTCAGCGCCAACGCGAGATCGGGCTGCTGAGAGCCATCGGGGCGACCCCGAGGCAGGTGCGTCGGATGATCTCCCGCGAAACCTTGATCGTGACCGCGCTCGGCGCCGCCGTCGGCGTCTGGCCCGGCCTCATCCTCGCGTCACACCTCGCCAGTGGCATGGAGGCCAGGGGACTCCTCCCCGCCACCTTCCGGAGCGAGCCCGGGATCATCCCGGTCGCGACCGCCGTGGCGGCGGCCCTCCTGGTCGCGCTGACCGCGTCGTATGTCGCGGCGCGCCGGGCCGGACGGACCCGGCCCATCGAGGCCCTGTTCGAGGCGGCCGGCCCGACGCGGTCCATCGGCTGGGTCAGGGCCGCCGCGGGCCTGACGGCCGCCGTCGGTACTGGCGTTCTCTTCAAGGTTGCGGCATCGGTGAGCGGACCGGTCGCCCCGGCGGTGACCCTCGGGGTCTTCGCAACGGCGATCGTGGCTGCCGGCCTTCTCGCACCGCTCCTGGTGCGGATCGGGGTCGGCGTGCTGGGCGCGGTGACGGGTCGCCTGGGAGCGAGCGGCTTCCTGGCTGCGGCGAACAGCACACATCAGGGCGCCAGGCTCGCCTCCGCGGTCACGCCGCTGGCGATGACCATCGGCATCGCCGGGATGACCCTGTTCCAGCAGTCGACCCTGGACGCGACGGCCGAGACGCAGGGCGCGGAGCGCTTGGTTGCCCAGCACGTCGTGGCGGCCGACGGCCCCGGCCTGTCTGCCGCTGCTGTCGAGAAGCTCGCCGAGGAGACGGACGGAGCGGCCATCGGCATGCAGCCGACGAGCGTGTACGCCGGCTACGAGCTGGATCCCTACCAGGCGCAGGCCGTCACGCCCGGACGCCTCGACGAGGTCCTCGACCTCGACGTGGTCGCGGGTTCGGTCGAGAACCTGGCCCCGGACGAGGTCGCGCTCTCGGAATACGCCGCGGACAGCATGGGTGCCGAGCTCGGCGAGCAGGTCGAGCTCAGGCTCGGCGACGGCACGCCGGTGAGCCCGACCGTGGGCGCCGTCTACGGCCGATCGCTCGGCTTCGGTGACGTCGTACTGCCGTGGCAGGGCGTCGCCGAGCACCTGAGCGACCGGACGTTCTCGACGATGCTCGTGAGCGACGGAGAGAACCCGGCCCGGACCGCGGGCCTGCTCGCCGACTTCGGCGACCAGCACCCCGGTGTCGAGGTGGGAGGGAGCGAGATCGTCGCCGCCGCCGAGGACGCCAACGCCGACACCCAGGCGTGGGTCAACTACGTCCTGCTCGGCATGGTCATCCTGTTCTCCGCCTTCGCACTCCTGAACACGCTGATGCTCGGGGTCGCCGGTCGGGTCCGTGAGCTCGGCCTGCTGCGTCTGGTCGGCGGCACTCGCCGCCAGGCGTTGAGAATGATGCGGATGGAGGCCGTCCTGATGCTGCTGATCGGCGGCGCGCTGGGCACGGCCGTGGCCATGGTCACCGTGCTGCCGTTCGCGAAGGCCGTCACCGGCGCCTTCCGGCCGGACATCCCGTTGCTACCGGCCGCCGCCCTGGCGGGTGGCGCCGCGTTGCTGGGCCTCGCGGGGACGATGCTGCCGACCCGGGCTGCACTGCGGACCCGTCCGGTCGATGCGATCGGGATCAGGGAGTAGGCGTGGGCGATCAGCCAGGCCAGACCAGGGCCTGGGCGACGATGACGTTCTCGCCGTCGAAGGCGACGCTCGGTCCCTCGTACAGCGCATAGCCCAGATCGAGGGCTTCGCTGACGCGATGACAGAACGCGGCGTCGTCCTGACCCGTGAGAACCCGGTAGACCGGCAGCCCGTCCGGAGGCGGCGTACTCATGCTCCGATGCTAGGTAGGTCCCCGGCGGATCGGGTCCCTGGGTAGGCGCTGCCACACTGGGCGCATGCCGCACGTGCCGCCGCCGTTGATCGCGCTCACCGCCGGAGTCGTCCAGCACCGCCTCGCCTCGGGCAGTCGGCCCGGACTCCTGCGCAAGCTCGGCGCGGTGGGGGCCACGGCGGCGAGTGGGTGGATGGCCGCCGGGAGCATCCAGCGGTTCCGGAGCTCGGGCACCACGGTCGACCCGCTTCGCCCGGCCCGGGCGAGCGGGCTGGTGACGAGCGGCCCGAACGGCGTCACCCGCAACCCGATGTACGTCGGCATGGCGGGTGCGCTGGTGGCGCATGCCCTGATCCGGGGCGGGTGGGGGACGGTGCTGCCGGTTGCGGCCTTCGTCGCGGTCATCGACCGGGTCCAGATCCGACCCGAGGAGGCGGCGCTGCGGGAGCTCTTCGGCGAGGAGTACGACGCCTACTGCCGACGGGTGCGGCGCTGGCTGTGACTCAAACCGGTTGCCGGTGGGCATCGCGCCGGACAGGGTGGCCGGCATGGACGATCGCGCCGCATTCCTCAAGGCCTACGACGAGCAGCTCCGGACCGACGCAGAGACGCCCAGCGCCCGCGCGGTCGAGCGCCTGGGGCCGCTACGGCTGGTGACCTTCGACGGAGGCCGCGGCTTCGTCACCTATCAGGACCTCGGGGGAGCGGACGCTGCCGGGATCCGGGAGCTGGTCACCGGAGCTCTCGCGCACTACGAGGCTGACGACACGATCCAACGGGTGGAGTGGAAGACCCGCGGCCACGACCACGCGCCGGGACTGCACGAGGCCCTGCTCGACAACGGGTTCGTGGCCGAGGAGACGGAGTCGATCATGATCGGCCGGGCGCAGTCGCTGGCGGTCGACGTCGAGCTCCCCGAGGGCGTGTCGCTGCGTCGGGTCTCCGACGAGGTCGAAGTCCGCGCGATGAGCGCGATGCAGGGCGTGGCCTTCGGTGACTCGGAAGCCGAGGTCGCCGAGATGGCCCAGGCACTGCTCCGGAGGCTCGCGCTCGACGACGGCATGGAGCTGTGGGTGGCCGAGGCAGACGGCCGGGTCGTCAGCGCCGGTCGGCTCGAGCCCGTTCCCGGCACCGAGTTCGCCGGCGTCTGGGGAGGCGCGACGCTCGAGGAGTGGCGCGGCCGCGGGATCTACCGGGCCCTGACGGCCGCGCGCGCCCGATCGGCGCTCGCGCTCGGGAAGACCCTGATGCACAGCGACTCGACGGAGTTCTCGCGCCCGATCCTCGAGCGCTCGGGCCTGCTCAAGGTGTCCACCACGACGCCGTACCGCTGGGAGCGAGGCACCGACTCCTAGCCCCGACGACGGATCGTCGCGGTCGCCACCCCGGTCGCGACGACACTCCCGTCGGGGCCGGTGAGGTCGCCCGCGAGGAACGCGACGGTGCGCCCACGCCGCACGACCCGACCTCGCCCTATCAACGCGCCCGGACGGGCAGGCGCCAGGAACTGGACGTGGAGATCCGTGGTCGGCGCCCACTCATCCTCGCCCAGCGTGGCCACCAACGCCGGCCCGAGCGTGTCGTCGAGCATCGCGCACAGCATCCCGCCCTGGACGTCTCCGACCGGGTTGACGAAGGCCTCCGTGGCCGTGAAGGCCACCTCGATCGTCATCGCCTCTGGATCGACCGCCCGCAGCTCGAACCCGAGCAGCCTCGCGATCGGCGGTGCCTCGGTCCGGCCCTCCACGAAGTCCCAGAACGCGCCTGTCCTCATGTCGCGAAGACTAGGGCCCGGCGTCGACCACGTAGTCCAGCACGGCGTGCTCAGCCGACTTCCGGCACACCACGCCCGACTCGTCACGCAGCTGGAGGTAGAGGTCGATCGAGCTCCGCAGTGCCCTGGTGCAGTCCGCGCCCGTCGGCGCGGCGACGGTGGCGGCGAAGGCGGGGCGGTGCTCAGGTGCGAGAGTCTCGAGACGCCGTACGCCGCGGCGCAGATGCGCCGGCGGCCCGAATAAACCGCCGACTCGGCTCGTGCTCAGCCCCGGAAAGGGTCGAGTGGGCGCATCCTCATCCGCATGGGTCGGAAGACGTGCCGACTCGCGCATCCGTCGACGGAGGATGCGCCGACTCGGGGAACGGCGGGACTGAGGACGAGCCGACTCGGGGACGGGTGTACGTCACCTCGCGCGACGGGTCTCGTTGAGTGGGGGTGAGAGCGACCCGGTTCCTGGCACCCCTGGTGGCGATCGCGGCGCTGCTCGCCACCGTCTTGCCGACCGCCTCGGCGGCCCCCGACCCGGGGCGGTCGGCCCCAGAAGAACCGGGCCAGCCCGCCTATCCCGAGTACGTCGCCCTCGGCGACTCCTGGACCGCCGACGTGGTGATCCTGAACACCGACGGGTTCCCCGCCACCGAGCACGCTCCGCTCGGCTGCGCGCAGTCGCACCGCAACTACCCGAAGCTGGTCGCGAAGGCGATCGGCGCGAAGACGTTCCGGGACGCGAGCTGCGGGTCCGCGACCACCGACGACTTCACCAAGCCGCAGACCGGGTTGCCGACCGGTGGGGCCAACCCGCCGCAGTTCAACCGGCTGACGAGGAGCACCGACCTGGTCACGGTCGGGATCGGCGGCAACGACGCGGGCATCGCGTCGGCGGGGATGGACTGCCTCAACCTGCTGCCGATCGAGAGCCCGCTGCCGGATGGGCTGCTCCCGCAGATCCCGATCCCGTTCATCGGCGGCAACCTGCCCCCGCTGGGTGGCTGCAAGAAGAAGTACACCGAAGGCGGTGTCGACCGGCTGGCCCGTAGCATCCGTCGGTCCGAGCCGAAGGTGGTCCGGGCGCTCAGGGGTATCCACCGCCTCTCGCCGCACGCCCGGGTGCTGATCGTCGACTACATGCGGGTCATCCCCGACCACGCGTGCTACCCGTTGGTGCCGGCCGTCGACAAGGACATGCGCTACATCAAGACCAAGTTCGACCAGCTCAACGCGATGCTGAAGCGGGCCGCGCGCGAGGGTGGCGCCGAGCTGGTGAGCACCGCCGCCCGGACCCGCGGCCACCACCTGTGCACGGGGGCGCGGACGCGGTATGCCGAGACCCTCGGGCTGTCGGTCAACGACCTGGCCATCGGCGTCCCGGCCCACCCCAACTCTGCGGGCGCGCGGGCGCAGGCCGCATCGGTCCTGGACTACCTGAGGAAGCACCCCAAGTAATCGCCCGATAACATCGCGCCATGGGTCATGAGTTCGACGCGCACATCGCGGTGGCAGCCGAAGGCGCAGGGCGCTACCGGGCGGACCTCGCCGCGGGCTGGGTCGTGGGCGGCGGCGTGAACGGCGGCTACCAGCTCGCCGTCATCGGCAATGCCATCGGCGCCGCGATTCCCGCCAAGCCCGATCCGATCGCGATGAGCGCCTACTTCCTGTCGCCGGGCGCACCCGGTCCGGCATACGTCGACGTCGACGTACGCCGCGACGGGCGCACCGTCTCGACTCTCGCCGCCCACCTCGTGCAGGGCGACACCACCCGGATCGACGTGCTGGCGACGTACGGCGACCTGGGCGGCCGGGAGGGCGACGTGCAGACGACGGCGCCTGAGATCGACCTCCCGCCGCTCGAGGACTGCGTGCCCAACACGTTCGCGCCGCCGGAGTTTCGCAAGGACGCTCCGCTGCTGGACCGGTTCGACATGCGCTTCCACCCCGACCAGGTGGGCTGGGCCATCGGGAAGCCGAGCGGCGAGGGCGAGATCAGCGCGTGGTTCCGGCTGGTCGACGGCCGTGAGCCCGACCCGATCGAGCTGCTGATGGTCGTCGACGCGCTGCCGCCGGTGACGTTCGAGCTGGGCCGGATGGGCTGGGCGCCGACCCTCGAGCTCACCGCGCACGTGCGCGCCCGCCCCGCGCCTGGCTGGCTGAAGGTGCGGCACCTCACCCGCAACCTGGCAGGCGGGATGTTCGAGGAGGACTGCGAGGTGTGGGACTCCGCGGGGAGGCTGGTCGCCCAGTCGCGCCAGCTCGCCCTGGTGCCTCGCTAGCGGTAGTCATCCCCTTCGGTGGTCGAGTAGCCCGGCCGAGCGTGCGAGGCAGGGCGTATCGAGACCCCGCAACGCCTGCTGTCCTCGCACCGGGTCTCGACCCGCCCGTCGCGACCTCGTTCCTCGGTCGCGGGGCTTGCTCGACCTGCCTGAGCTGACGGAGCCTGCTCGTTCCTCGCAGCCTCCTGCTCAGTCAAACCAGGTGCGCTTCATCGAGAAGATCCACCGCCGCCGCGGCCATTCGCTCACCGACCACAGCATGTCGGTGGAGGGCCAGTAGGCGATGTCCTCCGGCCCCATCGGCGTCGCCCATCGGTGCCGCCGGAACGCGCCCGGCGCACCCGTGTAGACGGACCCGAACGTCCACCGGCCCTTCGAGACAGTGACGTGGTAGCGCCCCCGCGCCACCACCGCGCCCTGCATCTGGCCCACGCCCTCGTCGAGCATCGAGGGTCGCGTGACGCCGTCCTCGGTGGTCGCCAGCAGCAGCGACTCCGGCTCGATCGCGAACCGAGCCAGCCGCCGGGTGGCGCTCTCTCCGCGGCCGTACTCACCGGCCACGATCTCCGGCGGTGAGGCCCCCTTGTCGAGCGACATGAACGAGTAGCGCAGCCGCTCGTGGCCCTCGTCGGTCTCGGCCTTGTAGGAGAACCGCACCGGTAGCACGTAGCGGTGGCCGTACGCCGCGACCGCGTCGCCGTCCACCCGGAGCAGGTCGTCGAGGCGGCAGGTGAAGAAGCCCCTCGCGGTCGCAGCGACGTGCAGGTAGGGGCCGTACCAGACGATCCCTCCGGCGTGCACGGTCAGCGGCTCGATGTCGGCGCGGCCGTCCTTCAGCACCGGCACCACCAACAGCACGTGCCGGTAGCGCCGGGACGCGAGGTCGAAGAACGTGATCCGCGAACCCTGCTTGACCTCGTCGCCGGGCAGCTCCTTGGCGTACCACGCAACGGCCACGATGCGGCGGCCGGCGATCTCCTCCTCGTCCGAGGCATCCGCCGACGTCGTCACGCCCTGCGGCCACCAGCGAGGGTCCCGCCGGTCGGCGCGGTCGAACGTGTAGGCCCGGTGCACCGCCCGTGCCGGCAGCCAGGTCCTGCGGCCCTTGCGGTCGCAGTCGTCGAGCACCTCGTCGAGCCCGACCCGACCACCGAGCATCGTGGCCAGCGCGTCGATCTCGTCGACGTTCTCGTCGGTCCGGGCGAGGTGCACCCCCTCGGCGTACTGCATGCCCTGACCTTAGGGTTTCGGCGTGCAACAAGTGGTGGGCGCGGCGCTGGTGCGCGATGGGCGGGTGCTCGCCGCCCGCCGCACCAGCCCCGCGGCGGCCGCCGGGAGGTGGGAGTTCCCGGGCGGCAAGGTCGAGGAGGGCGAGTCGCCGGAGGACGCCCTGGTGCGCGAGATGGCCGAGGAGCTCGGCGTCGTGATCGTCGTACGACGCTGGCTCGGCGGCACCGCGCCGATCGGCACGGCGTACGAGCTCAGCGTGGCGGTGGCCGACCTCGTGACCGGAGAACCGGAACCCGTCGAGCACGACCGGGTGCGCTGGCTCGCGCCCGACCAGCTCGACGACGTCGACTGGCTCGACCCCGACCGCCCGTTCCTGCCGGAACTACGCGCGCTGCTTGGTGGTTGAGGTGCGAGGAGCGCCAGCGACGAGCCTCGAAACCACCATCAGGCAGGCGGCTACTCCGGAGCGCACACGCTGACGAAGTCGCCGCGAGAGATCACCGCTGAGACGTCCTCAGGATCGTCGTAGTCGAGATCGATCCGCTCCTGCTTGCCGTCGGTGTCGATCTCCCACTCCGCGAACTCCTCGTACGGAACGCCGGAGACCGGTGACGAGCCGTCGGCGAGGAAGTCCTCGCGGGCCTCTGCGTCCTCCTCGGCGGCGTCATCGTCGTCGAACAACAGCACCGACCGCACGCCGGCCTCGTCGCCGTGGACGAAGAAGCCGGTCTCCTCGGGATGGCCGAGCTCGTCGATGCCGCTGGCCTCGAGCTGCTCCGGGCTGAGCCGCTCGATCTCCTGGCAGGCCTTGTCGTCGCGGGCCATCTGGGCGACCTCCACGTCGTCGGTGCTGTCGACCAGGTCTTCGAAGGTGTCGTCGTCGACAGCGGAGTCCGCATCGTCGGCGATCACCTCGAGCACGTCGTCGGCAAGAGGGCCGGTGACGATCAGGTGGTCGTCGGGGAGAAGAGTGACGGTCTGCATCGGGATCAGGTAGGGCTTGTCGGTGCCGATCTCCTCCAGGTCGATGCTCAGGCTCCGACCCTCACCGGACCCCTCCTCGAAGCCCGAGTCCACCAGCTCGTCGGCGACGTCGTCGAGGTCGAGGTCGTCGTTCATCCTCCAGACCCGGCCGAAGCCGTCGTCACCTTCGTAGATCGTGACCTCCCAGTCGACGTCTTGAGCACTGAAGGGTGCGGTGTCGAGCATCTGGACCACCGAGGTGTCCAGCGTGGTGAAGTAGGGGAGCTCACGCGACCCTTCGACGTAGGAGTGCAGCTCCTCCTCGCTGGGGTCCGCGTCGAGCTCGTCGAGGCCCAGCCGCTCGACCGCGGCGGCCCGGTCGAAGAAGATCACCTGGTCCACCGAGGAGGGCACCACCTCCAGCGCGTCGTCGAGGCTCGAGGAGCCGCCGAACAGCCCGCATCCGGTCAGCGAGGCGCCGACCAGGGTGAGGGCGAGCACGGGGATGAGGGAGCGCCGCATGGGCCCATCATTACGCTTCGAAGTATGAGCCAAACCCCGGAGCACCGGCTCCTCCTGGTCCACGCCCACCCCGACGACGAGTCCATCAACAACGGCGCCACGATGGCGAAGTACGTCGCGGAAGGCCGCGGGGTCACCCTGGTCACCTGCACGGCCGGCGAGATGGGCGAGATCCTGGTGCCCGACCTGGAGCACCTGGCCGCCGACCGCGACGACGGTCTCGGGGAGCACCGCCGCGGCGAGATCGAGGTCGCGATGAAGGAGCTCGGCGTCACCGA
Source organism: uncultured Actinomycetota bacterium (assembly GCA_963729095.1). Taxonomy (GTDB): domain Bacteria; phylum Actinomycetota; class Actinomycetes; order Propionibacteriales; family Nocardioidaceae; genus Nocardioides. Next base: position 26,904 of record CAVSMX010000012.1, on the reverse strand, counting down.
CCACCGCTTCCTCGGCGGCTTCGGCACCTACCGCGACTCCGGCATGAAGTGGCACGAGGACGGGCACGCGATCGCCGCCGACGAGGTGCATGCGAACGCGTTCTGGCACGCCGACCTCACCGAGGCCGCGACCCACCTCGTCGAGGTGATCCGCGAGGTCCGGCCGCAGGTGCTGGTGACCTACGACGAGTTCGGCGGCTACGGCCACCCCGACCACATCCAGGCGCACCGGGTGGCGATGTACGGCGCATCGCTGGCCGCCGTGCCGTCGTACCGCACCGATCTCGGTGAGGCCTGGGACATCCCCAAGATCTACTGGGCGGCGATGTCGGAGTCCCGCCTGCGGGAGGGTCTCCGGATGCTGCGCGAGGCCGGCGACACGACGACGTTCGAGGGCATGGACCCCGACGGTCCGCTGCCGCCGTTCGTCACCGCCGACGAGAACCTCGCAGCGGCGATCGACGCGCAGGAGTACCACGACCAGAAGATGGCCGCGCTCGCCGCGCACGCCACCCAGATCACCACCGACGGCCCGTTCTTCGCGCTGTCCAACAACGTCGGCACCACGGCGTGGGGCATCGAGTTCTACCGGATCGCGAAGGGTCAGCGGGGACAGCTCAACGAGGACGGCCTCGAGACCGACCTGTTCGCGGGTGTGTGAACGCCCACGGTGGTTGGGGTGCGAGCGCAGCGAGCCTCGAAACCACCACCCAGCGGATCGGTGGTTTCGAGGCTCGTCGCTGGCGCTCCTCGCACCTCAACCACCGGGGCGCGGGTAGTGGTCGCGGTTCTGTGTCTGATCCTCGGGCTGGTCGTCGGGCTGAGCTCGGTTGCCCTGCACCACTACTGGTGGGGGCTGCTGCTCGCCATCGCGGCGACCTCGGCGGCGGCCTACGCCCTCCCTGCGGGGTGGTGGGCACGGATGCCGTTCGCGATCGCCTGGGTCGCGATGGTCGGCTATCTGGCCGTCCCACGGGACGAAGGTGACTACGTGATCGCGGACGACGTGCAAGGCTACGTCCTGCTCGGGTTCGCGGTCGCGCTGCTGGTGGCCTCGGTGGTTACCCTGCAGCCGGTACGGCGGCGTCATCCGACGTTACCGCCTTCTGCTTCCTAGGATGACGCCGTGACCATGCAGGATCTGTGGGAGGGGAGCGAGACTCGCGAGCGCGCCGGCGGCCGCCTCGTCCTCGTCTTGATCCTCGTCCTGGCCCTGCTGGTGGCCGGCGGGTACGCCGCTGCCGCGCTCGCTGCCGGTGACAAGGTCCCGCGCGGCACCGAGGTCGCGGGTGTCGACATCGGGGGTCTCAGCCGGGCCGATGCGGAGCGACGCCTCGAGCAGGAGCTCACCGACCGGGCCACTGCGCCCATCGAGGTCACGGTCCAGGGAGCCGACCCGGTGTCGCTGGACCCCGCGGAGATCGGGCTGTCCGTCGACTACGCCGCCTCGGTCGCCGACGCCGGAGGCGAGCAGACCTGGGACCCACGCCGTCTCTGGGACTACTACACCGGCGGTGACGATCTCGACGCCGTGGTCGAGGTGGACGACGACGCCCTCCAAGTGGCGCTGAGCGATCTCGGCGCCGAGGTCGGCACCCCGGCGCGCGACGGAGCGATTCGGTTCACCGGCTCGGGCGTGACCACCAGGGACCCCGCGGTGGGCAAGGGCGTCGACCCGGTGGCGGCCGCCGACGCTGTCGTCGCGGCGTACCTCGACGAGGAGCCCGCCGTCGACCTCGAGCTCAGCGACGTGCAGCCGGAGATCGACGAGGCCGACGTCCGCGAGGCCCTGGACTCGTTCGCCAACCCGGCGATGTCCGGCCCGGTGACCCTGATCTTCGACAAGTCCCGCGTGCGGCTCTCCCCGCGCGAGTACGCCGACGCGTTGGCGATGCAACCGCACAACGGCGAGCTGGTGCCCACCGTCGATGCGGAACGGCTCACCGACCTGGTGAGGGGTGCCACCAGCGGCAAGGGCAAGCCGGTCGACGCCACGGTGAAGCTGGTCAAGGGCAAGCCGCGCGTGGTGCCGTCCAAGCCCGGCGTCACGTTCGACCCCGACGACGTCACCACGACGTTCCTCGACCTGGTCGCGATGCCCGAGGGGGAACGGAAGCTCAAGGTGGAGGCCACCGTCGACGAGGCAGACTTCACCACCCGCGAGGCCCGGGACCTGGGGATCCGCGAGAGGGTCAGCGAGTTCACGACGTACTTCCCGTACGCCGAGTACCGCAACATCAACATCGGCCGCGCCGCCGACCTCGTCGACGGCACCGTGCTCAAGCCGGGCGAGACGTTCTCGCTCAACGGCGTGGTGGGCGAGCGCACCGTCGAGAACGGGTTCACCACCGGCTTCGTCATCAGCGGCGGCATCTTCAAGGAGGACCTCGGCGGCGGGGTCTCGCAGATGGCCACCACGACGTTCAACGCGATGTTCTTCGCCGGGCTGAAGGACGTCGAGCACAAGCCGCACTCGTTCTACATCGACCGCTACCCCGTCGGCCGCGAGGCCACGGTGGCCTGGCCGTCGGTCGACCTGCGCTTCCAGAACGACACCGAGCACGGCATCCTGATCCACTCGTGGGTCACGCCGAGCACGCCGTCGTCGCAGGGCTCGGTGACCGTGCAGATGTACTCCACGAAGGTGTGGGACATCTCGAGCAGCAACTCCGAGCGCTACGCGTACGTCGGCCCCGGCACCCGCACCCTCGACACCCCCGACTGCTACCCCAACACCGGCTTCTCCGGCTTCCAGGTCGACGTCACCCGGACCTTCCGCAAGCACGGCGAGTCGGCCGTCGACCACACGGAGAAGTTCCACACGTCGTACACCCCGGCCGACACGGTCATCTGCAAACCCCCCGGCTCACTCGACAACGACAACGCTGGTTGAGGTCGATGGGGTTGGGTGTAACCACGGTGGTTGAGGTGCGAGGAGCGCTAGCGACGAGCCTCGAAACCACCCTTCAGGATTCGGGTGACTCCTGTTCGTACGCCGCCCGCTCCTGAACGGCCTTGCGTCGGGACAGATCAGGTAACGCGGTGAGCTCGCCGCGGATCAGCGCCTCCCGCTTGCGCCGGTTCCACCCCTGGACCTGTTTCTCGTACTCGAAGGCTTCGACGATCGAGTCGAACTCTGCTGCCCATGCCAACCGGACCGGCCGCCGTCGTCGCGTGTAGATCGGGCCGTCGGGATCGTTGTTGTGCTGCCACAGCCGGATCTCCAGGTTTGTGGTGCTGCCGACGTAGTAGCTGCCGTCGGCGCATTCCACGATGTAGGTGTACGCCATGAGGTCAAGGTGATCGCGTAAAGAGCCAGCATCAACCGGATGGCGGAGACCTGTGGACAGCCGCGCACACGGCTGGTGGTTTCGAGGCTCGCTGGCGCTCGCACCTCAACCAGACGAGGTGTCGGCTGCACCTCAACAGCGGGCGTCGCGTGGGCGTGGCCACCCTCGCCGGATTAGACGGGGCGGAGAACGCGCCGAGGACGACGCCCAGGCCGCCGACGACCAGACCGATCGCGCCGCCCTGCTCGTCGGCAATGATGGCCGCGACCGCGCCGGCCACGTTGAGAACTCCGACACCGATGACGGCTGGGCGGCCCCAGGGCAGATCCATCGCGAGGCCGACGACGGCGGGGATGCCGAGGAGCGCGAGGCCGGCGCCGACGATGCGGATCCAGTTGTCCAGGTCGGCGTCCACGGCAACGCCGATGTTCATCAGGACGAAGAGTGCGGTGACCGCGACAGCGGCCCAGCGGATGAGCTTCATGACTACTCCAATGAATGAGGATGGGATTCGAGCCCCACCAACGTCGCGCGTCGGTGATCCCCCACCACAGAGCCGCCGATCACGGATGCACCTACCTCCGTCCCGCGACGCGGGAAGCCGTTCCCGCGCCCGAGGACTCCGGACGATTGCCCGCGGCGTCCTGGCAGTGCAGGCTCACAGCATCGTGCGCGCGACCATTCGAGACACAGCCACGCGGCACGCCACCGGACTGTCGGTGCTGGTGCTGCTGCTGAGCCTTGCCGGGTTCACGGCGTACCTCGTGCTCTACCAGACCGTGGAACCCACGGAGACGCTGGACTCCGCCGACCTCCTGTACGCCGCCTGCCAGGTGCTGCCTTACGGCCTCGTCGGCGCCGTACTGATCGCGATGCGTCCCGACCTCCCCTTCGGCTGGCTGCTTTCCCTGGCCGCCCTGTCACTGGTCGTCGCGCTGGTCGTCATGGGTCCCTCGCTGTGGGCGATCGAGAGCGGTCACGGTGGGCAGCTCGCGGTGTGGGGGCTCACGTTCGGGGCACTCGCCTTCGTGCCGGTGGCGCTCGAGGGCCTGGTCAACGTGCGGTTCCCGTCCGGGAGACCGACCGGCCGTTCGGGGAGGCTCCTGGATCGGGTGCTGGTCTGGGCCATCGTGATCACGCTGGTGGGCGCAGTGCTGGGGGACTCGACCTTCCGCGCGATCTATCCCGACGGCGTGCCCGGTGGGGCCGACCGGTTCATCGACGGCTCACCGGTGGTCCCGGTGGGAAACGTCCTCGCGATGGGGGTACCCGTCATCATCCTGCTGGGTATCCTCGCCGGCATCGGGGTGGTCGTCCGGTGTGTCCGGGCCGAGGGCTTGGAGCGCAAACAGCTTCAGTGGCGAGCGGCCGGTGTCGTGATCGCGCTGGTGCTCTTCCCGTTCGCAGTGGCCGAGGTGCTCCCCGGCTGGGTCTTCGACGTCGCACCCTTCCTGTTCGTGGTGACCCTCGCCGTCCCGGTGCTGCGCTACGACCTCTGGGCCATCGACACCCTCATCCGCCGTTCCGCCGCCTACACGATGACCTCGTCCGGGACGGTGGTCGAGAACATGTTGCGCGCGGTCGCGGAGATGCTCCGGCTGCCGTACGTCGGGGTTCGGCGAGGCGAGGGCGTGCTCGCGTCGTACGGCGAGGCCACCCCGGACGTGGAGTCGTGGCCGCTTGTCGACCAGGAGGAGCAGGTCGGTATCCTGGTCGCGGCCCCGCGCCGCGGCCTCCCGTCGCTGGACGAGCAGGATCGGCAGGTGCTGGCCACGCTGGCCCAGCTGGTCGCCGGATCGGTGCGGGCTGAGGCGCTGACCGCCGACCTGCTGGACACCCGGCAACTGCTGGTCACCGCGCGGGAGGAGGAGCGCAGGAGGCTGCGGCGCGACCTCCACGACGGGCTCGGCCCCCTGCTCACCGGTCTCGGCCTCAACCTGGACGCCGCCCAGTCCAACCTGACCCGCGACGCCGACCGAGCAGCGACGTACGTCGGCAACGCCAAGGACGCGTCGACGCAGGTGATCGCCGGCCTTCGGGAGCTTGTCTACGGACTGCGGCCGCCTGCACTCGACGACCTCGGCTTCGAGGGGGCCGTGCGCCTGCAGGCCGAGCGCATCGCTCGCGATGCGGGAGTGGTCCTGGACCTCCGCGTCCCCCAACGGCTCGCCCTGCCCGCGGCCGTCGAGGTGGCGGCGTTCCGGACCGTCGTCGAGGCCGTCACCAACGTCGTGCGGCACGGTGCGGCCCAGCGAATCGTCGTCGAGGTCGAGCCCGGCGAGGACTGCCTCGTCGTCACCGTCACGGACGACGGGGGGTCGGGTGATGCTTGGCAGCCCGGAGTAGGCATCAGCAGCATGCGCGAGCGCGCCGAGGAGCTCGGCGGAACCTTCCACGCCGGGCCCGGACCCGACGGCGGTCGGGTGCGCGCCGCCTTCCCGCTGGGGAGGATGCCCTCATGACGACCGTCGTGCTGGCCGACGACCACCCGTTGGTCCGCCAGGGTCTGCGCGCGGTGTTCGAGTCGCTCGACGACATCGAGGTGGTCGCCGAGGCCGACAACGGCGAGGACGCCGTTCGGCTGTGCGTCGAGCATCGTCCAGACGTCGTCCTGATGGACCTGCAGATGCCCGGGCTGCACGGCCTCGAGGCGACCAGGCAGGTGCGCACCCGGGCGCCGGAGACCGCGGTGCTGGTGGTCACGATGTTCGACGACGACGACACCGTGTTCGCCGCCGTCTCCGCCGGCGCTGCGGGGTATCTGCTCAAGGGCTCCGACGGCGCCGACATCGTTGCGGCGGTTCGCTCTGCTGCGGCCGGACAGGCGGTCTTCGGCGCAGCGCTGGCGCAGCGGCTGCAGGGCTGGTTCGAGGGTTCACCGCAGAAGGCCAAGCCGTTCCCTGAGCTGACGGACCGCGAGCGCGACATCCTCGACGGCGTCGCCGAGGGCCTGAGCAACGCCGAGATCGGGGTCAGGTTGTTCCTGTCGCCGAAGACGGTCGCGAACAACCTCACGAGCATCCTCGGGAAGCTGCACCTGGCAGGCCGGGCCGAGGCGATCGTGAAGGCGCGCGACGCCGGACTGGGTCGCGGCTGAAGGGCTCCTCCACAGGCGGGGTCTCGATACGCCCCGGCCTCGCAAGCTCGGCCGGGCTACTCGACCACCGAAGCCCTCGCTGGTCGAGTAGTGCGAGCGAGGCTAGCGACGAGCCTCGAGCGCGTATCGAGGCCACCACGACGTGACCAGCCCAGCCCACCCCTCGTTGGAGGGGAATGCGTCGTGCGCTTGCCGTCCTGGCCGCCTCCCTCGTCGTCGTGCTGGGGCTGGCGGCACCGACCCAGGCCGGTGACAACCTCCCGGACCTGCCCACCTCGCCGGACGGCGACCCGCCGGGCGCCAACGACTGGTCGTGCGCGCCGACGGCGCAGCGTCCCACGCCGGTGATCCTGGTCCACGGCACCCTGGGCGACCGCAAGCACCTGCTGGAGCGGATGTCGCGCAAGATCAAGGAGGCCGGGTTCTGCGTCTACTCGCTCGACTACGGCAACCGCGCGACCGAGGACATCCGCGACTCCGCGCTGGAGCTCAAGGCCTTCACCGAGCGGGTGCTCGACGCGACCGGCGCGGCCACCGTCTCGATGGTCGGCCACTCGCAGGGCGGGATGATGCCGCGCTACTACATCAAGTTCCTCGGCGGCGACCAGGTGGTCGACGACCTGGTCGGCGTCGCGCCGTCCAACCACGGCACCTCGGTCACCGGCCCGCCCGGGATGAACCCGCTCGCCCCGATCCTGGACGCGCTGATGCCGGCGCTGGGTCAGCAGGCCGCGGGCTCGGCGTTCCTCACCGAGCTCAACGCGGACGACGAGACCCCCGGCGACGTCAGCTACACCCAGATCACCACGATGTACGACGAGATCGTGCGCCCGCACACCTCCGGCTACCTCGCGCCCGGCCCGAACACGACCAACCTGACGATCCAGGACGTCTGCCGGCTCGAGCTGTCCGAGCACGTGTTGATCCCGTCGTCGCTCACCACGATCGCCATCACCCTCGACGCACTCACCCGCGAGGGCCCGGCCCGGGCCGACTTTCCCCGGCGCTGCTGACTGCGGGCAGGGGGAGCGGAAACCTCAGTCCATCGTGAAGTCGTCGAGGCAGAGGATGTTGTCCTCGCTGTCCTTGAACCACGCCGCACTGCCCATCTCGGGAGCCGTCGCGACGTCGCCGTCCCACGTCATGCCCGGCATGTCGTAGTGCTCGAAGGCGACGCCTCGTGCCTTCAGCTCCTCCACCTCCTTCGCGACGTCGGCGACGTGGATCTGGGCGATGGTGTGACCGGCCTGGCCGGCGAACTCCGTCAGGTAGACGAAGAACGTCGTGCCGCCGCCGGTCGTGTAGAGGAGTCCGCCGGGGTTCTCCATCGCGGGCTCGAGGCCCAGCTTGTCGGCGTAGAAGCCGCAGGCCCGTTCGAGATCTGCGGCAGGGATGTTGGCCGTCACCTTGCTGTCGTTGAGCATGTCTGCCCCCTAGTTCGGGGAGTGCCCGAGACGCTCCACCTCGGAAGGTAGTCCTGCTGCAGGGGGTGTCAACACCCTTAGTGGGTAGGGGCGCGCTCGCGGAGTCGGCGGCGGATGTTGGCGTCGAGCTCGTGCTCGATCAACTGGATCCAGGCGTCCAGATCGTCATGGAAGCGCTGGTGCTTCCCCGCGTCCACGAACGCGGCGCCACAAAGGGCGCACTCGCGTAACTCGTTCCACATGCGATCCCCGAAAACTGCTAAGCCCGACCTAACCTCTGGCGAACAGTACCCCACGGGTATCGGCCCTCGGATCGTGGTCCAGCCGGTCAGACGTCCGGCTCGTCGAGGGCGAGGTAGCGGTAGCGGTGGTGCTCGCGGAAGCCGAGGCGGCCGTAGAGCCGAAGCGCGGCGGTGTTGTCGCCCAGCACCTGGAGGTACGCCGTGGTGGCGCCCTGGGCGGCGCCCCAGTCGAGGAACGCGCCGATGATCGCGAACGCGAGGCCGGAACGGCGCGCCGACGGCTCCACCCAGAGGCCACCGAAGCCGAGCCAGTCGCCGTCCGTGCCCGCGTAGCCGCTCGCCCGGTCGCCGATCCTCGCCAGGACGTGTCCCGGGGACTCCTCCAGCTCGACCTCGATCGACGTCGTGGGGAGGGCGCGCATCGCGGCGGCCGTCCCGGCCACCCGGAAGCTGGTGTCTGCGTCGTCGCTCTCGAGGTCCCAGCCGCGGTCCCGGAACAACCGCTCCTCGGCCGAGCCCGGCAGGACCGCGGCGACCGGCCGGTCGTAGTGCGCGACCACGGCCTCGACGTCGCCGGCGACGCCCGATGGTCCGAACGCCAGCACCGAGTTGGCCCGCCGGGCCGTCGCCGTGGGGGACCGGCGGAGCACCCAGTCGCCGACCGGCTCGACCTCCAGGTCGGGGAACAGGGCGAAACCGTGGACGTGCGCGTCCTTCGGCGACACCCGCGCCCGCACCGACGCGCGCGGCGGGACCGGCTTGCCGGTGACGATCTCGGCCAGCGGGATCCGCACCTCCGGGCCCGCCTCCGGCTGCACCGTGCACGCGAGGTCGCCCCACGACGTACAGATCCCGAGGACGTCGGTCATGGCGGGTCCGCCGGAGGGCCCGGTCTCGCCGGGCAGCAGGCGACGGACGACCACTCTGTGACCGACGACGTTGGGGCCCAGACCGTGGGCTCCTGCGCTGGACTGCACGGCGGGAGACTACGCTGTAGGCGACCGCTCAACCTCGTGCATGAGGAGGACCTGGTGACCTACGTCATCGCCCAGCCCTGTGTCGATCTCAAGGACCGGGCCTGTGTCGACGAATGTCCCGTCGACTGCATCTACGAGGGCAAGCGGATGCTCTACATCCACCCCGACGAGTGCGTCGACTGCGGCGCCTGCGAGCCCGTCTGCCCCGTCGAGGCGATCTTCTACGAGGACGACACCCCGGAGGAGTGGAAGGACTACTACACCGCCAACGTGGGGTTCTTCGACGACCTCGGCTCACCAGGCGGCGCGGCCAAGATGGGTGAGATCGACAAGGACCACCCGTTCGTGGCGGCCCTTCCCCCGCAAGAGCACGACGAGTGACCCGACCGGTGGTTGAGGAGGCGCGCCAGCGCCGTCTCGACACCCCGGTCTCTCAGCGCCTCCCGGACTTTCCCTGGGACAAGCTCACTCCGTACGCCGTCCGGGCGCGTGAGCACCCGGACGGCATCGTCGACCTGTCGGTCGGCACGCCCGTCGACCCGACCCCTCAGGTCGTCCAGGACGCCCTGAGGGACGCCGCCGACGCACCCGGCTACCCACTGACGATCGGCCGTCCGGCTACCCGGCAGGCATGCATCGACTGGCTGGCCCGCCGGCACGGCGTCACCGGCATCGGGCTCGACGGCGTGCTCCCGGTGATCGGCTCCAAGGAGCTGATCGCGTCGATGCCGGGACACCTCGGCATCGGCGCCGGTGACCTGGTCGTCTACCCGGAGGTCGCCTACCCGACGTACGAGGTCGGGGCCGTCCTCGCCGGTGCCCGCGCCGTCGCGACCGACTCGTTGACCGCGCTCGGCCCGGAGACGCCGCGGCTGCTGTGGCTGAACTCGCCGTCGAACCCGACCGGCCGCGTGCTGCCCGTTGATCACCTGAGGAAGGTCGTCGACTGGTGCCGGGAGCGCGGGGTGCTGCTGGTCTCCGACGAGTGCTACATCGAGTGCGTGTGGGAAGGGACTGCCCACTCAGTGCTGCACCCGGACGTCTGCGGCGACAGCCACGAGGGGATCCTCGCCGTGCACTCCCTGTCCAAGCGCTCCAACCTGGCCGGCTACCGGTGCGCGTTCGCCGCCGGCGACCCGGCGGTCATCGCCGAGCTGCTCGCGGTCCGCAGGAACCTCGGCCTGATGATGCCCGCGCCCCAGCAGGCGGCGATGGCGGCTGCGCTCGATGACGACGCGCATGCCGACGAGCAGCACGCGCGCTATGCCGCTCGACGTACGACCTTGCGGGTGGCGTTCGAGAGGGCAGGCTTCCGGATCGACCATTCCGAGGCGTCCCTGTACCTGTGGGCCACCCGCGACGAGGATTGCTGGATGACCGTCTCGTGGCTCGCCGACCGGGGCATCCTGGCGGCGCCCGGAGCCTTCTACGGCCGAGCGGGGGAGCGGCACGTGCGGATCGCCTTCACCGCGACCGACGAGCGCGTGGCCGCCGGGGCCGCGCGGCTGGTGGTGCCCTGATGGCCGAACAGGTCGGCGGCCCCCGCGACCACCTCGCCAACGAGCGCACCCAGCTCGCCTGGATGCGCACCGGCGCCACGGTCATGGTGGTCGGGCTGGCGGTGGCGAGGTTCGCCGACGACGGCGAGATCAGCGTCGCCAGCCTGGTGGCAGGCGGGATCCTGGTGCTGACCGGGGCCGCCGCGATCTGCTTCGGCACCCTCCGCTACCGACGGGTGGCCCGCGACCTCCGCGAAGGAGTGGCCACGTCCGCCGCCGAGACTGCAGGCCCGACGGTGGCGGCCGCGGTACTGCTGGTCGCCGTGATCGCCTCCGCGGTCGTCGTACTCCTGGGAACCTGAGGCGACGCCCCGAACCCAGCAACGACGGTGGGCCGCGACTGTCACCTCACTCTCGCGTCGCCGCGTCGACGTACCCGACGATCCGGTTCATCAGTGCGGTGATCGCGCGTAGGTCCGCGCCCCCCCGCGGGGGGTCCTGCTCGAGCCGGTCGAGGACGGCAGCCGCGTCGGCCGCCTCGGTGTCGCGGGCTACGGTCGCGCACACCCGAGCGGCGAGCCGGGCGGCTTCGGGCTCCACGGTCCAAACCACCTCGAACATCCGGTCCCGTTCCGGGGTGTCTTGCTGTCCCGGCAACTCCCATGCCGAGAGCGCGACAGGGAGCTCCACCGCATCGCAGACGACCGCCCACTCCCTGCGCAGCGCGGCGTCAGCCGCGAGGGGCACCTCACGTGCCGGCGCCCCCTGGTCGGGCTCTCGGAAACCCGCGAGGACGTAGGTCGCGGCGGCGACCCGCGCGAGCTCTGCCCATCGGCCGCGAGACCCTGCGTAGTGGCGCTCGCTCTGAAAGGCGCCGAAGAGGTACGGGCGGTCGGCTCTCGCGAGGAGCTCGTCCTCGATCGCCCAGGACAGGCCGTTGAGCGTCGACTTGCGCAGCCGATACGGCGTCAGGTCGGGTCGGGCCCGGCGCAGCTCAGCGAAGACCGAGGCATTGCTCGGGGCCGGGGCTCGACCGACTGCCAGAGTCCGCTCGATCGCCACGTCCAGCCGCATCCCTGCGTCCTGTCGATCCCGCACCGAGCGCACCAGATCGACGTCGGTGGCGCGGTAGCGCCGGTGGCCGCTGTCGAGCCGCTGCGGCGCTGGGAACCCATGGCGTGTCTCCCAGGCGCGCAGGGTTCCCACGTTGACCCCGGTGCGCTCGGCCAGCTCGCCGATGGTCAGCAGGCCGGCGCCCTCTCCCTCGGCCGAATTAGACACTGTGTGCATATTCTGCATACTAGACCTCTACATACTGTCGAAGAGGTTCGACGCGCCGACCATCCCGGAAGGGGTGCCAATCCCGATGCAGCACGTCTCCGAATCTCCCCACGTGCACAGAATCGCGGTGATCGGCTCAGGCGTGTCCGGACTCACCGCTGCCCACGTCGCCTCCCGCACGTCGCACGTGACGCTGTACGAGGCCGACGACCGGCTCGGCGGGCATGCCGACACCCACGAGGTGCATGAAGGCTCGCGCACCCTGGCCATCGACACCGGCTTCATCGTGCACAACCCGCGTACCTACCCGGTGCTGCTGCGCCTCTTCGACGAGCTCGGTGTCATCACCCAGCCGTCGGAGATGTCGATGTCGATCCGCGATGACGGCACCGGGCTGGAGTGGGCGGGGGCGCTCGGTCTCGGCGGGCTGGTGCCGACCGCCCGCACCCTCGGACGGGGCCGATACCTGCGGATGCTCACCGAAGTCCCTCGCTTTCATCGCCGCGCGCGTGCGCTGCTCGCGGGGCCAGATGACGAGCGCACGCTGCGCCGGTTCCTGGCTGACGGCGGCTTCTCGGCGTACTTCGAGCGGCACTTCATGGAGCCGCTGGTGGCGGCGGTCTGGTCCTGCGACCCCGCCGTTGCGCTGGACTACCCAGCGCGCTACCTGTTCACGTTTCTCGACCACCACGGGATGCTCGGCGTCTTCGGCTCGCCCCAGTGGCGCACGGTCACCGGCGGTTCCCGGGAGTACGTCGACCGGCTGGCCGCGGCGCTGCCGGACGTGCGCACCGGCTGCAAGGTCACCTCGATCGCGGAGACCGCGGACGGGGTGCAGGTCACCGATGGCAACGGCTGGGTCGCGTCGTACGACGGCGTGGTGGTCGCCACCCACCCCGACCAGGCGCTCTCGATGCTCGCCGAGCCGACGCCGGCACAGCGCGACGTGCTGTCGGCGCTGCCGTACTCGTCGAACGTGGCCCTCCTGCACACCGACACCTCGGTGCTGCCGGCGGCCCGCCGAGCGTGGGCGTCCTGGAACTTCCGTCGGCCCAACGTCGTCACCTACGACCTGACCCGGCTCCAGCGGCTCGACACCTCGACCCGTTACCTGGTCACCCTGGGCGGTCAGGACCTGGTCGACCCCGACACGGTGATCGACCGGATGGAGTACGCCCACCCGCTCTACACCCCGGAGTCCGTGGCGGCCCAGGCGCGGCTCCCCGAGATCAACACCGACCGGATCGCGTTCGCAGGCGCTTACCACGGCTGGGGGTTCCACGAGGACGGCGCGCGCTCGGGGCTCGAGGCAGTGAAGCACTTGTCCCCGCTGGTCGAGCAGCGAGCGCCAGCGAGCGTCGTCGAGACCTCCGGTGCCGCGCTCTCGGTGGTTGAGGTGCGAGGAGCGCCAGCGACGAGCCTCGAAACCACCACCGGAGACACCGGGATCTACGCCACGACGATCACCCACACCCGTCGCACGCCGTTCACCCGACGCTTCACGCACCGCTCCCACACGTGGGTGGTCGACCTCGACGACCTCCCCGACCACGGACTGCTCGGCCGGTTCGAGGCCCGCGACCACCTCGGCGACCCGGGACGGACGATCCGCGACAACCTCGAGGCCTACCTCTCCGCCCACGGGGTGACGCTCGATGGCGGCCGAGTGCTGATGGCGGCTCACGCCCGTGCGTTCGGCCACTGCTTCAACCCGATCAGCGTGTTCTGGTGCCGGGACCGGCGTGACGTGCCGGTGGCGACGGTGGTCGAGGTGCACAACACCTACGGCGACCGGCACGTCTACCTGGTCCACCCCGACGAGCACGGCCGGGCCAGCACACCCAAGGAGATGTACGTGTCGCCCTTCCACGGCACCGACGGCCACTACGACCTCGCGGTGCCGGCGCCGGACGACCGGCTGCGACTGGCGGTGACGCTGCGCACCGACGACGGTGAGCGCTTCTCCGCGTCGCTGACCGGGAGGCGCAGCGAGACCGGCCCGTGGCGAGCGGCGCCCGCGTCGCTGCGGGGCGCGCTGCTGATCCAGGTGCACGGGATCCGGCTGTGGCTCCGCGGGCTGCGAGTCCGGCCCCGACCGCTGCACCGACAGGAGGGAGTCCGATGACCATCACCGCCGACCGCCAGGAGCTCGACCGCTGGCCGGGGCTGTACGACGTGCCGTCCGGGCCGCGGGCCAGGCTCGCGGCCCGGGTGGCCCAACGGCTGTTCGTGGCCGCGGTCGACCGGCTCGACGTCACGGTGCTGGTCGGCGATCGAGTAGCTGGGCAAGGGCGGCCCGGTCGCGGTGGTGCGCCGGCCCGGCGAGTTCTTCGCGCGGCTTGGCCGGGACCAGCTGATCGGCTTCGGGGAGGCCTACCTGACCGGTGCCTGGGACGCCGAGGACCTGGCCGGGTTCCTCGGCGTGCTCGCGGCGGACCTGCCCCACCTGGTGCCGGCCCCGTTGCAGCGGCTGCGGTCTCTCGTGGTCGCGCGCCCACCGCGACGCCAGCGCGGCAGCCGCCACGACACCCGGGACAACGTCGCCCACCACTACGACTTGTCCAACGACCTCTTCGGCCTGTTCCTGGACCCGTCGCTGAGCTACTCCTCGGCACTCTTCGCCGACGACCCGAGCAAGGCGGCCCGGACCGAGCTCGAGGCCGCGCAGTACCGCAAGATCGACCGCCTCCTCGACCAGGCCGGCGTCAGCGAAGGCACCCGGCTGCTCGAGATCGGCACCGGGTGGGGCGAGCTCGCGATCCGCGCCGCCCGCCGAGGGGCCAGGGTGCACACGATCACGCTCTCGGTCGAGCAGCAGCGGCTGGCGCGGGAGCGGATTGCCGCAGCCGGGATGGCCGATCGGGTCGACGTCGAGCTCTGCGACTACCGCAGCGTCACCGGCAGGTACGACGCCGTGCTGTCGGTGGAGATGATCGAGGCGGTCGGCTGGCGCTACTGGCGGACCTACTTCGAGACCATCGACCGGCTGCTGAAGCCCGGTGGCCTGGCCGCCATCCAGGCGATCACGATGCCGCACGACCGGATGCTCGCCACCCGGCACACCCACACCTGGATCAACAAATACATCTTCCCCGGCGGCTTCCTGCCGTCGGTGCGGGCGATCGACGAGGTCACCCGCAGTCACACCGCGCTGCGGCTCAGCGACCGGCTGGCGTTCGGGCAGCACTACGCCGCGACCGTGCGGCATTGGGACCGGGCATTCCGGGCCGCCGAGGCGGACGTTCGCGGGCTGGGTTTCGACGAGACGTTCATGCGGATGTGGCACTTCTACCTGGAGTACAGCCGGGCCGGCTTCGCGTCGGGGTACCTGGACGTGCACCAACTCACCTTCACGAAGACCGGAGAGCCCACTTGAGCGAGGTCGTTGCGACGGTGGCGTCCGCACTCTTGCCCGCGGCCACCATGACGGCGACAGCGCTCGTCGGTCGAAGACAGCACAGGGTGGCGGTCGTCGACGTGGCGTGGGGACTGGGATTCGTCGTGATCGCGGTGGTCGCGGGGCTCGTCGGCACCGCGCTCGACGATGGCGACCCGGTGCGGCGATGGCTGCTGGTCGCGATGGTCACGGTGTGGGGCCTGCGGCTGGCGTGGCACATCCGCGGCAAGCTCGCGGGACACGGCGAGGACCCGCGCTACGAGAAGCTGATGGGCGGCACCCTCGATGAGGTCGGAATGGGCCGGGCGGTGCGCAAGGTGTTCGGCGTGCAGGGCCTGGCGCAGTGGTTCGTCTCGGTGCCGGTCGTGGTGGGCGTCTTCCTCGACGTCGCGTGGTGGCCCCTGGTCTGGGTGGGCGTCGCGGTGTGGGCGGTCGGGCTGTTCTTCGAGGCGGTCGGCGACGCCCAGCTGGCGGCGTACAAGCGTGATCCGGAGCGGGGACCGGTCATGGACCGCGGCCTGTGGCGCTGGACCCGCCACCCCAACTACTTCGGCGACGCGTGCGTCTGGTGGGGCCTGTGGCTGGCCGGCGGGCTCGCGTCCGGTTGGCTGCCCGGCCTGCTCACCGTGGTGGCGCCCGTGGCGATGACCTACTTCCTGGTTTTCGCGACCGGAGCTCGGCTGCTGGAGAGCGAGATGATGGAGCGCCCCGGCTACCCCGAGTACGCCGCCCGCACCTCGATGTTCGTGCCGCTGCCGCGCCGATAGCGTCCCGGCATGGAACGCACCCCGAGGCTCCTCACCGAGGCGGCACCGGCGGATCCCTCCGGGTTGGTCCTGCTCCTGCACGGCGGCGCCAGCAAACGCGGCAACCCGATGGTGAGCCCGGCTCAGCTCTCGGTGCTGCGGATGGTGCCGATCGGCAAGCGGATCGCGCGGGCCGGGCGGGGGCGCCTGGGCGTGTTCCGGCTGCTCAACACGCACCGCGGCTGGGACAGCACGCACACGCCGGTCGACGACGTGGCGTGGGCGCTCGGCGAGCTGCGCGGCCGGTACGCCGATGGCGTACCGATCTGCCTGGTCGGGCACTCTCTCGGCGGCCGAGCGGCGCTGCTGGCCGGGTCGTCACCTGGCGTGGTCAGCGTCGTCGCCCTGAACCCCTGGGTCCATCCCACCGACCACGCCGACCTGACGGGCCGACGGGTGCTGATGATCCACGGCACCGACGACCGGGTCGCCTCGATCGAGCGTGCGGCCACCGTCGCCGAGCGGCTCGCCACGACTGCGGACCTCACCTTCCAGACGATCGACGGCGGAGGGCACGCGATGCTGCGCTTGCGCGACGAGTTCGAGCGTCCGGCAGCGGCTTTCGTCGTCGACACCCTGCTCCGACGGGATAGTCCGCCGCGCTAGGCACCCTCTCGGCAGTGAATGGGGTGCCCAATGCGGCGGACTATCCCGCCGCCGACCCGTGCCGCTAGCAGGTCTGGTGCACGATTGGGCCCATGAGCGTGGCGTTCATCGTGCAGCCGGATGCCGGGCGGCGGCTCGACCTCGGCACCTTCGAGGCGATCGTCCTCGCGTCGGCGGCCGAGACCGCGGGAGAGTTCACGCTGCTCCGGACCCAGAGCGAGCCACCCGACTTCGGCCCGCCCCTCCACATCCATCACGATGCCGCCGAGGCGTTCTACGTGCTGTCCGGCGAGTACGTCATGTACGTCGAGGATCGACAGGAGCACAGCCCGCCGGGCACGTTCGTCTACGTGCCCCGGGGGATGCCGCACACTTTCAAGGTCGTGTCAGCCCAGCCGGGGCAGAAGCTGAACCTCTTCGCGCCCGCCGCCATGGTCGGCTTCTTCGAGGAGCTGGCCCAGGCGGAGGCGAGCCACGATGCGTCTCCCGAGTCCCTCGCCGACATCGCCGCGCACAACAACATGGAGATCGTCGGCCCGGTACCGGACACGTACCTCTGAGCCGGTGCGAGCAGCCCGCCGCCCGTCCCTACAGCGGACTGCTCGACCGACGAAGGCTCAGTTGTTGCGGACCGCCCGCACCGTCCGGCTCTCGGCGGCCTTGCACTGCGGCGTGCGCTTCACCTTGGCGTAGAACTTGCCCTCGAAGCCGAGGTTGCCGGTGTTCCACCGGCCCACGCCGTTCTGCAGCTCGGTGGTGTCGCTGGCGAACAGCTCGTCGTTGGCTCCGCCGCGCTTGCCGCGTTGGAGGATCAGCAGCACCCTGCGCTCGTCCTTGCAGACCCTGCGCTTGCTCTTGACGGTGCCGGAGAGGTCGGTGCCCTCGGCCTTGATGGTCACGACGTTGTCGGCGCGGCCGGCGGCGTCCGACGCCGGCACGCCGACGAGTACGGCGGCGGCGGTGGCGGTGCCCAGGGCGGCGGCCAGGAGGCGAGTAGAGGTGCGTGGGGACATCGGTGCTCCAAGTTCGAGAAGGGATGGGGGGCACCGCGCCCGAGCACGGTGCGTGCACGCTAGCCGCAGAGCCGCACCGTGTCCGCAAAAGGAACCAACTTGGCTGTCCGCTTGCGGAATGTCCGGATCTCCCCCACGCTCCGGTGATGGACGTGCACGAGGGCGATCTGCTGGACGCGACGAGCATGGAGATCCTGAGCACCGCCTACCTGCTCCGGCCCGACACCGAGTCCGAGCTGGTCGCGGCGCTGCGTGAGCCGCCCGAGGACCTCGACGAGCGGTTGGCGGCGCTCGAGGCCGGCGGCTTCCTGCGCCGGCGGCCCGATGGCCTGGAGTACGAGTCGCCGTACGCCGTCTTCATCGCGATCGGCGAGGCCCGGGCCCGCCGGCTGATCGCCGAGAACCATCGCACCGTCGCGATGATGGAGGCGCTGCCGCTGCTGATCCGGGCCTGGGACCTCGGCACGGTGTCGCCCGAAGGGGACCATCCCCTCGCGGTCAGCCTGATCAACGCCCGGTCGACGTCGTACGACGAGTGGTTCCGTCACGCTGAGGCCGAGCGCCCCACCAGGCCGTCCCTGGTGGTCACCGACGAGCACGTGCTGCGGGTGGCGCTCGAGTCCGGCCACCTCGTCCACCTGGAAACCCAGCTCCACGACGCCCATGTGCGGGTGCTGGCCCCGGCCGATCCGACCTGGGGCGCCGACCTGGCCGGACCGATGGGGGAGGCGCGCGCGGCCGGCGTGGAGTTCCGGAGGTCGGAGCAGGCGGCGAGCTGGATGTACGTCGATGCGCCGAACCTGGTCGCGGTGCCGGTGTGGTGGGGCTCCGGCACCCCGGAGAGCGCGATCGCGATCCGCACCCCACCCGTCGTCACCGCGCTGGACCTGCTGTTCTCGCTCCTGTGGGCCACGTCCAACGCCTGGACCGACGACGACGAGCCCTGGGTCGACGTGCTCCGGCTACTCTCCGGTGGCCTCACCGACGACTCGGTGGCGCGCAGTCTGGGCACCACCAGTCGTACCGTCCGGCGCCGGATCGCCGAGGCGATGCGCGACCTGGGCGCCACCTCCCGCTTCACCCTAGGTATGGCCTGGCGGGCCCGCCGCGACTGAGGCAGCGCAGGACGCCCTCACTCGAAGACGTCGACGTGGACGTGGTCCCGGTGCTCGAGGATGGCCCGGTCACCGGAGCGTGACGGCGGGTCGTAGTCGCGCCATCCGTCGCCCTCGCCGGCCCGCCAGATCCGGTCGTCGAAGATCACCGTCTGGATCTCGAGCCGCTCGGCCTGGGCGACGAGGTAGTGCGCGATCGCCCAGCCCCGCTCGGTGTTCTCGGCACTGATCGGCCGCACGAAGATGTCGACGGCCCGGCCGTCGTAGTGCGCGGACCCCTTCATGTGCCCGTCGCGGACCCCACCCGGCGCGAACCCCCCGAGCTTCAGGCCGCCGAATACACCCAGCGCCTCGCGGCGTACCACGTCGGCGCGCTCGGTCAGCCCGCTCTTCGTGAGCTTGGTGCCGGCCGCGTCGACGTCGTCGTCGATGTCGCAGCCGAACGCGGCGCGCGAGTTGCCGGTGAGCGCGGAGGCGAGGGCGCGCGCGTCGGCCTCGTGGTCGGCGTACGCGTGCGGGAAGCCGGACCGCTGCACCTCCTGGGCGGCCACGGTGATCTCCAGCGACTCGTAGCCGTCGACTTCGGCGAGGGCGTCGTAGAACGCGTTGGTCGCGTAGACCGGGTCGAGGATCTGCTCCGGCGAACCCCAGCCTTGCGACGGCCGCTGCTGGAAGAGCCCCAGGGAGTCGCGGTCACCGGACTCCAGGTTCGTCAGGTCGGACTCCTGGTACGCCGTCGCCAGCGCGATCGATGCGGCTCGGGCCGGCAGCCCGCGGCGCACGGAGATCGCGGTGATCAGCGCGGCGTTCTCGGCCTGCTCGACGGTCAGCTCCGCCCGGTGTCCGTCGACCTCCACGGTGCACTCGTCGGAGGCGGGGAAGAGCGAGTCGGTGCCGCGCAGCACGCCGTAGCCGACGGCCGCGACGACCACCAGCACGGCGACCGCCAGCAGCGCGCCACCCACCCGCTTGTTCATGGGGCAAGTGTGGCGGGGCGGTGGTTGCTCAGTTGGCGTGCAGGTCGGCGTTGAGCTTGATGCCGTCGCGCTTCCACGGCACCGCCTCGATGGCGCCGGATACGGAGTTGCGGCGGAACAGCACGTTGTCGGCGCCCGAGAGCTCGGAGGCCTTGATCACCTTCGGCTTGCCGTCCATGTCGGCGATCTTCACCTTGGTGCCGGCGGTGACGTAGCAGCCGGCCTCCACGACGCAGTCGTTGCCAAGCGAGATCCCGATGCCGGAGTTGGCGCCGAGCAGGCAGCGCTCGCCGACCGAGATCACCGTGGTGCCGCCGCCGGAGAGGGTGCCCATGATCGAGGCGCCGCCGCCCACGTCGGAGCCGTCGCCGACGACCACGCCGGCCGAGATCCGGCCCTCCACCATGGAGGTGCCGAGGGTGCCGGCGTTGTAGTTGACGAAGCCCTCGTGCATCACCGTGGTGCCCTCGGCGAGGTGCGCGCCGAGCCGGACCCGGTCGGCATCGGCGATGCGTACGCCGGTGGGCACGACGTAGTCGACCATCCGCGGGAACTTGTCGATGCCGTGCACGGAGACGTGCTCGCCAGCGGCCTTCAGTCGGGCGCGGGTGGCTTCGAAGCCGGCCACGGCGCACGGACCGGCCGAGGTCCACACGACGTTGGTCAGCGCGCCGAAGACGCCGTCCATGTTGATCGTGCGGGGGGCGACCAGCCGGGCCGACAGCAGGTGCAGCCGCAGCCACGCGTCCTCCGCGCCTTCGACGGGTGACTGCAGGTCGACGACGACCACCCGGCGTACCTCCCGGATGACCGCGCGCGGATCGTCCTTGCCCTCGAGCTCGGTCAGCGCCGCGGGCGCCTCGGAGCCGTCGGGCTCGCCCAGCGCGGGAGCGGGGAACCACACGTCGAGGACGTTGCCGTCGGCATCGAGGGTGGTGAGGCCGAAACCCCAGGCGGTCGAAGCAGCGTCAGTCACGGACATCCACTGTAGTAGTGGTGCCTCCCGCGACTAGTGCCCCCACAGCTCGTCGTAGGCGTCGCGCAGCTTCTCCCAGCCGTAGTCCATGGCCGCGTCGCCGACGACGCGGCTGACCTGGTCGTCCACCTCGATCGCGGCGAGGGTGCCCAGACAGATGTGCCAGCCGGAGGCGAGCCACGACGCGGGCTGAGCACCGTCGAGGGTGTGCTCGAGGGTCAGCAGCGTGCCGTCGTCCTCGGCGACGAGGGTCCAGCGGAGTACGTCGTCGCCGTAGCGGTGCACGAGCTCGTGCGGCGGGTCGAACGTCAGCACCTCGGCCTCGCGGGGCGGGTCGCCGGGGTTCTCCCGGGCAGTGGCCGGTCCGGTCGCCTCGATGGTCCGGTCCGGTACGAACGGCGACCATCGGGCCAGCCGCTCGGGCTCGGTCAGCATCGGCCACACCCGCTCGGGTGCGTGCCGCAGCAGGCGTGCGCATGGTGAGGACCCAGCGGTCCCCGTCACGGGCGAGCTCGGCGGCCACCGGGTTCGCCTCGATCTCATGGGTGATGCGGGTGTCGGTCATGGTTCCTTCCTGTCCTGCTCGAGGGCGGCCTCGAGTCGGTCGAAGCTGGTGCTCCACAGCTCGACGTACGGCCGGACCCACTCGAAGACGTCCGGCAGCGGCTCGGCGGAGAGTCGGTAGACGCGACGCTTGCCCGCGACCTCCACCTCGACCGCGCCCGCATCGCGCAGCACCCGGAGGTGCTTCGACACCAGTGGCTGCGGGAGGTCGAGCAACCGCACCAGCGACTGGACGTCGCTCGCGCCGTACCGCAGCTGGTCGAGGATCGTGCGCCGCGTGGGCTCGGCGATGGCCGTGAAGCCGTTCATGCGACTAATGTGCCTCACTCGTTATATGAACCTCAAGGCATCTCAGTCACGCGCCTACATTGTCGAGGTGACCCAGCGCCCGGTGTTCGTGCTGCACGAGCACCATCGCCCGCAGCACCACTTCGACCTTCGGCTCGAGGAGGACGGGGTGCTGCGTTCCTGGGCGGTCCCGCGGGGGCTGCCCACCAGTCCTCGCAGGGACCGACTTGCCGTGGCCGTGTCCGACCACGACCTCGAGCACGCGACGTACACCGATGAGCACAAGGCCATCGCCGACCACGGCTGGTGGGAGCTGGTCGATCGCAACGATCGGCGGTTCGTCTTCCGGCTGCACGGCACGGAAGGCACCCGGCGCTACGCGCTGATCGACACCGGGAGCGACTGGCTGCTGCACCTGACCAAGGAGCAACCCTGATCCGCTGGTCGAGCAGCGAGCGCCAGCGAGCGTTGTCGAGACCGGGTCCGGGGGTCTCGACGACGCCCGTCGCTCGTTCCTCGCTCCGGGCTGCTCGACCACCGGAACCGGCCGTGATCCGCTGGTCGAGCAGCGAGCGCCAGCGAGCGTCGTCGAGACCGGTCCGGGGGTCTCGACCACCGGAGCCGGCCGTGATCCGTTGGTCGAGCAGTGAGCGCCAGCGAGCGTCGTCGAGACCCCGGAACTGGTCGCAGTGGCTTGGCCGTTGACGTTGGGTGGTCTCGACGACGCTCGTCGCTCGTTCCTCGCTCCGGGCTGCTCGACCAACGAGGCGGACTACTGGCCGGTGCGCCCGTCGATGCACTCGCGGAGCAGGTCGGCGTGGCCGACGTGGCGGGCGTACTCCTCGATGAGGTGTACGACGATGTCGCGGATCTCAACGGCCTCACCGTCGACGAGCACCCGCTCGCCGAGGGAGTCGACCCCGTTCAGGTAGCGGCGGGCGTGGTCGACCTCGCGACGCCACGACGCCCACGCATCGGCGACGACGGCCTCGTCGGCGACGGCGCCGTTGAAGTCGAGGTCGCGGTCCTCCTCGGTGCGATAGAGCCGGCCGAGCTCCATCCGGCCTTCGAGCACCCGCCGGGTCCAGGAGTGCTCGACCCGGGCCAGGTGGCGCACCAGTCCGAGCAGCGACAGTGACGACGGCGGAACCGAGCGCCGGGACATCTGCTCGGCATCCAGGCCCTCACATTTCATCTCGAGCGTCATCCGGTACCGGTCGAGATAGTCGGTCAGCACGGCCTTCTCGCCGCAGGGCACCTCGCCGGTGTCACGAGGGTCCTTCTCGGGGTCGACCCACATGTCGGGGAACTTGCGCTCGGTCATGAGCCGATTGTGATTGGTGCCGGAGGGATCGGCACCCGTATTCTTTCCGGCACAGGCGTTCGAGCCGTCATCAGCGGCGAGCCTCCGGAAGAACGCTCCCGGTGGTTGAGGAGGTCGCGCAGCGACCGTCTCGAAACCACGGAGTCAGTAGAGCCGGACGGGTAGGCCCGTCACAGCCTTGATGAAGCGGCCTTGGTCTCGACAAGCTCGACCAGTGGAACCAAGGCAAGCGAGGTGGTACCGCGGCAACCGTCGTCCTCGTGGTTGGACCCGACGACGACGTACCGCAGGAGAACTCATGACCTATCCGAAGGTCTCCACCGGCGCCCACCGCACCGTGAGCTCGACCCCGAACTTCCCGGAGATCGAGGAGCGGGTGCTGGCGTACTGGAAGGACGACGACACCTTCCGTGCCTCCGTGGATCAGCGGGAGCCGGGCGAGGACGGCGCCAACGAGTTCGTCTTCTACGACGGCCCGCCGTTCGCCAACGGGCTGCCGCACTACGGCCATCTGCTCACCGGCTACGTCAAGGATCTGATCCCGCGTTACCAGACCATGCGCGGCCGCCGGGTGGAGCGGCGCTTCGGCTGGGACACCCACGGGCTGCCCGCCGAGCTCGAGGCGATGGCCCAGCTGGGCATCAAGACCACCGACGAGATCCACGAGCTGGGCATCGAGGCGTTCAACGAGGCCTGCCGGCGCTCGGTCATGCAGTACACCTCGGAGTGGCGCGACTACGTCACCCGCCAGGCGCGCTGGGTCGACTTCGACCACGACTACCGCACCATGAACCCCGACTACATGGAGTCGGTGATCTGGGCCTTCAAGCAGCTGTACGACAAGGGACTGGTCTACGAAGGCTTCCGGGTGCTGCCCTACTGCTGGAACGACGAGACGCCGCTGTCCAACCACGAGCTGCGGATGGACGACGACGTCTACCAGAACCGCCAGGACCCATCGGTCACCGTCGGCGTGCGTCTGGAGACCGGCGAGCTCGCCCTGGTGTGGACGACCACGCCCTGGACGCTGCCGTCCAACCTCGCGGTGATGGTCGGCGAGGACATCGACTACGTCGTCGTCGAGGCGGGCGTGCCGGGTGTCGAGGGTCGCACCGAGCGCTACGTCATCGCCGAGTCTCGGCTGGCGGCGTACGCCCGGGAGCTGGGGGAGGAGCCCCGGATCGTGGAGCGGATGACCGGTGCCGAGCTGGCCGGCCGTTCCTACACCCCGCCGTTCTCCTACTACCTCGGCCGAGAGAACGCGTTCCGCGTCGTCACCGCGGAGTTCGTGACCACCACCGACGGCACCGGGCTGGTGCACACCGCGGGCGCGTTCGGTGAGGAGGACAAGATCGTCACCGACCGCGAGGGCATCGAGCCGGTGATGCCGGTCGGCAAGGACGGCAAGTTCACCCATCCGGTCGACGAGTACGCCGGCCTGCTGGTCTTCGACGCCAACCTGCCGATCATCGACGACCTGAAGCGGACCACCCAAGGGGAGCCCGCGGGCAGCGTCACCGAGGGCACCGTGCTGCTGCGCCGCGAGACCTACGACCACTCCTACCCGCACTGCTGGCGCTGCCGGGAGCCACTGATCTACAAGGGCGTCTCGTCCTGGTTCGTCGAGGTGACCAAGTTCAAGGACCGGATGCTCGAGCTGAACCAGGAGATCCGCTGGGTGCCCGAGCACATCAAGGAGGGCCAGTTCGGCAAGTGGCTGGAGAACGCCCGCGACTGGTCGATCACCCGGAACCGGTTCTGGGGCTCGCCGGTGCCGGTGTGGCGCAGCGACGACGAGACGTACCCACGGATCGACGTCTACGGCAGCTTCGAGGAGCTCGAGCGCGACTTCGGCGACCTGCCGCGTGACAAGGAGGGCAACCCCGACCTGCACCGGCCCTACGTCGACGACCTGGTCCGCCCCAACCCCGACGACCCGACCGGCAAGTCGATGATGCGCCGGGTGCCCGATGTGCTCGACGTCTGGTTCGACTCCGGCTCGATGAGCTTCGCGCAGGTGCACCACCCGTTCGAGAACGCCGAGTGGTTCGAGCACCACTTCCCGGCGGACTTCATCGTGGAGTACATCGGGCAGACCCGCGGCTGGTTCTACACGCTGCACATCCTGGCCAGCGCGATCTTCGACCGGCCGGCGTTCTCGACCTGCGTCTCTCACGGGATCGTGCTCGGCTCCGACGGCAACAAGATGTCGAAGTCGCTGCGCAACTACCCCAACGTCTACGAGGTCTTCGACCGCGACGGCGCCGACGCGATGCGCTGGTTCCTGATGTCGTCGCCGATCCTGCGCGGCGGCAACCTGATCGTCACCGAGCAGGGCATCCGCGACTCGGTGCGACAGGTCCTGATCCCGCTCTGGAACAGCTGGTACTTCTTCGCGCTCTACGCCAACGCGGCCGGGGTGTCGGCCTCGAGGTCGACGGACTCCGAGGACCCGCTCGACCGCTACCTGCTGGCCAAGTGCCGGCAGTACGTCGAGGCGATGACCGAGCAGCTCGACAACTACGAGGTGGCCAACGCCTGCGACTCGACGCGGGCGTTCCTCGACGTGCTCACCAACTGGTACATCCGCCGGTCGCGGGAGCGGTTCTGGGCGGTCGGCGGCGAGGTCGACCAGGCGGCGTTCGACACGCTCCACACGGTGCTCGAGACCGTGTGCTGGCTCACCGCGCCGCTGCTCCCGCTGACTGCCGAGGAGGTCTGGCGCGGACTGACCGGCGGCCGCTCGGTGCACCTCGAGGACTGGCCCGACGCCGAGTCGCTGCCCGCCGACGAGGCGCTGGTCGGCGCGATGGACCAGGTGCGCGACGTCTGCTCCGCGACCTCCGCGCTCCGCAAGGCCGGGTCGCTGCGCAACCGGCTGCCACTGTCGACGCTCAACGTCGTGGTGTCCCACCCGGACGCCCTGAAGGGCTTCGAGGGAATCATCGCCGACGAGGTCAACGTCAAGGAGGTCCGCCTGCTCGCCTCCGACTCTGCCGAGGCCGCGGCGTACGGCGTCTCCGAGCGGCTGACCGTCAACGCCCGTGTCGCGGGTCCGCGGCTCGGCAAGGACGTGCAGGCGGCGATCCGCGGCTCGAAGTCGGGCGACTGGTCGGTGGACTCCTCCGGCGTGGTGACGGCCGGTGGGCTGGTGCTCGAGGAGGGGGAGTACACCCTCGAGACCGTGGCCGGCTCCGAGGACGCCGACTCCGCGACCGGGATGCTGCCGGGTGGGGGGTTCGTGGTGCTCGCCACCGCGGTGACGCCGGAGCTGGCTGCCGAGGGCCTGGCCCGCGACCTGGTCCGCGCGGTCCAGCAGGCCCGGCGTAACGCCGACCTCGACGTCTCCGACCGGATCGCCCTCACGATCTCCGGGTCGGCTGCCGTCCAGGACGCCGCCCGCGAGCACGAGGCACTGATCGCGGGCGAGACGCTCGCGACGTCGTTCACCGTGGTCGACCGGGTGGGCGCTGCCGAGCGCGTCGAGACGGTCACGGTCGGCGAGGGTCACGAGGCCGTGATCGCGGTGTCGCGGGCGTGAGTCTGACCCGGCTGGCCGGTCGGGTCTGGCTGTTCCCGCACGAGCCGGACCCGAGCCTGGTGCAACCGTGCTCGGGCGTGGTCGACCTGGGCGACCGCAGCGTGCTGGTCGACGCCGGCAACGGGCCGCAGCGAGGGCGGGCGGTGCGCGCGGCCGTTGCCGCGGCCGGCCTGCCGGAGGTCGCCACGATCGTCTACACCCACCACCACTGGGACCACGTCTGGGGCGCGTGCGCATGGGACGCAGACGACATCGTCGGGCACGCGATCGGCGCCCCGCTGCTGGCCGAGGACGCGGCTCGGCCGTGGTCGACGGCGTACGCCGAGAGTGCGGTGCGCGACAACCCCCGACTGTCGGCCAGCTTCACGGCGCGGGCCCTCGCGGTGCCGGACTGGTCCGAGCTCTCGGTGCGGCCGCCCACCAGGACGTTCGACGACGACCTGGAGCTCGCCGACGGCCTGGTGGTGCGGCACGTCGGCGGCGGGCA
>CAVSMX010000011.1:0-49332 GCA_963729095.1 uncultured Actinomycetota bacterium | reverse complement strand
ATCGCCTTCGTGATCGTCGGTGGCCTGTTCTGCTACGCGGCCGTCACCCACGAGCCGCACAAGTCCGGCGGCCTCGACCAGGCCCTCTCGGAGGTGCTCGAGCAGCCGTTCGGACCGTTCCTGCTCGCCGCCATCGCGCTCGGGTTCATGGCCTATGGGCTCTTCTGCTTCGTTCAGGCGCGCTACTTCGACCAGTGACCGATCACGGCCCTGGCGCTGGAACGCCACGTCACGATTCGACGCCTCACACGATCTCCTGCAGCGCCGCGATCGCCTGGTCCACCTGCTCGGGCGAGGTGGCGATGCTCGGTCCCAGCCGCAGGTAGGAGCGGCGGTACGGCGTGGCGCTGGCGACCACGCCTCGGGTACGTAGCTCCTGTACGGCGTTGGCGGGCGGCGTCCCCGCGACGTCGACACAGACGATGCCGGCCGAGACCACCGGGTCGGCCGGCGTGACCACGGTGATCCCGTCGACGCCGGCCAGCCCGTCCTTCAGCTGCGAGGCCTGCTCGACGGTGCGGTCCACCACCCGTGCCCGGCCGATGCTCTGCTGGAACTCGAAGGCGTCCTTGACCGCCCACTGGTGCTCGAACGCCTGGTAGCCGCCTGGTGTGAGCCGGGCCGGGCCCTCGGGACCGGAGAACGAGGGGATCAGCTCGGTCAGCGGTTCCCAGTCGCTGGCCCAGAGGATGCCGGTGCCGCGCGGCCCGAACAGCCACTTGTGCGTGCCGGTGGCCAGGAAGTCGCAACCCAGGTCCGGCAGGTCGACGTCGACGGCGGCGAACCCGTGCACGCCGTCGACACAGAGGGTCACGTCGTCGCGGAGCTCGGCGGCGATCTCCTGGACCGGGACCCGCACCCCGGTGCTGGAGTGCACCCACGTCAGCGCGACCACGCGCGTCTTCGGGGTGACGGCGTCGAGCAGCCGCTTCGTCATGTCGTCCGCGGTCGCGGCCGCCGGGTCGTCGTACAGATCGACGCGGGTGACCTTCGCGCCGGTCCGCAGCTCCAGCAGCCGGAGACCGTCCTCGGTGGAGAAGAAGTCGTGGGTGGTCGTGAGGACCTCGTCGTCCTCGCGCAGGGTCAGCCCGCCGTACATCATGGCGATGCCCATCGTGGTGCTGTCGGTGAGCGCGTACTGCGACGCGTCACCGCCGGCGAACGCCGCCGCAGCGTCGCGGACCGCCTGCTCGCTGGCCCGCCCGGTGAGCAGTGCGTCCTCGGTGTCCCGGCCGAGCCGGTCGCGGTGGTCGGCGATCGCGGCGTCCAGCAGC
The DNA here is from genome assembly GCA_963729095.1 of uncultured Actinomycetota bacterium. GTDB lineage: Bacteria > Actinomycetota > Actinomycetes > Propionibacteriales > Nocardioidaceae > Nocardioides. Next base: position 48,058 of record CAVSMX010000011.1, on the reverse strand, counting down.
CGGGTGTGGGGCGAGAGGACGAAGGCGGCGAACTGGGCCAGCTCCGGGTCGAGCAGGAACTGGGCGCGGATGGAGTCCCAGTCCTGGGGATCCCAGGCGCGCGGGTCCGGGGAGGTCGACGGGGCGCCGGCTTCTGAGGAGGGAGCGTCGTCGGTACAGCCCGCCACCAGGGCGGCCCCGCCGGCCAGGCCGGCGCCGAGAAAGAGGCGTCGAGTGGGGGTGCGCATGGGCACATCGTGGGAGGCTGACCGCATGTCGGCAAGCACCGAAGTGGATGTCGTGGTGATCGGGCAGGGGCCGGGAGGCGAGTACGTCGCATCCCGGCTCGCGGAGGGAGGTCTCGACGTGGTCGCCGTCGAGAGCCGCCTGGTGGGGGGCGAGTGCCCTTACTACGGGTGCGTGCCCTCGAAGATGATGCTGTCAGCCGCCGCGTCGCTCGACGAGGCGCGCCGCATCAGAGGTAGGGCCGGGAGCGCGGAGGTGCACCCCGACTGGACCCCGGTGGCCGAGCGGATCCGCGATGAGGCCACTGACGACTGGGACGACACGGTCGCGGTCAAGCGCCTCGAGGACGCCGGGGTGACATTCGCCCGAGGCACCGGCCGGCTCACGGGCGATCGGCAGGTCGAGGTCGGCGACCACACGTACGTCTGCCGGCGCGGCGTGGTGCTCAACCCCGGCACCGACCCGGTGATCCCGCCGATCGACGGTCTGGCTGACACGCCGTACTGGACCAACCGTGACGTAGTCCAGCTCAAGGAGCTGCCGGGCTCGATGCTGGTGATCGGCGGGGGAGCGATCGGGGTCGAGCTGTCTCAGGCGCTGCACGCCTTCGGGGTCGAGGTGACGATCCTGGAAGGAGCGCCGCGGATCGTGTCACCGGAGGAGCCCGAGGCGTCGGCCGCCCTCGAAGGGGCGTTGACCGCCGCCGGGATGCGGGTGCTCACGGGTGTCTCCATCGCATCGGTCGCGTACGCCGACGGCGGGTTCACCGTCGACCTCGGCGACGTGTCGGTAACCGGCGACAAGCTGCTCGTGGCCACCGGCCGGAAGCCGAACTTCGCCGAGCTCGGGCTGGACAGCGTCGGCCTGGATCCGCAGGCGCGCACCCTGGAGACCGACGAGCGAATGCGCGTCCAGGACGGACTGTGGGCGATCGGCGACGTCACTGGAAAGGGCGCGTTCACGCACATGTCGATGTACCAAGCAGCGGTCGCGGTCCGCGACCTGCTCGGCGAGGACGGCCCCTGGGCCGACTACCGGGCAGTGCCGCACGTGACGTTCACCCAGCCCGAGGTGGCCGGGGTCGGCCTGACCGAGGCTCAGGCACGCGACCAGGGGATCGACGTCAGCACGGGGCTGGACGAGGGCCTGGGGACACGTGGCTGGATCCTCAAGGAGGGTGGCTTCATCAAGCTGGTCGCCGACCGCGAGCGCGGGATCCTGGTCGGGGCCTCCGTGGTGGGTCCGGCCGCCGGCGAGATCCTGTCGATGCTGGTGACGGCCGTGCATGCGGAGGTTCCGGTCGCGACGCTCCGCACGATGCACTACGCCTACCCCACGCTGCACCGCGCCGTGGAGTCTGCCGTGGGGCGGTTGGACCTGGTCTGAACTGGGCATATGCGTGACATAGGGTCGGCGTAGCAGGGCACGCCACCCGGAGCGTTCTCGGAGGTACGACATGTCCCAGGATCCAGTGCACGGCGATACCAGTGATCGGCTGTTCACCGCCGAGGACCTCGAACGGTTCGCGAAACAGCAGGTCGAGGAGTCCACACGTACGGCGGCACCCGCGAAGGCGCAGGGTGACCCGCTGAGCGATCCCATCCCCGGGTTCTCAAGCCCACCGCCGCCGTCCGGCCCGCCGCCTGCGCCCCCGGTGGCGGCCCGGGACCCGCAGGCACCCCAGCCGTCGTGGCCGCAGGCGGTGCGCACCGACGACACGATCCAGGTCCCCGCAGTGCCCCGGTCCGCCCCGCCGTCGGCGCCGCCGCCGCCGCACGCACCGCCGCCGGCCGCGCCCCCGGATGAGCCGCGGCGGTTCATGACGGCCACCGACTTCCTCGACCGGCGAGACGGCGAGAAGGAGCTGGGACCGGCCAACTGGGGCTGGCGCGGGCGGGTCCGTCGCTGGTCCGGCGGGCTGGTCAAGCCGCGGATGGGCGCGAAGGAACAGGTCCACGAGGAGGCCAGGCACGCCATCCAGAAGGACTTCGACGGGCCGCGCACCATCGCCTTCATCAACCCCAAGGGCGGCGCCGCCAAGACCACCGGGGTGCTCGCCGCGGGGTACACGTTCGGCACTGTCCGCGGCGGCGGCGTGGTCGCCTGGGACAACAACGAGACCCGCGGGACGCTCGGCATCCGCGGCACCCGCAGCTCCCACCGCAACACCACCCGTGAGCTGTTGGAGGACCTGGAGCGGTTCAAGGACGTCTACCAGTCCCGGATCGGCGACCTCGGGGCCTTCGTGCGGTCGCAGGGCGACGCTCACTTCGACGTCCTCGCCTCGGACGAGCGGCCCGACGTGACCGGGATGATCCGCGCCGAGGACTTCAAGGAGGTCCACCAGCTGCTCGAGCGCTTCTACCGGGTCATCCTGGTCGACACCGGCAACAACATGCGCGCCGAGAACTGGCTCGCGGCCGCTGAGGCCGCCGACCTGCTGATCGTGACCAGCACGGTTCGCGAGGACACCGGCTACAGCGGGCTGTGGATGCTCGACGCCCTCCAGGACGCCGGGTACGCCGACCTCAAGCGCAAGACGATCAGCGTCATCTCCGATCCTTCAGACCACGTCGACACCAAGCTCGCGCACGACCTCGAGCAGGTCTACGAGCAACGCACGCGCGCCGTCTACCGGGTGCCCTACGACCCGATCCTGGTGTCCGGCTCGGTGGTGCCCTACGCCCAGCTGTCCGAGGGCACGCGGGAGTCCTGGCTCCGCGCCTGCGCCGGCATGGCGGAGGCCCTCTGAGCACTCCCGCCCGAGCCGGAACGTGCTGGGGACTTAGCCGCGTGCCTTGCCCCAGCCGTGCCAGCGGTCCACCGAGATCCAGGCGCTGACCTGCGGGCTCCGGCGGTCGTCGTAGGGGCGGCCGCGGTAGTGCGTGCTCAGCCGGTCGCTGTCGCGCAGGCCCTCGTCGTCGCCCATCTCCTCGACCCGTCCGATCAGGGTGACGTGGGTGTACCAGTCCTCCTGGTCGAGCACGGTGAGAGTGATGCGGGGGTCCCGGCGCAGGTGCTGCAGCCGGACCCTGCTGTGGTCCATGCACACCAAGACGCGGTCGTCGTCCTCCAGCAGGTACCAGGTCGGCACGGACACCGGATGCCCGTCGGATCTGAGCGTCGCAACCACGGCGGGGTTGGGCCTGCGGAGCAGCTCGCGGACGTCGTCGGGGTACGGCGGCTGGGGCATGAGGCTCCTCCCGAGAGTTGGTCGTCTTCCCAACATCCTGGTCGCGCCCACCGACATTCGTCGCTGCGAAGGAGCCGTCGCTGGTCGAGCAGCGAGCGCCAGCGAGCGTCGTCGAGACCCGTAGTGGGAAAGGGTCCGTCACCGAGCCGGGTTGCGTCTGCTCCGGCTGCGGGGGTCTCGACGACGCTGTGTCCTGGCTCGTTCCTCGCCCGCACACAGCTGCTCGACCAACGATTCGTCCGGGTCGTGAGAAGTCGGAGCGTTGATTCACGTTCCGCCGCCGGGCGTCAGTAAGGTGAGCGTCGACAGACATCCTTTAACGAGCCGTCCCGTGAGGCGGAGAAGGAGGTCAAGCGCTTCGTGTGCGCCCAGCCTGCACCGGCGGACTCCCCGCCGAACGGTCGAGTTGTTCTCGACGCCCGTGACATCCACCGGGCACTGACCCGGATCTCCCACGAGATCCTCGAACGCAACAAGGGTGCGAGTGACCTCGTGCTCCTCGGCATCCCCAGCCGCGGTGTGCCGCTGGCCCGGCGGATCGCCGAGCGGATCTCCGCGGTGGAGGGCCTCGACGTTCCGGTCGGGTCGCTCGACACCACGATGTACCGCGACGACCTGCGGATGAAGCCGGCCCGCACGCTGCTGCCGACCGAGATCCCACCGGGCGGCATCGACGACAAGACCGTGGTCCTGGTCGACGACGTGCTGTTCTCCGGGCGCACCATCCGCGCCGCGCTCGACGCCCTGAACGACGTCGGCCGGCCCCGCGGGGTGCGTCTCGCGGTCCTCGTCGACCGCGGCCACCGGGAGCTCCCGATCCGCGCCGACTTCGTCGGCAAGAACCTGCCCACGTCGCTGGTGGAGCGGGTCAGCGTGCGCCTCGAGGAGTCCGACGGCGTGGACGCCGTCTCGATTGACGGCACCCCGGATGGAGGAAGCTCGTGAAGCGCCACCTGCTGAGTGCGGCCGACCTGAGCCGCGACGACGCCGAACAGGTCCTCACCACCGCCGAGGAGATGCTGTCGCTGGCCGACCGGCCGATCAAGAAGCTGCCCGCCCTGCGCGGGCGCACCGTGGTGAACCTGTTCTTCGAGGACTCCACCCGCACCCGGATCTCCTTCGAGGCTGCCGCCAAGCGGCTCTCAGCGGACGTCATCAACTTCGCCGCGAAGGGCTCCAGCCTGTCCAAGGGCGAGAGCCTCAAGGACACCGCGCTCACCCTCGAGGCGATGGGCGCCGACGCGGTCGTCGTCCGGCACGGCGCCAGCGGAGCCCCGCACCGGCTCGCCCACTCGGGGTGGGTCCGCTCCAGCGTGGTCAACGCCGGCGACGGAACCCACGAGCACCCCACGCAGGCGCTGCTCGACGCGTTCACGATGTGGCGCCACCTCGGCTCCCTGGACGGCCGTCGGGTGGTGATCATCGGCGACGTACTGCACAGCCGAGTGGCCCGCTCCAACGCGCTGCTGCTGCAGACCCTGGGCGCCGAGGTCACCCTGGTCGCCCCGCCGACGCTGCTCCCGGTCGGCGTCGACACCTGGGGCGTCGAGACGTCGTACGACCTCGACGGGGTGCTGCCGAAGGCCGACGTCGTGATGATGCTGCGGGTCCAGCGGGAGCGGATGAACGGCGGGTTCTTCCCGACCGCCCGCGAGTACTCCCGGCGCTACGGTCTGGACGCGCGCCGGATGGGCACCCTGCTCGACCACGCGATCGTGATGCACCCGGGCCCGATGGTGCGGGGCATGGAGATCACCGCGGACGTCGCCGACTCCGCTCGCTCCGTGATCGTCGAGCAGGTGACCAACGGGGTGGCCGTCAGGATGGCGGTGCTCTACCTGCTGCTGAGCGGTTCCGAGTCCACCCTGCCCGAGGAGATCGACCAATGAGCACCGGCTACCTGATCCGGAACGTGTCGATCCTCGGCGCGGAGCCGACCGACCTGGTGCTGAAGGACGGCGTGGTCTCGGCCGTGGGGTTAGAGACAGGCGCTAGCGCGCCTTCCGCAACCAACGAGGGGTTGGACGAGGTCGACGGCACCGGGCTGATCGCCCTTCCCGGCCTGGTCGACCTGCACACGCACCTGCGCGAGCCCGGCCGCGAGGACGCCGAGACCGTCGAGTCCGGCACCCGGGCGGCGGCGATGGGCGGCTTCACCGCCGTGCACGCGATGGCCAACACCGACCCCGTGGCCGACACGGCCGGGGTGGTGGAGCAGGTGTGGCGGCTGGGCCGCGAGGCCGGCTACTGCGACGTCTACCCGGTCGGCGCGGTCACGATCGGGCTCGCCGGGGAGCGGCTGGCCGAGCTCGGCGCGATGGCCGACTCCGCGGCCCGCGTCCGGGTCTTCTCCGACGACGGGAAGTGCGTCAGCGACGCGGTGCTGATGCGCCGCGCGCTGGAGTACGTCAAGGCGTTCGACGGCGTGGTCGCCCAGCACGCCCAGGAGCCACGGCTCACCGAGAACGCCCAGATGAACGAGGGCGAGCTGTCCGGGCGACTCGGCCTCGCCGGCTGGCCCGCGGTCGCCGAGGAGGCGGTCATCGCACGCGACTGCCTGCTGGCGGCGCACGTCGGGTCGCGGCTGCACGTCTGCCACGTCTCGACCGCAGGTTCGGTCGAGATCGTCCGCGACGCGAAGCGGAAGGGCTGGAACGTCACCGCCGAGGCGTGCCCGCACCACCTGCTGCTCACCGACGAGCTGGCGGCCACGTACGACCCGATCTACAAGGTCAACCCGCCGCTGCGCTCGGCCGCCGACACCGAGGCACTTCGCGAGGGTCTGGCCGACGGCACCATCGACATCGTCGCCACCGACCACGCACCCCACCCTCACGAGGACAAGGACTGCGAGTGGGCGGCGGCCGCGTTCGGGATGCTCGGCCTGGAGACCGCGCTGTCGATCGTGCAGGCGACGATGGTCGACCCCGGCCTGCTCGACTGGGCCGGGGTCGCCGAGCGGATGTCCTACGCCCCCGCGCGGATCGGCCGGGTCGCCGACCATGGCCGTCCGATCGAGGAGGGGGCGCCCGCGAACGTCGTCCTCTACGACCCGTCCGCTCGGCGCACGATCGAGGCGTCGGACTCGGCGTCGCTGTCGCGCAACACGCCGTACGCCGGGATGGAGCTGCCCGGGCGGGTGGTCGCCACCTTCCTGCGCGGCAAGGCCACCGTCCTCGACGGGAAGCTGCAGTGACCCCACCCCGGACCGTCGTCATCACCGGCGCCACCGCGGGGATCGGGCTGGAGTCCGCGCTGCAGATCGCCGCGGAGGGGCACCGCCTGGTGCTGGTGGGTCGCAACCCGGAGAAGCTCGCCGCGGCCGCGGCCGAGGTGCGCGCGGCCGGGGCGGCCGGCGTCGACTCCGTGGTCGCCGACTACGAGTCGCTGCACAGCGTGCGCGTCGCGGCCAAGGGGATCCGGGAGGTCTGCCCCCGGATCGACGTGCTGGTCAACAACGCCGGCACCGTCTACGCCTCCCGCACGCTGACCGACGACGGCTACGAGGCGACGTTCCAGGTCAACCACCTGGCGGGGTTCCTGCTCACCGAGGAGCTGAAGGACGTGATCGTGGCCAGTGCGCCGGCTCGGATCGTGATCACCGCATCAACGGGGCACTTCCCGGGAACCATGGACTTCGACGACCTCGGCTTCGAGAAGGGCTACACGATCATGCGGGCCTACAGCCGCTCCAAGCTGGCCAACGTGCTGCACGCCCGGAGACTGGCCGCCGAGCTCGCCGGCACCGGCGTCACCGTCAACGCGCTGCACCCCGGCTCCGTGGCGACCAAGATCTGGTCCGGCGCCCCGTGGTTCGCTCGGCCGGTGCTGGCGGTCATGAAGCGGTGGATGCGCAGCCCGGCCGAGGGCGGCGCGAACATCACCTACCTCGCCATCGATCCGGGCGTCGAGGGCGCGACCGGCGGCTACTACGACGACGACCGGCTCAAGGAGCCGTCCGAGATCGCACGGGACGACCAGGTCGCCGCCCGACTGCGCCAGGTCAGCGCCGAGATGGTGGGCCTCGCATGAGCGGTGCAGTCCTGGTCCTCGAGGACGGGCGGACCTTCCACGGCGACGCCTACGGCGCCGTGGGGGAGACGTTCGGCGAGGCGGTCTTCAACACCGGCATGACCGGCTACCAGGAGACTCTGACCGACCCGTCCTACCACCGGCAGGTGGTGGTGATGACTGCCCCTCACATCGGCAACACCGGCGTCAACGACGAGGACCCCGAGAGCCGCAAGATCTGGGTGGCGGGGTACGTCGTGCGCGACCCCGCGCGGGTGCCGAGCAGCTGGCGCTCCCGGCGCAGCCTGGACGACGAGCTGCGGGCGCAGGGTGTGGTCGGGATCTCCGGCATCGACACCCGCGCGCTCACCCGGCACCTGCGCGAGCGAGGCGCGATGCGGGTCGGCATCTCCTCCGGGGGCACCGACCCCGCCGAGCTCCTGGAACGAGTGCGGGCGGCCGCACCGATGGCGGGAGCGGAGCTGGCCGGCGAGGTGTCGACGGGTGAGACCTACGTGATCCCGGCCGCCGGCGAGCGGCGGTTCACGGTGGCCGCCCTCGACCTCGGCATCAAGTCGATGACCCCGCACCGGATGGCGGAGCGCGGCATCGAGGTGCACGTGCTGCCGGCGTCGGCCACCCTCGACGAAGTGCTGGCCGTCGAGCCTGACGGGCTCTTCTACTCCAACGGCCCCGGCGACCCGGCCGCCACGACCAGCCAGATCGAGCTGCTGCAGGGAGCCCTCGAACGCGGGCTGCCGTACTTCGGCATCTGCTTCGGCAACCAGCTGTTCGGCCGGGCGCTCGGGTTCGGCACCTACAAGCTGAAGTACGGCCACCGGGGCATCAACCAGCCGGTCATGGACCGGACCACCCGCAAGGTCGAGGTGACCGCGCACAACCACGGTTTCGCGGTCGACGCGCCCCTCGACCAAGCGACGGTCACGCCGTACGGCGTCGCCACGGTCAGCCACGTGTGCCTCAACGACGACGTGGTCGAGGGCCTCGAGCTGCGTGACGACGGGGGTCGGTTGAAGTCGTTCTCCGTGCAGTACCACCCCGAGGCGGCGGCCGGCCCGCACGACGCGGCGTACCTCTTCGACCGGTTCTGCGACCTCATGGAGAACGACTGATGCCGCGCCGCAGCGACATCGCGAGCGTCCTGGTGATCGGCTCCGGCCCGATCGTGATCGGGCAGGCCTGCGAGTTCGACTACTCCGGTACCCAGGCCTGCCGGGTCCTCAAGGAGGAGGGCCTGCGCGTCGTGCTGGTCAACTCCAACCCGGCGACGATCATGACCGACCCGGAGTTCGCGGACGCGACCTACGTCGAGCCGATCACGCCGGAGTACGTCGAGAAGGTGATCGCCAAGGAGCGCCCCGACGCGTTGCTGGCGACGCTCGGCGGCCAGACCGCCCTGAACGCCGCGATGAGCCTGGCCGAGGCCGGCGTGCTGGAGAAGTACGGCGTGGAGCTGATCGGCGCCTCGATCGAGGCGATCGAGAAGGGCGAGAACCGCGAGTCCTTCAAGCGGGTCGTCGAGTCGCTGCCGGACGAGTGGGGCGCCGAGGTGGCCCGCTCGGAGATCTGCCACACCATGGGCGAGTGCCTCGCCGCGGCGGGCGTGCTCGGCTACCCGGTCGTGGTGCGGCCCAGCTTCACGATGGGCGGGGCGGGCTCGGGGCTGGCCTACGACGAGGACGACCTGCACCGCATCGCCGGCGCGGGCCTCGACGCCAGCCCGACCACCGAGGTGCTCCTGGAGGAGTCGATCCTCGGCTGGAAGGAGTACGAGCTGGAGGTGATGCGCGATACCGCCGACAACGTCGTGATCGTCTGCTCGATCGAGAACGTCGACCCGATGGGCGTGCACACCGGCGACTCGATCACCGTCGCGCCGGCGATGACGCTCACCGACCGGGAGTACCAACGGCTGCGCGACATCGCGATCGGCGTGATCCGCGAGGTCGGCGTCGACACCGGTGGGTGCAACATCCAGTTCGCGGTCAACCCCGACGACGGCCGGATCGTCGTGATCGAGATGAACCCCCGGGTCTCCAGGTCCAGCGCGTTGGCGTCGAAGGCCACCGGCTTCCCGATCGCCAAGATCGCCGCCAAGGTGGCGATCGGCTACACCCTCGACGAGATCCCCAACGACATCACGCAGGAGACTCCGGCCAGTTTCGAGCCGACCCTGGACTACGTCGTCGTGAAGGTGCCTCGGTTCGCCTTCGAGAAGTTCCCGGGCGCCGACCCGACGCTGACCACGCACATGAAGTCGGTCGGCGAGGCGATGGCGATCGGCCGCAACTTCACCGAGGCGCTGCAGAAGGCGCTGCGCAGCCTGGAGAGCAAGGACGCCGTCTTCGACTGGCACCAGGAGTGGGTCGATCTCGACAAGGACCGACTGCTCGACGACATCCGGACGCCGCACGACGGACGCCTGCGCAAGGTGATGGACGCGCTGCGTGCGGGAGCCACCCCCGACGAGGTCTTCGAGGCGACCCGGATCGATCCGTGGTTCATCGACCAGCTGCTGCTGATCAACGAGATCGCCGCCGAGGTCACCGCCGCGCCCGAGCTGACGCCCGATGTGCTGCGCAGGGCCAAGCGGCACGGGTTCTCCGACGCCCAGGTCGGCAAGATCCGCGGGATGACCGATGACGTGGTGCGCGGAGTCCGGCACGCGCTCGGCATCCGCCCGGTCTACAAGACCGTCGACACCTGCGCGGCGGAGTTCGCGGCGGCCACGCCGTACCACTACTCGTCGTACGACGAGGAGACCGAGGTGGCGTCCCGCGAGCGGCCGGCGGTGATCATCCTGGGCAGCGGTCCGAACCGGATCGGGCAGGGGATCGAGTTCGACTACTCCTGCGTGCACGCGTCGCTCGCGCTGAGCGAGGCCGGCTACGAGACCGTGATGGTCAACTGCAACCCCGAGACCGTCTCGACCGACTACGACACCTCCGACCGGCTCTACTTCGAGCCGCTCACGCTCGAGGACGTGCTCGAGGTGGTGCACGCCGAGGAACAGGCCGGCCCGGTCGCGGGCGTGATCTGCCAGCTCGGGGGCCAGACCCCGCTCGGGCTCGCACAGGGGCTCAAGGACCACGGCGTGACCGTCGTCGGCACCTCCCCGGAGGCGATCCACCTCGCCGAGGACCGGGGCGCGTTCGGGCGGGTGCTGCACCGGGCCGGGCTGCCCGCTCCCAAGCACGGCACCGCCACCAGCTTCGAGGACGCCCGCGAGATCGCCGACGAGATCGGCTACCCGGTGCTGGTGCGGCCGTCGTACGTCCTCGGCGGGCGCGGCATGGAGATCGTCTACGACGAGGCGTCGCTGCGCGGCTACATCGAGCGAGCCACCGAGATCAGCCCGGCCCACCCGGTGCTCGTCGACCGGTTCATCGACGATGCGGTGGAGATCGACGTCGACGCGTTGTACGACGGCGGGGAGCTCTACCTCGGCGGCGTGATGGAGCACATCGAGGAGGCCGGCATCCACTCCGGCGACTCGTCGTGCGCGCTGCCGCCGATCACCCTGGGAGCGGCCGAGGTCGACCGGATCCGCGAGGCCACCGAGGCGATCGCCAGGGGCGTCGGGGTCCGCGGCCTGCTCAACATCCAGTTCGCGCTCGGCTCCGACGTGCTCTACGTGCTCGAGGCCAACCCGCGGGCCAGTCGCACGGTGCCGTTCGTCTCCAAGGCGACGGCCACCCCGCTGGCCAAGGCCGCGGCGCGGCTGATGCTGGGGGAGACCGTGAAGGAGCTCCGGGCCGCCGGCGTACTGCCCGTGGAGGGCGACGGCGGCACCCTGCCGCCGGACCAGCCGATCGCGGTCAAGGAGGCGGTGATGCCGTTCAACCGGTTCCGGGCGCGCGACGGCAGCAACGTCGACACGGTTCTCGGACCGGAGATGAAGTCGACCGGCGAGGTGATGGGCCTCGATGCCGACTTCGGCACCGCGTTCTCCAAGTCCCAGGCGGGGGCGTTCGGCCCCCTGCCCACCAGCGGCCGGGTCTTCGTGAGCATGGCCAACCGCGACAAGCGGCACATGATCTTCCCGATCAAGGTGCTCTCCGACCAGGGCTTCGAGATCCTGGCGACCCAGGGAACCGCCGAGGTGCTCCGCCGCAACGGCGTCCAGGCCACCGTGGTCCGCAAGCAGCACGAAGGTCCGGGCCCCGAGGGCCAGCCGACCACGGTCGACCTGATCCTCGGCGGCGAGATCCAGCTGGTCGTCAACACGCCGTACGGCGACAGCAGCGGCGGGGCACGGCTCGACGGCTACGAGATCCGCACCGCCGCCGTGCGCGCCAACATCCCGTGCGTCACGACCGTCCAGGGACTCGGCGCCGCGGTGCAGGGGATCGAGGCGCTCAAGCGCGGCGACATCGGGGTGCGGTCGCTGCAGGACTGGGCGCGACGCACCTGATGTACCGCGCGCTGTTCGACCACGGCTTCCGGCGCCTCGACGCCGAGAAGGCGCACCGCCTCGGTTTCCGGGCCATCCGCGCCGCCCGGCCCGTGCTGGGCCGGCGAAGCACGCCCGGGGGACCCGTTGCGGCCATGGGCCTCACCTTCCCGAACGTGCTCGGCCTGGCGGCGGGGTTCGACAAGAACGCAGTGGGCATCGACGCGCTGGCGGCGCTGGGCTTCGGGCACGTCGAGGTCGGCACGGTCACCGGCGAGGCGCAGCCGGGCAATCCGCGCCCCAGGCTGTTCCGGCTGCCGGAGGACCGCGCGGTGGTCAACCGGATGGGGTTCAACAACGACGGCGCCGAGGTCGTGGCCGCGCGGTTGGCGCGCCGCGTACGGCGCAGACGCGGCCGCCCCGGGCCGGTGCTCGGCATCAACATCGGCAAGACCAAGGCGGTGCCCGACGACGACCAGGCCGCGGTCGAGGCCGACTACGAGAAGAGCACGCTGCTGCTGGCGCCGTACGCCGACTACCTGGTCGTCAACGTGAGCTCGCCCAACACTCCGGGCCTGCGCGACCTGCAGGCCGTGGACCGGCTGCGGCCGCTGCTCGAGCAGGTGCGCCGGGTCGCCGACGAGGTGACGGACAACCGGGTGCCGCTGCTGGTGAAGATCGCCCCGGACCTCGCCGACAAGGACGTGCTGGAAGTCGCCGACCTGGCGGTCGCCGTGGGCCTGGACGGGATGATCGCGACCAACACCACGATCTCCAGGGAGGGGCTGGCCACCGATGCCGCCACGATCGAGGGGATCGGCGCGGGGGGACTGTCGGGGCGCCCGCTCACCGAGCGCGCCGACGCCGTCATGCGGATGCTCCGCGATCGCGTCGGCCCGTCCCTGACCCTCGTCGGCGTCGGCGGGATCACCACCCCCGACGACGCCCGCGCCCGGCTCAACGCCGGCGCCACCCTCCTGCAGGGCTACACCGCGTTCATCTACGAGGGGCCCGCCTGGCCCCGCCGGATCATCAAAGGAGTCGCTTCGTGACCTTCGGAACCCGCCTGCACACCGCCATCGCCGACCGCGGACCGTTCTGCGTCGGCATCGATCCGCATGCGGAGCTCCTGCACGACTGGGACCTGATCGACGGCGTCGCGAGCCTGGAGACGTTCGCGCTCACCGTGGTGGAGGCGGTGGCGCCGTACGTCTCGATGGTGAAACCCCAGTCGGCGTTCTTCGAGCGCTTCGGCAGCGCTGGGATCGCCGTGCTCGAACGCGTCGTTCGCGAGTGCCGAGCCGCCGGCGCGTTGGTGCTGCTCGACGTCAAGCGTGGTGACATCGGCTCGACGTCTCAGGCGTACGCCGACGCCTACCTCGACCAGACCTCGCCGCTCGCCGTCGACGCGATCACGGCCAGCCCGTTCCTGGGCTTCGGCTCGATCGCGCCGATGATCGACACCGCGCGCAAGCATGACGCCGGTGTGTTCGTGCTCGCTCTCACGTCCAACAAGGAGGGCGCCGAGGTGCAGGGAGCGACCACCGCGGGCACCACCGTGGGTGGCCGGATGATCGAGCACCTGCGCGAGCTCAACGCCGAGGCGGTGCCGCTCGGCTCATTCGGCGCGGTGATCGGCGCCACCATCCCCGAGCCGGGGTTCGACCTCGACTTCAACGGTCCGATCCTGGCGCCCGGGTACGGCGCCCAGGGAGGCACCACGGGCGACATCGGCCGGATCTTCGGCGCCGCCGCGCGGCACGTCGTCCCCAGCTCGTCGCGGGAGGTGCTGCGGCTCGGCCCCGACCGCGGCGCGATGCGCGACGCCGTCGCCAGGGCGAACGACGAGCTGCGCGGCCTGACGGGGTGAGCCGGGAAGGCACCCGAGCCGGGGCGCTGGTCCTGGTCGCGACCCTCTCGGTTCTGCTGGTCGGCTGCGGCGACGACGACGACCCGTTCGCGACGTACTGCAAGGAGGTCGAGAAGCAGCGCCCGGCCCTGTCCGAGGACCTGGCCGAGGGCGACGCCACCGGGTTGATCGAGGCGCTGCCGGAGTTCGAGAAGCTGGCGGCCAAGGCGCCCGACGACATCAGCGACGAGTGGGACACCGTCACCTCGCGGATCGGCGACCTGGTCTCCGCGCTCGAGGACGCCGATGTCGACCCGGCGACGTACGACCGGAAGCGACCGCCCGCCGGCCTGACCGATGAGGAGAAGGACGCGATCGACGCGGCCGCCCAGGCACTGGTCACTCCCGAGATGTCCGAGGCCCTGAACGGCGTCGAGCAGCAGGCCCGTGACGTGTGCAAGACACCCCTCACGCTCTAGCCGCGCAATTGCCGCTGCCGTGGAGTTCTGACTAGATTGGCCCCGGCGGGCTGCTCCCCCCGCCTCACCTCCGCGAAGAAGGATCTGCACACGTGGCCCTGCCCCCGCTGACCCCCGAACAGCGACAGGCGGCCCTCGACAAGGCCGCCGCTTCCCGTCGTGAGCGAGCCGAGATCAAGAACCGGTTGAAGAACTCCGGCGCCTCGATCGTCGACGTGCTCCGCGAGGGCGAGACCAACGAGGTGATCGGCAAGATGCGCGTCATCGACCTGCTGCAGTCCATGCCCGGACTCGGAAAGGTGCGCGCTCGTCAGCTGATGGAGCGGCTCCGGATCGCCGAGTCCCGGCGGGTCCGCGGGCTCGGCATCAAGCAGGTCGCCGCGCTCGAGCGCGAGTTCGGCGAGTGACCTCGGAGACCAGCCCTACTCGTCTCGTCGTCCTCGCCGGGCCCACCGCGGTCGGCAAGGGCACCGTCGCGGCCGCCGTACGCGAACGGCACCCCGACGTGTGGATCTCGGTCTCCGCCACCACCAGGGCGCCCCGGCCGGGTGAGGTCGACGGCGTGCACTACTGGTTCGTCACCGACGAGGAGTTCGACCGGATGGTCGACGCCGACGAGCTGCTCGAGTGGGCGGTCGTGCACAAGACGGCCCGCTACGGCACGCCGCGCCAGCCGGTCGAGGAGGCACTGGCGGCGGGTCGGCCGTCCATGCTCGAGATCGACCTGCAGGGCGCCCGGCTGGTGCGTGACGCAATGCCGGAGGCGTTGTTCGTGTTCCTCAAGCCGCCGAGCTGGGAGGAACTGGTCCGACGGCTGGTCGGTCGGGGGACCGAGAGCGAGGACGAGCGGACCCGAAGGCTCGACACCGCCCGCGAGGAGATGGCCGCCGAGAACGAGTTCGACGAGACCATCGTCAACCACGAAGTTCACGATGCGGCCGACCAGTTGGTAACCTTGATGATGCTCGACCAGGAGCCGTCGCGCCCTGATCGCCCCTGATTCCCAACCACTACAGCGAGGCTTACGCGTGTCTGCGCCCAACATCGCCGCCGAGGGTGTCACCAACCCGCCCATCGACGACCTGCTCACCAAGACCGACAGCAAGTACAAACTGGTCCTCTACAGCGCCAAGCGGGCCCGCCAGATCAACGCCTACTACTCCCAGCTCGGCGAGGGCCTGCTGGAGTACGTCGGACCGCTGGTCGACACCCACGTGCAGGAGAAGCCGCTGTCGATCGCGCTCCGCGAGATCAACGACGACCTCCTCACCTGTGAGGACGTCGACCCGGCCGAGCTGGCCGCGGAGGAGGCTGCCGCCAAGCAGGCCGCCCTCGACGCCTCGCTCAGCTCCAACGAAGAGTGACCCTCTGACCATCGACGACGTTGCCGAGGCCGCTTCCCCGCCGGGGGAGCGGCCTCGAGTCGTCCTCGGGGTCTCCGGCGGCATCGCGGCGTACAAGGCCTGCGAGCTGCTGCGGCTGTTCACCGAGTCCGGGCACGACGTCACGGTGGTGCCCACCGAGTCGGCTCTCAAGTTCGTCGGCGCCGCCACCTGGTCGGCGCTCTCCGGCAAGGCGGTGCCCACCGACGTCTGGACCGGCGTGGAGGCGGTGCCGCACGTGCGGATCGGCCAGCACGCCGACCTGGTGATCGTCGCGCCCGCGACCGCCGACCTGCTGGCCAAGGCGGCGCACGGACTGGCCGACGACCTGCTGACCAACACGCTGCTCACCGCACGCTGCCCGGTCGTCTTCGCGCCGGCCATGCACACCGAGATGTGGGAGCACGCCGCAACCCAGGCCAACGTCGCCACGCTGCGGGAGCGCGGCGCCCTGGTCATCGAGCCTGCGGAGGGCCGGCTCACCGGCGTCGACACCGGCAAGGGCCGGCTGCCGGAGCCCGCGGAGATCTTCGAGGTCGCCCTCGACGTCCTGGCCCGCGGGATCGCGCCTGCCGACCTGACCGGGCGCCACGTCGTGATCTCCGCCGGCGGCACCCGCGAGTACCTCGACCCGGTCCGCTTCCTCGGCAACCGCTCCTCGGGGCGCCAGGGCTACGCGCTGGCCCGGGCCGCCGTCGCCCGGGGTGCCGAGGTCACCCTGGTCGCCGCCAACGTGAGCCTGCCCGACCCGGCCGGCGTCAAGGTCGTACGCGTCGAGACCACCGCCCAGATGCACCACGAGGTCGTCGCCGCGGCCGCCACGTGCGACGCGGTGGTGATGGCGGCCGCGCCGGCCGACTTCCGCGCCCAGGACGTGTCCGAGGCCAAGATCAAGAAGGCCGACGACGGCTCCGCCCCGACCTTGTCGCTGGTGCAGAACGTCGACATCCTGCACGAGATCTCCACGCACCGCGCCCGCGCCGACTCGGTGATCGTCGGGTTCGCCGCGGAGACCGGCGACGACTCGGGCTCGGTCCTCGACCTGGCCCGGGCAAAGCTCGCCCGCAAGGGCTGCGACCTGCTCGTTGTCAACGACGTCAGCGGGGGAGCCGTGTTCGGGAGCCCGGACAACGAGGCGGTGATCCTCGGCGCCGACGGCAGTGCCGTCGAGGTGCCGCGCGGCTCGAAAACCGCCCTGGCCCACGTGATCTGGGACCAGGTGATTACCCAGTTTCGGGCGTGACAGTTGGCGGCCCCGATTCGTTTCCTGAGATGACCATCTTGCATGCTGGTCACCACATATCCTGAACCGAACGACACCTGCCTGAGCGGAGTAAGCACTGTGGCTGGACGCCTTTTCACCTCGGAGTCCGTGACCGAGGGTCACCCGGACAAGATCGCAGACGCGATCAGCGACACCGTCCTGGACGCATTGATCGCCGACGACCCCACGAGCCGGGTGGCGTGCGAGACGCTGCTGACGACCGGCCTGGTCGTCGTCGCCGGCGAGGTGACGACGAAGAGCTACGCGCCGATCGCCGGGCTGGTGCGCGACAAGATCGTCGAGATCGGCTACGACGACGGCGAGAAGGGCTTCGACGGCCGCGGCTGCGGCGTCCAGATCGCCATCGGCCAGCAGTCGCCCGACATCGCCCAGGGCGTCGACAAGGGCCACGAGGCCCGGGTCGGTGACTCCGGCGACGAGCTCGACTTCCAGGGTGCCGGCGACCAGGGCCTGATGTTCGGCTACGCGTGCGACGACACGCCCGAGCTGATGCCGCTGCCGATCATGATCGCCCACCGGCTCGCCGAGCGGCTCACCGCGGTCCGCAAGGACGGCACGCTGCCCTACCTGCGCCCCGACGGAAAGACCCAGGTCACCATCGAGTACGACGCCGACGACCGCCCGGTCCGCATCGACACCGTCGTCCTGTCCAGCCAGCACGCCGGGGACATCACGCTCGACACGCTCGAGGCGGACGTCAAGAAGCACGTCATCGACCCGATCCTGGCCAACTTCGCGATCTCCTCCGAGGGCTACAAGCTGCTGGTCAACCCGACCGGCATCTTCGTGATCGGCGGCCCGATGGGCGACGCCGGCCTGACCGGCCGCAAGATCATCGTCGACACCTACGGCGGCATGGCCCGCCACGGCGGCGGCGCGTTCTCCGGCAAGGACCCGTCGAAGGTGGACCGCTCCGCGGCGTACGCCATGCGCTGGGTGGCGAAGAACGTCGTCGCGGCCGGCCTGGCCCGCCGCTGCGAGGCCCAGGTCGCCTACGCGATCGGCAAGGCACACCCGGTCGGCGTGTTCATCCAGACGTTCGGCACCGGCACGGTTCCCGACGAGCAGATCCAGCAGGCCGTGCTCGAGGTCTTCGACCTGCGGCCGGCCGCGATCATCCGCGACCTCGACCTGCTCCGCCCGATCTACGCCAAGACTTCGGCGTACGGCCACTTCGGGCGCGAGCTGCCCGAGTTCACCTGGGAGCGCACCGACCGTGCGGAGGCGCTCAAGGCCGCCGTCGGTCAGTAGTCCGGGGCGGCTGGTAGAACAGCCGCCATGGCGGGCACCACACGCGACGAGACCGGGCAGCAGGACTTGCTGCCCGGTCTTCGCGCGTCGGTGATGGACTCGAAGGTCAAGGCGCGGACGACCCGGGCCAGGAAGGCCGTGGAGACCGAGCCTGCCGCCGAGCAGCCCGTGGCGCGGGTGCTGGTCGACGTCGCGCTGGCTCACCTGGACCGCCCGTTCGACTACCTGGTGCCGGCGTCGATGGCCGCCGACGCGCAGCCGGGGGTGCGCGTGAAGGTGCGGTTCGCCGGCCAGGACGTCGACGGCTACGTCGTGGGCCGGGCCGACGAGTCCGACCATCCGGGCCGGCTCACTCCGCTGCGTCGGGTGCTGAGCGCCGAGCGAGTGCTCAGTCCAGTGGTCGCCGAGCTTGCCGGCGACCTCGCGCAGCGGTACGCCGGGGTGCGGTCCGACGTGCTGCGGCTCGCGGTGCCGCCGCGGCACGCCACCACCGAGAAGGAGCCCTCGACCCCGGCGCCGGCCGAGCCCGCCTGGCGCGGTGAGGAAGCCGCGGTGGCCTGGGGCCACCACGACCACGCGCCGGCGTTCCTGCAGCACCTCCGCGACGGCGGCACCCCTCGCGCGGTGTGGAGCGCCGCGCCCGGCGACGACTGGCCCACGCTGCTCGCACACGCGGCGGGCGCGGCCGCGGCCGGCGGCCGGGGCGCCTTGATCTGTGCCCCCGACGTCAAGGACGTCGCCCGGGTCGACGCGGCTCTGACGACCGTCCTGGGGCCCGGCCACCACGTGGTGCTGACCAGCGAGGGCGGCCCCGCGACGCGTTACCGCGAGTTCCTCGCCGTCGCCCGTGGCGCCCGGCGGATCGTCGTCGGCACCCGCAGCGCCGCCTTCGCACCCGTGCACGATCTTGGTCTGGTGGCCATCTGGGACGACGGCGACGACCTGTACGCCGAGCCGCGGGCGCCCTACCCACACACCCGCGAGACGCTGCTGCTGCGCGCCGAACGGGAGGGCGCGGCGGCCCTGGTGGGCGGCTTTGCGCGCAGCGTGGAGGGCGAGTACCTCCTCCGCACCGGCTGGGCCCACGAGATCGCCGCGCCGCGCGACCTGCTCCGCAGCCGGCTGACCGTGCGGGTGGCCGGGGCCAGCGACCACAGCGTCGACCGTGACCCGCACGCCGCGCGGATCCCGCACGAGGCCCACGAGACCGTCCGGGCCGGGCTGCAGGAGGGTCCGGTCCTCGTGCAGACTCCGCGCGCCGGCTACGTCCTGGCCCTGGCCTGCGACCGCTGCCGCACGCCCGCGCGGTGCCAGGCGTGCGCGGGTCCGCTCACCCTGACCGGCCCGACGACACCCCCGGCCTGCCGCTGGTGCGGCTCCGCGGCCGACCCGTGGTCGTGCGCGGAGTGCGGCGGGCACGGGCTGCGCGCTCCGGTGCTCGGCGATGCACGAACCGCCGAGGAGCTGGGCCGGGCATTTCCGCAGACCCGGGTCTGGACCTCCGCGCGCGACCGGATCCTGACCGACGTCGACGACCACCCTTCGATCGTGGTGGCGACGCCCGGCGCCGAGCCGGTGGCGGCGGGAGGGTACGCCGCGGTGGTGCTGCTGGACGCGTGGCTGCTGCTCGCCCGGGCGGACCTCCGGGCGGGCGAGGAGGCGCTGCGCCGGTGGAGCAACGCCGTTGGCCTGGTCCGGCCGGGCGGCACCACGCTGGTCGTGGGCGACCCGGCCGAGCCAGCGGTGCAGGCGCTGGTGCGCTGGGACCAGACCGGGTTCGCGGGCCGCGAGATCGGGGAGCGGCAGGAGGCCCACCTGCCGCCCGCCTCGCGGTTGGCCACCATCACCGGCGAGCCGGGAGCCGTCGACGACGCGGTCACGCTGCTGGACCTGCCGGAGGGAGCCGAGGTCCTCGGGCCGGTGCCGGTGGACGACGAGGAGCGGGTCGTGGTCCGGGTGCCCCGCGCCCACGGCGGCCGTCTCTCCCGGGCGCTCGGCGAGCTGCAGCGGGCCCGCTCGGGACGCAAGCTGGACGCCGTACGCATCCAGGTGGACCCGGTCACGCTCTGACCCTCACACCTCGGTTCGTAGACTGGCCCGCGCCGTCGACCCCCGAGGAGTTCCCGTTGGCCATCCAGCCGATCCGGCTGTTCGGCGACCCGGTGCTGCGCAAGCCAGCGATCGAGGTCGTCGACTTCGACAAGGAGCTGCGCACCCTGATCTCCGACCTCACCGACACCATGCTGGCCGCGCCCGGGGCGGGCCTGGCAGCGCCGCAGATCGGGGTCGGGCTGCGCGCCTTCACCTGGAACGTCGACGACGAGGTCGGCCACCTGATCAACCCGGTGCTCGACCTGTCGGAGGAGATCCAGGACGGTCCCGAGGGCTGCCTGTCCCTCCCGGAGCTGACCTACGACTGCAAGCGCGCACTCTCGGTGGTCGCCAAGGGCTTCAACATGTACGGCGACCCGGTGACTATCGAGGGCTCCGAGCTGCTCGCCCGGGCGATCCAGCACGAGACCGACCACCTCGACGGGGTGCTGTTCATCGACCGGCTGGACACCGCGGCGCGCAAGGCGGCGATGAAGGAGATCCGGGAGTCGGAGTGGTTCGGGGTGGAGCGGCCGACGGTGAGGGTCAGCCCGCATCCCACCGGTGGACTTGGGTTGTGAGCGAAGCGAGAGAGGGCACGAGCATGCCGCCGGCGAGCGACCATCGGAACCGTGCGCTCGAGCTGCGAGCGAACGGATCGGCGTTGTGAGCGAAGCGAGAGAGCGCACGAGCATGCCGCCGGCGAGCGACCATCGGAACCGTGCGCTCGAGCTGCGAGCGAACGGATCGGCGTTGTGAGCGAAGCGAGAGAGCGCACGAGCATGCCGCCGGCGAGCGACCATCGGAACCGTGCGCTCGAGCTGCGAGCGAACGGATCGGCGTTGTGAGCGAAGCGAGAGAGCGCACGAGCATGCCGCCGGCGAGCGACCATCGGAACCGTGCGCTCGAACTGCGAGCGAACGGATCGGCGTTGTGAGGGTCGTTTTCGCCGGCACCCCCGAGGTCGCACTGCCGGCGCTGGACGCGATCGCAGGCTCCGGGCACGAGCTGGTCGGCGTGGTCACCCGTCCCGACGCGCCGTCGGGTCGGGGCCGCAAGCTGGTCGCCAGCCCGGTCGCCGCGCGCGGCGAGGAGCTCGGGGTGCCGGTGCTCAAGCCGGACCATCCGCGTGACCCGGAGTTCCAGGACGCGCTGCGCGACCTGCGGCCCGAGGCCTGCCCGGTGGTCGCCTACGGCGCACTGTTGCCCGAGTCGGCGTTGAGCATCCCCGAGCACGGCTGGATCAACCTGCACTTCTCGTGCCTGCCGGCGTGGCGGGGAGCGGCGCCGGTGCAGCACGCGATCTGGTCCGGCGACGAGGTGACCGGCGCGACCACCTTCCGAATCGTCAAGGAGCTCGACGCCGGGCCGACGTACGGCGTGATGACCGAGCGGATCCGGCCCGACGACACGTCCGGCGACCTGCTGGCGCGGCTGGCCGAAGGTGGCGCGGGCCTGCTGGTGGCCACCCTGGACGGGATCGCCGACGGGTCGCTCGAGGCGCGCGAGCAGCCGGCCGACGGGGTGAGCTTCGCGCCCAAGATCGGCGTCGAGGACGCCGAGATCGGCTGGAGCGAGCCATCGGTGGGCATCGACCGCAGGATCCGGGCGTGCACTCCCGCTCCAGGGGCCTGGTCGACCCACGAGGGGGAGCGGATCAAGATCGGCCCGGTGCGGCCGGTCCCGGACGCCGACGGACTCGCGCCGGGGGAGCTGCGCATCGGCAAGCGCGACGTGCTGGTCGGCACCGGCACCGACCCGGTGCGACTCGGTGAGGTCAAGGCGTTCGGCAAGAAACAGATGCCCGCGGCCGACTGGGCGCGGGGGCTGCGCGACGACGCAGCCCCGCGCTTCGGCGATGCCTAGGGCCGACCGAGCCCGGCTGGCGGCGCTCGACGTCCTCCGGGCCGTGCGCGAGGACGACGCCTACACCAACCTGGCGCTGCCCGCGGCGATCGAACGACACCGGCTCGACGCACGGGACGCGGCGTTCGCGACCGAGCTCGCGTCCGGCACGATCCGCCGCCAGGGCACGTACGACGCCGTGCTGGCCGCCTGCGTGAACCGGCCACTGACCAAGGTCGACGCGGTGGTGCTCGACACCCTGCGGCTGGGCGTCCACCAGCTCCTCGGCATGCGCGTGCCGGCGCACGCCGCGATCAGCACCAGCGTCGAGCTGGCCCGAGCGCGGGGCAAGTCGAGCGCCGCTGGTTTCGTGAATGCGGTACTGCGCAAGGTCGCCGGGCGCGACCTCGAGGAGTGGATGACGCAGATCGACGCCGACGTCGCCACGAGACACAGCCACCCCGCCTGGGTGGTCGAGGAGCTGCGACGTGCTGTCGGCGACGCCGAGGTCGAAGCGCTGCTCGCTGCGGACAACGCGTCCCCCAAGGTGACGCTCGTGGCCCGGCCGGGACGCGCGGAGCGGGCCGAGCTGCCGGGCGACCCGACGCCGTACTCGCCCTACGGCGTGGTGCTGTCGGGTGGCAGCCCTGGCTCGGTGCCGGCGGTCGCCGAGGGGCGGGCCGGCGTACAGGACGAGGGCTCGCAGCTGGTGGCCCTGTTGCTGGCCGCGACTCCGATCGAGGGGCCGGACGCGTCCTGGCTGGACCTGTGTGCCGGCCCCGGCGGCAAGTCCGCCCTGCTCGCCGCGCTGGCCGCAGAGCGCGGCGCCGGCCTGGTCGCGGTCGAGCGGCAGCACCACCGCACCCGGCTGGTCGCCCGCGCGCTGGCCGGTGCGGACGGCGTGACCGGCGTTCTCACCGCCGACGGCACGGCACCACCGCTGCGGCCCGCCTCGGTGGACCGGGTGCTGGTCGATGCCCCGTGCACGGGTCTCGGCGCGCTGCGCCGCCGACCCGAGGCGCGCTGGCGCCGCCGGCCCGACGACCTGGACGCCCTGGTGCCGCTGCAGCGGCTGCTGCTCGCCGCGGCGCTCGAGCTGGTGCGACCGGGCGGCGTCGTGGTCTACGCGACCTGCTCGCCGGTGCTTGCGGAGACCGGTGAGGTGGTCACCGCGACCCTGCGGGCCCGGCCCGACGTCGTGCTCGAGGACGCAGCGGCGCTGCTGCCTGGTGTGCCCGACTGCGCGGGCCCGCTCCCCGGCACCGTCCAGCTGTGGCCGCACCGGCACGGCACCGACGCGATGTTCATGGCGCTGCTTCGCCGTAGCCTCCATCCATGACCGGTGAGATCGCGGTGGACATCGCGTTCCACGGCGGGCCCGAACGGATCGCGGCGATAGCGCGCGAGGCGGAGCGCAGGGGCGCGGTCCGAGGTTTGTTCGTCACCGAGGCGGCGCACGACCCGTTCGTCGCTCTCGCACTGGCTGCCACCGTCACCGAGCGGATCGAGCTCGGCACCTCGGTCGCGGTCGCCTTCGCGCGGACGCCGATGGCGACGGCGTACTCGGCGTACGACCTGCAGCGGCTGTCCGGCGGGCGGCTGGTGCTCGGCCTCGGCTCGCAGATCAAGGCGCACATCACCCGTCGCTACGGCATGCCCTGGTCGCGCCCCGCTGCGCGGATCCAGGAGTACGTCGTGGCGCTGCGGGCCATCTGGCACTCCTGGCAGACCGGCGACCCGCTCGACTTCCGCGGCGACTTCTACGAGCACACGCTGATGCCGCCGCTGTTCTCGCCCGGCGCCCTGGACGAGCCGGTCCCGCGAGTGTGGCTGGCCGCGGTCGGCCCGCGGATGCTCGCCGCCGCGGGGGCGGTCGCCGACGGGCTGACCTGCCATCCGCTGCTGTCGCGCAGCTACCTGGCCGACGTGGTCGTACCTACCGTCCGGCGGAGCCGGGAGACGCACGGCCGCGCGGGCGAGCCCTTCGAGATCTCGACGCTGTGCATGGTCGCGACCGGCCGTACCGAGGAACAGGTCGCCGCCGCGGTCGCCGGAGTGCGTCGGCAGATCGGCTTCTACGCGTCCACGCCGGCGTACCGACCGGTGCTGGAGCATCACGGCTGGGGTGACCTGCACGACGAGGCGCACGCGCTGACGAAGGCCGATCGATGGTCAGAGCTCGGTGGCCTGGTCGACGACGAGATGCTCGAGGCCTTCGCCGTGGTCGGCGAGCTCGATGCGGTCGGTGCGGAATTGCGGGGGCGCTTCGCAGGCCTCGCGGACCGGGTGACGACCTCGATGCCGTACGACCCGGACGACCGGCTGGCACTGGACCTGCTCGACGTGGCGCGTACCTGACCACCGCTGTCGTGGCACGGCACTACGGTGGATCCGTGGCAGCGTCGAAGTCGCCCGCGGTGGAGATCGAGGTCGACAACCGGGTGATCCGGGTCAGCAACCCCGAGCGCGTGTACTTCCCGGAGAGCGGCGCGACGAAGCGGGACCTGGTCGACTACTACCTGTCCGTAGGGCCGGGCATCGTGAACGCGCTGTGGGAGCGCCCGTGCATGCTGCACCGGTTCCCCAAGGGGTTGGCCGGCGACAAGGTGCACCAGAAGCGGCTGCCGGCCGGGGCACCGCCGTGGGTCGAGACGGTGCGGCTGCACTTCCCGCGCTGGAACCGGACCGCCGACGAGCTCTGTGTCACCGAGCTCGGGTCCGTGATCTGGGCGGTGCAGATGTCGACGGTGGAGTTCCATCCTTGGAACAGCCGCCGCGAGGACCCCGAGAAGCCGGACGAGTGGCGGATCGACCTCGATCCCGGACCTCTGTCGGACTTCGCCCAGGTGCAGCGGGTGGCCCACGTCGCCCACGAGATCCTCGACGAGCTCGGGGCCGTGGGTTACCCGAAGACGAGCGGGGGCAGCGGACTGCACATCTACGTCCGGATCCGTCCCGACCACGGGCACAAGGTCGTACGCCGGGCCGCGCTCGGGTTCGCCCGCGAGGTCGAGCGCCGCGCGCCCGACGACGTGACCACCACCTGGTGGCGCAAGGACCGCGACCCGCACCACCTGTTCGTCGACTACAACCAGAACGCCCGCGACCACACGATTGCCGCGGCGTACTCCGTCCGCGGCTTCCCCGACGGCCGGGTGTCGGCGCCGGTGCGCTGGGACGAGATCGACGACTGCGACCCGCACGACTTCACGATCTTCACGATGCCGACGCGGTTCGCGGAGCTCGGCGACCTGCACGAGGACATCGACGACCACGTGTTCGACATCGCCCCGCTGCTGGAGTGGGCGGACCGCGACGAGGCCGAGGGCAAGGAGACGCCGGACGAGCCGGACGAGCCGGACGAGCCGGACGAGCCAGACGAGTGACACTAGGGTGACGCCGTGGGCATCCAGATCACGCCGAGCATCCTGAACGCGGACTTCGCCGATCTCGGCGCCGAGGTGGGCCGGATCGGCAGCGCCGACTGGATCCATGTCGACGTGATGGACAACCACTTCGTGCCCAACCTGACCTTCGGGCCGACCATGGTCGAGGCGCTCAGCCGGGCCACCGACACCCCGCTCGATGCGCACCTGATGATCGAGGACGCCGACCGCAACGCGCTGCCGTACGTAGAGGCCGGCGCCGGCTCGGTGACGTTCCACGTGGAGGCCGCTCGGGCACCGGTCCGGCTGGCCAGGGAGATCCGCGCCGCCGGGGCCCGGGCCAGCATGGCGCTCAAGCCGGCGACGCCGGTCGAGCCCTACGAGGACCTGCTTCCCGAGCTCGACATGCTGCTGATCATGACCGTCGAGCCGGGCTTCGGCGGCCAGAGGTTCCTCGACCTGTGCCTGCCGAAGATCCGGACCGCGCGGGCGCTGATGGACAAGCACGGCATCGAGACCTGGCTGCAGGTGGACGGTGGCATCTCGCTGGAGACCATCGAGCGATGCGCCGCTGCTGGCGCTGACGTGTTCGTCGCCGGCTCGGCCGTCTACAGCGCCGACGACCCGGACCGGATGGTCGGCGACCTGCGGGCCCGCGCCGAGGCCGCCGGGGGGTGAGCCTGCCGTCGCCGACGGCGTACCCCACGGCGCTGGTGTCGGGTCAGGCCGCCGCGACGACCTCGATCTCGAGCAGCCAGGCGGGGTCGAAGATCTCCGCCACGACCACGGTGAGAGCAGGACGGTGGTCGCCGAGGACCTCGTTGCGCACCTGGGTGTTGGCCGACGCGACGTCTCTGCTGCTGAGGTACGTCGTCACCTTGACGATGTCGGTGACCGACATGGAGGCGGAGGCCAAGACCGCGCTGATGTGAGCCCAGATCACCCGGGCCTGGTCCTCCGCGGCGTCCGGGACCGCGGCGTCCGGCTGCTCCGGGATCTGCCCGCTGACCATCAGCCAGCGACTCGGGTGCGAGACCTCGAGCCCGTGGGTGTAGCCACCTTGCTGGGCGGGAACGTCGGACGGGTCGTGCCGGGTGAAGGTGGCGCTCATGCAGGCCACCCTCGCAGGTCGTCGGGATAGTCCGCCGCGCTCGGCACCTCCCGTGCGCCATCGAGGGGTGCTCAGCACGGCGGACTATCGCTGTGGGCGACCTCACCTCGGGCGGCGCGGGCGTGAGTGCCGACGTTGTGGCAGGCTTGTCCTGACGAGTTGATAGCTCGCGTGCTCTGGGGTCGGTGTAATTCCGAGCCGGCGGTGACTGAACGAAGCTCCTTCGCTCAGAAGTCCGCGACCCGGTCACAGCCAGTGACCGGTTGACCAGGTGAAATTCCTGGACCGACGGTGAAAGTCCGGATGGGAAGCGCACGCAGGTGACGTCGAACGTCCCGGCACTCGCCGGGCCGTGAGCGACGCGCCGTCGGCCCCGGAGTCCGCGACCGGACACGAGGGGCGAGATGACCACCACGCCGGCCGAGCAGGCGGCGATGCTGCGCGCCCTCGAGCTCGCCGCGACGCCCGGGGTTCCGCTCGGCCCCAACCCCCGCGTCGGGTGCGTCCTCCTGGACGACATCGGACTCACTGTCGCCGAGGGCTACCACCGCGGCGCCGGCACGCCGCACGCCGAGGCCGACGCTTTGGCCCGCGCCGGGGAGGCCGCCCGTGGCGCCACCGCGGTCGTGACGCTCGAACCCTGCAACCACACCGGCCGCACCGGACCCTGCGCCGAGAAGCTCCTCGCCGCAGGCGTACGCCGCGTCGTCTTCGCCCAGCCCGATCCGAACCCCGTGGCGGCCGGGGGAGCGGACGCGCTCAGGGGGGCCGGGGTCGAGATCGCCACGGGGCTGCTCGAGGACCAGGCCCGCGAGCTGAACGCGGTGTGGACCTTCGCCGTCGACCACCAGCGCCCCTACGTCACCTGGAAGTTCGCGACCACCCTCGACGGCCGGAGCGCCGCTGCCGACGGCACGTCCCGGTGGGTCTCCGGGGCCGCCGCGCGACGGGACACCCATCGGCTGCGCGCGCTGTGCGACGTGATGCTGGTCGGAACCAACACGGTCGCGGTCGACGACCCCCGGCTCACCGTGCGCGACGAGCACGACCGGCCGCTGCCCCACCAGCCGCTGCGGGTGGTGATGGGGGAGCGCGACCTCGATCCGAGCCGGCGGATCTTCGACGGCGAGGCCGAGAGCCTGCACCTGCGCACCCGCGATCCGCACGCCGCGCTCAAGGAGCTGTTCGCCCGCGATCGCCAGCACGTCTTCCTCGAGGGCGGCCCGACGCTGGCCGCGGCGTTCCTCCGGGCGGGTCTGGTCGACGAGGTCGTCACCTACGTCGCCCCCATGCTCCTCGGCGCCGGCCGCAACGCCGTCGGCGACCTGGGAATCACCACGATCTCCGACGCGCTGCACCTCCGGGTAGAGGACGTCACCGTCCTCGACGACAACGTCCGGCTGCTGATGCGTCCCCACACGGAACCACAGGCCGAAGGAAGGGACTGACCATGTTCACCGGGATCATCGAGGAGCTCGGCTCGGTCGAGGCCATCGAGGACCAGGGCGACGCCGTACGCCTGAGCGTGCGCGGGCCGCTGGTCGTCTCCGACGCGGGCGACGGCGACTCGATCGCCGTCAACGGCTGCTGCCTCACGGTCGTGAGCCACGACGGCGAGGTCTTCACCGCCGACGTGATGCGCGAGACGCTCGACAAGACCTCGCTCGGGGCGTTCCGGCCCGGCACCCGGGTCAACCTCGAGCGCGCGGTCACCGCGGAGAAGCGGCTCGGGGGGCACATCGTCCAGGGCCACGTCGACGGCACCGGAGAGATCCTCTCCCGGACCTCCAGCGAGCACTGGGAGGTCGTCGAGATCGGCCTCCCCGACGGGATGGGGCGCTACCTGGTCGACAAGGGGTCGATCACGGTCGACGGCGTCTCGCTCACCGTCGTGACGGTCACCGACGAGAGCTTCACCGTCTCGCTGATCCCGGAGACCCTGGCCCGCACCACGCTCGGCATCAAGCAACCCGGCGAGGCCGTGAACCTCGAGGTCGACGTCATCGCGAAGCACGTCGAAAAGCTTGTGGGCGCCTACACCAAGGAGCAGTCATGACCCAGAACGTCCGGCTCGACAGCGTCGAGCGGGCCATCGAGGACATCGCCGCCGGCAAGGCGGTCATCGTGGTCGACGACGAGGACCGCGAGAACGAGGGCGACATCATCTTCGCGGCCAGCAAGGCCACGCCGGAACTGATGGCGTTCACGATCCGCTACTCCAGCGGTGTGATCTGCGTGCCGATGCCCGCCGACATGCTGGACCGCCTCGAGATCCCGCTGATGACGCCGCACAACAAGGACAAGCTGCGGACGGCGTACACCATCTCGACCGATGCTCGCGACGGCGTCACGACCGGCATCTCGGCGGCCGACCGGGCGCACACCGTGCGGGTGCTGGCCGACTCCGCGACCGAGCCGTGGGAGATCACCCGGCCAGGGCACGTGTTCCCGTTGCGCTACCGCGAGGGCGGGGTGCTGGTGCGCCGCGGCCACACCGAGGCCGCGGTCGACCTCGCGAAGCTCGCCGGGCTCACCCCGGCCGGCGTGCTGGTGGAGATCGTCAACGACGACGGCAGCATGAAGCGCAGTGCCGAGCTGCGCGAGTTCGCCGACGAGCACGGGCTGGCGATGATCTCGATCGAGGACCTGGTGCGCTACCGGCGCCGCAACGAGAACCTCGTCGAGCGGGTGGCCGAGACCCGACTGCCGACGCGGCACGGCGACTTCACGGCGTACGGATACCGGATCACCGTCGACGGCAGCGAGCACCTCGCGCTGGTCTACGGCGACGTCACCGGCCCCGACCCGGTGCTCACCCGGGTGCACTCCGAGTGCCTGACCGGCGACGTGTTCGACAGCCGGCGCTGCGACTGCGGGCCACAGCTCGACGAGGCACTCGAGCGGATCGTGGCCGAGGGTCGCGGTGTCGTGGTCTACCTGCGCGGCCACGAGGGTCGCGGGATCGGCCTGGTCGCCAAGCTGCAGGCCTACCAGCTCCAGGACGGCGGCCGCGACACCATCGACGCCAACCTCGATCTCGGGCTGCCCGCCGACGCCCGGCACTACGGCACCGCCACCCAGGTCCTCCACGACCTCAAGGTCGAGAGCGTCCGGCTGCTGACCAACAACCCCGACAAGGTCCGCCAGCTCGAGGACTACGGCGTACCCGTGGTTGAGCGGGTCCCGCTCACCCCGCACCCCAACGACCACAACCTCGCCTACCTGCTCACCAAGCGCGACCGGATGGGGCACGACCTGCCCAACCTGGAGACGGACCGATGAGCGGTCACGGAGCTCCCGACCAGCAGCCGGTCGACTGCAGCGACCTGCGGGTGGCGGTGGTCGCGGCGAGCTGGCACACACAGGTGATGGACGGCCTGGTCGCCGGCGCCGAACGCGCCCTGGCCGACTACAAGGTGACCGACACCGAGATCGTTCGCGTCCCGGGCACGTTCGAGCTGCCGGTGGTCGCCTCGGCGCTCGCGCAGCGCGGGTACGACGCGGTCGTCGCCCTCGGCGTGGTGATCCGGGGCGGCACCCCGCACTTCGAGTACGTCTGCTCGGCGGCCACCGACGGGCTGACCCGGGTCGCCCTCGACCACACCGTGGCCGTGGGCTTCGGCGTACTCACCTGCGACACCGAGCAGCAGGCCCTCGACCGGGCCGGGCTGGACGGATCGAAGGAGGACAAGGGCTACGAGGCGACGTCCGCCGCGCTGCTCACCGCGCGGACGCTCTCCGGGATCCGATCCTCGCCAGACCCTAGGCTTGGCACGTGAAGACGTTCGACGAGCTCTGGGCCGAGCTGAGCGAGAAGGCCCGGACCCGACCCGATGGTTCCGGCACGGTGCAGGCGCTGGACGCCGGTGTGCACGCCATCGGGAAGAAGCTGGTCGAGGAGGCCGCGGAGTCCTGGATGGCCGCCGAGCACGAGGGCAAGGACCGCGCGGCGGAGGAGATCAGCCAGCTGCTCTACCACGCCCAGGTCCTGATGCTGGCCCGCGGCATCGAGCTCGACGACGTCTACGCCCACCTGTGAGGTCTCCGGACATGTCTCTGCTGCGCATCGCGATCCCCAACAAGGGGGCGCTGTCTCAGCCCGCCGTCGACATCCTGCGCGAGTCCGGCTACCGACAGCGCTCCGACTCCAAGGAGCTGCGGCTCGTCGACGCCGACAACGACGTCGAGTTCTTCTACCTGCGGCCCCGCGACATCGCCCTGTACGTCGGCGAGGGGACCCTCGACGTCGGCATCACCGGCCGCGACCTGCTGCTCGACTCCGGCGCAAAGGCCGAGGAGGTGCGGACGCTGGAGTTCGGGCGCAGCACGTTCCGGTTCGCCGGCCCCACCGGGACGTACACCGACCTGGGCCAGCTCGCCGGCACCCGGATCGCCACGTCGTACGCCGGCATCGTCCGGACGTTCCTCGAAGAGCGCGGCATCGACGCCACGGTGACCCGGCTCGACGGCGCCGTCGAGACCAGCATCCAGCTCGGCGTGGCCGACGTGATCGCCGACGTGGTGGAGACCGGAGGGACCATGCGTCAGGCCGGGCTGGAGACGTTCGGCGAGGCGCTGCTGGTGTCAGAAGCGGTGCTGATCACCCGGACCGGCGCGGTGCCGGAGGGCTTCGAGGTGTTCAAGCGCCGGCTCGACGGCGTGCTGGTGGCCCGCAGCTACGTGATGATGGACTACGACATCGAGGCGGAGCGGGTCAATGACGCGGTGGCGCTGACGCCCGGCATCGAGGGTCCGACGATCTCCCCGCTGCATCGCGAGGGCTGGGTGGCCGTCCGGGCGATGGTCCGGCGCGACGGCGCCCAGCGACTGATGGACGACCTGTGGGACCTCGGGGCGAAGGGGATCATCCTCACCGACATCCACGCCTGCCGACTGTGACCTCAGAAGCCGCCTCCGTCCCGTTGCCGCACACCTGGCGACCGCTCGGGCCACGGATCGCGGGCGGAGTCGCGGCTGGCGTGTTGGTCGTGATGGCGCTGTTCCTCTGGTTCACCTTCGACGAGGAGACCCGCGATGCCATCACGCCGTTCCAGCGAGGCACGGTGATCGCATTCGGGGCCGCGATGCTGGCCGTCCTGTTCGCGCTGGTCCGCTCGCGCGTGGTCGCCGAGCCCGAGCGACTGACAGTGGTGAACGGCTACCGCCGCCGCGACTTCGAGTGGGCCGAGGTGCTCGCGGTGCGGCTGCCGCCCGGCGCGCCGTGGGTCACCCTCGACCTCGCCGACGGCAACACCGTGCCCGCCATGGGCATCCAGTCGAGTGACGGAGCCCGGGCCAAGGTCGCGGTCCGCGAGCTCCGGACCCTGGTCGACCACCCGCCGAACCTCGGCTAGGCACCACCTGGACGCGCGTCCGCTGCGGACTTCGCAAGCCGGACGACTGTCGCGGCCGCAAGGTCGACGACGTGCGCATCGGGGAACCGCAGGTCTGCCCAGAACGCGCCCGGGTCGTCCAGACCGACGGCTGCTGTCAGCCACAGCGTCATCGCCATGCCGTGCGAGGCGATCACCACCGGCCGACTGTTGGCCGCCGCGATCTGCTGGGTGACCCCAGCCCCGAAGCGTCTGACGACGTCGTCTCTGGCCTCCCAGTCCGTGTGGTCCGCGCCGTCGACGTACGCCCGGCGTTGTGTCCGGAAACGTCGTCGTATGCCGCGACGCGGGAGATCTCATCGAAGCGCGGGTCCGGGATCACCTGGCCGGCCGGCTCGAGTGACGCGATCGCCTTCGGCTCCGAGCTTGCGACCAGCCGCGCGCCGGTGGGGAGCTGTGCGCACAGTGACCGCGCGGCGATCCGACCCTCCCGAGCGAGCAACCAGTCACGTGCAGGCGTGTCCGGGCCGTGGGCCGGCATCGCGTGACGCACCAAGACAAGCACCCGGGCAAGGTAGCTCCTCAAGTCCGTCTGACACGCCCTAGGCGGTCTCGACGACCAGGTCCGCCCGCTCCTGGGTCCCTTCCCTCGCAAGGTGCGCGCGCTCGGCCGTCATCCAGGCGAGCCAGTCCTCCCGCATCGTGTCGCCGTCCCGCGCCAGCCCCCGCTCCAGTCGTACGTCGTCGGGCGCGGTCACGAACACCAGCACGGTGCACAGGTCCGCGTGAGCGCGGTCGCCGGACCCGACCCCCTCCACCACGAGCAGCGGAGCGGGGTCCACGGTGACGGTCTCGGCGTACCGACGCGCGTGCCAGTCGTAGCGCCGGTAGCTCCCCGGCCTGCCCTCCGCGAGCGGGCGCAGCAGCCCCGACAGGTGCTCGGCCACCGTCGGCAGCCCGTCCCAGCCGTCGTACAGGTCGTCCACGTGGACCACCGGAGCGGGGGCCCGCGCGTCCAGCTCGGCGGCCAGCGAGGTCTTGCCCGACCCGGCCGGACCGTCCACGCAGATCAACCTGCCCTCGCCGAGGGTGGGCGGCTGGTTCCGGGCGAGGTCGAGGACGTGGGTGACGGGGTCCTCAGAGGACCACTCAGAAGACACAGCCATGGCCGCGATAGGTCGGCACCGTGTCGACGAACCGATCGCCCTCGAGCAGGTGCACCACGTCGGTGTGCTCGAACGGCTCACCGGACTTGGCGTGCCGGAACCACACCAGGTCTCCGATGGACAGCAGCGCCGCGGCCGGCCCGGTCAGCGGCGTCTGCACCTCCCCGGCCCCCTCAAGCCCGGTGAGATGGAGCCCCGGGGGCGCCCACGGGGTGGGCAGCCGGTCGTTGCCTGCCGGGCCGGAGGCCGCGAAGCCGCCGCCGTGCACGGTTGCGACCTGTGGCGATGGCCGGCGGACCACCGGCAGGCCGAAGAACGCCGCGGGCCGCGGCCGGAAGGACTGGTAGTGGTCGAAGAGCGTCGGCACCAGAAGCCCCGAGCCGGCCGCGACCTCGGTGACCACCGGATCCGCGACGGTCGCCTCGACCGACCCCGAGCCGCCGGCGTTCCAGAACTCCAGGTCGGCCACCTCCCGGAGGGCGTCGGCGATCTCCCGGCGGCGTACCTCCAGCTGGGTCAGCGACAGCGACTTGAGCCGGCGCACCACCGCCGAGCGCGCGCGCTGGGACGGTACGTCGTCCTGGACCCCGGCCACCTGACCCTCGTAGGTCATCGCGCCCACGAGCCGGAAGCCGGGCCGGTCCTGGACACACCTGGCCAGCGCGACCACGCCCGCGGCGTCGTACAGCGGCGAGCGCTTGGGCCCGACGTGCTGGCGGCCCATCCGCAGCCCGGCATCGATGTCGATGGCGACCCGCACCGGGACGGCGGTGGAGGCCCGCACCGAGTCCACGACGTCGAGATGGGCCGGGTCGTCGATCATCACGGTGATCCGGGCGGCGGCGCGGGGCGAACCCACGAGCCGCGACAGGGCGGCCCGGTCGACGGTCGGGTAGGCGACGACCAGGTCGTCGCACACCTCGTGCTCCTCCAGCCACAGGGCCTCGGCCAGCGTGTAGGCCAGCACTCCGCGGAACCCCTCCTGGTCGAGTCCGCGCCGGATCAGGGCGGGAACCCGCACCGACTTCGAGGCCAGCCGGATCGGGGTGCCGCCCGCGCGTCGTCGCAGGTCCGCGGCATTGGCGTCGAACGCGTCGAGGTCGACGACCATGACCGGGAAGGCCGGCGGCTTCTCCAGTGTCGCGACGGCGTCACGCAGCCGCGACCACAAGCGGTTGCGGTCGACGTGGTCGTGCGCCATCAGGTGATTCCGCGCTTGCGCAGGATCGCCTCGATGTCGGCCATGTCGTCGTCCACGATGGACGAGCCTTCCACCGGTTCCGCCTTGCGGCCGGGCACCTGCTTCGGCGTGTCGGAGCGGCCGCCGCCGCGCCGCCGATCGATCGCGCCGGACACCACGAACAGGACCGCCGACACACCAGCCAGCACCACGCCCAGCCACACCGCGGGGTTGAAGACCAGGCTGGCAGCCCAGTCGGTGACTGCGTCGACGATGCGCGTGAACATCTTCAGCGTCTTGGTGAGGTACGCCGCCAGCGGCAGCAAGGTGATCGCGGCCCCGCGCATCCCGGCCGTCAGCCCCCGCTTCCGGTAGGCGTACCAGGTGTAGATCCCACCGAGCATCGTGAGCCCGAGGGTCAGCACACCCCAAGCGACATCGTCCACCCCTCCAGGCTGCCACATCGACCCAGCGGGAGACCCCCCAGAATGGCCGGGTGAACGAACGGTTGCTCCAGGGGTCGGACTACCCCGACGACGACGGCGAGGCCTCGCCGAGGCTCGCCGCCGCGCTGGAGGGGTACGCCGTAGACGAGACCCGCTATCCGGACGTGCTGGCCGCCCTCGGCGGCGCCCGGCTGCTGGTGCCGGTGGTGGCGGTCCTCGGCGAGGCCGAGACGGGGGCGGATGGCCTGGCGCGGGACAAGTCCAGCGACATGGCGACCGTGCTGCTGCAGGGAGCCGACGGGAGGGCTGCGCTGCTGGCGTTCACGAGCACCGACACCCTGGCCGCGTGGAACCCGGAGGGTCGCCCGGTCGCGGTTCCGACCCGTACGGCGGCGCTGTCGGCCGTCCAGGAGGGCGCCGACGCGCTGCTGCTCGACGTCGCCGGCCCGGTCACCCTCGCCGTCGAGGGGGAGGACCTACGGGCGCTTGCGGCGGGCTGGCGGCTGGGGCGGGCCGGGGGCCGGGTCGGGTGGGTCCCACCGTCCGGTGGTTGAGGTGCGAGCGCCAGCGAGCCTCGAAACCACGTCTTCGATTGGGCGGAGACAGGAATGTTCCGATAACATCGTGCGTTGACCGATCTGTTCGGACTCCTCCGGGAGTCCGCGCCGATCCCACAAGCGGAGATCAGGCAACACACTTCTCCCACCCGCATCGATCGCCCTGCAGCACAGATCGTCGGGTCCGGTCCGAAGGCTCCGGCCTCGCGCACGAGGGTGCGCGCGGTGAGGTGTCACGACTGGCTTCCGCTTGGTTAGAGCGGAAGCCGTTTCT
This sequence comes from uncultured Actinomycetota bacterium, assembly GCA_963729095.1. Taxonomy (GTDB): domain Bacteria; phylum Actinomycetota; class Actinomycetes; order Propionibacteriales; family Nocardioidaceae; genus Nocardioides. The sequence goes on along the minus strand of CAVSMX010000011.1, from coordinate 12,580 downwards.
CATTTCGGGCCCAGTTCGCCTGGGGAGCAAGGGAAATGGTCGTCCGGCCCATAGAACCCACTGGAGGACACATCAGCACCGAGCTTCGTATCAACGAGCGGATCCGGGTACCCGAGGTCCGCCTCGTCGGACCCAACGGCGAGACCGTCGGCATCGTGCCGACCGACCAGGCCCTGAAGCTGGCCCAGGAGGCAGACCTCGACCTGGTCGAGGTCGCGCCGACCGCCCGCCCGCCCGTCTGCAAGCTCATGGACTACGGGAAGTTCAAGTACGAGAACGCCCAGAAGGCCCGTGAGGCACGTCGTAACCAGACGAACGTGATCATCAAGGAGATGAAGCTCCGCCCCAAGATCGACCAGCACGACTACGAGACCAAGAAGGGTCACGTCGTGCGGTTCCTGAAGGCGGGCGACAAGGTCAAGATCACGATCATGTTCCGCGGTCGTGAGCAGCACCGCCCCGAGCTGGGCTACCGGCTCCTGCAGAAGCTCGCGGAAGACGTCACCGAGCTCGGTTTCGTCGAGTCCGCGCCCAAGCAGGATGGCCGGAACATGATCATGGTGCTCGGCCCGCACACGAAGAAGGCCGACGCCAAGGCCGCTCAGAAGGCCGCCAAGGAGTCCAAGGCTGCCGAGCGGGCCGCGGAGGAGGCCGAGGAGCTCGCGGAGCGGACGGCCCACAACGCCGGCCGGCCCGTCGCCCAGAAGAAGGAGCGGGGTCGCTCCGAGAACCTGGATCCCGAGATCGAGGCCTGAGCCTCCACCACCAGACCAGCAGCAAGTAGGAGAGAGAAGCAGATGCCGAAGAACAAGACGCACTCCGGAGCGAGCAAGCGGTTCCGGGTGACCGGGTCGGGCAAGATCCTGCGCGAGAAGACCGGCAAGCGCCACCGCCTGGAGAAGAAGTCGTCCAGGGTGACCCGCCGGATGGCCGGCACCACCGAGATCGCCAAGGCCGACGTCCCGCGCGCCAAGAAGATGCTCGGCATCTGAGCTCGCCCGCTTACCAGTTCGAACAAGGAGTAACACCATGGCACGCGTCAAGCGGGCAGTGAACGCCCACAAGAAGCGCCGGACCACCCTCGAGCGCGCCAGCGGCTACCGCGGCCAGCGCTCGCGCCTCTATCGCAAGGCGAAGGAGCAGGTCACCCACTCGCTGGTCTACAGCTACAACGACCGGCGCAAGAACAAGGGCAACTTCCGTCGCCTGTGGATCCAGCGGATCAACGCCGCGGCCCGCGCGCAGGGGCTGACCTACAACCGGTTCATCCAGGGCCTGAACCTCGCCGGTGTCGAGGTCGACCGCAAGATCCTGGCCGACCTGGCCGTCAACGACGTGGCCGCGTTCAACGCGCTGGTCGAGACCGCCAAGGCCGCGCTGCCCGCCGACGTCAACGCGCCGAAGGTCTCCGCGTAACTGGCGACCACGCGCCCTTGACGGCGGGCAACGCCCGGGTCAAGGACGCACGGAAGCTCAGCCGCCGCTCGGTTCGCGCCGAGCGGCGGCTGTTCCTTGCCGACGGCCCGAACGCGGTCACCGAGGCGCTGGCCGTGCCCGGCTGCGTCGTGGAGGTCTTCGCGACCCAGGCCGCGACCGAGCGGCACGCCGACCTGGCCGGCTCGGCCTCGCTCTGGACCGTCGTCGAGGACCGCGCGCTCGCCGGGCTCAGCGACTCCGTCGCCCCTGCCGGCCTGGTGGCGGTCTGCCGGTTCCTCGACGCCCCGATGCCGGCCGACGCACGGCTGCTGGCGGTCTGCGCCGAGATCCGTGACCCGGGCAACGCCGGCACGCGTGATCCGCTGCGCCGACGCCGCGGGCGCCGACGGCGTCGTACTCGCCGGAGACTCGGTCGACCTCTACAACCCGAAGACCGTGCGGGCCAGCGCCGGCAGCCTGTTCCACCTCCCGGTCAGCCAGACACCCGACCCGTACGCCGCGGTCCGGGCCGCCCAGGGCGCCGGCCTCCAGGTCCTCGCGGCCGACGGCGGCGGCGAGGTCGACCTCCACGATGCCGGCGACCTGCTCCGCGCGCCCACGGCCTGGCTCTTCGGCAACGAGGCGCACGGGTTGCCGGGCGAGCTGGCGGCCGTCGCCGACCAGCGGGTCCGGATCCCCATCCACGGCCGCGCCGAGAGCCTCAACCTGTCGACCGCTGCGGCGCTCTGTCTCTACGAGAGCGCGCGGGTCCAGCGCCGCTGATCGCGGCGGCTCCCCACTACGGTGGTGCTCGTGTCCGACGACGCCCACACTGCCGCGCTGGCGTTGGCCGACCTGCTGCCCGAGGGCGTGGTCGTCGCCGACGCCGACCGCCTGGTCACCCTGGTGTCGGCTCGCGCAGCCCGGATGCTCGGCACCACGGCCGACGCTTGCGTCGGACGACCGCTCGCCGAGGTCCTGGCGTTGCCCGACCAGGACGGCCAGGACTGGTTCACCGGCAACGCGCCGTACGACGGCCTCTCCACGCGAGTCGGCATCCCCGAGCAGTCCTGGCTGCTGCCGGACGGCACCGAGGTCCTGGTGGCGGCGCGGATCCACCGCCCGGCGCCGGGCCGCCCGGTGGAGACGGTCTCGATCACGTTGCGGTCGGGTCGCTGGCGGGCCCGCCTCGACCGCGAACGCTCCGACCTGGTCGCCACCGTGGCCCACGAGCTGCGCTCGCCCCTGACCGGCGTGAAGGGGTTCGTGCAGGCGCTGCTCAACCGTTGGGACAAGCTCAACGACGAGCAGAAGAAGCTGATGCTGACCACGGTCAGCGCCGACTCCGACCGGCTGAGCCGGTTGATCGCCGAGCTGCTCGACGTCGCCCGCATCGACACCGGCCGGCTACAGATGCACCGCCGTCCCTCCGACGTCGGGGTGCTGGTGGGTCGCATCGTCGAATCGGTGGCGATGAGCACCACGCGGCCGATCGACCTGACCGTCGAGCAGGGGCTGCCCGACGTGCTCGTCGATCCGGACAAGTTCACCCAGGTGGTCACCAACCTGGTGGAGAACGCGGTCCGACACGGCGAGGGTGAGGTCCGGGTGGTCGTCGATCGCGCGCCGACGGGTGGCGAGGGCGAGGAGGTACGGATCGAGGTCCGCGACCAGGGGGAGGGCATCCCGAGCGATCTGCGGCGGCGGGTGTTCACGAAGTTCTGGACCGGCGGTGCGCGGGGTGGCACCGGCCTCGGCCTCTACATCGTCAACGGACTCGTGCGCGTGCACGGGGGCACCGTCACGATCGACGACGCGCCCGAGGGCGGAGCAGTGGTGACCACCACGTGGCCCGTGGGCGAAGGGCGTGTCTGACGGATGCTGTCCGTCGCGAGCGTCGTCCAGGGCGTGCGATGGCAAGGCGCCGGCGCGAAGGCAGACTGGGCGTCTTTCGAGCGTCGGCAACGCCGCCAGCGCGCGTCCTGGGCGGCGCGTAGCAGGACATGATTCGACAGGCGCGCCCGTAACCGGGTAACGGGCGCGCCACCGTCCTTCCTAGACTTGCGACCCATGTCCGGACCCAACACCGACTACGACCCAGTGGAGGTCAGCGCCTTGAAGCCCGAAGAGGTCGAGGCGGCGCGCGACGCCGCCCTGGCGGCGATCGCCGGGGCCGCCGATCTCGACGCGCTGAAGCGGGTCCGGATCGAGCACACCGGCGACCGGTCGCCGCTCGCGCTGGCCAACCGGGAGATCGGCGCGTTGCCGCCGCAGGCCCGGAAGGAGGCCGGTCAGCGGATCGGCCAGGCGCGCGGTGCGGTGACCAAGGCATTGGCCGACCGGGAGGCGGTGCTCGAGGTCGAGCACGAGGAGCGGATGCTGGTCGAGGAGACCGTCGACGTCACCCTGCCCACCGACCGACTCCCGGCCGGTGCCCGGCACCCGGTGACCACCGGCTCGGAGTACATCGCCGACATCTTCGTCGCGATGGGCTGGGAGGTCGCCGAGGGCCCGGTCATCGAGGCGGAATGGCTGAACTTCGACGCGCTCAACCTCGGCCCGGACCACCCGGCTCGGACCATGCAGGACACGTTCTGGACCGACCCCGCCGACCAGCACCTGGTGCTGCGCACGCACACCTCGCCGGTACAGGCGCGGACGATGCTCTCGCGCACCCCGCCCATCTACGTCGTCTGCCCGGGCCGGGTCTTCCGCACCGACGAGTACGACGCCACGCACAGCCCGATGTTCCACCAGGTCGAGGGTCTCGCCATCGACGAGGGCATCACCATGGCGCATCTGAAGGGGACCCTCGACCACTTCGCCACCGCGATGTTCGGCGAGGGCATCACCACGCGGTTCCGGCCATCGTACTTCCCGTTCACCGAGCCGAGCGCCGAGGTCGACCTGGTGTGCTTCGTGTGCCGGGGAGTGGACAGCGAATCGTGCCGGACCTGCCGTGGTGCGGGCTGGATCGAGTGGGGCGGCTGCGGGGTGGTGAACCCGCGGGTGCTCGCCGCGTGCGGGGTCGACTCCGAGCGCTACACCGGCTTCGCGTTCGGCATGGGCATCGACCGCACGCTGATGTTCCGGCACGGCATCGAGGACCTGCGCTCCCTGTTCGAGGGCGACGTGCGCTTCACCCGCGCGTTCGGGACGGAGATCTGACATGAAGGCCCCCGTCTCCTGGATCCGCGAGTACGTCGACCTGCCCGCCGACCTCACCACCGAGCAGCTCGCCGCCCGGCTGACAGCGCTGGGCCTCAAGCTGGAGAGCATCCACCGGCCCGGCGACGCGATCACGGGGCCGCTCGTGATCGGCCGCGTTCTGACCATGCAGCCGGAGCCGCAGAAGAACGGCAAGACCATCAACTGGTGCACCGTCGACGTCGGTGACGCCAACGGCACGGGGGAGCCGCAGGGCATCGTGTGCGGCGCGCACAACTTCGCGCCCGGCGACCTGGTCGTCGTGGTGCTGCCCGGCGGGGTGCTTCCAGGCGGCTTCGAGATCTCCGCGCGCAAGACCTACGGGCACGTCTCGGCCGGGATGATCTGCTCGAGCCGCGAGCTCGGGATCGGCGAGGATCACGCCGGGATCCTGGTGCTGTCCGCCGACGCGGGCGAGCCCGGCTCCGACGCACGCCCCGTGCTCGGGTTCGACCAGGAGGCCATCGAGTTCGAGATCAACCCGGACCGCGCGTATGCACTCTCGCTGCGTGGCGTGGCCCGGGAGGCGGCGCTGGCCTTCGACGCGCCGTACACCGACCCGGCCCAGCGAAAGGTCCCCGAGCCGAACGCCGACGGCTACCCGGTCGTCATCGACGACCCCGAGGGCTGCCCGGTGTTCGTCGCTCGTGTGGTCGGCGGCATCGATCCGGGTGCCGCGACGCCGGACTGGATGGCCCAGCGGCTCACCCTCTCCGGCATGCGCCCGATCTCGCTGGCGGTCGACATCACCAACTACGTCATGCTCGAGCTCGGCCGGCCGATCCACGGCTACGACGCCGACAAGCTCCAGGGCCCGATCCGGGTCCGCCGCGCCACCGAGGGGGAGCGGCTGACGACGCTCGACGGGACGGACCGGGCGCTGTCGACCGAGGACCTCGTGGTCACCGACGACTCGGGGATCATCGGCCTCGGCGGCGTGATGGGCGGCGAGACCACCGAGATGTCCGACGACACGACCCGGGTGCTCGTCGAGGCGGCGCACTGGGACGCCGTATCGATGTTCCGCACCGGCAAGCGGCACAAGCTCACCTCCGAGGCAGGCAAGCGCAACGAGCGCGGCGTCGACCCGGTGATCACCCCTGCCGCGGCCGATCGGGTGGTCGAGCTCCTCGTCAAGTACGGCGGCGGCACCGAGGAGCCAGGCGTCACCGTGGTCGGGGAGCCGCCCCACCCGGTCGCGATCCCGATGCCGCGCGACCTGCCGGCGCGCGTCTCGGGCATCGAGATCCCGAGGAACACCGCGGTCGAGAACCTCGAGAAGGTCGGGTGCCGGGTCGAGGACGACGGGTTCGTCCCGCCGACCTGGCGTCCCGACCTCACCGACCCCTACGACCTGGTCGAGGAGGTCGTCCGCATCGTCGGCTACGACCGGGTGCCGTCCGTGCTGCCGCGCGAGGCTGCCGGCCGCGGGCTCAGCCGCGAGCAGCGGTTGCGCCGCCGGATCGGCCGGACCCTGGCGGGCGCCGGCTGCGTGGAAGTGCTGAGCTTCCCGTTCGTCGGCACCGCGACGTTCGACGCACTGGGGCTGCCCGGTGACGACCCCCTGCGTCGCACGGTCCCGCTGGCCAACCCGATCTCGTCGGAGGAGCCGGCGTACACCACCACGTTGCTGCCGGGCGTGCTCAAGGCGGCCGCCCGCAACATCGGCCGCGGTGCCCCGGGCGTCGCCCTGTTCGAGACCGGCACGGTGGCCTTCTCCGTCGACCGCGGTCCGGCCCCGATCTTCGGCGTCGACTGGCGGCCCAGCGACGACGACCTCGCCAAGCTGATGGCCGCCATCCCGGACCAGCCCCAGTTCCTGGCCGTGGTGCTTGCCGGGGAGCGCGAGCGCTCGGGCTGGTGGGGCAGCGGTCGCGAGGCCGGCTGGGCCGACGCGATCGAGATCGTCCGCCGGCTCGGCCGCGAGCTCGGGGTCGAGGTGGAGGTGCGGTCCGCTGCCCGGATGCCGTGGCATCCAGGCCGCTGTGCGCAGGTGTCTATCGGGGGTGCCGAGTTCGGCCACGCCGGCGAGCTGCACCCCAAGGTCTGCAAGGCGTACGGCGTCCCGCTCCGGACCGCCGCGCTCGAGATCGACCTCGACTTCCTGATCCGGCACGCCGTCGACGTGGTGCCCGGACCGCAGTTCTCGACGTACCCCCTGGCGAAGGAGGACGTCGCCCTGGTGGTCGACACCGACGTCACGGTCGCGGCCGTGGAGGATGCGCTTCGCGCGGGGGCCGGCGAGCTGCTGGAGTCGGTGCGCCTGTTCGACGTGTTCACCGGCGAGCAGATCGGGGCCGGCAAGAAGTCACTGGCCTTCGCGCTCCGCTTCCGCGCGCCCGACCGCACGCTCACCGAGGAGGAGACCTCCGCGGCCCGCGACGCGGCCGTGGCGGTCGCGGCCGAGCGCACCGGCGCCGTGCAGCGCGCGTGATCCGCTGCGGCTCCCCACCAGCCCCCCTACGATCTGAATGGACCAGCAAGGGGCCGTCGTAATGAACCTGCACGAGCAGCTGCGCGACCTGGTGGCGCGGCAGGGACCCACCGTGGTCGAGAGCGCCGAGTCGTTCCGGGGCGCCCTCGACGACTTCCTCACCGAGGACGAGGCAACCACCGGTGAGCTGAACCTGCTGGTCGACGCGGTCCGTCTCGGCGCCGTTCACCGCCTGCTCTCGATGATCGACCATGGGGCGGAGCCGGTCGCGGCGGTGCGTGAGGTGGGCGAGGTGTTCGCCCGCGACCGCGGCACTGACGACGTGGCCCGGTGTCGCTGGGCGCTCGCGGTCATCGGCTTCGCGCTGGGCCGGGTCGGCGAGGGTGTGGTCGTCACCTCCGCAGCACCGTCGGTGCCGGCACCCCCCACGCAGAAGCCCGCGGCACCCCCGCCGCGGCCGCCGGGGCCGCGGACCGAGCAGCCCCCCGCCACGTTTCCCGCGACCGAATCGGTGGCGCCGGGACCCCGGGTCCCCCGTCCACACCAGCTCCCGTCGTCGGCCCACCACCGCCGCCACGCCGGCGTACCGGAACCATCGTGCTGGCCGGACTCCTGGTCGCTGCGGTGGTCGTAGGTGCCGTGCTGGCAGGGATGTTGCTCAACCGTGACGACTCCCCGAAGGGCGCGTCCGACGGCTCCAATGAGCCCGGTCCGGCGTCGGCGGGTGACGAGGTCAGCGGCGGCGAGGCGGATGACGCCGGCGGCAGCAGCGAGGCCGCCATTCCCACGGGCTCCCTCGTGGTCCAGCTGACCGACGAGAACGACGAGACCCGGATCTACGTCGTCGATGCCGAGACCGGCGACTCGGAGCCGATCACCGACGGCCCGGACGACCGGCTGCCGGTGATCTCACCGGACCGGACGAAGGTGGTCTACCTCGAGGCCCCCCAGGACAGCGCCCGTCGGCCGATGCTGCTCGACCTGGTCTCCGGCGAGACGCGTCCGTTGCTCGACGCCCCCACCGCGGTGTGTGAGTACGCCGCCCGGCCCGCGTTCAACCCGGCCGGCGACCGGCTTGCCCTGCAATGCCTCGACGAGTTCGACAACTACACGAGCACCTTCGTCACCGACCTCCGCGGGGAGGTCAAGGACGGCCTCGCGATCTCGGGCGAACCACTCGGCACCCCGACCTGGATGTCGGTGAAGACGCTCGTCTACGCGTTGACGGGCTACCCCGAGGATCAGCCGTCCACGCTGTGGAAGATCGAGGTCGGCGGGACTCCGCCGCGGCAGATGACCGACGGCAGCGAGGGGTGGGACTCGAACCCCGACTGGTCGGAGGAGGCAGGGTTGTTGCTGTACGGCCGGCAGCAAGACCGCGGACCTCTTCGGCGACGTCCTGACCAGGGACGCCAATGGAAAGCCCGGTCCGTCGACCAGCGGCAAGCGTTATGGGCCCACCCGTCGTGGTCGCCCGACGGGACCCGGATCGCCTTCACGGTTCGCGACGACGACGGAAAGCGAGCAGCTGGCCGTGGCGCCCCTGGACGACCTGACCGATGTCAGCTACGTGCCCGACCTCCCGGGTGAGCCCGGTGCACCCGCCTGGGGGAGCAAGTGAGCGCCGCGACCGGACAAGAGCTGCATGAGCTGCTCCGGGAGCTGGTGGAGAGGCAGGGCGCCGGCGTGGTCGAGACGCCCGAGGCGTTCCGGGCGGGGCTGGACGACTTCCTGACCGAGGACGAGGCGACCCTCGGCGAGCTCAACCTGCTCGCCGACGCGGTCCGGCTGGGAGCGATCGGCCGGCTGCTCTCGATGCTCGACAACGGGGCCCAGCCGCTCGCAGCGGTGGCCGAGTCCGGCGACACGCTGGCCCGCGACCGCGGTACCGAGGACCTCCAACGCACCCGCTGGGCGGTCGCCGCTGTGGGCTACGCGCTCGGCCGGGTCGACGGGGACGTCGTCGCGGCGTACTACCAGGGTCCGGCGGCGGCCGGGGACACCCAGGTCCCGCCCGAGGGCAGGGCCTCCGTGCCGCCTCCACCGGCCCAGCCCGCACCCCACGCCCCGCCGCCCCTGCCGGCGTCACCCGAGACGGAGCTCAGCCCGGGCGCCGGACCCGGCACACTCTCCGGACGCTCCGTCGATGCGGGCACCTGGGACCACCATCAACGCCCGCCCAGCCCACCGCCGTACGCCTCTCAGCCGCCCCGTCGGCGCAGCGCGTGGCCGATCGTGCTGGTGGTGCTGGTGGTGCTCGTCGGCGGTGGAGCGGTGGCCTGGGTGCTGACCCGGGACGACGATCCGTCCGGCAATGCCACGGACGACCCCACCAACGAGCCCAGCGTGTCGACCGGGGCGGTCGACATCAACGACAACACCATCCTGCTGCCGATCAAGCGGGACGGCAGCTCCCTCATCTATGCGTTGGACCCCGACGATCCCGACTCGCTGCGCCCCATTTCCGAGGGTCCGAGCGACAACTTCCCGGCGATCTCCCCGGACCGGGAGACGATCGTGTACCTGAGTCGCGCCACACCGGACGCCGTGTGGCCGATCGTCCTCGACGTGGCCAACGGGGAGAGCCGGCAGCTCTTCGACGCCGACGACGCGTGCGACTACGCACGGCGGCCGGCGTTCAGGCCCGACGGGCGGCGGTTCATCCTGACCTGCATCGATGCGTCCGGGGAGGCGACCGGGACCTTCGTGACCGACTTCGAGGGTTCCGACTTCGGGACGATCGAGGTGGACGGAGTGATCAGGGGGACACCGACCTATGTGTCCCAGACCCAGATCGTCTTCTCCCTGACGCCTCCTGAGGGTGGCCCGTCGAATCTCTGGCTGATGGACGTCCAGTCCGGGGAGCAGACGCAGCTGACGTTCGACCCGGAGGGCTGGGACACCCACCCGGACTGGAACCCCACCGAGGAGGTGCTGCTCTTCGTGCGCAGCAGGTCGGAGGAGGCCGCGGGCGAGCTGTGGACCATGCCCCTCGAGGGAGAGCCTGAGCCCCTCGAGATCGACCAGCCGGTGCTCGACCCGGTGTGGTCGCCCGACGGGTCGGAGATCGCCTTCCGCACGGAGGACGACACCCTGGCCACGGTGCCGTTCGACGACCCCGGCAACGTCGAGATCGTCCCCGGCACCGAGGACGTCAACGGCCCACCGGTGTGGGCTGACCGCTAGTTGATGGGAGCGTTCACCAAGGCCGCGAACCGGTCGTAGACCGCGCGGTCACCCGTGACCGTGACGCCGGTGTCGTCGCTGCGGTGCCAGAGCCAGGCATCCATCGGGCCGGCCGCGCCGGCGACCACGGCGTCGGGCTCAACGCCGGGGTCGGTGACGACGCCGATGTCCGGCTCGTCGTACGTCTTGCCGTCGTCGGGGTCGGTGCCGGTGAACTGTCCGAGCCGCACCCACACCGACTGGTCGACGTCGGTGAGGTCGAACCGGAGCAGGCCCTCGCCCGGGGTGAACGTGCCCCAGGGCGGGGAGCCGCCGTACATCACGGCGAGGCACTCCTGGACTCCGTCGGCGGCCAGCGCGGGGTCGAGCTCGGTGACAGTGCCGGCCGTGAGCTCCGCGTCCAGTCGGTGGATCAGCGCTTCGTGCGCCTGGCGGCGCCCGATGAACCCAGTGGTGTGGTCGGTCGACCAGGTCCACGCGTGCTCGTCAGGGCCTGCCGAGGCGAGGGCGGTGGAGAGTCGGGCGGTAGCAGTGTCGAACGCCTCGAACAGTCCGGCGGGGGAGTCCGGGCGGGACAGCTCGGGATAGCCGTCAGGGCCCTCCGGGCGGTGCTCGAGGATCCAGGCCCAGAAGTCCTGGACGTCGGCCCCTAGGTGCCAGAGCAGGTCGGCGGCGTTCCAGTCCGGGCACGAGGGCACCCGGGCGTCGAGGTCGCAATCGGCGAGCGCCACACGGAAGCGCTGCGACTCGTTGCGGATGTGGCTGAGGTAGAGGTCATGTGTGAGTCGGGTCATTTCCGGCGACGCTAGTGTGCAGGGGCAACCGGGCGCACCCGGATATCGAGCGGCGCCGGACCCCTTGCAAATGAAGTTGCAGTTCATTGTATAGTCATGCAGATGACGACGAAGCGGGTAGCGGTCGCCGGAGCCAGCGGGTACGCCGGCGGCGAGGTGCTGCGACTGCTGCTCGGCCATCCCGGGGTGGAGATCGGGGCGCTCACCGGCGCCTCCAACGCGGGCGAGGCGCTGGGCTCGCTGCAGCCGCACCTGGTGCCGCTGGCCGAGCGGGTGCTCGAGCCGACCGAGCTCGACGTGCTCGCCGGCCACGACGTGGTCTTCCTTGGCCTCCCGCACGGCCAGTCCGGCGCGATCGCCGCCGAGCTCGGCGATGACACCGTGGTGATCGACTGCGGCGCCGACTTCCGCCTCGACGACGCGGGCGAGTGGGAGCGGTTCTACGGCGGCACGCACGCCGGCACCTGGCCCTACGGCCTTCCCGAGCTGCCCGGGCAGCGCGACGCCCTGCGGGGCGCCACCCGGATCGCCGTCCCCGGCTGCTACCCGACGGTGTCGACGCTCACGATTGCTCCCGCGGTCGCCGAGGGCCTGGTCGAGCCCGACATCGTCGTGGTCGCCGCGTCCGGCACCAGCGGCGCCGGCAAGGCTGCCAAGCCGCACCTGCTCGGCAGCGAGGTGATGGGCAACGCCAGTGCCTACGGCGTGGGCGGCCTCCACCGGCACACCCCCGAGATCACCCAGAACCTCACCAAGCTGTCTGGGGACGCCGTGTCGGTGAGCTTCACGCCGCTGCTGGTGCCGATGTCGCGCGGCATCCTGGCGACCTGCAGCGCTCGCGTCTCCGACGACGTGTCCGCGGAGGACGCGCACGCGGCGTACGTCAAGGCCTACGCCGACGAGCCGTTCGTGCACGTGCTCCCACCTGGCCAGTGGCCGCAGACCCAGTCGGTGCTCGGATCCAACTCGGTCCACGTGCAGGTCACCGTCGACGAGACCGCTCGCCGCCTGGTCGCTGTGGGTGCCGTCGACAACCTCGCCAAGGGCACCGGTGGCGCTGCCGTGCAGTGCATGAACCTCGCGCTGGGCCTCCCCGAAGAGACCGGACTGACGACGGTGGGGCTGGCGCCATGAGCGTCACCACCCCCGGCGGCTTCCGGGCCGCCGGCGTCGCCTGCGGCCTCAAGGCGACCGGAGCCAAGGACCTCGCGCTCGTGGTCAACGACGGTCCGACGTACGACTCGGCGTCGGTGTTCACCGCCAACCGGTGCAAGGCGAACCCGGTGCTGTGGAGCCAGGAGGTCGTCAAGGACGGCACCGTCCGGGCAGTGGTGCTGAACAGCGGTGGCGCCAACTGCTACACCGGCCCCGACGGCTTCCAGACGACGCACGCAGTCGCCGAGCAGGTGTCCGGGAACCTCGGCATCGGCGCGGTCGACGTCGTCGTCTGCTCCACCGGACTGATCGGGCTTGCCAACCCTCGCGAGGCCCTGCTCCACGGCGTCGACGCGGCGTACGCCGAACTCTCGCCCGACGGTGGCGG
>CAVSMX010000010.1:0-274819 GCA_963729095.1 uncultured Actinomycetota bacterium | reverse complement strand
TGGACCCCCGGCAAGGGCGCGGCCGTCCGCGCCGGTATCGCCGTCACCGACGCCCCTGTCGTGGGCTTCATGGACGCCGATGGCGCCACTCGCCTCGACGCGCTCGAGGAGGCCTTCCGACGGCTGGCGCTGGGCGCCGACGTCGCCATCGGATCCCGGGGTGCCGAAGGGGCACAGACCGCCGCCCGCCACAGCTGGGTGCGCGAGCGGGGTGCCCGCACGTACCGCGCCTGCACCGCCCGGGTGGTGCCCGGCGTGGCCGACACCCAGTGCGGTTTCAAGCTGATGGACGGCCACCTCGGCCGCCGGGTCTTCGCGGATCTCCGCACCACCGGATTCTCGTTCGACGTGGAGATGCTGGCCCGGGCCCAGGCGCTCGGCGCCCGGATCGACGAGTTCCCGGTCACCTGGACCGACGTACCCGGATCGACGTTCGACCCGCTCCGCCACGGCGCGGGATCGTTCGCGGGGCTGGCGCTGATCGCCTGGCAGGCCCGTCGCGAGCGCCGCGCCGTGCCGACGACCGCCCTCCCAGTGCCGGTGGCGCTGCCCTCCGTCGCGGCGGTGGAGGCCTGAGATGACCGCGTCCACCCGCTCTCCACTGGCCGGCCGCCGGGCAGTCGTCGTCAACTGGCGCGACCCCTGGCACAGCCTGGCCGGCGGCTCCGAGCGTTATGCGTGGGAGTTCGCGCGGTCGCTTCATGCCGCCGGCGCACGCGTGGAGTTCCTGACCGCGCGCGAGCCCGGACAGCACGCCGCCGAGCTCCGCGACGGCATCGAGATCCGTCGCGCCGGCGGCCCGTTCACGTTCTACGCCCACGCCGCACTGATGCTGCTCCGGCGTCGGCGCCGGCTAGACATCGTGATCGATCCCGAATGCGGCATCCCGACGTTCTCACCGCTCTTCGTCCGCCGCGACACCGCGGTGGTGCTGGTGCTCCACCACGTTCACCAGGAGCAGTTCGGCACCTACTTCCCGGTTCCGTTGGCCTGGCTCGGGCGCACTCTCGAGCGGGTCGTGATGCCTCGCGTCTACCGGCGGCGGGCGACCGTGGCGGTCTCGCAGTCCACGCGGCGCGAGATGCGCACACAGCTGGGCTGGGACGGCCCGATCGGCATCCTCGGCAACGGCGCGAGGGCAGCGGCCGACCACGACGGTCTGGCCGAGGCGAAAGACCCCGACCGAATGGTCGTCCTCGGGCGGCTGGTGCCGCACAAACGGGTCGACCTGGTCCTCCAGACGCTGCACGCGCTTCGCGAGGAGCGGCCCGACCTGCGCCTCGACGTGTGCGGCCAGGGTCCGGACCGGGCCAGGCTGGAGGAGCTGACCGACCGGCTCGGCCTCGCTGGCCGGGTCACCTTCCACGGCTACCTCAGCGAGGAGGCCAAGGAGGATCTGCTGCGCCGGGCCGCTCTGCACGTGTGCGCCTCCGATATCGAGGGCTGGGGTCAGGCTGTCATCGATGCGGCGGGGTACGGCGTGCCGACCGTCGCCCGCAACGTCCCGGGGCTCCGGGACTCGGTGCGCGACGGATCCACCGGTTGGCTGGTGCCCGACGCGAATGGCCTCGACGTGGTCGGCGAGCTGATCACCGAACAGGTCCGGGCCGCACTGCGCGAGCTTGAAGAGCCCGAGAACCTCACGCTCACGATCAAGGCCTGTCTGGCCTGGGCCACCACCTTCAGCTGGCCCCACATGCACGAGCAGGCACGAGCCCTGGTCGAAGAGGAGCTCGGACGCGTCCGAGCCGGACACACCCAACTCGAGAGGTAACACCCGTCATGCGCCGAATCATCAGCCCCATCCTCATCGGACTGGGCACGTTCCTGATCGTGGCGGGAGTGCTGATCAAGGCCTACGCGATCCCCACGCTCGCCGTCGTGCCCATGAACTACGACTCGACCACGTACCTCGAGGCCAAGGACGCGACGATCTTCAACTCCGACCCCGACGTGCTCGCGCCGGAGACGGTCGACCTGGAGATCAGCTCGCACACGGTCGCGGGCGACTACCCCGATGCGCCCGACGGCGTCGTGGTGTGGGCGAACAACGTGACGACCACGCCGGTTGGCTGGGACGAGCCGTTCCAGCAGTCCCGCGAGCTCACGCCGTTCGACGAGAACACCGGCGCCGCCGCCGACTACCCCGAAGCGAGCTTCGAGGAGGTCGTGAACGGAGAGGGCGACATCGAGCAGGTCGACGTCACCCGCGAGGGTCAGATCTACAAGTTCCCCTTCAACACCGAGAAGAAGGACTACCAGCAGTGGGACTCCGATCTCGGTGAGGCAACGACCGCGAAGTACGAGGGCGAGGAGGAGCTCGAGGGGACCACGGTCTACAAGTTCGTGCAGACCATCGAGCCGACCGTGATCGACACCCTCGACATCCCTGGGTCGGTCTTCGGCTCCGACGAGCCCACCGTCTCGGCCGAGATGGTCTACGAGATGACCCGGACGCTCTACATCGAGCCCACGACCGGCGCGCCGCTCAACCGCGTCGAGGAGCGCAACCAGGTGCTGTCGTACGACGGGACCGAGGTGCCCGCCTTCGTCGGCACCGTTCAGTACACCGAGGAGTCGCAGGCCGACAGCCTCGACAAGGTCGCGACCAGGGCCACCCTCCTGAGGCTCGCCGAGTGGGTCTTCTCCATCGGGGCGATCGTGCTCGGGCTGCTGTGCATCGGGGGTGGGCTCCTCCTGCGTCGCCGGCGGGACGACTCGGACCACCAGGCGCAGCACAAGGACGACCTGGTCGACGCCTGAAAGCTGGGTCAGCCCAGCTCTGTCGCGATCTCGCTGAGCAACCCATCCAACCCGGGCCGGTCCCACTGGCCGGCCCGGGCCCGGAGGGTCAGCGTTGTCGAACCGCGCAGCCCGACCGCGCCGAGGGACAGTCCGGTGCCGCCGGCGGTCACCGGGTGGAACGCCAGCCCGGTCGCGCCCTCGGCCGTGACCTCGCCGAGGTGCGACACCAGCAGGGTCGAGCCGAGCCGCCTTGAGAGCAGCCGCATGCCCCCGGCCATCAGCCTGGCGGTCGCGGGTCGGCCGCCCGTGGGGGCGGCCTCCAGCGGTGCGTTGCGCAGCCGGCCCTCGACCTCCTCCGGGCTCGCGTCCTCGAGGTCGGTGAGCCGGATCAGGGCGCTGCGGTTGGCGATCCGGTCGTCGTCGCCGGACCGGGGCCGTCCCGCGCCGACCGCGACCGCCAGGTGCCGGGTGCCCCGGCCCGCGGCGTCGTTGTGCCGGAGGATCCCCTGCACGGCCGCGGTCACCACCTCGGGGGTGGGCCACGAGCCCGGGACGGTGAGCTCGGCGAACGCGTCACCGCTGCCGACCGCTCCTGAGGGCGCGGCGACCGCCGTCGGCGGCCGGAACGCCGCCTCCGCCAGCCGTCGGGTCGCGGTCCGTGCGAGACCCCCGCGGGTGGGTCGCTCACCCACCCCGCGCACGCTGGAGGCGACCGGCGTACCCGTCGCGGCGGCGAGTATGTCAAGCAGCCCGAGCCCGTCCACCCAGGCGTGATGGGCGGAGACAACCAGCGCCGACCCGACGATGCCGGTGAGGACCGGAGCCGAGCCGTCGATGAGTCGGGCGCGCAGGGCGTCGACGTCGTCGTCGCCGCGCACCTCGGTGGTCCCGTGCCATGCCTGCTTGGCGGAAAGGTCGGTCAAGCGGCCCAGGACGGCACCAGGATCCGGCGGCTCCGAGAGGTACGCCGTCAGCAGGATCCGCCAGCCGATGCCGGGGTCGGCCACCCATTCACCCGTCACGGTGTCAGCGCTTCACGGCGCGCGCCACCAGGCTGATGCCGGGCAACTGGCGCACCGGTAGGAACCGTTCCGAGGCGACCGCCATCCGCAGACCCGCGTTCACCACCGGGTGGACGGGCTCCATCTCGCTCTCGCTCGTGACCCGGCGCCGCCGGCGCACCCGGGCCACCGGCCGCAGCAGCACGTTCCACGACATCACGTCGACGACCTCGAGACCCGCCTTCTCCATCAGGCCGACCAGCTCGTCGCGCTCATAGCGACGCTCGTGACCGAGGGCGACGTCGTGCCCGCTCCACAGCTTCATGCTGCACGGCACCGCCACCAGCGCACGGCCACCGGGCCGCAGCACCCGCACCGTCTCGCGGGCCACCGCCTCGTCGTCGTCGATGTGCTCCCACATGTCAGTGGACATCACCAGGTCCATCGACTCGTCGCCGAAAGGCAGCCGGCGGGCGTCGCCTCGGACCACCGGCAGCCCGCGCCGCGCGGCCAGTGGGGCGGCCACGGGGGAGTACTCCAGCCCGGCCACCCGCCACCCGAGGTCGCGGAGCACAGCGGTGTTGCCACCGCCACCACAACCGACGTCGAGGGCCTGTCCGGGGGTGAGCGGAGCGACCAACCGGCGTACCAGGGACCGGCGCTCGGCGTACCACCAGTGCCGCTGCTCCAGCGCCGCCGACCGGCGGATCTCGTCCTCGTCCACGCGGGCAGACTAGTGCCGGGGGAGCAGGAGGTCGGCGGCGACGATGGCGGTGCCGGGCGTGTACTGGCCGCGGGTCTCCGACCACCCTCCCCAGATCCGGTCGTGGCCCTCGGGCCACTCCGGCTCCACCAGGCGGGTGATCGCGAAGCCGGCGCCGGCCAGCAGCTCGACCCAATCGCCGAGCGTGCGGTGGTGCTCGACGTAGGTCACCTCGCCGGTGTCGTCGTCGACCTCGACGTACGGCGTCCGGTCCCAGTAGGACTGGCTCGCCAGCAGCCCCTCCTCGGTGGGGTCGTCGGGGAACATCCACCGGGTGGGGTGGGTGATCGAGAACGCGAACCGGCCGCCGTGCCGGAGCACTCGGGCCGACTCCTCCACGGCGATGTCGAGCTCGCTGACGAACTGCAGGGCGCCGAACGACGAGAACACCACGTCGAAGGAGGCGTCCGCGAACGGCAGCTGGGTCGCCGTGCCCAGCACGGAGGGCACCCTGACGCCGCTCTCCTCGTCGATCCGGCGCGAGTGCTGGAGCTGACGGTGGGAGAGGTCCAGACCAGTGGCACGGCCGCCGCGGGTCCGCACCCAGCGCGAGCACTGGCCGGCCCCGGAGCCGACCTCGAGCACGTCGCGCCCGGCGACGTCACCGAGAACGCCCGCTTGGTCCTCGGTGAGCCCCTCGGGGCCCCAGACGAACCCGGTGTCGCCAAGGAAGGCGCCATGGGTGGCTTGGTACTCGTCCGCATAGCGGTCCCAGTCCGGCCCGTTGGCCCGCCGGGACTCAGGCTCGCCGACCGGTCGACGCTCCACCCGCACGTCCCGACCCTACTGCGGCCTCGTAAGCGGGGCGCTCAGTTGGACTCGGCCACCGCGCGCAGCGTAAAGTTGAGGCTTGCGCCTGCGGTCTGCCTGAGTTCCAAACGGAGCGGACTCTCGCTCGCTATCCCAACCGGTAGTGAAACGGACTTCACGCGTGCCCACACGACATCTGCCCACCCAAGGAATCCACTCCCTTATGACGAGCACCATCACCACTCCTCAGGACATTGACGCGCCCCAGGTGGCGGTCAACGACATCGGTTCCGAAGAGGAGTTCCTCGCGGCGATCGACGCGACCATCAAGTACTTCAACGACGGCGACATCGTGGATGGCACCATCGTGAAGGTCGACCGGGACGAAGTCCTGCTCGACATTGGCTACAAGACCGAGGGAGTCATCCCCTCCCGCGAGCTCTCGATCAAGCACGACGTCGACCCCAACGAGGTCGTCGAGGTCGGCGACAAGGTCGAGGCCCTGGTCCTCCAGAAGGAGGACAAGGAAGGCCGCCTGATCCTGTCCAAGAAGCGCGCTCAGTACGAACGCGCCTGGGGCACCATCGAGCAGGTCAAGGAGGAGGACGGCGTCGTCGAGGGCACCGTCATCGAGGTCGTCAAGGGCGGCCTGATCATCGACATCGGGCTGCGCGGCTTCCTGCCCGCCTCCCTGGTCGAGATGCGCCGGGTGCGCGACCTCCAGCCGTACGTCGGTCAGACGCTCGAGGCCAAGATCATCGAGCTCGACAAGAACCGCAACAACGTGGTGCTGTCCCGCCGCGCCTGGCTGGAGCAGACGCAGTCCGAGGTGCGCCACGGCTTCCTGACCCAGCTGCAGAAGGGCCAGATCCGCAAGGGCGTCGTGTCCTCGATCGTCAACTTCGGTGCGTTCGTCGACCTCGGCGGCGTCGACGGCCTGGTGCACGTCTCCGAGCTGTCCTGGAAGCACATCGACCACCCGAGCGAGGTCGTCACCGTCGGTGACGAGGTCACCGTCGAGGTGCTCGACGTCGACATGGACCGCGAGCGCGTGTCGCTGTCGCTGAAGGCGACCCAGGAGGACCCCTGGCAGCACTTCGCCCGGACCCACCAGATCGGTCAGATCGTGCCCGGCAAGGTCACCAAGCTGGTGCCGTTCGGCTCGTTCGTCCGGGTCGAGGAGGGCATCGAGGGCCTGGTGCACATCTCCGAGCTGGCCGAGCGCCACGTGGAGATCCCGGAGCAGGTCGTCCAGGTCAACGACGACGTCATGGTCAAGATCATCGACATCGACCTCGAGCGTCGCCGGATCTCGCTGTCGCTCAAGCAGGCCAACGAGACCGCGACCGCTGCCGACGTCGAGGAGTTCGACCCGACGCTCTACGGCATGACGGCGACGTACGACGAGCAGGGCAACTACGTCTACCCCGAGGGCTTCGACCCCGAGACCGGCGAGTGGCTCGAGGGCTTCGACGAGCAGCGTGCAGTCTGGGAGGAGCAGTACGCCAAGGCGCACGCTCGCTGGGAGGCCCACGTCAAGCAGCAGGCCGAGGCCAAGCAGGCCGACGTCGAGCACGGCGAGGCCACGTCGTACTCCTCGGAGGGCGAGACGCCGGCCGAGGAGACCACCGACGGTGGCTCGCTGGCTTCCGACGAGGCGCTGCAGGCGCTCCGCGAGAAGCTCACCGGGGGCAGCAACTGACCCGGCGCTGACTCTCAGCAACCGCGCTGACCCGGGCTCGTCACATCTGGCCCGGGTCAGCGCATTTTTGAGAGAGGCGGCCAAAAGCCAACTGACCCGTCGCGAACTTCGCGACGGGTCAGCTGGTTAGGAGGTCAGATCCGGGCCGCGGGGGCACGGAACATGGGGTCATCGAAGTGCGACTTCGGCGCCTGGCGCGGGCCTCGGTCTTCGAAGAGGTCACGGACCGTGGCGCCGACGGCGACAACCGCCAGGGCCACGAGGAGGATCAGTAGGAAGGTCATGGCAGTAATTCTGCACCCGCACACTTCCTGCCACCAGTGGCAGAAATGACAGCCTCCATTGATTTTCTGCCAGAACCGATGCAGACTACCTGCCATGCGCAAAGTGGCGGTCGTGGTTCAGGACGGTGCGGAGCCCTTCGGGCTCGGATCCCTGGTGGAGGTGTGGGGCGAGCCCTACCACCCTGACGACGACAACCCGGTGTTCGACTTCAAGGTCTGTACGCCGCGGCCCGGAGTCGTCAGCAGCCGGTCGGACTTCGACCTCGTCGTGAAGCACGACCTCTCCGCCACGGCTGACGCGGACCTGGTCTGCATCGCGCCCAGGCAGAAGTTCCAGGACCACGACCCGGAGGTCATCGACGCCATCCGCGCGGCCTACGACCGCGGCGCCATCATCTACGCCCACTGCTCGGCGGTGTTCCACCTGGGTGCCGCCGGACTGCTCGATGGTCGCGAGTGCACGACCCACTGGCGCTACACGGACCTGCTCGCCGACGCCCATCCCGAGGCAAAGGTGCGTCCCGACGTCCTCTACTGCCACGACGGCAACGTGCTGACCGGAGCCGGATCGGCGGCCGGTATCGACGCGTCGCTGCAGCTGCTCCGGCAGGAGTACGGCGCGCGGGTCGCCGCGACCACCGCGCGCCGGATGGTGGTCCCGCCGCACCGCGAGGGCGGCCAAGCCCAGTTCATCGCCCGCCAGGTCGTTGACTGCCAGGCCGAGACCCTCGGCCCCCTGCTCGCGTGGATCCTGGAAAACCTCGACGGCGAGCTCGGCGTCGATGAGCTCGCCCGCCGGGCGCACATGTCGCCGCGCACGTTCGCCCGCCGGTTCCGCGACGAGACCGGCACCACTCCCCACAGCTGGGTCACCGCGCGCCGGCTGCAGGTGGCCGAGGAGATGCTCGAGCGCACCGACGCCTCCGTCGACTGGATCGCCGCGGAGGTGGGGTTCGGCAACGCCGCCGCGCTGCGGCACCACTTCACCCGGTCCCGGGGCGTCAGCCCGCAGGCCTATCGCCGTCAGTTCGCTTGTTGATCTGGTCGCGGGGAAGGACTCGCGGCCGGCCGCAACCGAACACGCGCTTTCGTCGGGTCCTGACACTGGTACTCGCGGTTTCCCTTCTGCTCCTCGTGCCCTCACCTGGCCCTGCCGACGAGCCGGCCGACGTGGTCGACGGCCCCACGCGCATCATGCTGCTGGGTGACTCGGTGACGCAGGGCTCGGCGGGCGACTGGACCTGGCGCTACCGTCTCTGGCGTCACCTGGGTGCGGCCGGCGCGGACGTCGACTTCGTCGGACCGCACCAGCACCTCGCCGATCCGGCAGGCCCGTCCCACGCCTACGCCGATCGGGCGTTCGACCGCGACCATGCCGCGGAGTGGGGGATGTGGGCTGCGGCAGGGATGGAGCGGGTCACCGGCCTCGTAGCCGCTTACCGTCCGGACGTGATTGTGGTGATGCTCGGGATCAACGACTTGATCTTTCAGGCACCGACTGAAGCGGTCCTGTGGTGTCTGCAGCGGATCGTGGAACTGGCCAGAGCCGTGGACCCCGAGGTCGACGTCGTGCTCTCGGAGGTGACACAGACCTGGGTCACCTCCGACGGCCGGGCTGCGGCGGTCAACGACGGCCTCCTCGAGGTCGCTTCGAGCCTGACGTCCGCAGAGTCGCGGGTCGTGATCGCGCACGCGGCTGCGGGGTACCACGTGACTCACACATATGACACGAGCCATCCTTCGGCGCAGGGTGAACTCCGAGTCGCCGCCGCTGTCGCTGACGCGTTGTCGCTGCTGGGCGTCGGTACGCCGTACGCTCGCCCCCTGCCCGTGGTCGGGAACGTGCCCAGGCCACCAGTGATCCTGCGTGCCAGAGCTGCGGACCGTGCCGTGCGGCTCTCCTGGGACCCGCCGGCGGGCGCCACGTCGTTCCTCCTGTGGCGACGCGATGCCACGAGAAGGCAGCGGTGGCAGCGGATGGCAGGTCCTGTGATGGGCAGGAAGCTCCGGGTAGCCGGCCTGCGGAACCAGCACCGCTACGAGTTCAAGATGAAGGCACGCAAAGGCCACGTGACAGTCAAGGATGTGTCGTCCCGCGTGGTGTCCGCTCGCCCTCACCGCTGACGGTCGCCAGTCGGTCGCGTCGCACTTTCCCGGTCAGGGTCCGGGGGAGTACGTCGTGGAACACCCACGTCTTCGGTTGTTTCGGCGGCGCCAGGTGCTCGCGCGCGTACGCCGTGAGCTCGGCTTCTGACACGTCTCCGACCACGGCGGCACACACCCGCTGTCCCCACTCGGGGTCGTCGGCGGCGTACACCGCGATGTCGGTGACGCCCGGGTGCTCGCCCAGGATCTGCTCGACCTCGAGCGGGTAGACGTTGACGCCGCCGCTGATGATCAGATCCTCGCGGCGTCCCTCGAGGAAGAGGTAACCGTCGTCGTCCAGCCGGCCGACGTCGCCCACCGTGAACCTGTCGCCGCGCCAGGCGGCCGCGGTCTTCTCAGGGTCGCCGTAGTAGCTGAATCGCGCGTGCTCGGGGACCGCGCACCAGATCACGCCGTCAGCATCGACGGAGAGCGTGCGCCCCGGTCGGGCCCGGCCGACGGTGCCCGGTCGGGTCAGCCACTCCTCGCTCGCGCAGGCGGTGAACTGACCCTCGGTCGATCCGTAGAACTCCCAGGTGCTGCCGTCCGGGAACGCCTCGATCAGTCGCCGCTTCGTCTCCGGCGGGCACGGGGCGCCGGCGTGCGCCACCAACCGGAAGCAGGAGAGGTCGGGCGCACCCACCTCGTCCCAGTGCGCGAAGAGCCGCTGCAGGTGGGTCGGCACGCAGAACATCGACGTCGGGTGCTCGGTCCGGATGGCCTCCGTGACCGCGGCCGGATCGAACGGTCCAGGGATCACCACCCGGCCCCCGGCGAGCACCGTTCCCATCCCGAATCGGAGCGGCGCGGAGTGATAGAGCGGGCTGAGCACCAGGTTGACGTCGTCCGCCGCGAACGCCCACAGGTCACGTTCCTCAGCGACCAGAGCTGCGGCCTGCTCGTCGTCCAGGAGCCCGCTGTAGACGCCCTTGGGTGTCCCGGTGGTGCCGCTCGTGACGTGCATCGGACGGGCACGGGGGAGCCCATCGGACTTCGGGAGTACGCCCAGGGCAACCTCGTCCTCGACCACCAGGTCCGGCTCGAGGTGGGCCAGGATCCGCTCTCGCTCGTACGCCGTCAGCCGCGGGTCGAGCGGGATCGGGAACATCCCCTCCGCCAGCAGCCCCATCACCGCCGCCAGGTACGCGTGCGAGCCCGGGATCAGCAGCGCGACGCGCGACCCCTCAGCAAGCTCCGGCACGGTGGTCGAGGGTAGCGGTGCCCCTACGCCGCAGGACCGCGCGTCAGCGCAGCCGGATGACCAGGACGTGTTTCCCGGCATCCGTGGCGGTGACCAGCTCGCGCCCTCGGGCCGTGCCGACGATGTCGAAGTCGACCCGCTTCCCGTCGAGGCGGACGGAGCTCACCTTCCCGTGCGCGGGCAGCACGTGGCCGATGGTGAGGCTGGTTCCCCGCCGTGCGAGCAGGACCTCGGTGCGTAGCTCCCGGTGCGACTGTCGCGCGGTCACCGACACCTCGCCGTCGTCACCGAGCAGGATGTGCCGGCCGGACACCTTGGCCTGACCCCTGGGCACCTGCGCGACCACGCGGACCCGGTCGCGACCCAGGTCCGGGGAGACGCCCAGCTGCTGGGCCACGACGGGCCACAGGTTGCCGTACGCGCCCCAGGCCTGAAGGACCATCGAGCGCTCGGTGAAGAGCCGGTCGATGTTCGGGGTGAAGTCACCCTCGGGCGCGATCTCCGGCATCGCGCCGGGCATCTCCCAGACCTTCGGGTCGAGCTGGATCCGGGCGTTGCCGGTGGTGTAGCGCTGCTGCTGCTCGGTGCCCATCCGGCCGAAGTTGCCTTCGGCGACGGCCATGATGGCGGTGTTCAGCGAGAAGACGCTGCGCTCGCTCGGGACCTCCGAGACCACGGAGTCGCAGCTCGGCCCCGGGTTGCCGGCCGGAGCGGACGTCGGCCCGGTGCCGGTGTGGTACAGCCCGAACTCGCCGGTGAAGCACGGCCGTTCGCGCTGCTCGAGGGCGGTGCCGCCGTGGTCGTCGTCGGCGAGCGGACGGGTCGCCTTGCCGGGGCGGACCAGCATGGCGTCCATCGGGGTGACCCCGATCCAGTGCCGCTGGAACACGCGCGAGTTGTCCGGGTTGGTGAGCGAGTCGGCGTACTGCCGGGCATCGCCGCCGTACCACCAGGCCTGCTCGAAGTCCGCCTCCATCGCGGCTGCTCTCTCCGATGCCCAGGTGACGGTCGACGCGTCGCCCTTGCTGGCGGCCATGTCGGCGAGGTCCCGGAGCCCGCGGATCGTGTAGACGGTGTTGTCGAGCTTCTCCTCGCCCATACCCGGACGCTCGACGTTGCCGAGTCCCTCCGGCCAGCCGTCTCCGTCCTCGTCGAGCTGGCCGACGACGTACTCCATCCCGCGCTTGGTGAAGTCGTACATCTCGTCGCGGAAGGCGTCGTCACCGGTCCAGCGCCAGATCAGCGCCACGGCGCTCGGGAACTTCGACGTCTCGTCGGTGTTGCCCGGATCCTGGTTGGCGCCGAAGTACACCGCGCCGTCGGGAGTCACCTCGTGCACGACCTTGCCGGATTGCTCGTTGACGATCTCGCTGACGTCGCGGAGCGTCCGCAGGTGAGCCTTGATGTCGTCGAACTGCCCCATCGCCACCGACGCGAACGCGGTGTACTCACCGTCGGTGCCGAAGATCCACGGATAGTCGGGCCAGCCCGCACCCAGCCACCTGGCCGTCGGCAGCGTGCCGACCACGTCCGGGAACTGCTTGCCGGCATCGACCCAGCGCAACCGGAGGTCGTGGCTCTCCTGCACCGAGTCGGCGAGGTTCTGCTTGCTCCAGCGGATCGACTGCTCCAGCCGGCGGTCACCCGGCAGGCTCACCTCGGTACGCCGGTCGATCGTCCGCCGCGCCCGGAGCTTGTCCGCCAACAGGGAGCGTGGATCGGCGAGCGCTGCGTCGTACGACTCGCGGGCATCGGACAGCCCCTTGTCCGACCCCGCCACCGCGAACCACACCGTCACGGGTTTGTCCGCCGGCACCTCGACGTCGTACCGGAGCAGACCGCCGGTGCCGGCGCCGTACGCGGTGTCGTCGCAGCGTTCGGGCTGCGGGTCAGGCGTGCCGGAGGCCGGGCAGACGACCGGAGGGTCCTGGGGTCCACGGAAGTCGGGTCCGAGCTCGGTCGACTCCGGTGTGAGGTTGCTCCCGACCACACTCGCCCAGTCATGCGACCCGAGCGGATGGTCGGCGCCGGCCTGCTCGCGGAACACCAGCGCCGAGTCGTCGACGCTTCCGGTGTCATCGGCGTTGACCGCCAACTGGCTCGGGGTCGTCTCTCCCCACGGGTAGGTCGCCATCAGCTCGGAGTGCGCGGCCACCTCCAGCGGAACGGTCGTGTCGCTGTCGCTCCGCAGCGTCAGGCCGACCAGCTGGGCGCGTTGACCGTCCGGCACGAAGTCGGTCCGGGACACGCGTACGCCGTCCCTGGCGGCGTAGTCGGTGCGGTCGTAGCCCCATCCCGAGCTGAAACGACTCGCTGCGACGTCGTCACCCAGCCACTGCCCATCGACGCCGAACCAGAGACCGTCGAGGAGCTTGATCGGCGGCGACCAGATCCCGCCCATCTCTCCTCGCGTATGGAACCCCATCGCGGGATACAGCCCGTCCTCGGTCCAGGTCGCGTAGGCGCGCTCGCCGATCACGACGGCCCGCCGGTCGGCCAGCCGGCGGTGCTCCGTGAGCTCCGGACTGCGCGGCAAGGGGCCGACGTCGAGGGCGGCGGCCGGTGGATCGTCCCCGGCCGCGGCTGTGCCACGATCCGCGGCGCCGATGGCACCTCCGGTCACGGCCAGGCAGATGAGGAGAGCCAGGGCAGTCCGGCTCGATGGCAGCTGTGTGTCAGTCCGAGTACTGAACATGGTGCGCCTTTGTGTGAGGGTTCAACCATCCAAACACGGAGCGGCGCCGCGGCGCCACGCCCGCCCTCCCGCCGCCCGCACGCGCGTCGACGCAGAACTCGGTTGCCGGACCACGACCCGGGGCGGACACTCGAACCATGTCCGTCCTGCTTCCCGCGGGACTACCCGCCGGTTTCACGCTGGAGCCGGCCACCGGCGTCCACGCGACCGAGATCTTCGCGGTGTGCGACGCCGAGTTGACCGAAGCGATCGGCTTCTGCCCCGACACCGTGGAAGACGTCCGCGCCGACCTCGAGCCTCCCGAGGTCACCGACAGCTACCAGTACGTCGTCCGCGACGTCGACGGTTCGGTGGTGCAGTGGTGGGCGGCGATCCACGACCCGGGCGATCCGATCGTCTATACCTGGAACCGCAGCCACCCGCGATTGCCGCCCGCGGCCGCCGACGAGCTCGCCCACGCGTGGTGGGTGACGATGCAGCCGTGGATCCGCAGCCACGCCGACGATGGAGACGGCCCGATCGACGTGCACAGCGGCTCCCCGGGCGGCAGCGCCGCCGGTCACCGCCATCTCGACGCAGCGGGGTTCACACACCAACGCACGTTCTGGGAGATGCTCGGTCCGGTCACCGACACCTCCCGCTCCACGTCACCTGTGCCGGGGTTGACGATCGTCGCGACCGACGACACCCGCACATTGCACCGTCTTTTCAACGAGGGTTTCGCCGGGCACTGGGGGTACACGCCGCTGGAGTACGACGTCTGGCTCGACGTGCAGCAGTCGCTGTCCGGGGCCGATCCGACCCTGTGGTTCCTGGCCGCGGTGAACGGCACCCCAGCCGCGGCCATGCTGCTGAGCCGGCGTGCGCAGGCCGACGGGGCGATGTACGTGGCCGAGCTCGCGACGCTGGAGCCCTACCGGCGCCGCGGGATCGCGTCCGCGTTGCTCGCGCACGCCTTCGACCTCGCCGCCGGTGAAGGGCTCGGGCAGCTGTCGCTGCATGTGGACTCGGAGAACACTCACGACGCGCCGTCGGTGTACCGCAAGGCCGGCCTCGAAGTACGGTGTGCCTTCCACGGGTACACCCGCGTCCTGTCGCGCTGAGCTCGGCCGGCTCGGGGTGCTGCTTTCGCGGCTACTAGAGACTTCCTTGCAGGATCGGTGTCTGGCCAGACTCGGTCCAGGTGTCCGGCGGAGGGCTCTCTTCGCGGCTGCCCATCCGAGTTGGGTGTGGCTCTCTTCCGGTCTGCAATTCGTCGGGCACCGTGACGAGGCGTGGCTCGAAAGGGGACTGCCCAGCTCGTAGTAGCACTGCCCACCTCGCCGTCCCTACCGGTTTCAGGTGAAGCAGGAGAACGCTATGGCGAAGGTGATCATCGGGGTCGATCCCCACAAGCTGTCGGCCAGGATCGAGGTCGTCGACAGACACGAGAAGCTTCTCGGCTCGGGTCGGTTCAGGACCGACCAGGCCGGCTACACCGCGATGCGGACCTACGCGAAGGCCTGGCCCGATCGGGTCTGGGCGGTCGAGGGAAGCAACGGCGCCGGACGACCGTTGGCCCAGCGGCTGCTCGAGGCCGGTGAGCAGGTGGTGGACGTGCCGGCGAAGCTGGCTGCTCGGGTACGGCTCTTCGATACCGGGCACAACCGCAAGACCGATGCTCGTGACGCCCACTCGATCGCGATCGTCGCGGTCCGCACCCCGACGCTGCGCGTCCTGCGCCCTGACGGTGAGCTCGAGGCACTGCGGATGTTGTGCGACCGCCGTGACGAGCTCACCCGGCTGCGGGTCCAGACCGTCAACCGGCTGCAGCGGTTGCCGGCCGAGCTGGTCCCCGGGAAGTCCAAGAAGGACCTCACCGCCCTGCAGGCTAAGGCGATTCTCGCCACCGTGCGTCCCCGCGACATCGCGGGCAAGACCCGGCGCAGGATCGCCGTCGAGGAGCTCGCCGACCTGGTCGCGGTCGAGGCGAAGATGAAGAAGTCGACCGCCGAGCTCACGGCCCTGGTCAAGGCCCGCGGGTCACGGCTGATGGAACTGCACGGTGTCGGACCCGTGGTCGCGGCCCGGACCCTGGCCGACGTCGGCGACATCGCCCGGTTCGCCGACCGCAACCGGTTCGCGTCCTGGACCGGCACCGCACCCCTGGATGCCTCATCCGGTGAGCAGAACCGGCACCGACTCTCCCGGGCAGGCAACCGACGGATGAACCACATGATCCACATCGCCGCGGTCAGCCAGATCCGCCTGGATACCCCGGGCCGGGCCTACTACCGCCGCAAGCTCGCCGCCGGCAAGACCAAGCTCGAAGCGCTGCGCCGCCTTAAGCGAAGGATCTCCGACGCCATCTTCCGCCAGCTCCGCGCCGACACCGAACGAGCGCAGCTCACCACCCCAGCCGAGCCGGTTGGCACGGGCCCGGGAGGGCACTGCGGGGCGTCTCAAGAATCCAGCGCGGTCGACCTGCCCCCGCACATCGACACTTCGGATCAGCCACTTCCCGGACCCGCAAACCCGACGCTACAACCGTCGCGAGCGGTCAGGAAGAGCCTGCCGAGGACGGCGCCCCAGACCACCGGTTGACAACAAAGGGGAGCCGGAATGACGCTTGTCGGAAGTACAGGCCCGACACAAGGGTGCCGACTCCGGTTCGACTGGTCTCGGCGAGGTCTTCGGGCTGATCGACCTGCTGCTCAGCCCAGCCCTCCGAGCTGCTCAGTGCCACGTTCAATTGGGGCACCTCTGTCGTGCTGGCGGGTCTCACCTTGCAACAGTCCTGCAAGGGATCGCGGTCGGGTGTCGCCGGGGCCGACGCCCTCCTGGCGCTGGCCAAGCGTCGCCGCACCGTCACCAATCTGGGGTCCCCCCGAATTGATGATCGCCGGTGCACTCGACCCCGGCGGAGCTGTCGGCGACCGGGGTCTACTCGGAGGTTGCCGGGGCCCTGAGTCTCAGGATCTGTGCGGGAACGCCGTCACGGCTACGTCGCAGACCTGGGGTCAGGGCCGCGGTGACCAGCAATGACCCGGCGGCCAGGATCGTGATGGCGGTCCCGGCGGCGTGGGAGTCCGAGCCCAGCGCGGTCGCGACCGCACCGCCGATCACCGCACCCACACCCTGCATGCCCATCATCCCGAGCTGGTCGAGCCCCAGGGCATGGCCGCGTACGTCGAGTGCGGTGCGCTGGATCAGGCGTTCCTGCAGGGGCAGCCTAGCGCTGAAGCCGAGGGAGGCCACGGCTGCCAGGGCGCAGGCCGTGACGATCCCGGGCTGGTAGAGGAAGAACGCCCAGGGCACCGCCACGAGCCAGCGGGTCGGGCCAACCCACCGTTCGCGACGCTCGGGGGCGACGTACCGCCCCATCAAGACGTCGCCGGCGAGCATGCCGACGGCGGTCGATGCGAACAGGAAGCCGGCCCGGTCGCCGCCGTACGGGACGAGCAGTGACTCGCAGCCCACGACCAGACCGGGTGGCACCCAGAGGGCGACGTAGACCGGCCGCAGAACCGGCGAGCCCAGGAGCAGCCGGTTTACGGCCCGGCTGCGGGGGACGACCGTGCCCACCGCGCGCGGTGGGTGGTCGCGGATGCCGCGCAGGACCAGTACGGCGACCACTACCTCGGCGATGGCGGCCCCGAGGAAGAGAGCCGTGGTCGACACCCGCGCGAGCAACAGGCCACCGGCGCCGTATCCGGCGACCTGCATGACGCCGACGGCGATGTTGAGTGTCGACCGACCGAACACGTAGCCACCTTCCGGCAGGATGTCGGCCACGAGTGCGGGCGTGGCGCCGGCCACGGCCGATAACAGCACCCACGGCACGACGAGGAGCACGATGCGCGCCCCGAGCGGCAGGCCGGGCACCGCCTGGAGGGCGAGGGTGACGGCGTTGAGACCGGCGCCGGCGATCAGCGCGGTCCTGGGCCGCCACAGGTCGGCGAGGGACAGCAACAGCGGCGCCGACGCAAGCCGCACTAGGGGGCCGCCGAACATGACGAAGGCGCTCAGCAGGGGTGCGCCGGTTTCGGCGTACGCCAGGGTCGCGAGCGCGAGACCCGACACGGAGGCTGCGCCCACGATCAGCGACCGGGCGGCGAACAGCACCCGGAACTCGGCGACGGCGAACAAGTCGCGGTAGGTCCTCATCCGGCGCAGCCTGGATGCGCAACCGGCGGCGACCCTAATGTTTTGGCTGGAGGTGAATCATGGCGACCTGGCGGGTGCCGGCCGACGTGCTGGCCGACAGCGGCTTCGCGGTCTCGCCCAAGGCTGAAGTGGTGGGGGCGCTAGCGGCATTCGATCGACCGAGAAGCCCGGACCAGCGCGCCTTCTGCGCCGCGCACGGAACTGCGTTCGCCGACTACCTCGACCGGCACCCGGTGGCCGGCGACCTGGTGCATGCCAGCTCGCGACGCAGGAGGGGTCGCCGCCCCGGCTGGCTCGCTGAGTACCTGTGCCTGCCGCCCGACGTGCCGTACCCGAGCTTCGAGCACGAGCTGGCCCAGATCGCCCGCAGAACCGACGACGAGCTACGCGGGGACCTGGTCGCGACCACCGGTGGGCCGCTCGCCGCCAGTCTGCTGCGGCCCGGGCTGCGCCAGGTCGCGGTCGACCTGGTGCGCTGGCTGTGGATGCACACCCTCGAGTCCGACTGGCCGCGCCGCGAGCGGCTGATCCGCGCGGACATCGTCGCTCGGACCGCCCAGCTGGCCGTGCACGGATGGTCCGCCGTGCTGCGCGACCTCGGGCACGGCCGCGAGTGGCTCGGCGACGGACACCTGCGCATCGACCACTACGACCTGCCCCCCGAGGACCTCCCGCCCAGGTCGGTTCTCCGGTTCGTGCCAACGCACGCCGAAAAGAGCTGGGTGGGCTGGCGCCACGAATCCACCGACCACCGCTATGCGATCTACTACCCGCTCGCCGGCCGGCTCGCTTCCGTCGGTGCCGGACGCACCGACGGGCTCGGTGCGCTCATGGGACCCAACCGCGCCGCCGTACTCAGGTGCCTCGACGTACCGCGCAGCACCTCGCAGGTCGCCACCCTCACCGCGCTCACCGCGGGCTCGGTCAGCGGCCACCTACGCGTCCTCCTCGAGGCCGGCGCCGTGCTGCGACGACGCTCGGGCCGTGAGGTCCTCTACTGGCGCACCCCGCTCGGGGACGCGCTCGTAGCCTCGGGACACCAGTGATCCCGACGGTTCGCCAAGTCCTCCCCGTTCGCGACGACCTGAGCCTCGTTGTCCAAGCCACCTCATCGTTGCGGCTTCTAGATGGCGGCACACACGCGGCGGATAGACGCACCTTGATGGACGCCGGTTCTCTGATGAGCGGGCGCGCTTCTCTCGGAGCTCAACCCGATTCGAGACGGCGGCCGCCAGAGGCGCGATTTACAGATGGTCTTGTCCAGAATCCGGTGGCCCACACCGCTACCGCGATCGCTACGCCCCAAGCAGCCGTGTACCAACCTGCTGTCCTGCCAAGACTGCCCACAGGTCGGGGTGACTCACGCAGAAGACGCCGAACCACACCGCCGAGGCGAATGGCGCCACGATCGCGAACCACCAGATGGCCACCCGGTTCCCCAGAGCCCACACGCCTGCCGCGGCCGCCGCCGCAATCGCGAGCGTGAACCCGGCCTGCATGGGTAGGTGCATCAATCCCCAGGTGTTGTCGTCGTCGGGCGCGCCGCTACGTGCCGTGTCGAGAACGTCCCACGCCTGGAACAGCGCTGCGCCAAGGGCGAGCGCCGCCAGCGCGTCGACAGGCCAGAACGCGGGCGTCGTAACCAATCGGCGCATGGACCACTTGGGCTTCGGACGCCACATCCGCGGGAAAGCCGCGGACGCCGCCACCGGGAGCACCACGACTATCTGGCCTGCCGCTACCGCCGGCGAGGCCGGCCACGAGCACCGCCGCGGCGACCGCGACGACCTGCGGTCCAACCCATCCCGTCGGCCTAACTGCCCACGCGATCAGCGGCACCGCAACCAGGACGGTGAACAGCAAACCCCAGCTCGTCGAGACGACCAAGACGGGGGTCCAGTCATATTCGTCCGAGAACATGGACGGGATGATGCCCACCAGCAGGTCGATGATCCCAAAGAACGGCCCCGCCCACCACAAAGCCACAACGACCGCACCGACACGAGACCCGACCGCCCCGTCGGCGCTCTCTGTGCCAGCCGTGACAGCCACCGCTTCATCGTCCCACCACGAGACGCCCTCGCCCTGATTTCTTTCGACGAGAACCCGCCAAGACTCTCCTGAATGCCGCTCATCTGCATACATCGTCACCGCCGGTTCACACCCCCGGACGCACGACCTCCTGAGGTCCGCTCATCGGCCATGACCGCGCATTCACCGTGACAAACAGGCGGCTGTTAGACGATTCCGGTGGGGCCGTTGTCCGGCCAGACTCGGTCCAGGCGTTCGGCGGGACGCTCTCCTCGCGGCTGCCCACCTGCTTGCAGGTGTGGCTCTCTATCGGTCTGCGTGCCGCCGTTCGCCGTGCCGAGGCGTGGCTCCAGAGGGGACTGCCCAGCTCGTAACAGCAATGCCCGCCTCGCGGTCCCTGCAGGTTCCACGACGAAGGCGGGTGTTGGCACGGCGAAGGTGTTCATCGGGGTCGATCCTCACAAGTTGTCGGCGACGATCGAGGTCGTCGACGCACACGAGGCGGTATTGGCCACTGGCCGGTTCGGCACCGACAAGGCCGGCTACGCCGCGATGCGCAAGCGCGTCGCGGCGTGGGGTGACCGGGTGTGGGCGATCGAGGGCAGCAACGGCGCCGGGCGTCCGCTGGCGCAGCGGTTGCTGGCCGACGGGGAGCGGGTGGTCGACGTGCCGGCCAAGCTCGCGGCCCGGGCGCGGTTGTTCGACACCGGGCACAACCGGAAGACCGATGCCCACGACGCGCACGCGGTCGCGGTGGTCGCGGTCCGCACTACCGGTCTGCGGGTGTTGTCCTACGACGAAGGGCTCGTGGCGCTGCGGATGCTGGCCGACCGCCGCGAGGAGCTCACCCGGTCCAGGGTCCAGACCGTTAACCGGCTCCACCGGCTGCTGGCCGAGCTCACCCGGGGCGGGCGAAGAAGGGCATCACCACCGGCCAGGCCAAGGCGATCCTGTCCTCGGTGCGTCCCCGGGACCTGGCCGGGAAGACCCGCCGTCGGCTCGCGGCCGAGCAGCTCGCCGAACTGGTCGTGGTCGAGAAGAAGATCAAGGCCCTCACCAAGGAGTTGAGGCCATGGCGCTGGCCCGTGGCTCGACGCTGATGGACCTGCCCGGCGTGGGACCGGTGGTTGCGGCCCGGATCCTGGCCGACGTCGGCGACGTGGCCCGGTTCGCCGACCGGAACCGGTTCGCCTCCTGGACCGGCACCGCACCCCTGGACGCCTCCTCGGGCGAGCAGATCCGGCACCGGCTGTCCCGCGCCGGGAACCGAAAGATGAACCACATGCTGCACATCGCCGCGGCCACCCAGATCCGGCTCGACACCCCAGGCCGCGCCTACTACCGACGCAAGCTCGCCGCCGGCAAGACCCGCATGGAAGCAATGCGCTGCCTGAAGCGACGGATCTCCGATGCCGTCTACCGACAACTGCTCGCCGATGCCCGTGCCGCCGCCCACCAAGACGTTGGCACGGGTCCGGGAGGGCACTGCGGGGCGTCTCAAGCATCCAGCGCGGTCGACCTGCCCCCGCTCATCGACACTTCGGATCAGCCACTTCCCGGACCCGCAGCACCGACGCTACAACCGAGCCGCCGAGCCGAAAGACCGCGGTCTTCACGACCGATTGACAGCAGAGGGGAGCCGGTATGACGCAGGGATGGGGCTCGACGGCGTGGCCCTGCGGTCATGGGCCGGCCTCCCCGCGTCTAAGTCTCAGCGACGGCGATCTGGACGCGGCGACCTCCTTCTCATCCACTGCTCCATGTACATTCGCCGCCCATGACAACGCTGCGCGACTCCCGCATCCGGCACCTCGTCGTCTTCACGCTCCGACACGAGGAGGGCAGTCCCGAGGCCGAGGCGTTCTTGGCGGCGCTGAGGTCTCTTGCCACCATCGACGGGGTCGAGGACTTCGAGGTGGTGCGTCAGGTCGGGCTCAAGAACGACTATCAGCTCGCGGTGACGATGGACTTTGCAAGCCGCGCGGCATACGACGCCTACAACGGTCATCCGAGCCACGGTGCGTTCGTCAGTGACCGTTGGGACGCCGATGTCACCGACTTCATGGAGATCGACTTGGCGGAGTTGTGTCCTGACGGGGCCGGAGAGGGATGAGCGTTGATCACGCTCGACGGGACGTGGGCGGGACAGCCGCGACTGAGGCGCCGGAATGACGCCCACGGGATGACCCGCGGCTAGGCAGGATGCCCGAAATCACGACGCCCCGCACGTGCGCACTTTCTGTCACATCTCATCCGCGTCGGGGGAGGCATTCTGCCGGCGATCGCACAAGGCTGCGTCCGTAAACCGGTGGCATCCACCGGATCGGCCCAGTGAGAGGTTCCCATGTTCGACGACAACGGCTCGTTCCTGCTGGCTCTGTTCGAGTTCTTCCTGTTCTTTGCCTGGTTCATGTGCCTGTTCTGGGTCCTGGGAGACATCTTCCGAAGCAAGGACCTGGGCGGAGGCGCCAAGACGCTGTGGGTGATCTTCGTGATCATCATCCCGTGGCTGGGCATCCTGGCCTATCTCATCGCGCGCGGGCACGGCATGCACGAACGCCAGTTCGAGCAGGCCCAAGCGGCCCAAGCGGCCCAAGCGGCCTACATCCAGTCCGTCGCCGCACCCTCGGGCGGCGCCGCCAGCCAGATCGCCGACGCCAAGGGGCTACTCGACAGCGGGGCCATCACGCAGGCGGAGTTCGACCAGCTCAAGGCCAAGGCGCTCGCCTCCTGAAGCCCGGGCAGGCGTGCACTAGTGGTTATCACGTTGAGCAGATCTGGCGGCCCGGACGGTCCGTTTCGTTCCGCACTGAGTCATCCATCGATCGAGCGTCTGCCACAAGCGGAGAGGTGACGCGCCTGCCAACTCGGGGCGCTCCCAGACACCCAGCGCTCAGATTCCCGGCTGCTCAGGGACTGTTCGCGTCGGGCGCGGATTCTCCCGGCTCGGTATCGCTCGGTACGGCCAGCCGGACGTCGAGGTCGTCCAGCCGCCGCAGCCCGGGCATCACGAATCCCGCTGCGGCAGCCGCGATGATCAGGGCGGCGAAGACGAGCGCCGCCGTGCGGACGCCCTGCCACTGCACGAGCGGCCCCGCGATGAGCAGCCCGAGCGGACCGGCGGCGTACGCGGTGGAGGTGATGATGCCTACCACCCTGCCGCGCAGCTGCTCCGGGGTCAGTACCTGCATGGCTAGGTTGCCGATCGGGTTCACCGGCCCGTAAAGGAGCCCGACGGCGAACGAGACGACGACCATCACCCAGAAGGGCGGGAAGAACGCGATCACTCCGAGCAGGGCACACGCGGTGAAGACGGCCCACACGAAGACGGCGCGCCGGCCCACCAGGTCGACCACGCGTGCGTGCAGGACGGCTCCGAGGATGCCTCCGGCGCTCATCGCTGTCACTATCAGCCCGAGCCGCGCTGGCTCTCCCTGCGACTCGAAGTAGACGGGCAAGATCACGGACTCGAACGGAAGGTAGGCCGCGACGATCGCGCAGGTGAGCAATGCCAGCGAGCGGAGCGCCGGGTCGCGCCAGACGAATCGAAATCCCTCGGCGGTGCCGCGCCAAACCCCGGCCATCGCCGCGTGCTCCGGGGGTCGCCCGGCTCCGGGAAGGCCGCGGATGAATGTAGCCAGGACGGACGACGCGGCGAACCCGCCTGCCGTCATCCACAGCGCGGTCAGTGGACCGAACCAGCCGATCATGAGCCCGCCGAGCCCAGGGCCGATGATGAAGGCCACGCCGAAGAGGGCCTCGTGCAAGCCGTTGGCCCGATCGAGGCGCCAGCCCGCACGGGTGGCGGCCTCGGGCAGCATCGTCTCCCGCGCGGTGTAGCCGGCCGGGTCGAAGGCGGCCCCGATCATGGCCAGGACCACGATCCAGGCGAGGGTCAGGTCGGAGACTAGGTCGACTAGGGGGATGGCGGCGACCGCCAGTCCCGAGAGGATGTCGGAGCCGACGGCGGTCGGCTTACGGCCGATGATGTCCACCAAGGTCCCCGCGAAGACACTCGACACCAACAGCGGGAGCAACACCGCCGCGGCCACCAGTCCGGCGGCACCGGCGCTGCCGGTCTGCTCGATCACGAGCCACGGCAGGGCGACCAGCATCACCCCGTTGCCCACCGCGGAGATCAAGGTGCTCGACTCCAGCAAGAGGATCGGCCCGCGGTGCCTCCCGGCTGACATCGGCAACCCCTTTCGGGATCACCGTACTGAGACGAGGTCGCCGCCTGCCTCCGGTTCAGGGCAGCACCGAGGCGGCGGAAGCGCTGGCGGTCCGTGACGGCCCACGAACAGAGCGCTCTAGTGACCTACTTGCTGAGGTCACGTGGATGCGTACGAACGCGGCGGAATGAGCCCCAATGACACGATTGAGCCTTCGGCCCGACGAACCGAGAAGCCGTACCGATTCACCGACTCTTGACTGCGACTGTCAGCTCGGTGCCTGCATCGGGACGGCGAAGGGCGCCGACAAGGTGTTGCTGCTGGTCAGACTGTGGCCGACGACGCTGCCGTCGCGACGAACCACGATGAGGCTGAACTGCGGGCCGGGCGTGAAGCTGTTGCTCGTACCCATGGTCACGACGAAGTCCCCACCCTGAGGACTCAGGTCGATCTTCGGGCCAGCCAATGTGGCGGGCGAAAGAAGCGTGTTGTTGGTGCTGGTGAGATAGCTGATGACCGAGCCGTCACGCCGGATGAGGACGATCTGGAACATCATGCCCACGGCGAACAGGACGTCGTCGTCCGTCGCAACCGTCGCACCGCCGAAGGCGAACGGGGGCTGGATGAGCGCGCCGTCCCCGTCCGGGATGACGTCGTAGGCGAGCACCCCGCCGTTCGGGTGGACCACGAAGAGGCGGCGATCCATCATTCGTCCGACGAACCGGGCCTGGTCGGGGCTCACGCCGATCGTGGCGCCCGAGGTGGCCACCGGCGGCCGGATCGTGAAGGGTCCGAGGTCCGGATGCCCGCCCTCCCGCTTGACCACATGGACGACCGCGCTGCCGTCGGGCCGCAGCACGATGAGGCGGTTGTCCACGTTGAGAACGAACCGGTCCTGGTCACCGTTGGGGGCAACGCTCGAGCCGAGTATGTCCCCGACCTGGAAACCTTCGAGAAAGTCGGCGGAGACCTTGCCCTGGTGGTCGACGTACAGGAGCAGCACCGCGAAGGAGTCCTCCCACTGGAGGACGAACCGACGCGTAGCCGGTGGAGGCATGGCGCCAGGCTACTCGCATCTTCGGTCTCGGGTCGCAGCTGGAGATCGAGCCCGCCGAACGCCGGCAAGCGTCCGCCACCCGCCGCGGGCTAAGGCAGCCGCAATGCGGTGGTGAGTGGCTGCGATCCTGAGTGCGTGACGTCCACGGGGGAGCCGCCGCTTGTCCGATGGTGGTGGCCGATCGTTGCCGATCTCGTGTGCGTGCTTGCGCTGGCGATCGGTGGCAAGGGCTCGCACGAGGAGAGTGAGCCCAACTGGGTGGTGCTCGCCATTGCGTGGCCCTATGCGGTGAGCGCAACCCTGGCGCACGTGTGGCTTGTGTCGCGAGGGAGGCCGACACGGCGGACCTGGCCCGAGGGCGTGATCGTGCTTTCCGGGATCTAGGTGCTCGGCATGCTCCTGCGCGCGATCTCGGGCCGCGGCCTGGCACCCGCCTTCCTCATCGTCGCGGGCCTGTTCCTAGCTCTGACGATGCTGGGCTGGCGCGCCGTCGTGCAACTCATGACGCTCCGCCGCGCCGGAGGCGCCTTGTAGTTCGCGTCGCAACGGGGGGCCCGTCGCAGGATCTGGCTAGGGTCTCGAGCGTGTCCACCACGTCGTCCGTCGGCTTCGCAGCCTCGATCGGAGGGATCGCGGGAGCATCTTTGGCCGCGTCCCGTGGCGTCAGGACCGCGGCCGGTGCCGCGCTCGTCGGGGCCTTCGGCCTTGGCGCATCGGAGGCGGTGGCCAGGGCTCGGCAGCAGGAGGGCGAGATCCCGGCACTGTGGCAGCGGATCGCGGTGAGTGCCGCACTAGCCGCACCGCTGGGGTGGATGTCCGAGAAGGTGACCGGCGCAGGTCCCCGGACGGTCGGGACGGCGACGGGCGCCGTGGTTGGGGCGATGGGACTGCGACCCCAGAAGGTGGCGATGGGCCCGGTCGTCGGCTTCGCCGTCGGGCAGGTGCTCGCGCGCCGGCCGGCCTCGGCGGCGGTGGTCGCCAGCAGTACCGTTCTCGCCCACCGCAGCCTGTCCGCACTGGTCTTCCGCGAGGCCCAGCTCAGCCTGCTCGCCGAAAGCGTCCGCGCCGCCGATCTGCCGTTCGTGGTGCCACGGCCCGCGCGGTCGAGGTACGTCGGCACCACCTACATCCGAGACCTCGCCGAGGAACTGGGCGCGCGCTACACCGCCGACGCCCCGGACACCGGGATCGTCGCCTCCCTCGATGCCCTGGCCGGACCGGGCTTCGACCCGGATCAGGTCGACCCGCTGGTGCGGGAGTTCTACGAGCACACCACCCGGTTCGCCCTCGACATCACGCCTCAGTGGCGGCTGTGGGTACGGCCCGGCTATCTGCTCTACCGCACCGTCGTCGCGCGACCCCTCGGACAGGCCAGCATTCCGATGAACCAGCGGGAGGCCCAGCGCGGGATCCGCAGCCGGATCGACACCGTCACCGGGGTCGGCGGCGTGGTGTCCGTGCGCGGCTGGGTCCGGTCGTTCGCCGACGACGACGAGCCGATCATGCTCGGGATCTACACCACCTACACCGATGGCGACACCGGCTACGTCAGCGTCGGGTTCCCCGTCCCGGAGGGCAGCTTCACCGCCACGCTTCTGCCGCGGTCACGACCCGACGGGGGCCTGATGCTGACCAGCCGGGTGCAAGACGGCCAGGCCGGGCACTACCTCACCTACATCGACACGGCGGCGGACGAACTGACCGCGTTGGCCGTGCACGGCTTCGCGGAGGAGCTCGACGTCCACGTTGTCAACGGCGCGCTGCGCGCCGAACACACCTTCTGGATCTTCGGGCTCCCGTTCCTGACCCTGCACTACCGGATCGCACCCAAGCCCGCAGGGTGATCCGCCGACCGGAACCGACGAGGGACTAATCCGGTCAGCGCGCCGGCATGGCCTTTGCAGTGGGGGAGCCGTTGCCCAGTCGCGGCGGGATGACGCACGACGCGAGGCGGCAGATCACGGCTGCGGCTGGCCTGGAGCACCTCAGCGCGCACGGCCGTACCAGGCGCACGAAGGCGAAGTTCCCGTGCTACTTCCTGTACTCCGTCAAGCCGTGCGCTCCACTCTCAACGGGGAAGCGCCGCCGCAAGATCTGCCATGGTGTGAACACGCGGCACTTCGGGCGGCACGGGATGCCGAGCGGTGTCTTCGCTCGTGAACAAGAGGGTCTGCATTCCTAGATGCTGGGCCGAGACCACATTGGGGCCGCGGTCGTCAACGAACAGCACTCTCTGCGGCGCCGTGTCCAAACCGCGGAGCAGCGCGTCGTAGGCGTTGGGGTCCGGCTTACGCACGCCAATCTCGGCACTGACGTACCAGTGAGTGATGTAGCGGTCGAGGTTGAACCGGCGGCGGAGGATTGCTGACCACTCTGCAGTGTCGTTCGTGAGACAGGCCACCGTGACCCCGGCGGACGTGATGGCTTCGAGAAGCGGGATGAGTCCATCAGTCAACTCATGTCCAAGGCAGTACTCAGCGTCACTCGCGGTGCTGGCGACGCCGAGCTCGCGCCAGAGCTGTTGAGTTCCGAACCGTCCGAGAGTGCATTCGCGATACGCCATGCGGACCGTCGTCGGTGACGTGCTGCAGCACTTGCTTCGCAGGTACGGCACGAGGAGGTTCGTCACCACATCGCCATGGCGGTAGAGCACTCCCATGGCGTCCAGTGCCACAACGGTCGGCAATTCCTTGCTTCGATCCTGTGGTCGCTCGTCGGGATGCCCCACGTGCGCCCTACCCACGATGCGATCCCTCCTGCATTTGCCCTCCACAGTCTTGAGCGCTGCGAGCCTACGTCGGAGCCGATTCCGTGAAGGTGCAGTCGCGGCGGAATGACGCTCCGCCGCCGGCTGATCAGGACACAATCGGCCGGCGGGTCGAGGGCGGCGTTTCGGTCGCGGTGAGGCGTACGTCGACCGGACTCGACTACGCCGCCCTCCGGCAACAGTGGAGGTCAGAGCTGCTGGGCCAACCCCACGACATGACCCAGGGGATCGGCGATCAGCGCGAACGACACCCCGGGCACGCTGACCGGGTCCTGCACAACGCGCCCTCCGAGGCGGGTGGTGTCAGCTATGGTCTGGGCGATGTCCTCGACACCGATGAAGAACGTGACCAGGTCCGCATCGCCCTGCAGCGGGCTGATCGCGGTGTACAGCGCGTCCGGCACCCCCGTGTCGACGAAGGTGTATCCAGGGACGGCGCCCTCGGTGGGGTAGGTCCAACCGAACAGCTTCCCGAAGAAGGCTCGGGTCGCGTCGGGATCGCTCGAACGGATCTCTGCGTGCACGATGGGGTGGCTCATGATGACCTCCGGGTTCCAGGGCCACCGGATGGCGACCTCTGCAGAGTCGTCGCCGGAGCACCACGGAAATCGACCAGTGGCCGAGGGATTCTTGGCAAAGGATTCGGTGGAGCTGCCGCGGACGATGCCCGCCAAGCGACTTTCCCATGTCGCCTGGGGTCGCTAGGCGACGGCATGACGTTGTTGCGAACGCTCAGCCGTTGTCCTCCACTCGCGTGTAGACAATGGTCTCCTCCGCGTTGGGAGGACCGCCTTCGGGATAGTGCCAGGTGCCGGTGTACTGCGAGTTGTCGTCATTGAGGGTGGCTTGGAAGTACGTGTCCGAGTCCTCCTCGTCGAGGCTGACCCGAATCTCGCCGTCCTCCAACACCCAGGTGTACGTCGCCTCGTCGCCCATGGTGTCCATGTACCGGGCCAGCAGCGTGTCGCGGTCGGGCTGGTGAGTGATGTGCTGGATGACCCTCATTCTCGAGTCGCCCACGCTGAAGTCGACGTAGGCGACCAGCAGACGGCCTTCATGCTTGGGCCGGTACTCGGCCTGGCCCCTGATGTCCGGTCCACGCACTTGCCAGGTGCCGACCAAGATCTCGCTCAGCTCAACGAGCTTCGGGTGCGGTTCAGCATTGCCTGCCACGGAGACCATCCCTTCTTGCAAGCAGCCCGTCGGATGCGCGCTGTCTTCGGCGTCCTCAACGTGACACATCGTCCTGCCTCGAGACGGTGCCACCTACTTCGATCCCGTGAGCAGATCCGGGCTCTGCCCTTGCGCGGACCTGGTCAGAGCGGCTGTTCGGCACTTCCTGCGGCGCTAGAGTGACCAACCGACCCAGGGTGGGGGTTGCTGTTTCACAACCCGGCCCCGGGTCGTTGGACCGGACAGTAACAGGAGCCTGTTCATGTCGCCTCTCCCCGAGGTTCGCCTGGTCGCGGCAACAGTGCCTCTGCTGGAGTCCTTGACCACTGACCCGGCCGAGTTCAGCGAGATGATCGGATCGCCCATCCCCGAGGGGTGGCCGGAGTTCCCCGAGGCGATCCCCTTCGCCCTGGATTTCCTTCGGCACGCGAGCGACAGCGATCGCCCCTGGTCGATGCAGTTCTTCGTCGAGAGCTCATCTGGGACGGTCGTCGGCTCGGGTGGTTTCGCTACGCCGCCCAACGACCGCACGGTCGAAATAGGCTACGAGATCGCTCCCGGTTTCCGGGGCCGCGGTCTGGGCGCCGCCTCCGCTCGGGCTCTTGTCGATCGTGCCGTTCAGAGCGGGCAGGTCGACCGCGTGGTTGCGAACACGCTCGCCGGCCCGAACGCGTCCACCGGTGTCCTTCTCAGGATCGGGTTCGAGCACATCGGGGAGCAGGAGGACCCCGAGGCCGGACTCATCTGGCGGTGGAGGTGGCTCGGCCCGGCCGAATAGTCAGGCACCGCCGCGGGTTCGGAGGAGCGGAGCCACACGTGCGTGACGCGGCATCGAGCGATCGGGCCAAGTCCCCGGCGGCGACGTACGCTGCAAGGGAGGTTCTCCTCGCTGACCGGAGGCGTCATGGACGTCCTGCTCTACTCGTTAGCTGCGGTGGCCGTGCTCGCAGCAGGAATAGGCGCGGCCAGTGCGCGGGTGGTCCAGCAGTACGAACGCGGTGTCGTGTTCCGACTGGGTCGGGTCCAGCCGGACGCGCGGGGGCCGGGTTTCACCAAGCTCATTCCGGTGGTGGACCGCCTGCGAAAGGTCAACATGCAGGTGGTGACCATGCCGGTCCCTGCGCAGGACGGCATCACGCGTGACAACGTGACGGTCCGGGTCGACGCCGTCCTCTACTACCGGGTGGTTGACCCCGTTCGCGCCGTCGTAGAGGTCCAGGACTACGCGTTCGCGATCGCCCAGGTGGCGCAGACCTCGCTGCGCTCGATCATCGGGAAGAGTGAGCTCGACGAGCTGTTGTCCAATCGGGAGCACCTCAACCAGGGCCTCGAGGTGATGCTCGACAGCCCCGCCGCGCCCTGGGGGATCGATATCGACCGGGTCGAGATCAAGGACGTCGCGCTGCCCGAGACGATGAAGCGGTCCATGTCGCGACAGGCCGAGGCCGAGCGCGAACGCCGGTCCCGGGTCATCACAGCCGACGGCGAGCTCCAGGCGTCCCAGCGGCTGGCCGATGCGGCAACGACCATGGCCGGGACCCCGGCCGCGCTCCAGCTGCGACTACTCCAGACGATGGTGGAGGTCGCGGCGGAGAAGAACTCGACGCTCGTGCTGCCCTTCCCGGTCGAGATGCTGCGCTACTTCGAGGCGATCGCGTCGGGCACGCCGGGTCCAGCGGGGCCCGAGGTGGAGGAGCGGGATACGCCCTGAGACTCCAGGGCGGCAGAAGGTGGCGACGCTACTGCCGACGTCGGCGCGCTTG
This sequence comes from uncultured Actinomycetota bacterium, assembly GCA_963729095.1. GTDB lineage: Bacteria > Actinomycetota > Actinomycetes > Propionibacteriales > Nocardioidaceae > Nocardioides. The sequence continues at coordinate 244,424 of CAVSMX010000010.1, read as the reverse complement.
CGGCGGAATGACCCACCTTCCCACACCGCTGGTCCGACATCGTTCTCCAGCCGTGCCAAGTCCTTACGGGCGAACGAGGACGATCGTCTTTCCCTTGAGCCGCTCGGTGGAGTTGAGGGCTGCGACGGCATCATCGAGGGTCGCAACGGTGCCGATGTTCGTGCGCAGTCGTCCGTCCCGCACCCGCTGCACGATCTCGCCCAGTTGGGCGCGATCGGCCTCGACAACGAAATCCATCGCCAGGCCGTCGGCCGGCCTGGCCTCGACCGGGCCGACGACGGACACCAGCGTTCCTCCAGCCTTGATCAGGGCCGCAGACCGCTTCTGGACTTGCCCGCCGATGACGTCGAAGACCAGATCGACCTCGCCGACGTCCTCCAGCGCGTCGTTCTCGAGGTCGACGAACTCCTGTGCGCCGAAGTCGAGCACCTTCTCACGGTCGGCGGCGCGCCCGGTACCGATGACGTAGGCGCCGGCCTCGTGTGCGAGCTGCGTCACGAGTGCTCCGACTGCGCCGGCCGCGCCATGCGCGAGGACGCTCTGCCCCGGCTGGAGGCGGCCGTGCTGGAACAATCCCTGCCACGCGGTCAGACCCGAGATCGGCAGGGATGCGCCCACCGTGAAGTCGACGTCGCCCGGCAACGGCGCGAGGTTGCGTGCCTCGATCGCCACGAACTCCGCCAGGGTGCCATCGCGATGCCAGTCGGCGAGGCCGAAGACCCGCTGTCCCACCGTCAGCCCCGTGGTGCCGTAGCCGAGGGCGCTGACCACTCCGGCCAGCTCGTGGCCGGGGATCGACGGTGTTCGGTCACGTTCGGCGCGATCGGTCCATGTCGAGGGCCACTCGAGCTCGGTCGAGACGAACCCCGAGGCATGGATCTGAACGATGACGTCGTTGATCGCGGCCGCCGGCTCGGGCCGCTCGGCCAGAGTCATCCCGGCCGTTCCCGCGGCCTGATCCGTCACCACAATCGCCTTCATCCGAAACCTCCAGGTTGTCCAGTCTGTCTGCGCAAGCGGGCAAATCCAGCGATAACTGGACGATTTCGTCCAGACTAGTACGGAGCCGAATTGCCAGCAAGCGGCGCCAGCCGACCCGCTTCGTGCGGCGGTCCTGTCCGTACCATGGCGATGTGGAGGCCTCGCAGACGGTCGCAGCCACCCGGCTGACGGCGCGTGGCGCGAAGACGCGGTCACGAATCGTCGCTACCGCCGCGGACCTGATGCGCGTGCGCGGAGTGGGTGGGACGACGTTGGACGATGTCGTCTCGGCGAGCAAGGTCAGCAAGTCGCAGCTGTACCGACATTTCGAGGACAAGCCGGCGCTCGTGCGGGCAGTGATCGAGCATGTGGGTGAGCAACGGATAACCGCTGAGCGAGAACGCCTGGAGAAGGTGAGGACCTTCGCGGGCCTGCGGCGTTGGCGGGACGCACTTGTTCAGCACAATGCCCTGCAAGACGGCCGGTATGGGTGCCCCTTGGGCTCACTGGCGAACGAGGTTTCCGATCAGGATTCGATCGCCCGCAGGAAGCTCAACGAGCTGTTCATGGCTTGGCAAGAACTCTTCGAAGATCTCCTTCGCCGGTTTCAACGCGAGGGTGTGATTCCGCGGGACGCCGACGTCGCCCAACTTGCCACGGCGTTCGTGGCGGCTGTCCAGGGCGGCTATCTGTTGGCGCAGACCTCGCGCGATGTCACGCCGATGGCGTCCGCCATCGACGTGGCTATCGCACATCTGCAACTGCTCGCCCGCGAGCATGGTGAAACATCGTGAAGGGCTGGGTCAGCCCGGCTTGGCTCCGGAGTCAAGGCTCGCGGGCAAGGATCGGACTGTCTCTCCTGAACCCCCAGACAGTGCAGTAGATGCCGAGGAACGCCTCCCAGATGAACTCGGGAGCTACCAGGATGCTCACCGCACTGGTTTGGTCCCACAGGTCGAAGAGCACTCCAAGGTTCCCAAGCAGGAGGAGTGGCCCGCCAATCAGACCGAACCAGGCCATGCGTCGGGGGACGAGACCGGAGCTGTACATCAGGTACCCGAGGATCAGGCCGTTCCCGAAGGGGACGATCAGTCCGGGGCCGAAGAGGAACGACCAGTCCTTCAGTGCTGCCAGAGCGACAGCGGCGCCGGTCGCGTCCGGATCGTCGTGGCGCAGGGTGACGACCCCGAGCACGAACAAGATCCCGGCGGCGATGAAGACGCACTCGATGATCCGAGCCGCAACGTAGCCGATCGCGAGCATCTCGTTCTGTCGCTTCACGATCGGGTAGAGAACGACGGCTGTCCCGACGTTCGAGATGATCAGCAGCAACTCCAGGAAGGCGCCCAGATAGATCTGGTTGTCCTTCCCGTCACCCGCGATGTAGCCAGCAGGGTCATCGAGAACGGGCTGGAAGAGAAGCACCGCAGAAATCGAGGTGAGGAACGTGATGATGAACAGCACGCCGAAGATCCGCGCGGTCCTCTGGTCGTCCGCCATCGCGCCTCCCATGCACTCGGCAGTCAACGTAGGCCGCCGTTTTTGCAGCGGTCAAGGGACTGGGGCCTCAGCTCGGCAGCGCTCGCTGGGCTGCCCGTGCCAGGCGTGATGGCGTCGGGTGCCACACGGCCGCGTCTCTTGGATCCCACGCATAGGCCGGGGTGTTACCGGGGTGGGCGAGGAGGCGGGTGATCTCGGGAAGCCCCAGTTCGTCAGCGGACCATGCATAGAGCTGGGCGACTCTTGGCACGATGATGCCGACGTCGAGCAACTGGCCGAAGCTGTTCTCCCTTGCCACATACCGATCCAGGTCCACGTTGAGCGGATAGCGATCGGGCAGCACCCGCGACAGCGACAGGAACATGGCGGTCATACCCAGCCGCGGGTCGCCGAGCATCCGACCGCTGGGTGCGAACCAGCCGAGAGCAAGTCTTGGCTGCGCCACGAGCGCGTGCGCGTACATCACGCGCAGTAGCACGAGGTTGATGAAGAACCGTTCGGCGAGCGTCTCCCGGCGGGCGAGGTCCTCGTTGGCGAGGTAACCGCACACGATCGACAGGTTGTGGGCGCGATACCAGTTGCGAGCGGTGGGCTTCCGGATGAAGTCGAGTGTCGCGGTCACACCCGCGGTCCGCGGCTCGCCGGGTCGTCCGAAGGCGATGGCCGATGCCTCGCAGGTGTCCCGGAGCAGCGCCTCGTTCACAGTGCGCCACCACGGACTGCCAGGTGCGGGATCCGTATCTGGGTTCAGTAGCCCACGGTGCAGCTGCCACTGCATGAACGCCGACGCCGCTCGCCGGTAGGGGAGGTAGCCACGGTCTACCGCCGCCGGGACGACGTACAGCCGACGCAGCAGCGCCAATCGGGCTACGGGATCATCGCGAACGTGGGCAACGCTCGCGTCGGCGAGCGCCTGCGCGGTCCGCTCCACCCATGGATTCTGGCACGAGGGCAAGCACTCGCCGCACGCGCAATCGAGGCACACCGGACACGGCCCCTGGCTGCATTGGGCCATGGCTGGTGTCCGGGGCGCGACGGCTGCCCTACCATCGCTGAGTGCTTCGCTTCTGGGTAGCAGTCCTCACCGCTCTGGCCGCGGTCGGCGCGACGCCGACGTGGTCGTCTGCGGCTTCGCGGTACGACGAGCCGCAGAGTCGGGTCGCCAAGTCCGAGGTGCGGATGGTGGGCGACGGGTCGAGAGCGAGCTGCACCTCCGCCGCGGTGGTGCGAGCCGTCCGCCGCGGTGGCGTGATCCGGTTCGACTGCGGCCCGAGCCCGGTGACCATCGAGATGCGGCGGACCGCGAAGGTGATCAACACCTCCCGCCGAGTGGTGATCGACGGTGGCGGACTGGTGACCCTGAGCGGGATGGGCAAGCGCCGCATCCTCTACCAGAACACGTGCGACCCGAAGCAGACCTGGACCACGTCTCACTGCAACGACCAGGCCCACCCGCGACTCATCATCCGCAACCTGACGTTCGCTCGTGGCAACTCCACCGGCCAGCGGTACGACGGCGGGGGTGGTGGCGCGGTCTTCGCCCGTGGCGGGCAGCTGAAGATCGTCAACTCGACGTTCGTCCGCAACCGCTGCGACCGGCGCGGGCCTGATCTGGGCGGGGCGGCGGTCCGCGTGCTCGACCAGTACCGCGACCGAGTCGTGCACGTAGAGGGCAGCACCTTCAAGAACGGACGGTGCAGCAATGGCGGCGCGATCAGCAGCATCGGCGTGTCCTGGCGCATCGAGAGCAGCACCTTCGTCGGCAACCGGGCAGTCGGGCGCGGTGCCAACCCCGCCCGTCCCGGCACCCGAGGCGGTGGCAGTGGCGGCGCGATCTACCTGGACGGCAACAAGTTCACCCTGTCGCTCGTCCGGACAACCGTGCGTCGCAACCTGGCCAACGAGGGCGGCGGCGCTGTCTTCTTCGTGAGCAACGACCGGACTGGCACGATGCGGATCCGCCGCTCACGGCTGGTGCACAATCCGAGTCGCGGCTTCGAGACCCGCGGGCTGCCCGGGATCTTCTTCCTCGGCGCGCGCCGCCCGACCGTCATTGACTCCGTGCTGCGCTGAGAGTCGCACGCTCGTTCCCGCCGTTGGGTAGCGGAGGAGGCGAGCTGCCTATTGCGCCGGTCGGTGGGCGCCGACAGCATGGGGGAGAAGCGTCCGGTGTTCGTCGGTGTTGGGTTCGCTGAGCTGGGAGAGACCTATGAGCATGCCTGCGGCACCAACCGTCTATCCCGCACGCCTCGAGGTCGACTACACCGACCAGCACAACCGGGTGACGACCCTGTTCCGGGTAGTGCTGATCATCCCGATCGCGATCCTCTATGGGGTGCTGACGGCAGGCGTGACTCAGACGGAGTACGACCAAAGCGGTCAAGTGGTCAGCACCACGAGCGGGGGGATCGCCGCCGGCTTGTTCCTGGCGACGTTGATGATGATCCTCTTCCGGCAGCGCTACCCGCGCTGGTGGTTCGACTTCGCCCTCGAACTCGCTCGGTTCGGGGCCCGCCTCGGCGCCTACTTCGTGCTGCTCACCGACGAGTACCCCTCGACGGTCGAGGAGCAGAGCGTCCACCTCGAGATCGACTATCCCGACGTCGAGCGCGACCTCAATCGCTGGCTGCCGCTGGTGAAGTGGCTGCTTGCGATCCCGCACTTCCTGGTCCTGTTCGTCCTGTCGGTGGGCGCCTTCTTCGCGGTCCTCTTCGCCTGGTTCGCGATCCTGTTCACCGGACGTTATCCGCGGGGGCTGTTCGACTACGTGGTCGGCGTCGGCCGCTGGTGGCTGCGTGTCGAGGCATATGCGTTCCTGCTCGTCACCGATCGGTATCCGCCGTTCTCTCTCCGCTGAGGCTCCGGTGAGCGGCACTCGAGAGAAGCTTCGCCCGCGATCACCGCACGCTCGGTAGCCCGCGTTCTCGCCTGTCACGGGCTCCAACCAGGAGCCCTGCGCCGAGGAGGAGGCCCCAGACCAGGAAGAGTGGATCCCACAGGTAGGCGTGGCCGTTCATCGCTTGCCGGTCGAACCCGCCCTCGGGTCTCAGCGCACCACCCAGAACGAGCCAGGCCACGATCGTGTTCAGAGCGCCGTATCCGGTGAGAATGACGGCCGCGACCCAGGCGAGGCCTCGCCACACGCGTGGGTGAGGAATGCGCCCTTGGCTCGCCAGCAGTGGGGTGAACGCGACGGCGCATTTGACCGTGGCGACGAGGCTCAGCGCGATGCCGCTCGCCAGAGGCGCTTCCCGTGCAAGGTCCACTGCCCACTGGCCGACGGTGGGCAACAGCCAGTGACCCCCCAGTGCCCAGTAGAGACTGAACGCAGCATGGATCACGCCGGCTACGGCAGCCCCTGCGAGGAGACGAGTTTCCCAGGACCGTCGGGGCATTGGTCGACGGTAGGCACGTCGGGGTCGGCCTCCAAACCGCGCGCCGCTACGCACCTGCGAACGAGTCCGACGTCCACAAGGCGCGTACGCTCACTCGCAGCCGATCGAGGGAGACCCGTGAGCACTACGAACCATCTGCTGGAGGCGCTGGAGCCGGTCGTTGCGGAGAATCTCGACCGCCACCTCGGGATGGCGCAGGAGTGGCACCCCCACGACTACATCCCGTGGAGCGAGGGCCGCGACTTCGGGTTCTTGGGCGGTGAGGACTGGTCTCCCGAGCAGTCGCGGCTTTCCGAGACCGCCAAGGCAGCGATGATCACCAACCTGCTGACCGAGGACAATCTGCCGTCGTACCACCGCGAGATCGCCACCCGGTTCGGTCGCGACGGCGCCTGGGGCACGTGGGTCGGGCGCTGGACCGCCGAGGAGAATCGCCACGGGATCGCGATGCGCGACTACCTGGTCGTGACCCGCGGGGTTGACCCCGTCGAGCTCGAGCGCGCCCGGATGGACTACATGACGTCCGGCTACGACTCCGGCGACAAGACATCGCTGGAGGCGGTGACGTATGTGTCTTTCCAGGAGCTTGCCACCCGGGTCTCGCACCGCAACACCGGCAAGGTCACCAACGACCCCACCGCCGATCGGATGCTCGCCCGGATCTCCAAGGACGAGAACCTGCACATGGTCTTCTACCGCAACATCGTGGCGGCCGCGTTGGAGATCGCGCCTGACGAGACCATGCGGGCGATCGCCGATGAGGTCATCGGGTTCGAGATGCCTGGCGCCACGATGGCCGGCTTTCGTCGCAACTCGATGATCATCGCCAAGGCCGGGATCTACGACCTGAGGCTGCACCACGACGACGTGATCATGCCGATCCTGCGGCACTGGGACGTCTTCGACCGCACTGACCTCGGCGAGGTCGGCGAGCGGGCCCGCGAGGAGCTCGCGACCTTCCTCGAGGGGCTGGACACCCAGGCGACCCGCTTCGTGGAGCGCCGCGCCGAGCAGCGCACCCGCGCCGCAGCCAGGTCCGACAGCGACGAGACACCCGACATCGCCTCATGAGCCGGCGGCGGGGGGCGGTGGTCCTCAGAAGCGCGTAGAGCCGCGAAGGGCACGCGGTCGGCCGTCACGGTCGCAGAGCAACCGGTACGCCGGCCGCGCCCAGAGCCGCGTGCGAGCGGACAGGGCAGGAGGCTCGTGCGGGCGGATCCGGCTTCCTGGGGCTCCCACGCGCTCGGCCCACAGCGCTGCGGCGCCGCTCAGCTCCGACAACCGCGGGTCGTCCTGCGGCAGCCCGAGGTGCTCGGCCCAGACCGACGTTCGGAGGCTGCGAGCCAGCTTCTCGTCGGGGTCGACCACCGCGCAGGTGAGCTCGGAGTCGTGGGTCCAGGAGCGCAGGTTGAGGTTGTCGGATCCGATGGTCATCCAGTGGTCGTCGACCACGCACACCTTCGCGTGCACGTAGATCGGTGTCCCGGCGGAGTTCTCGAGGTCGAACATCGCGAACCGGTCACCGCCCGCCTGGCGCAGCCGCTCCCAGGCCGCCCGTTGCCCGTAGAACATCGGCGGTCCCCCGATGCGGCTGTCCTCCTCCGGGTAGCGCGGGACGACGGCGACCACGTTGAGCTCCGGCTCGCGGCGCAGGGCCTCGGCGAGCGTCTCGGCGACGAGGTCCGACCAGAAGTACTGGTCCTCGATGTAGATCAGCCGCCGGGCCCGTGCGAACGCGCGTGCATAGGCGTTCGCGATGGAGCGTTCCCCCTCCGGTGCGAAGGGGTACGCCGGCCGCTTGGCCGGGTACGTGCGCAGGATCTGCACCTGGTGCGGACCGGCCTGGGGCGGGGGGTCCCAGCGTTCCGGCAGGTGCTCGGGGTGCCGCGGCATCCGGATCAACCGGTGCATCACCGCTCGGTAGGGGTTGCGATGGTCCAGCGGCGTCGGGTCGTCCCAGCGCTCCGTGAACGTGTCGAGGACATGTGCCACGGCGGGGCCGCGGATCTCCGCCATCGCGTCGTGCCACGGCGGGGTCTCGCCGTACCGCTCGTCGAGCGGCGGCGCCTGGGGGTCGCCGGCGTGCGCCGCGTCGTCGCGACGACCGTGACAGAGGTCGATGCCTCCGACGAACGCGACGTCGTCTTCTGGCCGGCCCTTGCGACGGACGACCAGGAGCTTCTGGTGGTGGGACCCACCGCGACGAATCCGCTCGTCGAGGAGCGCCTCTCCGCCGCTCTCGTTGATGACGGCTCCAAGGTGATCGTTCTCCTCCTGGTTGAGCCGACCCGGGTGTGAACGCCACAACAACGCCCGGACCTCGACACCCCGGCGAGACGCCGACGCCAGAACCTCTCCGACGGTCGGACCGTCCTCCGCCATGCGTTCGTCGGCATCGCCGCGCCAGTCGGTCAGGAAGATCCGGTCCTCGGAGCCCGTCGCCTCGATGACCTCCAGGAGGCGGGCAAAGTAGTCGGCGCCGTGGACCCGCGGGACCACGAGGTTGCCGGAGGTCCAGGGCCGTTCCGTGGCGGGGAGAAACCAGTCACTCACCCGCACAGGTTCCCAGCAGCCGCGGAGATCTGCTAGGTGTCTTGGCGCGACCTGATCGAGATCCGAGTGAGAGACTGCAGCGAGTTCGCGCCGGCTGATGGAGGGAAGCCCCGTGGCACTGATCACTGAGGTCCTGCTCGTCAGCGGCGTGGCGCTGGACCTGGTAGGAGCGAGCGTCCTCTCGCACGCCCACAACGCCGAGTCGATCGTCGAGCTCCGCGAGGAGATGGGCGAGGAGGGCTCAGCGGTCGGGGAGGACGACGCGATCGCCACGCACGCCCAGCTGCTGGCCGAGAAGCGGATCGGCTTCCTGCTGCTGACCGTCGGGCTGGTTCTCTACCTCGTCGGCCTGGTCTGGAAGAGCCCGGAGGAGCCAGCGCTGATGGGGGGCATCGCGGCGGGCGTCGTCATCGTCGGGTTCGCCATCAGCGTGGCGTTCACACACGTGATGGGGAACCGGATCCGTGAGCAGGCTCGCAAGGCGAGCGAGCGCCAGGACCCCGACGCGCTACCTGAGCAGTAGATCGGCCGGCGATGGCGCTCAGCGCCATGGTGCGGAGGAGCCTCAGCCCTGGATCGGGACGCGCAGTCGCCAGCCGACCAGGATCCGGTCGGGATCCTCGATCCGCGGGTTCGCCTTGACGATCTGGCCGACCGTGACCTTGGTGAACGGCTTCAGCTTGCGCACGATGCCGGTGAGCGTGTCGCCCGACTCCACTCGGTAGATCAGGAAGCCGTTGGACCCGGGGAAGCAGATCACCTTCACCTCCCGAGTGTTGAACCCGGGACTCGGGCCCTCGTCGGGCAGGCCGGGATTGTCACCGAAGACCTGGACGGTCAGCACGGTTCCGGCGCGCGGCGGGTCGGGGACGCGGACGCGGGTGGAGAAGTCGCCGACCCCGATGCCGCCACCGCTGGACTGCGCGGAGTCGCTGGCCAGGACCCTGCCTCCGGGACCGAGCACCCGGATCCCGATGGTCCCTTCGAACCCGGCGCCGATGCCGGCGACCACGAACCGATCGCTGACGACGTCGTTCTCGCGTGGCTGCCGCACGCGTACATCCGTCACTATTGCCATGACCACACCCTCCCCGATGCGAACGTGGTCACGCGCTGTGCCCACCGACCCATAGTGCGCTCTGTGTTCGACCGCCGTCGAGGTCGGTGTGGACAGCTTTGGGGTGCAGTGCTCGTTCCGGGTCACTAGTCTCGGAGCGGCCATTCATCGCACGGTTGGGGGCGCCATGTCGCAGGTGCAGCAGCACAAGTTCCAGCTCGATGAGAGCGAGATGCCGACCCGTTGGTACAACGTGCTGCACGACTTGCCCTCCCCACCGCCCCCGGTGCTGCACCCGGGCACCGGGCAGCCGGTGGGGCCGGACGACCTGGCGCCGTTGTTCCCGATGGACCTGATCCTCCAGGAGGTGTCCACCGAGCAGTACGTCGACATCCCGGAGGAGGTCCTCGACGTCTACCGGCTGTGGCGGCCGAGCCCGCTGTATCGCGCGCACCGGCTGGAGAAGGCGCTGGGGACGCCGGCGCGCATCTACTACAAGTACGAAGGGGTCTCGCCGGCCGGCTCGCACAAGCCGAACACCGCGGTTCCGCAGGCGTTCTACAACGCCAAGGCCGGCATCAAGAAGCTGACCACGGAGACCGGCGCCGGCCAGTGGGGCACGGCGCTCGCGTTCGCGTGCGCGCAGTACGGGCTCACCTGCGAGGTCTGGCAGGTGCGGGCGTCGTACGACCAGAAGCCCTACCGGCGGATGATGATCGAGACGTTCGGCGGCACCGTCCACCCCAGCCCGTCGGACCTGACCCAGGCCGGCCGCGCGATCCTGGCCGAGCACCCCGACTCCACCGGGTCACTCGGCATCGCCATCAGCGAGGCCGTCGAGGTCGCGGCTCAGGACCCGACGATCAACTACTCACTGGGCAGCGTGCTCAACCACGTGCTGATGCACCAGACGATCATCGGGGAGGAGGCGCTGCTGCAGCTCGCCCAGGCGGGGGAGACCGCCGACCTGCTGGTCGGCTGCACCGGTGGCGGGTCCAACTTCGGCGGGCTGATGTTCCCGTTCCTGCGGGAGAAGTGGGCCGGGCGGATGAGTCCGACCGTGCGCGCGGTGGAGCCGGCCGCCTGCCCCTCGCTGACGCAGGGCACCTACGCCTACGACTTCGGCGACACCGCGGGGATGACGCCGCTGATGAAGATGCACACCCTGGGCCACGACTTCGTGCCGGACCCGATCCATGCGGGTGGCCTGCGGTACCACGGCATGAGCCCGCTGATCAGCCACCTCTACGAGACGGGCGAGATCGAGGCGGTCGCGAAGCCGCAGACCGAGTGCTTCTCCGCCGGGGTGCTCTTCGCCCGCACGGAGGGCATCGTGCCCGCCCCCGAGCCGACGCACGCGCTCGCGGCGGCTGTCGAGGAAGCGGTGCGCTGCAAGGAGACGGGGGAGGAGAAGGTCATCCTGACCGCGCTCTGCGGGCACGGCCACCTCGACCTTCCGGCGTACGACGCCTACCTCTCCGGCAAGGTCGTCGACCACGCGTGGGAGGACGCCGACATCCAGGCCGCCGTGGCCGACGCGCTCTCGCGGCTCCCGGCGCTCGCCTGACGACCCGCCGTTCCCCGTCGTCGGCCTCTCGACGGCTGGACCTGACGGCGTGTCCTGATCGGCCGTATGCCATAGTGGCGCAGCCTGTCTAGACAGGTTGCGGAACGGCGATGGGGCTTTGGCCGACCGATTTGGAGGATCCACTCATGGCGAAGGGACGTCACAGGGCTGGCCATGCTGCCGGCCACCATCGAACGAGTGCCTCTGTGCGCAAGGCGGCGCCGGGTGCCCGGAAGGCGCCACCCGAGGCACGCAGGGCGTCGCCCACACGCGTTGGCGGCGCCAGGGTCGAGGGGCGTCGGCTGGCGGACGGAGGTGGCCGTCCGGCTGTCCTGACCGCGCTCGGCTCGGGAGAGAAGCTCTTCGCGCTGGTACCGCTGGCGATCCTGTCCGTGGCCTCGGTCGCGGGGCTGGCGGCGAACGGAGGCGATGACCCGGCAGCGTCGCCATCACCCGTCGATGCAGGTACGCCGGCCGCTCCGGTCGGGCATCAGTCCGCCTCTCGTCTGGTGCCCACGGGCGCGACTCCCACGTCTGCGCGGCCCTCGATCTCGGACACCGAGGCACCGGTCGTGGTGGGAGAAGACACCAGTCCCGAGACGGTCGACGAAGAGCGCGAGCCGGTGGACGACGAGTCGACGGCGGCGCGTCCGCGGGTCGACCCCCCGGCGGAGCCCACGAACAGTCCTGCCGAAACGGAGCCGTCCCCTGGTCCGAGCGCATCGCCGACCACCACAAACGGCGACGTCCTCACCAGGGCCGAAGCAACCGTTCGCTGCCTGCAGTCCGGCATCAGCACCCTTGACGTCGTCGCCCTCGCGGCCTGCGTGGACGAACTGCTCGGCTGACGCAGGGGCATAATGACCGTGTGGCTCACCGATCGGCTGCCGCCTCGCGGCGATCGCTGATCGTCGGAGTCGCCACCGCCTCCGTTCTGGAGGCGGCGCGGGCCCCGAGCCATTCCAGCAGCGGGAAGGGCCGCCCCGTCGTCGTGATCGGCGCCGGGATCGCGGGCATCGTCGCAGCCGACAGGTTGCGGCGGGCCGGGTACCGCGTGCGTGTTCTGGAGGCGCGGCGTCGCTTGGGTGGCCGGATCCACACTTGGCGCGGCTGGCCCGGAGCTCCGCTGGACCTCGGTGCGTCGTGGATTCATGGCTACGCCGCGGGCAACCCGATCACGCCGATCGCGCGCCGGGCGGGCGCATCCTTGGTGCCCTCGTCGTACGACTCGGGGCACGTCCACATCGACCCTCGGTTGCGGGCTGCTGGTGTGAGGCCACACAGCGGGCGCTGGGCGCGGATCGTTGACAAGGCGGAGGCACGGGCCGGCCGATGCCCGACCGACGAGTCCTTGGCCGACGCCGTGCGTGAGCAGGTTGCCGGCCTCCGGCTGAGCTCGTTCGAGCGGGACGAACTGGGCTTCTACCTGAACGCCAGCTACACGACCGAGTGGGGCGCCGATCCCGACGAGCTGTCCGCCCGGACGGTCGACCAGGGCAAGGAGTACGGCCGCACCGGCGAGGACGCGTTCTTTCCCCATGGCTACCAACGGGTGGCGACCTACCTGGCCCGGCACCTGAACGTCGACTTCGGGGTCGTCGTGCGGCGCGTGGTGCTGCGCCCTCGTGGTGTCCGGGTCGAAACCAACGAGGGCATCATCCACGCCCGCGCAGTGGTGGTGACGGTTCCGCTCGGCGTCCTCAAGCACGAGGGGATCGAGTTCGTGCCCCGCCTCCCCGACCGGCACGAACAGGCGATCGACCGGCTGGGCATGGGGGTGTTGAGCAAGACCTTCCTGCGGTTCGAAAAGCCGTTCTGGCCGGTCGACCTGGACTGGCAGGAGTACCTCGGGCCCCGCCACGGCGCCTGGGCCGAGTGGTTCAGCCTGGCCAAGGCGGGTCCACCAGTCCTCGTGGCGTTCCATGGAGGCGACCGGGCCCGCGAGATCGAAAAGGCGGACGCAGGTGATGTCCGTCGCGAGGCGATGCGAGTGCTGCGCACCATGTTCGGCCACGACATCCCGCCACCCCGGTCCATCGCCACGACCAGCTGGTCACGCGACCGGTTCGCCCACGGCTCCTACTCCACCAACGCCGTCGGCTCCAAGCGAGCCGACCGAGTCGCCCTCGGCGCCCCGGTCGACGGACGCCTGTTCTTCGCCGGCGAGGCAACCGAACCCGACTACAGCTCCACCGTGCACGGGGCCTACCGGACGGGCCGCCGGGTCGCTCGCCAGGTCGAAGCGCACATCGATTGACGCCGGCATACACGTGGCTGTCCAGGCGAACACCATGCAGGCAGTGCCGATGTTGCACCCGAACAACTGATCGATCGCTCGCTCGTCGGCAGAGCCGCCGATTAGCGGGCGTCACATGCGGCGAGGTGACGCAGGTCCGAAGTGCTTGCGGCAGGTGATCGGCCGCGCGAGGCTAGGCTGCCGCCATGTCGATGGATCACGCCGACGCGGTGTTCTTCGAGGACGACAAGGCGTTCGAGGCATGGCTCGTCGACAACGCGTCGAACGCCTCGCACGTCTGGATGCGGATGGCCAAGAAGGGCACCGGAGTCACGTCGATCGACTGGACGACGGCCGTGGACGTGGCGCTCTGCTTCGGCTGGATCGACGGCATCGCCCGGCGGCTCGACGACGAGTGGTACGTGCAGCGGTTCACCCCGCGGCGCGCCAGGAGCGTCTGGTCGAAGATCAACCGCGAGCGCATCGAGCGCCTCACCGCCGAGGGGCGGATGCGCCCCGTCGGCTTGGCCGAGGTGGAAAGGGCGAAGGCGGACGGCCGCTGGGACGCCGCCTACGACAGCCCGGCCAATGCAGTGGTGCCCGACGACCTCGCCGCCGCCCTGGCCGCGCGCGACCTCACCGACGTCTACGCCGCGTTGGACGGCCGCAACCGCTTCGCCTTCCTGAACCGCATCCAGACTGCGGTGCGCCCGGAGACCCGCGCCCGCCGCATCGAGCAGCTCACCGACGCCCTCGCCCAGGGCGCGACCCCATACCCGGCGCCAACGAAGAAGTCTGGCACCTAGAAGGCGCGGCCGAGCCGCGCGTCCACGTTGACCAAGGGCTGCGTCGCGCTCGCGGCGGTATGACGCAGGTCGGCTAGCGCACCGATCGCGGTGCGAGTCTCAGGTGGTCGCCAACACTTGGGACGATTCCCGCAGGCTGACACCGATCACGCTGGAGTTACTGCCGGATCGCTGCTCGAGAGGACAGCCCGCAGCTGGTGCCTGGAGCCGATGTCGAGCTTCCTGAACACCTTTCGCAGATGCCATTCGACCGTCCGGGCGCTGATGAACAGCTGGGCACCGATCTCCATGTTCGACAGGCCGTCGCGAGCCAGGCGTGCGATGTGGGCTTCCTGCGGAGTCATGGAGTCCTCTGCAGGGACTTCACGTTTGCGGACGGTCGCGCCCGTGGCCAGAAGCTCTTCGTGGGCGCGCTCGGCGAACGCTCCCATTCGCATCGTGTTGAACGACTCGTAGGCCGTGGCGAGTTCTTTGCGGGCGTCCACCCGCCGGTTGGCCCGGCGCAGCCACTCGCCATAGATCAGGTGGGTTCGTGCCAGCTCCGAGCGCACGCCGGTGCGTTCAAGATGCGCGAGGGCCTGGCGGTAGGGCGCCTCGGCGTCGCTGCTGTCACTCAGCATTGCTCGTGCCCGGGCCTCCAGGCCCAGCCCCCAGTTCGTCGAGCTCGCACGTGCCTTGCGTGCCAGTCGGTGGTGGGCCTGCGCGGCCAGATCGGTCTGGTCGCTGCGCACGGCGGCCTCTATGAGTTCGCTCAGGCTCCAGTTGTGGGCCACGAGCTCGCGCGAGTCCTCCGTGGCGTGCAGGGCCGCGGTCATGGCTTCCTCGTACTGGCCGAGGCTGTTGCACAGCACCGCGTGGGCGTACTCGCTGACGGCGACACCGATGCCTTCGCCGCGGCTGGTTGCCTCGCGAACGGTGGCGTCGGCGAGTTCCTTGGTCTCGCGCTCCAGCCCGCGCCAGGCTTTGACGATTAGGGCGCCGTACGGTGCGCCCTGGATGCCGGTCACCGCCTGCACGGATTCGGCCTCTGCCACCGCGAAGTCGCCTGCCGAGAGGTCCCCGCGGAACACCAGCAACGGCGTGTGCGAACTGAGCGCCAAGGCCAGCTGGCTCAAGGCGCCGGTGCTCCGGGCGACACGGGTGTGGTGCTCGGAGAGCCGATAGGCGCCCTCGTCGTCCCACAGCTCAAGGGCGAGGACGGTGCCGTGCCAGAACCATCGCAGCTCGGCATCGGGTGAGCGTCTGTCCGACTGGAGTCTGCGCACGGCTGCCCGGCACACCGGGACGGCCTGCTCGTAGTTGTCGGTGAGCGCGGTGAACGCATCCAGCAGCAGGTCGGCCGCTCGTGGGTCGCTGGCTCGCGCATGCGGGGCGGCACGCGCCGCGGCTGCAACGTCGCGTACGTCGACGAGCTCGTTGAGCCGGGCGCCGAACAGCGACGCCGTGAACGCGTCCATATAGGTCTCGCGGGCAAGGTCGACGTCAAGGCTCTCCAGACGGCGAGCCGCTGCCAGCAGTGGACCGGCCGCGTCGTTGCCTCGCGTGGACACGAGGATCAGCTGGGCGCCGAGGAGCTCGCTCTTGGCGCGCTGCCCATCTTCGATCGGCCCACGGTTGGCTATCGCCAGCAGTCGTCTCGCATTGTCGAACGCGCCGGCTTGTACGTGCGCGAAGGCCGCATCCAGGGCGCGGCGGCTTCGGTTCACCAGATCCGGGGTCAGTTCCATCGCTCGTGTCAGGAAGGCGGCCGCTGCCGCGAGCCCCCCTCGACGCTGCGCACGATCAGCTGACCGCTCGAGCTCCGCGGCGATGTCCGGGTTAGGCTCAACCGTTGCACGCGCCAGGTGCCAGGCCCGTCGGTCCGGATCGGCTTGCGCGTCGGTGGATGTGGCCAAGGCGTGGTGCACCTGGAGGCGATCCTCCGTGCTGGCCTGGTGATAGGTGGCCGAACGAGCAAGTGGGTGCGCAAAAGTGATCCGCTCGCCCATTTGGAGCAGGCCCGCGTCGACGGCGGGATGAGCCACGGTCAGGTCCGTCCCGAGCAGACCAGCAGCCCGCGACAGCAGCACCGGGTCGCCCAACGGCTCCGCCGCCGCCGCTAGCGCGAGGAGCTGGGTCTCGGCGGGCAGCTCGGTGACGCGGCGCACGTAGCTTCGCTCGACCTTGTGGGCGGTCGTGGGACTGTCGGGGAGGCCGAATCCTCCGGCGAGGTCGCTCTCCTGCCATGTTCGGGGTAGTTCAAGAAGTGCTAGCGGGTTGCCGTGGCTCTCGGTGACGATCTGGTCGACGACTGCAGTGTCCACGGGTCCGTGCACGCTGCTCAGCAGCAACCGGCGCGCCTCGTCGTCACCGAGCCCCGGCACCAGTAGTTCCGGCAGACCCGCCATCGCGTCCGTCTCCTCCCCGGTGCGCGTCGCACACACCAGCGCGATCGGCTCGGCCAGCAGCCGTCGAGCAACGAAGGTGAAAACCTGGGCAGAGGCCTGGTCGAGCCACTGCCCGTCGTCGATCAGGCACGCCTGGGGCTGCTGCTCGGCCGCGTCGGCGAGCAGCGAGAGTGTCGCGAGCCCCACGAGAAACTGGTCCGGAGGTGATCCGGAGGCCAGGCCGAGTGCGGTGGTGAGCGCGTCGCGCTGCGGGGCGTGCAGCCGGTCCAGGTGGTTGTCGATCAGAGGGGTCAAGAGCTGGTGCAGGCCGCTGTAGGCCAGGTTTGTCTCTGACTCCACCCCGGATGCGGACAGGACGCGCCAGCCCTCGAGCTGGTCCCGCAGGTACGCCAACAGGGCGCTCTTCCCAGCGCCGGGCTCGCCTCGCAGCACCAGCACCTGACTCGCGCCATCGACAACGCCGACCTTGATGCGCCCTAGCGCCGCGCACTCCCTGCTCCGGCCGAGCAGAGTCATCGAGCCGGCCAGTCCCCAATCCCGAGGTGGTCGTGGCAGGTTGACTGGCCTGGGCTCTGGCGTGATCGCGCCATGCGGCCCCTTCCCTGGTCCCTCTGGTGAGAGTACCTCTCACCAGGGTTGCCTGCCACCGGCGGTCGACTAGGACAGACGTGACATGAGGGCCTGGAACGCGTCATCGGTGAGAGTCAGCAGCGGAACTTCACTCTCGTAGCGCCAGGCAACCAGAGCGAGCCTGACCACGACCATGCACAGCGCTGTGTCCAACTGCGTGCCCAGGGAGGGCTCGCTCTCCTGGCGTACCGACGCGACCGTTTCCGCGAGGATGCTCTCGAACTTGCGCTGGATGGCGTAGGTGCGCTGGAGGAGCCCGGCGTTCGCGAGGACGATCTCGTCTCGTAGCACGCGGATCTCGCTCTGCGCTTCGAAGAAGTCCGCGCAACGCCGGACGATGTAGCGCATCTGCTCCACGCTTGGCAGTGCCGGGTCCACGGATTGGCCGATCTCGCGTGCGATGGCCAGGAAGCTCTCCTCGTAGCGGAAGATCACGCCTTCCTTGGAGCCGAAGTACCGGTAGAAGGTGGCGGGTGCAATTCCAGCCTCGGCGCAGACATGGTCGACGGTGACGGCGTCGAAGCCGTGTCGTGCGAAAGCCGTGAGCGCGACGGTCTCGACCCGCCGTCGCGACTGCTCGCGTTTGTCGGCCCGCGCCAAGAGGTGCTGGGGCGCCGCGTCATAGTTGCGCGAGCGGACCGGTTTTTCGCCACGTCCGACGGACTCGTTGGCGGTCACGCGAACGCACCGACCGGCCACCGGTTCCTGGGGACGCGTCGCCGGGCTTGGGGCAACGCGACCGGAGTGCGCGTCATGGCTCCTTCCTACCCGCGCTGCGGCCTGATCAGGTGCGCTTCGCGACTATTGGGTTGCGCGGCTCGGCGATGCCGACAGCTCCTACGTGAACCACCGGGTCGCCCCGCCGAGCTGTTGGGGTTACTTCGCGCGTGGGCAGTGTCAGCCTGCGGCGCTGGGCACGGGAGCGGCGTGGGGGGCGAGGAAGGTGGTCAGTTCATCCAGCAACTCCTTTGGTGTCTCCTCGGCGAGCCAGTGCGACCCGCCTGGGATAACCACGGTCTGTACGTCGTTGGCGAGGGGACCCATGGCGCCTCCGACGGCCGGGCCCCAGCTGGTCTCGCCACCGATCGCCAGCACCGGCATCGGCAGCGCGGTGGCGGCGCGATCGCCGTTTTGGGCCATGGTGGCATCCCATTCGCGGTAGAACGCGAAGCTGCCGGGCAGGGTTTCGGGGGTTGAGACGAGGCCGACGTAGTAGTCGACGACCTCGTCGGGCAGGTGGCCGCCCTGGATGGTGAACTCGTAGCCGTAGAAGATTTTCTCCCGTCCGGCGACGAGCTGCTCGGCCACCCCGTCTGCCCGGTTGAACGCGATGTGCCACAGCCTGTTGTTGACTGGAGCCGGTGCGAACAGCGGCGGTGAGTGGTCGGGCGTGGGCGGTCCGGGAACCTCGAGCACGACCAGGCGCTCGACCCGGTCCGGGTAGTCCGCGGCCAGGGCGTAGCTGATCACGAGGCCGATGTCGTGGCCGACTACCGCGAACCGTTCGTGGCCGAGTGTGTCCATCAGCCCGATCAGGTCGTTGGCCAGGGTCGCGGCGTCGTACCCGTCGGAAGGCTTCTCAGTCGAGCCCGATACCTCGCTGGTCGACGGCGATGACAGTGTGGGTCTCGGCTAGCGCCGGCATGACCAGGCGCCAGGCGTACCAGTTCTCGGGCCACCCGTGGATGAGAAGCAGCGGCGGACCGTCGCCGCCGATGACGGCGTGCTGGCGGATCCCGTTGGCCTGCACGTAGCGGCTGGTGAAGGTGTCGGTGAACCCGGGCGGGAGGTTGGGCGCGTGCGACATCGAGCCGGGGCCTGTGGGGTCGGTCTGTGTCGACATGGAGCTCATGGGAGCTTCCTTTCCTGAACACTTCGGGAGAGCCGGCGCCGGATCGCTGCCGGGTCGAACGACCTTCGTAGCTGAGGGGCACTGGTCGAACCCGGGGCAGCACGGGTCTGAGCACGGGCCCGTGGCCCGCGGGGCCAGAAGGGCCACCTCAGCCCGGCGCGGAGCGGGCCAGCCTCTCGGACAGGCCGGACCAGTGGCGGACCAGTGGTGGACCAGTGCCCTCCGGGGCGCGAGCCGATGCCGGCTGCGCCGAGGCTTCAAAGCGCCGGAAGACCACGCAGTCTGTCCCAACCCGAAGGAGCTGTCCCATGGAAGCCTCACCCGACACCTTTCCCGCCGAGCCGGACCACGATGCTTCACCGTCGGGACGGTTGCGGCTCTCCCGCCGCGGTCTCGTCGGTACCGCGACGGCAGCGAGCGGCGCGTCGCTGCTCGGCGGCCTGACGCACGCCGCAGCCTCGAGCCTCCCTGCCGCCGCTGCTGGAAGGCAGGGCGGTTTCGGGTCCGTCGTAAAGGCCCCGCGATTGCCGGCAGGTTTCACCCGCGCCTTCGCGAGCCGCTATGTGCGGGCCAACGGCATCCGCCAGCACGCCGTCATCGGCGGCGACGGTCCGCCGCTGCTGCTGGTACACGGGTGGCCCGAGAACTGGTACGCCTGGCGCTTCCTGATGCCGACCTTGGCCAGGAACTTCACGGTCGTCGCGGTCGATCAGCGCGGTATTGGGCTGAGCGAGAAGTCGACCAGCGGATACGACTCAGCCACCCTCGCCAACGACCTCGCGGCCCTCATGACCCAGCTCGGTCACGAGCAGTTCGCCGTCGTCGGCCACGACACCGGGATGGTGATCTCCTACGCGCTGGCCGCCGACCATCGCGACCGGGTCGCCAGCCTCGCCGTCGCCGAGGTACCGGGCCCACCCGGAGTGCAGCCCGACCCCACGATGCCCCCGCCTCCCCCGATGTTCGTGCCCGAGGGTTTGAACAACAAGCTCTGGCACATCCCGTTCAACCGGGTCAACGACGAGCTGGTCATCGACATGGTCAAGAGCAACGCCAACGCCTTCTACCGCTACGAATACCTGATCCAGGGCGGCGGGGCGACGCTCCCGGACTACGCCATCGAGTACTACATCAGGCTGTACGCCCGCGACCGGAACACCCTGCGCGCCAGCTTCGGCCTCTACCGCGCCTGGGACTCCCACATGGCCCAGAACGCGGCGCGCCAGACGAACGCGTTGACCATCCCGGTTCTCGGGATCGGCGGCGTGAACAGCTGGGGAACCCACGTCGCCGACGGGATGCTGCCCGCCGCGCCCGGCGTGCAAACCGCCGTCATCCCAGGCGCGGGCCACTGGATCGCCGAACAGAACCCCGCCAGTGTGCTCAACGTGCTGACCGGCTTTCTGGCGCCCTATCGCGCGGCCGCCTGACCCGTCGAGCACAGACACGGCCCATTCGACCCAACCAAGTGAGCCCCGTTTGGCGCCTCGAGGCTCCCCGAGCTCGCCCGGGGAGCAGGCAGCTCCTGCGCATCTTCAAGACCGAGACCAAGCGACTCTTGGACGACGACAACGCCTCGACGAAGACGCAGCCGCCCATGAAGACACGCATGCAAGCGGGCCCACAGCCCAGCGGAGCCTCCCGCCGCCGCCCGCGCCGGACCGTGCCGTCGACGTCGTCCATCAGCAACATCGCCCGGCCACGGACCGCTGAAACCAACCCCTTCCTCGCTCTGTCCGCCTACCGAAGGACGGACACCAGCATGAACTCCATCGCGTCCTCGTCCCGGGCTTCGCCAGGCAAACCGGTGCTGGTCGCTGTCGACGGTCACGCCGAAGATCTCGAAGCCGTAGCGTGGGCAGCGGCTGAGGCAACGGTTCGGCGGGCCGACCTGAGCATTTTGCACGTGTGCCGCTGGCCCCTCTACTGGGACCCGTTGACAGCGGTGTACCCGTGGGTTGACGCCGGCGAGGTGCTCGAGGGCGCTCGGCAGATCCTCGAAGCTGCCGAGGAACAAGCGCGGAAGATCTCCCCCGATCTGGTGGTCAACACCGTTCACGGAATGGGCGACCCCGCCCGGATCATCGTCGTCGAGGGCCAGCAGACGTGCGTGGTCGTGCTGGGCCGCCGTGAGGAGAACACCCAGCGTCGACACCGACGCCGATCGGTGACCCGGCACGTCATTGCACGGTCCGGCCCGCCAGTAGTCGTGGTCGGCCATAGCGCGCCGGTATCCCGCGGACCTGCCGCAGGACGCGTCATGGTCGCGCTGGTGCCTTCGAGGTCTGCCTCCTCTCAAATGCCCGTCCTGGACGCCGCGTTTACGGCAGCGCAACGACGCGGGGTCGGAGTGACCATTCTCGCCCCCGGGTCCGACGTGGCAGAGCCGATCATGCGGCTGTACGAGCGCGTCTTCGATGACGTCGATGTCAGGCGAGAACCACTCGACGGTGCACTTGGGTCTCTCCTGCAACGAGCGTCGCCATCGGCCGCCCTGCTAGTGCTCCATGCTCCCGTGCGTAATTGTCGCCGAGCCCCATCCGGGCCAACCCTCGGACGGCTGCTCTCGGTGGTCTCTGGCCCCATGACGTTGGTGCGCACAACCCCACGGGCAGACCAGCCCAGCGAGCGGGTCACGACTGGCTCTGCCTGACACGAAAGGGGGCACCTGGCGAGTGCGTCTGAGCCCCGCCCACGGAACGTCATCCGCGGTGAGGCCTCTACCCACAGTCGACTAGCGGTTGCTTTGCAGACGCGCTCGTTGGCGGCGGACGGACGCACCTTCAAGTCCGCTGTTGAGGGCGGTTCGGCGGACACTAGCTGTGCATCGCGCGCAGGAGCAGCACCACGCCGCGGGCCGTGTCGAGGTTGGCCGCGATGGCGACGACCGCAAGCCCCAATAGAGGTAGGCCGCTGATCGCCGCCACTGCGAAGATCAGCAGCCGGACCTCGCGCCGGAAGAGCAACCGCACGTCGGTGTCGCGGCCCACCGCGTGGATGTAGGAGATCAGTAGGCAGCCGCACCCGGCGGCGAACCCCCAGGCCCAGGCGGTCTCCGTGTGGCCGGCGGCGATGATCAGGCCGACCACCACGGCGAGGTCGGCATAGCGGTCCAGCAGCGTGTCCAGCGCGGCGCCGCGGCGCGAGGCCCGGCCGCTTACTCGCGCGAGCTCGCCGTCGACGCCGTCGAGGGCGGAGCCGAGCAGAACGCCGAGCCCGCCCGCGGCCATCGCCCACCGGTCGCCGACCGCGATCAGGCCGGACGCGAGGAGGGTGGTGGCGAAGGCCAGCAACGTGGCCACGTGCGGGCTGAGCCCGGTCCGCAGCAGCTGGCGGGTCAGGGGCCCCGAGATCCGCCGGTTGACGGTCCGGGCGATGATCTGGTCGGTCGGCTTGGGCCCGTACCGGTGCCACATCACCCGCTCCAGGGCTCGCACTCCATCGGGTGTGTCGACGGCCGCCCAGAGCCCGGTGAAGGAGCAGGTGGTCATGTCGAAGCCGTGGTCGAGCATCCGCCGTCGCACGGCGGCCCACGGCATCGCCGGTGCGTCGGCGGTCGCGGCCAGTACGTCGGCGACGTGGACGGAACTGAGGCCGGCGTCGACCGCGGCGTACTCCTTCAGGTCGGCCGCCAGCTCGAGCAGTCGGCCGTCGGCCGCGGTCCGCACCCGGACGGGGGGCACCCCTCCCAGGCCGCCCACCTGGCGCTGTGGGTCACGGTCGACGGCCAGCACGTTGCGGCCCGGCGCGGCCATCAGCCGTCGTACGTCGTCGGCCTCGAATACATGGTCGCCCATGACGACCAGGCACCGGTCCTCGTCGATCTGCTGGAGGCCGGCCAGCACCGAGGTCGACGTGCCCTGCTGCCAGTCTGGGTTGACCACCAGTTCGACCGGGAGGGCGTGGGAGTGGATGGTCGCCGCCACGTCCTCGCTTCGGTAGCCGGCGACCACCACGATCCGGGTCACTCCTGCCTCGCACAACACCTTGACCGTGCGGTCGAGCAGGGTCACGCCGCCCACCCGCCGCAGCACCGTCGGCTGGAGTGAGCGGGACCGGTGCTTCGACTCCGCGGTTACCACGACCGCGCTAGTCGCCCGTGGCTGGGGATCGGTCTCCGGGCGCGGGTCCATGGCTCGCAGTATGCGACAGCACGCTCGTGCGCACGCCAGGGCTCGGGTGCAGGTAGACCTCCTTCCGCCTCTGAAGTCCTGTCGGAGAGGCCCTACGGGATCGGTGCCGCGCGAGATGGGCAGCGTCCTTACGTCGTGTAGAAGCGGCGGTGTGACGCAGGGATGGGGCTTGGACGGGGGTGGCCCTGCGGTCATGAGGCCGGCCTCCCCGCGTCTACGTCTCAGCTCATCCACTGCTCCATGTACATTCGCCGCCCATGACCACGCTGCGCGACTCCCGCATTCGGCACCTCGTCGTCTTCACGCTCCGACACGAGGAGGGCAGTCCCGAGGCCGAGGCGTTCTTGGCGGCGCTGAGGTCTCTCGCCACCATCGACGGGGTCGAGGACTTCGAAGTGTTGCGTCAGGTCGGGCTCAAGAACGACTATCAGCTCGCGGTGACGATGGACTTTGCAAGCCGCGCGGCATACGACGCCTACAACGGTCATCCGAACCACCTTGCGTTCGTCAGCGACCGTTGGGACGCCGACGTCACCGACTTCATGGAGATCGACTTGGCGGAGTTGCGTCCTGACGGGGCCGGAGAGGGATGAGCGTTGGTCACGCTCGACGGGACTCGGGCGGGACGGCTGTGACTGAGGTGGCGGAGTGACGCAGGTGGCTCCCGCCTCCCCGCGGCTTCGGCGCTCTCGTTCTGACTGCCAGCTCGCGCAGACGAAACTTGATTGGTCCAATCCGGCATCGCACACGGGTGGCGCCGTCTCGGGCGCGGGCCTAGCGTCTTGGGAGGGCAACCTTGGAGGTTGAGGGACATGACGCAGCGATCACGCACGCTCGTACGGGTGGCACTCGCAATGACGGCGGTACTGCTGGCCGGGCAGGCGACAGCCACGGCGTCGACCACGGCCACTCCGACGTACGGCGAGGGAAGCAGCGGCGTCGGGGACGCGTACTTCCCGCTCGCCGGCAATGGAGGCATCGACGTCACCCATTACCACCTGTCGCTGCACTACACCCCGCCCGAGCCGGACCCGGCGCCTCTGGAGGGGACGCTCCGGGGCAAGACCAGGATTAATCTGCGGACGACCCAGAACCTCTCCCGGTTCAACCTGGACTTGCGCGGCCTCACCGCCTCGCGGGTGCTAGTGAACGGCCGACTCGCGACCTACTCGCAGGTCAACAACGAGCTGGTCATCACGCCCAGGTTCCCCCTCCGCGCCTGGACAAGGGCACGAGTGGTCGTCTGGTACGCCGGCACCACGACCCGGCCGACCGACATCGAGGGCGCGCTCTACGGCTGGGTTACCACGCGCGACGGAGCGATGGTCGCCAACGAGCCGGAGGGTTCCGCCACGTGGTTCCCGGTCAACGACCACCCCACGGACAAGGCCACCTACGACTTCGACATCACCGTGCCTGAAGGTCTTGTCGCCGTCGCCAACGGCAACCTGGTCGGCAGCGGGACGCGGAAGGGCTGGACCACGTGGCGCTGGCACGCTCCCGACCTGATGGCCGCCTACCTGGCCACCGCCTCGGTCGGCAACTACGAGCTGCGCCGCTACCGGACGCCCTCGAGGCTGCCGATCATCGATGCGGTGGACCGTGATCTCGCGGACACCGCCGACGACGGACTCGCCCAGCAGGGCGAGATGATCGGCTACTTCGCTTCCCTCTTCGGCCGCTATCCCTTCGGCTCCTTCGGCTCGATCGTCGACGACGACACCCTCGGCTACGCCCTGGAGACCCAGACCCGGCCGATCTACTCACGGAGGGCCACGGAGGGGACGGTCTCCCACGAGCTGGCGCACCAGTGGTTCGGCGACGCCGTCAGCCCGCGGCTCTGGAAGGACATCTGGCTCAACGAGGGCTGGGCGACGTACCTCGCCTGGCTATGGACCGAACACGACGGCGGCGACACCGCCGCGTCCCAGTTCGATGAGGTGATGGCGCTGCCGGCGGACGACGAGTTCTGGAACCTCACGATCGCCGACCCCGGGCCGTTCGGAATGTTCGCCTCACCCGTCTACGACCGTGGCGCGGCCAGCTTGCACGCCCTGCGGGTCAAGATCGGCGACGACGCGTTCTTCGCACTCGGGCGGCGCTGGGTGAGCAAGTACAACGACTCCTCGGCCTCCACCGAGAACTTCGAGGCCCTCGCCGAGCGGATCTCCGGGCTTGACCTCGACCAGTTCTTCAACGTGTGGCTGCACAGCACGGGCAAGCCGACGACCTGGTGATGCCCAGCCCAGCGGCCCAGCCCAGACCTACGCCGCACCGACCCCGCCTCTATAGGTCCTAGGCAGACCGTCCTCGCGTTCAGCGCCGCGCGGTAGAGCCGCGCGCTGCACCATTCGTGGCCGTCATCGCCGTGCAGTTGGGCCGCATGTTCGGTCGGGGCCAGCGTTGGTACCGCGCGCTCGCACCACCAGCCGTCCACATCGCCGACGACACCCCTTGCAAGGCCGCGCCGACAGGCGACGGAACGACGTATGGCGCCTGTGGCTCAGGCGTTTGGAACCGAGGCCGGGTCGGTGCTGAGGACTCGGACTGCGAGCGCCGTGGTGGCCTCGACATTGAGGTAGCCGACGACTTGGCTGACGCGGCCGAGATCGAGTGGGAGCAGCCCGGGGCTGCCGGCCACGTCTGAGGTGAGGCCGAGGTCGAGGTCGTCATGCCCCGACATGATTCGCACATTGAAGTGGTAGCGCTCGCGGGCGTCGGGTGCGGTCAGACGGTTGAGGACGGTCGCGCCCATCCGGCGCGATCCGGTCTCCTCTGCCCACGAGTCCACGGCGGCGACAAGGGCACGGCCTTGGTTGTGGTCGATGTCGGCCCAGACCGTCCGCATCGAGCCGGCCAGCTCGAGGAGGAGGGCGGCGTTCTTCTCACCGATGCCGGTGATGCCGGGGAGGTTATCGCTCGCGTCCCCGCGCAGCGCGGCGTACTCGAGATAGTGCTCGGCTGCGACGCCGTACATGGTGTGCAGGCGTTGGGGGTTGAGCAGCGGTGAGCCGTCGATGCCGCCGTCGATCAGGCGGAGCACCTGGGTGTGGTCGCTGATGTGGGCGAAGGCGTCGCGGTCGGAGGTGATGATGATGCAACTCCAGTTGTTGCGGCGGGCCCAGGCCGCCCCGGATGCGTTGACGTCGTCGGCCTCGAGGCCCGCGGGAGTGAGGGTGGCCAGGCCGATGGCGTCGAGCAGGGCACCGGCCCGATCAAGCTGGTCGACGAGTTCCGGGTGCTTCTCGGCCCGCCCGGCCTTGTAGGCGGGGTAGGAGTCCCGGCGTATCGACGCGGTGCGGTCATCGAGCCCGAACACGACGGCGTCCGGCGAGAACGCCTCGATGGCCTGGAGGATCTGACGCAGCATGCCGTCCAGCGCCCAAGCCGGCCGGCCTGAGCGGTCCCTGATTCCGGTATGCATCAGCGCGTGGTGGCTGCGGTGCAGTAGTGACGGAGCATCGACGACGAGTAGCAGCTTGCGGTCTCGGAACTCGGCCGGTGATGGGGTCATGGCGATCGCCCGCCATCGTAGGCCCACATCCTCCGAGTCAGCCCGTCCACGACCGGGCGATCGTGTAGATCAATGGAGACGCACACAGGTCAGTTTGGATCCGGAATGTGTGGCGCCAGTTCGCGGCGATATCGGGCACACCCAGTGCGCCGTTGCCCTGCGAGTCTGGCGCCGGTCACCCGCAGTTCCTAGAATGAGTTCGCCTGGGGAAAGCTCTACGATCGCGGGCAGGCACGAGGCGAGGAGCGCCGTTGTATTGCTTTCCGCGCCGCCAGCGGACCTCGCTCCGCGTGGTGTGTGCAGCGTCGGCGACTGCGCTGGCTGCGTTGGTGCTCACAGCGTGCACAAGTGATGACAGCGCCGACCCTCCCGGTGACGTCGAGCGCACAGGGTTGGCGGCCGGCGAGGAGACGGAGCTTAGCGTCCTGACGTACAACATCGAGTACAGCGGGGACAGGTCGACGGACGCGGTGATCGAGGACGTCGACGCCGACGTCGTGGGGGTCCTTGAGTCGTACGACCGTCTCCCCGAGATCGCTGAGAACACCGGCTATCCCTACTACAACCTCGGCCTCCAGCTGCTGTCGAAGTACCCCATCCACGAACCCTCGGGCGCCGATGGCCTCTACGCGCTGATCGAGGTCCAGCCGGGTTACGTGGTCGCGATGTTCAACACGCACCTCGACTACGTGAGGTACGGACCGAGGCTCTACCGCGGCGGGATGCCCCTGGCGGATGTGCTCGCCTCCGAGGACGAGGTGCGCACCCGCTCGATCGAGGTGCTGACCCCGAGCATGCAGGCCCTGCTCAAAGAGGGCTACCCGGTCTTCCTCACCGGAGACCTCAACCAGCCCTCCAGCCTGGTCTACACCGAAGAGGCCGTCGGCCTGCGGGAGGGCGTCACGGAGGCGATCCCGTGGCCGGTCAGCGAGACGCTGCTCGACATCGGCATGCGCGATACCTTCCGCGAGATCCATCCCGACCCGGTCGAGCACCCCGGTCTCACCCACGGCAACCCCGACTTCAAGGAGGGCGGCTTCGGTGACCGGATCGACTACCTGTACGCCGGCGGCCCGTCGGTCACGCGGTCCAGCGAGCTCGTCGGTGAGGTCGGTGGACCGGACGTCGACCGCGAGTACGAGCCCTGGACCTCCGACCACCGCGCCGTGCTGTCGACGTTCCAGGTCACTCCGGTCGAGCTGCCCCAGACGCTGTCGCTCGAACGCCGGCTGCTCACCGAGGGCGAGGAGCTCGGCGTGCTCTACAACGCGCCGGGAAGCGAGCAGAGCACCATCTCGATCCTCCCCGAGGGTGGGTCGGCGGGGGACGCGCTCGTCTCAGAGAGCGTCACCGGCGAGTCAGGCAGGACCTCGTTCGACACTGCGACCCTCGACCCGGCAGGCTACGACGTCCTCTTGGCGAGCAAGGACGGGACCGAGCTCGAACGCAACTCCTTCTGGGTGCGTTCGGAGGAGCAGGACGTAAGGCTGTCTACCGACAAGCCGACGTACGCCGTCGGTGAGCCGATCGAGGTGACGTGGGACGACGGGCCTGCGAACCGTTGGGACTGGATCGGGGTGTACGAGGCCGACGCCGCCGACCCCGAGCAGGACGATTACCTGTTGTGGGGCTACACCGGCGGACACGACGCGGGCGCGCTCCCCCCGACGGTCTTCGGGGCCATGATGATGGGGCCTGATTCCCAGGGGCGTCCCTGGCCGCTGCCGCCGGGCCACTACCGGATCTACTACCTGCTCGCCGATCAGTACAGCTCCGCTGGGTACGTCGATGTGACGGTGGAATAGGCGCCCCTGGACGTACGCGCTTACGAGGATGTCCTCCAGTTCCGTAGCCCGCTCTGTGGGCGAATCGACATGCGGCGACAGGCGGCGGTATGACTCACCCTTTGACCAGGCCGTTGCCGAGCGGATGAACGCTAGATCCTGTCGGGCTCGAGTGTCGCGCCGGCGCTTGCAGCCCATGAGGCCCATGCGGAACTCGGCCGATCCGTGGATCTGCAAGCGCTCACCACGGCGTGCCGCAACGCGGCTCAACGCACCTCGAAGGGGCCAGCACCTTGGGCCCTCGAGGCAGGCAACAGGGTCCCCATGGTCTGGTGTCACGGATCGACGCCAGGCCGATCCGGTTCGCTCAGGGCTGCCGCGAGCAGTCGGCCAAGCTGACGACGTTCCGTTGGGGTGAGTCGGGACATCTGGTCGGGTACGGGGAACAGGTCGCGCTGCACGCGGCGCAGGGCCTGCCGCCCGCTGGACGTGAGCCCCACGGTCTTGACCCGGCGGTCGCCGGGAAGTGACTGGCGTTCGGCGTACCCGGCCCGCTCGAGGTCGTCGACCATCGCGGTCACGTAGGACGGGTCGCAGTTCATCGTCCGCGCGAGGTCGCGCATCGGACGGGGCTGATCGGGGTCGACGCCGAGGAGTGCGCGTAAGCCGGCTTGAGAGAGCCCGAGCTCCATGGCCACGTCCGCCCAGCGCCACCGCTGCTCGAGCACCACCCCCATCAACAGCGGCCAGGCCGTCTCGAGGGCGTCGTCGTCTCCGTCAGTAGCACTGCACGGCGCCGACCTGGTGGTCGACGCCAGCGGCCGTGGCTCGCACACCCCGGTGTGGCTGGAGGCGCTTGGCTACCCCCTGCCCGAGCGGGAAGAGGTGAAGATTGGGCTGGGCTATGCAACTCGTACCTACCGGATGCCAACCGACGCCATCCACGGGAAGCTGGCCATCCTGGACGCGGCGACGCCCCAGATGCCGCGGACCGGCGCCCTCCAAAGGCTCGAAGGCGATCGGTGGATGTTGACGCTGGCCGGCATACTTGGAGACCACCCGCCCACCGACCCCGAGGGCTTCCTCGAGTTTGCCCGGTCGCTTCGGTTCCCCGACGTCTACGCGGCGGTTCGGGACGCGGTGCCCCTGGATGACCCGGTCGCCTTTCGCTTCCCCGCCAGCGTGCGACATCACTACGAACGGCTCGCCCGCTCCCCGGGCGGACTCCTGGCGATGGGTGATGCGGTGTGCAGCTTCAATCCGATCTACGGCCAGGGCATGACCGTGGCCGCGCTGGAGGCGCTCACCCTGCGCCGCCATCTCGAGAGGGGTATCGAGCCGCAGCCCCGCCGCTGGTATCGCGACCTGGCCAGCGTGGTCGACGTGCCCTGGGACATGTCGGCCGGCGGGGACCTACTTTTCCCCGGCGTCCCGGGACACCGCACCCTCAAGACGCGGCTGCTTGGCGGCTACCTATCTCGTTTCCACGCCGCCGCAGCCGACGACCCACGCCTCGCCACCGCCTTCATCCGAGTCGCCGGATTGGTCGCACCGCCGCAGTCGCTGCTGAGACCCGGCATCGTCCTTCGCGTCCTGAGAGGCGGCGGCGTTCGGCGGCGGTCGCCGTCGGTTGGCCCGCCATTGGCGCCCTGACAACGGTGCAATCGCGGAAAGACGCGGGCCCCGTCCCGGGTTGTCGCTCTCCGGAGCCGCGACCGAGAGGTGGCGCTGACCCGGCCCCGGTCTCCTACCGCGATCACTGCCCGCAGCGCCAGGGCATCAGTCTCCGGCTTCGAGGACCGCCTTGGCCTTGGCCAGGCGCTCGTTCCACAACCGGCGACCCATCCTTGAGACCAGCGGCGCCAGCAGCCTTAGCGGACCTGTGGGGTTGGCGTTCCCGGCGAACCGGACCTGTGTGGAGCCGTTCACCGCGTCGAAGGTCAGCTGGTTCCGCGGCCGGAGCGCCCCGACAACTCCTTCGAACTGGAGCTCGCGCGGGGGTTGTACGACGGTGAATCGCAACGTCGACTCGCGCACCGGACCACCCGCGTGCACGAACCGGAAGCTGCTGCCCGGAGCCGTGGGTCCGGACGACAGGCGTTCCACGGACTCGATGTCCGGCGTGGCGCGGACGATTTCCCTGTCCGGGTTGGCGAAGTAGTCGTACACGGTTTCCACTGGTCTGTTGATGGTGATCTCGCTTCGGATCGTGCCCATTGCGGCCTCCTGATGGCGTCATTGGCCACGCTAGGAGCGCTGGCCGCGGTCTACGAGTGGGTGTTCTCCCACGTCAGGAAGCCGTGTTGCATGGCGTAGACGGCAGCCGCGGCACGCGTCGAGACGCCGATCTTGCCGTACACGCGCTGGACGTAGTGGTCGGCGGTCTTCGGTGTCACCCCGAGGGCTCGCGCGATCTGCTTGGTCGCCATCCCCCTGGCCAGCAGGGTCAGGGTCTGGCCTTCGCGTGCGGTGAGCCCCTCGGGACGTTCGATGTGGCCCGGCCGTTGCCCCGCCGCTTCGAGGACCGCGGCCACGCCGTCGAGGTCGAGGCGCCCTGCGGCCGCCTCCGCCCGGAGCCACCCGGCGGCCTCTCCTGGTGCGAGGGCCGCTCGATGCGGCCGGGGCTCGGTCTTGGTGCGGTAGGCGTCCGCTGCCGCGAGAAGGCGGGCGGGCGTATCCAGTCCTGCTGCAGGGAGTCCTCGGTGGTAGCCGCTGCCGTCGAGGCGCTCGTGATGACATCCGGCGACCGAGCCGAGGGCTGCCAGGAACGGTGATCGGCTCAGTATCCGCTCGGTGTGGTAGGCGTGCAGGCGGATCTTCTCCCAGTCGTCGGAGTTGACCTTGCCCGCCCGCTGCCACACCGCGAACGGCACGCCGATCCGGCCCAAGTCGTGCAGGTAGCCGGCGCGGCGGACGGCTGCGGACGCGGTCGCAGAGCACCCGGCTATCGCAGCCGCATTCCCGGCAAGCTCACCGACCGCCATGGAGTGCCCGCTGAAGTCGGGGGACACCAGGTCCGCGAACGCGCCGGCGGAGAGCACGGCTTCGTCTATCTGGGCTCCCTCAAGAAGACGCGGCGCCCCGGGCTCGCCGTCCAGCACGGCGTCCCACACGGAACCCTCATCCGGGAGCTCGAGGATCTCGTTCGGATCCTCGAGCACGACGGCGACCACGTCGGGGTCGAACGCATTCCCGGCGCGCTTCTCGAGGGTCGCCGCGCTGTAGGCGTTGTCTCGCAGCCCCGCCTGGAACACCGCGTCGCGAGCCACGTGGATGATGCGCAGCGCCATTGGGAGGGCGCTCCCCTGCGAGCGACCCAGCGGACCGTTGCCGTCCCACCGTTCGGTCAGGTCCCGGAACAAGCCGGTGACGTCTGCCGGCAGACCGAACCCGGCAGCGATCAG
This sequence comes from uncultured Actinomycetota bacterium, assembly GCA_963729095.1. GTDB lineage: Bacteria > Actinomycetota > Actinomycetes > Propionibacteriales > Nocardioidaceae > Nocardioides. The sequence continues at coordinate 212,625 of CAVSMX010000010.1, read as the reverse complement.
CTCGCCGACCTCGCACAGTGCAATCACGTGCTGCCGGTAGCCGGTCACCGCCCCGGGGAGCCGGCCGGCCGCGCGGAGGACCCGTTTCGGCCAGACCCCCTCAACGGCGGCAAGCGCAGTCAGGACTCCGACCGCCGATTCCCGGGAACTCCCGAACATGACCGGGGTCCAGCGCTCGAGCAGCGCGCCGTCGGGGAATAGGGTCGCTTGGACCTCCGCGTCCGCCGTGCAGCCTGCGTAGAACAGCAGGCACCCGAAGTAGGTCTGCCGCGCGGTGGCCTCATCCACACCCAGTCGCTCGGCCACCCGCATCGCAACCACCGCGGCCCGCAGCCCCTGCTCGAACGGCAAGCCCACACCGCGATCCGTCGCGAGGCACAAGGCCGCGACGACCTCAGCAGCGCGGACCCGATCCGGGTCCGGCGAGGGGACCATCACATCAATCTATCGATGTCCAGCCGGGGCCCAGCAGTCGCGGACCAGACCATGTGATCATCACGCGCCTGTAGGGCATGACTGACTCGCAGGCAGCGCGAGTCACTGCATCATTCTGGGCTACTAGACGCGGCCCGGTTCTCACGCCACAGTCCGTGCTGAGCCTTGTGGGCACGTCGTCGACCCAGGCACAGCGCCGCGGCTGGTGCATGGTCGGATGACCCGATTGGTGCGATCGCTGCTAGACGGCGGTACCGCTCGCTGAGGGCGCCACCTTCGCCGCCATGGCCATGTGCCAGATGGCGCCTGCGATCCACGCCATGCCAGCGAAGAGCGTGAGGTACAGCTCGACTGCGGCGGCGCCGTTCATGTCGACGAGCGCGATCAGGGTGACCAAGGCGGCAAGCACGATCAACGTGATGTTGATGGCCTTCGCGGGTGCCTTCGCCTCGGCGCCGAACACGCCTGCAGTGAGCAGCAGGATGGTCGCGCCAGCCAGGCCCAAGAGCAACGTGATGACCCCGTCACCTTCGATCCCGATGGCGCTTACGCCGAGGATCGATACCCAGGGAAGGAAAGCGGCGATCACAGTAACGAGCGCGGACCCAACCGAGAGTCGCTGCGGGACGGAAAGTCGTGTGAGATCCATGCTTAAACGATATGCGAGCCGAGGACCGCTTGGAGCCGAAATGCAAGTCTTGTCGACGCCCAATCGCGGCCCACAAATGCCACCAGACGTCTGATCGGGCGTTACTCCTGAGGTCATCGACCGGATGACCTCCGCGGCGCACGCTGGACCCATGATCGACCGATCGACCGACGTCCCTCGCTACGACCTGACCATCCGCGTCGTCATGTGGCTCGACGCGTTCTGGTCGGTCGCATTCGTGCTGGCAGCTCCGGTGGCCGCGGCGATTGCGATCGTCTGGACGCCGTCAGAGGTGCCCGAGGTCGTGGTCGTGGCCACCTTCGTGTCGGCCGCCGGGCTTGCGCTATGCGGTGCGGTCACCGGGGTGCTGCTGATCGCGCGGATGCAGCGCGGGCACTATTACCTGCCCGAGAACCTTCGGCTGCCGCTGCCGGCGTTCATGCGACCTGAGCTACGCGCACCTCGGTGAAACAGGTTCTTGACAGCGCAAGGCCCGGAGGTGGAGGTTTGGTCTAGCCCAATGGTCCATCTCGGAGGACTGCCTTGCGATCCACGCATATTGCTCCCTACGCCCTCGTGTCGTCGGCCGTACTGGTCGCCACCATGCTCGCCGCGCCGGCTCCAGCAGCAGAGACCGTAGCCGCCGGTGCAGAGCAAAGCTGCACGCCCGAACCGGCCGCTCCGAAGCGTCAGCTACGGGCCGACTGGATCGCCAGCGTCGAGCACATCGACTGGCCGTCCGCGCCAGGGCTGACGCCGGAGCAGCAGAAGGCCGAGCTGTCGGCGCTGTACGACCAGGCCGTCGACCGCGGGCTCAACGCCGTCATCGTGCAGGTACGGCCGACGGCCGACACGTTCTGGCCGTCGCGGCTCGAGCCGTGGTCGAAGTACCTCACTGGCACGCCCGGCGGCGATCCGGGCTACGACCCGCTGCGGTACGCCGTGCGCGAGGCGCACGCGCGCAACCTGGAGTTCCACGCCTGGTTCAACCCCTACCGGGTCTCGATGAACACCGACCGGGACGCCCTGGCGCCCGGCAGCCCCGCACGGCAGCATCCCGACTGGGTGGTCGCGTACGGCGGCAAGCTCTACTACGACCCGGGCCTGCCTCAGGTCCGCGAGCTCACCACCGACGTCATCCTCGAGGCGGTGCGTCGGTACGACGTCGACGGGGTGCACTTCGACGACTACTTCTACCCCTACCCGGTGGCGGGCCAGGAATTCCCCGACGACCAGACCTTCGCCGATCACGGTGGCGACTTCCCCGACACCGAGGAGGGCCGCGCCGACTGGCGCCGCGACAACACCGACCGGCTGATCGAGGGGCTGGACCGCCGGATCCACCGCGCCAAGCCTTGGGTGAAGTTCGGCGTCAGCCCGTTCGCCGTCTGGCGCAACATCGCCACCGATCCCGAGGGTTCGAACACCACGGCCGGGGCGCAGACCTACGACGACCTGTACGCCGACACCCGCCGCTGGGTGCGCGAGGAGTGGCTCGACTACGTCGCCCCGCAGGTCTACTGGAACATCGGCTTCGCCCCCGCCGATTACGCCGTGCTCGTCCCGTGGTGGTCCGCCCAGGTCCAGGGCACCAATGTGCAGCTCTACGTCGGCCAGGCGACGTACAAGGTGGAGATCTCGACGCAGGACCCTGCCTGGCAGGACCCGCGTGAGATGACGAAGCACCTCCTCTTCAACCGCGACCAACCTCAGGTCGACGGCGACATCTACTTCTCCGCCAAGGACGTGCGCGCCAACCGGCTCGGCCACATGGACATCGTGCAGAGCGAGCACTACGCCCACCCCGCGCTGGTCCCGATCACCGCGGACGTGCCCGGCCGGGCCCCTCGCGCGGTCACCCGGCTCGACGCGGACCGCCGCGGCGACGCCGTTCGGCTGTCTTGGCGCGGCGCCGGCTCGTCCTACGGCGTCTACCGCATCGAACACGGCTCGCCACAACCCTGCGACCTGCGTGACGCAACCCACCTGGTCGCGACCGTCCGCGATGACCACTGGGTCGACCGCGACGCTCCCGACCACCGCGTCACCTACGTGGTCACCGCACTGGACCGCGCCTACCGCGAGAGCAGGCCGTCGCAGGTGGTGGTACGCCGGTGACCGCCGTACAGCCGGGTGCGGCGACCTCGAAGCAGCAGCAGATCCGCGAGGAGCTCGAGCTGCTGATCCAGGGGCTGGCCCCCGGTGACCTGCTGCCCGCCGAACGACGGCTCGCCCAGGAGCTCGGGGTGGCCAGGATGACGCTGCGCCGGGTGATCGACGAGCTGGTGGGGGAGGCGCGGCTGGTCCGTCGGGCGGGATCGGGCACGTTCGTGGCGAACGCCAAGGTGTCCCAGCGGCTCTCGGCGACGTCGTTCTCCGCCGACATGCGCGCCCGCGGGCTGCGCCCGGGCAGTCGCACCGTCCACGCCCGCCGCTCGCCGGCGGGGATGATGCTCGCCAGCCTGCTCGACGTCTCCCCGGACACCGAGGTGCTGCACGTCCGCCGGCTCCGCCTCGCCGACGACATTCCGATGGCGGTCGAGGACCTGCACGTCCCGACGACCGTCGCGCCGGGCCTGACCGGCGAGGACCTCGAGGGCGCGTCGTTCTACGACCTCCTCGCGCAGCGCTTCGGCAACCCGGTGGTCTCGGGCATCCAGTCGGTGGAGCCCGCGCTGGTCGCCGAAGAGGAGGCCGACCTGCTCGACGTCGGGCCCGGCGCGCCGGTCTTCCTGTTCGAACGGACCTCGCGGGTCCGGGACGGAGGCGTCGCGGAGTTCGTCCGGTCGATCTACCGCGGCGACCGCTACCGGATCGTCGCCGACATCTTCCCGCCGACCCAGCTCGGTGGGACTCACTCAGAAACACGGGAGAGGTAAGGGAAGGATCCAATGAAGGTGACACGTCTCGGGGCGGGGCTGGCTGCGCTGACCCTGTTGGTCGCGGGCTGCTCCGGAGGTTCCGGGGACAAGAAGGAGATCGGGAACGCGGAGGGCGAGGTCTCGGCAGAGGGCGAGACGCTGTCCCTCTGGATCATGGAGGGCACCAACCCGGAGGCGGAACCGTTCTTCGACGAGCTCTCCACCGCGTTCGAGGAGGAGACCGGTGCCGAGCTCGACGTGCAGTTCGTCCCCTGGGCCGACGCCCACGACAAGTTCGTGAAGTCCATCGCCGGCGGCACCACGCCGGACGTGGCCGAGGTGGGCACCACCTGGACGCCGGAGTTCGCGGACGCCGGCGCGTTGGTCGACCTCACCGATGCAGTCAGCGAAGCGGGGCTCGACGACGACCTGGTCTCGGGGCTGGTCGAGGCGGGCACCGTGGACGACGCGCTCTACGGCATGCCGTGGTACTCCGGCGTCCGGTCGGTGGTCTACCGCACCGACGTCTTCGAGAAGGCCGGCATCGAGCCGCCGACGACGTGGGACGAGCTGGTCGCGGCGGGCGAGGAGCTGAAGAAGGCCGAGCCCGACATGATCCCGTTCCCGATCGCCGGCGACAGCGAGTACGGCGTCTACCCGTTCGTCTGGGGCAACGGCGGCGAGATCGCGGAGCAGGACGGCGACGCGTGGACCAGCACGATCGACTCGCCCGAGGCGCAGGAGGGCATCGAGTTCTACACCGGCCTGGCCACCGAGCACGGACTCTCCTCACCCGCGGCGACCACGTGGGACGAGGCCGACCTCTCCGACGCGTTCACCCGCGGCGACGTCGCGATGATGATCGCCGGCAGCTGGACGCCGGCCGCGCTGGTCGAGGGTTCCCCCGACCTCGAGGGCAAGATCGGCGCGTTCCCGATCCCGGGCCCGGACGGCGGGCTCTCGCCGTCCTTCCTCGGTGGTTCGCACCTGTCGATCTTCAACACGACGGAGAACGCCGACCTGGCCTTCGCGCTGGTGCGGATGATGGGCACCGGGGAGTTCGCCGAGAAGTGGGGCCAGCAGTCCGGCTACTTCCCGGGCACCAACACGCTGCTCGAGGAGGTCCAGCAGGAGGGTGACCCGCTGGTGGCGCCGTTCGCCCAGCAGGTCTCCGAGGCGGGCAAGAGCGTGCCGGTGACGCCGCTCTACGGCCAGGTCCAGGGCAAGAAGACGGTCTCGGCGATGCTGCAGTCGATCCTGTCCGGTGACGCGTCGGTGGCCGACGCAAGCAAGGCGGCCGCCGACGAGATGGACGAGATCTTCTCGCGCGGCAACTAGGAGCAGCACGCTTGAGCGTCACCACACGAACGGGGGAAGGGGTCCGGCCCACGGGGCCGGGCCCCGCCCGCCGTGCTCGGGGCACCAGACCCGTCGGCAGCGGCGGTCGGCGTACGCCGGGGTGGCTGCCGTGGCTGCTGCAGACCCCCGCCCTGATCGTGCTCGGCGGGCTGCTGGTCTTCCCGCTGATCTGGGTGGTCGTCCTGGCGTTCCAGGACTTCAACCTGCGCGAGCTGGTCACCGGTGAGGTCCGCTGGATCGGGCTCGGCAACTTCCGCGAGATCCTGAGCGACCCTCTTCTGTGGAAGGTCGCACTGCCCAACACCGCGGTCTTCGCGGCCGTCAACGTCACGCTCACGGTGGTGCTCGGCACGCTGGTCGCGCTGCTGCTGTTCCGGATCGGGCCGTGGGCCCGAGGCATCCTGACCAGCGCGATCATGGTGGCGTGGGCGATGCCCGCGGTCACCGGCACCTACGTGTGGGTCTACATCTTCGACGCTCGTGACGGCATCGTGATGCGCCTGCTCGGCCAGATCGGCCTGGTCGACCCGGAGACCACGAACTGGTTCACCGAGCGGATCCCGTTCTACGCCATCGCCACGCTGAACGTCGTGCACCACGGCTTCCCCTTCGTCGCCGTCACGGTGCTCGCCGGGCTCCTCACGGTGCCGCGCGAGCTGCTGGAGGCTGCGGAGATGGACGGCGCGGGGCCCTGGCGAAGGTTCTGGAGCGTCACCTATCCGCTGATGAAGCCGGTCTTCGCCGTCGTGGTGGTGCTGTCGACGATCTGGGACTTCAAGGTGTTCACGCAGATCTACCTGATGCCGGGAGGTTCCGGCACCAACCGTGACGTGCTCAACCTCGGCACCTGGTCCTACCTCAACGCGATCTCGCAGAACCGCTACGGCCTCGGTGCCTCGATCGCGGTGCTGCTCACGGTGCTGCTGCTGGTGATCACGGTGGTCTATCTACGGACGTTGTTCCGGCAGGAGGAGCTGTGACCGAGGCAGCAGTGGGGTCGGTCCGGGCACGCAGCCCGAGGCGCCGGCGCAGGGGAGCGGTCGTGAACGGCATCGGCTTCGCCGCGGTGCTGGTCTTCAGCCTGTTCCCGGTGCTGGTGATGCTGTCGACGGCCTTCGACGCCCAGGCCAACGACGGATCCCGCGCCCTGCTGCCGACGGACTTCTCGCTCGAGAACTTCCAGTACGTGCTGGGCGAGGGCGGGTTCACGACGTTCCTGAAGAACTCGCTGCTGGTCGGGCTGGGCACGGTCGTGATCAGCGGGCTGCTGGCGCTGCTGGCCGCGGTGGCGGTGTCCCGGTTCCAGTTCCCCTTCCGTACGACGGTCCTGGTGCTCGTGCTGGTGGTGCAGATGGTGCCGCTGGAGGCGCTGGTGATCCCGCTGTTCATCCAGTTCAACTCGATGAACATGCTCGACAGCCTTCGTGGGGCTGATCATCGTGTACGTCGCGTTCTCGCTGCCGTTCGCGATCTGGATGCTGCGCGGCTTCGTCGCGGCGGTGCCCAAGGAGCTCGAGGAGGCGGCGTACCTCGACGGCGCCTCGTGGCTGCGGATGTTCTGGTCGGTCCTCTTCCCGCTGGTCGCGCCCGGGCTGGTGGCGACCAGCGTGTTCTCGTTCATCACGGCCTGGAACGAGTTCGTCTTCGCGATCACGTTCCTCAACGACGACAGCAAGTACACCGTCGCCGCGGGGCTGCGGCAGTTCTTCACCGAGCACGGCACCGACTGGGGCTACGTGATGGCCGGGTCGACGCTGATCACGGTGCCGGTGATGATCTTCTTCGTGATCGTGCAGCGTCGGCTCAGCGAGGGCCTGGTCGCCGGGGCGGTGAAGGGATGAGCCATGATCCGGGGCTCCGCCGACTGGCCTCCTCCGTGGTGCTTCCGGGCTTCCCGGGCGCCACGGTGCCGCCGTGGCTGCATGAGCGGCTGGAAGCGGGGCTGGCGGGCGTCTGCCTGTTCGGCCAGAACGTCGAGCACCCCGACCAGGTCCGCGAGCTGACCTCGACGCTGCACGCGGCGCGTCCCGGCGTGCTGATCACGTCCGACGAGGAGGGCGGGTCGGTGACCCGCCTCGACGGCGGCACCGGCTCACCGTGGCCGGGCCACGCGACGTTGGGCGCGCTCGACGACCCCGGCGCCACCGCGCGGGTCGCCGCGGGCCTCGGTGCCCGCGCCCGCACCCTCGGCGTCGACGTGGTGCTGGCGCCGGTCGTCGACGTGGGCTCCGAGCCCGACAACCGGGTGATCGGCGAGCGGTCCTTCGGCGCCGACCCCGAGCTGGTCTCGCGGCACGGTGCGGCGTTCGTGCGGGGGCTGCAGTCCACCGGCGCGGCCGCCTGCGCGAAGCACTTCCCGGGACACGGCGCCACCCGGGTCGACTCCCACGTCGCGCTGCCGGTGATCGACGTGGACGAGGCGACGTACCGTGCCCGCGACCTGGCGCCGTTCGCTGCGGCCGTCGCGGCGGGGGTGCGGTGCGTGATGACGGCCCACGTCGTGGTGCGCTGCCTCGACGACCGGCCCGCGACCATGAGCGGCACGGTGATCGGACTGCTGCGCGACGAGCTCGGCTTCGACGGCGTGGTGCTCAGCGACGCGCTCGACATGCGCGCGATCTCTGGCGGGGTGGGCAGGGCCGCGGGGGCGGTCGCCGCGCTGGCCGCCGGCGTCGACCTGCTCTGCATCGGCAACCCGGACTTCCCGGACCCCTACGACGCGGAGGCGGTCCTCGACGAGGTGATCGACGCCGTGGAGCGCGCGGTCGCCGACGGCGTGGTGCCGGCGACCCGGCTGGAGGAGGCGGCCGGGCGGGTGGCCGGCCTGGCCGACACGATCCGTCCCGCCCCGACCGAGGTGCCTGACGACGCCGAGGCGCTCGAGATCGGCACTGGCATCGCGCGGTCGGCGCTGACGGTGCGCGGCGACGTTCGCGTCGACGGGCCGGCTGTGGTGCTGGTCGCGCGACCCGAGCTCTCGTACGCCGCCGGCCGCCGCCACTCGATCCTGGCCGGGCTGTTGCGTCGCCGGCCGGACTGGCAGGTCGTGGAGGTCGTCGACGCCGACGACTCCGCTGCCGGTGCCGCCCTAGCGGACGGGCGCGAGCTCGTTCTGGTGGTGGAGGGCCGGAGCACCCCGGCGACCGGCAAGATGGTCGACGCCGTGCTGGCGGCCGCACCGCGTGCGGTGATCGTCCACGAGGACCAAGGGCCTGACGCGGCCCGATCGGTGCGTTCCTACGGCGGTGGCGCGGCGACGGCGTACGCGGTCAGCGAGCTGCTGGGGGGCGGTGCATGAGCGACGTGTTCATGGGGGTCGACCTCGGCAAGACCGGCTGCCGGGCCCTCGCCTCCGACGGCGCGGCGGCAGAAGGCGCGGGTGCCCCCGGGCTCGCCGATCCCGGTGGTGTCGAGCTGGCGCTCGACGCGGTACGCCGGGTGGTCGCCGCGGCGACCAGCGACACTCCCGCCGCGGTGTGCGTCGGCGCGGCCGGGGCGATGGCGGCACCGGAGGAGGCCGATCGCCTCGCCCGGCTGCTCGCCGAGGCGCTCCCCGGGTGCCGGGTGGCGGTCACGTCCGACGTGGTGATCGCGCACGCCGGCGCCCTCGGCGGGGCGCCCGGGGCCGTGCTCGCGGTGGGCACCGGGGCGGTGGCGCTCGGTGTCGACGCGGGCGGACGGCGTACGACCGTGGACGGGTGGGGTCCGTGGCTCGGTGACGACGGCGGCGGCGCCTGGATCGGCCGCGAGGCGCTCCGGGCGGTGCTGCGCGCCCGCGAGACCCGCGGGCCGAAGACCGGACTGACCCGCGCCGCCGAGGAGCGGTACGGCGACCTCGCCCGGCTGCCGCGAACGCTGCAGACGGCGAGCGGCACCGGCGCGTTCGTCCCGGACGTGCTCGCCGCCGCGACCGCCGGCGACGAGACCGCGCGCGACGTCCTCGAGCGCGCGGCCGATGCCTGGTGCGAGCTCGGGCTCGCAGCGGTGCGCGCTGCCGGTGAGCCGACGCTGGTCGTGGTCGGTGGTCTCGCCGACGTGCCGCTGCTCCGCGAGCTGCTCCGGCAGCGGCTTCCGGCCGACGTCGTGCTGCGCGATCCGCTGGGCGGGCCGGTCGACGGCGCGCTTCGGCTGGCCGCCGATCCCGACCTGCCGTACCAGTCGGCGGCGACCCGAGTCACGGGCACTGATGACGTCGACCTGCTCGCCACCGAGCAGGCCCGCGCCGACCTCACCGACCTCGACACCCGCTCGCCCGACGACCTGGTCGACGTGCTGCTTGCCGCTGAGGCCGGCGTGCCGGCGGCCATGTCGGCTGCGAGTGCGGGGCTCGCGGCGGCCGTCGAGCGGGCCGCCGAGGCCCTCACCGCGGGTGGGCGCCTGGTCTACGTCGGCGCCGGCACGCCCGGGCGGCTGGCGGCCCTCGATGCCGCGGAGTGCCCACCCACGTACGGCGTCCCGCCCGACCGGGTGGTCGCGATCGTGGCCGGCGGCAACCTCGCCGAGAGCGCCGCGATCGAGGGCGCCGAGGACGACGCCGCCGCCGGGGTGGAGGACCTCAGGCCGGTCGGCGTCGGGCCGAAGGACGTCGTGGTCGGCATCAGCGCGTCGGGGCGTACGCCGTACGTGCTGGCGGCGCTCGAGGCGGCCCGCGCCGCCGGGGCGACGACGGTCGCGATCGTCAACAACCCGGGCAGCCCGGCTGCATCGATGGCCGAGGTGGCGATCGAGCTGCTCACCGGTCCCGAGGTGCTCGCCGGCTCCACCCGGCTGAAGGCCGGCTCTGCGCAGAAGGTCGCCCTCAACGTGATCTCGACCGGCGCCATGGTCACCGCCGGCCGGACGTACGGCGCGTGGATGGTCGACGTGGTCGCCGCCAACGAGAAGCTGCGTCGCCGGGCCCGTCGGATCCTGCGCGAGGCGACCGGGGTCGACGACGCCACCGCCCTGGCTGCCCTGGAGGACGCCGGCTGGCACACGAAGACCGCATTGGTCGCGCTGCTGGCAGGAGTGCCGACGGACGTCGCCCGCGAGCGGCTCGAGCGCCACGGCGGCCGGGTGCGTCGCGCCCTGGAGCCCGGCCCGTGATCGTCGTCTCGGTGGCCTCCGGCACCTCCGCCGACGGCCTCGACGTCGGCGTCGTCGACCTGCACCTCGGCGGCGACGGGGTGGTCGAGGTGCACGTCGTGGACACCTGGACCACGGACTGGCCCGCGGGGCTGCGGGATCGGCTGCTCGCCCTGCTGCCTCCCGCCGAGGTGACGGCCCGCGAGCTGGCCATGGTCGACACCGCCGTGGGGCAGGCCGTAGCGGAGGCGGCGGCGGACGCCGTACGAGTGGCCGAGTCGCGGGTGGGACAGCGCCCCGAGCTCGTCGTCTCGCCCGGGCAGACCGTGCACCACGAGGTCGTGGGCGACAGGTGTCTCGGCACCCTCCAGCTCGGGCAGCCGGCGTGGGTGGCCGAGGCGACCGGGCTGCCGGTCGTCTCGGACCTGCGCGCCCGCGACGTCGCCGCCGGAGGTCACGGCGCCCCGTTGGCCGGCGTACTCGACGGGCTGTGGCTGGCCGGCGAGGGCGGGCCGCGGGTGGCGCTCAACCTGGGCGGCATCGCCAACGTCACCGTGGTGGGGGAGCACGGAGCCGAGGTCGCTTGGGACACCGGACCCGCGAACTGCCTGCTCGACGTGGCCAGCGAACGCGCCACCGGCGGACGGCAGTCGCACGACCCCGACGGCGCTCTGGCCAGGGCCGGCCGGGTCGACCCTCGGTTCCTCGACGCCCTGCTGGCGCATCCCTACTTCAAGCTCGACCCGCCGAAGTCGACCGGCCGCGAGACGTTCTCGGCGACGTACCTCGAGCGTGTCCTGGACGACGTCGGCGAGCTCGAGTGGGTCGACGTGATGGCGACGCTGGTCGAGCTGACCGCCGTCACGGTGGCAGACGCGGTCCTTCCCTACGAGCCCACCGAGGTGGTCGCCTCAGGCGGAGGTACGGCGAACCCGGCGCTGGTCGCCGCCCTGGCCCGACGGCTGGGCAGCATCCCCCTGCGACTCAGCGACGAGCTGGGACTCCCCGCACGCGGCAAGGAGGCGGTGCTGTGGGCGCTCCTCGGCTTCCTCACCTGGCACGGGGTGCCCCGGACGACCGGAGCGCACCCGGCCCGCCTGCTCGGCCGGATCAGCCCCGGCGCGGGACCGCTGTCCCTACCGCCCCCGGCCGCGACCGCCCCGACCGGCCTCAGGGTCCGGACCGAGGAGATGTACGTCGGGGGCCGCCCCGTACCGTGAGCGCATGCGTGTGGGGCTCACCGGTGGCATCGCGTCCGGCAAGAGCACGGTGTCGGCGATCCTCGACGAGCTCGGCGCGGTGATCATCGACGCCGACGTGCTCGCGCGTGAGGTCGTGGCCAAGGGGACGCCCGGGCTCGAGAAGGTCGTGGCGGAGTTCGGAACCGAACTGCTGACTCCCGACGGCGAGCTGGACCGGCCCGCGATGGGGCGGTTGGTCTTCGCCGACGAGGAGAAGCGGCGGGCGCTGGAGGCGATCGTCCACCCCCTCGTCTTCGAGCGGATCGTCGCGCTGGAGGAGGCGGCGTCCGAGGACGACGTCGTCGTCCACGACATCCCGCTGCTCGCCGAGTCGGGGCGAGCCGACACGTTCGACGCGGTCATCGTCGTGGACGCCGACCCCGAGCTGCAGGTCGACCGGATGGCTCGCGAGCGCGGCTGGACCCGCGAGGACGCCGAGGCGCGGATGATGGCCCAGGCCTCGCGGGAGGAGCGGCTGGCGATCGCCACGCACGTGATCCGGAACGACGGCACCCTGGAGGAGCTGCGGGCCCGGGTCGAAGAGGTCTACCAAGAGCTGCGCACCGAAGCCGAATGAGCCGGCCCACCCTGGCGGGCCGCGGCCTGGTGCTGCTCGGCATCGCCGTACTCGCCTTCAACCTGCGACCGGCAGCGGTCAGCGTCGGGCCGGTGCTCGACGAGATCCGTGACGACCTCGGCATGTCCGGCACCGAGGCCGGCATTCTCACCTCGCTGCCCGTCATCGCCTTCGCGATCTTCGGGGCGACCGCGCCGCGGCTGGCCGGACTGCTCGGGCTGCATCGCCTCACCCTGATCTCGCTCGTCGGCGTCGCCGTCGGGCTCTTCGGCCGCAGCCAGGTCGACGGCGTCCCTGCCTTCCTGGCGCTGAGCCTGCTGGCGCTTGCCGGGATGGCGACCGCGAACGTCCTGCTCCCGTCGCTGGTCCGCCTGCACTTCCCCGACCGGGTCGGCACGGTCACCGCGGTCTACACCACCGCCCTCGCGATCGGACTGACCGCGGCGTCGGTGCTCACCGTGCCGGTCAGCGAGCAGTACGACGGCTGGCGGACCGGCCTGGCCGTGTGGGCGGCCACGGCCGCCATCGCCGTCATTCCGTGGCTGCTGCTCGTTCGACGCGACCGCCGGTCCGAGCACGGCGAGGAGGACGAGCATCCGAGCCTCGGCCTGCGCCAGGTCGGGCGCACCCGCCTCGGTCGCCTGATGGCGGCGTTCTTCGCCTTCCAGTCCCTCCAGGCCTACGCGATCTTCGGCTGGTTCGCCGCCGTCTTCCGCGACGCCGGCTTCTCCGGCACCGAGGCCGGCCTGCTGCTCGGCGTGGTCACCGGCGTCAGCATCCCGCTCGGCTTCGTGGTGCCCGCCCTTGCCGGCCGGATGACCAACGTGGCGCCGATCGTCGTCGTGCTCTTCGCGTGCTACCCGATCGGCTACCTCGGGATGATCCTCGCCCCGGCCGGGGGAGCGGTGGCCTGGGCGGTGCTGATCGGCGTGGCGATCGGCACCTTCCCGCTGATCCTGGTGCTGATCCCGCTGCGGGCCCGGACCCCCTCGGGCACCGCGGCGCTCTCGGGGTTCACCCAGTCGGTGGGCTACCTGGCCGCCGCGATCGGACCGTTCGCGGTGGGCGTGGTCCACGACGCCACCGACGGCTGGACGGTGCCGCTGCTGATGCTGCTCGCGCTGGCGCTGCCGATCCTCCCGATCGGCCTGGCGGTCTCGAAGCCGACGTACGTCGAGGACGAGATCAGATCTCGCGCGTCATGAAGACGCTCAGCGGGTCCGGGCGGTAGTCGCCGAACGGCTCGCACTCGACGAAGCCGTGCCGCGCGTAGAGAGCTCTCGCCGGAGCGAAGAACGACTCCGCACCGGTCTCCAGGCTGAGCCTGCGGAACCCGCCGTCCCGGGCGTGGTCGATGACCGTGCCGAGCAGGCGGGTGGCGATGCCCTGCCGGGCCAGGTCGGCGGCGGTGCGCATCGACTTCACCTCGGCGTGGGTGTCGTCGAGCGCCTTCAACGCCGCGCAGCCGACCACCCGGTCACCGTCGCGTGCCGACCAGAAGACCACTCCGGGTGAGCGCAGGCCCTCGAGATCGAGCGCATGGGTGCTCTCCGGCGGGGTGAGCGCGCGCAGCTGGGTGACGTGGTCCTCGAGGAACGCGATCGTCTCGCTGCTGGTCAGGTCGTCGACGTCGATCCGCACCTGACCAGGATCTCGGGTGCCGGTCAGGCGGCGAGGTCGGGGTCGCCCAGCCGGCGCAGCTTCTGCAGCGCCTCGCGCTCGAGCTGGCGCACCCGCTCGGCGGAGATGCCGTGCTTGGAGCCGATGTCGGCGAGCTTGTGCTGCCGGCCGTCGACCAGTCCGTAGCGGGACCGGATGATGTCGGCGGCGCGCTCGTCGAGCTGACCCACCAGCCGGTTGAGCCGCTCGCGGGACTCCACGTCCAGGACGGTCAGGTCCGGGCCGGGCGAGGTCTCCTGAGCCATCAGGTCGCCGAGCGAGGTGTCGCCGTCCTCGTCCACCGGGGTGTCGAGGCTGACGTGCTCGCGACCCCACGACATCAGGTCGAGCACCCGGTCGAGGTCCATGTCGAGCTCGGCGGCGATCTCCTGCGGCTCCGGGTCACGGCCGAGCTGCCGCTCGAGGGTACGGCGGGCGCCGCCGACCTGGTTCAGCTCCTCGACGACGTGCACGGGCAGCCGGACCACGCGGGCCTGCTGGGCGATGCCGCGGGTGATCGCCTGACGCACCCACCACGTGGCGTAGGTCGAGAACTTGTAGCCCTTGGTGTAGTCGAACTTCTCGACGGCGCGGATCAGGCCGGTGTTGCCCTCCTGGATCAGGTCCAGCATCGGCATCTGGGCACGGCCGTACTTGCGCGCGATCGAAACGACCAGGCGCAGGTTCGCGGTGATGAACGTGTCGACGGCCTTGCGGCCCTCCTCGGCGAGCCACTCGAGCTCTTCCTGGGAGGCCCGCATCGGGGCGCCGCCCTTCTTGCGGCCGACACGGCCTTCCTTGAGCAGGTGCTCGGCCAGCAGGCCGGCCTCGATGGTCTTGGAGAGCTCGACCTCCATGGCAGCGTCGAGCAACGGGTTGCGGGCGATCTCGTCGAGGTAGAGGCCTACGCTGTCGCGGCCCTCGATCTCGCGGGTGGCCGGCCTGGTGTTCCGGGTCGACCTGGTCGTGGTCCGTGTTGCCATGGGGACCCCTCCTATCACTGCCTGAGGGCGTGGTGCGCCCCACAACTGCATCAACGCCCGGCCGGGTCAGGGGATTCCCCGTACCCTTGTTGGGCCTTCGTGATGAATGACGTTCCGGATTGCCCCAGAGTTGCCGTGCGGCAGGGTTCTCAGGGACTTCTCAGGGCGGCCCTGCCGGATCAGCCTCCGGCCGGCGGGGCGAACATCCCCACGCACAGCTCGACGTCGGTGTCCGCGGCCTCGGCGAGCCGCTGGAGTGTGACGCACGCCACGTCGGTGCGTGCCTCGATGTCTGCCTGCTCGGGCGGGGGCCGCAGGGCCTCGACCGCCTGCTGGTCCAGTCCGGCCAACCTGGTCGCGAACTCGCGGGACAGCTCCAGCTCGGCCCGGGTGGCGTCCAGGAGCTCCTCGTGGGCGGCATGGGCGCCTTCCGGAGGCTGGAGCTGCCCCATCTCCTCGAGCGTCGCCTCCAGCCGCTCTGCGGACTCCCGGGTGGCCTCGCTGAAGAGGTCGCCGATCTGGCCGGGCTCGGTGGTGGGGAGAGCGTCGTTGAGCTCCAGGTCGGCAGCGGTATTGGCCTCGTCCATCTCGTTAGTGAGCTCCGCCAGCCGGGTGTAGTACGCCGACCCGGAGTCTTCCTCGGACGGGTCGTCGTCCCCGTCACCGCACGCCACGAAGGCGGGCGCGAGCAGCGCGATGAGACCCAGACGGCGCAGCATCGGGTCAGTCTCGCCCGGCGAGCCCCATCCGGTCGAGGATCCAGGCGAGGCTGAAGGCCCGGTCGTGCCACGACTTGTAGCGCCCGGACACCCCGCCGTGGCCGGCCGACATCTCGGTGCGCAGCAGGACGTCGGCGTCCGGTGCCGCTGCCCGCAGCCGGGCCACCCACTTGGCGGGCTCGACGTAGAGCACCCGGGTGTCGTGCAGGGAGGTCTCCGCCAGGATCGGCGGGTAGTCGCGAGCCGCGACGTTGTCGTACGGCGCGTAGCCGGCGATGTTGTCGTAGACCTCGGGATCCGTCGCCGGGTCGCCCCACTCGTCGTACTCGGTGACAGTGAGCGGCAGGCTCGCATCGAGCATCGAGGTGAGCGGGTCGACGAACGGCACGCTGGTGGCGATGCCACCGAAGCACTCGGGTGCCTGGTTGGCGATCGCGCCCATCAGCAGACCGCCGGCACTGCCGCCCTCCGCGACCAGGCGGTCGGCGGTGGTCCAGCCGGTATCGACGAGGTGCCGCGCGCAGGCGATGAAGTCGGAGAACGTGTGCTGCTTGTGGAGCAGCTTGCCGTCGTCGTACCAGCGCCGGCCCATCTCCCCGCCGCCACGCACGTGCGCGATCGCGAAGGCGCCGCCGCGGTCCAGCACCGACAGCCGGGCGACCGAGAAGTAGGGGTCCATCGACATCTCGTAGGCGCCGTAGCCGTAGAGCAGGACCGAGACCGGGCCGGTGCCGCCGCCGGAGTCCTCGCGCGCCCCGCGCCGGCAGACGATCGAGATCGGCACCCGCTCCCCGTCGTCGGCGGTCGCCCAGAGCCGGTGCTCCGCGTACTCGTCGGGGTCGAACGGGCCCCAGGTCGCGGACGGCAGCACCGGTGCGCGCTTCAAGAGGGTGAGGCTGCGGTCGCGCACGTCGTAGTCGTAGACCGACGACGGAACGGCCATGGTGGTGTAGCCGAGTCGCACCACCGGCTGCTCGAAGGTCGGGTTGCCGGACGCGCCGACCGTGTAGATCTCCGCGCCGAACTCGACCAGGTAGTCGTCGCCGACGCCGTGGTCGTCGAGCTCAAGGATCCGCAGCTGGGTGAGACCTCGGCTGCGCTGGTGCACCACCAGGTGGCCGGCGAACGCGTCCACGTCCTCGAGTCGTACGGCGGGGTCGTGGGCGATCAGGGGATCCCACCCCGCCCGCGGGGTGGGGTCGACCGGCGCGACGGCGAGCTCGAAGTCGGGGCCGCTCGCGTTGTGCAGCACCAGGAAGCGGTCCCGGCCGCCCAGCACGGCGTGCTCCAGGGAGTACTCCAGGCCCTCGACCCGCTCGGCGAAGCACTGGTATCCGAGCTCGGGACGCTCGGTGTCGAGCACGTGGTACTCCGACGTGGTCTTCGACCCGGCCGCGATCACCAGGAACCGCTCGGTGCGACTGCGCCCGACCCCGACCCAGAACCTGCCGTCCTCCTCGTGGAAGACCAGCTCGTCGTCGGCCTGCGCGGTGCCGAGCCGGTGCCGCCAGACCTTGTCCGGCCGCCAGGTCTCGTCGACGGTCGTGTAGTAGACCTCCTGGCCGGCGGGGTCCCAGGTGACCCCGCCGAGCACGCCAGTGATCTCGTCGTCGAGCAGCTTGTCGCTGCCGAGGTCCTTGATCCGCACGGTGTAGCGCTCGTCGCCGACGACGTCGGTCGAGTAGGCGATCAGGGTGGCGTCCGGGCTGACGCTGGAGCCGCCGAGGCTGAAGAACTCGTGGCCCTCCGCCAGCTCGTTGAGGTCCAGCAGCACCTCCTCGCCGGGCAGCGCCGGCTGGTCCGGCGCACTGTCCTCGGCGGGTCGGGGCGGCGTCCAGTCGTCGGGATCCGTCACCGGGACCCGGCAGCTGGCGCCGTACTCGCGGCCCTCGAAGGAGCGCCCGTAGTACCAGTGGTCGCGCCGGCGGACGGGCACCGACAGGTCGGTCTCCAGGGTCCGGGCCTTGATCTCCTCGAAGATCCGGCCCCGAAGGTCGGCGAGGTGGGCGGTCCGCTCCTCGGTGTAGGCGTTCTCGGCGTCCAGGTAGGCACGCACCTCGGGGGAGTCCTTCTCGCGCAGCCACTCGTAGTCGTCGACCCGGGATCTGCCGTGGTGCTCGGTGGTGATCGGCCGGCGGTCGGCGCGGGGCGGCTGCATGCGGCGACCCTACGCACCCCTCCAGGCCGCCTGTGAAATCGACTGTGCAGAACCTGTGCACAGAGGGTTCAACTTGTGGACTCCGGGGCCCTGCTTGTGGAGGAACCTGTGGGACCGAAAGTTTGTGAAAATAAGTTCGCGGAACCACTTGCGCGACCCTTCCCGCGCCCCGTAGAACTCTCCTACCGAACCGGAGCGGACCGCAAGGAAAGCGAAGGATCGGAGATCGGACTGGAGTGAAGATCCGCACTGCGAGGCAACTCGCGGCGTCGGCCCGGTGACGGGGGTGACGGGATCGGAAAGCCGGTCAGGATCGGTCGGACGTCACGTCCCAGCGATGGGAACAGCCGGCCAAGCCGAGGGCCCCCTGCTGCTCATACCAGCAAGGGGCCCTCACCCTTTACACCTCCATTTTTCCGTACCAGGCCCGCCGTGTCGAGCCGAGGCCTCCGGATGGGCAGACTGTTCGCGTGGAGTTCATCCCCGTTGGACGCGGTGCGGCCCTGGTCGAGGTGGGCGGCGCCGCCGAGGCGCTGTCGCTCGCGGTGTGGGCGCGCGCCGCGCGGGTCCCCGCGGGCGAGATCGTGCCGGCTGCGGCGACCGTGCTCTTCGACGACGTGAGCGACGTCGACGCGCTGGAGGGTCTCCTCGCCGCGTGGGACCCGGCCGCCGAAGCGGCCACCGGGGATCTGGTCGAGATCCCGGTCTGGTACGACGGCGACGACCTCGCCGACGTCGCCGAGCGCTGGGGCACCGACGCCGACGGCGTGGTCGAGCGGCACTCCGGCTTCGAGTACGTCGTCGCGTTCTGCGGCTTCTCTCCCGGCTTCGCCTACCTGGCCGGGATGCCCGAGGAGCTGTCGGTGCCCCGTCTGGACACACCGCGAACGAAGGTCCCGGCCGGGGCGGTGGGGCTGGCCGGCGCCTGGTGCGCGGCCTACCCGACCGCGTCGCCCGGCGGATGGCGGCTGATCGGCCGCACGGATGCGCCGCTCTGGGACGCCACCCGCGAGCAACCGGCCCTGCTGCCGCCCGGCACCCGCGTCCGGTTCCGCCCGACATGACCGCGAGTCTCGTGGTCGAGGACGTCGGCGGCCTGGTCACGGTCCAGGACCGAGGCCGGGCCGGGCTGGCGCACCTGGGCGTGCCGCGGGCCGGGGCGCTGGACGGCCCGGCGGCGGGGCTGGCGAACCGGCTGGTCGGCAATGACGAGGCCGCCGCCGTGCTCGAGGTGACCATGGGCGGACTGGCGGTGCGCTCGACCGCCCCGGTCTGGATCGCGGTCACCGGTGCCCGGTGCGCCGTCGCGGTGGACGGCCGGGCCGAGGCCCACGGGGAGGCGGTGTGGGTGCCGCGGGACGGTACGGCTCGGATCAGCCCGCCCGAGACCGGGGTGCGGACCTACGTCGCGGTGAGCGGCGGGATCGCCGCCGCGCCGGTGCTGGGCTCGCGTGCCACGGATACGCTCGCTTGGGTCGGGCCGCCTCGAGTGGTCGCCGGCGCCGAGCTGCCGGTCGGGCCGGCGAGCGGCGCCCCGGCGGCGTACGACGTCCCTCGGC
The DNA here is from genome assembly GCA_963729095.1 of uncultured Actinomycetota bacterium. GTDB lineage: Bacteria > Actinomycetota > Actinomycetes > Propionibacteriales > Nocardioidaceae > Nocardioides. Next base: position 193,361 of record CAVSMX010000010.1, on the reverse strand, counting down.
CACCGCGGCCGGGACCGCTGCGCGTCGACCCGGGGCCGCGCGCGGACTGGTTCGCCCGGGACGCGCTGGACCAGCTGTGCTCCACGGCGTACACGGTCACGCCCGAGTCGAACCGGATCGGGTTGCGCCTGGACGGACCGCCGCTGGAGCGGGTCCGCGACGACGAGCTGGCCAGCGAAGGGATGGTCCTGGGCGCCGTTCAGGTGCCCCCCGACGGCCGGCCCGTGGTGTTCCTCGCCGACCACCCGACAACCGGCGGCTACCCGGTGCTCGCGGTGGTGCGCGGCGACGATCTGTGGCGGTGTGCGCAGCTGCGTCCCGGGGACGAGGTGCGGTTCAGGACCGCCTGACGAACTCCGCCGAGGCCTCGACCAGCTCGAAGCCCATCAGCACGTTGATCGAGACCATGTGCTCGTTGGTCTCGCCGTTCTGGGTGACGATCCGCCTGGAGCCGGGGAACCTCTTCTGCAGCTCACGAAGGTTGGTCGCCTTGGTGGCCAGGCCTAGCCGGTGGCCGCGGTGCTCGCGGTGCACGAACGTGCCCCACTGCCACACGTCGCCGCTGTCGTCGAGCGGGATCGAGAGGGTCGACTGCGCCGCCACGGTGCCGTCGGGCGCGATGGCCAGGGTCTCCAGCACGGCCCGGCCCATCGCCTTGATCGTGGCCCGGTGCTCGGCATAGCGCTCGGGCGTCATCACCTCTTCCTCGAACTCGACCTCACCCGACGGGGCGTCGACGCCGAGCTGGCCGAACAGCTCGAAGAACCCGGGCAGCAGCTCGGTGGGGATGTCATCGGTGAAGGTCTCGATCCGGTAGTCGCCGCCGTGTTTCTCGGCGGCGCGGTCCATCCACTCCTGGATGGCGGCGTCGTCGACCGGCAGCGTCAGGTAGCGCACCACCTCCACGTTGTTGTGGATGAACCCCTGGGACTTCAGGAACAGCGCGTGGGGGTGGGTCTGCACCTCCGCGATCGGGATCTTGGTGTCGGCCAGCAGCTCGGTGCGTCGGTCCTCCACGCCGATCGCGATCAGATGCTCGAGCATCTCCCGGCCGTAGCCGTTGCGGCGCTGGTCGGGGTCGACGCGGACCTCGACGTAAGCCTTGTCGGTGTTGTCGAGGAGGAAGAGGTAGATCACCCCGAACGAGACGAGCTCGCCGTCGACGAAGCCGGCCCGGCTCTCCACCCGTTCGCCGCTGTCGGGCGACCGCATGGCGCCCAGGAAGTTCTGGAAGCTCCAGTGGGGCGCGTCCTCGCGGTCGAGCAGCTCGGCGCGCTTGATCAGCTCGTACGCCGTGCGCATCTCCGCGTCGTCGGCGAGGGCGAGGGGGCGGATGTCCACGGCGACACGCTAAGTCTCGGGGGCCTCCTCCGGCACCTGAATATCGGGCAGCCAGGGGTGCAGAGCGGGGTCGTCGGTGGCGTAGGAGCGCACCGGGCCGGGCTCGGTCTCGGCGGTCTCGAACCGGACGGTGACCACGCCTGCGTCCCGATCCCCACACCCAGCCACGCCCCATCTCGTCGTGCACGACGTCCATGCCCGGCGCCCAGGTCGTGCGCCGGACGGCCGGGGCCTCGACGTCGGGAAGCTCCAGGTCCTCCTCGGGCTCGATCTCGCCGAACAGGTCGTCCTGGATCCAGTCGGCGAGCCCGGAGACGCCGACGCCCAGCAACCGCACCCCGCCGGAGGTGTCCAGGTCGGCGAGCAGCTCGCGGGCCAGGCGGGCCACGGTGGTGGTGCTGTCGGTGGGGGAGGTCAGCGTCGTCGACCGGCTGAGCGTGGTGAAATCGTGCAGCCGGACCTTGATCGTGATCGTGCGCCCGGACAGGCCGTGCTTGCGCAGCCGGCCGGCCACCTCGCTCGCCTGCCGGGTGAGCAGCCCCTCCATCAGCTTGCGGTCGGTCAGGTCGGTCTCGTAGGTGCCCTCGACGCTGACCGACTTGGCTTCGCGCTCGGCAACCACCGGCCGGTCGTCGTCGGCGCGCGCCAGCGCGAAGAGCCCGGTGCCGTGTGCCTTGCCCACCAGTCGCACGAGCTCGTCGATGCTCACCGACTCCAGCTCGGCCACGGTGTGGATGCCGGCCTTGCGCAGCCGCTCGGCGGTCGCGGGCCCAACGCCGGGGATCACGGTCACATGCATCGGCCGGAGCAGCTCGACCTCGGTGCCCGGAGGCACCACGACCAGACCGTCGGGCTTGTCCAGGTCGCTGGCGACCTTCGCGATGAACTTGGACGTGCCGATCCCCACCGATGCGGTCAGCCCGCCGGTGACCTCGACGATCCGACCACGGAGCTCCTCGGCGAACGCGGTCACGTCGGGGACCTCGAGGCCGGGCAGCCCCGCTTGCTCCAGGTCGACGAACGCCTCGTCGAGCGAGAGCGGCTCCACCAGCGGCGAGACCGTTCGCAGCAGCTCCATCACCCGTCGGCTGGTGTCGCGGTAGGCGTGGAACCGCCCTGACAGGTACGCCGCGTGCGGGCACCGCGAGCGAGCTTCGCGGGTCGACATGGCCGAGTGCACGCCGAAGACCCGGGCCTCGTACGACGCCGTCGACACCACCCCACGCCCACCGACCCCGCCCACGACCACCGGCTTGCCCCGCAGCGAGGGCTTGTCGCGCTGCTCGACCGCGGCGAAGAAGGCGTCCAGGTCCAGATGGAGGACGGAGGCCTGCTGTCGCACGCTGCGCAACCTACCCGCGGCCATCCACAGCCGCGCGAAGTCGAGGTTAGGAGCGGCGACGGCTCCGGGCAGGGCTCCGTCATGACCGACATCCCGACCACCTCGCTGGTCGCCCGCAACCCCGAGGACCTGATCGCGATGGTGCCGATCGTGATCGGGTTCGCCCCCAGCGACTCGGTGGTGATGCTGACGTTCGAGGCCGAGCACTGCTTCCACGCGCGCGTCGACCTGCCGGCTCGGGCGGAGGGGGTCGACGACCTGGTGGAGGCGCTGCTCGAGCCGGCCCGGCGCAACCGCGTCCGGCGGGTGGTCTTCGTGTTCTACGCCGCCGATCCGCGCCCGGTGACCCGAGCCTGGCACGGGCTGCGTCGGGGCTGCCGGGACTCCGGGATCGAGGTAATCGAGGCGCTCCGGGCCGACGGGCGGCGCTGGTACCCGCTGCTGGGCGGCGATCGGCGAATCCGCGAGATCGGCGTGCCCTACGACATCTCGGCGCACCGGTTCGCGGCCCAAGCCGTAGTCGACGGCCGGGTCACCCACGCGTCACGCGACGAACTGGCCGCTCTGCTCGACAACGACCCGGACCTGACGTCGGCCGTGGTGCGCCTGGTCGACGACGTAGCCGTTCCGACCGACCTGCGCAGCGAGGGCCACTGGGTGGACCGGCTCGTGCGCCACCACACCGACGCGGGCACGACCCCGCCCGACGCCGAGGTGGCGCGGTTACTCCGCGCCCTGATGCAGAAGCCCCTGCGCGACGCCGCCTGGTCGTCCCTGACCCGCACGAACGCGCAGCGGCACGTCGATCTCTGGCTCGACGTGCTGCGTCGCACCCCGGCGCCGTACACCCCGCCGGTGGCCACGCTGCTGGGCTTCGCGGCCTGGCAGAGCGGACACGGCGCGCTGGCGTGGTGTGCCGTGGACCGGTGTGCCGAGGTCGACGCCGAATACACGCTGATGACCTACCTCGCCTCCGCGCTGACCCACGCGCTGCCACCGACCGCCTGGGAGCCCGACTTCCGCTGGGACGCCGGCCTGAGCGCCTGAGCCCCCGCATGCACGGAGGCGGCGGTGGGCACCGCCGAGAACCATGGTGCGCACGCTGGGAGTCGAGGAGGAGCTGCTGCTCGTCGACCCCGAGACTCGCCAGCTCGGGTCACGCTCCCCGCAGGTGCTCAAGGCGTTCCGCGAGCACGGGGCCGGGCGCGAACCGGCGGTGGACGACGACGACCTCGACAGTGAGCTGTTCCGCCACCAGGTGGAGATCCGCACGAAGCCGGAGACCGACCTCGCCGAGATCCGGGCGCAGGTGCTCGCTTCGCGCCGGCACGCCGCCGAGTCCGCCGAGGCCGCGGAGCTGGTGATCGTGGCGAGCGGCACCGTCCCGTGTGGTGGGCTCCCGCCGCAGGTCTCCGACGACGACCGCTACCGCCGAATGATGGAGATCTTCGGCGGGATCGCGACGTACGGCGGCACGTGCGGCATGCACGTCCACGTCGCTGTGGACTCCGACGAGCAGGGGGTCGCGGTGATCGACCGGATCGCGCACTGGCTCCCGGTGCTGGTGGCCATCGCCGCCAACTCGCCATTCAACGAGGGCGAGGACACCGGCTACGCGTCCTGGCGATACGAGAGCTGGGGGCGCTGGCCGAGCGCCGCCGGCACCGAGCAGTTCGGCTCGCTCGCCGGCTACCGGGACGCCTGCCGGTTCCTGATGGACTCCGGCGCCGCCCTCGACGAGGGGATGCTCTACCTCCCGGCCCGGCTCTCGCCGAACAACCCGACCGTGGAGGTGCGGGTCGCCGACGTGTGCACCGATCCGGAGAACGCGCTCCTGGTAGCGGCACTGGTCCGCGGGCTCGTGGAAACGGCCGTGGGTGACGCCGAAGAGGGCCGCGAACCCGACCGATGGCGCGCCGAGGCGCTGCGCGCCTGCCACTGGCGCGCCGCTCGGTACGGCGTGTCCGACACGCTCGTGCACCCGCTGCGCCGGGAGCTGGCGCCGTCCCGCGAGGTGCTCGACGAGCTGGCGGACCATGTTGCGCATGCAGTGGCCGAGGCGGGCGACGCCGACCTGGTGGCCGAGGGGCTGGATCGGGTGAGCGCGAGGAGCGGAGCCAGTCAGCAGCGGGCGGCGTACGAGCGGACCGGCGACGTGGAGGGGGTCGTCGACGATCTCATCGAGCGAACCCGTGCCTCCTGGGAAGCCTGACGAGCCGCCCGTTCGGGCCTAGTGTCTGGTCATGGGCGAAGAGGTCGAGGTCCAGGAGTTCACCCGCGCCGACCGCACCCGGCACCGGGAGAAGGTGCGCCGCTGCCTCGACGTGTTCGCCCGGATGCTGCGGGAGGCGGCGTTCGACACCGACGACCCGATGACCGGCATGGAGGTCGAGCTCAACCTCGTCGACGGACGCGGCGACCCGGCGCTGAAGAACGCGGAGGCACTGGAGGCCATCGCGGACCCCGACTTCCAGACCGAGCTCGGCCAGTTCAACATCGAGATCAACGTGCCGCCGGCCCGGCTGCGCGAGGACGGACTGGCCACGTTCGAGAACAACTTGCGCCGCAGCCTCAACGACGCGGAGGAGAAGTCCGCCGAGGTCGGCGCGCACCTGGTGATGATCGGGATCCTGCCGACCCTGGCCGAGGGGCACATGAGCCTCGACAGCCTCAGCGGCAACCCGCGCTACGCCCTGCTCAGCGAGCAGATCCTCAACGCCCGTGGGGAGGACATCTCGATCGACATCGCCGGGAAGGAACGGCTGCACGCCACGGCCGACTCGATCGTGCCGGAGGCGGCCTGCACCAGCACCCAGCTGCACGTGCAGACCTCGCCCGACCAGTTCGCGGCGTACTGGAACGCCTCGCAGGCGATCGCGGCGGTGCAGCTGGCCGTGGGCGCCAACTCGCCGTACCTCTTGGGCAAGGAGCTGTGGCGCGAGACCCGGATCCCGCTGTTCGAGCAGGCCACCGACACCCGCAGCGAGGAGCTCAAGGCGCAGGGCGTGCGGCCGCGGGTGTGGTTCGGGGAGCGGTGGATCACCTCGGTGTTCGACCTGTTCGAGGAGAACGTGCGCTACTTCCCGGCGCTGCTCCCGGTCTCCGACGACGAGGACCCGCTGCAGGTGCTCGAGGCCGGCGGGACGCCCAACCTGTCCGAGCTGCGGCTGCACAACGGCACGATCTACCGGTGGAACCGGCCGGTCTACGACATCAGCGGTGGCGTGCCGCACCTGCGGGTCGAGAACCGGCTGCTCGCCGCCGGCCCGACCGTCGCGGACACGATGGCGAACGCCGCGTTCTACTTCGGCCTGGTCCGGGCCCTCGCCGAGAGCGAGCGGCCGCTCTGGTCGCAGATGTCGTTCAGCGCCGCCGAGGAGAACTTCCACGTGGCCGCCCAGCAGGGCATCGAGGCCCAGATCTACTGGCCGGGCGTCGGCCAGGTGTCGGTCACCGAGCTGGTGCTGCGCCGGCTGCTGCCCGCCGCGCGCCAGGGGCTGGAGTCCTGGGGAGCCCCGGCGGAGGCCAGCGACCGGCTGCTGGGCATCATCGAGCAGCGCTGCCTGACCAACAAGAACGGCGCGGAGTGGTTCGTCGAGCGGATGGAGCTGCGCGAGGACCAGGACCGCTACGACGCGCTGCGGGCGACGCTGCTGGAGTACCTCGACGGGATGCACAGCAACGAGCCGGTGCACGGCTGGGACTGACAGGCCCGCGCGTCAGGACCGTCGCAGCCGCTTCCACTCGCGGCCCACGCCGGTTCGCGGGTCCCGCCAGCTGCGCCGGTTGACGACGACCATCCGCAGCCCGACGCCGAGCTCACCGGCGGCCACGGCGGCCGCGGCGAGCCAGTGCAGGTCCTGGTCCTGGATCTCGAGCGGTCCGGGCCGGGTGAGCCAGACCAGCGACGGTTCGGGCCCGCGGCCCAAGCGGCGTACCAACGCCTCGACGACGTCGACCCGGAGCGCGTGGTCCGCAGCCTCGCCTTGGTCGGGCTCGAACGTGGCCGCCGGCCCGCCCGGCCTCCCGACGTGGAGCGTCGGAGGGAACTGCCGTCGCCGCTCGCCCTCGACCAGGTCGAGCACCGCCCGGCGGAGCAGCACGTGCAGCGCGTCGGGGACCGGTTCGACGATGCCCACCGTCATGCCGCGCACCCTGCCGCACTCCGCACACCATCGCCGGGGCTCTCCACAGGCGGTAACGTCGCGGCCATGGCGACGGTGGTGGTCGGGTACGTACCCAAGCCCGAGGGGGAGGCCGCGCTCGACGCGGCGATCGAGGAGGCGAAACGCCGCGGTGCCGACCTGGTCGTGGTCAACGCCCGCCGGTCGAGCACCGGTCCCGAGCCGGACCTGGATGCCGTACGCCGCAGGCTCTCCGACTCCGGCGTGCCCTTCGACCTGCGGGAGGTCGTTCAGGGCCTGGACGCCTCGGAGGACCTGATCGCGGTGGCCGAGGACACCGCGGCCGAGCTGATCGTGATCGGCCTGCGCCGGCGTACTCCTGTCGGCAAGCTGATCCTCGGCTCCAACGCCCAGCGGGTGCTGCTCGACGCGCCCTGCCCGGTGCTCGCCGTCAAGGCCGCCTGACGACGTGCCCGAGGGACGCACCTACCCGCACGGGGTCACCTGCTGGGTCGACACCGCGCAAGCCGACGTCGACGCCGCCCTGCAGTTCTACGGCGGCCTGTTCGGCTGGGAGTTCGAGGAGGCGGTGCCACCGGAGGCACCGGTCCGCTACGTCATCGCGACCCTGGGAGGCCGCGACGTCGCCGCCGTGACCGGGCCCGCGGATGCGCCGGCGACCTGGAACACCTACGTCGCTGTCGACGACTGCGACGCGGCGACGGACGTGCTGCAGGGCCTGGGCGCCACCCTGGAGACGGCTCCGGCCGATGCGGGAGCGGAGGGACGAGCCGGACGCTCGGCCACCGTGGCGGACCGCGAGGGCGCTGCACTCAGCCTCTGGCAGCCCCGGCAGCGGCTCGGCGTCCAGGCCACCAACGAGCCGGGTGCCTGGAACTTCAGCGACCTGCACACCGCGGACCCCGCTGCGGCTGCGGAGTTCTACTCCGCCGCGTTCGGCTGGCGGATCGTGGACCAGGGCTGGGGCACCGCGATCCAGGTGCCCGGGTACGGCGACCACCTCGAGGCCACCGTCGATCCCGACATCCGCACCCGCCAGGCCAGCGCTCCCGAGGGCTTCGAGGACGTGATCGGTGGCATGGCCCCGCTGAAGGCGGGGGAGCGGCCGCACTGGCACGTGACCTTCACCGTCGCCGACCGCGACGAGTCTGTCGCCGCGGTCGAGCGGCTCGGCGGCTCGGTCCTGTCCTCGGCCGAGGACGACTGGACCCGCAGCGCCCTGGTCCGCGATCCCGGTGGGGCCGAGTTCACCGTGAGCCAGTTCGCGCCGAAGGAGTGGGGCTGACGTCTCGCCCCGGCCGCCGCGCTGAGGCAGGATCGGCGCATGGCCATCCACATCACCGGCGACGACGCCGCCGACCAGATCCTGACCGACAACCCGTTCGCGCTCCTGGTCGGCATGATGCTGGACCAGCAGTACCCGATGGAGCACGCGTTCCGGGGCCCGTCGAAGGTGGTCGAGCGCTTCGGCACCTTCTCGCCCGCCGACATCGCCACGGCCGACCCGGAGGAGTTCGCCGCACTGTGCTCGACCCCGCCGGCCGTGCACCGCTTCCCGGGGTCGATGGCCGCCCGGATGCAGGAGCTGGCCCGGATCGTGGAGGAGGAGTACGACGGCCGCGCCGAGCGCCTGTGGGCGGAAGCGGGGGATGCGCAGGAGCTGAACCGCCGGCTGCTCGCGCTCCCGGGCTTCGGGAAGCAGAAGGCAAGGATCTTCGTGGCCCTGCTCGCCAAGCAGCTCGGCGTACGACCGGACGGCTGGGAGCTGGTTGCAGGTGACTACGCGGAGGAGGGATACCGGTCGGTGGCGGACGTCATCGATCCCGCCTCCCTGCAGAAGGTGCGGGACTACAAGAAGCAGAAGAAGGCCGCAGCCAAGGCCAAGGCGGTTTGACCTGCGGGGTGTACGCGTGGGACCCGATGCCGGCCAGCGTGTGGCCGGCATCGGGAGGCCCATCGCCCGCCTCGGCGTGAATCCTGCCCCCCGGCGGGTCGCCTCCGCAGGCGAATCGCGGAAGTTCGGGCCACTACTTTTCCGCTGGTCGGAGCGGTCAGGCTTCCTGGTAAGCGGGGCTCCTAAATGGCCGATCGAATGATGCGCGGGCGGGGCCGAGCCTGTTGTGCTTGACCGCGTGAGTAGCTCATGGACGCGCAGCGCGCCCGCCGTCGTACACAAGGACGTGGGAGGCGTCGCGCTGAGTACGCCCCACGGCATCGTGTCGCTGAGCCCGGTCGAGGCCCGACAGCTGGCCCTTGACCTGACGATGGCCAGCGGGTTGGCCAAACCGCGCCCCGGCCGCACCTGGTTCGGGGTCGTGCTCGCCGGCCTGTCGCCGTTGATCTTCAGCCGTTCCGGCAGGTCAGAGCGTGGTCGACCAGAGCAGTCACCGACTCCACCCACGCGGTGGCGCAAGAAACAGAAGTAGGCCGCGGCCAAGGCCCAGTGAGCCACTCCGGCCCGAATGCCGGAACCGTATGGAGCGCGTGGCAGAATGACAATGCGGCTCTTGACATCACCGGGCTTTGCCGCGCCCCAAATGCCAGTTTGACGAGAGGTGTTCGTGGCTTCGAACGCGCGCAAGATCCCCGCCGAGGTGCTCGCGCACCCAGCCGTGGTCGATCTGATCGAGAAGGCCGGTCCCACCCGCAGTGTCACCCCCGACGAGGTACGTCGCGCCAGTGACGAGGCGGCCGTAGAGCCCCGACACCTGAAGGCCCTGCTGGCCCACCTGAGCTCGCTCGGGATCTCGGTGGCGATGCCGGTCACCACCAAGGCATCGGCGGCGACCGCGGCGAAGAAGGCCACCACCGCCAAGACCGCGAAGAAGGCACCGCCGAAGAGTGCGCCGGCCAAGAAGGCGGCGCCGGCAAAGAAGGCCTCTGCCAAGGAGGAGCCGGCCAAGAAGGCGACGACGGCGAAGGCGGCTCCCGCGAAGAAGGCTGCCACGAAGAAGGCGACCGACGGCGCCACGGAGGCGGCCGAGCCCGCGGCTCCGGTGGTGGGTCCCGACGGCAAGAAGATCCTGCCCGACCTGCCCGACGAGCAGTTCGAGAAGGACGTCAAGGCCGACCCGACCATCGAGGAGGACGAGAAGCAGGCGACCTTCGTCGTCTCGGCCGCCGACGACACCGACGAGCCCGAGCAGCAGGTGATGGTCGCAGGGGCGACCGCCGACCCGGTCAAGGACTACCTCAAGCAGATCGGCAAGGTGCCGCTGCTGAACGCCGAGATGGAGGTCGAGCTCGCCAAGCGGATCGAGGCCGGCCTGTTCTCGGAGGAGAAGCTCGCCAAGGGCGGCAAGATCAGCGCGAAGATGCTCGAGGAGTTCGAGTGGATCGCCGAGGACGGCCGCCGCGCCAAGAACCACCTGCTCGAGGCCAACCTGCGTCTGGTGGTGTCGCTGGCCAAGCGCTACACCGGCCGCGGCATGCTCTTCCTGGACCTGATCCAGGAGGGCAACCTGGGCCTGATCCGGGCGGTCGAGAAGTTCGACTACACCAAGGGCTACAAGTTCTCGACCTACGCCACCTGGTGGATCCGGCAGGCGATCACCCGCGCCATGGCCGACCAGGCCCGCACCATCCGGATCCCTGTCCACATGGTCGAGGTCATCAACAAGCTGGCCCGCGTCCAGCGCCAGATGCTGCAGGACCTGGGCCGGGAGCCGACCCCGGAGGAGCTCGCCAAGGAGCTCGACATGACCCCCGAGAAGGTCATCGAGGTCCAGAAGTACGGCCGGGAGCCGATCTCGCTGCACACCCCGCTCGGCGAGGACGGTGACTCCGAGTTCGGCGACCTGATCGAGGACTCCGAGGCGATCGTCCCGGCCGACGCGGTCAGCTTCACGCTGCTGCAGGAGCAGCTGCATGCCGTGCTCGACACGCTCTCCGAGCGTGAGGCGGGCGTGGTCAGCATGCGGTTCGGACTGACCGACGGCCAGCCGAAGACCCTCGACGAGATCGGCAAGGTCTACGGCGTCACGCGCGAGCGGATCCGCCAGATCGAGTCGAAGACGATGTCGAAGCTGCGCCACCCGTCGCGCTCGCAGGTGCTGCGCGACTACCTCGACTGAGCCGGCACCGCACCGGTGCGCCCGGGCACCGTTTCCGAAGGTTTCCGCAACCTTTGCCGTACGGCGTGCGTCCATGATGAGTACCCACCACCACGACGCCCCCAGGAGAACCCCATGACGAAGCGCTCCCGGGCCGCCAGGATCCTCGCGGTCGCCGGCCTCGCCCTTGCCCTGCTCGGACTCGCCGCTCCGGCGAACGCGGAGCGGTACTCGGTCGACGACCCGCCCGATGCCTCGGCCTCGCTGAACGACATCTACGGCCTGACCGTGTCCCACGGCGACAAGAGGGTCAGGTTCTCGATCAGGCTCGACGACCTCCGCCGGGTCTCCTCGGCCGGCGCGACCCTGTTCCTCGACACCGTCCCGGGCGACAAGGGCCCGGAGTACGCCCTCGGGGTGGGACTCGCCGACGGCACCGACTACGCCCTGTCGGAGGTCGAGGGGTGGCGAGGCATCAGCGCCGAGCCGCTGCACTGCAAGTACACCCTGCGGCTGCGCTACAAGGCGGACATCGTGAGCGGGTGGATCTCCCGCGGCTGCCTCGGCAAGCCTGCCACCGTGCGCGCCGCGGTGAAGATGGTCGACAACTACGACGCCTCCCACGTGATCACCGACTGGGCCCCGGCCAAGAAGAAGTTCGGGCTCGCGATCGCCGCGGGGTGACGCTGGTCGCCCTCGGCGACAGCCTCGTCCACGCCGAGAACTCGTGGGGGGCCCGGCTGGCGCGGGCGATGGGGCAGCCGCTGCGGCGGGTCTCGGCGAACGGCGCCCGCTCCGACGACGTGCTCGGGCAGCTGCCGGGGCTCGCGGGGGAGCGGTACGCCGTGGCGTGCCTGAGCGTGGGCACCAACGACATCCTGTTCGCCTGGGACGCCGGGGCCTTCGCCGCCAGGCTCGGGCGGATCGTGGAGGTAGCCGGCGGTAGCGCCGACCATGTGGTGGTGCCCACGATCTCGTTGTCGCTGGCTCGGTTCCCGGGCGGCGGCACGGAGTTCCGGCACCGGGTGGAGGAGGCGAACACCGCTCTGGCCGGCTGTGGCGCACTCGTGATCGCCGGCGACGACCTGAGCGGATCGCGGCTGTTGCAGCCCGATCGGGTTCATCCCACCGAGGAGGGCCAGCTACTGCTCGCCGACCGGGCAGCCACGGCACTCGGCGTCACTCCGAGCCCCTCGTCGCTCGCCGATGCGCCGGTCGGATCCGGCCGTTGGACCTACCACCGGGAGGCCGCCGGTCAGGCGCCGCGCCGAGCGCTCAAGCGGATCCTGCGCCGCCCGACGTACCGGGATCCGCGCGAGAGCTGAGCCTCACCCGCCGGCGACGAGAGCGACAGCCAGTGCGCACAGGGCCAGGCCGACCCCCTGGGCCCGGTGCACGTGCTCGCGCAGCACCGAGAAGGCCAGGATCACCGTGAACGCGGGATAGAGCGACGTGATGACCGCGCTGATCGTCAGGTAGCCGCTCTGGGTGGCCAGCAGGAACATGCCGGTGGCCACGGCGCCGAGCACGCCCGAGAACACGCCGGCGTACGCCGCCGGCTCGCGGGGCACCCAGGCCGCGCCGAGCAGGGTAGCCACGGTCGCCACCACGATGGCGGCGATCAGCTGGTTGAACGCGAGTGGGAGGAAGCCCGCCTCCTCGGGGATCTGCGCCAGCGCCGCGAACAAGGTGCCGAAGCCGAGCCCGGCCAGGACGCCGTCGACCAGCCCCGAGCGAGGCGCAGCGGCCTCGGTCGTCGCGGGTTCGGAGGCGACCAGCCAGATCGCCGGCAGCGCGACGAGCATGCCGGCCCAGACGATCACGCCCGGCCGCTCACCGGTCGCGAGGCCGACCACCACGGGCACCAGGGCGGCACCGACTCCGGAGACGGGCGCCACCACGCCCATCCGGCCGGAGGACAGGCCGCGGTAGAGGAACGCCGTACCGAAGCCGTTGCCGACGCCGGCCAGCACGCTCCACGCATAGTCGGCCCGCTGTGGGTCACCGCCGTCGACCAGTGCGAAGGCCGCGACCGCGGCCGCTCCGGCCAGGGCGCCCACGAACGCCACGGACCAGGGACTCACCCGCTTGGAGAAGACACCGCCGACGAAGTCGGACAGCCCGTAGGCCATCGCGGCCAGCAAGGACAGCACGATCGCCACAGGGGCAACCCTCTCAAGCCTCGCGATCGGGACAGACGACGGCCCCGGACCTGGGTCCGGGGCCGTCGAGGAAGTTGGGTGGTCTGGTCAGGACTCGTTGTCGGGAGTGCTCGCCGGGGTGTCCTGCAGCTTGTGCGTCTCGTCCTGCAGGTTCACCGCGATCTCCTTGAGCGCTTCACCGTGCTCGCGGGCGTGGTGTGCGCAGAAGAGCAGCTCTCCGCCGGTCTGCAGCTCTACGCGGAGGTAGGCCTGCGCGCCGCAACGGTCGCAGCGGTCCTCAGCAGTCAGGGTGCTGGGAGCAACGGCAGTGGTCACTTCGGCCTCATTTCTCATCTGTCGGTGCCAGTTCCAACGTAACCAGGTGTCCCAAGATTCCCGGTGCTTCGTGGTGCATGACACGTCGATCCAATCACGCATGTGATACCCGGGTGGGGGTATTCCATGCCGCGAGCCGAGCCCTTCTTTGGCAAAGAATTCGGCGTCCCGTCCCATGTTCTCTTGTGCCGCCCGGTTCTGGCGCGGTTGTTTCCTCATCGTGACCTGACGCCCCCGCGCGAGCCTGCACCGGAGCCCGGCGTGTCGCCGGATAGATTGGGAGGTCCAGACATCTCCATGGAGGCCCCCGATCGACAACACGTACAACGCGGCGCACCTGCTGGTCCTAGAAGGTCTCGAGGCGGTGCGCAAGCGCCCCGGTATGTACATCGGCTCGACCGACACGCGCGGCCTGATGCACTGCCTGTGGGAGATCATCGACAACGGCGTCGACGAGGCGCTCGCGAACGCCGCGACCCGGATCGAGGTCACCCTGCACCCCGACGACTCCGCCGAGGTCTACGACGACGGGCGCGGCATCCCGGTCGACAAGGAGCCCCGCACCGGCCTCCCCGGCGTCGAGGTGATCTTCACCAAGCTGCACGCGGGCGGCAAGTTCGGGGGCGGCTCGTACGTCGCCACCGGCGGCCTGCACGGCGTCGGCGCCTCGGTCGTCAACGCGCTCTCGTCGCGGCTCGACGTCGACGTCGACCGGTCGCCGTCCCAGCAGGGCATGTCGTTCCAGCGCGGGTTCCCCGGTGTCTTCGCCGGAGACGGCCCCACCGGGAAGTTCACGGCCAAGTCCGGCCTGACCCGCAAGGGCAAGCGGGTCGCCAAGGGCAAGACCGGCACCCGGATCCAGTTCTGGCCGGACCGGCAGATCTTCACCAAGGACGCCAAGTTCGTCTACGACGAGCTGATCACCAGGGCCCGCCAGACCTCGTTCATCGTGCCCGGGCTCGAGCTCGTGATCCGTGACCTGCGCGGCCCGGACCCGGTCGAGGAGAAGTTCCGCCACGACGGCGGCATCGCCGAGTTCACCGACTTCCTGGCCCACGACGAGCCGGTCACGTCCGTGCTCCGGCTCCAGGGCAAGGACACGTTCACCGAGACCGTCCCCCTGCTCGACGACAAGGGGCACATGACCCCGCAGGAGGTCGAGCGCGAGCTGCACGTCGACATCGCCGCACGCTGGGGCACCGGCTACGACACCGAGCTGCGGTCGTTCGTCAACGTCATCGCCACCCCCAAGGGCGGCACCCACGTATCCGGGTTCGAGGCCGCGCTCACCAAGACCTTCAACGAGGCGATGCGCTCGACGAAGGCGCTCCGGGTCAACGACGACGACGTGATCAAGGACGACATCCTCGAGGGGCTCACCGCGGTCGTGACGGTGCGGCTGGCCGAGCCGCAGTTCGAGGGACAGACCAAGGAGATCCTCGGCACCCCCGCCGCGCGCAGCGTCGTCCGCAAGGTGGTGTCGGCCGAGCTGAAGAAGTTCCTCACCTCCACCAAGCGTGCCGAGAAGGCCCAGGCCCGGCTGCTGATGGAGAAGGTCGTCGGTGCGTCGAAGACGCGGATCGCGGCCCGGCAGCACAAGGAGACCCAGCGCCGCAAGAACGCCCTGGAGTCGTCCTCGCTGCCGTCCAAGCTGGCCGACTGCCGCGCCAACGACAACGAGCGCACCGAGCTGTTCATCGTGGAGGGCGACTCCGCGCTCGGCACCGCGAAGCTGGCCCGCAACTCGGAGTTCCAGGCGCTGCTGCCGATCCGCGGCAAGATCCTCAACGTCCAGAAGGCCTCGGTCGGCGACATGCTCAAGAACGCCGAGTGCGCCTCGATCATCCAGGTCGTGGGGGCCGGCTCCGGCCGCACCTTCGACCTCGATGCGACCCGCTACGGCCGGGTGATCTTCATGGCCGACGCCGACTCCGACGGCGCCCACATCCGCTGCCTGCTGGCCACCCTGTTCTTCAAGTACATGCCCGACCTGGTCACGGAGGGGCGGGTGTTCTCGGCGGTGCCCCCGCTGCACCGGATCGAGATCTCGAACCCCAAGAAGGGTCAGGACAAGTACGTCTACACGTACTCCGATGACGAGCTGCAGCGGAAGCTGGCGGAGCTGAAGAAGAAGAACGTCCGGTGGAAGGACCCGGTGCAGCGCTACAAGGGCCTCGGCGAGATGGACGCCGACCAGCTCGCGGAGACCACCATGGACCCGCGCCGGCGCACGCTGCGCAAGCTGACCGTCGACGACGCCGATGAGGCAGCGAAGGTCTTCGAGCTGCTGATGGGCTCCGACGTCGCCCCGCGCAAGGAGTTCCTCGTGCAGGGCGCCTACGAGGTGGACGTCGAGGCGCTGGACGCCTAGACCCGCTGGCCCAGCAGGCCGGTGTCGACGTCGTACATGAAGCCCCCGACGGGCACCGTGTCGGGGATCAGCGGATGGCTACGAATCTTCTGTACGTCGTCCGCGAGCGCGGCGACCTGGTCGGTCACGACGTGGAAGCTCTGCCAGGAGGCGTCAACGCCCGCGGAGGCGGCGACCCGCTCCCGAAGCTCCTGCTCGGTCGCGGACGCCATCGCGCAGCGGGTGTGGGGGACCACCAGGATCCGGTCGACGCTGAGCAGGTGGACTCCCAGGACGAGCGCCTCCAGCGCCTCGGGGGTGACCCGGCCACCCGGGTTGCGGAAGATCTTCGCGTCGCCTGGGCTGAGCCCCACCATCCTGAGCGGGTCGATCCGTGAGTCCATGCAGGTGACGATCGCGACCCCGGCGTGGGCGATGCCGTCGAAGCCGCCGAGCTGGAAGTCCGCGGCGTACGCGCGGTTGGCGGCGAGCAGGTCGTCGAAGTCGGGCACCCGCCGAAACTAGCGGAGGCTCAGCCGGCCGAACGCAGGAGGTCCGCCGGCGAGACGCCGCGGGTAGCCACGCCGCGGAAGACCACGATGGCCAGGACCGCCGCCACCGCGGCGCAGACCGCCGCACCGGCGAACACGGCGTGCTCCTGCGGGATGCCCTGAGCGGCGAGCAGGTCGGTGAACGCCTTGCACCGGGTCTCGCCGTTGCACACCTCCCTGGCGGGGGGCAGCGGATGGTCCTCCTGGTGCGCGTAGAAACGACGCAGCCCGATCGCGGTCAGTGCGGAGATCCCGACGAGCATGCCGACCATCCGGCCGACAACGACGAACGCGCTGGCCAGCCCGTGGACGTCGTCGTCGGTGCTGGCCAGGATCGCGGCGTTGATCGGTGGGAGGGCGAGGCCGAAGCCGAACCCGCAGAGCACCAGCGGCACGTTCGCGTCGAAGTGGTGGAGGGTCTCCATCTCCCAGGTGGTCATCCACAGGAAGGCGGCTGCAGACATCGCCATACCGACCGCCGTCACCAGCCCGGCGCCGAACCGGCGGGTGAGGTAGCCGCCGACCACCGCGCCGACCGGGAGCGCGAGCAGGAACCGCACCAGCACCAGCGCGGCGTCGAGCTGGGAGTCGCGGTAGATCGTGGTGCGCGCGAACAGCGGGATGTCGACCACGGCGGCGATCAGGGCGGCTCCGACGAAGAAGCTGACCAGCACCGAGCCCCAGGCGGGCGTGGGCCGCAGCGTCCCGCGCGGGACCAGCGGCCGCTCCGCGCCCCGGATGTGGACGACGAACGCCACGCTGCTGACCAGCGAGGCGGCGAGGTACCACCAGCCCTGGTCGGCGAAGAGCTCCACGGCCGGGTCGGCCGTGGCGAACGCCAGGATCACGCCGCCCAGCGCCACCGCGAGGTAGACGGCGCCCAGCAGGTCGGCCTCCCGCATGCTCCGCCACCAGCTGCGCAGGTCGACCAGCGGCCGGCGCGCGGTCACGCACCGGACCAGGAAGAGCAGGGCCGCCCCCATCGCCACCGCCCCGATCGGCGTCAGCCACCGGCCGTCTCCGGCGAACGGGATGAACAGCTGGCCCCAGGTCAGGTCGCGGAGCAGCTCGGACGGGCGGATGAACACGAGCGCGCCGGTGACCAGGGCGATGAGGAGGAGCAGGGCGCCGATGATGTCGGGCGGTGGTTTCGAGACAGGCGCTAACGCGCCTTCCTCAACCACCGGAAGCGCATCTTCCTCCACCGGGGTGCGCCTGGCGAGGGCCGCGATGCTGGCGGCGAGGACGAGGCCGACGGCGAGGTTGATCAGGAAGATCGCCCGCCAGTCGGCGACCGCCAGCACCAGGGCACCGAACAGCGGTCCGATGACGCTGCCGGCCTCCTGTACGGCCGACACGATGCCGAGGGGTACGGCGCGCCGCTGGACGGGGTAGAGATCGGCGACGAGGGCCAGGGTGGCCGGCACCAGGCCTCCGCCTCCCAGTCCCTGCAGGAACCGGCCGGCCACCATCGACGGCATGTCGTAGGCGAGCGCGGTGACCAGGGAACCGAGGGCGAAGATCACCAGCGCGGCGACGAGCACCGGCACCCGGCCACGCAGGTCCGCGATCCGGCCGATCAGCGGCAGCATCGCGACGTACCCGAGCAGGAACCCGGAGACGATCGGCGCGGCTCGCTGGAGCTCCTCGGTGGAGTAGCCCACCGCGCCGAGCATGTCGGGCAGCGCCAGGACGACCACGTAGGTGTCCGCGGCGGCGAACGCGACCGCGATGGCGGCCAGGGTCAGCAGCCCCCGCGACGCGGTCATTCTGTCGGCTGTCGGGTCACCGGGTCTCGACCCGCCGGTCGCGACCTCGTCCCTCGGTCGCGCGGCTTGCTCGACCTCGTCTCCCGACGCAATCCGCTCGTTCCTCGCGGCCTGCTGCTCGCTTGATCACGGCTCGGAGATTTCCTTCTCCGTCCCGTAGTCGTCGATCCCCACGGTGTAGGTCATCTCGTCGGCGTCGGGATAGAAGACGCCGGTCAGCTTCGCCTCGCGCAGCTCGCCGTTCTCGGCGACGGTGTAGGTGACGTCGAAGTCGCCCTCGGCGCTCGGGATGATGTTCTCCACGACCGAGCCCGCGACGGTGCCGGTGTACTCGGTGAGGACCTCCTCGTTGTTCTCACCACCACGGACCGTCTCGCCCTCCTCGACGTTCTCGGTCTCGGTGAGGATCGAGGAGAAGCCCTCCTCGGTGTCCATCAGCTGCGCGGGGTCGGGGGCGCCGTACTCCGCCGGGTCGATCTCCTGGGTGATCGGGACGCCGGGGATCGAAGCGAAGACCTTGCCGTCGACGGCGACCAGCGGGTCGACATTGAACGGCGACCCGGACAGGCTCACCGTGGCCACGCCCTCGAACGCCGGCGCGTGGGTGGCCACCCCCTCGGCGGTCACCAGACCGTCGACCCCGTCCGGGAGGTCGTCGGTGGTCAGGCTCAGGCTCACCCCGCTGGTCTCGTCGAACGTGGTCCGGGCCAGCTCGAGAACCTCCTCGGCGCTGACGTCACCGTCGTCGTCGACATCGGCGCTCTTGTTCTCGGTGACGCCGCCGCCGTCGTCGCTGCACGCGGACAGGCTGAGGGCGGTGAGCACGGCCAGGGCCGCGGCCGAGGCCAGCCGGTGTCGGTGCAACATGCGGTCAGCCTTCCACACGGGTGGCTGATCCGATCCGGTCCGCAAGCGGGCCGGCGCAGGCCACGATCGGCTGGCTTCCGGGTACGCCGGAGCCGTCCCGTCGGCCCGTGGCCTCCGGGAGGTCGACCGGTGCGCCGCTGGCGGCCGAGGCGCGCGCGGGCGCCGGTCCGGCCCAGGCGAAGACCAGGGTGTCCTCGCCCTTGAGGAACCGGTGGCAGCGGACGCCGCCGGTGGCCCGACCCTTGGCGGGGTACTCGGAGAACGGCGTCACCTTCACCGCGCCCGGCTCGGTGCCGGGCAACGCGGTCGACGAGCCGGAGACGGTGACCACCACGGACGACTCGGGCTCGAGCGCCCCGAACGAGACGACGTGCTGGCCGGGGCCGAGCTTGATCCCGGCGATCCCGCCGCCGGAGCGACCCTGCGGGCGCACGTTGCCGGCGCCGAAGTGCAGCAGCTGGGCGTCGGAGGTGACGAAGCACAGCGTCTCCTCGCCGGTGGCCAGCTCGACCGCGCCGACGACCTCGTCGCCGTCCTTGAGCGCGACCACGTCCCACTCGTCGCGACCGAGTACCTCCGGGTTGACCCGCTTCACCACACCCTGCCGGGTCCCGAGCGCCAGACCTGGCCCGTCGGTGGTGAGCGAGCACAGAGCGAGCGCTCGCTCGTCGGAGTCGAGCGGGAGCATCTCGCTGAGCGGCAGCCCGCCCTGAAGGTTCGGGTCGTTGGCCGATGGCGGGATCGCGGGCAGGTCCAGCACCCCGAGCCGGAGCAACCGCCCCGCCGAGGTCAGCACCCCGACCTCGCCCCGGGCCGTGGTGGCGACCGCGGAGACGACCACGTCGTGGTTGGTGCGCGCCCCGCCCGAGCCCACCGGCTCGGCGCTCGCGGTGCGGGCGAGCAGCCCGCTGGCCGACATCAGTGCGAAGCAGGGGTCGTCGGGGACCTCCAGCGGCGTGGTGGCGGCCGTGACCGCGGCGGTGCCGGCCGACTCGAGCAGCACCGTGCGTCGCGGCGTACCGAACGTCTTGGCGACGTCGCCGAGCTCGTCGGAGACCACCTTCCGCAGCAGCTTGTCGTCGGCGAGGATCGCGTCGAGGTACTCGATGTCGCGCTCCAGCTCGGTCTTCTCCTTGTCGAGCTCGATCTTGGAGAACTTGGTGAGCCGCCGCAGCTGCATGTCGAGGATGTAGTTGGCCTGAACCTCGGTCAGGTCGAACACCGTGGTCAGCCGCTCCCGCGCCTGCTCGGCGTTGTCGCTGGTCCGGATCAGCTGGATCACCTCGTCGATGTCCAGGATGGCGACCAGCAGCCCCTCGACCAGGTGCAGCCGGTCGGCCGCCTTGGTGCGGCGGAACGTCGACCGCCGGCGTACGACGTCGAATCGGTGGCCCAGGAAGACCTGGAGCAGCTCCTTCAGCCCGAGCGTGCGGGGCTGGCCGTCGACCAGCGCGACGTTGTTGATGCCGAAGGAGTCCTCCATCGGGGTGAGCCGGTAGAGCTGCTCGAGCAGTGCCTCCGGCACGAACCCGTTCTTGACCTCGATCACCAACCGCAGACCCTTCTCGAGGTCGGTGAGGTCCTTGATGTCGCTGATGCCTTGCAGCTTCTTGCCCTGCACCAGCGTCTTGATCCGCTCGATGACCTTCTCGGGGCCGACGCCGTAGGGCAGCTCGGTGACCACGATGCCCTTGCGCCGGCCGACCGTCTCGATGCGCGCGGTGGCCCGCATCCGGAAGGTCCCGCGGCCGGACTCGTAGGCGTCGCGGACGCCGTCCAGTCCGACGATCTTGCCGCCGGTGGGCAGGTCGGGGCCGGGGACGAACCGCATCAGGTCGTCGATGGTGGCGTTGGGGTGGCTGATCAGGTGCTTGAGCGCCTGCACCACCTCGACCAGGTTGTGCGGGGCCATGTTGGTGGCCATGCCGACCGCAATGCCGGAGGCGCCGTTGACGACCAGGCTGGGGATGGCGGCGGGGAGCACCGATGGCTCGAGCTCGCGGCCGTCGTAGTTGGCCCGGAAGTCGACGGTGTCCTCGTCGATGTTGGCGGTCATCGCCAGAGCGGAAGGCGCCATCCGGCACTCGGTGTAGCGCATCGCAGCCGGACCGGCGTCGGGCGAACCGAAGTTGCCGTGCCCGTCGATGAGCGGCAGCCGCAGCGACCACGGTTGGACCTGCCGGACCAACGCGTCGTAGATCGCCGAGTCGCCGTGTGGGTGCAGCTTGCCCATCACCTCGCCGACCACCCGGGCGCTCTTCACGTGACCGCGGTCGGGGCGCAGGCCCATGTCGTTCATCGTGTAGAGGATCCGGCGCTGCACCGGCTTGAGCCCGTCGCGGGCGTCGGGGAGCGCGCGCGAGTAGATGACCGAGTAGGCGTACTCCAGGAACGACGAGCGCATCTCGTCGCCCACGTCGATGTCGAGGATGTGCTCCTCGAAGTCGTCGGGAACCGCCGTTTTCGTGCTACGCCTAGCCATGTCGGCCATTCTCCCCAACGCTTCAGACGCAGGACGCACGGCACGCCGCCCCGGGCGCACCGATGAGTTATCAAGGTCTCCCTGGTCTACAACCACGAGGTTGAATAAACGAGGCTCCAAGGAGGACTGAGATGGGCAAGGTTGTGATGCACAACGTGGTGTCGGTCGACGGTTTCATCGCCGACGACAACGACGGCATCGGGCCGCTCTTCGAGTGGTACGGCAACGGCGACCACGCGATCGACGGAGGGGCGAAGGTCTCGAAGGCCTCCTACGACTACGTCCGGCCGGTGTACGACGCGCTCAAGGTGACGATCGTGGGCCGGCACGTCTTCGACCTGACCAACGGCTGGGACGGCCAGCCGCCGATGGTCGAGCACATGGTCGTGGTGTCGCACCGGCCGAAGCCGGAGGGATGGCACCCCGAGGCGCCGTACCACTTCGTCGACAACGTCGCCGACGCGGTCGCGAAGGCCAAGGAGCTTGCCGGCGACGCCGACATCGCCGTCGCGGCCGGAGACGTCGGGGGGCAGATCCTCGCGGCCGGACTGGTCGACGAGGTCGCGATGGACGTGGTGCCGGTGGTGTTCGGCTCCGGCAAGCGCTACTTCGGGTCGGTGGACAGCCAGTACCTGCTGGAGGACCCCGACCTGGTGATCCAGGGGGACCGGGTGCTGCACCTGCGGTACCGGGTCCGCAACGCAACGGAAGGAGACATCTCATGAGCAAGGTAGTGATGCACAACGTGGTGTCGGTGGACGGATTCATCGCCGACGACAACGACGACGTCGGGCCGCTGTTCGAGTGGTACTTCAACGGCGACCAGCCGCTGACGGCGCAGGACATGGCCGATCCCACCCCCGGCGGGATGCGGATCTCCAAGGCCTCCCACGACTACGTGCGACCGATGTGGGACTCCATCAACGCGATGGTGATCGGCCGCCACCTGTTCGACATGACCGACGGCTGGGAGGGCAAGCCCCCGACGGGCGAGCACGTGGTCGTGGTGTCGCACCGGCCCAAGCCGGACGGCTGGCACCCGGAGGCGTCGTACCACTTCGTCGACGACATCGCCCAAGCGATCGCGAAGGCCAAGGAGCTCGCCGGGGACGGCACCGTCGCGGTGGCGGCGGGCGACGTCGGCGGCCAGGCCCTTGCGGCCGGCCTGGTCGACGAGGTGGCCATGGACGTGGCCCCGGTCGTGTTCGGCTCCGGCAAGCGCTACTTCGGGTCGGTCGACGCCCAGCACCTCCTCGAGGACCCCGACGTCGTCGTCCAGGGCGATCGGGTGCTGCACCTGCGCTACCGGGTGCGCCGCTGACAGGTGGGGGCGCGGCGGTACGCGCGGCTGGACTAGATTTCGGGCGTGACCGACGCTCCCGCCGCGCCCCGCCACTGGGAGGCGGACGTCCTGCTGCGCGACGGTCGCACCGCCCACATCCGGCCGATCACCGCCGACGACGCCGACCTGCTCGTCGAGTTCTACTCCCGGGTCTCCGACCGGTCGAAGTACTACCGGTTCTTCAGCCCGATGCCGGAGCTGTCCCAGCGCGACGTGGAGCGGTTCACCCATGTCGACCACGCCGACCGGGTGGCGCTGGTGCTGCTGCTCCAGGGCCGGATGATCGCGGTCGGGCGCTACGACGTCACCAAGCCAGGTGAGGCCGAGGTGGCCTTCCTGGTCGAGGACCAGCACCAGGGGCGGGGGATCGGGCAGCTGCTGCTCGAGCACCTGGCCCAGGCTGGTCGGGAGCGAGGTGTCGAGCGGTTCACCGCCGAGGTGCTGCCCGACAACCAGCGGATGATCCAGACCTTCCGCGACGCCGGCTACCGCGTCGCCAGCGGCTACGACGAAGGCGTGCTCACCCTGGAGTTCCCGATCGACGCCACCGACACCGCGATCGGGGTGATGCGCAGCCGCGAGCACCGGGCCGAGGCGGCGTCGATAGAGCGCTTCTTCAACCCACGCTCGGTCGCGATCATCGGGGCCAGCCGGCGCCAGGACACCATCGGCCAGGTGCTGGTGCGCAACCTGGTGACCGGCGACTTCACCGGCCGCGTCTACGTCGTCAACCCGAGCGCGGCCGCGGTCTCGGGCATGCCGGCGTACAAGACCGTCGGCGACATCCCCGACGAGGTCGACGTCGCGATCGTGGCGGTGCCCGCCGAGGCGGTGAACGACGTCGTGCTCGACTGTGCCGCCAAGGGCGTCCACGGCCTGGTCGTGATCTCCTCGGGATTCGCCGAGACCGGCGAGGAGGGCCGGCAGCGACAGCGGCACCTGGTCGGCCTCTCCCGCTCCTACGGCCTGCGGCTGATCGGCCCCAACGCACTGGGGGTCATCAACACCGACCCAGCGGTCTCGATCAACGCCTCGCTGTCGACGCTGATGCCCGCCCGCGGGCGAGCCGGCTTCTTCTGCCAGTCCGGCGCCCTCGGTACCGCGATCCTCGAGAAGGTCCACAACCGCGGGCTCGGGCTGTCCACCTTCGTCAGCGCCGGCAACCGTGCCGACGTGTCCGGCAACGACCTGCTGCAGTACTGGGAGGAGGACGACTCCACCGAGGTCGTGCTGCTCTACCTCGAGTCGATCGGCAACCCGCGCAAGTTCTCCCGGATCGCCCGCCGGGTTTCCCTGCGCAAGCCGATCATCGCCGTCAGGTCCGGTCGCACCACGCAGGGCGTGCCGATGGGCCACGCCGTACGCCGGATCGCGGCGCCGGGCGCCGCAGTCGACGCGATGTTCCGCCAGGCGGGCGTGATCCAGGTGGACACCCTCGACGAGATGTTCGACGTCGCGCAGCTGCTGGCCCACCAGCCACTGCCGCGGGGCCGCCGGGTCGCGGTGGTCGGCAACTCCGACGCCCTGGGCCTACTGGCGGCGGACGCCGCGGCCGCCGTCGGGCTGGTCGTCAACCGCTCGGTGAGGTTGGGCGCCGAAGCCACGGCCGAGGACTTCGAGGACGCTCTCGACGACGCGATCGACGACCCCGAGGTCGACTCGGTGATTGCGGTCTACATCCCGCCGCTCAACGTGTCCGGCGACGACGTCGCGAACGTCCTGGCGGCGGTGGGAGAGCAGTCCGACAAGCCGCTGGTCTCCTCGTTCCTGGGCGCCGAGGGCATCCCGGAGCTGCTGCGGGTGCCCGACGTCGCCGGCTCGACCGCGGGCCGCGGCTCCGTGCCGTCGTACCCCGCCGTCGAGGCCGCGGTCCGGGCCCTCGCCCGGGTCGTGGAGTACGCCGTGTGGCTGCGGACCCCCGACGGCCCGCCGCCCGACCCCGCATCCGTGGAGCTCGACGTCGCCCGGCAGCTGGTCAACGGGGTGCTCAGCGAGCATCCCAACGGGGCGGAGCTGCCGCGTTCGCAGGTGACCCGGCTGCTCGCCGCCTACGGCATCGAGCTCTGGGGAGCCCATCCGGTCGGCTCGCTGGAGGAGGCGACCGCGGCGGGCGAGGAGCTCGGCTGGGACGTGGTGCTGAAGGCGACCGCCGAGTCCCTGCGGGAGCGGCCCGATCTCGCCCACGTCTGGCGCAACATCGATGGGCCGACCGAGATGGAGGCGGCCTGGGACGCCCTGAACAGCCGCGTGAGAGTGCCGGACACAGCCGGGTTCGTGGTGCAGAAGAACGCAGCGCCAGGCGTGCCGGTGGCGGTCCGCAGCATCGAGGACCCGCTGTTCGGACCGGTCGTCTCGTTCGGCATCTCCGGGCCGGTGATCGAGCTGCTGGCCGACAAGTCCTACCGGATCCCCCCGCTGGGGGAGCACGACGCCGCCGCGATGGTCCGGGAGATCAAGAGCTCGCCGATGCTGTTCGGGTACCGCGGTGCGGAGATCCCTGACGTGGCCCAGATCGAGTGGCTGATCAGCCGGGTGGCCCAGCTCCAGAACGACCTGCCGCAGGTGGCCGCGCTCGAGCTGTCGCTCGTGCTGGCCGGTCCCGAACGCGCGAGCGTGTTGTCGGCGGCGGCGCGGGTGGCCCCGGTGACCGATCCGCGCTCCGACCTGTTCGTGCGCCGGCTCACCCAGCCTCCGGGAGACACGTTGCCTGAGTGACCTGGCGCACGTTTTACCTTCCGAGCGAGCGGGCAAGCGGTGTCCTCGGCACTCGGAAGGAGCGAAACCACGATGGGCACCACACCGATCGGGATCGACGGCGTCGACCTGCTCGAGCTCGAGATCATCTACAAAGACCGGATCCCGCCGGCGCGCGACGACCTCAAGACGGCCGCCTCGCACCTGGACGTGGACTCGGGGCTGACCTTCCACCGGATCGGTTCGATCGGAAACTATCCGAACGGACCGTCGAGCGCGTGGCGAGAGGTCGCCCAGGAGCTCCAGAGCGTCGTTGGCGTCGAGCGTGACGAACCTCGAGGACACCCGCGTGGCCATCAAGTCCTTCCTCGACGACATCCTGCGGGCGGACAGCGGTGCCAAGGACCGGCTGGACAAGGCGCGCGCCGAGATGGAGGGCCGCTGATGAGCTATGACGACCTGAAGGCGCACGCCGTCGAGATCAAGCGGCTCGCCATCGAGAAGTACGTGCAGCTGGCGCTGAAGCGGCAACGACAACCCCGGCAACACCGGTGACCCCTACGTGACCGAAGCGGAGGAGAAGTTCGCCGACGTCGACAAGATCTTCGACGACTGGATCGGCCTGCCCGACTTCTCGGGCGCGCTGACGGAGCTGGAGGTGACGTTGGACAAGCTGGCCACCGAGAGCTTCGTTAACCATGAGGCCAAGGAGCTGGTCAGCGGCTCGAACTTCAACCTCACCCAGATCGAGCCCACGGGCGCCTTCGCCCAGGGCTGGGAGAGCGGCACCGCGACCAACTACGCCAACTTCGCCGGGCTGTTCGGGCCCGTCATCTCCAACCAGTGGCTGTGCGGACACGTGCTGAAGTACGCCATCACGGCGGAGACTGCGATTTTCGAGGAGGCGAAGAAGAGCGTGGACAGCATCGCCCATGCGGCGAAGGACACCCTCAGCACCCTCGGTGACAAGACACCGCAGGGGTTCGAGACGAGCCTGGCCGTGGTGGCGGCCGTGTCCGGCATCGTGGCCGTACCGCTCACGGCCGGCGGAAGCCTCGCTGCGGGCTACTCGCTCGCGGCGGTCGGCGCCGCCAAGGAGACGGCCAGCCTGTTCAAGCCGAAGGAGCCGAAGACGGACCCTCGCATCAACGCCGCCTCGCCGGAGACGGTGATCCAGTCCGTGCGGACCTTCCTCAAGGACCTCAACCAGCAGGTCATCAACGCGGAGGACGACGTCGAGACGGCGCTGAACCGGACGGCCGCCAAGGTGCGCGACCTGAGCAAGCCCGCCGGCGGGCACGCCTCGTCGTTCGTGCTGCCCCGGCCCACGGTCGCGGACAACCCGTCGTTCGGCGACCACACGAAGGTGGGCTGAGATGACCGACGAGTTCGACGAGCTGATCGAGCGCTCCGAGGTGACCGTCACCACCCCGAACGGCAACGTCACCGCGACCGTGCGCGGTGAGCGAGACGTGACGGTCGGCTTCGCCCCCGGCTTCTATGCGACCTGCAGCACGGTTCAGCTGCAGGACAACCTGCAGACCGTCGCCCGCCTGCTCTTCGCCGCCGCGCGGCGCGAGCATCTCGAGCAGATCCGGGCCTTCACCGGGCGCGACGCCGATGAGGTCGAGAGCAGACCCGAACCGCAGACTCCGCAGGACCACGACTACTACACGACGCTCGCCGAGCTCTACGCGGAGGGAGAGTCGGACGACGGGCTGGTCTCGGTGACCGCGGTGGGGCAGCAGGAGTACGCCGTGCAGGTGAAGTCGGGCGTGCTGGACCGGGTGTCGCAGTCGCAGATGGAGGCGTCAGTCGCCCAGGCGGCCAACCGGATGCTCGCCGAGACCGAGCAGAAGGCCGCGGCCGCGCGGTGGGAGATCTACATGGCGTCACCGCAGTCCGCCTGACGAAGCTCGCGGAGCGGTCAGAGGGCTTGCCCGACGTCGCGGATGTTGGACTTGGCCTGCTGCCACGCCTCCGCAACGTCACCGCTGAAGACGAGCTTCGCCGTGGTCAGGGCGAAGCCCCTCACTTCCTCGATCGTCGTGTGCGGCGGCACGGCGAGTGCGCGCGGGTCGGTCACGAAGTCGATCAGCGCGGGTCCGGGATGCTCGAGGGCTCGCTCGATGGCGGGACGAATGTCGACGGCCTTCTCGACCCGCTCCCCGTGTGCCCCGACGGCTGTTGCCATGGCGCCGAAGTCCGGGTTCTTCACGTCGGTGCCCCAGGGCTGGTAGCCGACGACCATCATCTCGGCGCGCACCATGCCGAGGGTGGAGTTGTTGAAGATCATCAGCTTGACCGGGATGTCGAGACCCACGGCGGTGAGCAGCTCTCCCATCAGCATCGTGAAGCCACCGTCGCCGCACAGGGCAATGACCTGGCGGTCCGGCGAGCCCACCTTGGCGCCGATCGCCTGGGGCATCGAGTTCGCCATCGAGCCGTGGCTGAACGACGCGAGGATCCGGCGCCCGGGCTTCATCTCCAGGTAGCGGGCCCCCCATACGTTGCACATCCCGGTGTCGACGGTGAAGACGGCGTCGTCCTCGGCCAGGTCGCTCAACGCGGTCGCCACCATCTCGGGCCGCAGCCCGTGGCCGCCGCCCTCGTGGGTGACGTAGGTCTGGATTCCCTCGACCATCTTGCCGTGGTGCTTGACGACCTCGTCGAGGAACGACGAGTCGGTGCGCGGCTCGAGACGCGGGATGAGCGCGCGCAGAGTCTCGCCCACGTCGCCGACCAGGCCGAGGTCCACGGCTGCCCGCCGTCCGAGGTGCAGCGGCTTGTCGTCGACCTGGATGATCGTCTTCTCGTCGGGAAGGAAAGCGTGGTACGGGAAGTCCGTCCCGAGCATGAGGAGCAGGTCGCACTCGGCCAACGCTCCCGTGGCGCCACCCCATCCGAGTAGACCGGTCATGCCGACCGCGGCGGGGTTGTCGGCCTCGAGAATGTCCTTGCCGCGGAAGGCGTACGAGATGGGTGCCTTGAGCGTCTCCGAGAGGCGAAGCACCTCCGCGCGCGCCTGCCTGGTGCCCTCCCCACCGTGGATCGCGATCTTCTTCGCACCGGAGAGCAGTGCCACCGCCTTGTCGAGAGCGTCGTCGTCCGGCCTGATCACCGGACGGTCGGTGAGGACCGGATGGCGCAGCATGGGCCGGTCCACCTTCTGGGCGGCGACGTCGCCGGGCACGATCACCATGCCGACCCCGCGCTCCAGGATGGCGGCCTGGAGCGCGAGCTCGGAGACGCGCGGCATCTGGCCGGCCGAGGACAGAAGGGCGCAGTAGTGGGTGCAGCCCGAGAAGATCTGCTCGGGGTTGGTCTCCTGGAAGTAGTCGCTGCCGATCTCCGTGCTGGGGATGTGGGTCGCGATGGCGAAGACCGGAGCGCCGTTGCGCTGGCAGTCGTACAGCCCGTTGACCAGGTGCAGGCTTCCGGGTCCGGACGAGCCGAGCACGGCCGTCGGGCGTCCCGAGATCTGCGCGTCCGCGCCCGCGGCGAACGCCCCGGCCTCCTCGTTGCGGACGTGGACGAACTCGATGTCCGCCTCGTGCCGGCGCAGGGCATCGACGATCGGGTTGGCCGAGTCGCCCACGATGCCGTACACCTTGCGGATCCCGACCTCGACCATCTGGTCGACCAGGATCTCTGCCACCGTCTGGGCCATGCTCACTCCTGTGTTCGGCCCCGGACTCGGGGAAGGGGTTCCTAGCGCTTGATCGGCAGGTACTCAGGCGCCCACATCGCCTCGTGGACCGCCTCGATCGGATCGTCGACCTGGACGCGAGCGATGCCTTGGGCGGCAGCGGTGTTGATCACGTCCACTGCCACCGTGGCCGAGACCTCGCGGAGTCGTGAGATGTCCGGCAGCAGACCCTTGGCGGGGTCCGCAGGATCGGCGAGCTTCGCGAGAGCACGCGCTGCGGCGATGAACAACGACGGGGGCATCGTCGCCGCCCGGCACACGATGACCCCGAGCCCGAGGCCCGGGAACATCAGGGCGTTGTTCGCCTGGCCGATGCGGTACGTCGTGCCGTCCCGCTCTACCGGCCCGAACGGGCTGCCGGTGGCGACCAACGCCGCGCCGTCGGTCCACGCGAGCAGGTTCTCCGGTGTCTGCTCGGCGAGCACCGTCGGGTTGGACATCGGCAGGATGATCGGGCGCTCGCAGTGGTCGTGCATCGAGCGGATGACCTTCTCGCCGAAGGCTCCGGTGACACCGGACGTGCCAACCAGCATGGTCGGGTGGAGGCCGTCGACGACCTCCTGCAGACCCAGGGTGCCGTCCGCGGCGCGCCACGACTCCACCTGCGCCGGGTCCTTGGCGTAGGGCTTCTGGTAGTCGTAGAGGTCGCTCATGTCGTCGGTGAGCAGGCCGGGCCGATCCAGTAGGTAGATCCGGTCAGCCGCCTCCTTGGCACTGAGACCGTCCTCCGTCATCGCCAGCGCGATCAGGTCCGCGATCCCGACCCCGGCAGAGCCCGCGCCGAAGACGACGATGTTCTGGTCGACCAGCCGTCCCCCCGAGACGCGGACACCGGCCAGCACACAGGCCAGCCCGACTGCCGCCGTGCCCTGGATGTCGTCGTCGAAGGTGCACAGGGTGTCGCCGTAGCGCGCGAGGATCCCGCGTGCCGGCGGTCCGGAGAAGTCCTCCCAGTGCAGGATCGCTTGGGGGAACCTCGCCGACGCCGCGGCCACATAGGCGTCGATGAAGGCGTCGTACGCCTCGCCGCGGACCCTGGACCGCCGCAGGCCGAGGTAGCGAGGGTCGTTCAACAGCTGCTCCTGGTTGGTGCCCACGTCCAACCCCACGGCCAGCACCCG
Organism: uncultured Actinomycetota bacterium; assembly: GCA_963729095.1. Classification (GTDB taxonomy): domain Bacteria; phylum Actinomycetota; class Actinomycetes; order Propionibacteriales; family Nocardioidaceae; genus Nocardioides. The sequence continues at coordinate 163,119 of CAVSMX010000010.1, read as the reverse complement.
GTCGGGGTTGATGCCGGCCGCGACGGTGTAGACCGCGAGCTTGCCGATCGAGATGTCGATTCCGCCCACGCCCCAGTCACCGATGCCGAGGATCGCCTCGGCATCGGAGGCGACGATGAGGTCGATGTCGTCCGCTCCGAGACCGGTGGCGTCGAGGGATGCTTCGATGCCCTCGACGTCCTCGATGTTGAGGAAGACACCACGGGGCCGGCGGAACAGGTGGCTGAACTCCTGGATGGCCGTGCCGACGGTGGGGGTGTAGACGATCGGGAGCATCTCGTGCACGTGCTCTCCGACGAGCCGGTAGAAGAGCACCTCGTTGCTGTCGTGCAGCTGGCTGAGGAACACCCACTTCTCCACGTCCGAACGCTTGGACTTGAACTGCTCGTAGCAGCGGTCGACCTGTTGCTCGATGGTCTCGACGCGGGGCGGGAGGAGGCCACGCAGCCCGAGGTGGTCACGCTCTTCCATCGTGAATGCCGTGCCGCGGTTGAGCATGGGATCGTCGAGGACGGCGATCCCTCGCGCGTGGATCTCTAGGGCCGGTGGCCCGTCGGGGACCTGGACGTGGCTGGCCTTGGTTGTCGCCATGCTTTTCGATCCTCCACAGGTAGCTGCTGACCCGGCGACGCTCGAGCACAGGACGATGCGGGAGGTTCGTCGTGGCGACCCACCACCGTCAAACGTGATCCAGTCGTACACCGGGACGCGAAGGCCGAACCTCACCCCTGGTGGGTGAAGGACCCCACTGGGCATCGTGCCTACGCTGCCACCGTGAGCGACCGGCGAGCGGTCTCTGGCTCGCATGGGGTGCTTCTCGGAGCCCGCGCCAAGGTCATCTCCTTCTCGGGACACCCTCTACGGGACGCCCGCGCCCCGGGACCTGCGATGCCCTTGATGACTTTCGAATGAAACCACTGCCAGTCGCAACCGAAGGGACCCCGAGCATCATGATCGATCTCGCCACCTATACCCCCATGGGCGACAAGAAGAACTCCGACTTCTTCGAGGAGTACCTACCGCGGGTGTACGAACGCCGGCGCGAGTCGGGGCTCGACCAGATCGTCGGGACCACAGCCGCCCTGGTCGTCCAGGTCGAGCACGGCGACGGCGTGGACTACATGGCGGAGCTCGCCGCCATGGGGCCCTACCGCTTCCAGAGCGCCCGCCTCAACGACACGCACAAGGTCTACGTCCTGCAGTCCCAACCGGAGTTCCCGCGACTGGTCGTGCTCGAGCCGCTCTCGGGGGACTACGAGGACGCCGTCACCCGGTGGAACATGCTCTACCCCCTCGCCCGGAAGAAGCCGAACGCCCGCTACATCGGCGAGGTCTACAACGCGGAGTCGACCAAGGCCGTCAGGGAGGCGCTGGAGCCGCACAACATCCGCTTCGCCTACCCGGGGGACACCGTCAACGGCTTCTACGCGATGGAGCACCTCACCTTCACGTTCATGTCCGACTTCACCTACAACCGGGTCGGGTACGTCGACGTCGACATGGACAACCTCGACGAGCTGGGTCTCGGCGAGGCGATCAGCCTGACGGCCGAGGAGCAGGGCAAGCTCGACCGCGCCGACGCGCTGCAGGACGAGCACGGCATCAAGGGACTCGTGCTGGGCGTGGATCACGCGGCCACCCGGATCCTGGCCGGTGACCGGGAGCATGCCCTCCTCGAGTACCTCACCGTCGTTCCCTACTACTTCTGGGGCGCCTACAACATCCACGAGATGAACTCGTCGACCAACGTGACCCGGCACCGCGACATCGACGACGAGAAGAAGTCCCCGGCTCGGGTGTTCACCGCCAACAACACGCCATCGATCGTGAACTCCTTCGACAACCTCCCGATGCCCACCGAGGACTTCGTCCGCAACTTCGGGCGGCGGATGCACCACATGGCGATGGCAGTGCTCGACGGTCACATCGCCGAAGAGAAGAACGTCGACTACGTCGTGCGACAGCTGGCCGAGATGGGGACGCCCTTCCTGGCGCACGTGGTGGGGGAGTGCAAGGACGACCCCAACCTCAAGCAGATCTTCTCCAAGAGCTCGCCGTACTCGCTGCTGATCACGGAGTACATCGAGCGCTGCCATCACTACGAGGGCTTCTTCACCCGCGACAACGTCGCCGCCCTCACCGCCGCCGCCGGCGCCGACGAGCGCTATGAGCACGGCCACGTCTTCGACTGAGCCCGCGGCCATGCCGGCCGGGTTCCATGCGCCGTCCCCCTAAGGAGAACTCCCATGATCGAGCGCATCCGCACCAAGGCACTGTGGGCCGTCATCGTCCTCGCCCTCCTGGTGGTCCCACTGGCGGTGTTCGTCAGCCCCTGGTGGCTGCTGCTCGAGATCCTCTTCGTCCCCCTCGCCCTGCTGGGCATCTACGACTACTTCCAGCAGCGGCACAGCATCCTGCGGAACTACCCGCTCGCCGGTCGGATGCGGTTCCTCCTGGAGGGGATGGGGCCCGAGCTGCACCAGTACCTGGTGGAGAGCGACACGGACGGCAGGCCCTTCGACAGAGACACCCGTTCGGTGATCTACGAACGCGCCAAGAACGTCGGCGACAAGAAGCCGTTCGGCACCGAGCACGACGTCTACGAGTCCGGGTACAGCTGGCTGATCCACTCCGTCGCCCCCCGTCCGATGGTTGCCGACCCGGAGAACGACCTGAGGGTCATCATCGGCGGCGAGCAATGCGCACAGCCGTACGCGGCATCGGTGCTGAACATCTCCGCGATGAGCTTCGGCGCACTGGGTCAGGCGGCGGTCCGGGCTATGAACCAGGGCGCGCTCGCGGGTGGGTTCGCCCACGACACCGGCGAGGGCGGTCTGTCGAAGTACCACAAGGAGGCCGGCGGTGACCTGATCTGGCAGATCGGCACCGGATACTTCGGGTGTCGGGACGCCAACGGCGACTTCGACCCGGAGGCGTTCCGCGCCAACGCCACCCTGCCGCAGGTCAAGATGATCGAGATCAAGGTGTCCCAGGGAGCCAAGCCCGGCCACGGCGGCATCCTCCCCGCGGCCAAGGTGACCGCGGAGATCGCCGAGGCCAGGCTCGTGCCGCAGGGCAAGGACGTCTTCTCGCCCACCTACCACAAGGCGTTCTCGACCCCGCTCGAGATGGTGGCGTTCATCGCCCGGCTCCGCGAGCTCAGCGACGGCAAGCCGGTCGGCTTCAAGATCTGCATCGGCGACCCGCGAGAGTTCGCGGGCATCATCAAAGCGATGCTCCAGACCGGCATCTACGCCGACTTCATCGTTGTCGACGGTGGCGAGGGTGGGACCGGGGCGGCGCCGCTGGAGTTCTCCGACTCCCTGGGCAGCCCGCTGCACGAAGGCCTGCTCGTCGTTCAGAACACCCTCGTCGGAGCGGGCGTGCGGGATCGCATCAAGGTGGGCGCGAGCGGCAAGATGGTCACCGCCTCCGCCATGGCCAGGGCGATGTGCCTCGGCGCCGACTGGTGCAACTCGGCCCGGGCTTTCATGATGGCCGTGGGCTGCATCCAGTCCCAGCGCTGCCACACCAACAAGTGCCCGGTGGGGGTCACCACGCAGGACCCGAAGCTGCAGCGTGCCCTCAACGTGCCCGACAAGGGAGAGCGCGTGCACAACTACCACCGCAATACCGTGCACGCCCTCGCGGAGATGATCGCGGCGATGGGACTGGACCACACCAGCGAGCTCAGTCCCGAGCACGCCGTGCGGCGGGTCACCCAGTTCCAGGCCCTCGCGTTCAGCGAGCTCTACGACTTCGTGGAGCCCGGAGCGCTGGTCGCGGGCACCGCCTCACCTCGGTTCCAGGGCTTCTGGGATCCGGCGTCGGCCGAGTCGTTCCGACCCTGGTCCGCGTCGGCGCGCGCACACGCCGGCTGATGGCAGTCGCCGAGCACCGCGTGCTCATCGTGGGCGGCGGCTTCGGTGGGCTGTTCGCCGCGAAGTTCCTCCGGCGAGCGCCCGTGCAGGTGACGCTCATCGACCGGAGGAACCACCACCTGTTCCAGCCGCTGCTCTACCAGGTGGCTACCGGCATCCTCTCCGCTGGCAGGTTGCGCCACCGATCAGGGAGGTCCTGCGGCGCCACCGCAACGTGACGGTGGAGCTGGCGGACGTGCGCGAGTTCGACCTGACGGCGCGGACGGTGACCGCCGTCCGCCCGGACGAGACGGTGCGCACCTACGAGTACGACGACCTGATCGTCGCCGGGGGAGCGGCACAGACGTACTTCGGTCATGACGAATTCGCCAGGTTCGCACCGGGCATGAAGACCATCGACGACGCACTCGAGCTGCGCGGTCGCATCTTCGGGGCGTTCGAGATGGCGGAGAACGAGGATGATCCTGACAAGCGTCAGGCCTGGCTCACCTTCGTGGTGGTCGGCGGCGGCCCCACCGGCGTCGAGGTCGCCGGGCAGATCGCGGAGCTGTCCCGATCCGGACTCAAGCACAACTTCCGCCGGATCGACCCGAGCGAGGCCAAGGTGGTCCTCGTCGACGGAGGGCCGGAGATCCTCGCGACGTTCGGCGACCGTCTTTCGCAGAAGGCCGCGAAGCAGCTGGGACGTCTCGGCGTGAGCATCCGGACGGGCGCCGTGGTCACAGGTGTGGACGCACTGGGTGCCGACGTCAGGACCGCGGACGGTGCGCAGGAGCGACTCCTCGCGCACACCAAGATCTGGGCCGCCGGCGTTCAGGCGTCACCGCTGGCCGGCCTGCTCGCGCAGGCCAGCGGTGCGTCGTGCGACCGGGCCGGCCGGATTGCCGTCCTGGACGACTGCACCCTCCCTGGCCACCCCGAGGTGTTCGTGATCGGCGACATGATGGCGCTCGACGACCTTCCCGGCGTCGCCGAGGTCGCCATGCAGTCGGGGATCCATGCCGCCAACACGATCAAGCGTCGTCTGCGCGGCGAGCAGGCAGCGACGTTCACCTACCGCGATCTCGGCAGCATGGCCACGATCTCCCGCTTCAACGCCGTGGTGAGCTTCAAGAAGCTGCGGTTGTCCGGTTTCCTCGGGTGGGTCATGTGGCTGTTCGTGCACATCACCTTCCTGACCGGCTTCAAGAACCGTTTCGCGGCGATGCTGCACTGGGGCAACACCTTTGTGTTCGGTGGTCGCGCCGAGCGCACGATCACGATGCGCCAGGTGGTCGGTCGCGTCGCACTCGAGCAGGCCGACTCGGCTCGCGCAACGGCACCCCGTGACGAGTCGTCCGGGGCGGAGGTGACCTGACCGTGGTGACCGATGTCCTGACGGGCGTGGCCCTCGCCATCGATCCCGTGCCGTGGGCCCGGGCCCAGATGGCCTTCACCCTCGCGTTCCACATCATCCTGGTGCCGCTGGGCGTGTCCTGGTCGGTGATGACCCTGATCGCCAACTACCGCGGCATCAAGCACGGTGACAAGGACGCGATGCTGCTGGCCCAGCGATGGTCGAAGTACATGGCCGTCACCTTCGCCGTCGGGGCCGTGACCGGCACCGTGCTCTCCTTCGAGTTCGGGCTGCTGTGGCCCAAGTTCATGGGCCAGTGGGGGGCGGCCTTCGGTGTCCCGTTCGCCTTCGAGGGGATCTTCTTCTTCACCGAGGCGGTCTTCATCTCGCTCTACATCTTCGGATGGCGCCGACTGAAGCCCTGGGCCCACTTCTGGACGGGCGTGCCCATCGCCATCGCGGGCATCTTCGGCAGCGTCTCGGTGGTGGCGGCCAACGCGTGGATGAACTCACCTGAGGGCGTCACCCTCGACAAGTCCGGCAAGGTCGTCGATGTCGACCCCATGGGCGTGATCTTCAACAGTGCGATGCCCTTGATGGCGGCGCACATGGTCGTCGCGGCGTACCTGGTGGGCGGGTTCCTGGTCGCCTCCGTCTACGCGACCGGCATGCTGCGCGGACGCCGCGACCGGTACCACCGGATGGGCTTCATCATCGGGTTCACCGTCGCGGCGATCGCGACCCCCGTCCAGATGGGAGTCGGAGACGCCCTGGCGCGCTGGGTCTACGACGAGCAGCCGACCAAGTTCGCCGCGATCGAGATGGTGCCCAAGACCAGCGACGACGTACCCGAGGTGCTGTTCGGCCACCTCAACTCGAAGGGCGAGGTGGTCGGTGGTCTGCCGATCCCCGGGCTCGCCTCGATCCTGTCCGATCCCGGCAAGGGGCGCTCCACCGTCATCCAGGGACTCGACGAGACACCCGCCGCCGATCGACCCACCAATCACGAGGTGAACGTCGTCCACCTGGCCTGGGACATCATGGTCGGCCTCGGCACGCTGCTGTTCCTGCTCACGCTGTGGTGGTGGGCCTCCTGGATCTTCCGAAGAGACATGCCGAAGAGCCGGTGGTTCCTCCGCTGCGCAGCGGTCTCCGGGTTCCTTGCCGTGGTGACCCTGGAAGCGGGATGGACGGTCAGCGAGGTCGGACGTCAGCCCTGGATCGTCTACGAGAAGATGAAGGTGGAGGACGCCGCCACCGCGAACACCGGGATCTGGATCACCTTCATCGGGGTGGTGATCCTCTACGTCGGACTCGGCATCACCACCATCCTGGTGCTGCGGATGATGAGTCGCCGGTTCCGGCAGGGTGACCCGCTCGGCGACGACGCCGTCCCCTACGGTCCGAGCGAGCCGACGAGCTCGGGCGAGCCCGAGGGCGAGCAGAAGGTACCCCTCGGATGAGCACCACCGCTGCCGTCATCCTGTTCGTCGCGATCACGATGTACGCCGTCTTCGGAGGCGCAGACTTCGGTGCGGGCTTCTGGGACCTGATCGCCGGGGGCGCCAAGCGCGGCGAGCGCCCCCGTGAGGTCATCGACCACGCGATCGCGCCCGTGTGGGAGGCGAACCACGTCTGGCTGATCTTCATTTTCGTGGTGCTGTGGACCTGTTTCCCGGAGGCCTATGCCTCGATCACGCTGACCCTCTTCGTGCCGTTGACGCTGGCTGCCTTCGGCATCGTGCTGCGCGGCGCGTCCTTCGCGTTCCGCAAGGCGGTGTTCCGCACCCGTGACAGACGCAACTTCGGCGCGGCCTTCGCGCTCTCCTCGGTGTTGGTGCCGTACTCCCTCGGCACCGTGGTCGGCGGCATCGCCTCCGGGCGCGTCCCGTCGGGCGGCAAGGCCGGCGATCACTGGGACAGCTGGGTGAACCCGACGTCCGTCCTCGGCGGCGTGCTCGCCGTGACCGTGGCTGCCTATCTGGCGGCGTTCTTCCTGGTCAGGGACGCCGGCCGACTGTCGGACGACACGATGGTGGCGTACTTCCGCCGACGTGCCGCCGCGGCCGGTCTCGTAGCCGGGGCCGTGTCGGTGGTGGGGATCTTCGTGCTGCACGCAGACGCCGACTACGTGTTCGACGGACTCACGTCGCGTGCCCTCCCACTGGTCATCCTCTCCGGGCTCAGCGGCATCGTCGCGCTGGTGCTCGTCACCCGCGGACGCCGCGGAGCGCGACCGGCCGCAGTGCTGGCGGTCGGCAGCGTCGTCGTGGCGTGGGGGATCGCGCAGTGGGACTACCTGCTCCCGACGTCCCTGACCGTCTCCGCGGCCGCTGCCCCGTCCGGCACGATCACCGCCGTGGTGGTGGCCACGGGCCTCGCCGTGCTCCTGCTCGGCCCCGCGTTCACCCTGCTCTACGTGCTCGACCAGAAGTCGCTGCTTCCCGAGGAGGGTATGCCCGAGCGTGCACCTTAGCCTCCGCCCCGCCTGCCCGCGCCTGCGAATGTCGCGGGTCGTGCGGTCAGCCGGACGCGCCCTCGTGGTCCGGTTCGGGGGCGAGCGGATCGGCCGGTTCGGACGCGAAGAGGTTGAGCCCGATCCGCTCGGCGAGGTACTTGGTGACCAGCTGGCCGCGCACGCTGTTGCCGGCGAGGTCCAGTGGTGGGGAGAAGGTGGCCAGCCCACCCTTGCCCGGCGACACGGTCACGATGCCCCCACTGACGCCGCTCTTGCCGGGCACCCCGATCTCGTACAGCCAGTCGCCCGACAGCTCGTAGAGCCCGGCGGTCGCCATCACGGCCAGCACCCGACGGCACACGCCCGGCTTGAGGACCCGCTCGGTGGTCACCGGATTGACCCCGCCGTTCGCGAGGGTCGCGGCCATCGCCGCGAGGTCGTGGACGGTCACGTCGAGCGAGCACTGGCGGGTGTAGACGTCGGTGGCCGCCTCTGGATCGAAGTACAACCGGCCGTAGCTCTGCAGGAGACGTGCGATGCCCTGGTTGCGCATGTTGGAGGCCGCCTCGGAGGCGTACACGTCCTCGCTGATGCTCAGCTCCCGCCCCGCGAAGCGAGACAGCCCCTGCCGGACCCGCTCGAACTTCTGCTCGGCCGTGTCGCCCGGTACCAGGCTGGTCGTCGCGATCGCACCGGCGTTCACCAGCGGGTTCATCGTGCGGTCGTCGTTCAGCTCGACCGCCATCAGGGAGTTGAAGGGGAACCCGGTGGAGTTCACCCCGAGCTGGTGCCGGGCCGACTCGTAGCCGACCTCCTCGCACACCAGCGCGAACACGAACGGCTTGGAGACGCTCTGGATCGAGAAGTGGACGTCGACGTCTCCGATCTCGAAGGAGCGCCCACGGACACCGACCACGCTGATGCCGAACAGGTCCGGCGACGCACTGGCCAGCGCCGGGATGTAGTCGGCGACGGTCCCGTCCGTGTTCGATCGGTAGCGTTCGTAGGCCTCGGTGACCAGGTGCGCGACCTCCTCGGCTGTGGGGAGGTCGCCGGTCGACACCCGGGGCGGCGTTGTCGCCTCGTCGAACGGGAGCCGCTCGTGCATGGAGAGCTTTGTCATGGGGGCTGCCTCGTCTGGGGTCCGGCGGCGAGCGGGTGCCGAGTAGCGCGATCGTGGCACTCTGGATCGGCGCTCGGCAAGAGCATGAAGCCGCCCGCTCGGCGGACCAGCCCTCCGCGGGACGCCTGACCATGGCGACGGACGTGGACCACGGGTCCGTGCAGGCGTTGCCGGTCGTGTCCCCGTGGGCTCACCGCGGCGTACGCCTCGGCGAATGGGTGCGCGACCGGTTCTGGTTCATCCCGATGGTCCTGGTCCTCGGCGGCATCGTCGCGGCCTTCGTCGTCGCCTACCCCGAGATCGTCGGACTGCCCCCGGAGTGGGGCCTCGGGCATCCGGTGCGGACCTCGACCGCCGACACCATGCTGGGCGTGATGTCGTCGTCGATGCTGACCTTCGTCGGGGTCGTCTTCGCGATCACGCTGGTCGGTCTGCAGCTCGCGAGCTCACAGCTCTCGCCGCGGGTGATCCGCACCTTCGTCCGATCGATCGTCACGAAGGTCGCGTTCGGCTACTTCCTCGCCACGTTCGCGTACGCCGTGACCGGCCTGGGCATCGACGAGGTGACCGACCCGGCCACCGCCTCCCGGACGGTGATCGTCTCGATGGTCGTGCTCGCGGTCGCCGTGGGCGTCTTCGTCGTGTACGTCACCGCCACCATGCGCCTGCTGGAGGTCGGCTGGGTGATCACCACGGTCGCCAACGAGGCCCGGGCCGCCATCCGCCGGAGCTATCCGCCGGCGGAGGCGTACGTCGCGGCGGCCGCGCCGACTCTGGTCGAACATCCGCACGTCGCGCACCTCAGCAGCCACGACACCCGCTCGTACCGGCACGTGGTCGGCACCGTGCTGGCCGTTGACCGGGCGGGCCTCGTCCGGCTCGCGGCCGAGTACGACTGCGTGATCGAGGTCCTGCCGCGCGTGGGGGAGTACGTCGCCTCCGGTGGGGCCGTCCTGGCGGTACACGGTGACCGGGTGCCGCCGGAACGCGCGCTGGTCAGGTGCGTCCACCTCGGTCGCGCACGCACTCTCTACCAGGACCCGACCTTCGGCATCCGGCAGCTGGTCGACGTCGCGACCCAGGCTCTGTCGCCGGCGATCAACCAGCCGACCACCGCGGTCCTGGTCATCGATCGCCTGCACGACCTGCTGCTCCGCATCGCCCGGCTCCCCGCACCGACCGGGCTACACGTGGACGCCGCAGGCACGGTCCGGCTCGTCGAACCGACAGACGACTGGGCGTATCTCCTGCATCTCGCGTTCGCCGAGATCACCGCGCTGGGGAGCTCCTCGCCCCATGTGACGCGTCGGCTGGTCGCCGCCCTCGAGGACCTCGAGGCGGACGTGCCGGTCGAGGCCGCGGCCGAGGTCGCCCGCGTCCAGACGGCGCTGACCGATCTGCTCCGTGAGCACGCCGCGAGCGGGTTCGGGCGGCTCGCCATCACCCGCGACCGTCTCGGGCTGGGCTGAGGGAGACCGCCATGGACGTACTGACCGGCCTGCAGACGCTGCTCGTCATCGCGGCGATCTCGGCCGTGGCCCCGATCATCGCCATCGTGCTGCCCGGTCAGCGGATCCCACAGCTGATCCTGCTGATCGTCGGCGGAGTGCTCATCGGCCCGGAGGTCCTCGGTCTGACGATCAGACCTCGAGGTCGAGCTGATCGCCAACGTGGGCCTCGGCATGGTCTTCCTCCTCGCCGGACTCGAGATCGACCCCGCGATGATCCGCGACCGAACGGGCCGGCTCGCGCTGATCGCCTGGACGACGTCCCTCGTGGTCGCTGTCAGCGGTGTCGGGCGTCCTGGATGCCCTCGACTACGTCGACGCGTTCACCGCGGTCGCCCTCGCCCTGACGACGACCGCCCTCGGCACCGTGCTTCCCATCCTCCGGGAGAAGGGGATGCTCGGCGGCGAGTTCGCGCGGTACTTCCTCGCGACGGGAGCGGCCGGCGAGCTCTTCCCGGTCATCGCGATCGCCATCTTCCTCAGCGTCAACAGCCGCTTCTCGGCACTCATCTCGCTGGCCGCCATCGCGCTCGTGGCGGTGCTGCTGGCCGCCTCCGCGCGCCTGGTGCAGGGACGCCGACTGGCCAGCATCGTGTTCTCGGGCGCGGACGCCACGAGCCAGACCACGCTGCGGCTGACGATCGTGCTGCTCCTGGGGCTGCTGGTGCTGGCCGCGGAGTTCGGGCTCGACGTCGTCATGGGGGCCTTCCTGGCAGGCGTGGTGCTGCGCCGCTGGACACCCGGCGACTTCCACGCACTGGAGGCCAAGCTGGACGCCATCGGCTACGGCTTCTTCATCCCGGTCTTCTTCGTCACCGCCGGCATGGGCATCGATCTCCAGTCCATCCGTGATGCCCCGGCCAGGCTCGTCGTCTTCCTCTTCCTGATGCTGGCGGTCCGCGGCCTGCCGATCCTGGTCGTCTACCGCACGGCTCTGCGGCCGCGTGAACGGGTGCAGCTCATGCTGCTGGGCGCGACCACGCTCCCGCTCCTGGTGGCGCTGACCCACATCGGCGTGTCCAGCGGGACGATGCGGCCCGACAACGCCGCTGCGCTGGTGGGCGCGGGCGTCCTCTCGGTGCTCATCTTCCCGCTGCTCGCCATCTCGCTGCACCGCCCGACGGCCGAGCCCGACGACTCGAGCACGCCCGCGTCCCCGCAGTCCGCCTAGCGACAACTCGCTGGCGGCAGCCCGCCCGGTGCCGGAGAATCGCCGTATGCCGAGCTCGAACCAGTGGATCGCCTTCCTGGTGGCGTCGTTCCTGTTCATCCAGATCCCCGGGCCGAGCGTGCTCTTCATGCTCGGCCGGGCGCTGACGGTGGGCCGTCGCGACGCCTTGGTGTCGGTGGCCGGCAACGGGCTCGGGCTGATGGTCCAGGCGACGCTGGTAGCGGTCGGGCTCGGAGCGGTGGTGGCGGCCAGCGCCACGGCGTACTCCGTGCTCAAGATCGTCGGAGTGGCGTACGTCGTGTGGCTCGGCATCCAGGCGATCCGGCACCGCGGCGACGCCCGCATCGCACTGCTCGAGGGTCGCGCGGCGCCCAGCGAGGGCCGGCGAGCGCTGTTCACCGGGCTGGTGGTCGGACTGACCAACCCGAAGACGATCGTGTTCTTCGTGGCCTTCCTCCCGCAGTTCACCGACGCGGGCGCCGCCGCCGGACCGCAGATCGCGCTGCTCGGCCTGGTGTTCGCCGCGATGGCGATCACGTCGGACAGCATCTGGGCGATCCTGGCCGGCAAGGCCCGGGACTGGTTCGCTCGCGAGCCTCGGCGGCTGGACCGGCTCGGGGTCGCCGGCGGGGTGATGATGATCGGGTTGGGCGGAGCCATGGCGGCCACGGAGTAGCCGCTCTCGCCCAGGTGACAGACTGCGAGCATGCGCAGCACGCGGCTGACCGAAGAAAGCGACCGCGGTCGTGACCTCCGTACGGCGATCGAACGCACGGGCTACTACCCCGATGTGGTCGCCGACGCGGTGGCGGGTGCGATCGCGGGGGAGCAGGTCGTGTCGTTCTACGTGCACCACGAGCCGACGTTCGAGCGCGACGAGGTGCGTCGGCACCAGAGCGTCGTGGTGCTGACCCCGACCCGGCTGGTGCTCGCCCACACCGACGAGCACGCCGGCGACGACCTCCTTCCGGAGCCCTACACGTCGACGTCCACGGAGGCGGTCAGCCTGTCGGCGGTGAAGTCTGTGGTCGTCACCAGGATGACCGCCAACCCGACCAAGGGCCCGCAGCCGCCGGCGGAGGCGGTGCTGACGATCGGCTGGGGCGGCGTCAGCCGTCTCGACCTCGAACCCGCCTCGTGCAACGACCCGCAGTGCGAGGCCGACCACGGCTACACCGGCGTGCTGGCCTCCGACGACTTCTCGCTGCGGGTGTCGGCCGCAGCCGACGGCACCGACGCGGTCGACGGCCTGCTCTCGTTCGCCGAGTCGCTCTCGGCACGCACGCACTAGGCGCCGATGTCCGACTTCGTGGAGCCCGCCTACGGGCGGCGTTCTCTGGGTGACGTCGTCCCGGCGGTCGCTGTTGCGCTCGGCATGCCGGGCGCCGTCGGGCCCTCGGGGCTCGAGCTCCCCGGGGCGAAGTCGTACGTCGTCTTCCTGGTCGACGGACTGGGGTCACGTCTGCTGCAGCGGTATGCCCACGCGGCGCCGTACCTGTCCTCGATGCTCGGCGATCCGGCCACCGCGGGAGTCCCGTCGACCACCGTCACCAGCCTGACCTCGTTCGGCACCGGGCTGACCCCGGGCGCGCACGGCCTGGTCGGCTTCACGTCGCGGATCCCGGGCACCGACCGGCTGCTGAACGCGCTGTGGTGGGACAAGGACATCGACCCGCTCGAGTGGCAGCCCAACCCGACCGCCTTCTCGGGGCTGGCCGCGCTGGGCGTGCGGGTGAGCGTGGTCAACAAGCGGGAGTTCCAGGGCAGCGGGCTGACCGTGGCCGCGCACCGTGGCGCGGAGTTCGTGGGCGCCGACAAGGTCGGCGAGCGGATCGCCGCGACCGTGGCGGCGTCGGCCGAGCGCCCCTCGCTCACCTACGTCTACGACGGCGACCTCGACTGGACCGGTCACAAGTACGGCGTGACCTCGAGCCACTGGTTGCAGCAGCTGGCCATGATCGACGCGGAGGCCGAGCAGCTGCGCGAGGCGCTCCCCGACGACCGGCGGCTGGTGGTCGTCGCCGACCACGGGATGGTGGACTCCGCGATGGACCACCGGATCGACGTCGACGAGTTCCTCGAGCTCCGCGACGGGCTGGCGGTGTTCGGCGGCGAGGCGAGGTTCCGGCACCTCTACTGCCACAACGGCGCCGTCGACGACGTGGTGGCCACCTGGACCGAGGTGCTCGGTGACCGGGCCGACGTACTCACTCGCGAGACGGCGATCGCGCGCGGCTGGTTCGGCGCAGTGCAGCCGGCGGTGCTGCCCCGGCTCGGGGACGTCGTGGTGGCCTGCCGCGGCGACCACGCGATCATCTCGACCGCGGACTTCCCCTACGAGAACACGCTCGTCGGGCTGCACGGCTCGCTCACGCCCGACGAGATGCTGATCCCGGTGATCGTGGCCTGACGGCTCGTCAGCCGAACGGCAACGGGTCCGCCGCCAGGCTCACCGCCCTGGCCCGGGCCGCTGTCATCCGCCGCCGGTGGTGCTGCCGGCAGAGCACCTCGTAGGCCACCTCGGCGGGCGGCCCACCCTGCTCCTCGACGTCCCCCACGACGATCACCTCGCCCTCGGTGACCATCACGCCGTCCTCGGTGCGGGCGTTGTGGGTGGCTCGCTTGCCGCACCAGCACAGCGCCTCCACCTGCAGGACCTCCGTCGTGTCGGCCAGCTCGACCAGGCGCGCCGAGCCGGGGAACAGCGTGGTCCGGAAGTCGGTGAGGATCCCGAAGCAGAACACGTCGATCTGCAGCTCGTCGGCGATCTTCGCCAGCTGGTCGACCTGCTCCCGGGTGTAGAACTGCGCCTCGTCGCAGATCAGGTAGTCGATCCGCGCCCCGCTGGTCAGCGAGCTCACGACGTAGGCCCAGAAGTCGAACTCCGGCGCCACCTCGATCGCGTCGTGGGTCAGGCCGAGCCGTGAGGAGACGAGCGCTTCACCGGCCCGGTCGTGCGAGGTGAAGATCCGGCCGGCGAGCCCGCGGGCGGCGTGGTTGTGGTTGGTCTGGAGCGCCAAGGTGCTCTTGCCGGAGTCCATCGTCCCGGTGAAGAAGTGCAGGTCGGCCACGGGGCGACATCCTGTCACGCGCGCCCGGCCGACGAGGCCGCTAGCGACATACCGGTGGCTGCGACGTACCGGGCGCGTCAGAAGCACCAGTAAGTCGGGGTCAGGCCCCGGCGGACTCCACCCACCGCGCCAGGTTCTCCAGCGCCATCCGGGTGCCGGCCTCGTTGTCGGCGCGCGGTACGGCGTCGGGGATGCCCTCGTGCAGGATCGTGACGTCGGTTCCCTCGCCGGCGTCGGCCAAGGTGGTGGTCATCGTCATCTCGGTCGCCAGCGCCGGGTCGTCGGTCTCGAACGCCGCCACCTCGACCACCCGCTCGTCCGGCACCAGGCGCGTGAACCGGCCGCCATAGGTGTCGGTGTGACCACCTGACTTGCCGGTCTCGCGGGCGTCGTCGTAGGTGAGCGAGATCCGGAAGGCGCCGCCCACGCGACCGTCGAACTCGTGCACGGTGGCGGTCATGCCGTCGGGCACCCGCCAGGCCGCGACCGCGTCCGGATCCAGCAACGCCCGGTAGACCTGCGCGCGCGGGGCACGGACATGGGCGGTGACGCTGGTGGAGTACACACGATCAGCCTAGGCGAAAATCGGTGGAGTCCGGCCGACGGGTGCGGCAGCCTCGGCGTCGTGACTCAGCCGACCATGCGCACGGAGCGACTCACGCTGGCGCCGCTCTCCGACGACCACCTCGAGCACGAGGTGGTCCTGGATGCCGACCCCGAGGTGCTCCGCTACCTCTCGTCGAAACCGCGCACCCGCGAGGAGGTGGAACGTGCTCATGAGTTCCGGGTCGAGCAGGGACGAGAGGTCGACGGCCTCGGCGTCTGGGCCGGCTTCCTGCGGGCGGAGCCCGATCGGTTCGTCGGCATCTGGATGCTCCAGCCGCCGCACGGGCCGAGCCAGCCCAAGGTCCCCGGGGAGGCCGACATCGGCTACCGGCTCCTGCGCGAGTTCTGGCGTCAGGGGCTTGCCAAGGAGGGCTCCCGCGAGCTGATGCGGTACGGCTTCGAGGAGGTCGGCCTGCGGCGGATCTTCGCGCAGACGATGGCGGTCAACACGCCTTCCCGGGCCACGATGGCGTCCTTGGGGATGACCTTCGTGCGCTCCTTCCACGAGGACTACGACGACCCGCTCCCCGGCGTCGAGCAGGGCGAGGTCGAGTACGACATGACCCGCGACGCCTGGGCCATGATGGCGCGGTGACCACGCCGCTGATCTCCACGACCGAGCTCCGCGACGGTCTCGGCGAGGTGAGCCTGCTCGACGTGCGTTACCGGACCGGCCCCGGACCGGCCGGACCGGAGGCGTACGCCGTCGGCCACATCCCGGGAGCGGTGTACGTCGACATGGACACCGAGCTCGCCGACCCGCCGGGACAGGGCGGGCGGCACCCGCTGCCGCGCACCGAGGTCTTCCAGGCGGCGATGCGGCGGGCCGGCGTCAGCGGCGACACCCCGGTGGTCGTCTACGACGACTGGCAGGCGCTCGCCGCCGGACGGTGCTGGTGGCTGCTCCGCTACCACGGTCATCCCGACGTGCGGGTGCTCGACGGCGGCTGGTCGGCATGGCTGGCCGACGGGGGTGCGACAGAGCGGACGACGCCCGCTCCGGCTCCGGGCGACTTCACCGCGCGCCCAGGTGGGATGCCCGTGGTCGAGGCCGACCGGGTGCCCAAGGTGGAGGTCCTCGTCGACGCCCGCGCGCCCGAGCGCTATCGCGGCGAGACCGAGCCGATCGACCCCGTGGCGGGTCGCATCCCGGGAGCGGTCAACGTGCCGACCGATCGCAACCTCAGCGACGACGGCCGGTTCAGGCCGGCCGCGGAGCTGCGGGGGATCTACGCCGAGGTCGGAGCCGTGCCGGGCGCCGACGTGGCGGCGTACTGCGGCTCCGGGGTGACCGCCATCCACGACATCGTCGCGATGGAGATCGCGGGAGTACCCGCGGCGCTCTACCCGGGCAGCTTCAGCGGCTGGATCACCGATCCGGACCGAGAGGTCGAGACGGGCTGATCATCGGGTCACCGAACCTCCAGGTGCACCCGGTTTCGAGACGGCTCGCGCAGTCCCTCACTGCGTTCGGCCCTGCGCCGAGCCTCCTCAACCCGTTCACTTGGGCTGTTCCGAGTTCACGCGCGCGTTCGCAAGCTCACTCGCGCGAACTCGGTTACCAGTGAACGCCCCGGAAGACCTTGGCGAGCATGATCTGCTCGGTCTCCCTGGTGCCGCCCTCGGGGGCCACCTTCTGTCCCTTCGCCGCCGCCGAGTCCGGGAACACGTGGTAGGCCATGTTCAGCACCCGGAACGCCGTCTTGGGGGCCAACGTGTGCGCGATCGCGCCGGCGTTGCCGAGCGCGGTGTTGATCTCGTGCGGCTTCTCGACCATCGCCCTGATCACGGTGTCCGCCGCCTGCGCCGGTGAGATGGTCGGGAACTTGTCGTAGAGCTTGGTCGGGGCGATCATCGGCGTCCGCACCAGCGGCATGTGGATGTTGGTGAACGTGATCCCGTTGCCGACCACCTCGGACGCCACCACGTTGCTCCACGAGTCGAGGGCGGACTTGGACGCGACGTACGCCGAGAACCGCGGCGGGTTGGTCTGGACGCCGATCGAGGAGATGTTCACGATGTGGCCGGACTTCTGCTGGTGCATCGCGGGCATCAACCCCATGATCAGCCGGATCGCGCCGAAGTAGTTGAGCTGCATGGTGCGCTCGAAGTCGTGGAAGCGGTCCTGCGACAGCCGTAGCGACCGCCGGATCGACCGTCCGGCGTTGTTGATGACGAAGTCGACCGACGGGACCTCGGTGGAGATCTGCTCGCACAGCCGGTCGATCGCCTCGAGGTCGGAGAGATCGCAGGGGAACACGTACGCCGTGCCGCCGCGCAGCTCGATCGTCGACTTGGTCTCCTCGAGCTTGTCCTTGCCGCGGGCGACCAGCACCGGGATGCCGCCGGCCTGCGCCACCTTGAGCGCCGTGACCTGGCCGATGCCGGACGAGGCGCCGGTGATCACCACGTGCTTGCCCTTGAGTGCGGCGCGGTTCTTCGGGTTCCGGCCGGTGGACGTGTCGAGGTTCTCCTCCCAGTAGCCCCACAGCGTGCGGGCGTAGCTCTCCAGGTCGGGCACCGCGATCCCCGACCCGGCCAGCGCCTTCTCGGTGGTCCGCGAGTCGAAGACCGGGCGGAAGCCGGTGTGGGCGAGCACCTCTGCCGGTATGCCGATCCGCCCCACGGTCTGGTCGAGCAGAGCCTGCACCGGGCCCGCCTTCACCAACCCGTTGACGAGCGCGGACGCGCGGAACCGTTGCGGCACCATCCCGAGCAGCCCGGCGCTGGTCACGTTGCGGTCCACCGGCGTGGCGAATCGAGGTGCCCCCGCCGCGGCGCAGAAGGTGTTGATCATCTCCACCGTGGACTGCGGCTCCGGGTTGACCAGGTGGAACGCCTCGCCGTCGCGGTCGGGCAGATGGGCCAGGTGGTCCATCGCCTTCGCGACGTAGTCGACCGGCACCACGTTGGTGTCGCCGAGGTCGGCTCCGACCAGCGGCAGCCACGCGGGCAGGCTGTCACGCAGCCGCTTGAGGACCGGGAAGAAGTAGTAGGGCCCGTCGATCTTGTCCATCGCGCCGGTCTGCGAGTCGCCGACCACGATCGCCGGCCGGTAGACCCGCCACGGCACGGTCGCCTCGGTGCGCACGATCTTCTCCGACTCGAACTTCGTGCGGTGGTACGGCGAGGGCAGGTGCTGGCCCTCGTCGAACATCGTCTCGTCGAAGTGCCCGGAGAACTCGCCCGCGGCCGCCACCGACGAGACCTGGTGGAAGCAGCCGACCTTCAGCAGCTCCGCCAGCTGGAGGGCGTGCCGGGTGCCGCCGACGTTCAGCTGCTCGTTGGTGGCGTCGTCGGCGGTCATGTCGTAGATAGCGGCCAGGTGGAAGAAGTGGTCGATCTTCCCGGCGTGCTCGGCCACCCACTCGGGATCGACGCCGAGCGCGTGCTCGGCGAGGTCGCCTTCCACCGGGTGCACCCGGCCCGAGCCCCAGCGCTTCACGAGGGCCTCGATCCGCGCCATCGAGCCCGCGCGCACCAGGACGAAGATGTCACCCTCGCGGTGGTCGACGAGCTCCTGGACGAGAAATCGGCCGATGAAGCCGGTGGCTCCGGTCACGAAGTACGACATGACCGGAGAGTACTTGCAGGTAACCGTGCTTGGCAGCCTGCAGAACGCTCGGAATTACTGGTCGCCGCCGCCGAACATGATCTCGTCCCAGCTCGGCACCGAGGCGCGGCCGCGCTTCTTCTGCACCTGCCGGCGCGCGGGTTGATCGTCGGATTCCTCGTCGTCGTGGGCGGCGGCCTCGGCCGCCTCCTCACGCAATCCGGGGTCGTCGGAGGCAGGCGAGTCGTCGAGGTAGGCCTCCACCGGCGCCTCGGCGCCGAGGCTCGCGGTCTCGTCCTGGGAAACCATCTCGATGGCGTCGTCGCCGAGCGGAAGCTCGTCCTCGGGCACGGCGGACAGTCGGCGCAGGCGGGCTTGCTCCAGGTCGTTTCGGGCCGGCGCGGCGCCGGCGACGACCTCGCCGACCAGCCAGCGCGCGTCGTCGTTGTCGAGGACGACGTAGCTGCCCGGGGCGTCGTAGGTGAACTCAGCGGTGCCGCGCCGCTCGGCCGTCTCGAACTGGGCGGTCAGCGACCAGCGGCCGTCCTCTCGGCGCCACGCGTCCCACGCCACCGTGGCCGGGTCGACGTTGCCGGAGCGCAGGTGGGCCGCGACGGCGTCGCCGAGCGTGCGGGCACCACCCGCGGACTCGCCGGGAGCGCGGCGTACGGAGGACCGCTGCGCGCGTTCGGCGACGTGCTCACGCTCGGCCAGCACCGGGCCGGCGTACGTCATGATCTTGTCGACCGTGGTCTGGGCGGCCTCGGCGACGGCCTCCGGGGTCTCACCGGCCCGGATCCGGGCCTGGATGTCGCGGGGGCGAAGGGCACTGTCCATCTGAATCTCCAGCTGGCCGATTCGGGAGGTGTCGCCGCTCAGCGCGGCTCGGAGGCTCGGCGTGATGTCGAGGGTGAACTCGACCCCCTTGTCACTGACCAGCAGTAGCCGCTTCCCGTCGTCGCTCACTCCGGTGAGCGTCAGGTGGGCCATGGGCTTTTCTGCTTCCTGCGGGTCCTTGCGGGTGTGCCTTCGGTTGGAGGCGAGCCTACGCCAGCGCCGTCGGGCGTACGGCTCATCCGCGCGGCGCGCCGACAACCTCCGCCGATAGCCTCGACGGGTGCCTAGCACCCTGGTGACGCTCGACCTGGTCGGGATCTTCGTGTTCGCGATCTCCGGCGGTCTGGTCGCCGTCCGCAAGGACCTGGACCTCTTCGGCGTCCTGGTCCTGGCGGGCGTCACCGGCCTTGGCGGCGGGTTCATTCGGGACGTGCTGATCGGCGTCACCCCGCCGACCGCGCTGGCCGATTGGCGGTACCTCCTGGTGCCCGTGGCCGCCGGCCTGATCACGTTCGTCTTCCACCCGGCACTCGGCAGGATGGAGCGAACCGTGAACGTCTTCGACGCCTTCGGACTGTCGCTGTTCTGCGTCGCCGGCGCGTTCACGGCGCTCGAGCAAGGACTCGGCCCGCTGCCGGCCGCGCTGATGGGCATGGTGACCGGCATCGGCGGCGGGATGCTGCGCGACCTGCTGGCCGGCCGGGTGCCGGTGGTCTTCCGAAGCGAGCTCTACGCGACCCCTGCCCTCGCCGGTTCCGCGATCGCGGTCGTGGGCATCCGCCAGGACCTGCCCACGACCGCCGTCGCGATCGTGGGAGCGGGGGTGTGCCTGGTCTGGCGACTGCTCGCCATGTGGCGAGGCTGGCGGGCTCCGATGCCCACCGGCCCGGCCAGCGTATGAGTCAGTCGCCGAGCACGCGGCGCAGGTAGGGGTTCGTGAACACCCGGTACGGGTCGAGCCGGTTGCGCATCGCGACGAAGTCACCGAAGCGCGGATAGAGGTCGGCGAGGTCGGGCGACTCGAGGGTGTGCACCTTCCCCCAGTGCGGGCGGCCGTCGTGGGCGCGCATCACCTCCTCCATCAGGGCGAAGTACGCCGTGTGGTCCGCACGGCGGTGGGTGTGGAAGGCGAGGTAGAAGGAGTCGCGCCCTTGCGCCGTGGACAGCGGGACGTCGTCGGCGGGGGCGACCCGGATCTCGACGGGGAAGCTGATCGCCAGGTCGGAGGCCTCGAGGGCGGTGCGCGCCTCCTTCAGCGCGGACAGCCCGGCCTCGCGCGGCACGGCGTACTCCATCTCCCGGAACACCACGCGTCGCTCGCTGACGAAGACCCGGTGCGCCACGTCGGAGTACGTGCGCGCGCCGAGGACGGAGGCGTTGAACCGGTTCATCCGCGGGATCACCCGCGGCGCGAGGTTCGCGGCGGCGACCTCCGCGCCGAACACGGTATTGGACAGGAATTCGTCGTCGAGCCAGCGCCGGAAGCCGGAGACCGGCCGGGCCTCGTGGACCGGCGCCTCCAGCCGCGAGTTGCGCTTGGTCAGCATCCGGTCGGTGTGCGGGAACCAGTACATGTCGACGTGGTGGTGCTCGGCCGTCATCTCGTCGAAGCTCGCGAGCGCCCGGTCCCACGACATCGGCTCCTCGACCGCCTCGAGGAGGAACAGCGGCTCGACCGCGAACGTGATCTTGGTCAGGATCCCGAGCGCGCCGAGCCCGACGCGGGCCATCGCGAGGATGTCGAAGTTCTCCCTCGCGCTGGCTCGGACCACCCTGCCGGTGCCGGTGACCAGCTCCAGGCCGACCACCTGGGCGGCGAGCCCGGCGGCGATGCCCCCGGTGCCGTGCGTCCCGGTCGATATCGCCCCCGCGAGGGTCTGCTCGGCGATGTCGCCCATGTTGTGCAGGCTCAGCCCGAGATGCTCCAGCTCGACGTTGAAGTGCTTGAGCTGCATCCCGGCGGCCGCCGTGACCGTCATCGCGTCCCGGTCGACGGCGACGATGCCGGTCAGAGAGTGGGGCACGAGCATGGTGTGCTCGGGCGCGGCGATCGACGTGAAGCTGTGGCCGGTGCCGACCATCTTGACGGTGGTGCCGGCTTCGTGGGCTCGGCGTACCTCCGCACGGATCTCGGCCGCGCCGGACGGCTCCGCCACTCGTTCGGGCCCGGCCGACTCGAGGCCCGACCAGTTAGTCCACGGCGTCATGGGACGGAACGGTAGTGCGCGTCACCAGCGCCGCGGCGAGGGCGAGCAGCCCGCCGCCGAACGAGACCAGGTACGACGGGGACGCGCCGTGGGCGTCGATCACGAGGCCGGCCACGGTGGCGCCGGGGGCGACACCGCCGATCAGGCCGGTGTGCAGGAAGGACATCCCCTCGGTGAGCCGCGACGACGGCAGCACCTGCTCGGCCAGCGACATCGTCGCGATCAGGGTCGGGGCGATCGCGAAGCCGGCGGCGAACAGCACGACACCCATCACCCACATCGAGTCGATGAAGGGCAGCGGGAGCATCGTGGCGGCCATGCCGAGAGCACCCACGCGCAGCCGCACCACTGGGCTGCGCTTCCAGGTGATGGCGCCGGTGATGGCGCCCGCCAGGAGGCTGCCGAACGCCCAGAGCGCCAGCAGCACACCGACGTAGCTCTTCGCGTCCTGCTCCTCCGCGAACGCGACCGCGGTGACTTCGGCCGCGCCGAACAGCACGCCGAGGGCCAGGCACACCACGGTGAGCGGCGCGATGGTCGGCCAGGGGACGGGTGCCCGGCCCGCGCGGGTCGTCGGTCGCGGGTGTGGCGGGGGAGCGGTGGAGCGCTGGGCGGCGAAGTAGAGCGTCCCGAGCACCCCGAAGGCGAGCGCCGCACCCAGTCCGGCGGCGGGGTGCACGGTGGTCGCCAGCACCGTCACGATGATCGGCCCGGTCATGAAGATCACTTCGTCGACGACCGCTTCCAGCGCGAACGCCGTCTGCACGTCCCGCGGGGCCTCGAGGACGTGCGCCCACCTCGCCCGCACACAGCTGCCGATCGCCGGCAGCCCGGCACCGGACACCGCCGCCAGGACGTAGGCGGTGGCGATCGGCCAGTCCGCGTCGACCGCCCAGATCATCATCGCCAGGCCGGCGCCCCACACGGCGACGACCAGCGGCAGCACCCGCGGCTGGCCGAGCCGGTCGAGCAACCGGCCCTGGGGGATGGCGAAGGCCGCCTGCCCGATCAGGAACGCAGCCGACACCGAGCCGGCCAGACCGTAGGAGTCGGTGGCGTACTCGACCAGGAGCACGATGCCCAGCCCGACCATCGAGATCGGCAGCCGTGCCACCAGGCCGGTCGCGCTGAACAGGGCCGTGCCCGGGCGCTTGAGGATCCCTCGGTAGGTGGCGAGCATGGCGAAACAGAGCCTGCTCCCTACGATGGCGCGGTGCCTAATCCTTTCCGGCCGGACACCAGCCCGTACGACGCCCTGTTGCTGGTGTCGTTCGGCGGTCCGGAGGGCCCCGACGACGTGCTGCCGTTCCTGGAGAACGTCACCCGGGGTCGCGGGATCCCGCGCGAGCGGCTCGAGGAGGTGGGTCGGCACTACCACCTCTTCGGCGGCCGGTCGCCGATCAACGACCTCAACCGCGCGTTCCTCGATGCGCTGCGGGCCGACCTGGCCGCGGCCGGCATCGACCTGCCGGTCTACTGGGGCAACCGGAACTGGGATCCCTACCTCCGCGATGCGGTCGAGCGGATGGCCGCCGACGGTGTCACCCGGGCGGCGTGCTTCGTCACCAGCGCCTACTCGTCGTGGTCGAGCTGCCGGCAGTACCGCGAGAACCTGTACGCCGCGGCCGACGGCGTCCCCGGCGCACCCGGTCTGGACCGGTTGCGGCACTACTTCAACCACCCCGGCTTCGTGGAGCCCGTCGTCGACGCGGTCCTCGCATCGCTCGCGGACCTGCCGGACGGCGTACGTGACGGCGCCAGGCTGGTCTTCGTCACCCACTCGATCCCGACCTCGATGAACGACGCCAGCGGGCCCGATGGCGGTGCCTACCTGGCCCAGCACCAGGACGTCGCGGCCGTGGTGGCCGCACGGGTGCAGGCCGCGACCGGGGTTGACCGTCGCCACGACCTGGTCTTCTGCTCCCGGTCGGGTGCCGGTCACGTGCCCTGGCTGGAGCCGGACGTCAACGACCACCTCGAAGCGCTGGCAGCGGGAGGGGAGACCGCCGCCGTCCTCGTGCCGGTCGGATTCGTCTCCGACCACATGGAGGTCGTCTACGACCTCGACACCGAGGCGGCCGCGACCGCGGAGAAGATCGGGCTCGAGGTCCGCCGCGCCGCCACCCCGGGCACCGACCCGCGCTTCGTCGCGATGGTGCGCGACCTGCTCGTCGAACGCGCCGCGGCCGAACGCGGCGAGGGCCCTACGCGTGTGGCGGTGGGGGAGATCGGTCCGCTCTGGGATCGCTGTCCGCCGGGCTGCTGCGCGAACCCGCGCGGGGACGTGCCCGCGATCGGGGGTGCCTGAGATGACCGACCTGGCCGCCACCCTTGCCGATCTGGCCCTGGACACAGCGCGCGCCGCCGCGGACCTGATCCGGGACCGGGCCGACCAGGGCGTGTCGGTGGCGGACACCAAGACCAGTGACAGTGACGTCGTCACCGAGGCGGACCGGGCCGCCGAGAGCATGATCCGCGACCGGATCCGTGCGGCCCGCCCCGACGACGCGTTCCTGGGTGAGGAGGCCGAGGCGGAGCCGGGCACGTCCGGAGTGCGCTGGATCATCGACCCGATCGACGGGACGGTGAACTTCCTCTACGGCCTGCCGCAGTACGCCGTGTCGATCGCCGCCGAGCTCGACGGCGAGGTGGTGGCCGGCGTCGTGATCGACGTGGCCAAGCGCGCGGAGTACGTCGCCCGCCCCGGCCCGGACGGCGTCGTCGCGCTGCGCGACGGCGCCCCGATCGCGGTCCGCGGACCCGCGCCGCTCTCCCAGCGGCTGATCGCCACCGGGTTCGCCTATCGGGCCGAGGTGCGCGCCGTCCAGGCGGCCGCCGTGGCTCGGCTGATCCCGAAGATTCGCGACATCCGGCGGCTCGGGTCGTGCGCCCTGGACCTCTGTCACGTGGCCGAGGGGCGGCTCGACGGCTACCTGGAGGAGGGCGTCAACCTCTGGGACCACGCCGCCGCCGGGTTGATCGCGAGGGCCGCCGGTGCCCGCACTCGCGAGCTGACCGGAGCCTCCGGAATGACCCTCTTCGTCTGTGGTCCGGATCACGGTTTCGACGAGCTCCTGGAAGCCGTCGAAAAGGCCGGATTTACCCGGGAATAGACCGGTTCGGAGGACCGTTACCCGGACTCACCGTGGGCCCACCTTTGTGATCCGGGTCCGATGGTGCACAATCTGGCCCGCCACATCGGCCCGAAGGGAGTGAGCGACGCCATGGCGACTGACTACGACGCACCGCGCAAGAACGAGGAAGACCAGTCCGAGGAGAGCATCGAAGAGCTGAAGGCGCGTCGCCACGACAAGAACTCAGGAAAGGTCGACGAGGACGAGGCCGAGGCCGCCGAATCGTTCGAGCTGCCCGGTGCGGATCTCTCGCACGAAGAGCTCGCGGTCGAGGTGAAGCCCAAGCAGGAGGACGAGTTCACCTGCCTCAGCTGCTTCCTGGTCCACCACCGCAGCCAGCTGGCTGACGAGAAGCGGCTGATCTGCAAGGACTGTGCTTGAGCAGTAGCCCGCGAGGTACGAGCGGGCTGCGTCGCGAAAGCAGGTCGAGTAGCCGCCGCGACTGAGGAACGAAGTCGCGAACGGCGTATCGAGACACCGGTGAGCCGACGAGTTCCGCTGCGGAGGTCTCGATACGCGCTCGCTCGTTCCTCGCTCCCGCTACTCGACCAACGAGTGCGCTTCGGTGTGTGGCGTATCGAGACACCGGTGAGCCGACGAGATCGGCTGCGGAGGTCTCGATACGCGCTCGCTCGTTCCTCGCTCGCGCTACTCGACCAACGAGAGGCTGACTCGACCAACGAGGGGATGCCTCGACCAGCGAGGGACTCGACTAGACCAGCGAGGAGCTCACTCGCCGTCCCTCTTGAGTCCGGGCGGCAGGTGCCCGGCCGACCTGGCGTAGTAGCCGGCGGCCCGGCGCTGCGCCAGCATCCGGGCCATCCCCACCAGCGCGCCGCTGATCGCGGCGAACGCGATCGCCTCACCGATCTGGACGTCGGGGTCGGCCGGGTTCTCCGGAGGCTTCTTCCCGGTCGCCACCTTCCAGCTGGCGTAGATGGCCTTGCGCGCGAACGCGGCCGCACCCACCGCGGTCACCAGCGAAAAGACGGTCCAGATCTTCGAGCTGTCCTCTGCCATGCCCGAACAGTACCCACCGGTGTGGGGGTCATCCGCGGGGTGACCGACCGGCGAGGACGCTCAGCGCGCCGGCCAGTTCCTCGGGGCGCCGCGAGCTCACCAACCAGTACGGCGCGGGGTCGGCCGGGTCCGTGATCTGCACCCTGACGGCACGCTTCAGGTAGGGCCGGAGCACCAGGTAGGCCCGGGCGTCCGCCTCCGGTCCGGCGGTGCGCCGGGTCTGCTCGGCGTCCAGCGCCTCGACCGCGCCGAGGTGACGGCCCTCGATGTGTGCGCGCCCGGCCCGGAACACCCCGTCGGCGACGGTGATCCGCACCCCGCCGTAGGAGAGCAGTACGGCGCCGAGCAGCAGCATCGCCACCGCCGTGACCGGCCAGGCGACGTGGCCAGGGGTGGCGACGATCACGGCCAGCCAGAGGCTGGCGACCAGCATCGTGCCCTGCACCCACCAGCGCAGCGGCACGCCGAGCCGCTCGTGATAGTCCGACGGCATGGGGCTGGATGACACGGGGCACAGCCTCCCATCCCCGATCGGCACCGGACGGAATAGGGTCCGTCCGTGCGCACCGACCCGACCGTCGACCTGCAGATCCAGGTGCTCCGCCTGGACCCGGAGCTCCCGATGCCGACGTACGCCCATCCCGGCGATGCCGGCGCCGACCTGGTGTCGGCGGTCGATGTCGAGCTGGCACCCGGGGAGCGGGCGCTGGTGCCCACCGGCATCGCTCTCGCCCTTCCCGAGGGGTACGTCGCGCTGGTCCACCCTCGCTCGGGGCTGGCGGCGCGGCACGGGCTGTCGATCGTGAACTCTCCGGGCACCATCGACGCGGGGTACCGCGGCGAGATCAAGGTGCTGCTGATCAACCTCGACCCGCGCGAGGAGATCCGGCTCCGCCGAGGGGACCGGGTGGCGCAGCTGGTGATCCAGCGCTTCGAGCACGCCGGGTTCGTGGAGGTCGACGCACTCCCCGAGAGCGCCCGTGGAGCCGGGGGCTACGGTTCTACTGGAGGCTTCGGCCCCCAGGACCCGGAGCGTGGGCACACGAGGAGTGGTACGTGAAGTTCCGTCGTAAGTCGGCAGCAGCTGACGAGGCCGATGAGGCCACGTCGGCCGACGAGCCGACCGAGCAGGAGGGTGAGGAGACCGACGAGGACACGGCTGGTGGGCCGTTCGACGTCGACGACCTCCCCGACGACGACGTCAACCGGGTCGACCTGGGATCCCTGCTGATCGAGCCCGAACAGGGCCGTGAGCTCCGGCTGCAGGTCGACGAGGCGTCCGGGGCGGTGCAGTCGGTGGTCCTCGCCGGCCAGGACGGCGCCATCGAGATCCGTGCGTTCGCGGCCCCCCGCAACGGCGACCTCTGGAGCGAGGTGCGGCCGCAGATCGCCGCCGACATGGCGCAGAAGGGCGGCACCGCCACCGAGCGCGACGGACGCTTCGGACCCGAGCTCGTGTGCCAGGTGCAGGTCAAGCGCAAGGAGGGCGGCACCGCCACCCAGCCGTCGCGGATCATCGGGATCAACGGCCCGCGCTGGCTGCTCCGCGCCACGTTCTTCGGCAAGCCGGCCCTCGAGCCGGACACGGCCGGCGACTGGGAGGACACGGTCACCAAGATCGCGGTCCGTCGCGGTGACCACGCGATGCCGGTCGGCGAGCCGCTGCCGGTGACCCTGCCCGACGAGGCCCAACGGGTCTCACCACAGACGCCCTAGAGCCATGCCAGGGAGGAGCCGACTGCGGCGCACCATCAGCGACTGGGCGAGCAGCGCCGACCAGCACGCCCGCGACCTACGGCGCAGCCACCAGGTCCAGGACGGTACGCCGATCGCGGACGCGCCCGACCGCGAGATGGTGCGGCTGCGCGGCACGTTGCGCACCGTCACGCTGCGGCCGCGCGGTGGCGTCCCGGCCCTGGAGGCCGAGCTCGACGACGGCTCCGGCGTCCTCACCATCGTCTGGCTCGGGCGGCGCCGGATCGCCGGGATAGGTCCCGGTCGGTCGCTGCAGGTGCAGGGGCGGATCGGTGTGCACGAGGGGCACCGGATCATCTACAACCCGCGTTACGAGCTGATCCCGTGAGCCAACCGGACCAGAACCAGGAGCACCCCAAGGCGTCGGTGGCGACCGTCGAGGCGGTGGTGCGCGCCCAGCTCGCGAAGGCGCTGGGCGGGCGGCGCGGGATGATCGAGGCGGCGGTCCCCACCGCGCTCTTCACGGTGTTCTGGCTGACCACTCGTGAGCTGCCCGTCGCGCTCGGCGTGAGTGTCGCAGCGGCGCTGGCACTGCTCGTCGTCCGGCTGGTCCAGCGGTCCACGGTTCAGTTCGTCGTCAACGCGTTGTTCGGTATCGGCATCGGCTGGCTCTTCGTGCGGCTGGCGGCCAGCCGAGGCGGGAGCGAGGACGACCAGGCCCTGGCCTACTTCCTGCCCGGCATCCTCTACAACACCGGCTACTTCGCGGTGCTGGCCCTCACCTGCCTGATCGGCTGGCCGGTGGTGGGGTTCATGGTGGGCAGTGTCACCGGTGATCCCACCGCCTGGCACCAGGACAAGCCGGTGGTCCGGCTGTGCGCGATCCTCACCTGGCTGCTGGCCGTCCCGTGCTTCCTCCGGGTCGTGGTCCAGGCGCCGTTGTGGCTTGCCGGTCACTCCGGGGCGATGGAGGCCGACACCGTCGTCGGCGTGCTCGGGGTGCTCAAGATCGCGATGGGCTGGCCGCTCCAGCTGGCCGCGCTCGCGGCGATGGGGTGGGTGCTCAGCCGGGACCGGACGCCGGTAGGCCCCGAGGTCGCCTGACCGACCTTCGTGTCGAGGGACTCAGCCGGAGTGCGCGCCCGGCGCGAGCAGCCGCTCGAGCTCGTCCTCCACCTCGGCCGGCACCACGAACAGCAGCTCGTCGCCGGACTCCACCGGCTGCTCGGGCTCGGGCACGTAGACCTGCCCGTCGCGGAGGATCGTGACCAGCGCGCAGTTCTCCGGGAGCGGGATCAGCCCGGCGGGCTTGCCGACGTACGGCGAGTCGGTCGGCAGCGTCATCTCGACCAGGTTGGCGTTGCCCTTGCGGAACGTGAACAGCCGGACCAGGTCGCCGACGGTCACGGCCTCCTCGACGAGGGCCGACATGATCCGCGGCGTCGACACGTTGACGTCGACCCCCCACGCCTCGGTGAACAGCCACTCGTTGTTGGGGTGGTTGACCCGACCCACCGTGCGCGGCACGCCGAACTCCGTCTTCGCCAGCAGCGAGGTGACCAGGTTGGCCTTGTCGTCACCGGTCGCGGCGATCACGACGTCGCACTTGTCGAGGCGCGCCTCCTCCAGCGACGACAGCTCGCAGGAGTCGGCCAGCAGCCACTCCGCGTCCGGCACCCGCTCCGGCATCACCGACCCGGGGTTCTTGTCGATGAGCAACACTTCGTGCCCGTTGTGGATCAGCTCGCGGGCGATGGAGCGTCCCACCGCGCCCGCTCCGGCTATGGCTACCCGCATCGCTCAGCCACCTTCCTCGTCCGGGCCAGCGTCGATGACCTTGTAGGCGTGCGCCGCGTTCTCCTCGCGCATCACGAGGTGGAGCAGGTCGCCCTCCTGGATCACGCTCTCGCGGCTGGGCAGCATGCCCTCCCCGAGGCGGTCGATCCAGGCGATCCGGCTCTTGGACTGCGATTGGAACTCGACGGTCCGGTGACCGACCCACACCTCGGTGATCGGCACCTGGTCGAGTCGGATGGTGCCGGACGGGTCACGGAAGTCGGGCTCCGCGCCGGCCGGCAGCAGGCGGCGCAGCACCTGGTCGGCGGTCCACTTCACCGTGGCCACCGTGGTGATCCCGAGTCGCTGGTAGACCTCGGCGCGGCCCGGGTCGTAGATCCGGGCCACCACCTGCTGGATCCCGAACGTCTCGCGGGCCACCCGGGCCGCGATGATGTTGGAGTTGTCGCCGCTCGAGACCGCCGCGAAGGCGTCCGCGCGACGGACGCCGGCCTTCTCAAGCACCGCCTGGTCGAAGCCGAAGCCGGTGATCTTGTCGCCGTTGAAGTTCGGCCCCAGCCGACGGAACGCGTCGGGCTCGCTGTCGATGATGGACACCGTGTGGTTGCGGTCCTCGAGGCTGCGCGCGAGCGTGGACCCCACGCGGCCACAACCCATGATCACGACGTGCACGGGATCACCGTAGCGTCCGAGCCCCGGCGCGGGTGAGCTTGCGAACCCGCACCGGATGAGGCGAGGAGGTTGAGGAGGCGGAGTCCCGTCCGGAGCGAAGCGACGGGTGGGACGGAGCCGTCTCGAAACATGGGTTCCCTCAAAGGAATGCCTGACCCCGTTCTGCCGTACTCTTGCCGGTCGTGGGTGTCGGCGACGTCTCCAAGCGGATCCTGCTGGGGCGCAAGCTACGCAGCGCACAGCTGGGGGAGACCCTTCTTCCGAAGCGGATCGCCCTTCCGGTCTTCGCCAGCGACGCCCTCTCGTCGGTCGCCTACGCGCCCGACGAGATCTTCATCATGCTGTCGCTCGCCGGCGCGTCGACCTACGTGTGGTCCTGGAAGATCGGGGTCGCCGTCGCGGTGGTGATGGCCGCGGTGATCGCGTCCTACCGGCAGACCGTGCACGCCTACCCGAGTGGCGGCGGCGACTACGAGGTCGCCACCGTCAACCTGGGGAAGACGGCCGGGGCCACCGTCGCCAGCGCGCTTCTCATCGACTACGTGCTCACCGTGGCGGTGTCGATCTCGGCTGCGGCGCAGTACGCCTCGGCGGCCATCCCGGCGCTCCAGCACCACGAGGCCACGTTCGCTTCGATCATGGTGCTGCTGCTGATGGCGATGAACCTGCGCGGCATCCGCGAGTCGGGGACGATCTTCGCCGTCCCGACCTACCTGTTCATGTTCGCCGTCCTCGGAATGTGCATCTACGGCCTGCTCCAGCTCGCCGCCGGCACCCTCGCCGACGTCGAGTCCGCCGACCTGACCATCGAGGCGTCCCCCGACTACGACGGCTCGCTGACGACGTTCGCGCTGATGTTCCTGCTCGCCCGTGCGTTCTCGTCGGGGTGTGCCGCGCTCACCGGCGTCGAGGCGATCAGCAACGGGGTGCCGGCGTTCCGGAGGCCGAAGAGCCGCAACGCGGCGACCACGCTGCTGCTGCTCGCGATGATCGCGATCACGATGATGTTGAGCATCATCGTGCTGGCCAACCAGATGGGCATCAAGTACGTCGATCCCAACGACCTCGACCGGCTGATGCGCAACGGCGAGCCCGTCGGCCCCGACTACGAGCAGCACGCGCTGATCGCTCAGATCGCCCGCGCGGTGTTCATCGACTTCGAAGCGGGCTTCTACTTCGTGGTCATCGTGACCGGCGTGATCCTGGTGCTGGCGGCGAACACCGCGTTCAACGGGTTCCCGGTGCTCGGCTCGATCCTGGCCAAGGACGGCTGGGCGCCGCGCGCGCTCGGCTCCCGTGGCGACCGGCTGGCGTACAGCAACGGCATCGTCTTCCTCGCGCTGATGGCGATCCTGCTGATCGTGATCTTCGACGCGGAGACCACGCGACTGATCCAGCTGTACATCGTCGGCGTCTTCGTGTCGTTCAACCTCAGCCAGCTCGGGATGATCCGACATTGGACGAGGCATCTGGCGACCGAGCGCGACCCTGCCACCCGACGCCATATGGTGCGCTCGAGGGTGATCAACGCGATCGGGCTTTCGTTCACCGCGGTGGTGCTCGTGATCGTCCTGCTCACGAAGTTCCTGGCCGGCGCCTGGATCACCATCCTGGCGATGGCCGGTTTCTTCGCGATCATGCAGGGGATCCGGCGGCACTACGACAACGTCGCGCTCGAGCTCGCCGCCGATGAGGAGGACAAGGTCCTCCCGACCCGGGTGCACGCGATCGTGCTGGTCTCCAAGCTGCACAAGCCGACCCTGCGGGCGCTGGCCTTCGCGAAGGCAACCCGTCCCAACGTACTCGAGGGTGTGTACGTCGCTGCCGACCCTGTCGAGACCAGCAAGCTGCTGGAGGAGTGGGAGGAGCGCAACACCGGTGTGCCGCTCAAGGTGCTGCACTCGCCGTACCGCGAGCTGGTCAAGCCGATCGTCGACTACGCGACCGAGATCCGCCGCGCCAACCCGCGCGGGGTGGTCGCCGTCTACATCCCGGAGTACGTCGTGGGCCGGTGGTGGGAGCAGCTGCTGCACAACCAGACCGCGCTGCGGCTCAAGGGTCGGTTGCTGTTCACGCCCGGTGTCATGGTCACCTCGGTGCCCTACCAGCTGCGGTCCTCGGAGATCGCCCGCGAGCGCGGAGAGCGCGAGAGCCAGCGGGTGATGCCCGGCGACCTGCGGCGCGGGCAGGTTGACAACAAGGGCTCGGACCGGCAAGTCCGACGATGAGCCGGCATGCCCGACCCCGGACGGCACGCGGCCGGTCGCGGGTCGGTGAGCGATTCGAGGTCGAGGTCGGCCCGATCGCGCACGGAGGGCACTGCGTCGCGCGGGTGGCCGACGAGGGCCGGGTCGTGTTCGTCCGGCACGCGTTGCCCGGTGAGCGGGTGGTCGTGGAGATCACCGAGGGCACGGAGGGCGACCGGTTCTGGCGGGGCGACGCGATCGAGGTGCGGTCCGGCTCCGTCGACCGGGTCGCGGCGCCGTGCCGGTTCGCCGGTCCCGGACGCTGCGGCGGCTGCGACTTCCAGCACGTCTCCCTCGACCGGCAGCGTCGGCTCAAGGCCGACGTGGTGGAGGAGCAGCTGGCCAGGCTCGCCGGCCTCGAGCTCGACGTCGAGGTGGAGCCGGTCCCCGGGGACGAAGCGGGGCTGCACTGGCGCACCCGGCAGCGCTACGTGACGCTCCCCGACGGCGGCCGGGGGATGCGCAAGCATCGGTCGCACGACGTCGTGGAGATCGATGAGTGCCTCATCCAGGCGCCTCACGGGCCGTCGTACACGGTGCGCGGTCGGGAGTTCGTGGTGGCCGAGGACGGGTTCTGGCAGGTCCACCCGGGCGCGCCCGAGATCCTCGTCGAGACCGTCCTCAACCAGCTGGCGCCCAGGCCGGGGGAGTCGGCGCTGGACCTCTACGCCGGGGTCGGCCTGTTCGCCCGGTTCCTGCTCGACGCGGTCGGTCCCGGTGGCCGGGTGGTGGCGGTCGAGGCGGACCGGCGGGCGGCGACCAACATCGTGGGCAACTGCCCAGGGGCCGAGGTGCGGGCCGGTCCGGTGGAGCGGGTGCTCGCGACGGCGTACGACGAACCGTTCGACCTGGTGGTGCTCGACCCGCCGCGGACCGGCGCCAAGCGGAAGGTCGTCACCCAGGTGGCCGGACGCCGGCCTCGCGCGGTCGCCTACGTCGCCTGCGACCCCGCGGCGCTCGCCCGCGACGTCGCGATCTTCGCCGAGCACGGCTACCGGCTCCAGGGACTGCGGGCATTCGACCTGTTCCCGATGACGCACCACGTCGAATGCGTGGCGCTACTGGAGAAAACCGGTTCTGACCTGCGGTGACGCGATCTGGGCTCTCGGCCTTGAGTCCCGAGAACTGGCCTTAAGGCTCGCTTTGGGCTCACTTTGAGTTCCCGGGCGCGGTTGTGAGGCCTCGCTCGCCCATGTC
The DNA here is from genome assembly GCA_963729095.1 of uncultured Actinomycetota bacterium. Taxonomy (GTDB): domain Bacteria; phylum Actinomycetota; class Actinomycetes; order Propionibacteriales; family Nocardioidaceae; genus Nocardioides. Next base: position 129,607 of record CAVSMX010000010.1, on the reverse strand, counting down.
GGGACGGCCATCGTGAGGGGGCTAGCGGCGCGCAGGACGGCCCGTAGACGGCTCAGAGCGCGTCTACAGGCCCGGGAGCCCACCCAGTGGCCGCCGAAGGCCTCTCAGCGTCCGGGAGTCGGCCCATCGTTCGTTTCGGGGCCGGGAGCAAGCCGGTCGGTGGCTGCCCGGTAGTCGGGCACCACGATCTTCCGGTTGATGCAGTGCCGCTCCCGTCACTGCCTTGGAAGTGTGGCCCAACTGGTTCATGGCGGCCTGGGCGTCGTAGACCTCGTCGATCTCGGTTGCCACGGTTCGTTGGAATGTCGCGTTCCGGGTCTGATGGAGGCTCTCATTCCACGGAAGGATGAGACTCATGGCGGCATCGAGGAAGTGCCCCGAGGAGCTTCGGGAGCCGGCGATCCGGATGGCGGTCGATCTGCGGCGTGACCCAGCGACCCGATCGGGTGCGCTCAAGCGGATTGGTGAGCAACTCGGGGTCAACCGCGAGACGTTGCGCAACTGGGTCGGCCAGGCCGAGATCGACGAGGGACACCGGCCGGGAGTGACCACTGCGGAGGCGCAACGGATCAACGAGCTCGAGCGCGAGGTCCGTGAGCTGCGACGGGCGAACGAGATCTTGCGGACGGCGTCGGCGTTTTTGCCGCGGCGGAGCTCGACCGCAAGCTGAAGTGACGACTGCGGTGCTGGTCGAGTACATCGATCAGCCGCGATCACCCCGCACCGACTACCGTCAGCGCGTCAGCTCGGAGCCTCCACTGAACAAGGCACGCGACAGTGCGCCACGGTACCTGGCCGTTTGGTCCGCGGGGGAGGAGCCGTTGGGCGAGTTCTGCAGACGCCTTCTCGGCTTCGCCAGCGACCTTCTGTCGTCCGTCGACGAGCTTCGCCGCGCGCTTCATCCACCCGCTGACTTCGTCAGGCACACCCTTGGCGTGCTGACGTTCTTCCCGCTCCACTGCCCCTGCTGATTCGTTGGATGGACCGCTCGCGAAGACTAGTCAGCATGCCCGACAGTTTCCGGCGGGATCGTGAAACGCGGTGCACCATTGACGCTGCCAAAGGCTGGTCGTACGGTGCCAATGCGAGCGCCTGTCGGGGGCGACATGCCGTTCGCACGTCGTCGGCGACTGCCGGCGACCTGGAGCTGCGGCACGCCTCGCTCAACGTTCATCCGCGTCGTGGCAACACTCGGGACGGTGAATGATGAGCGTTCGCGACAGGCAATGGGGTTACTGGGGCTCGCTAGGCGCGGTCGGGGTCGGGGCCGCTGCCGTGTTGGCGATGCACCTACCGGTGGCGAACGCCGACGTAGGCCCCACGCCCTCGGACCAGATCACGACGCCGTCAGTGGCGTCGGACGCGGCATCACCGTCACCATCCGCTGAACCTTCGACTGACATCGCCTCGCCGGCACCCACGGAGAGCGCCGCGCCTGCGCCCTCAGTTGTCCCGTCAGAACCTCCCGCCTCCACGCTGTCGAGCAGCGCAACAGCTCCGGCAACAGACCCCTCGATCATCCCGACGGACGAACCCTCCGGCCCGACGCCGTCTACCCGGGCCGCCACCCCGGCCGCCGGCTCGACCCCGATCGCCCCGGCCGCTGCCGCTGCTCCTGAGCTATCTCCTGTGACGGTCAGTCCGATGGCGGCCAAGCCCCCAGGTCAGGCGCCGGCGCACCCAACTGCCGTAGGCGCCACGAGCGTCGCTGAGCTCTCGGTGACCAAGACCGTGGTTGCCAACCAACTGCCGGTGGCCGGCGGAACGGTCGCCTGGGACGTCACCGTGACGAATGCGGGGCCCGAGCAGGCTGAAAACACCTGGGTCTTCGAGTTCGAAGGGCAGTACCTGACCTTGGACCACATTGACGGCGGGTGCGACACCAACGTCCCCAACCAGGCACCTTCGCTATGCCGTTTAGGGACGCTAGATGCGGGCACGTCGAGAACGATCCGGGTCTACACGAATGTCGATGCCGACATGCCCGTAGGCACGACAGTTAGCAACACCGTGCACGTGGCGGCATACGTCCAGGAGAGCAGCTACGACGACAATGTTGCGATCGCCCAGGCCGGACCCCGTCAGGCGAATGTGGCCATCGACAAGGAGGCTCAGTCCGCAGCACCGGTCATCGGCAGCACCATTGAGTGGGCCATCACCGTCGATACGCAAGGCTCCGCTGCGAACGAGGTCGTCGTCACCGATCCTGTCCCGGACGGAACGACGTTCGTCTCCGGACCGCGTGGGTGTGGTGCGAGCGCCGGTGACGTCGTCACGTGTGAACTGGGGGACCTCGACGCTGGCGACATCTGGACGGGCACCCTCGTGGGCCGGATCGGGTCGAACGTGCCCGTCGGCGAGGTGCTCGTCAACACCGCTTCTGTCGTGACGAGCAGCGGTGACACCGATCCATCGGACAACTTCGCCTCAGCCGCCGCGAAACCCGTCGTAGGCCCCGTAGGCGTTCGGGACCTGGCCGTGAACCTCAAGGTCTCGCCGGAACGGGTCCAGCCAGGTGAGACGTTCACGGCGAACGTCGCCACCATCAACCGCGGCGCTCAGCAGGCGGCTGGGGTGGTCACCCGCGTCGAGGCCCCCGCCGGCGCACGAGTCGTCCGGGTCGGCAAGCCCATGCCGTCGCCTCGTTCTGTGCGAGCTCCTCTACCCTGTCGGTCGTTTGGGTCCGGGGTCGTGTGCCGGTTCGGGACGCTCGCCGCGGACGCCACACTTGTCGTCCCGGTGAAGTTGCGGGCCTCGGCTGGTGCCTTGGCCGGAACGCGGCTCAAGCTGTCCGTGACAGTCAGCGCGACCTCTGCGGACGATGTCGCGGACAACGATGTCGCGCACGCTCAAGTCATCGTCGTGCAACGTGCCGTGCCCTCGTCCGGTGTTCAGCAGGGCCACAACCCACCGCCACAGGGCGGTGTCGCCGCGACCTCGTCGCCGTCCGTCCTCCCCAACACGGGCACTGAGGTCGGCATGACATTGCCAGTAGCCGGTGGGCTCTTGGTCCTGATTGGCGCCGCGCTCTGCGTCGCCGGGCTAAGGACGCGTCGATCAAGGCACGGATGAGGGAGCATGGGAATCAGCATGGGCACCGCAGACGGCAACGCGCTCCGTGACACGAGACGGTCCTCGACCCGCGTTGTGTCCGGGGGTGACGCCTCGCAGTACCGGCGTGCTCAACGTCTGTGGCTACTGGAGCGGACATACCGGCCCACGTGTTCGGGCCACTCCAACTCGGGCGTCGTTGTCGCTTCATGCGGCTAGGCTCGGCCGCCATTCACATTGTGTGCAGGAGCTGACGTGACGAGCACTGACGCGATCGCGGGTACGCCCCGCAGGCGCCCCAAGGACCGCAAGCAGCAAATCCTCCTCCAGGCTCGGCAGCTGTTCGTCGATCTGGGATATCACAACGTGTCGATGGCGATGATCGCCGAGAACGTCGGCATCACCGCCGGCGCGCTGTATCGGCATTTCGGCAACAAGCTCGTCCTGCTCGAGGAAGTCGCGCGGGTGAGCTTCGCAGAGGTCGACATCCCTGACCCGGACACCACGACCCTCGAGGAGGTCATCGAGAGGGCCGCCGAACGCGCGCCGAGCACGCCCTACCTGGGCGCGTTGTGGGCGCGGGAGTCGCGCTACCTTCCCGTGGACGTGCAGACCGAGCTGCGCGAGGTGCTGCGCGACTCGATCCGCCAATGCGCCATCCTGTTGCGCCGTGAACGTCCGGACCTGTCAGTCCGTCGCGCGGACCTGCTGTCGTCGGGGATGCAGTCGGTGCTGGCCAGCCCAAGCCATGCCGCCGTACGCCGGACGGGTCCGGGCCTGGCGGGGATTCTCCGCGACGCCGCTCGCGCCCTCGCCAGGGTGTCCCTGATGCCCGAGCGGGAAACATTGCCCCCGGCACTGCCAGGACGGGCACCGTACTCGCGGCGCGAGCGACTCCTGATCGCGGCCATGGCGCTCTTCGCCAAGGACGGCTACCAGGAGACCTCGATGGACGACATCGGTGCCATCGCCTCGGTCACCGGGCCCAACCTCTACGGCTACTTCGACAGCAAGGCGGCCCTGCTCCAAGCCGTCATCGAGCGGGGTATGCACGGCCTGTGGATCGACCTCGATCGAGCGCTGTCCGAGAACAGCGAGCCACGCGAGGCACTGCGGGCAGTCATCCGCGGGTACGTCCACGTCACGGCCGGGTGGTCGATCGACAGCCTCTCCCTCAGCGGTGAGGAGGAGGTCGAGCGGATAGCTCGACATCACCAGCGCGAGTACGTCACGGAGTGGGTCGAGCTGGCCCAGGCCAGCCGGCCCGAAATCGACGAGCGGAGCGCGAGCGCGCTGGTTCACATCGCGTTCGTTCTTGCGGACGAGCTCAGCCGCACCCCACACCTCGCCGCGACTGCCGGCTTTCGGACGAGCCTCGAGGCGATGATGGAGGCCGTGCTCATGGCCCCGCTGTCCACAGACCGCGCCATGTGAGCGGCGACACGTTGTCTCAATAAGTAAATCATGACTAAATGACGAGCACTCACTTCCTAACAGTCCGAGGGGTTCGTCATGGAGCAGGTCGTCGTCGCAGGTGTGGGCATGGTGCCATTCACCAAGCCCGGGAAGAGTGACTCTTACGCAGTGATGGGCGAGTCTGCCACTCGCGCCGCGCTGCAGGATGCCGGGATCGACTACGCGCTCGTCCAGCAGGCTTACGTAGGTTATGTATACGGCGACTCAACTTGTGGCCAAGCGGCGTTGTATGGCGTCGGGATGTCGGGCATCCCGATCGTGAACGTGAACAACAACTGCTCGACAGGGTCTTCGGCGTTGTTCCTCGCGCGCCAGGCGGTCGCTGCCGGCGTCGTCGACTGCGCGCTCGCCCTCGGCTTCGAGCAGATGGTCCCCGGTGCCCTAGGGTCGATGTACTCCGACCGACCCAGTCCGATGAGCCGTCAGGAGGTGTTGCGTGACGAACTCCAGGGCACGGATCCGAGCTCGCCGATGGCCGCCCAGTTCTTCGGCGGCGCCGGCCAGGCATACGTCGACGAGTTCGGCATCGACCCCCGGATCTTCGCGCACATCTCGGTCAAGTCGCGCAAGCACGCGGCGAACAACCCGTACGCCGTCTTCCGGGACCCGATCACCCTGGACGAGGTCCTCAACTCACCGGTCATCTACGGACCGCTGACCCGCTTCCAGTGCTGCCCGCCGACCTGTGGCTCCGCGGCAGCGATCGTGTGCACTCCGGAGTTCGCCCGCAAGCACGACCTCGACGCCAGCGTGGTGATCAAGGCGCAGAGCCTGACCACCGACACCCCCAGCACCCTCGAGAAGCGAGACATGCGACAGGTCATCGGCTACGACATGACCGTCGCTGCCGCGAGCAACGTCTACGAGGACGCTGGCGTTGGTCCCGAGGACATCCGCGTGGTCGAGCTCCACGACTGCTTCACCACCAACGAGTTCCTCACCTACGAGTCGCTCGGCCTCACCCCGACGGGCACGGCGGAGAAGTTCATCCTCGACGGGGACAACACGTACGGCGGCCGCGTCGTCACCAACCCGTCCGGCGGTCTGCTGTCCAAGGGTCACCCTCTCGGTGCCACCGGGCTCGCCCAGTGCGCGGAGCTGGTCTGGCAGCTGCGCGGCCAGGCCGGAGCGCGCCAGGTCGAGGGAGTCAACCTCGCGCTGCAGCACAACCTCGGCCTCGGCGGCGCCTGCGTCGTCACCCTGTACGAGAAGGTGGACAGCTGATGGCGATCGACCGCTCCGTCATCGGGCGGGAGTCCGACGGCGAGACCTTGCTGATCACCCGCAGTCGGTTGCGCGCGTTCGCCAAGGCGACCGGCCATTCCGACCCGGTCTACACGGACCTCGACGCGGCCAAGCACGCCGGCCATCGCGACCTGCCCGTGCCGCCGACGTTCTTCTTCGGCATCGACCTCGAGGCGCCGGACCCGTTCGCGCTCGTCAGCGAGCTCGGCATCGACCTTCGCACCGTGCTGCACGGCGGACAGGAGTTCACCTACCACCGGATGGCGTACGCCGGCGACGAGCTCTCGACCCGGTCGAAGATCGTCGACGTCTACGACAAGAAGGGCGGACTGCTCGAGTTCGTGGTCCGCGACATCACCGTCACCGACCAGCACGGCGCGGCGGTCGCGGAGATGCGCAACACGCTCGTCGCTCAGAACCGCGCTCCCCAGAGCACAGAGAAGCAGGAGGCGTCATGAGCGCGCAGACCCTCGAGCCCGGCGCCGCGCTGGCGCCTCTGGAGATCGAGCCGATCTCCCGCACCACGCTCGCGCTCTTCGCCGGTGCCTCCGGCGACCACAACCCCATCCACATCGACCTCGACGTCGCCCGCTCGGCTGGCCTCGATGACGTCTTCGCCCACGGCATGCTCTCGATGGCCTACCTGGGACGCCTCCTGACCGACGCCTTCCCCCAGGAGCGGCTGCGCTCCTGGAAGGTCCGGTTCGCCTCCATCACGCCGGTTCACGGCCGACCGACCTGCACTGGCACGGTCGTCTCCGTCGACGACTCGACCGGCGAGCGGCTCGCCACCATCGACCTCCGGGTCGCGCTCGAGGACGGGACGCCGACGCTGCTCGGCCAGGCCGTCGTCGCAGTCGACTGACATCCACAACACCAAGAACAGGACAAATGCATCATGGGAAAGCTCGACGGCAAGACCGCCATCGTCTCCGGCGCCGGCCGCGGCATCGGCCGCTCCATCGCGCTCAAGCTCGCCTCCGAGGGCGCCAACGTGGTCGTCAACGACCTCGACTCCGTCCCGGCTGACGAGGTCGTCGCCGAGATCGGGAAGGCGGGCGGCAACGCCGTCGCCTGCACGGGCAGTGTCGTCGACCCCGAGTTCGGTGAGCGCTTCGTCGGCACCGCCACCGAGAGCTTCGGCGGCCTCGACATTGTGATCAACAATGCCGGTTACACCTGGGACACCGTCATCCAGAAGATGGGCGACGACCAGTGGGACGCCATCCTTGACGTCCACCTCAAGGCGCCGTTCCGGATCCTGCGGGCCGCGCAGCCGGTCATCAGCAAGGCAGCCAAGGCCGACAAGGAGGCCGGCACGCCGGTCCACCGCAAGGTCGTCAACATCTCCTCGGTCGCCGGAGTCTTCGGCAACGCCGGCCAGGTCAACTACTCCTCGGCCAAGAGCGGCATCATCGGCATGACCAAGACGCTGGCCAAGGAGTGGGGCCGCTACAACGTCAACGTCAACTGTGTCGCGTTCGGGTTCATCGAGACACGCCTGACGATGGCCCCCGCTGACGGTGACTCCACCATCGACATCGAGGGCCGCGAGATCAAGGTCGGCGTCAACCCACAGCTGCTAGAGGCGATCAAGCACGCCATCCCTCTCGGCCGCCCCGGCACCCCGGACGAGGCCGCCGGCTCGGTCGTGATGCTGACCTACCCGGAGGCCGACTACGTGAGCGGCCAGCTGCTGGTCACCGGCGGCGGGTTCGAGGGCTGACGAAGATGACCACCACTCCGTCGTACACCTCCGCCTGGCAGGACGAGGAGGTCCTCGCCCTGCGCGACCTCGCCGACAAGTTCTTCGCCAACGAGGTCGTCGCCCACCAGGAGAAGTGGGACACCCAGCACTTCGTCGACAGAGACGTGTGGACCAAGGCCGGCGAGCTCGGACTGCTGTGCTGCTCCATCCCGGAGGAGTACGGCGGGGGTGGCGGCACCTTCGCCCACGATCTGGCCGTGTTCGAGGCCCAAGCGCGCGCCGGTGACACCGCACTCGGCAACAACGTCCACTCGGGGATCGTCGCGCACTACCTCCTCGCCTACGGCACCGAGGAGCAGAAGCAACGCTGGCTCCCGCAGATGGCCTCGGGGGACCTGATCGCCGCCATCGCGATGACCGAGCCCGGTGCCGGATCCGACCTGAAGAACATCAAGTCCAAGGCGATCCGCGAAGGCGACGAGTACGTCCTCAGCGGTGCCAAGACGTTCATCTCCAACGGTCGGATGGCCGGCCTGATCGTCGTCGTCGCCAAGACCGACCCGACTGCAGGTGCCAAGGGCATCTCGCTACTGGTCGTGGAGACCGCTGACTGCCCGGGCTTCACGCGGGGACGGATCCTGGACAAGGTCGGCCAGCAGGGTGCTGACACCTCGGAGCTGTTCTTCGAGGAGGTCCGGGTGCCGGTCGAGAACCTGCTGGGTGGCGTCGAGGGCAAGGGCTTCGGTCAGTTGATGACCCAGCTGACCCAGGAGCGTCTCGTCATCGGGGTCAGTGCCGTCGGCACGATGGAGCTCGCCGTCGAGCAGACCGTCGACTACGTGAAGTCGCGCGAGGCTTTCGGGCAGACGGTCTTCGACTTCCAGAACACCAAGTTCGTCCTTGCCGAGTGCGCGACCGTCGCTCATGCCGCGCGGGTCTTCCTTGACTCGTGCATCGAGCGTCACCTAAGCGGCGTGCTCGACACCACCACGGCCGCGATGGCCAAGTGGTGGCTCACCGAGCAACAGTGTCAGGTCGTCGACAAGTGCCTGCAGCTCTTCGGTGGCTACGGCTACATGCGCGAGTACCCGATCGCCCGGCTCTACGCGGACGCTCGGGTCCAGAAGATCTACGCCGGATCCAACGAGGTGATGAAGGACCTCATCGCCCGTTCCTTGTGAGCCGGGTCGCCTCGTCGATAGTCCAAGATGTCGAAGGAATGAGTGCTCACTTAGGAGCGAGATCGCGGCCTTCCTTCGGGCCGAATTCAGATTCACTTAGGGTTGCGCTTGGCGCGATCGAAGTGATTCACTGCAGGTGGTCCGACCGCAAGCTCGACAGATGAAGGGTGCATGGCTGTGAGAGAGAACAGGCAGCTCGCCGGGGGTGCGTACGTTTCAGCCTGGCGCGACGAGGAGGCCCGAGCGGTCGGGTCACTCGCGGGGGAGTTCTTCACCGAGCTCGCCACCCACCGCGAGCGGTGGGAGGCACAGCACTGTGTCGACCGCGACGTCTGGACTAAGGCCGGCTCCATGGGGCTGCTGTGCTGCTCGATTCCCGAGGAGTACGGCGGCGGCGGCGGGACGTTCGCGCACGACCTGGCCGTGATCGAGGCACAGGCGCTCGTCGGTGAGCTGTCCTTCGGCATCTCCGTGCACAGCGGGATCGTGGCGCACTACCTGCTCGCCTACGGCACCGAGGAGCAGCGTCACCGGTGGCTTCCCGGCATGGCGTCCGGCGAGCTGGTCGGAGCCGTGGCGATGACCGAGCCCAGTGCGGGCTCGGACCTCAAGAACCTCAAGACCAAAGCCGTCCGTGAGGGCGACAGCTACGTCGTGAACGGCGCAAAGACGTTCATCTCGAACGGCGCCACCGCCGACCTCGTCCTGCTGGCAGTCAAGACCGACACGTCCGCCGGCGCCCGAGGGATGTCGTTGCTCGTGGTCGAGACGGCCGACTGTGCCGGCTTCTCGCGCGGGCGCGTCCTCGACAAGGTCGGCCTGCCCGGCCAGGACACGGCTGAGCTGTTCTTCGAGGACATGCCGGTCCCGGTCGACAACCTGCTCGGTGCGGTCGAGGGCCAGGGTTTCGCGCAGCTGATGGCCCAGCTGCCGCAGGAGCGCCTCTACATCGGGCTCCAGGCCGTGGCCGCGATGGAGACCGCGCTCGCGGAGACGATCGACTACGTGAAGAGCCGTGAGGCGTTCGACCAGACGATCTTCGACTTCCAGAACACCAAGTTCGTGCTGGCTGAGTGCGCGACCGTGACGCATGCGGCCCGGGTGTTCATCGACTCCTGCATCCAACGGCAGCTCGACGGTGGCCTCGACTCCACCACGGCGGCCATGGCCAAGTGGTGGCTCACCGAGCAGCAGGGCCTGGTCATCGACAAGTGCGTGCAGCTGTTCGGTGGCTACGGCTACATGCGGGAGTACCCGATCGCCCGGATGTACGCCGACGCGCGCGTGCAACGGATCTACGGCGGGTCCAACGAGACCATGAAGGACCTCGTCGCCCGCTCCCTCTAACCGGGTCGACCCACCCCGTACCCACGAGACCCACCGACAGGAGCGATGGTTGATGACCACGCAGACCGTCTTCGACCGCCTCGACCTGAGGCCGTTGAAGGTCGACGCGACCGCGTCCGGCGAACCCCGACCCACAATGACCGCAGCCCACCGCGCCGAGGAGCTCGGAGTCGAGCGACTCTGGGTCCCTGAAGGGGCACACGACCCGTTCCTGCAGCTGATCCGCGCAGCCGACCAGACCCAGCACCTCGAGCTGGCCACCGGCGTCGCGATCGCGTTCGCGCGGACCCCGATGACCCTGGCCTATGCGTCCTGGGCGCTGCAGGAAGCCTCGTCCGGACGCGCCGTCATCGGCCTTGGCTCCCAGATCAAGGCGCACGTCGAACGTCGCTACGCCATGCCGTGGACCCGGCCGGCAGCACGGATGCGGGAGTTCGTCCACGCCACCCGAGCCATCTGGCACAGCTGGCAGACCGGGGAACGGTTGCGCTTCGAAGGCGACTTCTACTCCCACACCCTGATGCCGCCGATGTTCGCGCCCGCGCCGGTGCCGACCGGCCCTCCGCCCCTGATCCTGGCTGGCTTCGGCCCGCGCATGGTCGAAGTCGCCGGCGAGGTCGGCGACGGCTTCCTGTGCCACCCGTTCGGTTCCGCCGACTTCCTCCGCGAACACCTCACGCCCGGCGTGGAGGCAGCCCGCGCTCGCTCAGAGCAGGCCGACTCGCCGTGGACGACGCGTCCCTTCGAGCTCAACGCCGGCGTCCTCCTTGCGACCGGTCGCACCGAGGACCAGCTCGCCGCCGCGATCGCGTCGATGCGGGAGCGGATCGCGTTCTACGCCTCCACACCGGCGTACGCCGCGATCCTCGAGCACCACGGCTGGCAGGACCTGCCGGCCGAGCTGCACGCGCTGTCCACGCGCGGAGAATGGGCACAGATGGGCAGGCTCATCGACGACGAGATGTTGTCGACGTTCGCTGTCACCGGCGAACCGGAGGTTGCGGCTCGCGAGCTCGTCGGCCGGTACGCCGGGCTGGCCGACCGCGTCACCGTCTACGGTGCTGCCGAGGGCAACGACGACGCGACCTTCGACGTGCTGGTCGCCGCCCGGACCCTGACCGGACGAACCTTAACGGCAGGTGCGGCGCTATGACCGAACCACTCGTCCGCTCCGCCACCCACGAGCGGACCGCCGTCCTTACCCTCAACCGACCCGAGACCCGCAATGCGCTCAGCGGCACCCTGTTCCAGGACCTGATTGCGGCCATGGCCGCCGCCGACCAGGACGACGCAGTCGATGCCATCGTGCTCACCGGTGCCGGCCCTGCCTTCTGCGCCGGCATCGACCTGAAGGCCGTCGCCGCCCAGGACCCCTACCTGATGAGACTCGTCGGAGCACCGTCGCACGCGCCGTGGCCGGCGACGTCCAAGCCGGTCATCGGCGCGATCAACGGCTCCGCCGTCACTGGCGGGCTCGAGCTCGCACTGCACTGCGACTTCCTGATCGCCTCCGAGCGCGCCACCTTCGCCGACACCCACGCCCGGGTCGGCGTGCTGCCGTGCTGGGGCCTGACCGTCCTGCTCCCGGCCGCGGTCGGACGCCGTACGGCGATCCGGATGAGCATGACCGGTGAGCCCCTGGACGCAGCCGCGGCGCACGCCACCGGCCTCGTCACCGAGGTCGTCGCGCACGAGGACCTCATGCCCACCGCGCTCGCCGTCGGCGCCCAGGTCTCCCGCAGCCACGCCCTCGCCGCGCGCACCCTGCTGTCGTCCTACCGCAGAGCCGACCGTGCCATTCGCGATGCGGGCTACGACGTCGAGAGCAGGACCGCGGAGACCTGGAACACCAGCGCCGCCGCCCGTGCGACGCGGCCTCCCGCACGACAACAGCGCACCACCGCACCTCGAGGAGAGACACCATGACCACGTCAGACCAGCTCGTCGGCCGGTGCGTCGTCACCGGCACCCAGGACGGCCGCTCCACGATCGTCAGCGACGGCCCGGGAGCTACCCGGTTCGTCACCCCGATGTTCGGTGCTGTCGACCTGTGGCAGGTCGATGCCCTGCCGTGGAAGGTGGGCTCGGACAGCACCCTGGGTGAGGCGATCGTGCTCGATCCCCCCACCGGTGGGCTCGTCGTGCGGATGCTCCGCTTTCCTCCGGATGCCGAGTGGCAGGGCACGGACGCCTTCGCCGACGCGATGGGCGAGGTCGGCGCTGGCGACACCCAGGTGGAGAGCGACGTCCCCGGGATGCACGTCACCGACACCGTGGACGTCGTGACCGTGGTGGAAGGCGAGATCTACCTCGTCCTCGAGGACGGCGAGACGCTGCTCCACGCCGGGGACTCGGTCGTCCAGCGAGGCACGAACCATGCCTGGAGCAACCGTTCCGAGCGACCCGCGATCCTCGTCGCAACCATGATGTCGGCTTCCCGCTGACAAGGACTCCCTAGTCTGCGGCCGCAGCCGGCAGCCCCGCATCCAAATCCAGCACGGCCATCACCATCTGCTCGAGGTCGGTAGCGAAGGCCGGCCGACGTGCCAGGTGCGGGGTCTGGGCCAGGTAGTTCACGATCGCCAGTGCAGCGAGGACCACCACGCGGCCTGCTCTCGGCTCGAGCGACAGCTGTCCGACCCAGCGGTCGACGTAGTCACGCTGGCCGCGGGTGAGTTCCTTCGGCAGCGTGGGTGTCTCGACAGTTACGAAGTACGCGTGCTTGTTGTCGTCACCGAGGGCGATCGAGATGTAGCTGTGGGCGAAGGCGGTCAACACCTCCCGCGGCGTCGCGGCCTCACGCTCGGCTCGGTCGGCATCGACTCGCAACGCCTCGACCGCGCGGGTCACAGCAGCACCCAGGATGCTGATCTTGCTGTCGAAGTGCTCGTAGAGGCTAGAGGTGGCCACCCCCGCCCTTGCCCCGATGTCCTCCATGGTGACGTTCGCGAAGCCGCGCTCCTGCGACAGCGCGACGACCGCCTCGAGGATCTCCTCCCGTCGTGTCGATGTCGTACGAGCGCCACGGTCCGCGTCCGGGGCAGCGGTCACTGGAACGGGGTCGCCCATCTCCACCGCACACATCCGTCGGCATGCGCCCAACAGCAGGTCGCGCTGGACAGACTTCCGGACGCTCACCCGGTTGAGCGCCGGGCTGCCCGTGACGGCCAGGATGGCCCACGCCATGAGGTCCGCGTCTGCTGTGCTGAGGTGGGGATGCTCGCGCTGCAGCGCTCGCTGCAGCATCTCCGTGCTGGTCCGTAGCCCGTCGAGTACGACGTCAGCCGCCTCGGGCGACAGGCTCCGCAGGTGTCGCAACAGCATCGCTGTGCCACCAGGGGCCTCGAGGACGCGGTCGATCACGACTGCGCACAACTCGTCGACGGACCCGTCCTGCGCGGGCCGCAGGGCCTGCTCGAACGTGAGCACCTCGTTGACCATGACCTGGTCCAGCAGCTCTTGCTTGCCGGAGAAGTGCCTGTACAAGGCGCCGACGGTGATGCCTACCTCGGTCGCGATCGACTCCATCGTGACCTGGGTGAAGCCGGAGCGCTGGAACAGTCCCGCGGCGGCCTGGAGGATCTGCGTCTTCCGATGACGAGGCCGACGGACGATGACCCGTTCAGTCGTCACGTCCCCCTGCGACATCTCGTACCTTCCGTGCCACCGACCTGCTCCGGGAGCAGGTGCTCGCCGACCGTCCGTCGGGGAGTCTAGCCGGGCCGGGAGTGGTCCCCCGCGGAGGAGGTGCCGGGGTGAAGATATGTTGAAATGACCGCTCACTTATCCGGCGCACGATCGACTGCACCGGGGCCGAATCAACACTTACTTATGGTTGTCTTTCAGTCGCCCGAATGGTTCACTTCGAGGCGATCCGCCTTCGCTAGTCCTGCCCGACCCATTCGCTGATCGAAGGAAGAACTCGTGTGTGGAAGAACTGACAAGCCGGCGTCGCCGTACACCGCGGAGATCAACCGCGATGCCGCGGGGAACTACCCGATGGACGACCGGGCGGACTTCGCGGATGTCGAACGCGGTTTGATCGCCCGCTGGGACGCCGGAGCGCTGACCCGGGAGGACGGCGTCGAGTTCCTCGACCCGCACCTGCTCGACTACGTCAGCGACGATGCACCGGCTCCGGACTCGGTGAACCCCGCCCTGTGGCGCCAGTCTCAGGTGGTCCGCAAGGAAGGCCTGTTCCAGGTCGTCGACCACCTGTACCAGGTGCGCGGCGACTCCAGCCTGACCATCGTGGACGCGCCCGACGGCCTCGTCATCATCGACACCACCAACACCACCGACGTCGCTACCGCGAGCCTCGAGCTGTTCCGCCGTCACACGGGCAACTCCAAAGAGATCGTCGCGATCATCTACACCCACACCCATGCCGACCACTTCGGCGGGGTCAAGGGGCTGGTGACCGAGGAGGACGTGACAGCGGGCCGGGTCCCGATCATCGCTCCGGGCACGATCGCGTCGTTCAACAAGCACGCGATCGGTGAGAACGTCATCGTCGGCAATGCCATGTCGCGGCGGGTCGCCTACGCGTTCGGCATGCTGCTGCCGCGATGCGACGCAGGCCTGGTCACAGCGGGGATCGGGCCGCTGTCGACTAAGCCCGGCGCTTGGCGGATCTCCTACATCCCGCCGACGGACCCGATCACGAGAACCGGCGAGGTCCGCAACCTGGGCGGGTGGGACTTCGAGTTCCTCTACGCCCCCGACACCGAGGCGCCCGAGGAGATGCACATCTGGATCCCGGAGCTCAAGGCGCTGACCTGTGCGGAGAACGTCAACCACACCATGCACAACATCCAGACCCTGCGCGGTGCCCGAACCCGTGATGCTCGCAACTTCGCCCGCTACATCGACGAGACCCTGGTCCGGTGGGGTGACCAGGCCGAGGTCCACTTCGGTCCCCACACGTGGCCCGTCTGGGGCAACGAGAAGGTCGTCCAGATGCTCGAGGACCAGCGCGACCTGTACAAGTACATGTACGACCAAGCGCTTCGGCTGGCCAACCAGGGTCTGACGTCGTACGAAGCTGCGGAGTCCGTCGAGCTGCCGGATGCGCTCGGCAGGAAGTGGTACAACCGCTACTACCACGGCGGCTTGCACCACAACGTCCGTGCTGTCTTCTATAAGGAGCTGGGTTACTGGGACGGTGATCCCGCCTCGATCCTGCCACTGCTCCCTGGCGACAACGCTCGCCGGCACATCGACCTCGTCGGCCGCGAGAGGGTCATCGAGGCGGGCCGCACTGCGATCGAGGCCGGCGACTACCGGTGGGCTGTCCAGGTGCTCCACCACGCCGTGTTCGGCGACCCGAACGACAGCGAGGCCAAGGAGCTGCAGGCGGACGCCTATGAACAGCTGGGCTACCAGCAGGAGAACACCCAGTACCGCGCGATCTTCCTGACCGCAGCCAAGGAGCTGCGCGAGGGCATCCTCACCAGGGGTACGCCGACCACCGCCTCGTTGGACGCGATCCTGGCGATGCCGATCGACCTGCTGTTCGACTTCGTCGGGGTCCACGTCATCGGTGAGAAGGCAGCGGAGGTCGACCTGCGGATCAACTTCACCTTCGAGCCCAGCGGTGGCAACTGGACGATGTGGGTGCGCAACGGTGTTCTCAACGCGCGACGCGAGCACGCCGACGGTGCGACGTTGACCTTCCGTGGACCCAAGCCGGCCATCGCCGGACTGCTGATGGATCCGGTTCGCGGCCGGGCGGCTCTCGAGTCCGGAGTGCTGTCCTACGAGGGGGACCTGGGGACGCTGGACACGCTCGCGGGGGTGCTGGACACCTTCGACCGGGCGTTCGCGATGGTGACGCCCTGATCCCAGCGGGGTGAGCCCGCGCGAAGGGCGGTCGACCTCGGGTCGGCCGCCCTTCGCGCTTCCGGAGAGCGGGAGGTGCGTCGGGGCGGCCGTCAGCCGGCGTACATGGCGTCGATCTGCGCGGCGTATCGGACGCTGACAGGCCGACGGCGGACCTTCATGGTGGGAGTGAGGACGTCGCTGCCGGGCACCCAGTACTCCGGGACGACAGTGAAAGCGCGCACCTGCTCGACCCTCGCAAGTTTGCGGTTGGCGACATCAATGCCCTGCTGCATGGCCTCGAGCAGCGTCTGGTCGGAGGAGAGCGCAGTGATGTCCGGCTCCAGCCCGTGCTGGGTCGCGAACGCCGTAACGGCATCGGGATCCAGCACTACCAGCACGGACACGAACGGCTTGTGGTCGGCGATCGCCACCACCGCGCCCGCCAGCGGACAGGCGTCGCGCACCGTGCCCTCGATGTAGGACGGGGACATGTTCTTCCCCGAGGAGTTGATCATCAGGTCCTTCTTGCGGTCGACGATCGAGACGTGCCCATCCTGGATGGTCGCGATGTCACCGGTGTGCAGCCAGCCGTCGGCGTCGATCGCCTCTGCTGTCTTCTCCGGCTCCTTGCGGTAGCCGCGCATCACGACCGGACCCCGGATAAGGAGCTCCCCGTCGTCGGCCAGGCTCACCTCGAGCTCGGGGTAGGGCTTGCCCACGGTCCCGACCCGGATGTCGTCGACGGGGTGGGTGGTCGCGATCGCGGAGCTCTCCGTCATGCCGTAGACCTCACGCACCAAGATCCCGAGGACCATCATGAACTCGTGTGCCTCCGGGGTCACCGGGGCCGCGCCCGACGCGGCCACCCGCACCTGGTCCAGCCCCAGCCGGGCCCGCAGCGGACCGAAGACCATCCTGTCCGCCTCCGCGTACTGCGTCAGCAGCTCGGTGTCGGGCTTGCCGCCGTACTGCTCGACGCGCACCTTGCGCAGGCCGATCTCGAATGCCTGCGCGGCCGCCTCCCGCTTCGCTGCGTCGGGTTCTGCTGCCAGGGCCAGTTCGGTACCGGTCCTGAGCTTGTACCAGGTCTGCGGGACGCCGAAGAACACCTGGGGTCGTACCTCGACCAGTCCGGCCACCACCTCGCGCGGATTCGCGATGTCCGTGACCTCGGCCGCCTGGATCATCGCCACGTAGTGGGCCAGGAGGCGGTTGGCCACGTGCGCGTCCGGGAGATAGGACAGCACCCGCTCGTGACGTCGCGGGCCGAGATCGGCGCCGATGGTCGCCTGGGCGCTCACCAGGACATTCGCGTGCGTGAGCTCGACCCCCTTGGGTGTGCCCGTCGTGCCCGACGTGTAGACGATCGTCAGCAGGTCGTCCGGCTGGACACTCCGCCACGATGCCTCGAAGTCGAAGCCTGGAGCGGGGGTGGTCTCAACCTCGGTCAGCGCGACCGTCCCGGTAGGCGCCGCGTCCACGCAGACGATGTGCTCGATCTTGCTGCCCTGTGCCCGTGCCTCGAGCAGGACGGGGACGAAGGCCTCCTCGCACACGACGACCCGGTTCTCGGCGTTGTCGAAGAGGTAGCGGATCGTCTCGATGGTGCTGGTGTTGTAGACCGAGAACGGCGTCGCTCCGAGGTGCAGCGCGGCCGTGTCGACCAGGTGGAACTCGGGTCGGTTGGACAGCATCAGCGCCACGGTGTCACCGGGTCGGACGCCGAGGCCGGCCAATCCAGACGCGATCGACCGAACCCGCTCGGCGTACTGACCCCAGGTGAGCGAGGTGGCGCCCCCGAGGGTGCGAAGTGCGACCCGGTCCGGGTTCGCTGCAGCGGTCTCCTGGAACGCGTGGCAGAAGGTGAGCGGGACGGGCATGGTATCTCCTGAGTGGCGGGGCGGGATCGGACGTGTTGGTGGTTCTGGCAGCGGATGCGGTCGGCGAGGGGACTCAGGTCACGGTCCTGAGTGATCGAGGCCAACCTCGAGCACGGCCAGGACCATGTGCTCGAGGTTGGTGGCGAATCCCGCCTGGCTTGCGACGTGCGGGGTCTGGGTGAGGTAGTTGACGACAGCCAGGGCGGCCACGATCACCACCCGCCCGGCCCGAGGCTCGAGGCTGAGGTGCATGGCCCATCGGTCGACGTAGTCCCGCTGCATCCGCCTCAGCTCCTCAGGCATCGCCGAGCGCTCGGCGGTGACGAAGTAGATGGGGGTGTTGCCCTGCGTCAGGGCGACGCGGATGTAGCTCTGGGCGAAGTCGGTCAGGACCATTCGGGAGTCCGTGCTCCTGCGCTCCGCCTGGTCGGCCTCGAGCTCGAGGATCTGGGCCGAGCGGAGGAACGAGGCGCCCAGGATGCTGAGCTTGCTGTCGAAGTGGTTGTAGAGGCTCGACGTCGCGATGCCCACCTGCTCGGCGATCTGGTCCATTGTGACGTTCGCGAAGCCGTGCTGCCGGGAGAGCGTGTAGACGGCTTCCAGGATCTCCTCACGTCGCCGGACCGGGGTGGAGGAGGAGGCGTTCATCGTGGGGGAGGGAGCGGACGCCGTGGCCTGATCGGGAGCGGTCATCGCGACTGCGCAGACTCGACGGCAGGCGTCGAGCAGGAGGTCTCGCTGGGCTGCGCGGCGGACAGGCACTTGATGCAGGACCGGGCTCCCCGTCACGGCCAGGATGGCCCACGAGATCGCGTCCGCACCGACCTCGCTGCAGTCCGTGCGTTCTCGCAGCAGTGCTCGCTGCAGCATCGCCGTGCAGGTGCGGAACTCGCTGCGGACCACCCGCCCGGCGCCGTCCGAGAGGCTGTGCATGTGGCGGAAGAGCATCGCTGTCCCGCCGGGGGTCTCCAGGACCCGGTCGACGACGATCTCGCACAGCTCGTGGATGGAGTGCTGTGCCGCAGGGCGCAGGGCGGCCTCGAACGTGATCACCTCGTGGACCATCACCTGGTCGAGCAGCTCCTGCTTGCCAGGGAAGTGGCGGTAGAGAGCGCCGACGGTGATGCCGACGTCTGAGGCGATCGCCTCCATCGTCACCTGGTTGAAACCCGAGCGCTGGAACAGGGCTGCAGCCGCCTCCAGGATCTGGGCCTTGCGGTTGCGCGGGCGGCGGACGATGACTCGGTCGGGCACGCCGTCGACGTTCGACATCGGTCCGATCCCTCCATCTTCCTGGGTGACTACATGGGAATGATTACTCACTTATGGGCGTAAGGCCAGCCCAAATTCTGGCCGAATCAATCTTCACTTAAGGGTTGCGTACGTCACAACTCGCGTGCTTCACTTCACATCGCTCGATCGGAGCGCGGAGGCCGCAGAGGCTGAGGTCTACATCGGAAGGTCGGCACATGAGCAGTGATGCGAGGGTCGAGCGGAAGCCGCTCGACGGCGTCCGGGTCGTGGATTTCGGCCAGCTGATCGCCGGCCCCGGTGCGGCCGGCGTGCTGGCCGCCCTCGGCGCCGAGGTGATCAAGGTCGAGCCCGTTGGAGGCGAGGCCGGCCGGCAGTCGGGCTCCTACGGCAACGCGATCGTGCGGACGTTCAACCGGGGCAAGCGCTCGATCGCCCTGGACCTGCGCTCCGCCGAAGGGCAAACGGTAGCCCTCAGGCTGGCCGCGTCGGCAGACGTCGTCGTGCAGAACATGCGGCCCGGCGCCATGACGGCCCTCGGCCTCGGACACGAGGAGCTGCGCGAGAAGAACCCGCGCCTGATCTACGCCTCGGTGTCTGGGTTTCCGAGCGACGGACCGTCTCGAAACCGCGCCGGCCTCGACATCGCGGCTCAGGCCGAGAGCGGCATGATGTCGATGACGGGCGAACCCGGGCGGGACCCCCAACGTGTGGGGTACCCGGTGGTGGACGTCGCTGCGTCCACGCAGCTCGCCCAGGGGGTGCTGGCGGCCCTGTTCGTGCGAGAGCGCTCCGGCGTGGGAGACCACGTGCATGTGTCGCTCCTGGAGGCCGCCGTCCACCTTCAAGGGCCCGTCTGGGCAGAGGCCGACGCAACCGGGATCGAGCTCATGCGCTCGGGCAATGGGCAGCCCACGGTCGCCCCCGCGGCCGACGTCATCCGGGTCGCCGACGGCGACATCGTGCTCTCGGCCTACACCCCGGCACATTGGCGCAGGCTCTGCGACGTCATCGGACGTCCCGGCCTCCTGGACGACCCACGCTTCGCCGACAACCCGAGCCGGGTGCGCCACCGTACGGAGCTCCTCGAGCTTCTGCATCAAGCGTTGTCCGGCTACTCCCGTGCCGAGCTGCTGGCCCGGCTGACCGACCACGGCATCGTCGCCGGCGCGATCCGGACCATCGGAGAGGTGCCCACCTCCCCAGACGCTCTCGAGAGCGGAATGTTCCTGACCGCCTCCGACTCGCTCGGCGGGCACGTCGCCGTGCCGCGCCTGCCGTTCCGCCTCCATGGCTGGAGCGAGGAGGACGGTGACGTGCCCTTGGCGGGCGAGCACACCGAACAGATCCTCACCGACGTCGGTCTGTCGGAGACCGAGATCGCCTCCCTGGTCGAGTGCGGCGCGGTGTCCGCCTTCCGTCCCCGGGTGGACGCATGAGTGCGATCAGTCCGCTGGAGCCGGGCGCCGTCACCTCCACGCTCGCCAACGGCGTGGCCGAGATCGTGCTCGACCGGCCGGCCCGCCGCAACGCACTCGACATCCCCGCGGTCGAGCTGCTGCGTGAGCACCTGTCGGTCGCGACCGGCTCGGCTGAGGTCCAGGCGATCGTGCTGCTGGGTCAGGGACCGGTGCTGTGCAGCGGTCTCGATCTGAAGGCGATGGCCGAGTCGGCGTCGGAGCGCGGCTGGACGGCGCGCTTCGTGGAAGTGTGGCTCGACGTCCACGTCCTGCTGGCCGACTGCCCGGTCCCGGTCGTCATCGGTCTCGAAGGCGCTGCCATCAACGCCGGCGCGGCGCTGGCACTGGCTGCCGACTTCCTGGTCGTCGGACCGGAGGCGAGCCTGCGGCTCGGCGAGGTGCACCAGGGACTCGCCGCGCCCATCGGCATCACATGGTTGACACGGAGGCACGGGCCGGGCCTCGCGCGGCGCATCAGCCTGCTCGGAGAGCGGCTGACCGCTGAGGAGATGCTCCGCACGGGTCTCGCCGATCGACAGGCTCCCCGCGGCGGCGCGTCGAACCTGGCGCGGGACCTGGCGGCGCAGCTGGCCGCGCTGCCCGCCGAGGGAGTCCGCCGCACGCTTGGCGCCGTACGAGCAGCAGCCGGCTCTCCCGACGCGCGCGCCCACTTCACCGAGGTTGTCGCCGCTGCACGGCTTGGCGAGGCGGTCGTGCCCCGTCTCGCTCCCACTCCCGAGCCAGGTCAGGAGGACCACCGATGATCGGAAGCAATGTCCCTGACGACCTCGACGACCGAATCGAACGATTCCTGGTCGCGCTGCCTGAGATCCTGCACGGCCACGCCGGCCGGGTGCCGCGCGCGCGGGCCTACCGTGCCGCCCTGTACGACGCCGGCCTGGCCGGCCTCGACGTACCTGCGGAGTACGGCGGCGCCGGCCTCGGCCCCGCGGCGCGCATCCGCTTCGACCAGCTGGCGAAGGGGGCCGTGCCGTCCGAGGACGACGTCTTCACGATCGGGACCGGAATGGCGATCCCCACCATCCTGTCCCACGGCTCGGAGCAGCTCCGGCAGCGGTACGTCCGTCCCGGCCTGCGGGGTGACGAGATCTGGTGCCAGCTCTACTCCGAACCCGGCGCGGGGTCGGACCTGGCCGGACTCCAGACGCGGGCGACCCGGACGGACCGTGGTTGGAAGCTGAATGGTCAGAAGGTGTGGACCTCGGGCGCCGAGGTGGCTGACCTCGGCATCTGCCTGGCGCGGACCAACCTCGATGTGCCCAAGCACAAAGGCATCACCATGTTCGTGGTCCCGATGCGGCAGCCCGGTGTCACCGTCCGACCGATCGAGCAGATCACCGGCGCCAGCGAGTTCAACGAGGTCTTCTTCGACGACGTCGACATCCCCGAGCAGAACGTCGTGGGGGAGTGCGACCGCGGTTGGGCCGTCGCCGTGTCGCTCCTGCGCAGCGAGCGCAGCACGATCGGCGGTGGCGGCGGCCGTCAGCCGGTGCCGTTCGACCGGTTGCGCGACCTGGTGGCTCAACGAGCCGAGCTCGCGTCCAGCGACACCGTCCGCGCCGCCCTCGTCGACTGTCTCATCGGGCAGCGGCTTGCCGGACTGGTCGACGAGTACCAGGCCCAGTCGGTGGCGGCGGGTGGCCGGTTGGGCCCGGAGACCTCGGTCGGCAAGCTCTGGCGCTCAGACAACGGCCGGCTCGCCTCGCGGCTCGTGGCGGACGTCGCCTTCACCGACGGCACGTCCTGGGAGCAGGACGACGATCGGGACAGCTGGACGTTCGCACTCCTCGACGCCTGCGCGCTCTCCCTGGGCGGCGGCACCGATGACGTGCAACGCAACACGATCGCCGAGCAGGTCCTCGGGCTGCCCCGCGACCCCTACCGCAACGACGACGTGCCGTTTCGCGACCTCCGCGTCGGCACCCAGACCTCGTGATGGGACGGACCATGAGCCTGCTGCTCACGCCCGAACAGGAAGCGCTCCAGGACGCGCTGCTCGCCGCCCTCGACCCGAGCACCCGAGACCATCACCCCGGCGTCGAGTGGAAGCTGCTCAGCGACGAGTTGGGCGTCGCGGGGCTGATGGTCCCCGAGACCAGCGCCGGCGCCGGCGGCACGTTCGCCGACCTCGCAGTGGTGATGGAGGAGCTCGGCTACGCCCTGGCAAGCGCACCCTTCCTCTCCCACGCCGTGCTCGCGACGTACGCCGTGGTGCTGGCCGCCACTGACCATCCCCGACTCGCTGAGTTGGCCACCGGTGCGCAGCGAGCGGCGTTCATCGGCCACGACGAGTCGCAGCGCAGAGCGCTCGTGGCCGCCGATGGCCACGACGGAGAGGTCGTGCTCTCCGGCACCGCCCGAGGGGTCATCGACGGAGCCGGCGCCGACCTCTACATCGTGTGTTCTGAGGGACCGGATGGCCATGACTTCTACCTGGTCGAGCCGTCCGACGCCCAGGTCTCGACGACACAATTGGTCTCTCTGGACCTGGACCGGTCCCATGCGGAGGTCTCCTTGGCCCAGGCACCCGGCGAGCGTCTGCTCACCGGCGTGGAAGGGACCGAGGTGCTGCGGGCCGTGACGCGAGCGGCATCGTTCGCGCTCGCCGCTGAGCAGGTCGGCGGCGCCCGGCGATGCCTGGCCGACGCCACCGAGTACGCCAAGGTGCGCTACCAGTTCGGACGCCCGATCGGGTCGTTCCAGGCGATCAAGCACCGGCTCGCGGACATGTACCTACAGGTGCGGTCCGGACACGCCGCGTTGCGCCAGTTGGCGAACGTGCTCGACTCGGGTTCGTCCGACGCGGACGAGCTGGGATCCATCGCCGCCGTCTACTGCGCCGAGTCCTACGTCAGGTGCGCCCGGGACAGCCTGCAGATCCATGGCGGCCTCGGCTTCACCACCGAGCTCGACTGCCATCGGCACCTTCGCCGGGCCCTGGCGTCCGAGCGTCTGTTGAACACCCCGGCCCAGCACCGGGAGCGGCTGGCCGCGCGCGTGCTCGCTCCAGCCTGACCGACCGCACCGCCGTCGGTCTCTCGCACCACGCCTCACCCACACGCGCTGCGGGCCCGCTTGGCCTGCCGCGCTCACCTCGAAGAGATCCCTGGAGATCCGCATGTCCGCATTTCACTCAACCCGTCTGCGCCCCGCCGCGGCCCTCACCGTCGCAGTCGCCCTCACCCTGAGCGTCTCCGGCTGCTCCGGATCGACGTCCTCCGCGGACTTCCCGGTCCGGACCATCGAGCTGGTCGTGCCCTATCCGGCTGGCTCGGGCACCGACCTGATCGCACGCACCCTGGTTGACGCCGTCAACAAGACCGGTGAGCTCGACAAGGACGTGCAGGTCGTCAACGTCGACGGTGGCAACGGCACCGTCGGCACGGCCAAGGTGCTGAACGGCAAGGCCGATGGTTACACGGTGGCCCTGCTCCCCGACGGACCCTTCACCCTGGTGCCGCACGTCGAGAAGCTCGCCTACGACCCGGAGAAGGCCGACATCCTGACCGGGGTCGCCACGGGCGGGGTCATGGTGGTGGTCTCCGCGAAGTCGCCCTACCGGACCCTGGACGACCTGATCGAGGCAGGGAAGAAGAGCCCCGACACAGTGACGCTCGGGGAGGGAGTCCTCAACTATGCGGTCCCGGCCCAGCTGATGGAGGACGCGACCGGCGCGAAGTTCAAGGGAGTCCCGATCGAGAGTGACGCGGCGAGCACGACCGCACTGCTCGGCGGCAACCTCGACGCGGCCATGATGCAGCTCGCGGGAGCGCTGCCGCAGATCAAGGGCGGCAAGCTGCGCTCGTTGGGCATCATGACGCCGGAGCCGTCCAGCCTTGCCGCGGACATCCCCACGTTCGCCTCGCAGGGGGTCGACCTGGACTGGTCGGGTTACTACGCCGTGATGGCACCCGACGGTCTGCCTGACGACGTCGAGAGCAAGCTGCAGGAGGCGTTCGCCTCAGCTGTCAGCAGTGACGAGTTCGGAACGGCGACGTCGAAGGTCGGCATCGAGCGGTGGGAGGCCGACGGCGCCGCAGCGAGCAAGGCGTTCGAGGAGAAGTCCGACAAGGCCGAGACGATCCTCAGTGACTGAGATGCACGAGGACACTCCGGGATCGGCGAGCTCGCCGGTCCCGGAGCCTCCGGGCTTGCTGCGTGGGTTACGCACCGACATGGTGGTCTCCCTTGTCCTGCTGGTCCTGGGGGCCTGGTTCATGGTCGAGGCTTGCAGAGTCGGACTCGGTGACTTCGGCAACCCAGGACCGGGGGTGTTCCCCCTGCTCGTGGCTGCGTTGCTGGTTGCCACGAGCGCGGCAAGCCTGGTCGAGGAGCTCCGCGCCACGTCCGAGCCAGAGCCCGAGGAGGACTTCGGCGGCGACGTCGCTTGGGGCAAGATCCTCGGCGCGCTGGCCATCACCGCACTGGTCCCGGTCCTGGCCGGAACGACCGGATTCATCACGACTCTCTCGGTGGCCATCGCGCTCATGGCCAGGCTCCTGGGCGCCGCCGGCTGGCTCCGGTCCGCGCTCCTGGGAGCTGGATTCGGTGTGGCCGTCTGGCTGATCTTCGTGCAGTGGCTGCTGGTTCCACTGCCCGTCGGCTCCCTGGGGCTGATGTGAGCACTCGAGCAACGACCGAGATGGAGGGGTAGCCGTGGGAGACACGTTCAGCAACCTCGGGCAGGGTTTCAGTGCCTTCGCCGATCCGACCTTGATCCTGCTGGCCATCGCCGGCGTCGTCCTCGGCACGCTGGTCGGCGTACTCCCCGGGATTGGACCGATCGGCGCCATGTCGGTCCTGCTCGGGGTCACCACCGAGGTCGGGGCGGCCGGATCCCTGGTGCTCTTCGCCGGGATCTACTTCGGTTCGACCTACGGTGGATCGACGACCTCGATCCTGCTCAACGTTCCGGGCGAGGCATCGTCGGTGGTGACCGCAGTTGATGGCTACGAGATGACGAAGCGGGGCCGGGCGGGAGCCGCGCTCACCATCGCCGCGGTCTCATCCTTCATCGCAGGCACGGTGGCCATCGTCGGGCTCATGCTCTTCGCGCCCGTCCTGAGCGACCTCGCGGTCAAGCTGGGTCCGCCGGAGTACATGGCGCTGGCGATCGCAGGATTGGCGCTCCTGATCGCGCTGTCACCGGGATCGGCGGCGAAGTCGGTCGCCATGGTCGCCGCCGGCCTTCTGGTCGCCACCATCGGCACCGACCCGACAACCGGGACCTTGCGGTTCACCTACGGCTCCACTGACCTCGCGCAGGGAATCAGCTTCACCGCCCTGGTCATGGGCGTCTTCGGAGTCTCCGAGGCCCTCACGATGATCAGCCGCACGTGGCATCCCGAACGGGTCAAGGCGCCGCGGATGCGCGAACTGCTGCCCACGAAGACAGAAGCGCGGCGCGCGCTCCCGGCCGCCCTTCGTGGCTCGGCCATCGGGTTCGTATTCGGTCTGGTACCCGGACCGTCCGCCGTGATCTCGACCTTCGCGTCCTACGTCACCGAGCGACGGATCTCCAAGAACCCCGACGAGTTCGGCAAGGGCGCCGTCGAGGGTGTCGCCGGACCCGAGGCGGCCAACAACGCCGCAGCAGGAGCGGCTTTCGTGCCGCTGCTGATCCTGGGCATCCCATTTGCCCCCACCATGGCTCTGGTGCTGTCCGCGCTCGTCCTCAACGGCATCGTCCCCGGTCCGACCTTCGTGAACGACCAGCCGGAGCTCTTCTGGATCGTTATCGCGTCGATGTACCTCGGCAACGTGATGCTGCTGGTGCTCAACCTCCCCCTCGTCGGGCTGTTCACCAGGCTGCTGGCCGTGCCGCCGGGGCTGATGGCTCCGCTGATCCTGGGGCTGTGCGTCATCGGTGTCTACACCGAGAGCAACTCCATGTTCGATGTCGTGGTCCTGCTGGCGGCAGGGGCGATCAGCTTCGTCCTCCGACGGTCCGGTTTCAGCATGACCGGGTTCGTCCTGGCCATCGTGCTGGCCCCGACGCTCGAGCTGGCGATGCGGCAGACGATGACGCTGTCCGACGGAGACGCGACCTACCTGCTGGGACGTCCGATCGCGATGGTCCTGCTCTTCCTCGTCGGGGTCTTCGTCGTGACACGTGCTGTCAGGCGCAACCCGGTGGCGGACGACCTCGGCTCCAAGGTGGCGGCACCGTGACGCCGCGAGGATCACCGGACCAACGGCACGGGTCGCGCGCGGCAGCCGCGGGGTCATGGTGGCCCGGAGACGTCTATACCTCCGGGACGGAGCCGGACTTCCGATTCAGCCTTGCCAACGAGCGCACGTTCCTGGCCTGGATCCGGACCTCCCTGGCACTGATCGTGGCTGGCGCCGCCCTCGACGCCGTCGACCTGTCGATCCCGCCCCGTGTCGAGCGCGGGATGGCGGTGGCGCTTGTCGTCCTGGGCATCGTCTCGGCCCTCCACGCCTGGTGGCGCTGGGCGCACGCCGAGCGGGCGATGAGACACGCGCAGGCCCTTCCCCGGCTCCGCGCCGGCGTGCTGCTGTCGATCTCCGTGGCGACCATCGCGACCGTGTTCGCCGTCTTCATCTCGTGAGTGCGGACCAGGGCGACCAGGGACTGTCCGAGGCGCGCACGGCACTGGGCCTCCAGCGATCGGCGCTGACCC
Organism: uncultured Actinomycetota bacterium; assembly: GCA_963729095.1. Taxonomy (GTDB): domain Bacteria; phylum Actinomycetota; class Actinomycetes; order Propionibacteriales; family Nocardioidaceae; genus Nocardioides. The sequence goes on along the minus strand of CAVSMX010000010.1, from coordinate 102,520 downwards.
TGGTGGTCGGCGTCGTCATGGGAGTGCGGCTCCTCGCCGAGGGCCTCGGTATGCTGGCTTTGGTGGTGATCGTGATCCCCGCGGTCCCCGTGCTCTGGGGGTTGACGCGACTCAGCTTGGGTCAGCGGCCGCTGGCTGCGCCGGCCCTCCTCGTCGCGTCCGCAGTAGCCTGCATCGGGCTGGGCGAGCTCGCGCTCCTCAACCGCGGCCATTGATGACCATGGACGTCCCCGCGCCCGCCGTTGGTCGGGGCGTGCTGTGGCTGAACGTCGCCGGAGCAGGCGGCAGAGCGCTCTCATTGCCGGGTGGTGATGATCCGCATCCGTTCCTCGGCGGTGATGAGGTGGTCGTTGTCCTGAGCGTCGTCGCCGAGGTCGATCTGGACTCGGTGGATGCGGCCGGTGAAGTGGCTGGTGCGGCTGGTGTAGTCGTCACTGACGGGGGTGCCGGTGTCGGACCCGACGTCCATGGTCTCGTCGCCGGAGAACGCGAGTGGGACGGTCGCGTCGATGCGGCCGGTCGCGACCTGGTGGCCGTCGACGTAGAGGTCGGCGGTGGCGCCCTTGCCGAGTCCGCCACCGTCGTAGGTGAACTCGAGACGCACCTGGTGGTCGCCGGCCGACACAGGATCCTTGGCCCGGATGGGGGTCTGGGTGAGGCCGAACAGGTTGTAGCAGTACGTCGGGCACCCTTCGTGGAGGTAGATGCTCCAGCCGCCGAACGCGCCACCCTGAGCGATGACCACGCCGCTGGCGCCGCCGTCGGGGATGGCGAGGTCGGCGGTGACGGCGTGCGACTTGTTCTTCACGTTGAGGACGACGTTCTCCGTCAGACGCCCCATGCCCCCGAAGAGCACCTGGCTGGTGCCCCGGATCAGCGTCGGACGGCCGGCGAGGTCAGAGTTGAAGCGTTCGATGCGGCGGTCGTCGAGGGGGAAGACCTTGTACTTGGAGGCCTCGAGCAGGAACTTCTGCTGCAGGTGCGCGAGTCGTTCGGGGTCGGTGGCGGCGAGGTCGTGGGCTTGGGTCCAGTCGTCGGGTCCGTAGAGCTCCCAGACGTCGTCGTCGATGGGTGGGAGCGGTTTGCCCTGGTCCCACGGGATCGAGTGACGGGTGACTGCGGTCCAGCCCTGGTGGTAGATCCCGCGGTTGACGAACATCTCGAAGTACTGGGTGCGGCGCCGGTCGGCCGCGTCGGGGTCGTCGAAGGTGTAGCTCATGCTGGTGCCTTCGTAGGGGCGCTGCTGGACCCCGTGGACGAACGTCGGCTCCGGGAGGCCTGCGGCCTCGAGGATGGTGGGGGCGACGTCGATGACGTGGTGGAACTGGTGGCGGGTCTCGCCGGCCGCGTCGATGCCGTTGGGCCAGCGGACGATGGTGCCGGTGCGGGTGCCGCCGTAGTGGGAGGCGACCTGCTTCGTCCATTGGTAGGGCGTGTTCATCGCGTGCGCCCACCCGACGGCGTAGTGGTTGTAGGCGGCGGGTGTGCCGAAGTCGTCGATCTTGTCGATCATGAACTGGGTCGTCTGGAGCTCGGCGGCGCCGTTGAGGTTGATGATTTCGTTGAAGCAGCCGTGCACGTCACCTTCGGCCGAGGCGCCGTTGTCGCCGACGATGACGTAGACCAGCGTGTCGTCGAGGACCTCCAGATCCGCTAGGGCGTCGATGAGGCGCCCGACGTGGTGGTCGGTGTGTTCGAGGAACCCGGCGTAGACCTCCATCTGGCGCGCGAGCACCGGCTTGAGGTCGTCGGGCATCTCGTCCCAGGCGGGGATCTGCTCGTGTCGTGCGGTCAGCTCGGCCGACTCCGGGACCACGCCGAGGTCCTTCTGGCGGGCGAAGGTCTCCGCGCGGAGAGCGTCCCAGCCCTGGTCGAACTTCCCCTGGTACCTGTCCGACCACTCAAGGGGAACGTGGTGCGGGGCGTGGGTGGCGCCGGGGGCGTAGTAGGCGAAGAAGGGCTTGTCCGGCATCAGCGCCTTCTGCTGGCGAACCCAGGAGATGGCGTGGTCGGTGAGGTCCTCGGTGAGGTGGTAGCCCTCCTCTGGGGTGCGGTCCGGGTCGACGGGGGTGAGGTTCTCGTACAGGGCCGGTGCGTACTGGTTGGTCTCGCCGCCGATGAAGCCGTAGAAGTGCTCGAAGCCGCCGCCGCCGGAGGGCCAGGCGTCGAAGGGGCCCATCGGGCTGGTCTGCCACACGGGGACCTCGTGGCACTTCCCGAACTGCGCCGTGGAGTACCCGTTCAGCTTCAGCGTCTCCGCCAGCGGCGCGCAGTCGTTGGGCCGCACCGAGCTGTAACCGGGCGCGGACGTGGCGATCTCGGTGATGCCACCCATGCCGACGCTGTGGTGGTTGCGCCCCGACAGCAGCGCGGCCCGGGTCGGAGAGCAGAGCGCGGTCGTGTGGAAGCGCGTGTAGCGCAACCCCTCGCCGGCGAGCCGTTCGAACGTGGGCGTGTGCGCCGGCCCACCGAACGCGCTCGACGCACCGAACCCGCAGTCGTCGATGAGCACGATCAGCACGTTCGGCGCACCCTCCGGCGGGCGGAGCGGCTCGATCGGCGGGAACGCGGTGTCCGGATCCTTCGCGTCGTACGTCGCCGGCGCGTTCGCCGCACGGTCGGGGATCGGCAGAACCTGACGCTGCAACGTGCTCACGGTCACTCCTCCTCGTAGACACCTCGCTGCTTGTGCCGCGAGCGTTTTCAGTCCAACCATCGTGGACCGCCGCCGCGCGTACTTCACCCGAACCCGGTGACTAGCACTCTGCTGTCGCGCCCCGACGGGAGTTGAATGCGCGACTCGTCGCCGTCGAGGTGAGCGCGACGCAATCGATAGGCGACCGCATCGCCCCATCCTGTTTCTCATGTATGACGCCGCCACCCTGGCGGTGCGCTGTCCCGGCGGGCTGCACTAGCGGCGATGCGCGTTGCCGGGTACACCGGGCGTGGCAAGGCTGGTTGAGCTCTCGCCATCGCCCGCGCACTCGGCGTACCCTCCAGGGGTGAGGCTGGTCCGAGCCGCCGTCACGCCGCTCCTCGCGTTTGCGCTGGCAGCGGCGCCAATCGTGCTGCGCCCGACTGCGGCAACCGCCGAGGACACGGGAGCTGCGTGGCGCGTCTACGTCAGCGTCGAGCAGACCGACAACCTCGCGACCTTCCTCAACTCCGACCGGTCCAGCCTCACGAACGTAAGTGCGGGGAATATCCCCCTCGCGGTGGCCTTCGCCCCGGACGGTCAGACCGCCTACGTGACCAACAACGGCGATACCGTCGTGACTACCTACGACGCCAACGGCGCAGCGAGCGGATCCCCGATCGCCGTGGGCGCGACCCCGTACGGACTCGCCGTGACACCCGACGGCACGACCGCGTACCTCGCGCGCCTCTTCAACAGTGCGATCCTGCCCATCGACACCGCCACCCGGACTACGGGGCCGGCCATTGTGACCGGTGACCTGCCCATCTTCATCGCGATCAACCCTTCCGGTACGACGGCTTACGTAACCGACAACGACGACGCCCTCGTGGTTCCCGTGGAACTCGCTACCCGTACCGTGGGCACGCCGATTCCCGTCGGCGCCAGCCCGTACGGAATCGCGATCACGCCTGACGGCGCGACGCTCTACGTGGCGAACGGCACCGGAAACTCGGTCACGCCCATCGACACTGCCTCGGGAACTCCGGGTACCGCTATCCCGGTCGGTGACAGACCCTTCGGTGTCGCCATCACCCCGGACGGGACCCACGCCTACGTAACGAACTCCAACTCGAACACGGTCACCCCCATCACAGTCGCGACCAACACGGCCGGGACCCCGATCCCGGTCGGGCAGCGCCCGCAGACGATCGCGATCACGCCAGACGGTGCGATCGCCTATGTGACGAACTTCCTCGGTGACACGGTCAGCGTGATCGACCTGGCGTCCGCGACGGTCATCGCGACGATCCCCGTCGGCGACGGCCCCTTCGGGGTCGCCGTGGCGCCCGACCAGGCGCCGGAGGCGTCCTTCACGGTGACCCCGCCTGCCGAGCCCGGGCAAGCAGCGCTGCTGGACGCCTCTGCCTCAACCGTCGAGTTCGGCAACATCGCCACCTACGCATGGGACTTCGGCGACGGTCAGACGACCACGACCAGCGGCGCCCAGGTCTCCCACACGTACGCTGAGGCCGGCACGTACACGGTCACGCTGACCGCGACCTCGTCGGCCGGCACCTCCACCACCCAGGTCTTCACCGGTAGCTCGATGAGCCGCAACGGTGGCCCCTCGGCCCGGACCACCCGACCGGTCGTCGTGCCGCCTGCACCTACTCCCACCCCGACACCGACACCAACCCCGTCTCCGTCTCCGTCTCCCAGTGACAGTCCGACCGTGTCGCCGACACCAACGCCGACGGATGCACCGTCGCCCTCGCCGACCGCGCAGCCGGCGGCACCGCAGCCGTCGGATTCGCCCGGACCCGGGACAGCGGCCGAGCTGCCCGCGGCAGGAGGTCCTCCGCTGGGCTTCCTGGTCGGGGCGCTCCTGCTGATCGGCGGCGGCGCGGTCCTCCTTCTGTGTGCGAGCAGATGGCGTACCCATTGAGCTGACAAGGTTCGCGGCCCGGGGACCGCCCGAGCACTGGTCAAAGCAGGAGGGGGCCAGGACGGCCGACCGACGTCTCTCGCCGTCGACGCGGCCGACGACGCAGGAGAGCGTCGCTGACCTGACCCATTGTTCGTAGATCCTCGACGTTCCACCCCGTTCCGTCCCGGTCGGCATCTCGTGTGCCCGGGCAGTCGGGGGCGGCGTTCGTCGCACTCTTGGCGGCCAAACGATTCGGGCGGCCACCAAGGTCTGTGCCGGCGGACCCTGACCTTGTCTGGGTGTTCGTCTCATTCGAGCTTCAGGCCGTCGAGGCCGAGCCGGTCATGGATAGGAGGGCCGCTGCGGCGACCAAGACGTTGCTCGCAGGTCCGTCGGATGCGAGTCCTGGAGGGGTTGGTGGAGCTCCTCAAATGGCCCCTCGGCGTTACGGGGTTCCCAGGTGACGTGGCGGGGTGCGCCGGGAGAGACGAGATCCCGAGACGGTCGCCACACCGGCCACGGTCAGCAGAGCTCCCAGGCCCGGGAGCCACCAGGGAATCTCGCTGCCGGTACCGGGTAGGTCCGGACCGCCAGCGGCGCCTGTCGTGGGGCCACCCGGGGAGCCGCTCGCCGGTTGCGCCCCGTCGCTCGGTTCGGGCTCAGGCTCGGGTCGGGCGGTCACGTAGCCCGCGTCGATGTGCGCGAGGCCCGGCTGCTGGGTGGTGAGGGCGAGAGTGCTCGTGGTGCCGTCGGAGCGGGCCGGGTCGCTGTCGACCTTCGGGTCGGTGCCGACCTGGCGCTTGGTCAGGTCCTTCGCCCCGCTGAACGCGACCCGGTAGGAGCCGATGGGTACGGCGAAACCGTAGCGGCCGCGGTTGTCCGTGGTCGTGGTGACGGCGTCACCGTCGGGAGCGCGGACGGTGTCGCCCGTGCTGGTGAGCAGTCGGGCGGTCACGCCGGGTCGTGGCTTCTCGCCGGGGGAGCGGATGCCGTCGCGGTCGCTGTCGTGCCAAGCGAGACCCCGGAGCTGGCCCTGGTACTGGACCGCGGAGGCGACCGGCGCCTCCGCGGGTAACAGTGGCGCCTGCTCACCTGCGGCGTTGACCCAGCTGCCTACCCACGCGACGTTGTTGTCAGCAGTTCCGACGAGGACCGGCCCCGCGGGGACTGGCGCTGCTGCGCGGGCAAGCCCTGCAGCCCGGAAGTGAAGGGGAGCCGCCCCGGCGGAGGCGGGTGTTGCGGTCATCTGGAACTCGACGTCGAGCGGCGGGTTGTCGATGTCGAGCTGTTCGTACGGGTCGGCGACCTGGAGGCGGATCGCCTTCACCCCGGAGAGCTCTGAGGGCGGTTGGGTGTTCCAGTCGTCGGTGCACGCACCCTGCCCGTTCGGGAACAGCTCCGGGCGGCACGGGTTCGTCGACTGGGAGTACGAGACGGTGACCCCGGCGGGCACCGTGGTCATGCCATTGAATGTCGGCACCCAGTCGGTCCCGCGACGTATCCCGTTGAGCGCAGCGCTGATGGCGGAGTCGCCCTTGTACGGGAGCACGTCGTAGACGGTGAGGTCCCTCAGGCGCAGATTCTCGTGATTGGTCATCCGGATGCGATACGCGAGGGTCGTCGGGGTCTCGTCGTCGGCCATGATCGGGATCCGAACCGAGGAGCCGAACGTGTCGTCCGCCCCGCCGCGCACCGCCAGCGAAGCTTGGGCGCTCGAGGTGCCGATGGCGGTCCAGCCGACGGATGCCTTGGCGACCATCTCGGTGGTGTCGCCGTCACCGTCGACGTCGAACTCGTCGAGCGGCACATCGGACCCGGTCGGGGTCAGGGTCTGGGTGCCGTCGAGGAGGTAGGCCAGGGACGCGTCGTCGCCGGAGTGGGTCCCGTCAGCGACAGCTTGGGCGAGGTCGGTGTCGTAGCGCAACGTGGGGAGGTCGCCACTGAGGTAGAACGGATGGTCGGGTGAGGCAGCGTCGAGGGGGTTGTCGAGCCGGTTCGCCGCCGGCCACGTGAAGACGACCCGGGTGCGGGGATGGCCGGCGATGGTCGTCGTCGAGGTGCTCATCGTCGGCGCCACACCGTCGAGGGCACCGAGGCCCGTCCACTGGACGCTGGAAGGCACGAGCGTGTGGCCCGGCGGCAGGATGAGCGCGACGTAAGGGTTCAGCGGCGTGCCGTTGGTGCCGTTGCGGAACTTAACCTGCCACGTCGGTGTGTCACCGGCGTGAAGGGCATCGACGTCGGTGACCGGTGTCAAGGTGATGGTGGGGTCCGGGGCCGGGGGTACGAACTGCTGGACGAATGTCCGCACCGTTCCGGCCCACGTGTACGACGTCGACGACGCCCCCGTGCCGTTCGGGTACGGGGCGCCGAGTGAGAACGACCTGGTGTCGTTGGTCATGGTCGTGAACCCGGATGCGGCGAACGCCGCGGTCGAGCGGCCGAAGAAGCTCGTGTTCACCTGGTTGTAGTAGTCGACGTCGCGGTACACGACCCGGAAGTCAGTGACGACCTCGTCGTCGGGCACACCCATGCTGAGGATGCTGTTCGGGTCGCTGACCTGACCTGCATGGCCGGGCCTGGTGGTACCCGGCAGCACGGGCCCGGTGGCCGGTCCAGTCGGGTCGAGGTCCGGCGTGGTCGTGCCGCCCGCCGAGCTCGCGACGGCTTCGACATCGCCGGCCGAGTGGACCGCGAGCGCGAAGCTGCCCAGCGAACCTGGCGGGGTCCAGGTACGCACCCGGCCGGTGGTGCCGTCCCAGGTGACGACCTCGACCTGAGCGACCCGGGAAGCGCTGTAGGCGTCGAAGTCGAACCACCGAGTCGCGAACGCCGGCTCGTGGCACTGGTCGGCCGGCACGCTCCATGAGCCCGGCTGGTACCCGTTCAGGGGGTCCGTGGTAGCTACCGCCGGCGAGCGCGCAACGGTCGGTCCCACGCACGGCAACCGATCCTGGAACGCGAGCATGCTCTGCAGGTACGGGTACGGCGTCTCGCCCGGCCGCTCGAGGTAGAAGTACTGCTGCTCCTGGAATCCGTACGGTGAGGTGACGTTGTCGCTGGCAAGGTGCTGTGAGCCGGCATCGAACTGAGGTTCGAGCCCGGAGTTCATCGCCGTTCTGCCCTGAGTGTTCGGGCTCGGTGGGCCGGTGAAGGTGTGCTCGAGCGTGTCGGTGCCGGACACGGGTGTGCCGCTCAACGACACCGCGTTCGCCTGCAAGCTCATGGGCACCGTGTTGACCGTCGGTGGGTTGCTCGCGGCTGGGCGGAACACCGCGGCCGGGTAGGTGACGGTGACGGAGTAGGTCCGGTCCGGCTCCGCGCACTCGTTCCGAGTCGGGTTGGGCGCCTGCCAGGTCACCGTGTGCGCGCCGGGCGCCCACGTCCCGCCGCCGGTCGCCGACCCGAAGGACACCCCGGCAGGCAGCGTCAGCACCAGCGACAGGGTCGCGTAGTCGAGCCCACCAAGGGCCGTTGTCCCCGGGTTGCAGTCGTAGACCTGGTAGGTGACCGGGTCGTCGACCGCGACCAGCGACGGGTCCGACGGGTCGGAGACCTGCAGCACCGCGCTCAGGTCGGCCGCAGCCTGCACACTGACCGGCGCCGAGGTCACCTGCGTCGCAGGCGTGCCGTCCGCGGTGACGGTGAGGACCTGGTCGAACGTCGTCCCCGGCAGCGTCACCAGGTTCGGTACCTGCCAGCTCACCAGCGTCTGACCACTCGTACCGCCCGGCAAGGCGTGGAACGTGAACACCACCGGCCCGGTTCCGGTCACCGACGCCACGTCGGCGTTGCGCTCACCACGCCCCGAACCAGCGACGACCGGCGCCGGACCGCCGCCCGGTGCGGTGCCGGCCGGGACGGCCGCGCTGACCGTGAGACCCGTGCACTGCTCGACCAGTGCTGAGCAGGAGTAGTCGACCCGGAACGCCACCCGGCCACCGGCAGACACGGTCGCCTCGACCGGACGCACCGTCACCTGGACCGCTGGGTCGGCGGCCGAGCTGATGCCCGCAAGCGCCCACACCGAGGCGGTGAGCACCAACGCTGCCACGACCACGAGATGGGTGACCTTCCTGGGCCACCACCGGCCAGAGGTCGTCGCCTGCTGGTTCTCGTCGTCTCCGGCCATCACATCTCCCACACACGGGCTGTGCGCCACACCCGGAGCCCAAGCGGCAACGACAGGGTGACGCGCGTGGCCGTGCGAACCAGTCCCAGCGCGGGAACGCCCGCCCGCTCAACCGGCCCGGCCCGCAAGGGGCTAACGCCGAGCACGAGAACTACCAGCCACCGCAGAGGAAGGCCCGGATGCCGCCGCAGACTTGGGCCGCGAGTTCCTGGTCGTGCATGACACCCTCCCGAGGAGCCAACCTGACCGCGCCGAGCCTCCCGAGCCCCCCAAGCCCACGATCAGTTCGACCAACGTACGCCCGTTCGCATCTGGGCGCTACGCCCCCGAGACACGGCCGTTTCGTCTGCTTCTCACCCGGAGACCGGTGGTGACGAGGGCGATCCCGCCGGCTGTCGCCGCCACCCCCGTAGCCAGCAGTGCCACCAAGGACCGCCCACCCAAGGGCGAGCCGGTGTTCGGAAGCAGACCCGACCCCGTCCCGGGTCCCGTTCCGCCCGCGCCCGGAGGGGACCCGCCCGTGCCCGTTCCCGCGGTCGCGCCGGGAGATGGCGGCTCGCCAGGAGCGGGCGAAGGAGACGGGCTTGGTGAAGTCGTCGGTGATGTCGTCGGTGATGTCGTCGGCGTCGGCGGGCCTGGTGGAGGCGGGGGCGCGGGAGGCGTCGGGACGACCGCCGACGTGGTCGTGTTGGTACGGGCGAGCTGAGCGTCGTGGACCACGGTGTGCGCCAAGTCGAGCAACCGGTAGCCGACCGTTGCCTCGTTCCCGATGCGTGTCCCCGCCGCGCCCGCGGCCACCCGGACTCGGAACGACATCCCCACCGACGCTCCCGGCGCCAACTGGTCGCCCGCACTGGTGCCGAGGTCGACCCGCACACGACCGGCTCGCACGCTGCCCCGGTCCGCGTCTGCCGCATCACTCAACGGTCCCCGGTACGGGCCATCAAGCAGGCGCAGCGAACCGGTCACGTAGGTGGTGCCGTTCGGCGCCTGGTCGCGAAGCACCGGAAGGGCCACCGCCGTGGGACCAGTGTTGCGCGTGCGAACCCGGTACTCGATGACGTCTCCCACACGAGGCACCCGGTGCGACCCGATGGTTGTCGCGGTCTTGGTGGCCACGAGACAACCTGCCGCCTGGACCCGGACGGCGTCGAGCAGGTTGCCGATGGAGTTGCCCGGTCCCGTCCCCGTCAGCGGCGCGAACCCCACCCGGGTCACCGGTTGCCCGGCCGGAATGTTGAGCGCCCAGTCGTAGCGGCCCCACGCCTGCGGCGGGTCGGTCATCTCGGCATGGAAGTCGAAGGGACCCTCCGGCGCGCCGACGGCAACGAGCGCGGTGTTCGGGTTCGTGCGGCCCCGGTGGTAGGCCTCGACCAGAAGCACCAACGGAGCGGCCGTGGACGTGTTGATGTCCTGGTGGATGGTCTCGGGCTGCTGGGCGTTGATCTCGATGAACTGGTCGCCCTGCGCTGCCGTGTACGGTCCGCCGCCCGACGGAGGACCTTCGGTGACACCGGGCGGCCAGATCTCCATCGCCGGCTGGTTGGTGTCCCACCCCGGCACGGTGTCCGCTGGGGTCGTGCGCGGAAAGCCCGGCCTGACGACCGGCTCCTCGAAGCTGCCGTTGACCAGGACCGGTCGCACATCGGGGCAGGTCGTGGGGCCGGCGTCGGCGGGCGCACCACACACCCAACCGGCCGCGATGAGCACGGCCGACGCGCATGGTGTCCACCTCAACGCTCCCGAGCGCACAAGGCACGCTAGCACCGGCAGCAGCGGGCGAGACGTCCGAAGTTCAGCGCGATTCGAGGTCCCCGAACCAACGGCCCCGGCCGGTCCCGCGGAGCGTGGCAACGCTAGCTGTCGGGGTCGGTGAGCGGGTCGGCTGCGGTGAGTGCCGCCTCGACCGTGCTGCGCGTGCCCCACCCGGTCTTGCGGACGGTCGCGAAAGCCCAGAACCGGAAGAACCGCAGGACCGTCTCGGCCCAGAGCCCGGCCAACGGTGCGGTCGCCCACACCCCGAGCCGTTGCCACAGGGTCTGGTCGCTGCGTTTCACACCGACGTAGCGGGCTCCGACGATGGTCTCGAAACCCATGATGACCGGGGCGCCGGCAATGAGGAGAAGCGGCTGGCGAAACGCCGCGACCAGGATGACGATGGCGAGCGCGGTCGCGGCCGCGTAGTGCACCCACTTGATCAGGTGCGCCCAGAACGCGAAGCCCGTCAACGGCAGGTACCAGGCCCTCCACGTCGAGCGGATGAGCGAGCCGCGCATCCACCGCAACTGCTGGCGGCGGTGGTGGGAGAAGCTGCTCGGCATCAGCGTGAACGCGAACGCGGACGGCTCATGGATGGTGCGACCGCGCAGCAGCGCGAACAACGTCAGCAGACTGTCGTCAGACATCTGCACCGCACGACCCCAGAACATCTCATGCAGGTACGTGTACTCGTTGTCTCGCAGGATGTCGCCGCGGTAGTACGCGCACCCGCCGCTGTTGACCATCACTGACCCGAACCGCGACAGCGCTGAACGTTCGGTGAGCTGCATCGCAACGAAGTGCAGGTCCATCATCCGGGTCAACACGTTCGTGCCGTAGTTGAGGGTCAGGATGACCCCAGCCACCGACTGGACGTGCGGGTCGATGAACCCGGTCAGTGACGCCTTGGTCGCCTCGAGGTCGAGGATGGTGTCGCTGTCGACGGTCAGGTAGATGTCGGCGGCCGGCTCCAGGTGCATGCCGGCCATTTGGGCCTCCCGCTTCCCACCGTTCGGTTGCCGGTGCCAGTGCGCGTCTACGCCCCGCTCGCGGGCCGCGTCCTGCAACCAGACACGGACGTCGTCGTACTCCGACGTCGTGGAACCGTCATCGACGACCACGATGCCCTGCAGCTTGCGGGACTGGTTCAGCAACGACGTCAACCCCGCCTGGAGAGCCGGCGGGTCCTCGTTGTAGCAAGGCACCAGACACACGACCCGGAGCCCGTCGAGCATCGCCTGCTCCTCAGGGGTTGCTACCGGCGGCGGTGTTGGGTGACTGGCCCACAGGTTCGCGCCCAACATCAGCAGCGTCCCCAGGGTGACGACACCGGCCACCGTCACGTTCGTGACGAAAACAGACAAGAAGAGCGCAACGTATGCCGCAACCAAGAGGTCGGCTGCGAGCATCGCCCAGAACTGCGGCCGCGGCGCCCGCCGCGCGGTCAGCGGCGCCGTCGGGGGCGCAGCGTCCTGGTCGGTGCTCACGCCCAGCCCGCTCAGTGGTTGCGAAGCTCAGCGCGCCGGCGGAAGCTGAGCCGCAAGACCACGACCCCGACCACGATGAGCACCGCGGACAGGGCAACTAGCCACCACATCCCCTCGGCGACACCCGTCGCCGCCAACGTCAAGCCGCCCACACTCGTCAGGCCGCCCAACGGCATGCTCTCACTCATCTGCCTCGCCTCCAGAGCAGGGGGCGAACGCCGGGGATCTCCCGTGACGCGCCCACACCGATGGTCCTCCCGGAACTGGCTCGTGTCACGCCCACGACCCTGAACCGATGCCCGGGACGCCAGGGCGGGAGTAGCGTCATTTCTCGACTCGGGAGGTCAGATGGGACGAAGTCAGCATCAGCGACATTGGGGCATCCTGGCCGGCGTCACCCTCGTCGTCGCCGGCATCGCCGTCCTCGGCTACGTCGCCTGGGCCGTCTACGGGACCACCTGGGCATCGCACCGAACCCAGGCCCATATCGTCGACAAGGTCCATGACACCTGGGGAAGCGCACCCGCGACGGACACCACAGCGCCGAAAGACGACGCCGTCGAAGTTCCCCAAGGCGACGTCACAGCCCTGCTGCGCATCCCCAGGTTCGGCGACAACTACGTCATGCCCGTCCTTGAAGGCACCACGGACGAGGTACTAGCTGCCGGGGTCGGCCACTACCCGACAACCGCCGGACCGGGCGAACACGGAAACTACGCCCTCGCCGCCCACCGCATCACCCACGGCGAACCCTTCCGTCACCTGCCCGACCTCCAACCCGGCGACCTCGTCCACGTCGAGACACCCACCCACGTCTACACCTACAAGATGCTCACCGGCGGCGACGACCTCGAGGTCACCTTCGACGACGCCTGGGTCCTCGCCCCCGACCCCGACAATCCCGACACCGGGGGCCTCGAACCACCTCAACAACCCGACCAACGCCTGCTCACGCTGACAACCTGTGCCGACCTGTTCCACTCCGACAACCGACTCGTCGCGTTCGGAATCCTCATCGACACCGAGAGCAAGGACCCTTCAACCACGGCGAGCCCGTGAGTCAGCCGCCCGTCCAACGCTCCCAACCGCACCTGGACAACGTCGTCTGAAGGTCCTCGCCACTCTCAACAAACGCCGGGTCAACCTCCACCTGCGAGTCAACCGTCAACCCGACACCCTGGTACGTCGAATGGGTGACCTTCGTGACCACAAATGGCAACGGGTCGTCGAACAAATGCTCACCCGGGCGTGGCACCGTCCGCATCAGCACCGTCTTCGTCCACGCCAACTCCTCCGTGCCCCTGGCACCGGCAACCGTCAGCGCGACCCGCAACCCCACCCGCAACGGGTTCGTCTGGATGTTGCGATGCACCGCCGCCTCCAACGCCACCCGCAGCACCACCCGATGACGGCTCGACGAAGCCGTGCGGGCCAAGGCATCGACGATCTCATCAACCGTCACATCCGGAAACGTCAAGACCGCCTGCGCGTCATCCACGGCCAGCGCTATGAGTGCCTCCACCCGTTCCGAATGGCGGCCAGTCTCCTCCGATAAGAGGTCAGGTTCCCGAGGACCCACCCAGGCAGAGTAACGCCGCAGCCCCGCCGTAGGCAGCACGACAAGACGCCAAGTCTGGATCGTTCCCAGGTGACGTCCCGCGTCGTGATGGAGTTTCTCAACACGGTGCGGGTTAGTGGTTCTGATCATGCCGTCATGAGTTTCGGGCTTGGCCACCTCCGAGACCGTCCGGGTGTCGGTCGCGGGTCGCGAAGGATCCGTACGCCGGTCCGGCATCGTCGGCGCACTGGTCGGCAAGGCGGCAGCGCTCAGCAACGCGGGCGACCCCGGCCTCGGCCGGCACCGGCGCGACTTCGTCGTCCTCGCCGGCCTCGGCCGGCACCGGCGCGACTTCGTCGTCCTCGCCGGGCTGTTCACGGCCCGCGACGTCAGGAACGAAGAGCTCACGAAGAAGGACCGGCAGCGGTTGCGGGCGATGGTCGCCGCGGCCAGGAAGGACCGCGCGCTGCTGCTCGAGGTGCCCGATGCGGAGATCTCGCTCGATCGTCTCGTCACGGCGGGGGAGCTGTAGGCATGCCGGAGGACTTCGTCATCGCGCGCGACACCGAGCCCGGATCGACGCTCCCGTACCTGCTCCGGGTCCCGCTCGGGGACGGGATCATCCTCAAGGCGAAGGACAGGTGGCCGCGCACCGGCAAGGTCTTCTGCCACCGGGTCGAGGAGTGGCCGGTCGACGCCGAGATCGTCGAGCGGGTGGCGGTGCGGTCCTGCGTACGACGGGGCGCGGCGATCGACCTCGTGCTCGATCGCGGGAGGGAGAACCGCTCCCAGATCATCATCACCAATGCCCGCGGGCGGCAGATGATCTTCTGGCAGACCGCGCGCACGTCCAAACAAGCACGCCCCGCGGTCTCTCTTCCGGGCGCCCGCGCGAGTGGAGTCGCGGACCTGGAGATCGTGGTCGACATCCGCGAGCGGTACCCGTTCACCTTCGCCGACCGGCAGGCGGCAACCCGCCGCGAGGCGCTCAAGGCCGGTGACTACGGGCTCCTCGTCGACGGACTGCTGCAGGCGAGCGTCGAGCGCAAGTCCCTGGCCGATCTCGTCACCTCGCTGACCACCGGCAAGCTGAAGTTCCAGCTCACCGAGCTCGCCGCGATCCCGCGCGCCGCGGTGGTCGTCGAGGAGGGCCATTCGAAGGTCTTCAAGCTCGACCACGTCCGGCCCAACGTCGTGGCTGACGGGATCGCTGAGTGCCAGGTCCGATTCCCCGGCGTGCCGATCGTCTTCTGCGAGACCCGCAAACTTGCCCAGGAATGGACCTACCGGTTCCTGGCGGCCGCCCGGGTTGGACTGTCGGAGGGGATGATCGGCGATCTCGCCGTACGAGCCCTCGAAGCGGCACCGCCGCTTGAGCCCGCACCGCCGACCCCCGCGGACGTACGCCGCTGGGCATCCGCGCACGACATCGTCGGCTCCGACCGCGGCCGAATTCCGGCGGCGTCGATGGACCAGTACCTCGAGGCCCGCGCTCGCGGCGAGATCTGAAACTGCGGTCGTTTGCGACCGCCGGCGCCCGCCGGCGGGAGCGCTCGGATTGGGCTCGGTTTGATTCGCAACCTCCCGCAGAGAGGTTCTGGCGACGTCAAGGCGAAGCAACGGCATCGCCGCAGGTCAGAGGTCGGTTTGGTCCGATGCGCGCAGTCAATCGCAAGCGGTCGCACTCACGCTCATCGCCAGTTGCCTTTCCCGATGACCCATCACGTGGAGTGTGTCGCCCTGTTGTCGCCAGACGGCTAGTGCTCTTTAGTCTCTGGGTATGCGAATCCTGGCGACCTCGGGCGGGTTCCTCCCCACGGACCTCGGCCCCTTCCAATGGCGGCGCGGGCCGTTGATCGAGCACGCGATCCACCTGGCGGGCGACCCGGACCGACCGCGGCTCTGCTATCTCGGCACCGCGCAGGGTGACTCGCTCAACGGCATCGCCGGGTTCTACCGCGCATTCGCGGGCTCCGACGTGCGTGCCTCGCACCTGGAGCTCTTCACCATGCCGAACGTCCCGGACATCCGGGCGCACCTGCTGGCCCAGGACGTCATCTGGGTCGGAGGAGGGTCGGTGGCGAACCTGCTCGCCGTGTGGCGCACCCACGGCCTCGACGACGTGCTGCGCGAGTGCTGGGAGAGCGGCGTCGTGCTCGGCGGAGTCTCGGCCGGCTCGATCTGCTGGTACGTCGGGGGTCCCACCGACAGCTTCGGTCGCGACCTGCAGTCCTCCCCGCCCGGGATGGGCCTGCTGCCCTACGGCAACGGCGTGCACTACGACAGCGAGGACCAGCGCCGGCCGCTGCTGCACCGGCTGGTGGGAGACAAGTCGCTGCCCACGTCGCACGCGACCGATGACGGAGTGGGGATCGTCTACGACGGCACCGAGATCGCCGAGGTGGTGGCCGACCGCCCGGGAGTCGCGGCGTACGTCGTGGAGCGGCAGGCGGACGGGTCGGTCGTCGAGACCCGGCTGGAGCCGCGCCTGCTCCCCGACGCGCAGCAGGGCTGAGAACGCCCGTCAGCGCACCACGTCCAGGACGAGCTTCTGCAGACCGTTGCCGTAGGACTCGCTCTCGACCACGTTCAGCATCGTCTTGTCCTTGTCGGCGTCGCTGAACAGCCGCTTTCCGGCGCCGAGCAGGACCGGGAACACCAGCAGGTGGTAGCGGTCGATCAGTCCGGCGTCGGACATGGTGCGGGCCAGCGTGGCGCTGCCGTGCACCAAGATCGGACCGCCGTCCTCCTCCTTCAGCGCCGCGACGTCGTCGAGCGAGGGGAGGATGGTGGCCGGCCAGCCCGGATCGGTCTCCGTGAGCGTCGTCGAGACGACGTACTTCGGCAGCTGGTTGTACTCCGCGAAGTAGTCCATCTTCGGCCAGACCGGTGCGAAGGCCTGGTAGCTGACCCGGCCCATGAGCATGGCCGTGGCCTCCTTCTGCTCCCTGTCCTTGATCTCGTAGGAATCCGGGTCGTGCGTGATGTCCTTGAACGTCCACCCGCTGTTCCGATAGCCCTCCTCCCCGCCCGGGGAGTCGACCACGCCGTCGAGCGACATGAAGGCGGTGACGATGAGCGTGCCCATCTGTGGTTCTCCTTCGAATCGGTGGGTACCTCTCATCCTCTCCACGAGCGGCCTCGGCCGCATACGTCCGCCGCGCGACTTGCCCGGTCCCTCGACGTCAGATATCTTGATATCAAGATAGATGTTCGAACGAACTTAGGGTCGCCTCATTACCTGGCCCTGCTGCGGCGGCGGCAAGATGACCGAGAGCGACATCCCGGAACCCGACGAGGAGATGGCTGATGGCCAGCAAGGACAGCTTCGGCGCGAAAGGCACGCTGGACGTGGGTGGGAAGTCGTACGAGATCTTCCGTCTCGACGCGGTGACCGGCGAGGGCCTCGACGTGGATTCGCTGCCGTTCAGCCTCAAGGTCCTGCTGGAGAACCTGCTGCGCACCGAAGACGGCGCCGACATCACCGCCGACGACATCAAGGCGCTCGCCGGCTGGGATGCGGACAGCCAGCCTGACAAGGAGATCCAGTTCACGCCCGCCCGGGTGATCATGCAGGACTTCACCGGTGTCCCGTGCGTCGTCGACCTGGCCACGATGCGCGAGGCGATGGAGGAGCTCGGCGGCGACGCGTCACGGATCAACCCGCTGGCTCCGGCAGAGATGGTCATCGACCACTCCGTCATCGCCGACGTCTTCGGCACCCCCGAGGCGTTCGAGCGGAACGTCGAGATCGAGTACGAACGCAACCGCGAGCGCTACCAGTTCCTGCGCTGGGGGCAGGGCGCGTTCTCCGACTTCAAGGTGGTGCCGCCCGGCACCGGCATCGTGCACCAGGTCAACATCGAGCACCTGGCGCGTGTCGTGTTCACGCGTGAGGACGACGGCACGACCGTCGCCTACCCCGACACCTGCGTCGGCACCGACTCCCACACCACGATGGTCAACGGCATCGGCGTGGTCGGCTGGGGCGTCGGCGGCATCGAGGCCGAGGCCGCCATGCTCGGCCAGCCGGTGTCGATGCTGATCCCGCGGGTGGTCGGCTTCAAGCTCAACGGCGACCTCCCCGAGGGCGCCACAGCCACCGACCTGGTCCTGACGATCACCGAGATGCTGCGCAAGCACGGCGTCGTCGGCAAGTTCGTCGAGTTCTACGGCCCCGGCGTCTCGGCCCTCCCGCTGGCCAACCGGGCCACGATCGGCAACATGAGCCCCGAGTTCGGCTCCACGATCGCGGTGTTCCCGATCGACGAGCAGACCATCGACTACCTCCGGATGACCGGCCGCAGCGACGAGCAGCTGGCCCTGGTCGAGGCCTACGCCAAGGAGCAGGGGCTCTGGCACGACCCGGACGCGGAGCCGCGCTACTCCGAGCGCCTGGAGCTGGACCTGGCGACCGTCGTACCCTCGCTCGCCGGCCCGAAGCGGCCACAGGACCGGGTCTCCCTCTCCGACGCCAAGGAGGCATTCCGGGCCGCCCTGGCCGACTACGTCGACACGTCCGGCGAGGAGAACGGGTACGACGAGTCCGTCGCCGAGTCCTTCCCGGCCTCCGACTCGCCGTCCCACGAGCACGGCAACGGCTCGGCGCCGCCCAACGAGCTCGTCTCAGCCGCTCCAGGCGACGGAGGCCGCGTCAGCAACCCGGCCCAGGTCACCCTCGAGGACGGCACGAAGTTCGAGCTCGACCACGGTGCCGTCTCGATCGCGGCGATCACGTCGTGCACCAACACCTCCAACCCCTCGGTGATGATCGGGGCGGCGCTGCTGGCCAAGAAGGCGGTCGAGAAGGGCCTGACGCGCAAGCCGTGGGTCAAGACCACCCTGGCCCCCGGGTCCAAGGTGGTCTCGGACTACTACGAGAAGTCCGGGCTGACGCCGTACCTCGACAAGCTCGGGTTCAACCTGGTCGGCTACGGCTGCACGACCTGCATCGGCAACTCCGGTCCGCTGATCCCCGAGGTGTCGCAGGCGGTGCAGGACAACGACCTGGCCGTGGTGTCCGTGCTGTCCGGCAACCGCAACTTCGAGGGTCGGATCAACCCGGACGTGAAGATGAACTACCTCGCGTCGCCGCCGCTCGTGGTGGCCTACGCGCTGGCCGGCTCGATGGACGTCGACCTCTTCGAGGACCCGCTGGGCCAGGACTCCGACGGCAACGACGTCTACATGAAGGACATCTGGCCGACCGCCAAGGAGATCGAGGACGTGATCGCGCAGGCGATCAACTCCGACATGTTCGGTTCCAACTACGAGGACGTCTTCGCGGGCGACGAGCAGTGGAGGTCGCTGCCGACGCCCGAAGGCAACACGTTCGCGTGGGACGAGAACTCGACGTACGTCCGTAAGCCTCCCTACTTCGATGGCATGCCCGACGAACCGGAGCCGGTGACTGACTTCGAGGGCGCCCGGGTGCTGCTCAAGCTCGGCGACTCGGTGACCACCGACCACATCAGCCCGGCCGGCGCGATCAAGAAGGACTCGCCCGCCGGCAGCTACCTCGCCGAGCACGGCGTCGAGCAGCGCGACTTCAACTCCTACGGCTCCCGCCGCGGCAACCACGAGGTGATGATCCGCGGCACGTTCGCCAACATCCGGCTGCGCAACCAGCTCGCGCCCGGCACCGAGGGCGGAGTCACCCGCGACTTCACCGCGGACGGCGACGTGACCACGGTGTTCGAGGCGTCCGAGAACTACCTCGCCGCCGGCACCCCCCTGGTGGTGCTCTCCGGCAAGGAGTACGGCTCCGGTTCCTCACGCGACTGGGCCGCGAAGGGCACCGCGCTGTTGGGTGTCAAGGCCGTGATCGCCGAGTCCTACGAGCGGATCCACCGCTCCAACCTGATCGGCATGGGCGTGCTGCCTCTGCAGTACCCCGAGGGTGAGAACGCCGAGTCGCTGGGGCTCACCGGTGAGGAGACGTTCTCGATCACCGGCATCACCGCGATGAACGACGGCGACACGCCACGGACGGTCAAGGTCAAGGCGGACGACACGGAGTTCGAGGCGACGGTGCGCATCGACACCCCCGGTGAGGCGAACTACTACCGCAACGGCGGGATCATGCAGTACGTACTGCGGAACCTGCGTCGCGACTGAGCCGCATCGACACGATTCTCGGGGTCGACGTCTGGGTGGTTGCCGTGCTGGCGGCCACCCTGGTCGTCGGTGCCGGTGTCCAAGGGCTGGTCGGCCTGGGGGTGGGCACGGTCTGCGCGCCGGTGGTGACCGTGCTGGCCCCGGACCTGATGCCCGGGATGCTGCTGTTCATGGGGTTCTTCACACCGGCACTGACCTTGGTGCCCGACCGCAGCGACATCGACTGGCGGGGCTTGGCCTGGGCACTGCCGTTCCGGGTGCCCGGGACGGTCGTGGGGGTGCTGCTGGTGGTCCTCGTCGACGACCGTGCGCTCGGGATCGGCGTCGGCGCGATGGTGCTGCTCAGCGTGCTGGTGACGTGGCGGACGGTGCGAGTGTCGGCCACCCGGGTGAACCTCTCGGTCGCCGGCCTGGTCTCCGGGGCCACCGCCACCACCACCTCCATCGGTGGCCCGCCGATCGCGGTGGTGTACCAGCACGAGAGCTCGGCCAGGGTCCGGCAGACCCTCGCTGTCTACTTCGCGGTCGGTGCGGTGTTCAGCCTGGTCGGGCTGGCGATCGCGGGCCGGATCACGACCGCCGACGTCGGGCTGGCCTGCCTGCTCCTGCCGACCCTGGTGCTCGGCCTGGTGATCGCCTCCGCCGTACGTCGCCGGCTGCCGACCGACTCGATCCGCACCGGGGTGCTGGTTGTCTGCGCGGCGTCCGCGATCGCGCTGCTGGCGCGGACCGTGGTCTGAGGAGGTCGATGCGCCCCGGCTACGCCTTCCGTTGCAGCTCGTACGCCGCCGTGATCGCGTCGCGGATGGCGTCGTCGTTGCCGTGGTCGAGCACGGCCTGCACCTTGTGATGAGCCTCCATCCGGGGCGTGACGCCGAACGTCTCCGGGTGCTCCTCGAGCAGCCGCTCGCGCGGCCCGGGCAGGCAGCGGATGGTCAGCGTGGTCGCGTCCTCGAGCCGGGCGACCAGCCGGTCGTCGACGTACCACGCCGGCTTGGCGGCGGTGCCCTTGCGCTTGCAGCGCGGCAGGCTCGCGGCGTGCTCGGCGACGTCGTCCGGGGTCATCGGAAGCACCCTGCCACGTCGCGGCATACGGTGAGCCGCATGATCGTGGCCTTCAGCATCAGCCCCACCGCCGCCGACGAGACGGGCGGCGTGTCCGAGGCGGTCGCGGCCGCCGTGCGAGTGGTCCGGGAGTCCGGGCTGCCGAACGAGACGAACGCGATGTTCACCAACATCGAGGGGGAGTGGGACGAGGTGATGGCGGTTGTGAAACGGGCCGTCGAGGTGGTGGCCGAAGTGTCGCCCCGGGTCGGGCTGGTCCTCAAGGCGGACATCCGGCCGGGCTTCGATGGCCAGATGACCGCCAAGGTGGAGCGGGTCGAGCGGGCGCTCCGGGACTGACGATGCGATCGGAGACGCGGGAGTACCGCACCGGCGGGCGCGACGTCGTCCTCGACCTCACCGACGACTGCGCGGGATACGTCGCCGGCGAGGGTGACGGGCTGCTGCACGTGTTCGTCCCGCACGCCACCGCCGGGATCGCGATCATCGAGACCGGCGCCGGCAGCGACGACGACCTGCTCGCCGCGCTCGGCGACCTGCTGCCCACCGACGACCGTTGGCGGCACCGGCACGGTACGCCGGGGCACGGCCGCTCCCACGTGATGCCGGCCCTGGTGCCGCCGTACGCGACGGTCCCGGTGCTGGGCGGCCGGCTGGCCCTGGGCACCTGGCAGAGCATCTGCCTGGTCGACATCAACGTCGACAACCACGAGCGGGAGGTGCGGTTCAGCTTCCTGCCCGGGTGACCTGTATCGAACGTATGTTCGATACAATCGAGCCATGGTCGCACCCGTCACCCCGCCCGGCTGGCCCCGGGCCGTCCGGCCGCCCGGCGCGCCGGGCTGGGAACACACCGCCGGCAGCTGGCTGCTCGACCTGTGCCCGCCCGACTACCGCGGCTACCCCGCGATCCGGCGGCACCTCGTGGTGCTGGCCCGGTTCGCGGTGCTGCACGTCGAGGCGAGCCAGGAGGCCTGCAAGCGCGGGCTGAGCGAGGCCCGGTCAGAGCTTCGCGACGTCGCCGACGCGGACGTCATCGAGGCCGCCGTCGAGACCTGGCTCACCGAGGACGCCCGGCTGAGCGGCGTGCGCCTCGCGGCCGGGCTGGTCGAGGAGGCGATCCGGGGACGCCGCTTCGTGGCCCGGCTCTAAGCCATCACTCCGCCGAGCGCTCCTGGCTGGCACCCGCCAGGGCCTGCTGGAACTGGGGGATCTGCTCGTTGAGCCGTTGCACCACCTCGTCGGTGAAGTGCAGCACCTCGAGCGGGGTCTCGGCGACCACGGTCGCATTGCGCAGCTTGTGGTTGACCAGTGCCATCTCGCCGATCAGCTCACCGGCTCCCACGCGCGCGACCTCTGCGCCGTCGCGGCGCACCGACACCTCGCCGTCGAGGATCAGGTAGGCCTTGTCGGCCGGGGTCTTCTCGACCATCAGCGCCCAGCTCTCCGGGACGGTGAGGTAGGTGGCCTCCTCCACGACGCGGTGGATCTCGTCGTCGGAGAGATCGCGGAACCGGTCGAGCCGGGCGAGCATCTCGATCCGCTGCTCCTTGTCGGCGCCCTTACCGGACACGGGGTCTCCTCTCGTCGCCCTCCCGGCTCGGATTCTCGCAGATCAGGGGAGCAGCAGCATCGCGTCGCCGAACTCGTGCCAGAGGTACCTCGGGGCATGGGGCGCGGTGATGTCCGCGTAACCGCGACCGACCAGATCACCGCCGGCCACGGCCTCGAGCAGGTCGAGATGGCTCGCTTCGGGCTCGTGGAGACCGGTGAGCAGGCCGCCCACCACCGCCGCCGGTCGCTCCGGCCCGAGGACCAGGGACGTCCAGCCGGTGGTCGCGTGCACCCGGCCGCCGGCAGCCGCGGACTCCAGGGCGCGGACCACCGTGGTGCCGACCGCGACCACCCGGCGCCCGGCATCGAGGGTGCTGTTCACCAGCCGCGCGGTCACGGCGGGGACCGTGAACCGCTCCGGCTGTGGCGGCTCGTGCGACTCCTGGCTGGACACGCCGGTGTCCAGGACGATCGGCGCGACCGGCACCCCGCGGGTCATCAGCCGGACCAGTGCCCGCTCGGTCAGTGGTCGCCCCGCGCTCGCCATCTCGGCGCTTCCGGGCCGGTCGGCGTACACGTTCTGCAGCGACTCCAGCGGCCAGGCACCCTCGACGTACGGGTAGTGGATCGGCCTTCCGTGCTCGGACAGGTAGTCGACGACGTCGCTCGCCGGCAGCGGTACGGCGCGCCACAGGCGGGTCTGACCGGCGGGGTACGGCGCGTCCAGGCGCAGCCGGACACCGCCCGGAAGTCGGAGGACCTCGCCGGGCTCGCCGCTGTCCGGCCCCGTGCCGTCGCCGCGCCGCAGCTCCACCACCCAGGAACCGTCGTCGAGCTGCGTGGAGACGTGCAGGGTCGCCGGGCAGCCGCGCCGGTCGAGTGCCACCGCGGCGGGGAGGGTGGCGCTGGTGTTGACCACCAGCAGGTCCCCGGGGTGGAGCAGCTCCGGAAGCGCGTCCGCCCTCAGGTGCAGGGTGCGCTCGGGACTGACGACGGCCAGCCGGACCTCGTCGCGGGCCAGACCGCGTGCTTCGGGCGGCACCCGCGCCTCCCCGGACTCGGGGAGCCGGAATCGCTCGACGAGTGCGCTGCTCATGCCGCCACCCTCACCAGCTCGCCGGCCACGTAGCGCCCGCTGGGCAGGTCACCGTCCAGCAGGGACAGCACCGCCGGGATCACGGTCTCGGGTTCGGGCCGGTCGGAGATGTCCTCGCCCGGGAACGCGTCCTGGTGCATCCGAGTGCGCATGTCGCCCGGGTCGAGGGAGTAGACGCGAAGCCCCGGCTCCTCGGCGGCGAGCACCCGGCCGGCGTGGTCGAGGGCGGCCTTGGACGAGCCGTAGCCGCCCCAGGACTCGTACGGCTCGACGGCAGCGTCGGACGAGATGTTGAGCACCCGTCCCTCGTGCCGCCGCAGCTGGGGGAGCAGCGTCGCAGTGAGCGCCATCGGCGCGACCAGGTTGACCCGCAGGATCTCGACGTACGTCGCCGGGTCGAGGTCGCCGAAGGCCGGCAGTGGGCTGGCGCCGAGGCTGCTTGCGTTGTTGACCAGCAGCGACGCGCCACCGAGCGAGCGGGCGGCGGCGACCAGGGCGGCCCTGTGGGTGGGATCGGTGACGTCGCCGGCCAGCGCGTGGTGCGGGCCGCCCGGGAGCTGCGCCTGGACCTCTCCGAGGTCTTCGGCGCCGCGGGCATCCAGCACGAGATGCCACTCGCGCCGGGCGAGCTCCCTGGCGAGCGCGCGGCCCAGGCCGCGGGACGCTCCGGTGATGACGGCAACGGGCATGGTGATTCTCCTCGGTTCTTGTCGTGTTCTTCGAGAGTGCAAGTTGAAGTGCACTTGAGGTCAAGGGACTCCCTCGAGATCCGGTGGTTTCGAGGCTCGTCGCTACCGCTCCTCGCACCTCAACCACCGGGGGCGATAGCGTCCGCGGGGTGCAGCGGTTCTCGAGCGTCGTCCTGGTCGACGCCAGGGGGTGGGTCCTGCTGCAGGAGCGCGACGAGTTCCCGGCCATCGACCCGGAGAAGTGGGGATTCGTCGGCGGGCACCTCGACCCGGGCGAGGAATTTCTCCCCGGCGCGTACCGCGAGCTCGCGGAGGAGACCGGCATCCGGCTCGCGGACGGCCTGGAGCTGTTCGGCCAGTTCACGGTCCACCACCAGCACACCGACAGCGACGACGAGTTCCGGCTGTTCGTGATGGGCGCCGACCTCGCCGATGACGACGTCGAGTGCAACGAGGGCCGCCAGATCGTGTTCGTGGACCCGCGCCGCATCGGCGAGCTCGATCTCACCGCCTCGGCCGAGGTCGCGCTGCAGCGGTTCGTCGAGTCCGAGCACTACCGCCGGATCCTGAGCACCCTGGAGTCCACGCGCGGCGAGGGGCGGAACGCCTGACGCGGGACCGACAGACCCGGCTCCATCGTGTATCGACGGGCGTGCCGGGCTCGCGGTGGCCGCTCGACCATCCGGCGTACGGCGCCGCGCACCAGCACGAGGTCGGCACTGAGCAGCCGGTCGGTCCCCATCAGGAGCCGGACCAGCTCGGTCGAGAGCTGGTACGGCGGGCTGGCCACCACCCGGAACGGGCGCCGCGGCAGCCGCAGCTCGCGCAGGTCGGTGCGCACCACCCGCACGCCCGCGTCACCGAACCGATCCCGAAGCACAGCGACGCGCCGCGGGTGCAGCTCGACCGCGATCACCCGGGCACCGGTGGCGAGGAGCGGTGCGGTCAGGGCGCCGTGGCCGGCGCCGAGATCCAGCACCAGGTCGCCGCGCCGCACACCGGAGGAGTCGACGACCCGGCGGGCCCACTCAGGCCGAAGCGGGTGCCATCCCCACTCGCGGCGTGTCCTCGGGGCGGACCCGGACACGACGCACCTTCAAGAACACGTAACTCATGTCGCGAACGTACGTGCGTGGTCACCCTGCCCGCACGTGATTTTTCGCGGCTAGGGTCCGTGGATGAGCTTCCAGGTGATCCCGGTCCCCGCGTTCGGCGCCGAGGACGTGGTGGTCGGAGCGCGGGGGTCCGACGAAGGCGCCGTGTTCACCGGCACCGAGGACGGCAGCATCTTCCGGATCTCCCACGACGGCAACCGCATCGACCGGGTGGCGCAGACCGGGGGTCGGCCGCTCGGCATCGAGATCGACCTCGACGGGCGGTTGCTGGTCTGTGACGCCCACCTCGGGGTGCTGCGCATCGACACCGGCAGCGGAGCGGTCGAGTCGGTCACCGACAGCGTCGCCGGGCGGAAGATGGTCTTCTGCAACAACGCGGCCATCGGGTCCGACGGGACGGTCTGGTTCTCGGACTCCTCGACGAAGTACGGCGTGGAGCGGTGGAAGGACGACTTCGTCCAGAACACCCGCACCGGGCGGCTGCTGAAGCTGTCACCGGGTGGCGAGGTCGAGGTGGTCCTCGACGGGCTAGCCTTCGCCAACGGGGTGGCGCTGTCCCGCAACGAGGACTTCGTGGCCGTGGCGGAGTCGGGCGCGCGCACCGTCGTACGCCGATGGCTGACCGGCAACCGCGCCGGGATGCGCGACCTGCTGTGCCAGAACCTGCCGGGCTACCCCGACAACATCGCCCGCGGCAGCGACGGCCTGATCTGGGTGACCATCGGCAGCCCCACCGATGCCCTCGTCGAGCGTCTCCAGAAGTCGCCGATGCCGCTGCGCAAGGCGGTGACCAGGGTCCCCGAGCGGCTGCAGCCCAAGCCGAAGCAGACCGTCCGGGTGCAGGCGTACGACGACGAGGGCACGCTCGTGCACGACGTCGACGTGCGCGCCGCGGAGCACGGCGCGGCGTACCACATGGTCACCGGCGTGCGCGAGCACGAGGGCCGGGTGTGGATGGGCAGCCTGCACGAGCCGGCAGTGGCCGTCTATCACCTGTAGAACGGGCTGAACCCCGTAAACTCGCGGCCATGTCGTTGCTCGAGTCGATTGCGGGACCTCGGGACCTTCGCGCGCTGACCGAGGACCAGCTCGCGCAGCTCGCGGGCGAGATCCGTGATGCCCTGGTCGAGTCATGCTCACCGGGCGGCGGCCACCTCGGCCCGAACCTGGGAGTGGTCGAGCTCACCATCGCCATCCACCGGGTCTTCGACTCCCCGAACGACAAGGTCGTGTTCGACACCGGCCACCAGGCCTACGTGCACAAGATGCTGACCGGGCGGGCGGCGCAGTTCGACGGCCTGCGTCGGGAGGGCGGCCTCAGCGGCTATCCGAGCCAGGCAGAGTCCGACCACGATCTCGTCGAGAACTCTCACGCGTCGACCTCGCTCAGCTACGCCGACGGGCTGGCCAAGGCCTATGCCATCCGCGGCGAGGACCGGCACACGGTCGCCGTGATCGGCGACGGCGCGCTGACGGGCGGGATGGCCTGGGAGGCACTGAACAACATCGCGATCGCCCAGGACTCCCGACTGGTGATCGTGGTCAACGACAACGGCCGCTCCTACACCCCGACCGTCGGCGGGCTGACGACCGCGCTCACCACGCTCCGGACCAACCCGCGCTACGAGCACGTCCTCGAGGTGGTCAAGAAGCGGCTCAACGCCGTTCGCGGCGTCGGACCCGCCGTCTACGACGCCCTGCACGCGATGAAGAGGGGGCTCAAGGACGCGCTGGCGCCGCAGGGCCTCTTCGAGGATCTCGGTCTCAAGTACGTCGGCCCGGTCGACGGCCACGACGTAGCGGCCATGGAGCACGCACTGGCGCAGGCGAAGCGGTTCGGCGGCCCGGTGATCGTGCACGCGATCACCCGCAAGGGCTTCGGCTACGACGCCGCCGAGCGGCATGAGGCCGACCAGTTCCACTCGCCCGGGCCCTTCGACGTCGACACCGGCGAGGAGACGCCCAAGGGCCGGATCTGGACCGACGTGTTCGCCGACGAGATGGTGCACATCGGCACCCGCCGCCAGGACGTCGTGGGCATCACCGCCGCGATGATGCACCCGGTCGGGCTGCACAAGTTCCAGGCCCGGTTCCCCGAGCGCACGTTCGACGTCGGGATCGCCGAGCAGCACGCCGCCACCTCGGCCGCCGGCTTGGCGATGGGCGGGCTGCACCCGGTCGTGGCGATCTACGCGACGTTCCTCAACCGCGCCTTCGACCAGGTGCTGATGGACGTCGCCCTGCACCGATGCGGGGTGACTTTCGTGCTCGACCGCGCTGGTGTCACGGGCGACGACGGCGCCAGCCACAACGGCATGTGGGACATGTCAGTGCTGCAGGTGGTGCCCGGCCTCCGCCTGGCCGCCCCGCGCGACTCCGCCCGCCTGCGTGAGCTGCTCAACGAGGCCGTCGACGTCGACGACGCGCCCACGGTGGTGCGCTTCCCCAAGGGCCCGCCGCCCGACGACATCCCCGCCGTCGGCAAGGCCGGCGGCGCCGACGTACTCGCGCGCAGCGGTACCAAGGACGTGCTGGTGGTCGGGGTCGGGTCGATGGCAGCGGTGGCGGTCGACGTCGCCGAGCGGCTGGTCGCCCAGGGCATCGGTGTCACCGTCGTCGACCCGCGCTGGGTGAAGCCGGTCGACCCCGCGATCGTCGAGCTGGCGCGCGAGCACCGGCTGGTCGTGAGCCTCGAGGACAACGGCCGGACCGGCGGCTGCGGAGCGGTGCTGCTGCAGACCCTCAACGACGCCGGCGTGACCACGCCGTTCCGGCTGCATGGCATTCCGCAGGACTTCCTGGGCCACGCCAAGCGGGCGGCGATCCTGGAGCGGATCGGACTGACGTCGCAGACCATTGCCCGCGGCATCGTGGAGGACCTGGTGCTGTTGCCCGAGGAGGGGAGGGACGAACCGTCTCGGGGGGCGGTCGATGTCGATCATCCCGGCTGAGCGGTCGCCTGCCAGGATCCTGGCCGCGGTCCTCTGCTCCCTTCTCGTTCTCTCTTTTCCTGCCTGCTCCGACTCGTCGTCGACCCCGTCGGGGGAGTCCGCACCGACGACCGACGCCAGCGGCGTGCAGGTGCCGCCGGACCTGGACCAGGGCTTCACGGCCACCCTGGAGCAGCGCGCGACCGCAGTGCTCACCCGCGACCGGGCGGCGTTCCTCACCGGCATCGACGAAACCGACCCGGGTTTCGTGACCGCCCAGGGCGGCTACTTCGACAACCTCGCGCAGCTGCCGCTGCGCCGGTTCGACTACGACCTCGACCGGTCCAGCATGGTCCGCGAGGACGACCAGTACTGGGTGGTCGTCGAGGTCGCCATGCAGCTCGATGGGTTCGACCCGCACCCGGTCGTCACCCGGGACCGGTTCCGGTTCGCCCCGACCGCGGACGACCGGTACGTCGTCAGCTCGGTCACCGATCCCGAGTGGGAGGCCGCCAACGACCAGCAGAAGCAGCCATGGGACATGGTGCCCGTCCTGGCCCGGACCCGACCGGGGGTGTTGGGCATCTTCGACAAGAGGTCGATCGCGGCCGCCGAGCCGCTGATGGACTCCATCGCGAGAGGCATCGGCGACGTCTCGGCGAGCGTGCCCTACGACTGGCGGCGCTCCGTCGTGGTCTACGCCCTCTCGGACACCAAGTTCCTGGCCTCGCTCGACGACCTGCCGGGAGGCGACCCGGAGAAGCTCGACGGGGTGGCCTTCCCGGTCATGGCCGGTGACGAGGACGGGCGGGTGGTGGCCACCCGCTTCGCACTCCACCCCTCGATGCTCGGCCAGCCGGGCACCGAGCGCGATCGGCTGATCCGCCACGAGCTCACCCACGTGGCCCTCGGTAAGCGCGACGACCGCGTACCCGCCTGGCTCAGCGAGGGCATCGCCGAGTGGGTGTCGGTGCAACCCCTCGCGCCCGAGCTGCGTCGGCTGCCGCAGGAGGCGCTGCGCGAGGCCGAGGCCGGGGTCCGGCGCATGCCTGGTGACGGCACCTTCAACAACGGCGACTCCTCGGCCCACTACGGCATCAGCTGGTGGGCGTGCGAGTACCTGGTGGCCGGGTTCGGGCGCGAGAGCCTGTGGCGCCTGCTGGAGGAGCTGGACCGCCCGGACGTGGACCAGGACGTCGTGCTGGAGTCGCTGGTCGGCCTCGACTCCCGGATGCTGGCCCGGCGCGGCGCGAAGATGATGATCAACGAGTACGACCCCGACTTCCTCACCCCCGACCCGACGGTCACACCCCCGACGGCACCCTCGACGACGCCCACCGACGAACCCACCGAGCCGGGGACTACCGTTTCCTCGTGAGCTCCGAACCCCGTCTCGTCCACATCGTCGACGAGGTGCCCGCCCTCGACGATGCCGAGTCCCTGACGATGGTGCTGGTGCTCAACGGATTCCTCGACGCGGGCAGCTCCGCGGGGATCGCCTGCCAGCACCTGGTCGAGCAGGGTTCCGCCCGCGGCGCCTCGGTGGTGGCCACCTTCGATGTCGACCAGCTGCACGACTACCGCGCGCGGCGGCCGCCGATGTCGTTCGTGCGCGACCACTATGAGGCCTACGACGCGCCGCGGTTGGTGGTCCGGCTGCTGCACGACGCCGGAGGTACGCCGTACCTCCTCCTGCAGGGGCCTGAGCCCGACAGCCGCTGGGAGGCGTTCGCGCGTGCCGTTCGCGAGGTCGTCGAGCGGTTCGGCGTGACCCGGGTCGTGGGGATGGGTGCGGTGCCGATGGCGGTGCCGCACACCCGGCCGATCGCGATCACCCATCACGCCAACCGGCCAGAGCTGCTCACCGGTGAGAGTCCGTGGCGCGGCGAGCTGCGGATCCCGAGCAGCGCCCAGGCCCTGCTGGAGCTGCGGCTCGGCGAGTGGGGACACGACGCGATGGGCTACGTCGCGCACATCCCGCACTACCTCGCCCAGCTCGAGTACCCACGCGCGGCGGCCGCCCTGCTCGAGCAGGTGGAGCTGGGCGGTCGGCTGACCATCGACCTCACCGACCTGCGGACCATGGCCGAGGAGCGGGAGCAGGAGATCGCCCGCTACCTGGCCGCCAACGAGGACGTTGAGGAGGTGGTTCGTTCCCTGGAGCAGCAGTACGACGCCTTCCAGCGTGCCGAGGAGTCCGGCAGCAGCCTGCTCGCCGGCGACGAGCCGCTGCCCACCGGCGAGGAGATCGGTCAGCAGTTCGAGCAGTTCCTGGCCGGGCTCGAGGGCCCCGACGATCAGCAGAGTTGAGGGTGGGCATGAGCGAAGCAGTGGACGACCTGGTCGGCCTCCTGGACCTCGAGTACCTCGACGTCGACCTGTTCCGGGGCCGCCAGCCGGACAGCGAACGCCAGCGGGTCTACGGCGGCCAGGTGGCGGCTCAGGCGCTGGTGGCGGCGGTGCGCACCGTCGACCCGGAGTTCCACGTGCACTCCCTGCACTCGTACTTCCTGCTGCCGGGTGACTACGAGGTGCCGATCATCTACGACGTCGAGCGGGTCCGCGACGGTCGCTCCTTCGCCACTCGTCGGGTGTCCGCCCGCCAGCACGGCAAGGTCATCTACTACCAGACCACCAGCTTCCAACGTGTCGAGGAGGGCCTCGAGCACCAGGATGCGATGCCGGAGGTGGGCGGGCCCGAGACCGGCGCGAGCATGTTCGACCTGATGCGCGAGCGCGGCGCGGAGGACGCCGCCGCGCTCGGCAAGGAGTGGGCGGCCATGGACGTGCGGTTCCTCGGCAACTCCCGCTACGGCCTCGAAAAGGACCCCGACCACCCGTCGCGCGCCCGGGTCTGGATCCGGATCGACGGCAAGCTCAGCGATGACCCGGTCGAGCACCTCGCGCTGTTCACCTACGCCAGCGACGTCAGCCTGCTGGGCGCGGCACTCGCTGCGCACGAGGCGGACCCCACCAACACCCAGATGGCCTCGCTCGACCACACGATCTGGTTCCACCGGCCGTTCCGGGCCGACGAGTGGTGGCTCTACGACCAGTGGTCGCCCTCGGCGAACGGCGCCCGCGGTCTCTCTCTCGGGCGGGTGTTCACCGACGACGGCACGCTCGTGGCGACCGTCGCGCAGGAGGGGCTGATCCGTCCGCGACGTTCGGTGGTCGAGTAGCCGCGAGCGACGAAGGAGCGAGCGGCGTATCGAGACCACGCGACTGGTCTCGATTCGTCCGCCCCTCGTCCCTCGCGGCGGGCTACTCGACCAACGAGACGGTCGCGCCGGCGAGGTGCGGCGCGCCGCTCGACGGGTTGCTGAGCGAGAACGCGTAGCCGTCGTTGGTGGGGGTGGACCCGAAGGCCACCTTGCCCGGCAGGATGATCGGCTTCTTGAACGCGACCTCGACCCGGACCGCGTCGGGCAACCGGTTCTCCAGCGCCGCGATGCAGCGCGCCTTGCTCCACATGCCGTGGGCGATCTGACGTGGGAAGCCGAGGGCCTTGGCGGTGAGCGGGTAGAGGTGGATCGGGTTGTGGTCGCCCGACACCGCGGCGTACTGCCGTCCGAGGTCGGCGGGCAGCTTCCACACCGTGCCGGTGGGCGGCGCGTCGGGGAACGTCGACCCGCTCGAGGCCGACTCGTCCCCCTTGCCGCGGCGGAGGTACGTCGACGTGCTCTCCCATACCAGGTCGTCGCCTGCCCGCACCTCGGTCACGAACCGGTAGATCGTGCCCTTCGGGTGAGCCTCAGGCGGACTGACGTTGGCCGAGACCGCCAGCTGCTCGCCGATCGCGATCGGGCGGTGGCCGGTGATGGAGTTCTCCAGGTGCAGGGTGCCGATGGCCGGGGCCGGGAAGGCCGGGTCGGTCATCAGCGCCATGTGCAGCGGGAACGCCAGCATGTGCGGATAGGGGAGCGGGACGGTGTCCTTGGTCGGGAAGCCGCACACCGCGGCGTACGCATCGACGTGGCCGCGCTCGACCGTGACCGGCGGGCGGTCCTTGCTCAGCCCGGCGAAGCCGTCGGGCGACGCCTTCTTCACGCCGGGCAGCTGGTTGACCACCGGGACCGAGGGCAGCGCCGCCTTCACCAGCAGCGGGAGACCGGCCAACGCTTTTCCGGGGTCCCCGCGGCGTTGTTCGGCGGAGGAGCGAAGCGGGGGAGGCGAAGAACGTCGTGGGGTGGTCACGTCAGGCACCCAGCATCATCTGGCCGCACACCCGGACCACGTTGCCGTTGACCGCGCGGGAGCCGGGGTTGGCGTACCAGGCGATGGTCTCGGCGACGTCGACGGGCAGGCCGCCCTGGGCCATGGCGTTGAGGCGCTGCCCGACCTCGCGGGTCGCGAACGGGACGGCCGCGGTCATCTGGGTGATGATGAAGCCGGGCGCGACCGCGTTGATCGTGATGTCGTCCTTGAGCTCGTCGGCGAGCGAGTCGACGAAGCCGATCACACCGGCCTTCGAGGCGGCGTAGTTGGTCTGCCCGACGTTGCCGGCGATGCCGGCGATGCTGGCCACGCCCACGATCGACCCGCCCTTGTTGAGCACGCCCTGCTCGAGCAGCTCGCGGGTGATCCGCTCGGGAGCGGTGAGGTTGACCGCGATCACCGACTCCCAGCGGTCCTCGGCCATGTTGGCGAGCTTCTTGTCGCGGGTGATGCCGGCGTTGTGGACGACGACGTCGACGCCGCCGTGCTTCTCCTTCAGGTGGTGCGCGATCCGCTGGGGCGCGTCCTTGCCGGTGATGTCGAGGGTGATCCAGTCGCCGTCGAGCTCCTTCATCAGGGTCTGCAGCTCGCTGGCGGCCTGCGGTACGTCGACGCCCACCACGGTCGCACCGTCGCGGTGCAGCACCCGGGCGATCTGCTCGCCGATGCCGCGGCTGGCGCCGGTGACCAGCGCGATCCTGCCGTCGAGCGGCTTGGTCCAGTCGGGGACCTCTGGCGCCTCCTTCGTCCCGTGGGCGCCGATCCGCACCACCTGGCCGGAGACGTACGCCGACTTCGGGGAGAGAAGGAAGCCCAGCGTGCTGGTGGCCGCCGCCTCGGCGCCCTCGGCGACGTAGACGAGCTGCACGGTGCCGCCGCGGCCGACCTCCTTGCCGAGGCTCCGGGTGAAGCCCTCGAGCGCGCGTTGCGCGACCCGCTCGGGGCCCTTCACCTGCTCCGGCGGGGTGCCCAGCACGACCACGTGCGGGCAGGTCTCGAGGTTGCGCATCAGCGGGTTGAAGAAGTCACGCAGCGCGGTGAGGTCCGAGGAGGCCTGCAGGCCGGTGGCGTCGAAGACCAGCCCCTTGAAGCGCGTGCCCTCCTCCTGCGCCTGGGTCGAGGCGATGCCGAGCAGGTCGAGGATCCCCGGCAGCGACTCGGCCAGGCGGCCATTGCCGCCGACCAGCACCGTGCCGTCGACGAGCGGCGCGCCCTCGACGTACCGCTCCAGCTTCGTGGGGTTCGGAAGGCCCAGGTTCTTGACCAGCAGCTTGCCGACGGGCGTCTGCGTGAAGCCCTGGTAGCGGTCGCTCATGGGGGTGGTGTCCTCCGGGAGGTCTGGTGGGTTACGTGACACGAACCTGTCACGCCCAGCCATGTAACTCCACGTGTAACTCCGCGTCCACATTTCGTGACCTGGCCCTCATTGCCTTCTCTCGTCGGCATCCCGCGGGGAGGATGGATGCATGATCTCCACCACCCGTCGGGTCGCCGTGATCGGCGGCAACCGGATCCCGTTCGCCCGCTCCAACACCGTCTACGCAGAGGCGTCCAACCAGGACATGCTCACCGCCGCGATCGACGGCCTGGTGGCCCGGTTCGGGCTGGAGGGGGAGCGGCTCGGCGAGGTGGTGGCCGGCGCGGTGCTCAAGCACTCGCGTGACTTCAACCTGGCACGCGAGTCCGTGCTCGGCTCGAAGCTGTCGCCCGAGACGCCGGCGACCGACATCCAGCAGGCCTGTGGCACGGGTCTGCAGGCGGCGATCCAGGTCGCCAACAAGATCGCGCTCGGCCAGATCGAGGTCGGCATCGCGGGTGGTACCGACACCACCTCCGATGCGCCGCTCGCCGTCGGTGACAAGCTTCGGAAGAAGCTGGTCAAGGTCAACGCCGCCCGCGACACCAAGGGCCGGCTGGCGGCCCTCGGTCAGATCCGGCCCGCTGACATCGGCCTCGAGATCCCGCAGAACGGCGAGCCGCGCACCGGGCTCTCCATGGGCGAGCACGCCGCGCTGACCGCGCTCGAGTGGCAGATCGGGCGCAAGGAGCAGGACGAGCTCGCCGCCGCCTCCCACCAGCATCTGGCCGCGGCGTACGACGCCGGCTTCCTCGACGACCAGATCACGCCGTTCCGCGGCCTGGAGCGCGACTCGAACCTGCGCGCAGACTCGACCGCCGAGAAGCTAGCCAAGCTCAAGCCGGTCTTCGGCAAGGGCGAGGCCGCGACGATGACCGCCGGCAACTCCACCCCGCTGACCGACGGCGCATCCGTGGTGCTGCTGGCGTCGGAGGAGTGGGCCAAGGAGCGCGGGCTGCCCGTGCTGGCCTACCTGACGGCGTCCGAGACTGCGGCCGTCGACTACGTGCACGGCGGCGAGGGCCTGCTGATGGCGCCGGCATACGCGATGGCGCGGATGCTGCAACGCGAGGGACTCACCCTCCAGGACTTCGACTTCTACGAGATCCACGAGGCGTTTGCGTCACAGGTGCTGGCCACGCTCAAGGCGTGGGAGGACCCGGTGTTCTGCAAGGAGCGCCTGGGCCTGGACGCACCGCTGGGCGAGATCGACCGGTCCAAGTTGAACGTCAACGGCTCCTCGCTCGCCGCGGGGCACCCGTTCGCCGCCACCGGCGGCCGGATCGTGAACACGTTGGCCAAGCTGCTCGCCGAGAAGGGCGAGGGTCGCGGCGTGATCTCGATCTGCGCCGCGGGCGGGCAGGGCGTGACCGCCATCCTGGAGCGGCCCTGATCCGTGTGAGCGACGAAGGAGCTCACGCGGATTGATGGTGGTCGAGCAAGTCGCGCGACTGAGCTTGCGAAGTCGTGACCGACGTGTCGAGACTGTGAGTCTTTCCTCGCAGCCCTGAGTGCTGGTGGGCTGTGGTCGGTGGCCGCGGGTGTGACCCCTGTCGAGACTGGCTTCGTGCCTTGACGTAGGACTTGTCCGCTGGTGGTCGCCGGCCCCGGCCCAGGGGAGTAACTGGCCTGATCAGGAGCTTGACCGTTCGGCGTTGTTGGCGCCGTTGGTGTCCCATCACAGTCTTGCCGTCACTCCACCTGGACCGGACTCACGTCCCCCTCTAGGCAAGGAGAAGCGCATGACCAGTCTGACCATGCTCACCGAGGTTGTCGACGTCGTGATCGGTGTCGACACCCACGTGAGCACCCATTCCGCGGCGCTGGTCGCCGCCGGCACCGGCGGAGTGGTCGAGGACCTTACGGTGGCCGCGACCGGCCAGGGCTACGTCGATCTAGTGGATTGGGCCGATGACATGGCCGAGGAACACGGGACGATGCGGGCTTGGGCGGTCGAGGGCACCGGAAGCCACGGAGCCGGACTGGCTCGGTACCTGCGCGAACGTGGGGAGCTCGTCATTGAGCTGGACCGCCCCGAGCGGGCCAAGCGACGCAACGGGGCGAAGTCCGACCCGTTAGATGCGGTCCGCGCCGCCCGGGAGGCCTTGTCCCGGACCCGGGTGGGCACCCCGCGCCAGGGCGGGGGCCGTCAGGCGCTGTCGGTGCTGCTGGCGGCCCGCCGGTCCGCGGTCACCGCGGCCGGGGTCGCCCAGCGTCAGGTCTTCAGCCTGGTCATCGCCGCCCCCGAACCGATCCGGGCACGCTTCTACGGGAAGAAGACGCTCAAAGCGATGATCAACACCGCTGCCGCGCTACGCGGGCACCCCTCGTGGGACCTGGAGTCGACCACCACCGTCACCGTGCTGCGCAACCTGGCCCGCCGGGCCCAGAGCCTGCAGGCCGAGGCCGACGACTACGAGAGACAGCTCAGGAGGATCATCAAGGAATGGCGACCCGACCTGCTGGACCAGGTCGGGGTCGGTCCGATCGTGGCCGCGGTCGTCCTGTGCGCCTGGTCCCATCCAGGCCGGATCCATTCCGAGGCCGGCTTCGCGATGCTCGCGGGAACCGCCCCGATCGAGGCGACCAGCGGTCAGGTCGTCGACCGCCACCGGCTCAACCGCTACGGCGACAGACAACTCAACCGCGCCCTGCACACCATCGCGATCACCCGGCAACGACGCCACCAACCCACCCGCGACTACACCGAGCGACGCACCCGCCAAGGCAAGAACCCCCGCGAAATCCGCCGTTGCCTCAAGCGCTACATCGCCAGAGACATCTTCCGACTTCTCGAGCACCGACCCCTTGACGCAACATAGGAGCGTCCCGGTGAGCGGACAGGCCACCGCTAGCGGCTCACCACGGCGAGGGCCGACGCGACCAGGTAGTCCCGCACCTGCTGCGGGGAGATCTCGCCGACCGTCGGCACGCCCGGGGCCGCCTCCGTCACCAGGATGCCGACCCGGGCGAGCTGGATCGCGCCGAGCCCGCTGGCGTACATCGTGTTCGCAAGCAGCGTCGGATCGGTTGGGGTGATGAAGTCACCGGACGCGACACCTACCTCGATCGCCGCTGAGAGCACGCTCAGGCACGACGAGATGCCGCGACCGAGGCGGAACAGCGCGCTCTCGGAGATCTCGTCGAGCAGCTCCTCACCGGGCATCCGCATCAGCGACTGCGCACAGTCGACGAATGCGGGGTGGGCGACGCCGTAGTCGACGAACGCACCCACGATGGCGCCGAGCTTGGCGCGGGGGTTCTTCTCCTTGTCGGCAGCCGTCGCGAGCGCGTCGCGCAGCTCCTCGAGATAGCTCTCCAGGGTCAGCGCGAACAGCTCCTCCTTGCCGCTGAAATGCCGGTAGACGATCGCCCGGTTGATCCCCACGGCTCGGGCGATGTCCTCGATCTGCGCCTCCCGCACCCCGCGCTGGTCGAACAGCTCACGGGTGGCCGCGATGATCTCGGTCTCGCGCTTGCGCCGGCGCGCGGCCGCCGCCTTCCGCCGGCCATCGCTCTCGGGGGCCCTGGTCGCCATGGGCTCAGGATATGCATGTTGCAACTCGGAGTTGCACGACTGTGACAGGTTCCTCAGGCGACTCGGTACCGCAGATGGGTGGCGTCGCGGCCCTCGAGCTGCCGGACCCGCTCGAGCTCGACGCGGTCGGTGTTCTCGAAGAGACGGCGACCGGCGCCCAGCAGAACCGGGATCAGGTGGATCTCCAGCTCGTCGAGCTCACCCGCGCGCAGCAGCGCCTGGGCGGCGCTCGCGCCGTGCACCATCACCGCACGGTCGCCGGCGGCGGCGCGGGCGTCGGCCGCGCACGCGGCGACGTCGGAGTAGAACGTCGTCCCGGCCGGACCGTCGTGGTCCTCGACGTGGTGGGTGAGCACGTTGATCGGTACGCCGTCGTGGTGGTCGCCGCCCCAGCCGCCGGCGAGCTCGAAGGTCCGCCGTCCGGAGATCAGGGCGCCGGTGGCCAACGCCTCGGCGTACACCTGCCCGTTGACACCAGGCCCCTCCCGGTCGTCGAGCCAGTTGAACAGCCGGCCGCCCTCGCGACCCAGGCCCTGCCCCACCCGGTCGTCGACACCGGTGATGTAGCCGTCCAGGGACATGGACATGTACAGGCGGATGGGTGCAGTAGTCATGCGGAGGTCGACCGCTCGACGCGGCAGAACTCATCGCGAGGTCGGAGGTCGGCCCTACGCTCTCCGTCGTGAGCGAGGTGCACCAGCTGTCCCGGGCTGACGCCCGCCGGATCGCCGTCCGGGCGCAGCTACTGCACGCGGATCGCCCGACCGACCTGCTCGACCTGGTGCGGCACCTCACCGTGCTGCAGGTCGAGCCCACGGCCGCGGTCGCCCCCAGCGCGGAGGTGGTCTGCTGGAGCCGGTTGGGCGCGGCCTTCGACCGGGCCGACCTGGAGGCGGCGGTGGCCACCGGCGCGCTGGTGGAGCTGCGCAGCATGTTGCGCCCGGCAGCCGACATCGCGCTCTTCCGGGCCGAGATGGCCGCCTGGCCGGGTCCGGGCGAGCTGACGGAGTGGCAGGAGGACCAGCGCGACTGGCTGGAGACCAACGACGACTGCCGCCGCGACATCCTCGAGAAGCTCTACGACGAGGGGCCGCTCCCGTCGCGGGAGCTGCCGGACACGACGCTGCTGCCCTGGGAGTCGAGCGGCTGGAACAACGACCGCAGCCGACGGATGCTGCTCGAGCTGTTGGTCAAGCGGGGCGAGGTGGCGTCCGCGGGTCACGAGGGGCGCGAGCGGCTGTGGGACCTGGCAGAGCGGGTCTATCCCGACGATCCGGTCGTCCCGATGGAAGAGGCGATCCACATCCGCGCCACCCGTCGGCTGCGCGGCCTCGGCCTGGCCCGGGCGAAGACCGCCGAGGCGCCGGGTGAGCCCCACTACGTGGGTGACGTCGGCGAGCCCGCGGTGATCGAGGGCGTGCGCGGCAAGTGGCGGGTCGACCCGACCTACCTCGACGAGCCCCTCGACGGCCGCGCCGCCGTGCTCTCGCCCCTCGACCGCCTGGTCTTCGACCGCAAGCGGATGGTCGACCTGTTCGAGTTCGACTACCAGCTCGAGATGTACAAGCCCGCGGCCAAGCGCCGCTGGGGTTACTGGGCGATGCCGATCCTCTTCGACGACCGGCTGGTCGGGAAGCTCGACGCCACCGCCGACCGCGATACCGGCGTGTTGCGCGTCGACGCGGTCCACGAGGACGAGCCGTTCGACGACGCGACGCGGACGGCCGTCGACGGCGAGATCGAGAGCCTCGCGTTCTGGCTCCACCTGGAGCTGGAGCAGCCGAGTTGAGCTGAGCACTCGAACGAAGGCAGTTCGAGCGCGATCGCGGCGCCAGCCGGCTCAGGATCCTCCGCGGACGTGCGAACTGCCTTCGTTCGTGAGAGGAAGCTGGGCCCGCGACGAAACCCCTGCGCAGCGCCCGACTGAGCTACGCCATCGACCGCACGGTCTCGATCGTGTCCGCCTCGTCGGCGGTCTTGTCGTCGCGGTAGCGGACCACCCGGGCGAAGCGCAGCGCGAGGCCGCCGGGGTAGCGGGTGGACCGCTGCAGGCCGTCGAAGGCGATCTCGACGACCTGCTCGGGGCGCACCTCCACGACGTACGCCGACCCATCGGCCGGCGACGTCGCCAGCTCGGTGAACCGGTCGGTCTGCCACTGGAGCATCTCGTCGGTCATCCCCTTGAACGTCTTGCCGAGCATGACGAACCCGCCGGCCGGGTCGCGGGCGCCCAGGTGGATGTTGGAGAGCCAGCCCTTGCGCCGACCGGAGCCCCACTCGACAGCGAGCACCACGAGGTCGAGGGTGTGCACCGGCTTCACCTTCACCCACGATGAGCCACGTCGGCCGGCGGCGTACGCCGAGCCGGGGTCCTTCACGACCACGCCCTCGTGGCCGGCGGCCAGGGTGGAGGAGACGAACTCCTGCGCGGCGTCGGCGTCGCCGGTGACCAGTCGGGTCGTGCGGTGCTCCTCGGGCACCAGCGCGTCGAGGGCCGCGAGCCGTTCGTGCACGGGTCGCTCGAGCAGGTCGGCGCCGTCGAGGTAGAGCAGGTCGAAGAAGTACGGCGTCACGTGCACGCCGTCCGCCATCGCCGTGCGCGACGCAGTCTCCTGGAACGGCCGCGGTCGGCCGTCGTCGTCGAGCGCCAACGCCTCACCGTCGAGAACGAACGACGCCGCGGGCAGCGCCCTGGCCACCTCGACCACCTCGGGCAGCCGGGCGGTGATGTCCTCCAGGGTCCGGGTCGCGATCAGCACCTCGTCGTCCCAGCGGTGCACCTGGATCCGGATGCCGTCGAGCTTGGTGTCGATCGCGACCTCGCCGTCAGCCAGCGCCTTCGCCATCCCCTCGGCGATCGTCGGCGCCGACGACGCGAGCATCGGCAGCACCGGCCGCCCGACCTCCAGCCGGAACTCGGCCAGCGCCTCCTCACCGCCGTCGAACGCCGCGCGCACGATCGCCACCGTCGAGCCGGCCAGCATCGCCGCGCGACGTACGGCGGCGAGGGGCACGCCGGCCGCGCTCGCGACACCCTCCTGCACCAGCGCGTCGAGCGCGCCCTGACGCACCTCACCGGTCACCACGCCGCGGAGCCACGCCTGCTCCTCGGGCGTAGCCCGGCCGAACAGCTCGGCGACCGCGGTGGAGCGAGCCGACTGTGACCCGGCACCGGCGAGCGCCGAGATCGCGTCGAAGGCGTCATGCACCTCGATCACGCTCAATGTGGGGGAGTCGGCCGCCGTCGGCAGCGTCTGAAGCCCGCGCCACCCGAGGCCGGTGCGCCGCTGCCGCAGCCGGCCGCCGAGGTAGGACGTGACCACCTCGAGCTCGGAGGCGCCCGTGCGGCCCAGCAGCGCGGCGATGGCTGCCGCCTTCGCCTTCCGCGAGCGGGTAGCAGCGACCTCGGTGGAGGTGGCCACGATGTCGGCGAGCAACATGGTCTGGAAGTTCCTTCTCGGGGCGTGTCCCGGTCGGAGGGTCCCGTTCGTCATGAAGATGTCAGAAGACACCGACACTGAGGAGTCCACCGTGCACTACGCACTGCTGATCTACACCGACCCGCACGCACAGGACGGCGATACCGACGAGCAGCGACAGGCCGTGACCGACGAGTACATGGCGATCAGGGAGGACCCGAGGGTCGTCGGTGGCGGGCACCTGCAGCCGGCCACGACTGCGAGCACGGTCCGAGTCGCCGACGGAAACGCGCTGGTCACCGACGGTCCCTTCGCCGACACCAAGGAGGTCATCGCGGGCTACTACCTGCTGGAGGCCGATGACCTCGACGCCGCGCTGGAGCTTGCCGGACGCGTACCGGCCGCCCGCATGGGCGGAGCCGTGGAGGTGCGCCCGTTCGCCTACGGGCCGCACTGAGACGGAGCCAGTCATCGATCGCGACGCCGACGCCGCTGCGGCCCGGGCCTTCCGGGAGCAGTGGGGTCGGGTCCTCGCTTCCCTCGTCGGGCAGCTTCGCGACTTCGACCTGGCCGAGGACGTCGTCCAGCACGCGTTCGCGGTCGCGGCCGAGCGTTGGCCCCGCGACGGCGTTCCGGACAACCCGGCGGGGTGGCTCATCCGCACCGCCCGCAACGAGGCGATCGACCGGATCCGCCGCCGCCGGACTCTGGAAGCCAAGCTGCGATTCATTGATCGACCACCGGAGGTGACGTTGTCCGTGAGCGATGAGCTGGAACGGCAGCTCAGTGGCCGATCCATCCCCGACGAACGACTCGAGCTGCTCTTCACGTGCTGTCATCCAGCACTCGCCCAGGACGCACAGGTCGCGCTGACGCTGCGCGCCGTGGGAGGGCTGTCGACGGACGAGATCGCGGCTGCCTTCCTCGTGTCCCCGGAGACGATGAAGCGTCGGCTGACCCGCGCCAAGCAGAAGATCACCGGGGCCAGGGTGCCGTTCCGCGTGCCGCCCGACCACCTGCTGCCCGACCGGCTCGGGGTGGTGCTGGCAGTCATCTACCTGGTCTACAACCAGGGGTACGGCGGGCGGGTCGACCTGGCTGACGAGGCCATCCGCCTCGGGCGGATCCTGCTCGCCCTGATGCCCGACGAGCGGGAGACCCGCGGCCTGCTGGCCCTGATGCTCGCCCACGACGCACGTCGAGCCGCCCGCGTCGACGACGAGGACCTGGTGCTGCTACAGGACCAGGATCGCTCCCTCTGGGACGCCGCGAAGCTCGACGAAGCGCGTGCCCTGGCCGACCAGGCCATCACCGGACGGGGGCCGTACGCCCTGCAAGCCGCGATCGCCGTCCTTCAGACCGGTGACCAGGTCGACTGGCCACAGGTGGCGGCTCTGTACGCCGAGCTCGCAGACCGCACGGGCTCGCCGGTGGTCCAGCTCAACCGGGCCGTCGCCATCGCCGAGGCAGGTGACACGCAAGGCGCTCTCGGCCTGCTGGACTCCCTCGAGTCGCACCGGCTCGAGAGCTACCAGTACTTCCACTCGACCCGCGCGGAGCTGCTGCGCCGGCTGGGCCGTCAACCGGAGGCGCGGTCGGCGTAC
This sequence comes from uncultured Actinomycetota bacterium, assembly GCA_963729095.1. Lineage (GTDB taxonomy): Bacteria > Actinomycetota > Actinomycetes > Propionibacteriales > Nocardioidaceae > Nocardioides. The sequence continues at coordinate 60,318 of CAVSMX010000010.1, read as the reverse complement.
GTCAGGGCACTGGGACTCGCCGCCAACGAGCGAGAGCGCCGGTTCCTTCGCCGCCGCCTCGAGGAGCTGTCGGGGAACGACGGGTCGTAGGGTGCCGTGTGCACGTGGACCCCGGACCCGTCGTCGTCCTGCTGGCCCTGGTCGCGGCTGTCCTGCACGCCGGCTGGAACGCCATCGCCCACACCGCAGCGGACCGGCTGGTCGGCTTCGCGCTGATCTCGTCCGCGGCGTTCGTCATCGGCGGCGCCCTAGTGCTCACCCAGCCGATGCTCGACGCCCACGACTTCGGGCTGGTCACGGCCTCGGCGGCGATCCACGTCGCGTACTTCGCCCTGCTGCTCGCCGCCTACGAGCAGGCCGACCTCAGCCGTGCCTACCCGCTCTCGCGGGGCACCGGAGTGGCGCTCACCGCGTTCGCCTCGCTGTTCCTGCCGCGGGCGGCCCTTGGCGCGGACGTGGTTGTCGGTGTCGGCCTCGTGGTCCTCGGCCTGGTCGGTGTCACCCTCGCCGGGCCGCGGCTCACGCTCGGAGACCGCGGAGGCATCGCCACTGCACTGGCCACCGGCGTCGCGATCGCCGGCTACACCGTGGTCGACGGGTACGCCGTCTCCGGCGGCGCGCCGGTCCTGGCGTATGCCGGCTGGCTGTTCCTCCTCCAGTCCTGGGTCCTGCCGGTCGTGGCGATCGCGCGTCGGGGGAGGCGGCTGCCGGGGCTGGCCAGGAAGCAGGCGTTCGCCGGCCTCGTCGGCGGCGTGGTCTCGATGGCGGCGTACGGACTGATCCTGCTCGCCCAGACCAGCGGGGCGCTCGCCGCCGTGGCGGCGCTCAGGGAGCTGAGCATCGCGTTCGGCGTCCTGCTCGGCGTCTTCGTCCTGCATGAGCAGGCGGCCCGCCAGCGGCTGCTTCCGGCGCTGGTCCTCACCGCCGGCGCGGTGGTGCTTGCGTTCAGCATCTGAAGACGCGCCATCTCGTTGGTCGAGTAGCCGCGAGCGACGAAGGAGCGGCGGCGTATCGAGACCACTCACGGGGTCTCGATACGCCCGCCGCTCGTCCCTCGCGGCGGGCTACTCGACCAACGAACGGTTGCTTGACGCTCAACGAGAACACGTTCTAAGTTGGACAGGTGTCCAGTCAGGTGTCCGCCGCGCCGCGGCAGGGGCTGAACCCCCGCCAGGCCGAGACCGTCGCGAGGCTGCTGGACGCCGCGGAGCAGGAGCTCGCAGCGGTCGGGCCGGAGGGGCTCACGATCCGCACGGTCGCGGGACGCGCGGGCGTGTCATCGGCCACGGCGTACACCTACTTCAGCTCGCGCAACCACCTGTTCGCGGAGCTGTTCCACCGCCAGGTGCTGCTCGAGCACCCGGTCGAGATCGAGGGCACCGAGCCGATCGACCGGGTCACCGGGGTGACCCGGCACCTCGCCACCGTGCTCGGCAGCAAGCCCCACCTGGCGGCCGCGGCCAACCATGCCTTGCTCGGCACCGACCCCGACGTGGAGCGGCTCCGGGTCGTCATCGGCGCCGAGATCGTCGACCGCTTCGAGCGAGCCCTCGGCGACAGTGCTGACGCCAAGGTCCTCGACGCCCTCACCCTCGCCCTGACCGGCGCGCTGCTGCAGACCGGCATGGGCCTGATCTCCTACGACCACCTCGCCGACCGCCTCGACGCGGTGATGGCCACGATCCTCAAAGGGAACACATGACCGTCACGACCCAGCCGGTCGCCCTGGACCCCTACGACTACGCCTTCCAGGAGGACCCCTATCCGGTCTATGCCCGGCTACGGGCCGAGGAGCCCTTGCACCACAACCCGGCTCTCGATCTCTGGGCGCTGACCCGCCACGCCGACATCGCCGAGGCGGTCCGCACCGAGGGCACCTACTCCAACTCCCGGGGCGTCGCGATCGAGGAGTCGGCCTGGGGGCCGGACGCGCACAAGGTGATGTCGATCCTCGGCATGGACCCGCCGCGGCAGAAGCGGCTGCGCTCCCTGGTGTCCCGCGGCTTCACCCCGCGCCGCGTCCACGACCTGCTGCCGCGGATCCAGCAGCTGACGAACCGCTACCTCGCGGAGTGTCTCGAGATGGGTAGCTTCGACTGGATCGCCGACTTCGCCGGCAAGCTCCCGATGGACGTCATCTCCGAGATGATGGGCGTCCCGGAGGAGGACCGCGCGGAGGTACGCCGCCAGGCCGATGTCGTGGTGCACCGCGAGGATGGTGTGTACGACGTCCCGCCGGCCGCGATGGACTCATCGCTGTGGCTCGTCGGCTACTACCAGGACATGGTCACCCAGCGGCGTCGTACGCCGAGCGACGACCTGACCAGCGCGCTGATCGAGGCCGAGGTCGACGGCGACCGGCTCACGGACGAGGACGTGATCGCGTTCCTGTTCCTGATGGTCGTGGCCGGCAACGAGACCACCACGAAGCTGCTCGGCCACGCCCTGTTCCACCTGACCCGACATCCCGACCAGCTCGCGAAGGTCTTCGACGGACCCGACCCGGAGCTCGTCAACCCGTGGATCGAGGAGACGCTGCGCTACGACACCTCGAGCCAGCTCCTGGCCCGCTACCTCCTGCGCGACGTCGAGCTGCACGGCAGGGTCGCGCCCCAGGGCTCGAAGCTGCTGCTCTGCCTGGGCTCGGCCAACCGCGACGAGCGAGTCTTCTCGCGGCCCGACGAGTACGACATCTTCCGCGACAAGGAGGAGCTCGACCGGATCCTCTCCTTCGGGGGTGGCCGGCACTTCTGCCTCGGTGCCAACCTGGCCCGGCTGGAAGCGCGGGTCGCGCTGACCAGCCTGGTCGAGCGGGTCCGCTCGGTCGAGGTCGAGCACGACAAGTGTGTCCGGGTGCACTCCCTCAACGTGCGCGGCTTCGCCGCGATGCCGACCCGCGTGGAGGTGCGCTGATGGCCAGCGAGAAGTACGCACAGCCCGAGCGCCGCCCGGCCGTCGTCACGGGCGCCAGCTCCGGCATCGGCGCCGCCACCGCTCTCCGCCTCGGCCAAGCCGGCTTCCCGGTCGCGCTCGGGGCGCGGCGTACGGACAAGCTGGAGGACGTCGCCACCCAGATCCGCGCGGACGGCGGCGAGGCCGTCGTGCACCCCCTCGACCTCACCGACGACGACTCGGTCACGGCCTTCGCCAAGGCGGTCCAGCAGGACCTCGGCGACGTCGAGGTGGTGGTCTCGAACGCCGGCGCGGTCGCCCCCGGCACGATCACGGAGGTCGATCCGGAGCGGTTCACCCGCGAGCTCGACCTCACGGTCGTCGGGGCGCACCGGCTGGTCCGCGCGTTCGTGCCCGCGATGCAGGAGCGCCGCCGCGGCGACATCGTCTTCGTCTCCTCCGACACCGCGGTGCGCCCGAGGCCGTTCATGGCGGCGTACTCCTCCGGCAAGTGGGGGCTCGAGGGCCTGGTGGCGAGCCTGCAGCTGGAGCTCGAGGGCTCCGGGGTCCGCGCGAGCGTGGTCCGGCCCGGACCGACCTGGAGCGAGATGGGGTCGGACTGGGACGACGAGGAGGCGGCCTTCGTGCTCAACCAGTGGGTGCGGTTCGGCCTCGCGCGGCACCCGCACTTCCTCAAGCCGGCTGCCATCGCCGACGCGATCACCACTGTCGTCAGCGCGCCTCGCGGCGTGCACCTGAACCTGGTCGAGGTCAGCCCCGAAGCGCCCCTGGAGGAGCAGTGATCCGCGAGGTCTCGTACGCCGTGCCCGACGACGGTCACGGCCACCTGGCCGAGATGCGGGTGGACCCGATCGGGCTGTTCGAGCGGGTGCGCGCCGAGTGCGGCGACATCGGCCGGTTCCGGCTGGCCGACAAGGACGTCGTGCTGGTCTCCGGCGCGGAGGCCAACGAGCAGTTCTTCCGAGCCCCGGACTCGACGCTCGACCAGGCCGCGGCGTACCCCTTCATGACGCCGATCTTCGGCAAGGGCGTGGTGTTCGACGCCTCCCCGGAGGAGCGGCAGCAGATGCTCAAGAACCAGGCACTGCGCGGCGACATGATGCGCGGGCACGCCTCGACCATCGAGAGCGAGATCCGCCGGATGGTCGCCGACTGGGGCGACGCCACGGATGAATGGAGAGAGATCGACATCTTGGATTTCTTCGCGGAGCTGACGATCTACACGACCTCGTCGTGCCTGATCGGCAAGCCGTTCCGCGAGGAGCTCGACTCCTCGTTCGCGCAGCACTACCACGAGCTCGAGCGCGGCACCGACGCGATCGCGTACGTCGACCCGTACGCCGACATCGAGAGCTTCCGTCGGCGCGACGCCGCCCGGGAGAAGCTCGTCGAGCTGGTGCAGGCGATCATCGACAAGCGGGTCTCGACAGGCTCGACCACCGACAGGCGGCACGTGCCCAAGGAGGAGCGCGACCTGCTCGACGTGCTCATCTCCATCGACATGAGCGCCGACTACATCACCGGCATCTTCATCTCGATGATGTTCGCCGGCCACCACACGTCGTCCGGCACGGCCTCCTGGGCGCTGATCGAGCTGATGCGGCATCCCGAGACCATGAAGGGCGTCGTCGCCGAGCTCGACGAGCTGTACGCCGACGGCTCGGAGGTGTCGTTCCAGGCCCTGCGATCGATCCCGGCGCTGGAGGCCGCGCTCAAGGAGACCCTGCGCCTCCATCCGCCGCTGATCATCCTGATGCGGGTCGTGCAGGAGGAGATCGAGCTCGCCGGGCACCCGATCCAGCCGGGGACGGTGGTCGCCGCGTCGCCGCGGGTCTCCAACCGGATCGGTGAGGACTTCCCGGACCCCGGCCGGTTCGACCCGTCGCGCTACCTCGACCCGCGCCAGGAGGACCTGCAGAACCGGTGGACCTGGATCCCGTTCGGCGCCGGCAAGCACCGTTGCGTCGGCAACGCGTTCGCGATGATGCAGATGAAGGCGATCTTCTCGGTGATCCTGCGCGACTACGAGTTCGAGATGGCCCAGCCGTCGGAGAGCTACCGCGACGACGTGTCCAAGATGGTGATCCAGCTCGAGCAGCCGTGCCGGGTGCGCTATCGGCGCCGGGCGGGGCGCTGATGCGCGCCGTCGCCGATCTCGACCTGTGCCAAGCGCACCAGATGTGCCAGGCCGAGGCGCCGGACGTGTTCGGCTTCGACGAGGACGCAGACCGGGTCGTGGTCCTCGAGGAGCACCCCGACGAGTCGCTGCGGCCCCAGGTGGAGGCCGCCGTCAGCTACTGCCCGGCCATGGCCTTGGCCATCGAGGAGGAATGAGCGGATGAGTCTGAGCAGGGACGAGATCGAGGCGTTCTGGGAGACTTGGCTGGAGGTCAACCGGGAGGCCGAGCGGATCGGCGACTGGAAGATCATGGCCGACTGGTACGCCGAGGACGCGACGTACGGCTGGATGTACACGCCCGACGAGCACTTCATGGCCGTCGGCCGGGAGGAGATCCGCGAGCTCGCCATCGGCCAGGAGATGGCCGGGCTGGACGGCTGGCACTACGACTACCAGGCCACCCTGATCGACGAGAAGACCCAGATGGTGGTGGGCTTCTGGAAGCAGCGGTCCGGGATCGTCGACGACGCGACCGGCAAGGAGTACGAGATTCTCGGCATCGGTGGCTCCTGGTTCGGCGTCGGGCGGCAGGCCGACGGTGAGCTGAAGTTCGCCTGGCAGCGCGACTGGTTCGACCTCGGCTCGACCGCGCACACCTTCCTCGCGCTCGCCGCGTCCGGCAAGGCACCGCAGCCTCTGCTGGACCGGATGGCCGTCGACGGCAAGTCGCAGCCCGGCCACTACCCGCTCGCGGAGCTCCCGTCCCCGGTGTGGCCACCGCCGGTCGAGCGCGGCGACTTCATCACGCAGGAGGCGACCAGCTGATGGCACTTCCCCCGGCACCCCAGCTGCTGATCGAGGGCAAGCTCACCGGCGCGAGCAACGGCGCGACGTACCCGATCCTCAACCCGGCGACCGGGCACGAGATCGGCCACGCTCCCGACGCCACCGCCGAGGACGTCGACCGCGCCGTCGGGGCGGCCCGCCGTGCCTTCGACGAGACCGCGTGGTCGACCGACCTCGGGCTCCGGGCCCGCTGCCTGCGCCAGCTGCACGAGGCGCTGGTGGAGCACGGCGACTCGTTCCGCGAGCTGACCACCGTCGAGCTCGGGGCGCCGGCGTTCCTCACGACCGGTCCGCAGTACGACGTCCCGGTCGAGGGGCTGTCGTGGACCATCGACCTGGCCGAGCGTTACGAGTGGGAGCAGGACCTCGGCGTCGCCGAGCCGATGGGCGTCCCCACCCGGCGCACGGTGCGCCGAGAGGCGGTCGGCGTGGTTGCCGCGATCACGCCGTGGAACTTCCCCAACCAGATCAACCTCGCCAAGATCGGCCCGGCCCTGGCCGCCGGAAACACGGTGGTGCTCAAGGCTGCGCCCGACACCCCGTGGGTCGCCTGCGAGCTCGGCCGGCTGGCCGCAGAGCACACCGACCTGCCGCCCGGCGTGCTCAACGTGGTCACGCCGAGCAGCAACGCTGTCGCCGGCGTGCTCACCACCGACCCGCGGGTCGACCTGGTGTCGTTCACCGGGTCCACCGCCACCGGCAGGGCGATCATGGCCGCGGCGGCGCCGACCCTGAAGCGGGTCTTCCTCGAGCTCGGCGGCAAGTCCGCTGCGGTGGTCCTCGACGACGCCGAGCTGGCGGCAGCGGTCGGCACGACGGCGTTCAGCGTCTGCATCCACGCCGGCCAGGGCTGCGCGCTCACCACCCGGCTGCTGGTCCCACGGGCCCGGTACGACGAGGCGGTGCAGATCGCCGCCACCACGATGGAGTCGATCGGTACCGGCGACCCCACCGACCCGGGTACGGTCTGCGGTCCGGTGATCTCGCAGGTGCAGCGTGACCGGGTCGAGCGCTACCTGCGGCTCGCCGAGGAGGAGGGCGCGACGTTCGCGACCGGCGGCGGAGTCGACGAGTCGCGGGCGGACGGATTCTGGATCCGGCCGACCGTGATCGCCGGACTCGACAACAACAGCCGCCTTGCCCAGGAGGAGATCTTCGGCCCGGTGCTGGTGGTCATCCCGCACGACGGCGACGACGACGCGGTCCGGATCGCCAACGAGTCGGCGTACGGCCTCTCCGGGTCGGTCGACTCGGGCGACCCGGACCGGGCCCGAGCGGTCGCCCACCGGATCCGCACCGGCACGCTCGCGGTCAACGGCGGCGTGTGGTTCAGCCCCGACGCCCCGTTCGGCGGCTACAAGCAGTCCGGCATCGGCCGGGAGATGGGCGTGGCCGGCTTCGAGGAGTACCTCGAGACCAAGCTCATTGCGGAGCCCGCCGAGCCTGAGCCTGCGATGGCTCGGAAGACGGGCGAAGGTTGAGGAGCGTCGACGTACTCCGGAGCGCAGCGACGGAGTGCGTGACGCGTCTCGAAACCCGGTGAGATGAGAGGCAACGTCAACATGAGATTCGAGAACAAGGTCGCCGTCGTCACCGGCGCGGCACAGGGGATCGGGGAGGCCTACGCCCGCGCACTGGCCGCCGAGGGCGCCGCGGTCGTCGTCGCCGATCTGAACGAGACGGCGGGGGAGAAGGTCGCCGCCGCCATCAACGAGACCGGCGGCCGTGCGCTGTTCGTGCGCACCGACGTCTCGTCGTCGGAGTCGGCGCAGGCGCTGGCCGCACGCACCGTGGAGGAATTCGGCGGGATCGACCTGCTGGTCAACAACGCCGCGATCTACGGCGACATGCAGTTCGACCTGCTGATCAGCGTCGACTGGGACTACTACCGGAAGTTCATGTCGGTGAACATGGACGGCGCCCTGGTGATGACCCGGGCGTGTTACGCCCTCATGCAGGCTCGCGGTGGCGGCGCGATCGTCAACCAGAGCTCGACAGCGGCGTACCTCTACTCCGGCTTCTACGGCCTGGCCAAGGTGGGCGTCAACGGTCTCACCCAGCAGCTGGCCCACGAGCTCGGCGGCATGAACATCCGGGTCAACGCGATCGCGCCCGGGCCCACCGACACCGAGGCCACCCGCACCCAGGCCGGTGACGCGGCCAAAGAGCTGGTCAGGGGCCTGGCGATCAAGCGGATGGGACAGCCGGACGACCTGGTCGGTGCCTGCCTGTTCCTGCTCTCCGACGAGGCGGCGTGGGTGACCGGCCAGATCCTCGCCGTCGACGGCGGCCAGGTCTTCCGATCGTGACCGCGGGCGAAGCGAGAGAGCGCTTCGGTCGCAAGCCGGACGCCTACAGCTACCTTGCGCTCGAACTGCGAGCCCGCCAATGATGAGGGTCGGGTTCGTCGGCCTCGGCAACATCGGCAAGCCGATGGCGTTGCGGCTGGCCGCGGCCGACGGCATCGAGCTCACGGTGTACGACGTGCTGCCCGATCCGGTCGCAGAGCTCGTTGTGGCCGGGGCCCGGCCCGCCGCGAGCGTCGAGGAGCTGGACGCCGACGTCGTCTGCGTGATGGTGCGTGACGACGAGCAGGTCCGTCAGGTGGCCTCGGCCGTCGGCCCCGGCCCGGTGCTGGTCGTCCACTCCACTGTGGCGCCCGGCACGCCTGCCGAGCTCGCGGAGCAGGGCCTCACCGTCCTCGACGCGCCGGTGAGTGGGGGACCGATGGGCGCCGCCGAGGGCACGCTCGCGATCCTGGTCGGCGGCGGCGGGGACGCCTTCGAGGCCGCCCGGCCAGCGCTGGAGGCGATGGGCTCCAAGGTCGTGCACGCCGGTGCCATCGGGGCCGGGACCAGGATGAAGCTGGCCCGCAACCTGATCCACTTCGTCGCGTTCACGGCGGTCACCGAGGCGCAACGGCTCGCCGAGGCGGCCGGTCTCGACCTTGTCGAGCTCGGCGAGGTGGTCCGGCACACCGACGCCGTCACCGGTGGACCGGGCGCGATCATGCACCGCAACACCGCGGCTCCGCTGGCCGAGGACGACTTCTGGTACGGCGTCTTCGACCACGTCCGCGCGCTGGGGGAGAAGGACCTATCGTTCGCCATCGAGCTGGCCGCCACACTGGGGGTCGACGTACCGCTCGCGCAGCTGGCGCGCGAGAACCTCGCGAAGGGACTGGGAGTCTAGATGGGCAAGTTCGACGACCTCCCCGAGGAGCGGCGCCGCGGGCTCGAGAAGATGGAGCAGGTCTACGGCTTCGAGATGTCCGACGGCGACGGCGACTTCTTCCGCTACACCGCCGACCACCTGTTCGGGGACATCTGGCAGCGGCCCGGCCTTTCGGACCGCGATCGTCGCCTGCTGCTGATCGGCCTGCTCGCGGGCACCGGCGGTCACGACGTCCTCGGCATCCAGGTGCCTGCCGCCCACGCCAACGGTGAGCTCGACGACGAGGCCCTTCGCGAGATCGTGGTCTTCCTGTGCCACTACGCCGGCTGGCCCGTGGGCGCGCGGCTGAACTCGCTGGTCGAGGAGACCATCGCCAAGGGCGACCGTGCCCGCTAGCTTCACGGCCCTTCCGCCGGGTGATGTCTCGTTGCTGTCGGCACGACCCTCGCCCGACTACGCAGCGGTCGGCTATTCCGAGAGTGAGTACGTCGCCACCGGGACGGCGACGTCCTACCGGTCCGATGTCCAGCCCGGCGACGGCAGGTGGCGGTTGCAGCCGGCGGACCGAGCCGCATTCGCGACCCGGGTCGTGGTGCGCCGACCGGCCGACCCCGCTGCGTTCAGCGGCACCCTGGTCGCCGAGTGGCTCAACGTGAGCAGCGGCCAGGACTCCGCTCCCGACTGGACCTACGTGAGCGAGGAGATCCTGCGTCGCGGACACACGTGGGTCGGTGTCTCCGCGCAGTACGTCGGGGTCGAGGGCGGTGTCGCCTCGGTGACCACCGAGCTCGGCAGCCCGGGGCTGAAGGGCAACGACGCGGTCCGGTACGCCGGTCTCCACCACCCCGGTGACGCCTACGCGTTCGACGTTTTCACCCAGGTCGCCGGCGGTCTGCGCGGGCTGGTGCCGGACCTCGACGTCGAGTGCCTGCTGGCGATGGGCGAGTCGCAGTCTGCGGTGGCGCTGACGACGTACGTCAACGGCGTCCACCCGCTCGCTCCGACGTTCGACGGGTTCCTGATCCACAGCCGCGGGGGAGTGGCCGCCCCACTGGGGGAGCCCGGGAAGGGCCTGGTGATGGACGAGGTGCTGCGCGCCGCGCCGGTGAAGGTCCGGGACGACATCGACGTGCCGGTGCACGTGGTGGTGACCGAGGGTGACCTGTTCGACCGGATCGGGTTCCTGCCCGCCCGGCAGCCCGACACCGACACCTTCCGGCTCTGGGAGATCGCCGGGACGTCGCACGCCGACGGGTTCATCGTCGGCGACTTCGAGGAGCTCCTGGGCTGCGAGGTCCCCGTCAACCGCGGCCAGCAGGCCTTCGTGCTCCGAGCCGCGCTCCGGCATCTCGACCGCTGGGCGCGCGGGGGAGACCCGCCGCCGGTTGCCCCTCGCCTGGAGACGACGGACGACGGGTTCGCCCACGACGACAACGGCAACGTTCGTGGCGGCGTCCGCACGCCTCGCGTGGACGCGCCTGTAGAGGTGCTCTCCGGACGACCCTGGCCGGGGGCGTCGGTGGCCTGCCGGCTCTTCGGCAGCACGCTCGTGTTGCCGCCGGCGCGGTTGAAGGAGCTGTACGTCGACCGCGAGGCCTACGTGGCGGCGTACACCCGGGCGGCGGACGCCGCGATCGCCGCCGGATTCCTGCTCGACGAGGATCGCGAGGCCCTGCTCGCCGAGGCGCAGCCGGATCTGATCGGTTAGGGATCCTGGTGCTTGGTGTGCGCGCCGGGCATCGCCTCTAGACGAATATCACTCGTATCGCGGAGAAGGAGTCTCGGTCATCCGTTCGGTGTGGTGGCCTCCAACACGGCGGCGGTGACTGCCCCTCGGATCACCTGGGCGAAGACCGCGTCCAGGTCGGGGATGCCGCCGAAGTAGCCGCTGACCTCCAGCGACACGAAGCCGTGCAGTGCGGAGAAGATCGCCATCCCGGTGGGCAGGATCCGCTCCTCCGGAAGACCGGCTGAGCGCACCATCACGGCGAGCGCCTCGATGGTCTCGCCGGCCGCCACGAAGAACGCGTCGCGGTTGATCGGCGCGCGGGTGATCGCGGCATAGCGCTGCGGGTAGGCACGGGCGAACGCGCGGAGTTCGTGGCTCAGCACCCGGAGTCCGTCGGCGCCGGCGTGCCCCATCGCGGCCCGGCGGACGTGCTTGCCGAGCAGCTCCATGGCGCGCACCTGGATCTCGGCGCGCAGGTCCTCGAGGTTGGCGACGTGGTTGTACAGCGAGGAGACCCGGGTCTGCAGCTCTGCGGCCAGGAGGGTCATGGTGAGGGCGTCGTACCCCTCACGGTCGACCAGCACCTCGGCTGCCGCGAGCACGGTCTCGTGGTCGAGCCGGGCCCGGCGCTCGCCGGTCTTCGCCGTCGTCGAGGTACTCATCCTTCTCCCATGCCGATGTGAACAAGTTTCGTCACAGCGCGAATGAGTATACCGGTTCTTGGGATTCGCAGCCGGCTACCAGCCGGGCGGCAAGCCGGTGAAGTCCGGGTCGCGACCCTCGGCGAAGGCGCTGAGCGCTTCCAGGTTCGCGGGCCCGCCCATCAGCTCGGCGAAGGCGGCGTTCTCCCGGTCGCGGGCGGCCCGGATCTCTTCGCGCAGCGGCGCGGTCATGCTCCGCTTGACCGCCACCAGGGAGGAGATCGGTCGGGACGCGAGCAGCTCCGCGTGCCGCCCGGCCTCCGGAAGGAGTTCGTCCGGCTCGCACACCCGCCACACCAACCCGGCGGCCAGCGCCTCCTGGGCAGTGACCCACTCGGCCGACAGCAGCATCCACGCCGCGTTCTGGCGGCCCATCAACCGCGGGAACAGGTAGGACGAAGCGGCCTCCGGGGCCACGCCGAGGCTCGTGAACGGGCACTTGAGCCGGGCTCCGGTGGACATGAACGCCAGGTCGGCGAAGCCGAGGATGGTCGCACCGATGCCGAGGCCGAGCCCGTTGACCGCGCAGACCAGCGGCTTCGGGAACTCCACCAACGAATCGATCAACCCGAGGAACCCGTGCTTCCCGGGCACGAAATCCGGGTTCGTGGCTCGCTCGTGCATCTCCAGCAGGTCGGTGCCGGCGCTGAACGCCCGGCCGTTGCCGGTGAGCAGCACCACCGCGACCGTGGGGTCCTCGGCGGCCGCAAGAAGCGCCTCCGTGGTGGCGTCGTAGAGCGCCTCGTTGAACGCGTTGAGGGCGTCGGGTCGGTCGAGCGTGATCGTGCGGACCCGATGCTGGTCGGCGATCTGGAGCGTCATGCCCCGATAGTAGAACGTGTTCTACACGCTGGTTGAGGCGCGAGTTCCTCGCACCTCAACCAGCGATGGGCGCCTAGCCTGGGGGCGTGAGCACCCTCGGCCGGATTCGCGTCTGGCGTCCCGCCTGGCCGTGTCCGGTGGGTCACTTGCTCAACCAACAGCGCCACGGCGGCGGCGACCCGACCCACCGGATCGACTCACACGGCCGGCACTGGCGCGGCACCCGGACCCCCGAGGGCCCGGCGACGCTCGCGGTCGAGGCGCGGCCGACCGCCGGCGAGGTCCACCTCGAGGCCTGGGGGCCTGGCGCGGAGTGGGCCCTGGACCAGGCGCCCGACCTGCTCGGCGGCCGGGACAGCTGGGACGGCTTCGAGCCGAGACATCCCGTGCTCGCCGAGATCCACCGCCACCACCCGCACGCCCGCCTGGGCCGGAGCGGCCTGGTCATGGAGTCCCTGGTGCCGGCCATCATCGAGCAGAAGGTGACCGGCCAGGAGGCGTTTGCCGGCTTCCGGATGCTGGTCCACCGGTACGGCGAGCAGGCCCCCGGTCCGGGCCGCGACCACCGGCTGTGGGTGCAGCCGACCGCCGAGCAGCTGCGGTCGATTCCCTCCTGGGAGTGGCTGCGGATGCACATCGACCCAGCGCGGTCACGTGCCGTGGTCACCGTCGCCCGGTCCGCCGCCTCGCTCGAGCGGCTGGCCACCCGGGGGCCCGCGGAGTTCGACGCCGGTGTCCGCAGCATCCCCGGCATCGGAGCGTGGACGAGCGCCGAGGTGCGGCAACGCAGCCTCGGCGATCCCGACGCCGTGTCCTTCGGTGACTACCACGTGGCCAAGGACGTGGGGTGGGCCCTCACCGGGACGCCGTTCGACGACGATCGCCTGGCCGAGTTCCTCGAACCATGGCGGCCGCAGCGGGGCAGAGTGCCCGCCCTGGTGGCCATGGCCGGGCTCGGCCGTCCACGTCGTGGACCGAGGATCGCTCCTCGAACACACCTACCCGCAAGAGTGCGACCGTGATATCTGTTACCCGGAGTGTCAGGTAATCGGTCGTCACGCAGCGGCCACCGGGAGAGCGAGGGGCGCATGGGACCCACGCTCGACCACCTGCGCACTGCTGAGGCTCGCGAGGCGGGTGCCTTCTTCGCGGAGAACGATCCGGTCGAGGTCGTCGAGGCGGTCCGCGCCACCAGCGACGAGCACCTGCTCGAGCTGATCGGTCGCGACGACGTTCGCCCGCTCGCGGTTGCGGCGATCGTCTCCCGGATGCACGAGTACGCCGTCCCGGAGCGGCTCGCGGAGATCGAGGGCGTGGTCCGCTTCGACCTCGAACGGCGCGGAGAGCTCCTGGAGCGACACGGCCTGGTCTTCGCACGCGGCACGCTGAAGCACCTGCCCGAGATCCGGGGCGATGAACAGGTCGACGTGGTGCTGCGGACCAGTGTGCTGCGCTTCATCCGGCTGGTGAGCGGGGAGAGGAACGCCGGCTTGGAGTTCCTCGCGGGCACGATCGACATCGACGGTGACGCCGAGCTCGCGCTCCGTATCGGTGGCCTCTTCCGCGTGCCCGGTACCGACGACGTGGCGGTCGACCCGATGCTGCTGGATCCGGTCGACGTGGCCACGGCCCTCAAGGGCACCAAGGCCGACCACCTGCGCAAGGTGATGGCCTCCGGCTTCCGGCCGATCGTTCTGGACGAGATCTTCCGCCGCCTCCCGGAGTTCGTGAACGATCGAAAGGCCCACCACGTCGACCTGACCATCGGGTTCCGGTTGGAGGGTCGACCCGACGGCGACGCGGATCGGTACGTCGTCCGGGTCGCGGACGGCGCGGTCACCGTGACGGCCGGGGCCGGGGACGGCGCCGAGCGGAACGCGACCGTGACCTGTGAGGCGCACGAGTTCGTGCGCCTGGCCACCGGCCACCTGGGCGCGATCACCGGTGTGCTGCGCGGTCAGCTGAAGGTCCGAGGGGACAAGGCGAAGGCGCTGCAGCTGAGCTCGGTCATCGACTTCCCGAAGGCCCGCTGACGTGCCAATCCCTCGATCTTCCCATCGATGCTGTGACAGTAGTACTGTCACGATTGCCTCCGGCAGCGTCGCCGTAACCAGGCTGCTACGCGATCAGTTGAAGACCCGTGGCGGCCGGCGCGGACGCTGCGCACCCATTCCGTGATCGAGTCCCGAAGGCCAGGTGATCGCACGTGAGCACCATCGCGGCGAGCACGCGGTCGGGGGTCGGCGGCCTCGCGGGGCGCGCCCGGCAGGGAGTGGTGACCAGCGGCGAGCTCGTCGTCATCGGCTCCGAGTCGGTGCGGTTCGCGGTCACCGACATCGTCTCGCGCCGCTTCTCCTGGACCGAGTTCCTGCTGCAGGCATGGTTCATGACCCGGGTGTCGCTGCTGCCCACCATCCTGGTGGCGATCCCGTTCGGGGTGATCATCTCGGTGCAGATCGGGGCGGTCGCCGGACAGATCGGTGCGACGTCCTTCCAGGGAGCCGTCAATGGGCTCGGCGTGCTGCGCCAGGGGGCGCCACTCGTCACGTCGCTGATGATCGCCGGCGCAGTGGGCTCGGCGATCACGTCCGACCTCGGTGCCCGCAACGTGCGCGAGGAGATCGACGCACTCAGGGTGATGGGCATCAACCCGGTGCAGCGCCTGGTCGCCCCCCGTGTGGTCGCTGCTCTGCTCGTCGGCGTACTGCTCACCGTCATCGTGGCGATGACCGCGATGATCACCGGATTCGTCATGACCGTGGGCAGCGGGTCGAGCTCCTCGGGCACGTACCTCGACTCGTTCGTGGCCTTCAGCCAGCCGTCCGACCTGTTCCTGGCGGAGTTCAAGGCGCTGGTCTTCGGCTTCATCGCCACCATCGTTGCCGCGCACAAGGGACTGCACGCGTCCGGCGGTCCCAAGGGTGTGGCCGACGCCGTCAACCAGGCCGTGGTGCTCAGCGTGATCCTGCTGGCCCTCGCGAACGTGGCGATCACGCAGGCCTACGTCATGCTCGTCCCGCAGGCAGGCGTGTGATGGCCGGGGTCGGAGCACCGCGCCGCGCCGGCGACCTGCTGGTCGGTCTGGTCGACGGTCTCCTCGGTGTCCTCGCCCAGCTGGGGCAGTTCGCGACGTTCGCCTGGCGGACGGTGACCGCGATCCCGATGACGGTGCGGCTCTACCACAACGAGGTGCTCCGCCAGCTCAAGGACATCGCCTGGGGCAGCGGCGCACTGATCGTCGGCGGCGGCACAGTCGGCATCATGGTGCTGCTCTCGCTCTCGGCCGGTACGTCGCTCGGCATCGAAGGGTTCAGCGGCCTGGAGCTGGTCGGGCTGTCGCCACTGACCGGATTCATCTCTGCGAGCGCCAACACCCGCGAGCTCGCCCCGCTGGTGGCCGCGCTGGCGCTCGGCGCGCAGGTCGGCTGTCGGTTCACCGCCCAGCTCGGCTCGATGAAGATCCACGAGGAGGTCGACGCCCTCGAGGTGATGGCGATCGACCCGATGCGCTACCTGGTCACCACCCGGATCCTCGCCTGCATGCTCGGGATCCTGCCGCTCTACCTGATCGGGCTGATCGGTTCCTACATCGCCTCCCAGGCGTCGGTGGTGTTCCTGTTCGGGCAGTCGCCTGGCCAGTACGACCACTACTTCTCCACGTTCATCCAGGGCCGCGACGTCTTCCTGTCGGTGGTGAAGATCCTGATCTTCGCGCTGGCGATCGCCCTGATCCACTGCTGGTACGGCATGAAGGTCTCGGGCGGCCCGCAGTCGGTGGGCGAGGCCACCGGTGAGGCGATCCGCGCCAGCATCGTGGTCGTCGTCGTGCTCGACATGATCCTCACCCTGATCTTCTGGGGCAGCGACCCCGGCTTCCGGGTCTCGGGGTAGCCGGATGGGCAGACGGGTCGGACGACGCGAGCTCCGCCGGCAGGACTACGCCCGCCGGGGAGTGGTCGTGCTGGTGGCCTTCGCACTGCTCCTGGGAGCGGCATGGCTGCGCATGTCGGGCGCGGTGGGCGGCGACCCCGGGGTCTCCGCCGAGCTCCGCAACGCCGGCGGATCGCTGCGCAGCGGCTCCGACGTCAAGATCGCCGGCGTGATCGTCGGCCGGGTCACCGGCATTGCCCGTGGTGACGACGGCGGCGTGCGCGTCGACATGAGCCTTCCCGATGGCGACCTCGACAGCATCCCCGACAACGTGGTCGCCCGGATCCTCCCGGCCACCGTGTTCGGCACGTCGTTCGTCGACCTGGTCGTCCACGACGAACCCTCCGGCGACTCGCTGGAGTCCGGCGCTGTCATCCCCGCCGACCAGACCCAGGACACCCTGGAGCTGCAGCAGGCCCTCGACGACATCGACCGGCTGGTGAAGGCACTCGGGCCCGCGGAGCTGGCCTCCGCCATCGGGTCAGCGGCGCAGGCGCTCGACGGCCGCGGCGAGCAGCTCGGCGAGATCGTGGACACGCTCACGGCGTACCTCGCCCGGCTCAATCCTCAGGTGCCGCTGGTCCGGTCCGACCTGCGCAAGCTCGCGGCCAACCTCGAGGTCGTCGACGACGTCGCTCCCGACCTACTCGACGCCACCGAGGACGGCCTGGTGACGCTCAACACGATCGTCACCCAGCAGGCCGCGATTCGGGCGATCATCGTCGGTGGCACCAGCCTGACCAGTACGGCGACCGCGTTCCTGAACGAGAACCGCGCCGACGCGGTGCGGGTGATCAACGACGGAGCCATCCTGCTCGACTCGCTCTACGACAACCGGCACGCGGGCATCTCGGGATCGATCGCCACCAACATCGCGCTGGGCGCCGAGCTGCCGTCGATCCTCGACCACGGCTTCGCGCTCACCGACGCGCAGATGCGCACCGACGCCCCGCCGTACTACACCGCGGCCGACCGCCCGCGGCTCGCCAGGGCAGGTCTGGGCGGAATGTTCGGGGGTGACCGATGAGCACCCGCATGACCGGGATCGGCAAGGTCGCCGCGAAGTTCGGGGCGTTCGCGCTCGTCAGTGGACTCCTGCTGATGCTGCTCGTCAACACGATGGTCAACGGCCTGGGCGGTGGCTCCCGCACCTATGTCGCCCAGTTCGCCGACGTCAGCGGTCTCCGCACCGGAGACGACGTCAAGGTGGCCGGCGTCCGGGTCGGCCGGGTCGAGTCGATCGAGGTCGACGGCGACTCCGCCAAGGTCAGCTTCGAGCTCACCGACGAGCAGCCGATCCTCGACAACACCGCGGTCGTGATGCGCTACCAGAACCTCCTCGGCCAGCGGTATCTCGCCCTGGTCCAGGGGGAGGACCGCGGAAAGGAGCTCGACGACGGCGCCACGATCCCGCTCGACCGCACCAACCCGGGCTTCGACCTGACCGAGCTGCTGAACGGGTTCCGGCCGCTCTTCGAGGTGCTCCAGCCCGAGGACGTCAACCAGCTCGCCACCTCGCTGGTCAAGGTGTTGCAGGGCGAGGGCGGCACCGTCGAGACACTGCTCCAACAGACCTCCGAGCTGACCAACTTCATCGCGGACCGCGACGAGGTCATCGGTGACGTCCTCACCAACCTCACGCCGGTGCTCGACAACCTCGCCGGGCAGGGCACCGGGCTGAAGGGCACGGTGCAAGAGCTCCGGGCACTGATGACCGGCCTGGCCAAGGACCGGAAGTCCATCGGCCGGTCGATCGACGGAGTGAGCCAGCTGGTCGGCGCAACGTCCGACCTGCTGCGCGAGGCGAGGGTGCCGGCCGGCCGCACGATCGAGAGCTTCCGCACCGTGGCCCACATGCTGTCCGCTTCGCGCGACCAGCTGAACGCGGCGCTGCGCTCGTTCGGCGCCACGTTCGAGGGCCTCGGCCGGGGCGCGTCGTACGAGAACGCGGTGAACGTCTACCTGTGCTCGATGGCGTTCGCGGTCGGCGAGCGCGACATCAACCTGGCCGGCAACAAGGGTCCGTGGTCGGAGGTGTGCCGATGAAGGCACTTGTCCAGCGCGACCCCTTCCGAATCGGCATCGTCGCGATCGCGTTCGGTGTCGTGATCGGCCTGGTCATCCTGGTGCTCAGCGTCGTCAGCTTCGGCACCACCAGCTACACCGCCGTGCTCGAGCACACCGCCGGGCTGCGCAAGGGCGAGGACGTCCAGGTCCACGGCGTCTCGGTCGGCCGGGTCACCGGCATCGAGCTGTCGGACCAGTACGTCGTCGTCAGCTTCGTGGTCGACGAGGGCATCGAGCTCGGCTCTGAGACGACCGCGGAGGTGAA
Source organism: uncultured Actinomycetota bacterium (assembly GCA_963729095.1). GTDB lineage: Bacteria > Actinomycetota > Actinomycetes > Propionibacteriales > Nocardioidaceae > Nocardioides. Next base: position 41,752 of record CAVSMX010000010.1, on the reverse strand, counting down.
GGTCGCGACCCTGCTCGGCACGCACTACCTGCAGGTCGACCCCCAGGGCTCGGGCGGCCTGGCCGACGGTCGGATCCCGCTCGACCGGACCTCGGTTCCCTACAACCTGCAGGACGTGCTCGAGGGCGGCACCAGGAACCTCCAGGCGCTCGACGCAGACACCCTGGCCGAGGCGCTGACGGCGGTCAGCGAGACCCTGTCTGCGTCGGCCGGCGACATCGGTCCCGCGCTGACGGGGGTGGCTCGGCTCTCCGATGTGGTGACCACTCGATCCAGCCAGGTGGGCGAGCTGCTCGACGCGGCCCGCAGCGTGACCGACCAGCTCGCCGAGAGCAGCGACGACATCGTCGGCCTGATGAAGCAGACCAACCTGGTCGTCAGCGAGGTCACCGCCCGCCGCGATGCCATCCACCGACTGCTCGTCGAGACCACGGGACTGTCCGACGCGCTCACCGCGATCGTCAGGCAGACCCGCGAGGACCTCACACCCGCACTCCGTGACGTCAACCTGGCGCTGGCGTCCCTCAACAAGGAGGACGACGCCCTCAAGAAGGTGCTGGACGTGATGGCGCCCGCTGTGCGCTACGTCGCGAACGCGACCGGCAACGGACCGTACGTCGACCTCTACGGACACGACCCGGCGATCCCGGCGGACGACACGCTCTGCCAGACGAAGGTGATCTGCTGATGCCCCGAGTCCTGCGCCTCGCCGTGGTGATCGTGCTGGTGTTCCTCGCGACCGGGTGCGTCCCCGACGCCATCCACAGCGACAAGATCACGGTCACCGCTTACTTGGGCGACTCCGCCGGTCTGTTCGTCGGCAACGACGTCGGGGTGCTCGGCGTCCCGATCGGGAAGGTCACGGACATCGAGCCGGAAGGCGACCGGGTCAAGGTGACCATGGAGCTCGACGCCGACCGAGCCGTTCCGGCCGACGCGGGTGCGGTCGTGGTCGCGCGTTCTGTGGCCACGGACCGCTACGTCGAGCTGACCCCGGTCTACGACGGCGGTGCGAAGCTCGCGGACGGCGCCGAGATCGACGTCGACCGGACCGCGTCACCCGTCGACTTCGACGAGGTGCTCGAGACCATCAACGACTTCGCCACCGGGATCGCCGGCTCGAAGAAGACCACGCGGGCGGTGAAGAGGTTCATCGACAGCGGCGCGGCCGCGCTGAAGGGCAACGGCGAGCTGTTCAACCGGAGCACCCGCGAGCTGGCCCAGGCGGTCAGCACGATGTCCGGCCAGCGCAAGGACTTCTCGGAGACGATCGTCTCCCTGGACGTGCTCGTGGGGACGATCGCCGAGAACGACAAGACGGTGCGCGCGTTCGTCGACCAGGTCGCAGATGCGAGCAGCCTGTTGGCCGACGAGCGCGGCAACTTCCGCAAGGCGCTTCGGGCGCTGGACCGCGCGGTCACCGTGGTGGCGCAGTTCGCCGTCGACAACCGGGACGAGGTCGTGGACACGTTCGAGAGCACGACCAAGGTGTTCCGCACCATGCTGAGCAAGCGCCAGTCGCTCAACGAGGTCCTCCGGGTGATGCCGGTGGCGCTCGAGAACCTGATGCGGCTGCCCGTCAACGGCCGGATCCCGACCCGGGTCGACCCGCTCACGATCGCGCCGCTCGGCGAGGAGATCCGCACGCTGTGCCAGCGGCTGCCCCTAGGCCTTTGCGACCTGCTGAGCGGCACCGACCCCGACCTCCCGCTCGGACTGGGGGGCCGGCCGTGAAACGCGTCGTCGTACCCCTCCTGGGACTGCTGCTGGTGGCCGGCTGCGGCCCGGGGCTCAAGGACGTCCCGCTGCCCGGCACTGGCGTGTCCGGCGACACGATCACCGTGGGCGCCGACTTCGCCGAGGCGCTCAACCTCGCCGAGGGCGCCACGGTCCGCGTGAACGGCGTCGACAGCGGCAAGGTGCAGGACGTCGAGGTCGAGGACTTCCACGCCCGGGCCGAGATGCTGGTGAAGACCGACGCCGACCTGCGCGAGGGCGCCACCGCCCGGTTGCGCTACACGACCCCGCTGGGCGAGCTCTTCGTCGACATCACCAACCCCGCGAAGGGCACCACGCTCGAGGACGGCGACACCCTCGCCCTGGCCGACACGAGCACCGCCCCAACGGTCGAGGACGCGCTCGCCCAGGCGTCGCTGCTCGTGAACGGCGGTGGGCTGGAGCAGCTGCAGACGGTCACCGAGGAGCTGAACACCGCGATCGGTGGCCGTGAGGACACGGTGCGCGCCCTGCTCGGGCAGGCCGAGACGTTCCTCACCGAGGCCAACGCGACCACGGCCGACATCGACCGGGCCCTCCAGGCACTCTCATCGGTCTCGAAGACCCTTCGCGGCCGCGAGAAGGTCATCAACCGAGCGGTGCAGGAGACCCGTCCCGCGGCGCGGGTGCTGCGTCAGAACACTCCCGGCCTCACCGACCTGCTCGCCGAGATCGACGACTTCTCGGCGGCCGCGAACACGACGGTCCAGCAGACCCGCGACCAACTGCTGACGATCATCCACCAGGCCGAGCCGGTTCTCGACGAGTTCGTGCGCAACCAGGGCCGTTACGTCCGGTCCCTCAAGGGCCTGGTCGCCGCCGGTGACGTGGTCGACAACATCGTCCCCGGCGACTACGTCTCGCTGCTGCTGGCGGCCCATCTGGACGGGTTCTCGCTAGGCCAGCTCGAGGACCTGCTGGGCCGCGACCAGCCCAAGGCGGGCAGACCGAAGGCGGGCACGCCGAAGGCTCACGACGACCGACCGCTGCCGCGCCCCCGCGGAGGGCTGCTCGACCCGGTGAAGCAGCTCTCGCTGACCGGGCTGCTGGGAGGTCTGCTGGGATGAAGGTCCTCAACAACCGGCTCTATCTCAGCGCCCTCGGCGTCCTGCTGGTCCTCGTGGTCTGCGTGTTCTACCTCTTCGCCGCGGTCCTCAACCAGCCGCTGACCTCACGGCCCGTCGAGCTGACCGTCCGGCTCCAGTCCGCCGGTGGGCTCTTCGACGGATCGGCGGTGACCTATCGCGGGGTCAAGGTCGGCAAGGTGACCGATATCGAGCTCACCGACGACGGGGTCGAGGCGCATCTCCGGCTCAACAGCGGGACAGAGGTCCCCCAGGACTCGCTGGCCGTGGTGCGCAGCCTCTCGCCGGTCGGTGAGCAGTACCTCGACTTCCAGCCCGACAGCGCCGGCGAGCCGTTCCTGACGAGCGGCGACACGATCCCCGCGAAGTCCACGGACATCCCGATGAGCCTCCAGTCGACCGTGGTCGCGGTCAACGACGTGCTCCGGCAGGTCGACGAGCGCAAGCTGCACACCACGCTCGGTGAGCTCAGCGAGGGCCTCAGCGGCACCGGCGACGAGCTCGGCCGGATGATCGACGACGGGCAGCTGCTGCTGGAGGAGCTGGACCGGATCTACCCGCAGACCGAGCGGCTGCTGCGCAACGGCGACGTCGCGCTCGACATCGCCCCCGACAAGGCCGCCGACCTGGGCCGTCTCGGCACGTCCGCGAAGCAGCTGGCGGCTTTCCTCCGCGACTACGATCCCGAGCTACGGGACACCCTGAAGCGGGCGCCCGGGCAGATCGAGGACCTGGAGGCGCTGGTGGAGGACGCACGAAAGGTGCTGCCCGACTTCCTCTCGGTCGGCGCGAGCGTCACCGACATCTTCGCGTCCTACGAGCCGCACGTACGCCGTCTGCTGCAGACCTACGCCCCCGGCCTCGGTGTCCTCACCCAGGCCATCACCAACAAGGAGCTCCGGATCCAGCTGATCCTCGACGCCGACAACCGGTGCGCCTACGACGTGCGCCGGCTGAACCCGCGCGATCCAGGTCGTCGCCCGCTCCAGCAGAACGGCAACTGTGCGGCGTCGTTCAGCACCCTGCAGCGGGGCGCCGCGCACGCGCCGGGGCCGGTGCGCTGACTGTGGACCGCGCTCGCCTGCTGGTCGGGGGCCTCGTCGTGGCCCTGGTGGCCTCCCTGGTCGCCCTGTTGCTCGTCTGGCAGGACCGCGACGATGCCGAGGAGCGCGCCGACTCGGCGGACGCGCTCGTCGACGCCAGCGTGGCGGCCGAGAAGGTGGCCCGCGAGGCGGTCACGCGCATGACGACGTACAGCTACCGCACGATCGAGGAGGACTTCGCCTGGGTCGACGAGGTGGGCACCCAGAAGTTCCAGGAGAACTTCGGCGGTGCCGTCGACGACTCCGTCACCTACATCACGTCGCTGAAGGCGCAAGCGGTCGGCACCGTCATCGACTCCTCCGCGACCGCCGCCGACGCCGACCACGTCAAGGTGCTTTTGTTCGTGGACCAGAAGATCCGGAGCGAGCAGGAGACCCGTCCCGGGCTCGACCAGCCCCGCGTGACCATGCAGATGGTCCGCGAGGACGGGGACTGGCTGGTCGACGAGGTCCAGCTCAACAACCTGGTGAGCTCCCAGCCTTCCCAGTGACGCCTACTAGATTGATGGCGTGAGCGAGAGGACGACGGCCGAGCGGCTGGTCAAGGTGCTGCGGCGCACCCTGCTCACCATTCTCGGCGTCCAGCTCGTGGTGGCGATCAGCATGTCGCTGGTCGACTCCTACCGCCGCCGCGGCAAGAAGCCGAAGCCGTTCCCGACGGTGCAGCCGCGAACCGTCGAGGTCGGGGACGGCCGGATCACGACGTACACCTTCGGCAAGGACCTGTACGACGACATGCTGGCCGCCATCGACGGTGCCCAGCGGCAGGTCCTGTTCGAGACCTACATCTGGAAGGGTGACGAGACGGGGGAGCGGTTCAAGCAGGCGCTGGTCGCTGCCGCCCAGCGCGGCGTGGAGGTCTACTGCATCTACGACGGGTTCGCCAACCTCGTCGTGTCGCCGATCTTCAAGCGGTTCCCGCCCGGCGTGAAGGTGCTCCGCTATCCCGTCTACACCGCAGGCCTGCGGTTCTTCGACCTGCGACGCTACGGCCGCGACCACCGCAAGATCCTGGTCGTCGACGACGGCGTCGGGTTCGTCGGCGGCTACAACATCGGCTCCGCCTACGAGACGGAGTGGCGCGACACCCACGTCCGGATCACCGGGCCTGGGGTGTGGGACCTCAAGCGGGCGTTCGCCGACTTCTGGAACCTCAACCGCCGTCGCCGGCTGCGCACCAACGAGCGGCCGCTGCTGCTCGAGACGGCCTCCACGTGGGAGCCGCAGATCCGGGTGCAGCGCAACGTGCCGCGGCTGTGGATGTTCCCCATCCGCGCGATGTACCTCGAGGCGATCAACCGGGCCAGCCGGAACGTCTGGATGACCCAGGCCTACTTCCTGCCCGACCAGGACTTCGTCGACGCCGTGAAGGACGCCGCCCGGCGCGGCGTCGACGTACGACTGCTGGTGCCGCTGAAGTCCAACCACATCGTCGCCGACTGGATCTCGCGCGGGTACTTCACCCAGCTGCTCGACGCCGGCGTCCGGATCTTCCGCTACAAGGATGCGATGGTGCACGCCAAGACGGCCACGGTCGACGGCACCTGGAGCACCGTGGGCACCGCCAACATCGACCGGCTGAGCCTGACCGGCAACTACGAGATCAACATCGAGGTGATCGACGAGCCCCTGGCGAAGACGCTCGAGGAGATCTTCGCCACGGACGAGTCCAACTGCCTGGAGCTGACCAGCGGTGAGTGGGAGGCACGCGACCTGCACCGCAAGTTCACCGAGTCCTTCCTCGCCCCGCTCCGCCCACTGCTGTAGGAGAGCCGCGATGTTCAACCGCAAGATCCGCAGCCTGAGCGGAAAGCTGGTCTTCGTCACCGGGGCCGCCAGCGGCATCGGCCGCGCCGTCGCCGAGGCGGCCGCCCGGGAGGGGGCGGTGCTGCACCTGACCGACATCCAGGGCGACCTGCTCGAGACGGTGGTCGACGACATCCGTCGCGACGGGGGAGACGTGGCGTTCGCGCGCACGGCCGACCTGTCCGACTACGACGCGGTGCGCTCGCTCGCCGCCGAGCTGACCAGCGACCACGGGTCGATGGACGTCGTCATGAACATCGCGGGAATCTCCACCTGGGGCACCGTGCGCAGCCTCGAGCACCGCGACTGGCAACGGCTGGTCGACGTGAACCTGATGGGCCCGATCCACGTCATCGAGGAGCTGGTGCCGCCGATGATCGAGGCGCGCCGCGGCGGCCACCTGGTCAACGTCTCGTCGGCCGCGGGCATCATCGGCATGCCGTGGCACGCGGCGTACAGCGCCTCGAAGTTCGGGCTGCGCGGAGTCTCCGAGGTGCTGCGGTTCGACCTGCGCCGGCACCGGATCGGGGTCAGCCTGGTGTGCCCGGGCGGCGTAAGGACCCCGCTGACGCAGACCGTCCGGATCGCGGGGATCGACAAGGAGAGCCCCGCCTTCCGCAAGGCCCAGGCCGGGTTCCACAAGCGCGCTGTCACGCCGGAGAAGGCAGCGGAGGCGATCATCAAGGGCGTCCACCGCAACAAGTACTGGGTCTACACGTCCAACGACATCCGGATGATCCACCTGCTGCAGCGCTACTTCCCGCCCGGCTACGCGCTGGCCATGCACGGCATGAACGTCGGCGCCAACAAGGTGCTGCCCGATGTTGCGCGGGCCACCCGCAAGGAGACGGTGTGACCACGTCGGCGCCGCGGGTGGCACCCGGCAACGTCCGGGAGGCGGGCCTGCTGGTCTCCGGATTCGCACGCCTCGCCGGGCGCGTCACCGGCACCGAGCCGCCCGCCGTCTTCCTCACGCTCGGCCGGCACCGCCGGCTGTTCTGGGGCTGGCTGCTGTTCGCCGGATCGCTGATGCCCGGTGGCCGGCTACCCCGCCGGGAGACCGAGCTGGTCATCCTCCGGGTGGCCACGCTGAGCGGGAACGAGTACGAGCTGACCCAGCACCGTCGCCTCGGCCGCCGGGCCGGGCTGTCTGCCGACGAGGTCGACCGGGTGGCCGACGGGCCCGAGGCGAACGAGTGGGGACCGCGTGACCGGCTGCTGCTGCGCGTCACCGACGAGCTGCACCGGGAGCAGGACCTCTCGGACGCGACCTGGTCCGACCTCCGGGCGCAGCTCGACGAGCGGGAGTGCATCGAGCTGGTGATGCTGGTCGGTCACTACACGATGCTGGCCACCACGCTCACCACGCTGCGGGTCCAGCCGGACCGGCCCCGCTAGTCCCGCCTTCGTTGGTCGAGTAGCCGCCGCGAGGGACGAGCGGCGGCGTATCGAGACCCTCGGATGGTTTCGAGACGGCTCCGGCAGCTCCTCGCTGCGCTCGGACCTGCGCTCCGCCTCCTCAACCTCCCCGCCTGGGTCCTGCCGACACAGGCGACCTCCTCGCAGGCTCGTCGGTCGTCCGTCTCTGCAGGGGCGGTGATGTCGGAGGCGGGTCGTAGGCTCGTTGACATGCGTCCCGTCACCGACCTCGAGCGTCGTGTCGCCCCGTTCAAGGTGGTCTCCGACTACCAGCCCTCGGGTGACCAGCCCGCCGCCATCGCCGAGATCACCAAGCGGCTCCAGGGCGGCGAGCAGGACGTCGTGCTCCTCGGCGCCACAGGCACCGGTAAGACCGCGACGGTCGCGTGGGTCGCCGAGCAGGTGCAGCGGCCGATCCTGGTGATGCAGCCCAACAAGACGCTCGCCGCCCAGTTCGCCAACGAGCTGCGCCAGCTCTTCCCCGACAACGCGGTGGAGTACTTCGTCTCCTACTACGACTACTACCAGCCCGAGGCCTACCTCCCGCAGACCGACACCTACATCGAGAAGGACTCCTCGATCAACGAGGAGGTCGAGCGGCTGCGGCACTCGACCACCAACTCGCTGCTCACCCGGCGCGACGTGATCGTGGTGGCGAGCGTGTCGTGCATCTACGGCCTCGGCACCCCGCAGGAGTACGTCGACCGGATGCTCCGGCTCAAGGTGGGGCAGGAGCACGACCGCGACTCGATCCTGCGCCGGCTGGTCGAGATCCAGTACACCCGCAACGACATGTCGTTCACCCGCGGCACGTTCCGGGTCCGCGGCGACACCCTGGAGGTGTTCCCGGTCTACGAGGAGCTGGCCGTTCGGGTGGAGTTCTTCGGCGACGAGATCGAGCGCCTGATGACCCTGCACCCGGTCACCGGCGAGGTGCTCACCGAGGACCAGGAGCTCTACATCTTCCCGGCGAGTCACTACGTCGCCGGCCACGACCGCATGGAGCGGGCGATCAAGGGCATCGAGGCCGAGCTCGATGACCAGCTCGCGACGTTCGAGCGGCAGGCCAAGATGCTGGAGGCCCAGCGGCTCCGGATGCGCACGACGTACGACGTCGAGATGATGCGCCAGGTCGGTTCCTGTGCCGGGATCGAGAACTACTCGATGCACATCGACGGCCGCTCGCGCGGCTCGGCGCCCAACTGCCTGCTCGACTACTTCCCCGAAGACTTCCTGTTGGTCGTCGACGAGTCCCACGTCACCGTGCCGCAGATCGGCGGGATGTACGAAGGCGACATGTCCCGCAAGCGCAACCTGGTCGACCACGGGTTCCGCCTCCCCAGCGCGATGGACAACCGCCCGCTGAGGTGGGAGGAGTTCCTCGACCGGATCGGGCAGACGGTCTATCTCTCGGCGACCCCCGGCGACTACGAGCTCGACAAGGTCCACGGCGACACCGTCGAGCAGATCATCCGGCCGACCGGGCTGGTCGACCCCGAGGTCGTGGTGAAGGCGACCAAGGGCCAGATCGACGACCTGATCCACGAGATCCGGCTGCGCACGGACAAGAACGAGCGGGTGCTGGTCACCACGCTCACCAAGAAGATGTCCGAGGACCTCACCGACTACCTCCTGGACGCCGGTGTGCGCACCCGCTACCTGCACTCCGAGGTCGACACCCTCAAGCGGATCGAGCTGCTCCGCGACCTCCGCCTCGGCGACTACGACGTACTGGTCGGGATCAACCTGTTGCGCGAGGGCCTCGACCTCCCCGAGGTCTCGCTGGTGTCGATCCTGGACGCCGACAAGGAGGGCTTCCTCCGCTCCGACAAGTCGCTGATCCAGACGATCGGCCGCGCGGCCCGCAACGTGTCCGGCCAGGTGCACATGTACGCCGACCGGATCACCCCGTCCATGGCGTCCGCGATCGACGAGACCAACCGGCGCCGGGCCAAGCAGGTCGCCTACAACACCGCCAACGGCATCGACCCGACGCCGCTGCGGAAGAAGATCGCCGACATCACCGAGATGCTCGCCCGCGAGGACGAGAACACCCAGGAGCTGCTGGAGACCTGGCAGCACCTCGACCCGAAGTCGAAGAAGGCGCCGGTGCCCGGTCTGTCCAAGATCAAGCAGGACAGCGTGGGCGTCCACGCCGCCGACCTGGCCGGCCTGCCCAGTGCGGAGCTCGCCGAGCTGATCCAGCAGCTGACCGACCAGATGAAGGGTGCCGCGGCCGAGCTGCAGTTCGAGCTCGCGGCCCGGCTGCGCGACGAGATCAGCGAGCTGAAGAAGGAGCTGCGGCAGATGATGGAGGCCGGCGCGCGATGAGCCGAACGATCCAGGTCACCTTCGACTGCGGTGACCCAGGGGCGCAAGCCTTGTTCTGGTGCGCGGCGCTCGGCTACGAGATCGACTCGCCGCCGGCCGGGTTCGACTCCTGGGACGCCGCCCTCGACTCCTGGGGGGTTCCCGAGGAGCGCCGCAACGACCGCTCCGCCTGCCACGACCCCGACGGGACCGGTCCCCGGCTGTTCTTCCAGAAGGTGCCGGAGGGCAAGACCGCCAAGAACCGCGTCCACCTCGACATCCGAGCCGCCCCGGGCCTGGACTCCGACGACCGGATGGCCGCGCTGGAGGACGAGTGCACCCGGCTCGTAGCCCTCGGCGCGACCCGGGTCGAACGCCTGGAGCCCACGGCGATGGACGCCGGCATCATCGTGATGCAGGACCCCGAGGGCAACGAGTTCTGCCTCGAATGAGGGCACTCGCCGCTCGGCCGTTGTCGCGACGGGCAGGCGCAGATCGCATGCCCGCACCCACACCTGGCTACCGAGGACCATGACCACCCCCATCGACCTCGGCCGGCCCGTGTCCGGCGACGTCATCGAGCTGATCCTGCAGGACCACCGCCTCTTCGAGTCGCTGCTGCGCGACCTGCGCGACAGCTCCGCGGACCGCGACGCCGTTCGCCACGCCTTCTCCACGCTGCACGTCGCGCACGCTGAGGCCGAGGAGAAGTACGTCTACCCGAAGCTGCGGCGCAAGGACGCGATAGACGAGCACGAGGCCGAGCACGGCGAGGAGGAGCACGCCGAGGGGCACGAGGCACTGCTCGCGGTCCTCGAGCTGAAGGGCACCGACACCCAGGCCTTCGACGACGCCGTGGAGGAGCTGGCGAAGGTGGTCAACCACCACCTCACCGAGGAGGAGCTGACGATCCTCAACCCGGCGCGGGAGGAGGTCGGTGAGCAGGTGCGAGCCGACCTCGGCGAGCGCTTCGCCCAGGAGCGCAACGCGCAGATGGACGACGACTGCGGCCGGGTCTCGAACGTCCGCTCGATCGTGGCCGAGGCGAGGCGCAAGGGTCTCCTCGACGACGACGCAGAGGACTGACGTCAGGCCCGTGGACGTCGCAACGATGCAGGCCTACTGCCTCGCCAAGCCGGGCGCCTGGCCGGACCACCCGTGGGACCACGAGCACCCGGTGATCAAGGTCGGTCCGGGGGAGCGCGGCAAGATCTTCGCATTCCTCGGCGCGTCCGGGGTCGGCATCAAGGGTGGGCCCAGCCGGGAGGCGGCCGACGAGTGGCTCCAGCGTTTCCCCGACGACGCGAGCGTGATGGCCTACATCGGCCGCTCGGGGTGGAACGACCTCGCTTTCGGCGGCGCCATCCCTGACGAGGACCTCACGGAGGCCGTGGACGAGTCCTACCGGCTGGTCGTGGCCAAGCTGCCCAAGAAGCACCGGCCAGAGGGCTGGGACGCCTGACCTACGTGTGCTCGCGCCACCTCCGGCTGGCGCCCAGCCCGACCAGGCGAGCGACGACGAGCGCGACGTAGAAGACACCGACGACCATCTCCACCATCACCAACGACCGGGCGTGGTCCTGGACCGGCACGATGTCCGACAGGCCGAGGCTGGTCAGCGTGGTGAACGAGAGGTAGAGGAGCTCGAACCAGGACTGGTCGGTGCCCTGGCTCCCCGAGAACGAGCCGGGCCACGCGACCTGCGTGGCGGCGAAGACATAGGCGAACGCCCACGCGACGACCGTGAACGCCGCGCCCGTCGCGTAGAGCTCGTCGCGGGTCACCTTGTCGTCGTGGAAGAGGTAGCGAACCATCGCGTACGACACGAAGAAGTAGAACGGCACGTGGAACGCGGCGGACACCAGCACGATCCAGCCGACATCGGGATCGACCGCCTCCAGGATCGCGAACACCATGGCAGGGCCGCCCAACCCGACCGCGACCCAGCTCAACGCGGGGGTACGGCGTACCGCCCAGACAGCGATCAGCACGACCGCCATCTGGACGACGCCGACGACGGCCCGGCCGGCGGCGCTGCCGTCGAGGAACGGGTAGGCGAGGACGACGACCAGCTGGGCGAACAGCAGCACCGCCGAGGGGTGCTCACGCGCGGTTCTCAGGCGGCTCACTCGCGCATCGTAGAAGTCCGCTGAGGGATCCGTCCGGCTACGCGCCGCGGTAGGCGCCTTGCCGTGCGCCGCCCGAGCGTCACTCCGAGCCGCTCCGCGCGTTGTCTGTACGGAGGCAGCCACCGGATGGGGCCGGGACACGCCCTAAGACACGTCTCGTAGACGAAAACGAGAACACGTTCTATTGTGTGGCGACTCGTCGCACTTGGTTGGGAGGTGGCCGATGGGGTTCAGCGCCGTGTCGGTCCTTCGAGGTCCCGGCGAAATCACGGCGATGGTCGTCGAGGTCACCAAGCGGATCTTCACCCGCCCGTTCCAGTTCCGCGAGTTCATCGAGCAGGCCTGGTTCATCACCAGCGTCACGCTGATGCCGACGATCATGGTCTCGATCCCGTTCGGTGCCGTCATCTCGCTCCAGGTCGGCAACCTGACCGGGCAGCTCGGCGCGCAGTCGTTCGCGGGCGCCACGGCGGTGCTCGCCACCGTCCGCGAGGCGGCGCCGATCGCGGCCGCCATGATCATCGCCGGCGCCGCGGGGTCGGCGATCTGCTCCGACCTCGGCTCCCGCAAGATCCGCGAAGAGATCGACGCCATGGAGGTGCTCGGCGTCGACCCGCTCGAGCGCCTGGTCGCCCCGCGCGTGGTGGCCACCATGTTCGTGGCCGCGATGATCAACGGCATCGTGATCGCCGCGGGCATCGCCGGGGGCTACTTCTTCACGGTGATCGTCCAGGGCGGGTCCGCGGGAGCGTTCCTCGCCAACTTCACCGCGCTCGCCTCGCTGCCCGACCTCTACATCTCGATGGTCAAGGCCATCCTGTTCGGCTGGCTGGCCGCAATCGTCGGCTCCTACAAGGGGCTCAACGCCGGCGGCGGGCCTAGCGGCGTCGGTCGGGCTGTGAACGAGTCGGTGATCATCGCCTTCATGCTGCTGTTCTTCCTGAACGCAGTGATCACGGCGATCTACTTCCAGGTCGTTCCTCCGGTGGGGCTCTGATGGCTGGACTGACCGAGGTCGCGAGCAATGCTGTGCAGTCGCCGCGCCGATCCGTCGAGCGGTACGGCGACCAGCTGCTGTTCTTCGCCAAGGCGCTGTACTCCATCCCGCAGGCCATCAAGCGATACCCGAAGGAGATCACCAAGACGCTCGCCGAGATCACGTTCGGCGTCGGTGGGCTGAGCCTGATCGCGGGCTCGGTCGGCGTCATCGCATTCATGTCGTTCTTCGCCGGTACCGAGGTCGGCATCCAGGGCTACGCGTCGCTGAGCCAGATCGGCGTCGCGAAGTTCAGCGCGTTCATCTCGGCGTACTTCAACACCCGCGAGGTGGCGCCGCTGGTCTCGGCGATCGCCCTGGCGGCGACGGTGGGCTGCGGCTACACCGCGAGGCTCGGTGCGATGCGGATCTCGGAGGAGATCGACGCCCTCGAGGTGATGGGGATCCCGTCCCTGCCGTTCCTGGTCACCACCCGGATGATCGCCGCGTTCATCGCGGTGATCCCGCTCTACATCGTGGCCCTTTGCGCGTCGTACCTCTCGCCCCGCCTGATCGTCACCTACATCTACGGCCAGTCGCCGGGCACCTACGACCACTACTTCCTGCAGTTCCTGCCACCGATCGACATGCTGTGGTCGTTCTTCAAGCTGCTGTTCCTGGCCGTGGCGATCATCCTGATCCACTGCTACTACGGCTACACCGCCAGCGGTGGCCCCGCAGGTGTCGGGCGGGCCGTCGGCCGCGCGATCCGGACCAGCATCGTGACCGTGGTGGTCGCTGACTTCTTCCTCAGCTTCGCGATCTGGGGCTCCACGACGACCGTGAGGATCACCGGATGAGCGGGGTCGTCCGAGGGCCAGGGGCGGAAGAGGTGGGTTCCCGATGCTGGTGAACATCCACCACGACAACGCGCGGGAGCACACCCGGCTGCTGCTCGCCGGGATCGCGTCCATCGTGGCGATCGCGCTGCTCATCTGGCTGTCGATCGCGATCTACAACAAGGAGTTCGAGCGGGTCACGATGGTGACCGTCAAGGCCGACCGCGCGGGACTCCAGCTGGCGAAGTTCGGCGACGTACGGGTCAACGGAGCGCTGGTCGGGCAGGTCCGCGAGGTCACGCAGGACGGCGAGCAGGCAGAGATCCACATCGCCCTCCAGCCCTCGGCGGCCGAGAAGATCCCGTCGAACGTCTCGGTGGAGATCCTTCCCACGACGCTGTTCGGCCAGAAGTTCGTGTCGTTCGTGCAGCCCGACGCTCCGTCGGGCGAGCCGATCACCGACGGGACCGTCATCCCGGCCGATCGCGTCGAGACGAACGTCGAGCTGAGCCAGGTGCTCTCGGACCTCTTCCCGCTGCTCCGGTCGGTCCGGCCCGCCGACCTCAACGCCACCCTGAACGCCTTGTCCACCGCGCTGGAGGGCCGGGGCGAGCAGCTCGGCGCGACGATGGACGAGCTCGGCCAGTACCTCGACGCCATCGACGATCACCTGCCGACCCTGCGCGAGGACCTCGTGGAGCTGGCCGACGTCGCCGATGCCTATGACGTGGCGGCACCCGACCTCCTCGACACGCTCGACAACGTCACCGCCACCAGCAAGACGATCGTGGAGAAGCAGCAGGAGCTCGACGTGTTCTTCTCCGACCTCGGCGGCCTCGCCCAGACCTCGACCCGCATCCTCCGGGAGAACGAGCAGAACCTCGTCCGCGTTGGCCAGGTCACCGAGCCGGTGCTGGCGTTGCTCGCGGAGTACTCACCCGAGTTCCCGTGCCTGATCAAGGGCGCCGCCAACTACGCCCCGATCCTCTCCAAGACCTTCGAGGGCGACTGGGTCAAGCAGTACATCGAGTTCTTCAACCCGCAGTGGCGGGCATTCGACGAGCGGGACACTCCGGAGTACGGCGAGGTCGGACACGGGCCGTGGTGTGCGGGACTCCCCGACTTCAAGGTCCCGGGCACGCCGCGCGCCCTCGACCAGGGCAGTCCGCTCGACGAGAACCCGCCGCGCAGCCCGATCCCGAACTTCGGCGCGCTGCCCCCGGACTGGCTGAACCTCACCAGCGGCTACGCCGGCACCGACGGGGAGAAGCAGGTCGTCAACACGCTCCTGGCGGCGCAGAGCGGCCGCGACCCGTCTGAGTACGGCTCGCTCGGCTCCCTTCTCTACGGTCCCGTCGTCCGCGAAGGCGAGGCGAAGGGATGAGCGAGCGCAAAGTGGAGAAGGCGCTGCTCCGGCGGCGTAACGCGGTCACCATCAGCGCCGGCATCAAGCTGGGCATCTTCACGCTGGTCTCGGTGCTCGTGACCGGCCTGCTCGCGGTGATCATGGGCAACATCGGACTCGGGGACTCCCGCGAGTACTCCGCGATCTTTGCCAACGCCAGCGACCTGCAGGAGGGCGACGACGTGCGGGTCGCCGGCGTCAGTGTCGGCGAGGTGAGCGGAGTCGAGCACTACGAGCGGACCATGGCCAAGGTCTCCTTCCAGGTCGAGTCGGACATCGAGCTGACCTCGGCGTCGACGGCAGAGATCCGGTTCCTCAACCTGATCGGCGATCGCTACCTGGCGCTGGAGGAGGGGAGCGCCGGCGACGGGGCCGAGGCCCTGTCCGAGGGCGGGATCATCCCGGTGACCAACACCAGCCCCTCGCTCGACCTGACCGTCCTGTTCAACGGCTTCAAGCCGCTGTTCCAGGCGCTGGCGCCCGACCAGGTCAACGAGCTCAGCATGAACCTCGTCCAGGTGCTGCAGGGCGAGGGCGGCACCGTCCGCGGGCTGCTCGAGCACACCGCGTCCCTGACCTCGACACTGGCCGACCGCGATCAGCTGATCGGTGACGTGGTGACGAACCTCAGCGAGACGCTGGACACCGTCAACCAGCGCCACGAGCAGCTCAGCTCCCTCGTGGTGGAGCTCAAGAACTGGATGCAGGACCTCGCCGCCGACCGGGACACGATCGGATCCTCGCTGGGCAACATCTCGGAGCTGACGGTCACCGTCGCCGACCTGCTACGGCGCGGGCGCCCGCTGCTGAAGAAGGACGTCGCGGCGCTGCATGACCTCGCGAAGCTGATGAACGAGCCGGACCAGCGTGCCGATTTCGTCGACCTGCTGGAGCGGATGCCCGAGGTCATGGAGGACCAGACCCGGACCGGCACCTACGGCTCCTGGTACCAGTACTACATCTGCGGGATCTCGGCGCGGATCCGACTCCCGCTGGTCGGGAAGATCCCGATCGTCAAGACGATCCAGAACTACATCGAGAAGATCGACATCAAGTCCAACGCCGAGAGGTGCCAGCGCTGATGGCCCGCTCCACGGACGCCCGGATCATCCGGCTCGGCGCGATCACCCTCGTGGTGATGGCGCTGGTCTCGGCCGCCACGTTCAACCTGTCGAAGTTCCCGGGGTTCCGGGGCACGACCTACTACGCCGAGTTCAGCGACGCGAGCGGCATCCACAAGGGCAACATCGTCCAGGTCGGCGGAATCCGGGTCGGCCGGGTCACCCAGGTGACCCTCGACGACGCCAAGGTGCTGGTGAGGTTCGAGGTCGACGGCAACGTCGACTTCGGGCCCGAGAGCCGCGCATCGATCAAGGTCTACAACCTGCTCGGTGAGAAGTACCTCGAGCTGACTCCCTCGGGAGACGGGCAGCTCGAGGCGGGCGACCGGATCCCGGTTGAACGCACCGAGTCGGCGTACGACATCGTCAGCGTCCTGGGCGACCTGACCACCACCACCGAGAGCATCGACACCGACCAGCTGTCCTCGGCGCTCGACGTCGTCGCCGGCACGCTCAACGACTCCGCTCCCGAGATCGAGGCGGCCTTCGACGGCATCGCCCGACTCTCCCGGTCGGTGGCCTCCCGCGACGAGCAGCTGCAGACCCTCTTCGAGAGCTCCTCGGACGTGACCAAGGTGCTCGAGGATCGCAGCGAGGACATCGTCGACCTGATGGGCAACAGCGACCTCGTCTTCCAGGAGCTGCAGAAGCGCAAGCAGGCCGTCCACGACCTCCTGGTCAACGCACGATCGCTCGCCACTGAGCTCGAGGGCGTCGCCAACGACAATGCTGAGCAGATCCGCCCGGCCATGGAGGAGGTCGACCAGCTGCTCGACCTGCTCGTCGACAGGCGCGACCAGCTGAAGGCCACCCTGCACCAGCTCGGTCCCTACGTGGAGATCCTCAGCAACATCATCGGCACCGGGCCGTGGTTCGACGCCATGGCGATCAACCTCTCGACCCTCCCGGTCGAGCTCCGGCCTGGTGTGCCCGAGTTCGTTCCCGGCTTCCCGGAGACGGAGTGATGGCGATGATCGACGCAGTGAAGGGCCTCGAGCGCCGTGTGGTGCTGCTCGTCGTCGTGCTGCTCGGGCTGGCCGCGATCCTGACCGTCGCCGTCACACCGAGCAAGACCAAGACGGTCACCGCACACTTCCCGCGCGCGGTCAGCGTCTACGACGGCACCGAGGTGCGGATCCTGGGTGTCCCCGTGGGTGAGGTGACGGCGGTCATCCCTGAGGGCAACTCGGTGCGCGTCGAGATGCAGTACGACGCGCAGTACGACGTCCCCGCGGACGCCAAGGCCGCGATCGTCACCCCGACGCTCGTGGCGGACCGGTTCGTCCAGCTGACCCCTGTCTACGAGGGTGGCCCGACCATGGCGGACGGCGCGGAGATTGCGCTGCCGGACACCGGTGTCCCGGTCGAGCTGGACCGGATCTACGGGAGCCTGCAGACGCTGACCAAGGCGCTGGGACCCAACGGCGTCAACGCCGACGGGACCCTCGACCACCTGCTGAAGGCGGGAAAGAACGCCTTCGAGGGGCAGGGCGCCCGGGGCAACGCGATGCTGCGCGAGCTCTCCGCCGCGGTGAAGGCCTTCGGTGACGGCGCCGGCCCGCTGTTCGACACGGTCACCCACCTGGCCGAGTTCACGTCCACGCTCGCCGACAACGACAAGCTGGTCCGAGCGTTCATGAAGGACCTCACCGGGGTCTCACGGACGCTCTCGGCGGAGAGCGTCGAGCTCCAGCAGGCGGTGGCGGCCGTGGCCGGTGCGGTCGGCAACGTGGAGGGATTCGTGCGCGACAATCGGGACGCTCTCGCGAACAACGTCCGAAGCCTGACGACCGTAATGTCCTCCATCGAGGACGAGAAGGAGAACCTCGACACCGCGCTCCGGGTCGCTCCGCTGGCAATGGCCAACCTGCAGATGAGCTTCGACCACAACAGCGGCAGCCAGAACTCCCGGATCGGCATCGGCGGCAACATCTGGACCGCCGACGCGCTGATCTGCGGCATCATCCAGCAGGCCCCCGGCATGCCACGTCCCCTGAAGGACACCGCGTGCGACCTGATGGCCCAGCTGATCCGGCCGCTGACGGGCAAGCTGCCCTACATCCCGCCGGAGTACAAGAGCTACATCCCGTCCGACACGAAGAAGGGCATGCGGCTGCCGGAAGCCCGCGAGGTCTCCTACAGCACCGACGCCGACCCGTCGATGACCGAGCTCCTCGGAGGTGTGTCATGAGGCGCCCGACCCGCTGGCTGGCGGCGGTGGCCGCGGGCGCGGTGCTGCTGAGCGGTTGCGACTTCGACGGCGCCTACGACCTGCCGCTGCCCGGCTCGCCGGTCGACGAGGACGACTCCTTCGAGGTGTCCGCCGACTTCGCCGACGTGCTCAACGTGGTGCCTCGGTCCCCGGTGATGGTCGACGACGTCGTCGTCGGCGAGGTCACCGAGGTCGACCGGGTCGGCTGGCACGCCCGGGTCACCATGCGGGTGAAGGACAACGTCGTGCTGCCGGACAACGCGATCGCCGAGATCCGCCAGGTCTCGTTGCTGGGCGAGAAGTACGTCGCCCTGGAGGCACCGCCCGACGAGGAGTCCGACGGACGCCTCGGGAACGGCGACACCATCGCCCTCGCAGCGACCGGACGCAACCCCGAGGTCGAGGAGGTGCTCGGCGCGCTGTCGTTCCTGCTGAGCGGTGGCGGCGTGGCCCAGCTCGGCACGATCACCCGCGAGGCGAACCTCGTGATGTCGGGCCGCCAGGGCCGGCTGCGGTCGATGCTCGGCTCGCTCGAGGGGGTCGTCGGCACGCTGGACCAGCAGAAGACGGACATCATCCACGCACTGGACTCGCTCAACAACCTGGCCGGGACGCTCAACTCCGAGAAGGACACGATCGGCGAGGCCCTGGACGCCGTGGGCCCGGCCGTCGAGGTGCTGGCAGACCAGCACGACGAGCTGATCAGCATGCTGTCCGCGCTCGACCGGCTGGGCGAGGTCGGCACCCGCGTGATCAACGCCAGCAAGGAGGACGTGCTCTCCATGCTGGACGACCTCGAGCCGATCCTCAGCGGGCTGCGCGGCGCCGGCCGCAAGCTCGCGCCCGGCATCAACCTGCTGGCCAGCTTCCCGTTCCCGAAGGCCGCCAACTCGATCGTGCAGGGCGACTACGCCGACACCATCGCGCGGGTGGAGCTCGACCTGCGCAACCTCTATGCATCGACCGGCCTGCCCGAGATCCAGCTCCCCGACCCCGGCGAGGTCCTCGACCAGGTCGGTCGCTGCCTGCGCAGCGGCAGCCTGACCAGCGCGGCCTGCGTGAAGGTCCTCGACTCGGTCAACCTGCTGAAGGAACTGAAGAAGCAGTGCAAGCAGCCGGCCAACGAGAACAACGTGGTCTGCAAGGTCCTGAACTCGGTGCCCGATCTCGACCTCGGCAACCTCCTGGGCGGCCTGACCGGCGGTCTGAGCGGTCTCGCCCAGGGCCTGACCGGGAACCCCGCGGCCTACCCGGGCGGGCCCACGGGCATGCAGCCGTTGCTGGGAGGTGAGGTGGCGTGAGCCGCGGCGTTCGTTACCGGCTGATGGCGTTCGTGGTGCTCAGCGCGATCGGGATCACCTACGTGACCGCGACCTACCTCGGTCTCGTCGACCGGGTGACCGGCCGCGACCTCAACGTGACCGTGACCCTGCCTCAGTCCGGTGGTCTGTTCGAGGGCAGCGAGGTCACCTATCGCGGCGTGAAGATCGGCAAGATCAGCACGATGGCCACCACCGAGGACGGGATCGAGCTCGAGCTGACCCTGGACCACGACGTCGAGCTGCCCACGGACTCCTCCATGTACGTGCACAACCTGTCGGCGGTGGGTGAGCAGTACCTCGACTTCCAGCCGAGCGACGAGGAGCCGCCGTACGCGAAGGACGGCACGGTGTTCAAGGGCGACGAGTCGGCGCTGCCGGTCGACGAGGGCGACCTGCTGGTCGACATGAACGACTTCGTGGGCTCGGTCGACCGCGAGAGCCTTCAGGTGGTCGTCAAGGAGCTCGGTGAGATGTTCGGCGACACCGGTCGCGAGCTGCAGACGCTGCTGGACAGCGGGTCGACGTTCGTTCGGGAGGCCTCGGCCCACACCGACGAGACCGTGCGCCTGTTGCGCAGCGGGCTGACGGTGCTCCGCACGCAGAGCGGCCAGAAGGAGAACATCCGCAGCTTCGCCAACGACCTGAGCACCCTCACCAAGGCCCTGCGCGACAGCGATGGAGATCTTCGGAAGGTGCTCGAGGGAACGCCGGGGACCGCCCGCGAGGTGGACGCCCTGCTGAAGGACCTCGAGCCGACGCTGCCGATCCTGCTCAGTGACCTGGTCTCCGTCGACCAGGTGATCTCGAGCTACCTGCCGGGTGTGGAGCAGCTCCTGGTCACCTACCCGGCCATGATCGCCGGCGGTCCCACCGGGAGCACCAAGGATGGCTGGGGTCACATCAACCTGCAGTTCGACTACAGCGTTCCGCCGTGCACCAACGGCTACCGACCGCCCGCGGAGTGGCGCTCGCCGTACGACACCACCGACGCTCCCGTCTACCCGGCCGAGTGCCAGTCCGGCGCGCCGTTCGAGATGCGCGGCCCGCGAAACGCGCCCGGCCCGAGCGGCGCGAACGCGTCGCCACCCCGCGTCTACAGTGGCAGCTACGACCCGGCCACCGGCCGGGTGCCGGGCATGGTCGATGCCAACGGGAACCCTGTGGAGTTCAACCAGCCGGACAACCTGTCAGTCCTGGGAGGCGATGCGTGGAAGTGGATGCTGGTCGGACCGGTGGCGCGCCGGTGACGCCCGGATCGCCCCCCAGTGACCGCACCCGTGTCCGCCTCAACATCGTCCTGTATGCCGTCGCGCTGCTCTGCGTGGCCGCCATCGGACTGCTCGGGTCGCGGATCTGGGGCGAGGTCGATGACTCGGACGGGTTCGGGGACCACCTCGGAGACGTTGCCCGCGACCCTGAGCCGGAGACCGAGTCCCAGGCGGGGGAGAAGATCGGCGACGCCCGGCTCGAGGCGCTGCCACTGGCCAGCACCGAGGAGCAGGAGCGCACCGCGGCCGTGATCGACGCCGCCTCCAAGATGGCGAACGCGTTCCTGAACGTGCGCTACGACGACGTGGATGCCTACGCCGAGGCCGTGCGCGAGCTCGCCACCGGCGACTTCCGTGAGCAGTTCGACAAGTCCACCGAGGGCATCGAGAAGGTGGCGCAGCGGGCGCAGTCGGTCCAGACGGGCGAGGTGCTGTGGGCGGGCGTCGTCGCCGTGGACGAGGACTCGGCGACCGTGATCGTCGCCAGCTCCGGGACCGTGGCCAACAAGACGACGAAGTCCAAGGCGGTTCCCCGCAATTACCGGCTGCAGCTGGACCTGACGCTCCAGGACGGCCAGTGGCTCACCCGCGACCTGCAGTTCGTGCCCTGAGGAGGCGGTGATGTCACGACCTACGCCACGCCGCTCCAGCTCCCGAGCCGCGACGCCGCGCCCCCGCAAGATCGCTGGCGGTCGCACGCCGGCAGACAGCCCGTCCGATCCGGTCGACGAGCCCACGGTCGAGCCGGACACCGAGCAGCCGACGGTCCAAGAGCCCGAGCTCGGACCCGACCAGCCCTGGCCGAACGAGGATGAGGACGGTTCCGAGCCGAATGGCGGCGGTTCCGCGCTGCGCAGCCCCAAGGTGACCCGGTTCCTGTTGATCCTGGTCGGCGTGCTGGCGGTCATCCTGCTGCTGCAAGGTGTGTGGTTCATCCGGCACGAGTACTTCCGCGACGAGCCCGGGGCGGCCAAGGCGGCCGAGGGCGCGATCGCCGTGCCAGACGACCGCCCGGTCCTGCCGACGGAGCTGGCGTGGCAGGAGGGCGTCGAGGCGGCGGCCAAGGCCGCCGAGAAGATCGTCACGCGGTCCTACCAGAACTACGACAAGGAGGTCGACGAGGCAACTGCCCTGATGACCGACGAGTTCGCCGAGGAGTACCGCACGACGACCGACGACGTGCGCGAAGAGTTCGTCGCCAAACAGACCTCGGTCGAGGTCAGGGTGGTCGGCCAGGGCGCCGTACGCGCCAACGACACCGAGCTCCAGGCCCTGGTGTTCCTCAACCACTACGTCATCCACGAGCAGGGCAAGGACGCCGGGACGACGTACACCCCCTACCGGGCGCTGCTCACCATGGTGAACACCGAGGACGGATGGTTGGTCGACGGCCTGGAGACCAAGTGATGGGCGTGGTCCGCTTTCGGCCGCGCTCGAGCGACGGGCTCCACGGTCGCACTGCCCGAACGCAGGCACTACCTGACCGAGACCAGCGAGCTCGATCCGGCCTAACCCGCATCCAGGCCGCGGCCCAGGGAGCGTCGTGTTGACGAGCGGTTAACGTTGCGGACGTAGCGTTGGGCTGTTTGGACGAGTTCGACATCTGAGGGAGCCCGTATGCCAGTCTCCACGGACCTGCTCCGGCTCGTGCCGCTGTTCAGGGGGATGACCGACCGATCGTTCGAGGTGATCGCCAACCTGGCGTCCGAGACGACGTTCGGCGCGGGCGACGTCCTCGTCCGTCAGGGTGAGGCTGGCCACGAGTTCCTGATCATCGTCAGTGGCCGCGCCAAGGTCGAACGGGACGGCCAGCCCGTCCGCGACCTCGGTCCCGGTGACTTCCTGGGGAGATCTCCCTCGTCGATGCCAGCCCGCGAACCGCGACGGTCACTGCCATCGAGCCGATCGACGCGCTGTGCGTCCATCGCGATGGCTTCGTGGACCTGATCGACCGGATCCCGGTGTTCCGGCTCGAGGTGATGAACGCGCTCACGCAGCGAATTCGGGCGACGGCGGCCGACCCGCTCGGCTAGGTCAGGCGTCGGCGAGCGCTGCGCCGACCAGGCTCTGGGCCTCCTCGATCGACCCGCTCGAGGTGCTCCTCGCCGAGGAAGCTCTCGGCGTAGATCTTGTAGACGTTCTCGGTGCCCGACGGCCGGGCGGCGAACCAGCCGTTCTCGGTCGTCGACCTTCAGGCCGCCGATCGCGCGCGCCGTTGCCGGGCGCCGTCGGTCAGCATCGGCCGTGATCGGCTCGCCGGCCAGCGTCGTCGCCGTCACCGCGATCGGGCGACAGCTTGCGCGAGGACCGCCTTCTGCGCCGGCGTCGCCGGCGCGTCGATCCGCCGGTAGACGGGCGTCGCCGAACCGCTCGGTCAGCGCCGCGGTAGTGCTCGCCCGGGTCCCGCCCGGTCGGCGCGGTCATCTCGGCCGCGAGCAGGCAGGCGATGATCCCGTCCTTGTCGGTCGTCCAGACCGTGCCGTCGCGGCGCAGGAACGACGCCCCGGCGCTCTCCTCGCCGCCGAAGCCCGACGACGCCGTCGACGAGCCCGGCGACGAACCACTTGAAGCCGACCGGCACCTCGAGCAGCCGGCGGCCGAGGTCGGCGGCGACGCGGTCGATCATCGCGCTCGAGACGAGCGTCTTGCCGACGGCGACGTCCGGCGCGCCAGTCGCGGCCGCCGCCGAACAGGTAGCGCGATCGCCGCCGCGAGGTAGTGGTTGGGGTTCAGCAGCCCGGCGCCCGGCGTGACGATGCCGTGCCGGTCGGCGTCGGCGTCGTTGCCGAAGGCGACGTCGAAGCGGTCGCGCAGCTCGACCAGCCGGGCCATCGCATAGCGGCGAGGAGGGGTCCATCCGGATCCGGCCGTCCCAGTCGACGGTCATGAAGCCGAAGGTCGGGTCGACCGTCGTCGTTGGTGACCGTCAGGTCGAGCCCGTAGCGCTCCGCGATCGGCCGGCCAGTAGGCGACGCTCGCGCCGCCCAGCGGATCGACGCCCGAGCCGCAGACCCGACGCTCGCGATCGCCGTCCATGTCGATGACCGATGCCAGGTCGTCGACGTAGGCGGCCGACGAAGTCGTAGGTCCGTGGCCGCGGACTCGCGCGCGCGATCGAACGGCACGCCGCGGGACCGATCCGACGTCCGTGCTCGCAGGAGCGCGTTCGCCTCGTCCTGGATCCAGCCCGTCACGTCGGTGTCGGCCGGGCCGCCGTTGGGCGGGTTGTACTTGAAGCCGCCGTCCTCGGGCGGGTTGTGCGACGGGGTGACCACGATCCCGTCGGCGAGGCCGGTCGTGCGGCCGCGGTTGTACGTCGAGGATCGCGTGCGAGATGCACCGGCGTCGGGCGTGTACCCGTCGGCGGCGTCGACCACGGACCTCGACGCCGTTGGCGGCGAGCACCTCGAGCGCGGTCCGGCAGCGCCGGCTCGGACAGGGCGTGCGTGTCCCGCCCGATGAACAGCGGCCCGTCGATGCCCTGCGCCGCGCCGGTAGCGGCAGATCGCCTCGCGTCGTCGCGACGATGTGCGCCTCGTTGAACGCCGTCTTGAACGCCGACCCGCGATGGCCGGACGTGCCGAAGGACACGCGCTGGGATGGGTTCGCCGGGTCGGGCGACCGTCGTAGTACGCGCTGACGAGCGCGTGGACGTCGACAAGGATCGAAGGATCGGCTGGGAGTCCGGCGCGTTCGGCGATCGCCATGGGTCCTCCTTCGGCGTCAGCTTGCCAGAGGCTTCCGCGTGGCGCTCGATGACGTTGCCACGGGCCGGACGCCTGCCGTAGATTGTCGACAATCCCCGCCCGTGCCGTGAAGGAGCACCCCCTGCCAGCCGAACCCGGGTCGCGCGGCACCACGCCGACCACCGTCCTGCAAGGCGCGCGCATCATCGACGGTGTCAGCGGTGAGGCGCGGACCGGCCTCGACGTCGTGGTCGAGGGCGACCGCATCATGGCCGTCGAGCCCGCGGATGCTGGCCGAGTCATGCCACCCGATGCGCGCGTGATCGACGCCTCGGGTGCCACGCTCCTGCCGGGCCTGATCGATTGCCACGCCCACTACACGATCGACCCCACGGTCGAGGACGGCTTCCTGCTCTACAACGCGGAGCGCGTCGAGCAACTCGTCCTGCGCGCGGCCGGCATGGCTCGGCGAGCCCTCGAGGCCGGCGTCACGACGGCCCGCAGCGCGGGATCGCCCGCCAATCTCGACGTCGTGCTGAGCGCCGCGATCGCGGCGGGCCAGGTCGCGGGACCGCGGCTGATGGCGGCCGGCCCCGCCCTGACGATCACCGGCGGCCACGGCTACCAGTTCGGTCGCGAGGCCGATGGCGAGCTCGAATTCATCCGGGCCGTCCGTGCGAACGTCCGCGACGGCGCCGAGGTCATCAAGATCGTGTCGAGCGAGGCCGCGATGATCACGACCTCGGTCGCTGGTGTCGAGGAGGTCAGCCAAACCGAGCTCGAGGCCGTGGTCCGCGAAGCCCGGCGGCTCAATCGACGCGTCCTCAGCCACGCCCAGAACAGCGAGTCTGTGCGGCGATCGGCACGCGCCGGCGTGGCCAGCGTTGAGCACGCCTTCCTCGCCGACGAGGCCGCGCTCGAAACGCTGGTCGAGCACGGGACGACCCTCGTTCCGACGCTGACCGTGACCGCGGTCTGGCACGAGCTCGGAGACCTGTCGCCGGCAGCTCGCGCCCGCCAGGACGAGATCGAACGACTCCATCGGCTCTCGTGCGAGACGGCCATCCGGCTGGGCGTCGAGGTGGCCACGGGCACCGACACCGGCGTCCGCGGCGTCATGCCCGAGATGGTCTGGCGGGAAATCGTCCTCCTGCACGACCATGGGGCATCCCCGATGCAGTCGATCAAGGCGGCCACGTCGACGGCGGCGAGGCTCCTCGGGATCGAGGACGAGGTGGGCACGATCGAGCCGGGCAAGCTCGCGGACCTGATCCTGGTCGACGGCGACCCGCTGCACGACCTCGCTCGCCTGGCCCGGCCCCGTCTGGTGATGCACGCTGGGCAACTGGTCGCCCTCGGTTCGGACTGACGGCGCCAGCGTGTCTCAGCTCGCCAGGGCGGCGCGGTCCCCGGGATCCTTGGCGCCGGGACGTGGCGAGCGCGTGTCGAGCGCGAACATGACCACCGCGACCAAGCCGATCAAGGTCGCGATCTGGAGCGCGACTCCGATTCCCAGGATCGTGGCGAGCGTGGCACCGGCCAGCGGAGCGAGGATGCTCGCGCCGTTGACGAGCGTCGTGTCGATCGACGTGAACGTGACGCCGTAGGGGCGAGGGATCCGCTTCATCAGCTCGTCGAACAGCGCCAGGTCAACGCCGGCGCTGAACATCGGCGGCAACCGCCGTGAGCGCGGCGACCAGGACCAGCTCGTTCGCGAAGGACAGTGCCGCGGGATAGAGCGCGTTGACGAGCAGCGTCGACAACAGGACCAGCGCTCCGCCGTAGGCGATGGACACCCGTCGCCAGAGTTGGTAGCCCGACCAGCAGCGCCAGCGACTGTCCGGTCGCGATGATCCCGATCCAGGCATCGGGGGCGCCGACCTCGCGGACGTAGTACAGCGGGATCAACGGCACCGCGAACCGGGTGCCGACGACGTACACCAGCTGCCGGACGCTATAGCGGAGGAATGCCGGCTCGGCCCGGACCGTCCTGGCCATTTCGCGGAGACGTCCGAATCGACGACCGGCGTCCTCGGACGGTCCTGGGGCGTGGTCCGGGACGCGGAACCGGCTTGAGAAGCGATAGCTGACGAGTCCCGCGATCGAGAACCCGATGAAGATGAGCTGGTAGTTCGCCGGGAACGGCAGGCGATCGAGCACCTGGCCGATCAGGGCCACGGTGATCGCCGTGGTGAGGCCCATGATCGCCCAGCGCCGGCTCATCATCTCGAACCGGCCACGTGGCCCGGCTGCGCCGTCCATGACGATCGGGAAGGCGACCATCCCGAGCGTCGACGGGACGGCCGCGATGGCCCAGACGGCGAGCAGGGCCGGGACGACCACATGGACGGGCGCGAGCAGGACCACGACCGCCGCGACCGCGTAGGACAGGTGCGCGACCATCCGCGAGCCGCTGTACCAGGGGACGATCCGGACCTTGCGCTGGAGGAACTGGCCGACCGGTATGGCCAGGAGGAACCCGCTGACGGCCGGGATCGCCGTCAGCAGGCTGACGTCGAACGCCGATCCGCCGAGGCGGACGATGAAGACCGGCAGGAACGGCGTGACCGAGTTGATGATCCCCATCGCGACCGAGTCGCCGCGCATCATCCGGTAGTTGTGGATCTCGGTGGACGGTCGCGGTCGCGGGACCCTGCGGGCCCCGTCCAGGTAGCCCGGGGATGGCCGGAATGGCCGGCATCGCCGGCAGCCGCGGCAGCCTTGGCGAGCGGTTCAGGCGATTGAAGCAAGGACCGGTCGGTGGCACGTCAGCATTGTAGATTGTCGACAACTCGGCGCGCGGTCGTCGCCTACAATTGCCGGGTGACACGACGGGTTGGTGACGCTGTCGTCGAGGGTCGCTGAATCGCGGCGCTCGGTGCGAACCGTGTTCGGGATCCCGGGCATTCATACGCTCGGGCTCTACGACGCGCTGGCCGGCACGCCGGCCATTCGTCACATCCTCCCGCGCCACGAGCAAGGCGCCGCGTTCGCGGCGGACGGGTACGCGCGGATCAGCGGCAGCCCGGGGGTCTGCTCGACGACCACCGGCCCGGGCACCTTCAATACGCTCGCCGCCATGGCGGAGGCCTGGTCAGACTCATCGCCGGTCGTCGTCCTGGCCGGGCAGATCGACGCCGCGTTCGACGGATCGGGGCGCGGGATCCTGCACGAGACGCCCGATCAGGGCCGTTCGTTCGAGGCCCTGACCGCGTTCGTCGGCCGGCCGCGGACGCGCCGAAGCGGTCCCGCCGCCGTGGGCGAAGCCTTGCGTTGCGCGATGACCGGCCGGCGGCGACCGGCCTACGTCGAACTTCCTACGGACCTGCTGACCCAGCCGTTCACCGGCGACTTGCCGGCCGTCGAGCTGCCGGGGCCCGTCGAACCGGATCCGTCCGCGGTCGTTGCGGCGGCCCGGATCCTCTCCGCGGCTCGTCGCGTCGTGATCGTGCCCGGAGCGGGCGTGCAGCGGGCGCGCGCGGCCCGGCAGCTCCGACGCCTGGCCACCCGGCTCGACGCGCCGGTGCTGATGTCCATGACCGGTGCCGGTGCGATCCCGGCCGACGATCCGCTCTGCGCCGGGATCCTCAACCCGGGGCGCGCGGAATGCCGATCGTTGCTCGAGGACGCGGACGCCGTGCTGGTGGTCGGCTGCCGGCTCGATGATGTCCAGACGCGCCGCTGGACGCTGCCGCTGCCGAACCTCGTCCAGATCGATGTCGACCCGGCCGCGATCGGGCGGTCCTACCCGGTGGCGGCGGGGATCGTCGGGGACGCCCGCCTCGCGCTCGCGGGGTTGCTGGACGAGCTTGGGGCCGCCGGACCGGCGACCGCTCGACTGGGGCGCCGCGCCGCGCGAAGGCGACCCGCGACGGAGCCGATGACCGGTGTGTCACCCGCCGAACGCACAGTCCGCAGACGCATTCCTTGGAGCGCGGGCCGCACTGCCCCGCGACGCCGATCCTGACCCACGATGCCGCCCGGCTCAATTCCTGGACCGGCTACATCTGGCCGGTCTACGAACCGGACGGATCGATCTGGCCGTGGGGCTCGGCCACGCTCGGGTTCGCGCTCGGTGCCGCCAACGGAGCGGCCGTCGCGGCTCCCGGCCGGCGGGTCGTCGCGTCCTGCGGCGACGGCGGCTTCCTGTTCACCGCCATGGAGCTCGCAACGGCCGTCGCCCATCAGCTGGATGTCACGGTCTTCATCCACGACGACTCCGCGTTCGGCTCGATCGCCGACTACCAGGTCAGGCATCACGGCCGGGCGTACGCGACGGACCTCGTCAACCCGGACCTCGCTGGCGTTCGCGCGGTCGTTCGGCGTTCCGGCCGAGCGGTCGAGCGATGTCGGCGACCTGCCGGCAGCGATGGCCCGCGCGACCGCCGCGCCGGGCCCGTCGGTCCTCATCTATGCAGGCCCACTCGACCAGCCCTGGTCGTAGCCCGTGCGCGAGGCCGTCAGGCGATGATCAGCTCGCCGCCATGAATGTCGACGTTGGCGCCGGTGATGTACGCCGCCTCGTCGGACGCGAGGAAGCACGACCAGCGAGGCGATCTCGGATGGCTCGGCGAGACGGCCGAGCGGGATCGAGGCCAGCACCTGTTCCATCCGCGCCTCGTCGGTGGAGCCGCGGACCATCGGCGTGTCGACGATTCCCGGCGAGATCGCATTGACGGTGATGCCGTCGCGGGCCCACTCGCGGGCCAGGTGGCGGGTCAGCCCGAGCACGCCCGCCTTGGCGGTCGTGTAGTGGACGCCACCCAGCGTGCTCGTCGCCCGGCCCGGCCATCGACGCCACGTTGACGATCCGCCCATGTCCGGACTCGGCGCAAGGCCGGGTAGGCGCCGCGGGCGCACAGGAACGAGCCGGTCAGGTTGGCGTCGATGACGAGGTGCCATTCCTCGGGCGACACGTCGGCCGCGCGCGTCGAGCGCAGGATCCCCGCGTTGTTGACCAGCACGTCGATCCGCCGAGCTCGCGCTCCGCTGTCAGCGGCACAGCCGCTCGGCGTCGGCCGGTCGCTGGTCACGTCGGCCGCGGACCGCGATGGCACGACCGCCGGTCGCCTCGATGCGCGGGCGACCGTCGGCCGCCGTCGTCGGCGTTGAGGTCCGCGACCGCCACCGCCGCCCCGTCGAGCGCGAACCGCTCGGCGATCGCCCGTCCGATCCCCTGGCCGGCGCCCGTCACGATCGCCACCCGCCCGTCGAACCGCTGTCCTGGCACGCAACTCTCCCTCGACGTGGCCGCCGGTCGCATCGTCCGTCGGCCGGCGCGGTGATGCTAGCCGGATGACCGAGGCCGGCGCACCCGACGGCTCGCCCGGATCGTGTATCCGACGCGCGACCCCCGCGGATTCGCGGACGACCTATGACGTGTTCCTCGAAGCGGCGAATCACCTCGCCGAGAACCGTGGCTGGGCGCCCCGAACCGACCAGCCGAGCCGCCTGACCGGTTCCTGGCATTCCGGGCGAGCGTCCTGCGTCACGACCCGGATGGGTTCTGGGTCGCCGAGGTCGACGGCGAGCTCGTCGGCTTCGGGATCGCCGTCCAGCGCGAGCACGTCTGGTACCTCGCGGCCCTTCACGTCCGGCCCGCGTACCAGTCGCGGGGCGTCGGGCGCCGAGATCATCCGGCGTGCCCTCGCGTCCGCGACGCCGGACAGCCTGCTGACGGTCGGCGCCGATGCGCGCAACCCCGTCTCCAATGCGCTCTACGGGCGATTCGGGATGTTCCCGGAGACTGTCGCTGGTGGAGGTGTCCGGCCCGGCCGTGCCCGGACCGACAGCGTCCTCCGGTCCCGGCCTCCCGGAGGCGGCCGAGCTCGCCGCCATCGACCGGGCCGCCCTCGCGGTGGCCCGCCCTGAGGACCACGAGTTCTGGGGCTCGCGTGCCGCGGCTCCATGCATTCACGGTCGTCCGCGACGGACGGTCGGTCGGCTACGCCTACGTCCAGGCCGATGGCGCGCTCGGTCCGATCGCAGTGCTCGATCCCGCCGACCTCGCCGCCGCGGTCGACGGCTCCGATCGGCGGTCGCGGCTGAGCTCGGCGCCGCGACCGCCCGGGTCAGGATCCCGGGCGTCGCTCGCGAAACGATCGGGCGGCTGCTGGAGCGTGGCTGGCGATACGGCGATGCGCCGACGCTCGTGCTCACCTCCGCGCCGTGGGGTCGCTGGGAGCGGTATGTGACCTCCGGCGCGGACGCACTCCTGTGATCGACATCGTCCTCCGCAACGCGCACGCTGTACGACGGGACGGGCGGCCCCGCCGATCGTCGGCGACCTCGGCGATCCACGACGGCCGGATCGTGTCGGTCGGCGGGCCGCGTCCCGGACGGCGCCGGCGCCGAGGAGATCGACCTCCCCGGGCTCGCCATCGCCCCGGGGTTCATCGACCTGCACACGCACTCGGACGTGTCGCTGCTGAGCGATCCGGGCTGCCTGAGCGCGATCGAGCAGGGCATCACCACGCAGGCCGTCGGTCTGTGCGGGTTCTCGGCCGGCGCCGCTGTCTGCCGAAAGCCTCGAGGGCATGATCGACGAGGAGCCGGTCTTCGCCTTCCCGGACGTCGCCTGGGACTGGACGACGATCGGCGGGCTATCGGGAAGCCGTCGCTGCGCGCGCGGCCGGCCACGAACGTCACCACGTTCGTCGGCCACAACACGCTCCGGCGGTTCGTCATCGGTGGGGCCGACCGGCCGCCCACGCCCGCCGAGCTCGAGCGGATGCAGTCGCTGGTCCGCGAAGCGATCGACCAGGGCGCTCGCGGCTTCACGACCGGCCTGTCCTACGCGCCCGGCCTGTTCGCCGCGGTCGAGGAGCTGGCGGCCCTGGCGGGCGTCGCCGCCGAGCACGGCCTGACCTACCACACCCACATGCGCTACGGCGACCTCGACGTCCGCGGCTCGGTCGCCGAGGCGCTCGACACCGCCGAACGCGCCGGCGTGATCCTCAACATCTCGCACATGTACCCGCGCGCGAACCAGCCCGCTCGAGGAAGCGGACGCCCTCCTTGGCATGCTCGATGACGCCCGAGGCCGCGGGGTCGAGGTGACGTTCGACCTGACGATCTTCCCGCGCGGCGGCGGCGCCTGGGTCCAGTCGCTCCCGGGCTGGGCGCGCGACGGCGGGGCGTCGGCCACCGCCGCCGATCATCCGCGACCCTGCATCGCGCGCGCGCCTCATCGAGTACCTGACGAGGCCCGACGCCGACTTCTGGATGAACGACTGGGACGACCAGGTCATCTGCAAGGTCAACCGGCCCGAGAACGCGCACCTCGCCGGCCGGACGATCGGCGAGATCGCCCGCGAGCGCGGGCAGGCGCCGATCGACACCGCGCTTGACCTCGTGCTCGAGGACGGCCAGTTCTGGATCGCCCCGACGATCAAGGACCAGGGCCATCTCGACCGCCTGATCGCGCAGCCCGCTGTGCGTGCCCGATCGGCGACGGGTTCGCGCAATCATCCCGAGAAGCACCGCGCGTACGGGCTGATGCCCAAGAGCTTCGGGACGTTCCCGCTGCGTGCTCGGGTTCTACGTCCGCGACCGCGGCGTCCTGACGCTCGAGGAGGCCATCCGCAAGATCACCGCCGAACCGGCGCGCCGGCTCGGTCTCGACCGATCGCGGGACGCTGCGCGCCCGGGCTGGCCGCGGACCTCGTCGTGTTCGACCCGGCCACGATCGGCAACCGCGCGACCGAAGCCGACCCGTCCGCGCGGCCGGCCGGGATCGACCGCGTCATGGTCAACGGCAAGTGGGCGGTGATCGACGGACGGTCGACGGGCGCGCGCTCGGGGCATTCGCTCTAGAGACGCCGAGCCCGGCCCAGGTCACACCAGGTCGCGAGGATGTCGATCTCCCAGTCGCGCGTCCAGACGACGCGCGTCGTCCTCCTGGCGCGGCCATCCGCACGCCCGAGCTCGAAGTCGTCGCGCGTGCACGACAGGTGGATCTCGGCGGAGACCCTGATCGTGGCGCCGTCGCGGACGATCTCGAACTCGCGCCGGCTTTCGGCCCGCGCCGACGCCGGGTCGCCTTCCCGATCGTGGCCCGGTCGAAGCCCGTCAGCGCGAGCGCCCGGCCGGTGCGCTCGAGGCGGATGAGCGGCCCCTCGACGGTGTTCGTGACCGAGGTCTCGCCGAGCTACCAGCGTCGTGCGCGATCTCGCGACCCCAGTCGGCCGGCGCGCAGTTCCGTGGTCTGCGCCGGCGGACCCCAGGTCGGCTCACCGAGGTCGGCCAGCGTCGGCGTCCTCGGAACGCGGTCGGCGTACCGGCAAGCTCGAGGGTGGAGTCCCCGCATGCACCGTCAGCGTGACCGGCTCCGGCGACGGCCAGACCATCGGCCAGTAGTCGGTCGAGATGGCGAGCCGGAGCCGATGGCCCGGCAGGAACGCATAGGCCGTGTCGTTGAGCTGGACCCGGATCGTCGTCGGCTCGCCCGGCACCATCGGCTGCGGGCTCGCCGTGGCCGTCGCGATGGGTCAGGTTGAGGACCCCGAACGTCACCCGCGTCGACGCGCCGTCGGGGGCGACGTCGCACAGCCGGACCGCGACGAACGCCGACGGCCGATCGACCGCGAGCTCGAGCATCGACCACCGGCGCGCCCAGGATCTCGAGCCGCTCCGCGAGCGGCGGCGCTGTCCCACGTCGAGCGACCGGCCGTCGTCCTCGCGCTGGTCGCCCGGGAACTCGGGCCCGCGGCCGCCGGTTCCGTACGGGCACCACTCGCCGCCGGCCAGACCGGTGAGCCGCGGCGACGCCCAGACCGCGCGGCTGCGACGGTCGGCGCTCCCGGGCGCGTCGCCGAGCCGGCCGTCATCGAGCCAGGACCAGCGACGTGGCTCGATCCGCGGCGACGGCCACGCCGTCCTCGCCGACCCAGCGTCCCGGGCGGTCGGGTAGAACGGCCGCGGCCGGCAGCGCCTCGCCCATCCACGCTCGCAGCATCGGCTCGTCCATGGCTCCGTTGTCGGCGCCCTTCAGCCAGTGGTCGAACCAGCGCACGACCTCGGCCAGGAAGTCGTACCCGGGTCCGGGCACCGCGAGGTGCGGGTAGGCGTGCGCCCATGGCCCGATGACCGCCCGGCGCGGGACGCTCGAGCCCAGCCAGCAGGCGCGGGATCGCGTTCGAATAGCCGTCGAGCCAGCCACCGACGGCAAGGACCGGGACCTCGATCGCCGAGTAGTCCTCGCATGACCGACCGTGCTGCCAGAACTCGTCTCGCCGCTGGTGGCGAAGCCACGATCTCGAGCGGGCACCGAGACCTCGGTCCATCCGATGTCGCCACATCTCGCGCCAGCGGTCGCCGACGAGGGCCGGATCCGGCGGCAGGGCCAGCAGCGCCTGGAACATCGCGCCCCAGTCGAGCGTGTCGGTGAGCAGGCAGCCACCCATGTAGTGCATGTCGTCGGCGTAGCGGTCGTCGGTCGAGCACGACGTGACGATCGCCCCGAGCGCCGGCGGCCGGAGCGCCGCGACCTGCAGGCGCATTGAACCCGCGACCACGAGTTGCCGATCATGCCGACCTTGCCCGTGCACCACGGCTGGCTCGGCGAGCCAGGCGATGGCCTCGACGCCGTCGTCCAGCTCCTGGGCCAGGTACTCGTCGCGAAGGATGCCGTCGGATTCGCCCGAGCCCCGGATCTCGAGCCGGACGCCGGCGTAGCCGTGCCCGGCGAGGTAGCCGTGGAACGGCTCGTTGTTGATGGCGGTGAGGTCGCGCTTGCGATACGGGTTGTACTCGACGATGGCCGGGACCGGGTCGGTCCTCGGCGTCGACCGGCAGGAAGACCCGGGCGGCCATGCGCTCGCCGTCGGCGAGCGGGATCCACACGTTTTCGCGTTCCTCGATCGGGCGCGGCAGGTCGCTCAGAATGTTCATTTCGCGTAGATTGTCGACAATCCGGGCGCGGCCGGTTGGCTCATGCTGCAAGGAGGAACCGGTTGAGGGTCGCCGACGCGCTGGCCCGGATCCTCGAGCGCGAGGGCGTGGAGTTCCTGATCGGCTACCCGGTCAACCCGCTCATCGAGGCCGCCGCCGCAGGCGGACATCCGGACGATCATCGTCCGCCAGGAGCGGACCGGGCATCCACATGGCCGACGCGATGAGCCGGGTGACCTCCGGCGAAGCGCATCGGCGTGTTCGCGATGCAGTCACGGGCCGGGCACCGAGAACGCGTTCGGTGGCGTGGCCCAGGCGTTCGGCGACTCGGTGCCGATCGTGCTCCTGCCGGCGGGCCACGACCGGCGCGACATGCCGGCACCGCCCGAACTTCAGCGCCTGTCTGAACTACCGCACGTCACGAAGTGGATCGACGCAGCTCGGTCCTGCCGCGACACGATCCCGACGACGATGCGCCGCGCGTTCGCCCAGGTGCGGAACGGGCGGCCGCGGCCGGTGCTGGTGGAGATCCCGTGGGACGTCTGCGACGAGGAGATCCCGACCCGACGGGTACGACGCCGCCGTCGCAGTCGCGCTCCGCACCGGACCCGGAGGACGTCGACGAGGCCGCCGACGTGCTCGTCGGCGGCCGAGCGGCCGGTCCTCTACGCGGGCCAGGGCGTCCACTACGCCGAGGCGTGGAACCGAGCTGCGCGCAGCTCGCCGAGCTGCTCGAGGCGCCCGTCACCACGAGCCTCCAGGGCAAGAGCGCCTTCCCCGAGGACCATCCGCTGTCGCTCGGCTCGGGCGGCCGGACGATGCCGCAGGCAGCTCGACACGTTCCTCAGCGAGGCGGACGTCGTCTTCGGCATCGGCTGCAGCTTCACGCAGACGGGCTACGGCGTCCCGATGGCCGGCGGACAAGCGCTACATCCACGCCACGCTCGACCCGGCCGATCTCGACAAGGATCGTCCGGTCGGAGGTCGGCGCTCGTGGGCGACGCCGGCCTCGATCCTCGACGCCCTGATCGACGAGTGCGGCGACCGGCTCAGGGGCAAGCCGCGCGGCCGCGTGCCGCACGTCGATCGCAGCGCGATCGCGACGCATCAGCGCGGAGTGGCTGGCCGGACTGGACTGCCGAAGCTCACGCTCGACGAGGCGCCGATGACGCCCGTACCGCGTGATCTGCGACCTGACGCACGACGGTCGACGTCGCCAACACGATCATCACCCACGACGCCGGCAGCCCGCGCGATCAGCTCTCGCCGTTCTGGCCGACGACGGCGCCGTTGTCGTACATCGGCTGGGGCAAGACGACGCAGCTCGGCTACGGCCTCGGGCCTCGCGATGGGCGCCAAGCTCGCCCACCCGGACAAGCTGTGCATCAACGTCATGGGCGACGCGGCCTTCGGGTTCACCGGGCATGGACTTCGAGACCGCCGTGCGCGAGCGGATCCCGATCCTGACCGTGCGTGCTCAACAACTTCTCGATGGCGATCGAGCTGACGATCATGCCGATCTCGACCGAGCGCTACCGGTCGACCGACATCGGCGGCGACTACGCCGCGATCGCGCGGGCCTCGGCGGCCACGGCGAGCGGGTCACCGATCCGGCCGAGATCATGCCGGCGATCCGCCGGGCCATGGCGGCGACCGAGACGGCCACGCCCGCGCTGCTCGAGTTCATCACATCCAAAGAGCTGGCGATCTCGATGCCTGGCGACACGACCCCCGACTGAGATGGGTACCGCAACGGTCCTGCCGGGTCGTCTCGCGCTGGTCGCTGATCACCTCGTCCTCGCGGTGCGTGATCCCGGCCTTGATGAGGGGGCGAGCTTCGTCCTGAGCTGGTACAGCGTGGCCTACGCGGCCGACGCGCCCGCCGGCAACCTGTGCTTCGTGCGATCGGCGGTCGCCCTGGCCGGCGAAGCGATCCTCACCGATTCACCCGGGCTCGACTCGGCGCTTCGCCCTCGCTTGCGTCCCCGGTCCTGGCCGCTCGGCGATCCCGATGCCGCTGCCGTCGAGGCCACGTTCCGGCGGACGCCGATCCGCGATGGCGTCCTCGAGGCGGAGATCGTGGGGCCCGGATGGCACCTCGAGGTCGCCTGGCGAGCGCTGGCCGCCCCGATCGTCACCACCGGCCAGGTCGGCGGAACGCCGGCCTGGGACAGCTCGACCGTCTTGATGGAGGCCGGCGCATGGTCGGCACGGGTCAACGGGACCTCGATCGAAGGAGCCGCGTTCCCCAACGACGTCTGGCGACCCTGGTTCGATCGGCCGCTCTCATCGACGCTCGTCGCGCTCGCCGAGGTCTTCCGGGTCACCGGATCGTGACCGCGCGTCGCGGACCACCAACCGATCGCCGGGTGTAGATTGTCGACAATCGGACTTCCCGGATTGGTGTCCGTCCAGGAGGGACATTGTGACCATCGCGACCGGCGAGCGAGTGCGCCTTCCCCACGAGGGCACCACCCGCGACGACCTCCGAGCCATCATGGAAGCGGCGGCCAGGGACGACGCCGACTGGCTGACGCGGATGGCCGTCGGCACGAACTACCCCGCCGGGGACGACGTGCTGGAAGTCGCCAAGGAGGCCTACCTCCGCTTCTTTTCGACG
The DNA here is from genome assembly GCA_963729095.1 of uncultured Actinomycetota bacterium. Taxonomy (GTDB): domain Bacteria; phylum Actinomycetota; class Actinomycetes; order Propionibacteriales; family Nocardioidaceae; genus Nocardioides. The sequence goes on along the minus strand of CAVSMX010000010.1, from coordinate 4,784 downwards.
AACGGTCTGCTACCGGACCTCTTCCCGAGCCTCGCCCGGTTCGAGCGGGACGTCATCGACTACGCCGCGGGTCTGTTCCATGGGCCCGAGGCGGTCGGCAGCATCACGTCGGGTGGTTCCGAGTCGATCCTGATGGGCGTCAAGTCGGCCCGCGACCGCGCCCGCCGGCTCCATCCCGAGATCACCGAGCCCGAGATGGTCGTGCCCGAGTCCGCCCACCCGGCATTCACCAAGGGCGCCCACTACTTCGGCCTCAAGCTGATCCGGGTCGCGCTCGGACCAGATGCGCAGATCGACAAGGAGGCCTATCGAGCCGCGGTCGGCCGGAACACGGTACTGCTCGTCGCCTCGGCTCCCAGCCTGACCCTCGGCATGGTCGACCCGATCGAAGAGCTCGCCCCGCTCGCCGCCGAACGGAGCATTGGGTTCCACGTCGACAGTTGCGTCGGCGGCTTCTTCCTGCCGTTCGCGGAGAAGCTGGCTACCCGGTGCCGCTCTTCGATTTCCGCGTCCCGGGCGTGACGACGATCTCGGCCGACCTCCACAAGTTCGGCTACACGGCCAAGGGCGCGTCCGTGATCATGTCGCGGACCCACGAGATCTTCGACAACCAGCCGTTCCGCTTTGGCGGTCCGGCCGCGGCCCGACGACTGGTACGTGACGCCGTCCATGACCGGCACCCGGCCCGGGGGCTCGATCGCGGCCGCCTGGGCGGTCATGACCTACCTCGGCGAGCAGGGCTACATCGACCGCGCCGACCGGACGATGCGCTACCTGCGCCGTTGGTGGGACGGGATCGAGGCCATCGACGGCCTGGAGGTCATGGGCCAGCCCCAGATGTCGGTCTTTGCCGTCACCTCGAAGACGCTCGACATCTTTGCCATCGGCAACGGGATGGAGGCACGCGGCTGGATCGTGTTCGCCGACAGCCACCCGGTCCCCGCGCTCCGCTACATGCAGTCGCCGGGACACGAGCCGTATGTCGACACCTACATGGCCGACCTCCGCGAGGTCGCCGAGCTCGTGCGATCCGGCGAGCTGACGTCCGAGGGCGGCCGCGCCCGCTACACCTAGACGCTCAGGCCTCGGCGCCCGGCTCGAAGGAGGATTCGATCGCGGTGCGGATCGCGGGCAGCGCCCGGTCCACCTCCCGGTAGGGCACCCGGTCGGCCAGATCGCCGGCGCCGCTGGTTTCCAGCACGCTCCGCAGATCCTTCAGGCGATCGATGACGAAGCCCACCGGGTCCGCCGTCAGCTGATCGTCGAAGGACCGTTCGCCGACGTCGCCTTTCTCGAAGTGCGGGTGGTAGTGGTAGATGACGTTGCCGTCCTGGTCCCGGAACAGGTCGGCCCGCCAGATCCCCGCGCTGACGGGGAGCAGCCGGAGGCCCCCCACCCCGGCCGGAGCGCCCGGGATCTCCTCGTGCTCGACGCGCCGGATCTCGACGCGCGCGCCGGACTCGGTATCGACACCGCGTTGGACCCAATGACCGGCAGTGATGGCGATGGGGCCGAAGATGTAGGCGTTGAGCATGGGGTCTCCCGAGTTCAGCCGCGCCGGTCCGGTCGACCGCGGATCCAGCGCGTCCCGGACGCCGTCCCCGATGAAGTTCACGGCCAGGACCAGCAGCGCGATGACGATGCCCGGTGGCAGCCAGACCCATGGCAGGTCCTGCAGCGTGGAGGGAGCGGTCGCGGCGTTGATCATCTCGCCCGAGGCTTGGCACCGGCGGGCGCACCCCGAGCCCCAGGAACGACAGCGATGCCTCCAGCAGGATCGCCTGGGCGACGCCGAACGTGGCGACCACGGTCAGCGGCCCGAGGATGTTCGGCAAGAGATGACGCAAGGCGATCTCGCGATCGCTGGTCGCCGACCACGCGGCTGGCGGTGACGAACTCGGCCTCGCGCAGCGACAGGCAGCTGGCCGCGGACGAGACGCGTGGTATGCGGCCAGCCCAGCAGGCCGATCACCGCGATCACCGACGCGAGCCCCGGGCCCGACGATCGAGATGAACACGATGCACAGGAGGATCAGCGGGATCGCCAGCAGGGTGTCGGTGAAGCGCATGATCAGCTGGTCGCGCAGCCCGCCCGAGAACCCGGCGATCATCCCGAGCGTCGTCCCGACGGCCACGTAGAGCGCCACCGCCCCAAAGCCCACGATGAGCGAGATCCGCGTGCCGTGGACGACCCGGGCGAGGATGTCGCGCCCGGACAGGTCGGCGCCGAGGATGTGCCCGGCGCCCGGCGGCTGCGCGGATCGCGCCGTAGTCGGTCTTGAGCGGGTCGAGCGGGATGAGCAACGGCAGGAAGACGGCCACGACACGATGGCGATGAGGATCAGCAGGCCGACGATCGCCAGCCGGTGACGCAGGAACCGCCGGATGGCGATGCCGGCGCAGGCTCTCGTGCTCGCCGGCGACGATCTGGCGCGGCCATGGGCGCGTCAGCGAGCGCGGACATACCGGATCCGTGGGTCGGCGACCGAGTAGGCGAAGTCGGCCAGGATGCTCGCGACGAGCGTGAACGATGCCCACGATCAGGATGACGCCCATCATCAACGCAGGGTCGCGGTCCTGTGGCCGCCGCACGGACAGCTGGCCGAGCCCGGCCAGTTGAAGACCGTCTCGGTGATCACGGCGCCGGCGATCAATTCGGGCAGGATGATCGCGAGGATCGTGATGATCGGGATCAGCGCGTTGCGCAGCGCATGGCGGACGAGGACGACACGTCCCGCGAGCCCCTTGGCGCGCGCGGTCGTGATGTAGTCGGCGCTGAGCACGTCGAGCATGCTCGCGCGCGTGTAGCGCATCAGCAGCGCCGCGTTGGCCAGCCCGAGGATCATCGCCGGCATGATGATGTGCGCCAGCCGGTCGATGACGTCGTCCTCCTTGCCGAAGTGAACAGCTCGCCGACGGGCAGGAGCTTGAGCGTCACCCCGAACAGGTAGAGCGCACACGAGCCCGAGCACGAACGGCGGCGTGCTGATCAGGAAGATCGTGAACCCCGACAGGGCGTAGTCGAGCCGGCCGTACTGGTTGACGGCCGACAGCACGCCGAACGGGCATGCCCGACCAGGATCGCGATCGCCGCCGCGACGACCATCAGCAGTCAGCGATGGGCCCGAGCCGGGGCGCGACCTCCGTCGGCGATCGGCCGGCCGGCTCACGATCGAGTACCCGAGATCGCCCTGGAGGACGTCCCCCAGCCACCGGACGTACCGGATCGGCGACGGGCTGGTCCAGGCCCAGGGCGCGGCGGCGCTCCTCGATGTCCGCAGGCGGTCATCCGGGCGAGCACCTCCGGATCGAGCGGGCGAGCACCGGATCGCCGGGCGCCGCCGACAGCACGAAGAAGGCGGCGATCGTGATCCCGATCAGGACCGGGATCGCGATGAGGACACGGCGGAGGAAGTAGGCGCCCACGACACCCCAGGTAGTGTCCGGCGCCCGCCGAGATCCGGCGGGCGCCACGATGACTCGTGCGGAACGCGGCGCGTGACTCCAGCGTCCAGGTCTCCACGTCCATGAACGTCTCGCGCTCGTTCAGGTGGATGTCGAAGCCGCCACCGAGCCTCTTCGATGGCGACCATCACGAGGTCGGGCGAATACAGGTTGGCCTGGGGGACGTCCTCGTTGAGGATCTTGGCCAGCTCGTGGTAGATCTCGTCCTGCTTCGCGGGGTCGGCCGTCGAGCGGCCCGCCGCCCAGAGCTCGAAGATCCGCGGGTTGGTGTAGCCCGATTCGAAGCCGGCGTCGGTCGCGCTGTAGTACTGGGCGGAGCGGTTCGGGCGAGAGGCCCTCGCTGCCGCCGACGGCGATGAAGCCGTCCCATTGCGTCGCGGTCGTTGTACTTCGCGAGGTACGTCTCGTTGTCGGTCGGGACCAGCTCGACCGTCAGCCCGGCGGCCTGCGAGGTCGCTCTGGATGAGCGGCATGATCGCCTGGGCGTCGGGGAAGGTCTGGTTGTAGAGGAGCTTGAACGTCTCGCCCTTGTAGCCGCCGTCGGCGAGCAGCTGCTTGGCCGTGTCGAGGTTGTATTCGTACGTGTTGAGGTCGTCGTATTCCGTGAACCCGGGCGGGTTGATCAGAACCTTGCGCCCGGCCCTTGTAGAAGTTGTCGACGATCGCCTGACGGTTGATCGCGTGTAGAACGCCTGGCGGACGCGCTTGTCGCTCCAGCGCGGCTTCGGTCTTGAACACGATCCGGACGATGCCCGGGTTCGCGGCCGAGATGACGTTCAGGTGTCGGCACGCCGCCAGGCGGTCGAACTCGCCGGGCGAGACGCGGAACGCAAGGTCGAGGTCGCCGATTTCGAGCTGGGCGACCGCAAGGGCACGGATCCGCGAAGAGCTTGAAGATGATCTTCTGGATCTTCGGGGCGCCCTTGAAGTAGTCGGGGTTCGCTTCGAGCTCGACCGACTGGTCGGGCGTGAAGCCCGTGAGCTTGTACGGTCCGGTGCCGATCGTCACGCCCGGCGTGCCGACCGTGAAGTCGATCGTCTCGACGTCGGCCTTGGTGACGTCCTTGAGGATGTGCTCCGGCAGGATCACGTTGGCCATGTCGGTGAGCTGTAGAGGAACCCGGCGTTCGGCGCGGCCAGCGTCATCTCGACGGTCGAGTCGTCGATCTTCTTGAGGCCCTCCGGGCGTGTCTCGTCGTGCCCAGCGACCGCTGTCGGCGCCCTTGATCTGGTTCCAGGCGGGCAGGAAGCCCTTGAAGGCGTCGTAGTTCTGGACGGCCCAGTTGATCGTGAACATGACGTCGTCGGCCGTGAACGGT
>CAVSMX010000009.1:0-7545 GCA_963729095.1 uncultured Actinomycetota bacterium | reverse complement strand
GTGTCGCGCGATCACCGACCGGACGCTGGGGTGCCCGGCCTCGCCCTGCGCGGAGCGGCTCTCCGAGCCGAGGTCGGGCATCAGCAGCGCCATCAGCCCCGCGCCCAGCGACAGGACGGCGCCGAGCAGGAAGACCGCCGCCAGAGAGAACAGATGGGTGACGCCGGCCCCGAGCAGCGGACCGATGAGCAGGCCCACACGGTGCGACCCGCCGAGTGTCGAGAGCGCCCGGGCCCGGTAGCCCATCGGGACGGCGTCGATCATGAAGCCCTGCCGAGCGATCAGGAACATCGTCCAGCTCATCCCGCTGACCACCACGGCGGCTGCCAGCAGGACGACCGACGGGCTGGCCGCGGCCACCACCATCGCCACCGCGTTGACCATGCCGGCGGTGAACAGTGCCCGTCGCTCACCGACCCGCGCGACGATCGCGCCGGACGGCAGCGAGGACAGCAGCATCCCTACGCCGAGCAGGCCGACCACGAACGCCGCGGTGCTGACGTCGGCGCCGAGATCGCGGGCTCGGAACGCCAGCACGGGCACCACCGCGCCGTACCCGGTCGAGCCGACGATGGTCGGTCCGTACGCCACCAGCGCGATGTCGCGCAGCCGGAACGGCTCGTCGGTGGACGGGGGCATCGGCACGGTCAGGCGCCGGGAACGAAGGAGCGGCTCAGGCCCTCGAGGTCGCGCAGGCCAGGGCGGTCTCCGGCGAGGACTGCCGCCGTAGCGCGGCCCCGGACACAATCCACTCCACCATCCTTGCACCCCAGGTCTGTCCCGCCAGCACCCCGGCGAGGACCAACGCCATGCCCAGCGCCTGAACCCAGCCGAAGATCTCGCCGGCGAACAGCACGCCCAGGACGGTGCCGACGACGGGGTTGACCAGGCCCACCAGCGACACCGCGCCGGCCGCCATCCGGGAGAGCCCGTGGTACCAGCAGACGTAGGCGACCACGGTGCCGACCAGGCCGAGCCAGATGAACCCGCCGATCGCGCGGGCGTCGACGGCCGGGGGCGATCCCTCGACGAGCAGCGTGACCGGCAGTAGGACCAGGCCGCCGACGACCAGCTGCCAGGACACCAGCGTCAGCAGGTCTGCCGGGGCCTGCCAGTGCTTGACCAGCACGAAGCCGAGCCCGGAGACGAGCACCGACCCGAACGCCCCGACGAGTCCGAGGCTGTCGATCTGCCCCGGGGACTGCAGCACCAGCATGGCGACGCCGACCAGCCCGATCAGGGCAGCGCCGATCCGGATCGTGCCCGGCCGCTCGTTCACGATCCCCGCCGCCATCGCCATCACGGCCAGCGGCGATGTGGCCTGGAGCGTCGCCGCGAGGCCGCCCGGGAGGTGGTACGCGGCCAGGAAGATCAGCGGGAAGAACAGCCCGATGTTGAGGACGCCGAGCACGATCGCCCGCCACCACCAGTCGCCGCGCGGCAGCCGACGCTTGAACGCGAACAGGAGCAGACCGGCGGGGAGCGCGCGGACCAGGGCAGCGAAGAGGGGGCGGTCCGCGGGCAGGAACTGCTCGGTGACCAGGTACGTCGAGCCCCAGGCGACCGGGGCGACGGCCGTAGCGAGGAGGGTGCGGACCGAAGTAACTTCCATGGAAGATATATTACCTTCCAGGTAAGATATTGTCTAGATCGTGAGCACCGAAGATCTCGACCACGTGGCCCGGATCATGGCGCAGTGGGGCGTCGAGCGACCCGACCTCGATGTCAGCCCGATGGGGCTGATCGGCCGGCTGCACCGTCTCGGCGGACGCCTGAACGACGAGCTGCGCCCGGCGTTCGCCGCGGCCGGGCTCGGCGACGGCGACTTCGACGTGCTAGCAGCGCTGCGCCGCTCCGGCCCGCCGTACGCCCTGACGCCGGGGGAGCTCGGCACCACCACGATGGTCACCTCGGGCGCCATCACCAAGCGGATCGACCGGCTCGAGCGCGCCGGCCTGGTCACCAGGACGGTGAGCGACACCGACGCGCGGTCACGCCGGGTGGCCCTCAGCGCCAAGGGTCGCCGGCTGGTCGACGAGATGGTCGAGCGGCACGTGGCCAACGAGCACCGGCTGGTGTCCGGGCTCACCGAACGTGAGCGGGACCAGCTGGCGCGACTCCTCGAGGCGTGGGGCCGGGCCCTGGACGAGCTCTAGGAGCAGGCCCCTAGAGGTGCTCGTCAGGGATCCAGTCGAACTCGTCCGGGTCGTAGCCGAGACGTCCGTCGATGCCGCGGTTCAGCGCACTGATCTCGGCCATCTCCTCCTGCGTCAGCGAGAAGTCCAGGATGTCGAGGTTCTCCCGCATCCGCTCAGGGTGCGTCGACTTCGGGAACACGATGTCGCCGCGATCGAGGTGCCAGCGGAGGGTGACCTGCGACGGCGTCCTTCCCCTTGCCTCGGCCACCTTCTCGATGACCGGGTCGTCGAGCACGCCGCCCCGGGCAAGCGGCGACCACGCCTCCACGGTCACGCCGTGCCGGTGCGAGGCCGCGCGCGCGTCCTCGTTGGTGAAGTAGGGGTGCACCTCGATCTGGTTCACCGCCGGTACGACGCCGGTCTCCTCGATGATCCGGTCGAGGTGGGCGGGCGCGAAGTTCGAGACACCCACCGAACTGGCGCGACCGTCCTGCACGAACTCGGCGAGCGTGCGCCACGTGGAGACGAAGTCGCCGTCGTACAGCGTGGGCACTGGCCAGTGGATGAGGAACAGGTCGATCCGGTCGAGTCGGAGCCGCTCCAGAGTCTCGTCGAACGAGCGACGGGCGTCGTCCGGCCGGTGGAAGCCGTTGCTGAGCTTGCTGGTGATGTAGAGCTCGTCGCGAGGGATGCCCGAGGCCGCGATCGCCTCGCCCACCCCGGCCTCGTTGAAGTACATCTGCGCGGTGTCGATGTGCCGATAGCCGACCTCGAGGGCCTGCGTGGTGGTGGCTGCCGTCTCGTCCGAGGGCACCAGAAGGACGCCGAAGCCGAGCTGGGGGATCGTGGTCGAGTCGTTCAACGTGATCGAGGGAGCGGTCATGTCGCCACCCAACCACCGCCGGCGCGCGCTGCTCCACCGTTCGATGTCGGCCGGTTGCGTGCCGAGCCCCGGGGCTAGGTCCTGGCGAAGGTCGCAGGATCCGGGCCGCGCCGACCTGACGGACCCTGGTCAAGCGCGCTGATCTCCGCGACCTCGTCGGGGGTGAGCGTGAAGTCGAAGAGCTGGAAGTTCTCGCGCATCCGCTCCTCGTGCATCGACTTCGGGAAGACGATGTCGCCACGCTCGAGGTGCCACCGCAAGGTGACCTGCGAGGGCGCCCTGCCATGTGCCTCGGCGATCTTCATGACCACCGGGTCGTCGAGCACGTCGCCGCGAGCGATCGGCGACCACGCCTCCACGGCGGCCCCGTGCCGGCGCGCGGCGTCACGGCCCGCCTCGTTCGTGAAGTACGGATGCACCTCGATCTGGTTCACCGCGGGAATGACGCCGGTCTCCTCGACGATCCGGTCCAGTTGGTCGGGCAGGAAGTTCGAGACGCCCACCGAGCGGGCCCGCCCGTCCTGCACGAACTCGGCGAGCGTGTGCCAGGTGGAGACGAAGTCGCCGTCGTACAGCGTCGGCAGCGGCCAGTGGATCAGGAACAGGTCGACCCGATCCAGCCGGAGCCGCTCGAGGCTCTCGGCGAACGATCGCCGAGCGTCGTCGGGCCGGTGCAGGGCATTGTCGAGCTTGGTGGTGACGAAGAGCTCCTCGCGCGGGATGCCCGAGGCCGCGATCGCTTCGCCGACGCCGGTCTCGTTGCGATACATCTGCGCGGTGTCGATGTGCCGGTAGCCCACTTCGAGGGCCTTCGTGACCGTCTCCGCCGTCGACTCGGGCGGGACCAGGAACACCCCGAAGCCGAGCTGAGGGATCGTGGACGAGTCGTTCAGGGTGATCGAGGGAACGGTCATGCCTGCCAGACAACCACCTCGTACGCGCGGAACTCCAACGCGAAGCCCCGGCCGCCGGTAGCGTGCCAAGCCCGTTCTCGAGGAGTTGGGCGATGAAGGTCTCGGTACGTCTCGTGCTCCCGGCCGTCGCGATGACGGTCTGCTCGTCCCTGGTCGCGTCGGCCCCCGCGGCCCCTACGGCTCCCATCGCTTCGGCCGCCGCGGAGCAGCCGGGCTTCACCACCGTCACTGCCACGGACTCGGTGGATCCGGGCGTCAACCTCCCGCTCGACGTCCGCTGTCCACGAGGGTCGCTGGCCCTCGGGGGCGGGATCTGGTCGGGGGCGCCGGTTCTCGGGGCGGTCGTCCAGGGCAACGGCCCGGAGTCGGACCGCAGCTGGGAGACCAACGTGGACAACGTCGCGGAGGAGGAGCTGGACCTCACGGCATACGCGATGTGTCTGAACGGGACGTCGCCGTCGCAGTGGATCCGGACGCCGGACAAGGTCGTCTTCTCGTCGGTGTGGCACGCGCCGAAGACCGTCACCATGTCCTGTCCCAGCGGCACGCGGGCGATCGGCGGCGGCGTGACCAACGTTCCCGTGAGCTCCGACATCGGCATCGTCGGGCTGGCTCGCGTCGACGGACCCGACAACGACAAGCAGCGTGACGACGCAGTGAGACTCACGTACTTTGCGTTCCACCGGGTGCAGTTCGAGCTGACGGCGCTGTGTGCACGCGACGAGCTCGCCAGAGGCCTGAGCTATGTCAGCAAGCGCAAGGCGGTGGGCCCCGAGGACCAGGTCTCCGTCACCGCACGGTGCCCGAGCGGCACCAGGGTGGTCGGTGGCTGGTTCGAGGGTTCCGATAAGAACGCCCAGATCATGCTCAGCTCGATGCGCCCCGCCGACGGCGGCGACAACGACAAGAAGCGGGACGACGCCTGGCAGGTCGTGGCCGACAACTACAGCGCCAGCGTGAACGTCTCGGCGCACGCCACGTGTTGGACGGTGCCCTGACGAGTAACGTCGACGCATGAGACCTCGCGGCGTCGCGGCCCTCGTCGCGGCGGCGTCGCTGGCCCTGGTCGCCGCGTGCAGCGACGACCCCGCTCCGGCCGGTGAGCCGCGCGCGGAGGAGTCGAGCCCCGCGCCGTCCTCGCCCGACCCGACCAGCCCTTCACCCGAGCCGGACCCGCCACCGCGGATCACACTCACGGTGGTGGGCGATCTGATGCTGGTTCGCGGCGTCCCCGATGCCGGGGCCGCGCTCGCCCCGCTGAGCGATCGGCTGCGGTCAGCCGACATCACCGTCGGCAACCTCGAGAGCACGCTTTCGACGAATGGCGAGCCGACCCAGGGCGGCGACTCGTTCGGTGGCTCCCCCGCTCTCCTCGGGCCGCTGCGCCGGGCCGGGTTCGACGCGCTGTCGCTGGCCAACAACCACGCCGGCGACTACGGCAGCACGGCGCTGGTCGAGACGGTGCGCACGTTCGACGGGTCGCGCATCGCCGCGTTCGGCGCAGGCGCCGACCTGGCGGAGGCGAGCCGGCCGGTGGTCGTCGAGCGCGAGGGAGTGCGCTTCGCGTTAGTGGGGTTCAACGCGATCGGCGAGACCCCGCGCGCGGTGCCGGGCGGGCCTGGGGCGCTGTCGGTGCGGATGCCGCCGCGGACCGGCCCGCTGGTGCCCGCCGACGTCGACCACGTCGCCTCCGTCGTACGCCGGGCGGCGGAGAGCGCCGACGCCGTCGTCGTGCTTCCGCACTGGGGCACGCAGTACACCCACCGGCCCGAGCCGATCCAGAGCACGGTGGCCCGGCGCCTGGTGCGGGCCGGGGCCGACCTGGTCGTGGGCGGCCACCCGCACTGGGTGCAGAGCACCGAGGAGATCCAGGGTGTGCCGGTGTTTCACTCGCTGGGCAACTTCGTCTTCGACATGGACTTCATGACCCAGACGATGGAGGGGGTCTTCCTGGAGACCGTCTGGCGTGGCGACGAGCTCGTCCGGACCCGGCTGGTGCCCTACCGGATGGACCCGGGCTCGTTCGCGCCGCGGGAGGTGCACGGTCAGGAGGCCGCCGGGATCCTCCGAGACGTCAGGACTCCGGTACCAGCTGGATGAGCATCTGCTCCATCAGCTTCTGCAGCGCCTTGAACGGCCTGACCATCACGGTGAACTCGCTGATCCGGCCGGCGTCGTCCCAGCGAATCATGTCGATGCCGTGGACCGTCAGGCCGTCGAGCTCAGCGGTGAACTCGAGGATCGCTGAGGAGTCGGCGTACCACTCCTGGTGGTAGGTCAGCGTCGGCCCGAGCACCACCAGCGCCGCCCGGAGATAGGTGGTCGTGAGCTCCTTGCCCTCCTGCGGGGTGTGCACCGCGGGTGAGCGGAAGACGGCGTCGTCGGCGAGCAGGGGGTCGAGCAGCGCGGGGTCCTTCGCCTCGACGACCTCGTGCCAGCGGGTGATGGTGTCGGGTCGGTCCATGCGGCGAGCCTAGGGTTCCAGCCAGGCGAGCACCGTGCGGGCGGTGCGCTCCAGCTGAGCCCGGTCGATCACCGAGGGCACGTCGCCGGGCGAGTGGTAGCCGGCGTACGGCGTGCTGCCCAGTCGTACGCCGGGCATCCCCTCGCGCACGAACGACCAGTGGTCGCTGCTGCGCTGCCCGGTCTCGGCCACGAAGGCGACGTCGGCCCGCTCGGCAGCACGCACCAGCTCGGCGCGCAACCACGAGGGTTGGGCGGTGCTGCCGATAGGCAGCGTGCTCCCCACCCCGACCCGGTCCATCGAGACCATCCCGCGCAGGGTGCCGCGCTGGGCGGGGATGAGCGACGCGACGAACGCGCGCGACCCGTAGTGGTGGTCGGCGTCGGTCGGCCCGCGCGGCTCCTCCGAGCCGAAGGCGACCAGCATCACGGGCAACCGCGAGCGGCGGTCGGCGAGCGCGTCGGCGAGGGTGAGCAGGACGCCGACGCCGGACGCGTTGTCCTCGGCGCCCGGGGCCCGCGGAACCGTGTCGAGGTGCGCGCCGACGAGCAGCCAGGGCTTCCCGGGCCGTACGTCGCCGCGGGTCGCGATCACGTTGACCGACGGCCCCGCCGGCACCGGCGCGACCCATGAGAACCCGGCGGGCGTGTGGAACCGCTGGCGGCGTACCTCCCAGCCGGAGGCACGGAACTGTTCCTCCACCCAGTCCGCGGCCCGGAAGTACGCCGCCGACGTGCCCGGCCTCGGTCCGATCCGACCGGCGAGGTGGTCGATCGCGTCCACCGCGAGCCCTACCCGGGCGTCGTCCGGCGACACCGGGCGCGAGGGAGGCGTCGACTCCGGGGGCGGTGTGCTGGGACTGGTGGGAGTGGTGCTCGCCGGAGGATCCGTGGGCGAGGGCGGCGTCTGTGCCGGGGGCTCGGCCACCGGTGCCTCGCCCTCAGCCGTGCACCCGGCGAGCAGCACCATGAGGAACAGGCTGCTGCTGACGGCGAGCCCGGGACGCGGCATGCCTCGATCGTGACACGCCGTAACTGGATAGTCCGCCGCGCTGAGCACCCCCTCGGGCCCGAAATGGGGTGCCCAACGCGGCGGACTATCCCTTCAGGTCAGCCAAGCGCGCGCCGGGGTCGGTCACGCGAACCG
>CAVSMX010000008.1:0-170200 GCA_963729095.1 uncultured Actinomycetota bacterium | reverse complement strand
CAGCCGCCGGTCGGGACCGGGAAGAACTGTGGCTTGTAGCGGTCGGCGTCCCGTCCGACCGCGGCCAGGCTCGAGGAGAAGGTGTTGCGGCAGATGTGTCCCAGGATGCCGGCGCTGACCTTCAGGTGCGGGTGCGACAGCGCCGTGTAGAACACCTGCTTGGGCGTCGTGTTCAACGTCGGGTACTTCGCGACCAGGCGGCGGGTGAACGGGCCGGTCGGGACCTCGGAGAAACCGGTGATGACGTCGGTGCCGAGGAACTCGTTCTCCTTGGTCAGCATCTGGAACGGGCCGTCCTCGGTGCGGGCGACGGTGAACGAGGTCGACCATCCGGCCGGCTCGGCCGCCACGATGTGGCGGGAATCGGCCGCGCTGACGCTCCAGCCCTCGCCGTCCCAGTACTGCCACGCGCTCGGGGTGAGCAGCTCGCCAGCCGGCACGCGAGCCAGGTGCACTGCCTTGCCGAACACGAGCTCACCGGTGACCTTGGCGCTGCCGTACACGTACAGGTAGCCGCCGTCGGCGACAACGGCCTGGCCCCAGGCGGGCCGGCTCTCGGGGGTGCTGCTGGCCGGGGTTGGAACGACGCGCAGCAGCTTGGGCGCGGCGGCGCGGCTGGTGGGCAGGGAGAACACCGCCGCGTCGGTGCCGACGGCGACGAAGTCCAGCGGGCCGGTGCCGGTCCGCCTGACGCGAAGGGAGAACACGACGAGGCGGCCGCCGGTGACAACACCCGACTGGGGCCAGTAGAAGGTGGATCCTGTCGGGTTGGGGATGACCTCACCGCCGTTCGGCCCGGTGACGCCGCGCAGGCATCCGCGGTCCTGGAGCACGAATGAGTTGTGCACCATCCGCCAGCCGGCGGCGTACCCGCCGGCCCGCGTCTCACGGCCCTGGATGGTGTCGTCGAACAGCCACAGGGTGCGGCCGTCCGGGAGCCGGACCGTGGCGGCCTGGTCACCACCGGACCAGGTCCAGTCGTTCTTGGCGTCGAACATCCGCTGGTACCCCGCGGCGGTGGTCGGGGTGACGCGCTGGCACGCCGCCGCCCGAGCCTTGCCGGCAGAGGTCTTCGCCGGCGAGGCGGACGTGACGACGTCGGCGTCGTACCCGGTGGATTCGGCTCTAGCGGACTCGGCCGGGGTGGCCCAGCTGAGGCCCGCGAGAAGGCCGCCGCAGCACCACAGACGGCGCGCGAGTCGGCGCTGCGTTGTTCCCGGGACGATGAGAGGGGTTGGTCCGGGGCAGTGCATGTCTCCTCCTGGGGATGTGCGGGACATCCCGCCGGGAGGGGCGACAGGGCGGCGTCGTGACGCAGGCTTCTGAGGATGAGACGACCTGAGTGCCCAGATTGTTGTCGGGGCGGTACGACGCGCGTCGACGGCCGGTGAGCGTCGCCGGTCAGCCGGCCACGGTGAGCGCGATCAGCGTGACGTTGAGCGCACTGATGACGATGGCGACGACGGTGGCCACCACAGTGGTGAGCCGGCGGTTGACCAGGGCGCCCATCACGTCCCGTCGGCGGGTGAAGAGGACCAGTGGGATCAGCGCCAGCGGAATGCCGAACGAGAGCACGACCTGGGAGATCACCAGCGCCTGGGTGGGATCGACACCTGCCGCGATCACGATCAGTGCGGGCGCCAGGGTGATCAGCCGTCTCACGAACAGTGGGATGCGCCGTCGCAGGAAGCCCTGCATCACGATCTGCCCCGAGAGCGTGCCGACACCCGACGCGGCGAAGCCGGACGCCAGCAGGGCCAGTGCGAACAGCAGCGCCGCGTTGGACCCGATCGCGGCCCCGAGCCCCGCGTGTGCCGCCTCGATCGTGTCCACAGGGGTGTCCGATCCCGAGAGGACCCGGGCCGCGACCACGAGCATGATCAGGTTGATGACGCCGGCCACCGTCATCGCGGTCATCACGTCGACACGCTGGCTGCGCAGAAGGCCGAGCCGCTGCTCCTCGGTATGGCGGACGTACCGGTTCTGGGTGAGGGCGCCGTGCAGGTAGATGACGTGCGGCATGACCGTGGCCCCGAGCATGCCGGTCGCGAGCAGGACCGTTTCGGTGCCCTCGAAACGGGGAGGCAGCCCCGAGGCCACGCCGCCGGTGTCCACGCCACCCGCGACCAGGCTGTACAGGAACCCCAGGAGGATCACCAGGAGCATGCCGGCGATGGCCAGCTCGAAGGGGCGAGCACCACGGGACTGCAGGGCCAGTAGCGCGAACGCGGCGACGGCGGTGATCAGCCCCCCGGTGAGCAGCGGGATGTCGAAAAGCAGGTACAGCGCGATCGCGCCGCCCAGCACCTCGGCCAGGTCGGTGGCCATGGCGACGATCTCCGCCTGGACCCACAGGCCACGGGTGACGGGTCGCGGGAAATGGGACCGGCACAGCTCCGGAAGGCTCATTCCGGTCGCGATCCCGGCCTTGGCCGACAGGTACTGGATCAGCATCGCCATCAGGTTGGCGACCACCACCACCCACACCAGGAGGTAGCCGAAGCGCGAGCCGGCGGTGATGTTGGTGGCGAAGTTGCCCGGGTCCACATATGCGATGGCGGCGACGTACGCCGGACCGAGGAGTGGGAGCGGTCCACGGACGAGCGCCGTGGCGATCGGACTCTTGCTCCTTGTCTGGTACATCGTCGCTCCGGGTTGCCTGCTCTGCTACGGAAGCTCGTCGGCGACGTCGATGGCCACGAGCTTCTCCAGCTCTGCCGCCGGAGCGTCCCGAACGTCGCTGAAGACCTCCTTCTGGCGGGCCTCGATACGGTCGTTGACCAGGCCGCTGAGCCCGAACGCGATGGCACCCGTCTGACGCACGATGACGTCGTCGACCTGCGGCTGCCTCGAGGCGGTGATCGCCACCCCGCCCGCGGCCCCGTTGGCCAGGGCGACCCCGACCGAGACTCGTTCGCGAGGGTTGTCGGTCGGGTGCGCGTAGTGGTCCCGCAGGCTCAGCAGGGCGTGGTGCCAGCCGAGCACGTCTCCCTCCGGGTGGATCCCGGTCAGATCCTGCTCGGTGAGCGCGGGGTCGCCGGAGTCCGAGGCGAAGCACCGCGCGTAGCACAGCAGCGCTGTCGTCCAGACCGCCTCCAACACGATGGGGTCGGACTCGGCATCTGCTGCCAGGTCCGCGACCAGCCGTTCACAGCACTGGAGCACGACCTGGAGCTCGTCGAACACCTCGACGAGACCCACCAGGTCCGCGGCACCGGCCGAGTCCAGCCGCCGTACGTCGCTCACCCGACGGACGGCCCGAGGCCAAGGGACTGCGGCGTGCTGGAGTCGGGCGAGGGCTGGTGCAGCCCCTCGTCCAGCTGGCCGAACTCGGTCATCAGGGCGCGGCTGCCTCCCCACGCTGTCTGCTCCTCGGCGATCAGGGTGTTGGTGGTCAGCAGCAGGCCCGCGACCGAGGCACCGTTCTGCAGGGCCGACCGGCAGACGCGGAGAGGGTCGATGATGCCCATCTCGATCATGTTCCCGTACTCACCGACCAGGGCGTCGAAGCCATCGTCGACCCCCATCTCGGCGACGCGATCGACCACGCCCTGGCCGGCATGACCGGCATTGGCGGCGATCAGGTACGTCGGCTCGGACAGCGACCGGCGGACGATCTCGACGCCGACGGCGTAGTCGTCCTTGACGTCCAGCTCGTCCAGCACCGGGGCGGCGTGCAGGAGGGCGACCCCGCCTCCGGCGACGATCCCTTCGGCCATCGCCGCCCGGGTCGCTGACAAGGCGTCCTCGACCCGGTGCTGCAGCTCGGCGAGCTCGGCGTTGGTCGGGGCGCCGACCCTGATCACCGCGACCTTGCCCGACAACGACCCGATCCGCTCGTTGAGCACGTCCTCGTCGATCCCGAACGTGGCGCGCTCCAACTCGGCTCGGAGCTGCGCGACCCGGAAGTCCACCTTGTCGGTGGAACCTTCGCCGCCGATGATCGTCGTACGGTCGGCGGTGACCCGCACCTGCTTGGCCCGCCCCAGCTGGTCGATCGTCATCGTCTCCAGCGTGAAGCCGGAGTGCTTGCTGTAGACCTCGCCGCCGGTGATGGTCGCGATGTCCTCGAGCTTGTGCAGGCGCCGGTCGCCGAACCCGGGGGCCCTGGTCGCCACGCACTGGAACACACCGTTGATGTGGTTGTGGACCAGCATGCTCAGCGCCGAACCCTCGATGCTCTCGGCGACGATGACGAGGGGGCGGGGAGCGCGCATCACCTTGTCCAGCACCGGCATCAACTGCTGGACCTTGGTGATCTTCTCGCTGCACAGCAGGATGTACGGGTCGTCGAGGACGGCTTCGAGGCTGGCCGGATGAGTGACCAGGTACGGCGAGAGGTAGCCGTTGTCGTACTCGAAGCCCTCGACGTACTCGACGCTCAGACCATGGAGCGCCGACTCCTCGACGGTGACGATCCCTGCGTCGCCGACGGTGTGCAGAGCCTCGGCCAGCACGTTGCCGACCACGTCGTCGTTGTTCGCCGAGATGCTGGCGACCCTGGCGTAGTCGGCAAGTGTCTCCACCGGATGGGCGACCTCGCGCAGCCGGTCGACCAGCTTGCCCACCGCGAGGTCGACGCCGCGCTTGACCAGCACCGGGTTTCCGCCCTGGCCGATGGCCGTGATGCCCTCGCGGATGATCGCCTGGGCGAGGACCGTTGCCGTCGTGGTGCCGTCGCCGACGATGTCGTTGGTCTTGATCGCGGCTTCCTTGACCAGCTGAGCACCCATGTTCTCGAAGGGGTCGCTCAGATGGACCTCGCGTGCGATCGTCACGCCGTCGTTGGTCACCACCGGGGATCCGGTGATCTTCTCGAGGATCACGTTGCGCCCCTTGGGTCCCAAGGTCGACTTCACAGCCTCGGCGAGCTGGTCGACACCCGACAGCAGCGCGCTCCTGGCGTCCTCTCCGAATCGCAGTTCCTTGGCCATCGGTCCTCCTTGATTGGGTCGGGGAAGCGGCGCGGAGGTCAGGGCACGAGGATGGCTCGGCCCCTCACCTTTCCGGCGTCGAGATCGTTGAGCGCGTCGGGCGCCGCGTCGAGCGAGTAGGTCTTCGTGTGCAGGGTGACCTTGCCGGCCTCGGCCAGAACCATCAGCTCGACCAGGTCGTTGTAGGTGCCGACGATGTTGCCGATGATGTTGCGTTCGGTGGAGATCACGTCGAGGGTCGGTATGACGAGCGTGCCGCCGTACCCGATGACGAAGTAGGACCCCGCCGGCCGGGTCATCGCGAAGCCCTCGTTCTCCGCGCCCTCCTCGGCGACGAAGTCCAGTACGACGTCCGCGCCGGCGCCGTCGGTGAGATCCTTGACCGCGTCGACGTGTGACCCGTCGGCCACCACCGTGTGCTGTGCCCCGAGCTCGCCGGCGAGCTTGAGGGCGTCGGGGTTGCGGTCGACCACGATCACGTCGGCGGCGGTCAGGGCGCTCAGGCACTGGATGCCGATGTGGCCGAGGCCGCCGGCGCCGATCACGGCGCAGGTGGTGCCGGGGTACAGCAGCGGGATCGCCTTGCGGACGGCGTGGTAGGCGGTGATGCCGGCATCGGCCAGGGCCGCGACGTCCTTCGGCTGGGTGGCAGGGTCGAGCTTGACGCAGGCGCGGGCCGAGGTGAGCAGCAGCTCCGCCATCCCGCCGTCGTTGTCGGAGAGCCCGGGGAAGAAGGCGTTCTCGCACTGCATGTCCCGCCCGCCGCGGCAGGCGCGGCACAGCCCGCAGCTGGGTTGAGGGTGCAGGATCACGGTGTCGCCGACGGCGACGTTGGTGACCGCCGAGCCGACCTCGTGCACCCAGCCGGCGTTCTCGTGCCCGATCGTGTATGGCAACGACACGTCCATCGCATCGGCCCACTGACCCTCGATGATGTGCAGGTCGGTGCGGCACACGCCGGCGCCCCCGACCTTCACCACGACATCGAAGGGGTCCTTCACCGTGGGCTCGGGAACCTCTTCTACGACGGGGTGCTGGTGGTACTCGTGCAACCGCACTGCCTTCATCGGGCCTCCTCGACCTCCCTTTCGCCGCGGGCGTCGTAACGGTGGTGCAGCATGCCGCGGCAGATGCTGCCGTTGGCCTCGGTGCTGACGCGGGTCAGTCGAGCCCGGCTGAGGTGCAGCGGAGCCGCCTCCGTGCCGACGCGATCACCGGTGATCACGTCGACCAGCAGCGGCGAGCCGTCATCGTGGGGGAGCCCGAGCTCGGCCCGGCGGGCCCGCAGCCGCTCGCGGTCCGGCGATGGAGGCAGGTCGCCCAGGGTGAGCTGGGCCAGCTGGTCGACGGTCAACCCCTGGGTCATCAGCGGACGGCAGACCCGAT
Source organism: uncultured Actinomycetota bacterium (assembly GCA_963729095.1). Classification (GTDB taxonomy): domain Bacteria; phylum Actinomycetota; class Actinomycetes; order Propionibacteriales; family Nocardioidaceae; genus Nocardioides. The sequence goes on along the minus strand of CAVSMX010000008.1, from coordinate 163,880 downwards.
CCGTGCCTGCCTGCACCGCCTTGCGCACGAAATCGGTCCGCAGCTCATCGAGCTCGCCGTCGGCCAGCCCTGGGAACGACTCGGCGAACCCGGACCGGGCGGCTACGCCGCTGTTGATGGAATCGGCCGCGAAGTGGTCCTCGAGCACCACCTCGGCCCGACTCACACCCGGCACCGCGCTGACGGCGTCCTGGGCGTCGGCGACCATCAGGAACGCGAAGTTGGGCGCACAGAAGTACGTCGGCAGCCGCAGCCGCACGAGGGCATGACCGTCCGTCGACACGGTGCACGAGGAGACGAAGCCGAGCTCGGTGACCGCCTCGTCGAGCTCCGGGTCGCGCACCGTGGCCAGGGCGGCGAGCACTGCCCCCGTGTCGGTCACGCCGGGGAAACCGCCTTGTCCTCGACCAGCTGCGCGTCGTCCGGGGCGGCCGGCGTCTCGTCCGGTAGCTGGTACTCCGCGGGCACGTCGATCCCGTACAGCTTCGCCGCATTCAGGCCGAGGATCTTCTTCTTGCCCTCGGTCCCCAGCCGTGGGTAGTCCGCGAAGTCCTCGTCCCCGGGCATCTCCCAGTCCACGAAGCCCTCGACCTGCCACTGCGGCTCCCAGATCCCGTAGTCGCTGCCGAAGGTCATCTTGTCCTCGCCGACCCAGAACAACAGTTCACCCATCACCTTGGCGAAGAACCGCGGACGGGCGTGCATCAGGCCACCGATCACCACGGCGAGGCCGGCATAGACGTTGGGCTCCTGGGTCGCCATGAAGCAGAAGTCCTCGATCCGTGGCAGGCCCACGTGCTCGACGATGAAGTTCAGCTCGGGGAAGTCGGTCGCGGCGTGATCGACGTCGGAGACGTCGAAGGCGTCCTTGTCCAGCGGCCAGATCGTCGGCCCCTTGTGCACGTGCAGGTTCTTGATCCCGAGCTCCTGGGCCTTGGCCAGATAGGTGTAAGCCTCCGGGTCGGTGAGCTTCCAGCCGCGCGAGTCGCCCTTCCACTCGGCGGTGTAGAGCTTCGCGCCCTTCGGGTGCCAGCGCTCGGCCTTGGCCTCGAGCTCCTCCAGCCCGGCCTCACTGTCGCGCGGGTCGAAGCGCGTGTTCACCACGAACTTGCCTGGATGCTTCTCCGCGAGCGCGCCGTTCCGCTCGGTGGTGTTGAACCCGTCGGTGTACCACTGCTTGAGGTACGTCGGCTGGAAGATCGCCACGTCCACGTGGCCCTTGTCGAAGACGTCGCTCATCAGGTCGTCCTCGGAGTACTTCTGGAAGTGCTCTAGGTCCCAGTGCGTCTCGGGTGGACCCAGCCCCATATAGGCGTGGAAACACTCGATCCACCCCTTGGCGAACTGCTCCTGCCCGGCCACCCAGTTGTCCGGGCTGGCGTCCCAAAAGTGCATGTGACTGTCGACGACGAAGTACTTCTCACCGTTTTTCTCGTACACGTGGACTCCTCGCGGTAGCGGTGGATTCGGCGGGTCTCCGACCTGGTCAGCCGGAGCGCGCCTGCAGGTCGAAGCCGAGCAGGTCGGCCGCGTCCTCGGGGTTGGCGAACATGATGGTCCGGTCGTCCTGGTGGACCATCCGGCCGTAGTGGGTCGACATGTTCTCCTCGAACTCGGCCGCATCGAAGTAGCCCTCGTCCTCGCCGAGCGCCTCGGACACCTCGTCGTAGACGACCTCCATCCTGTGGTCGGCATCGACCCGGATCATCGAGGGCAGGTGGGTCACGTTCACGCCAGGTGCACCTCTCATCACCTCGGCGACGACGGCTCCGACCTGGTTGTTCATCAGCGTGAAGCCGCAGCGGTTCGAGGCGGTGTTGTCGGACTTGAAGGGGCTCTCACTGGTCTTGAAGGTGCTCACTGGGCCGTCTCCTTCGGCTGGTCGAGGTTCAGTTCCGAGAGGATGCCTACGAAGCGGTTCTTGGCACGGTCCAGCCCGTCCTCGAAGCGCGGTGGCTTCTGGTCCGGCTGCGACCACAGGGGCTGGAGCTCGCGTGCGGCGTCGATGCAGCGGGGAGTCCAGACGCTCAGCCACTCGTTGAGGATCTTGCGGTTGTGCTCGGCGAACTCCTTGTCCTCGACGAGGAGCTCGAACATCGCCTTCGTGTAGCGCAGGTCGCGGGTCGCGTAGTCGACCTCGCCGGCGCCCATCAGGGTAGGAGTGACGAAGTCACCGTTGCCGGGGGACGCCTGCTGGACCAGGTTGCTGCGGAACAGCTCCCCCACGAGTGGCTCGAACACCACGTTGGCGGCGAAGATCGCCTCGCACCAGTCGTCGATGCCGGTCAGCTGCTCGGCGACCCGTCGTACGCCCTGCCAGGCCGCGTCCTCGTTCCAGGTCTCGACGTGCGCCGCACCGTCGAAGCCCTCGATCTCCTCGCTCAGCGTGAGGTTGTAGAGCGCCAGGTCCTGGGCGAACCGGATCTTGTGCATGCTGTTCACCGAGATCGCGTTGTTGTGCATGTTCGTGGGTGCCCGCCGGTTGGCGTTGGCGAACAGGTAGAGCCCCAGTCCGTGCTCCACGTGCATCCAGGCGCCGACGTTGCGCTCCACGAAGCGCACCCAGTTGGGGTTCCACTGCTCGAAGGCCTTGGCCTGCCGGGCGCTGTCGATGTTCTGGTTTATCTGGCGTACGACGTTCGCGTTGTAGCGGTAGAGCGTCAGCTCCCACTCCTCGTTGGGGTCCCGGAACTCGTGCCAGCCGTGGGCTGGCCAGTCGTACCCCTTACCGCCCGAACCCGGGAATCGCTCCGGCTCGGGCCGGTCCGAACCCCAGGCCTTGAGCGCGGTCCAGTCGAGCGGGTAGCCGCCGCGGCCGTCGGAGAAGCCGTAGAGCCAGCCCTGACTGAGGTAGTGCCTCGGGTCGGGCTGGACCTCGACGGTCACGTCCTCGTAGTGAGACTGCTTGCGCTTCTTGGGGGTGTAGTAGTTGTAGCTGCGCGCCGTCGAGTCGGGAAACACCTTCGCGCCGGCCTCGGCGTCCGTGAACGCCGGCTTGGGAACGCTGCGCTCCGTGGGGGTCGTCGTCTGCTCTGTGGTGGTCATGGGGTGGTCCGTCTCGCTTTCGGTCGTCGCCCGCTCAGGATGGGGCTGTGGTGGTGAACTTGTCGTAGTAGATGTGGCCGCTCTCCGCCTTCAGTGCTGGCAACAGGTCGAGCGCCGCATCCACCATCGGCGGCGGCCCGCAGACATAGCAGTCAGCGGCGGAGAGGTCGGTCTCGTGGCGCTCGAGGACGTCGGTGATCATGCCGACCTCGCCGGCCCAGTCGTCGTCCTCGCCGGGCTCGGAGAGAGCCGGCACGAACGTGAAGTTCGACAAGGACTCCCCGAGAGCGGCCAGCTCCTTCTCGAAGCACAGGTCCGCCCGGGTGCGGGCGCCGTAGTAGAACGCCACCTCACGGCTGCTGCCCCGCTCGCCCAGGGTGCGCAGCAGGCACAGGATCGGTGCCATCCCGGCGCCGCCGCCCAAGAAGACGATGCGCGAGTCGCGGTCCCGCAGCGTGAACACGCCGTACGGGCCGACCAGCTCGAGCCGGTCGCCCACCGTCAGGCCGGTGTCCAGTAGCTGCGAGAACCGGCCTTCGGGATAGACCTTGATCACGAACTCGAGCTGACCGCTGTCCTTGGTGGAGGGGTTGGCCATCGAGAACGACCGTGACTCGTCTGTGCCCGGGATGGTGAAGTCCATGTACTGGCCGGGCCAGTACGCGACCTCGTCCGGCTCGACGAGCTTGAGCACGAGGTGGCGCAGGTCGTGTGTGATCTGCTCGATCGCGGCCACCTCGGCCACGGCGTTCTGGATCGGATGTCCCGACCGCATCATCTCCTCGTCGTAGTTGAGCAGCTCGATCACCACGTCCTCGTACACGTGCGCCCGGCACAGGAGCGTGTAGCCCTCGTCCTTCTCGTAGTCGGGGAGGGCGAACGTCGAGTACCGGTCCAGCTCTGGATCCTCGCCGTCGAGCACGAACGACTTGCACGACGCGCACTGGCCCTCCTTGCACCCATGCATCAGGGTGACGCCCTGCGCGGCGGCCGCGCGCAGGATCGTCTCGTCCTCGTCGACCTCGATCTCGATCCCGACGGGTTCGAACCGGACGACGTGCTTGTCGCGCATCACTCCCCTTCCGCTCGGGTGAGGACTGGCTTCGCTCGCTGGCTCCCGCCTCAAGCCTCCGCCGGTGCCGGGCGTCCGGCAGGACCGCCGCGGATGTAGTTGGCGTGGAACGCCTCCCGCTCCTCCGGCGACATCTCGTTCACGATCACGTTCGGGCTCAGCAACGGAGGCATGCGCCGCATGTGGTCCAGCGTCCACATCTTCTTCTGGTCACCCAGGTCCAGGTGCGGCTGCGCCACCATGGTCTTGCCGTCGTCACGCACGTAGCCCATGTCGGTCACCACGTCGGCCCAGTTCCAACCGTGGTACAGCGTCTCCCACTCGCGGTGCCCGATCAGCTGACCCATGTTGGGGGTCTCCCGACCCTGGTAGCTCGGCCGGAACGCCTCGACGTCGGTCCAGCGGCAGGCCTCGTGGCAGTAGGTCCGTACCACGCCGTCCACCTCTGCCATCACCATGTCCTCACGGACCAGGCACGGCACCATGCAGGTCCAGCACCGGTTCGGGTACTGGTAGTCCACGTCCTCGGCGACGATCGGGTGGTGTCCGTTCGGGTGCGCCAGGCGGGCGTAGTTCTCCCACCACTTGCCGTACTTGTCGTACCAACCCGGGTACTTGAACTCGAACCACTCGAAGTCCTTATCTGTCATCGGGTCGATCCGCCAGTAGTTGGCCAGCCACCCGGTGGCGAAGAACTGCGCCACCTCGTGCACGTAGCCCTTGTCCCAGATCTGCTTCCACGCCTCCTCGATGAGGTCGTGCGGGATCACCAGGCCGTACTTCTCCAGCGGCACCAGGTAGCTGCGGTAGTAGTCGTCGTAGATCCACCGCCGCCACATCTCGGCGTAGCTCTCGCGGTCCTTGCGCCGGTCCTTGGTGCCGTACTCGATGAACGTTCCGATAGCCGCATCGACCACGCGGTGGTTGTTCCACCACGCGTAGCGCAGGTCGCGCTCGAGGAGCTGATGGTTGCTCTCGTCGGAGAGCGCCATCAGCAGGGTCGCGTACCCGTTGCTGATGTGGCGTGACTCGTCGGACTGCACCGAGTGGAACACCGTGGGCAACAGGTAGTCACCGTTTGCCGCCGCCTCCGCCGGCATGGCCACGAAGAGCGTGTTGGTGAACGCCGTCTCGGCCACGATCGTCAGGTAGATGCTCGCCGCCGTGATGGCGTCGCCCGTGATGAAGCCTTCTGCGAACTGGCGGCCGATCGTGCCGCAGTAGTCGTTCTGGAAGTTCCGGAGGCTGCTGTTGAAGCCGGCCGGGTCGATGTAGTTGTTCATGTACAGGCGCTTGAGGTTCTGCTGGATCGTCGAGTGCCGCACCTCGTCGATCATCTGGATCGCCTGTCCGTTGTGGAGCTCCGGGTTCGGCACCGTCCGGAACAGCAGCGGCATAGCCCGGGCCGCGGAGATCTCCGGAAGCGGGATGATGCTCAAGAACAGCTTCTGCCACTCCAGCCATCGCTCCTGGACATTCCGGAACATGTTGCCGCGGATCGCTCCGTCGGACGCACCGTAGACCCGGTGGTCCTTCTCCTCCTGCATCGGGAAGTACGAACGCAGAACCTGCTTGAGCGGGTCCTTCTTCTTCGCCTTCTGGAAGGTGTAATCAGTGCCGTACTGGGACACCGGCTCGTGGTAGAGCGGCTCCCAGGCAAGTTCTTGAATCTTCTCGTGAGCCTTGGCCACGCTTTGGCGAGTCATCACCAGTCCTTACCCTCGGGGTCGGCACAGCGCATGTCACGGTCGCGCGCGCCGTATTCCTCCCCATGGAAGCACCGCGAATGGCGCTCTTCGGTCTCACATTGAGACGCGGGTGACCGGCTCAGTCCTCGCCCATCATCACGTCGCGCAGCGTCGCGAGATCGTCGCGCACCTGTTGCTTGATCTGCCGGTCTCCCTCAGCCGCGGGTTCGATCCCGAGCGCTAGCAGCAGGTCACGGGCAGGTGCCCCAGGGTCCCCGCTCTCCCCGAGCGTGGGATGCAGTCCCTGGTCGGCCAGGTGTGTGAAGACGAGGTGGACGACGGTCCACGGGTTGTAGGTCTCGGGCTCTGTGCTCATCTGGTTCCTCCGACTCCGCGAGGACGGTCTCGGGCCCTGGCACTCAGGGCGGACGTTACGCGCGGACCCGGATGGCCGGGTCTCAAATTGAGACAGTCGACGCCAGGCTTGCGGGCGCTTATCGTCGGGTGCAAGGGGCGACACAAGGTCGTGTCGTGCCCGGGAGTGAAGTGAGGCTTGGTGTGGCCGCAGCACCTAAATCGCCGGGACGCGCTGCTTCTGCGCGCTATCAGGCGGAGGTCGCTGCCAGCCGGGCCCGCTTCCTCAGCGCCGAAGCGATCGACCCCGGCACCGTTCGTCGGCCCATCCTGGCCTCGTGGCGGCGCTCTCTCGGCCAGAACGTCGCCGCCGACAAGGTCCAGATGTCCTACGACCGTGACGTGAGACACGACACCCGTCTCGGCCGGTCCTCGGCGCCGGTCCTGCGCGCCTTGTGTGAACGACTGGAAGGGCAGCCGGTGAGCGTCGTCCTCACCGACCAGCGCGGCCTGGTGCTCGAACGGCTCACCGGCGACCGAGATCTCGAACGCCACCTCGACCGGGTCCTGCTGGCCCCGGGATTCAGCTACGCCGAGGAGATCGTCGGCACGAACGGGATCGGCACGGCACTCGAGATGGGCGGCCCCGCCCACGTGTTCGGCCACGAGCACTATGCGGAGGACCTCGAGGAGCTTGCCTGCGCGGGCGTTCCGATCCACGACCCGGTCTCAGGGCGGCTGGTCGGCGCCATCGACCTCACCTGCTGGCGCCGGGACTCCGGCAACCTCCTTCTCACTGTCGCCAAGACGACCGCCGAGCAGATCCGGGAGGCGCTCACTGCCGACAGCGACGCCGGCCAGATGCGGGTCTTCCAGGAGTATCTGCGAGCCTCCCGCCACGGGCACGGCATCGTGCTGGCGGTGCATGACGACATGTTGATGATCAACGAGCGCGGACGCTCCTACCTCGAGCCGGCCGACCAGACCGCGGTGCTCGCTCACGCGGCCGAGGCGCGCTCCTCGCGTCAGGACCGCACGGTCGCGGTGGACCTTCCCTCTGGCCAAAGAGCGCGGCTGGACTGCCGCACCGTCGGGGGCGACGACCAGGTCCCCGGAGTCGTCGTACACGTCAAGCTCGACCCTCACGACCTTCCGGCCCAGGAGAGCCGGCGGGCCGTGGCGGCCCCGATGGCGCTGCCAGGGCTGGTCGGCTCCGCCGCCCAGTGGCGGCACGCCTGCCGCAAGGTGGAGGAGGCGTTCCGAGCCGGTGAGTGGCTGGCCGTCGCGGGCGAGGACGGGGTCGGCAAGCTGGCCCTGCTGCAGGCCGTGCACCTGCGCCGGTTCCCGGTGGGTCGCTACGCGGTGCTCGACGCACGCACGGCGCCCCAGGGTGCCGAGTATCTGTCGGAGGTTCGCCGCGAGTTCCGGCAGAGCGTCGACACCGTCATCCTCCGCCACGTGGACAGCCTCGACACCAGGACCGCCCGCGGCCTGTGCGACGTGCTCCGCCACGCCCGTGACATCGGCGGCGAGTACCAACCGTGGGTGGCCGTCACCCTGGGGCAGGAGACGTCGTCCCAGGGGGTTCTCGCCCTGCTGGAGCTGTTCCCGAGAACGGTCGAGGTGCCCCCGCTGCGGCTGCACATGGAGGATCTGCCCTCGCTGGTGTCGTACTTCCTGGCCCGGTTCGGCCACGGTCGCCACCTCGAGTGCTCCCCCGAGGCGATGCGGCTGCTGATGCGGATGACGTGGCCCGGGAACAACGAACAGGTGATCAGCGTGCTGCGCGAGGTGGTGAAGAACCGGAGGAGCGGGGTGATCCGGCCCGATGACCTGCCCCCCGAGGCACACGTGGTGAGCCGCCGGGTGTTGAGCCCCATGGAGTCCATCGAGCGGGACGCCATCGTCCGGTGCCTCGCAGCGGCCCAGTGGAACAAGACCGACGCGGCGCGCGCGCTGGGCATGTCGCGGGCGACGATCTACCGGAAGATCCACGACTACGGCATCGTCGCGCCGACTCCCGGACCCGGTGTCTCAGATTGAGACTTCGTGGCGAGGAACCCGCTTCTAACGTCCGAGTCACGTGAGGTTTGCGCCCGTCAGGGCCAGGGAGGTGACGGGATGGCTTCGCCTGAAGCGGCCGCCCCACTGATCCTGGTCGGCCTGGGGATGACCGGAGTGATCCTGGTCCAGATGCTGATGGTCCATCACCTCCATGCCGAAGATGTCCCCGTGTGCTTGCGTGGACGGGTGGCCCTGTCCAACGACCTGCGCCCCTGGCTGCTGGCCGCATCGGTGTCGGCGGCCCTGGCCGGCCTGCTCATGCTTCTGGTCGGCTGACCGAGCGCTTCGGTGTCGAGGTGCGCCGCTTTGGCGGTGAACCGAACGTGCGGAGGACGTATTCGAGGGTCGAGGCGAGCAGCTCATGCGTCGCCTCGCGGTCGGCATCGCCGCGTAGCCAGCGACGCGTCGCGGCCCGGTTGAGGCCGGTCCAGCACTCAAGTGCATAGCGCAGCCGCGGAGTGTCCTCGGCTATGTCGGCGTGGAAGGCCGCGACAATTACGACCGCGCGGTGCACCAGGTCGGCGACCGCACGCCGCACATCGGGGTCGGCGATGTCCTCACCGGGTGCGATGGTGCCGAGATAGATCGTCCGGTTCGCCTCCGTCCAATCAAGCCAACGGGACAACGAGTCCTCCACCCGCGCGCGAGCACTCCGACCCACCGGGCTCCGTAGCGCCTCATCGCTGCCGGCACCTAGCCGTTCCAGCAACGCTAGGTAGACCTCTTTGCGACCGCCGAAGTAGTGGTGCACCAGTCCACGCGCAACACCGGCGGCCTTCGCAATGTGTTCGACCGTGACCTCCTCGTATCCACGCTCGGCGAACAGCTCATTGGCGACGTCGAGGATCTGCTCGCGCCGCTCCGCGGGGTCGAGGCGTTTGAAGCTTCGCGGTGTGCTCACAGGTCCACGTTATCTCGAATTGGCGATACGTCAACAACCTGTTAGCGTGACGCCAACAGCGCGCACGTGTGAGTTGTTGCCAGGTGCGTCCGCGTCACGCACGCGGACGCACCATGGCAAGACCAGATCAAGGAACGGACAGCCCACGATGATCCCCGGCCAATCGGCAGACCGATTCAACTCTAGGAAGGTCCTCGTCCCGCCGACCGGAGTGCGGAAGCGCACACTCATCGTGGGCACGGCAGTTGCCGCGCTGCTCAGCTTGGGCACTGCCGGTGTCAGCCATGCCGCAGACGACTGCACGCAGAGCAACCGCACCGACGACACGCCCACCGCGTGGTCGTGGTCCGAGTTCACCGCGTGGTCGACCAGCAACACCCCGCCCGCCGACCCGGACGCGTCCGGCGAGGACAACCTCGACAACCTCGTGCAGATCGGTGAGGGCTGGTCCGACACCGCCGACTCCGCCTACCGAACGAAGGTGAACGACGGCTGGCAGCGGTTCACCCCGTGGTCGACCGACGCCACCGCTCCCGCGGTCGCGGCCAACGAAGAGGCGGGTAACCGCTCCGAGCGGGTCGTCGGCAACAACGACGCCGCCCCCGCCACCGAGGGCACGCCCGCCGTTCCGGGCACCCCGGCCGTTCCGGGCAGTCGGCCGTCTGGGCTCCTTCTCGCCCAACAAGGATCAGGGTCCCCTGACCGGCGAGCCGTCCTACCCGAGCGACAGCCGCGGCACGTGGAACGTGAAGGACAAGATCCCCGGTGGTCACGAGGGTCCTAACGGCACCTACAACCAGAGCGGCGGCACCGGCAACGGGTCGTGGTTCTACCGTTCGGCAGGTACGCCGGGCACCCCGGCCGTCGCGGGCACCCCGGCAGTTCCGGGCACCCCGGCCAAGGCGGAGACGTTCCGCACCGAGTACCACTTCGAGGTGTACGCGTTCCACTACGAGTACCGCTTCTCGATCTACGAGCGCGGCATTACCAAGGGCACCGACGCCATCGAGTGCGAGACCGACGAGGAGCCGGTGGACGAGGAGCCCACCGACGAGACCCCGACCGACCCCAACACCGAGAACCCGACCGTGCCCGACGCCGGCCCATCCGGGACCGAGCCGTTCGACACCGAGCCGTCCGAACCGGGCAGGCCGGCCGTCTCCAACGCAGGGCTGAAGCCGAACAGGCCGTCTGCCCGCTCGCGCGCCGTGCCCCTCTCGATCGACGCAGGTCTGTGAGATGAAGCGGCTTCTGCTGTGCCTGACCGCCCTCCTGGCACTGTCGGGCTGCGCGGACGTGACGGCGCAGCGGGAGCCGCTTTCGTCCAATGATTCGTCGTCCAGTGGCCAGTCGTCAGGGCCGGGGTCGTCAGCTATGCCGGCCGCTGGGCCTGGGACCATCGCTCCGAAAGCGGTCTCGCCGACTGTCCCCAAACGCTTGCGCCTCGACGGGATGGTGGCGCCCGTCGTTCCAATCGGTCTGACTGGCTCGGCCCTGACGCCGCCGGACGACCCCCGCACCCTCGGCTGGTGGGGCAAGCGCGCAGGCTCCCGACATGGCACGACGCTGCTGACGGGGCACACGGTCCACGACGGCGGCGGGACCTTCGACGACCTCGAACTCACTCCGGTAGGTGGGCACGCCCGGCTGAGCGGCCACTCCTACCAGGTCACGTCAGTCGAAGTGATCTCCAAGGGGCAACTGACCAAGCGTGCCCCAGCCCTGTCGCGCAGACGGGACGCCCCAAGCTCGTGCTCGTGACCTGCGAGGACTATGACCGCGCAACCGGCCACTACGCCAGCAACGTGGTCGTGACGTTGAAGCAAGTGCCATGACCTTCGGCGCGCGATCTCGCCATGACAGGCACCTTCGCACCGCCTGCCCCGGAGGCCATCCGCAAACCGTGGTCTCGCACCCTCCCGGGACTGACCGCCCTCGGGGCCGTAGTCGTCGGCATCGGAAGGATTGCCGTCGGACTCTTCGGGATCGAGGGCATCGAGCCGTTCCTGGACGGGCTCGCTCAGATCTGTCTGCTCTACTTCGCCCTGGCGCTCTGGCTCGGGTCCTTCGTGGAGACGCTGATCGTCCCCGAGCACCTGTGGAAGCGAGCGGGCAAGAGCTGGGGGGTGTTCGTGGTGCTGATCCTTCTTCTCCCCGTTCTTGGCGCCCTGCTCTACCTCGCGATCGCGCGTCCCGCTCTTCGGCGGGCAGCGCTGAGCACGTAGGCCAGCGGGTCGCGCCCAGGGCAGGGAGTCCCCCAGACTGCTGCTTGCGTGACCCGTGAAGGGCACGAGGCCCTGCCACTCGGGGGAGTGACAGGGCCTCGTGTGTGTGCGGAAGGGCTACTTCACCCTCGGACCGCATCACCCGGCGGAGCCCGAAGATCCCGGGGATGACGATGCACAGGCCGACCGTGGTAGCGACGTGTGCCCACTGGGCGCCGGTGTGCATTCCCTCGAACAGGAAGCTCTGCACGTAGCTGAGGTCCACCCACGGCTGGAGCTGCTTGAACCAGCTCTGGGTCTCGGCCAGCAGGCCGAGCAGGTTGGGCACCAGCAGGACTACGACGAAGTACATCACCAGACCGCCAGACGATCTGCGCAGCAGCATCCGATCATGGGTCCCGATCGAGAGGGAGACCAGGTTGCCCAGCACGATCGTCAGAGCGTGCCCGACGGAAGGTCCCAGACCGTCGGGGTACCGGCGATGTGCTGCCGACGACGTTCCCGACCGCCCCGATGGCGAAGGCGAACACCATGAGGCGACCGCGACGATCACCGACGACAGCGTCTTGGCCCAGACCACCCGACGCCGGCTGGGGACGTAGGTGAACGTCGTCAGCCCACTGCGCTGCTCCACTCACTGGTGATGGACAGCAGGCGACCATCGGCAGGATCACCGTGATCGGGTACCCGACCGCCTTCGCGAAGTTGTAGTAGGTCAGGTAGTTGTCGGGCGCGAACGCGACGGTCGCGAACGTGGCGATGAGGCCCGTGATCGCGATGCTCGCGATCAGCCAGAAGCCCGAGCGGGTGTCGAACATCTTGCGGAGCTCGACGCGGACGACCCGGCTGAGCGGGATGGGCTGTGAACTCGGTGCGTCGACCGGTCGTGCGCGGCTGGTCGACGGTCGTGGCGGTCATGCCGCTGGCCTCTCTGTGTGATTCGCGTTGGGTGTCGGCGGTGAGCTCGAGGAACATCTCCTCGAGTCCGCCACTGTCGGCGTCGCGGAGCTCGGTGAGCACCACGCCGCCGTCGTACGCCGCGCGCCCGACCAGCGCCGTCTCCGCGTCGGTGCGGAGCGATCCGTCCTCGGAGACGGTCGAGGCCAGGCCGGCCGCGCAGGCCCGCCGGAGAGCCTGCGATGTCCGCGGCGCGGACGACGGTCCCGGCGGCGGCGAGGAGCTCGGCCTTGGAACCCTGGGAGACGATCCGCCCCTGCCCGATCATCACGATGTCGTCGGCGATGATCTCGATCTCGGCCAACAGGTGGGAGGACAGCAGCACGGTCCCCCCGTGGTCGGCGTAGTCGCGGAGCAGGTCGCGCATCCAGCGGATGCCGGCCGGGTCGAGCCCGTTGGCCGGCTCGTCGAGGATGAGCACCGACGGGTCGCCGATCAGGGCGGCCGCGATGCCGAGGCGCTGGCGCATGCCGAGCGAGTAGTCGCGCACCCGTCGATCCGCTTCGGCCGCCGGTGAGGCTGACCAGCGTCGAGCATCTCGGCGACCCGGGAGGCCGGGACGCCCATGATCTGCCGGGCGATGGTCAGGATCTCGCGGCCGGTGCGGCCGGCGTGCTGGGCGGAGGCGTCGAGCATCACGCCGACCTCGCGCCCGGGGTTCGGCAGGTCGGCGAACAGCCTGCCGGAGATGGTCGCAGTGCCCTCGGTAGGGCGTGCGTGAGGCCGACCATCATCCGCATGGACGTGGACTTGCCGGCGCCGTTCGGGCCCGAGGAAACCGGTGACCCGGCCACTGCGGGCAGTGAAGGAGATGTCGTGACGACGGTGGTGCTCGCCGTACTTCTTGGTCAGTGAGTCGATGGTGATCATGGAAACCTCAGGAAACTCAACGCTCCAGGCACGGAATCGAGGGGTCGCCCGCGTCGTCGTCGAGGTCGCGTTCTGCAGGGCACCAAGGCCCCACTGACCGGGTCCTCACAAAGGAGGACCCGCAGCGCGTCAAACATTAAACGCACCCTACGAGAGCTGACCGGAGAAGTCGAAGAGCCCGGTCTGGTAGGCCAGCACGATGGCCTGTGCCCGGTCGCGCAGGTCCAGCTTCTGCAGCAACCGCGTCACGTGCGTCTTCACCGTCGTGTCGCTGATGAACAGCTCGGCACCGATCTCGGCGTTCGACAGCCCGCGCGTGATCAGGCGGAACACATCCATCTCGCGCGCGGTCAGCGTCTCGCACCGCCTTCGGTGGCGCCTGCTGCTGCCCGGGTGAAGTGCTGCGATCACCCGCCGCGTGATCGCCGGTCGAGAGCAGTGCGTCGCCACCGGCCACGGTGCGTACGGCGGCGATCAGCTGCTCGGGTGGGTCGTCCTTGAGGACGAAGCCGCTCGCTCCCGCCCGCAGCGCGCTCGTACACGTACTCGTCGAGGTCGAACGTCGTGAGGATCAGGATCCGGCTGTCCTGGTCGGCCGCGACGATGCGGCGGGTCGCCTCGAGCCCGTCGAGCTCGGGCATCCGGATGTCCATCAGGACGACGTGCGGGTGGACTCGCGCGGCCTCGGCGACAGCCTCTAGCCCGTTGCTCGGCCTCGGCCACCACCTCGATGTCGGGTTCGTCGCCCAGCAGCATCCGGAAGCCCGCCCGCACCATCGCCTGGTCGTCGACCACGAGCACCCGGATGGTCATGCGCCTGCGTCGCTTTCGCAGCGGCAGGGAGGCGCGGAGCACGAAGCCTCCGGTGGTGGCGACGAACGCCGACATGTCCCCGCCGTACGACCTTGACCCGCTCGCCGATGCCGATCAGCCCGTGCCCGAAGCCGTCGGTCTGCGCGAAGCCCCCCGGCCCGTCGTCGCGCACCTCGAGCCGCAGCTGGTCGGACGCGTAGCGCGACGGTCACATCGCGCCCGGCGCGCCGCCGGAGTGCTTGAGGGCGTTCGTCAGCCCCTCCTGCACGATGCGGTACGCCGAGAGGTCGATCGAGCGCGGCAGCTGCGACCGGATCGCCGTCCACGTGGAGCCGTACGTCGAGCCCCGCGGCCCGGACGTCTCTCGGCCAAGGTCTGCAGGTCGTCCAAGCCCGGGACGCGGGGTCAGCTCGAGCAGGTCGTCGCCCTCCCTCATCGCGCCTAGCAACTGGCGCATCTCCGCGAGCGCCGTACGCCCGGCATGCTCGACGTTGCTCAGCGCGTCCGTCCTCCTCGGACCCGGCCGGCACCCGACGGCGTACCGCCCCGACCTGGAGCACCATCACGCTCACCGCGTGCGCGACCACGTCATGCAGCTCGCGCGCCATCCGCGCCCGCTCCTCGGCCACCGCCACCCTGGCCGCCGACTCACGCTCCCGCTCGGCCCGCAGCGCCCGCTCCTCCGCGGCCTCGCTCCGCTCGGCCCGATCGCGCAGGGCGAAGCCCACGAGCCAGGCGCACGGCGAACAGCGCCGGGGTGAAGAGCAGGTGTCGTCCGCCGTGGGTCGGGTCGTGGTAGACCACCACCGCTGCGCGACCAGCACGAGCACCAGACCGACCCGGGCCTGGAATCCGCTCCGCAGACTGCCGTACAGCGCGGCGGCCACCATGCCGCACAGGAACACCCCGCCCTGGGTCGTGATCAGCTGGTGGTCGAGGAAGCTCAGTCCAGCGCAGCCGATCCAGACGAACGTCGGAGCGAGGAACGGGTACGCCTCCGGGCCAGCAAGGCCAGGAGCACGCCGGTGATCGCCACGACCTCGAGCCACAGCGCCAGGCCGTCCGGGCGGTCCGCATCGTCGCGCAGCAGCGTGCCGATCGCGGTCGCCGCAGCGGCGGCCACGACCAGGACGTCGATGCCCCAGGCCGCGAAGAACCGCCAGACCCGACCCATCGGCTCAACGTACGGCAGGCGCTCGCCGCCTTGCGTCCTCCAAAGGTAGGACTGCGACGGTCGAAGGCCAGGACCTCATCCGCGCTCGCTCCGAATCCAGGACCGTGAGACGCGCGTCGCGGGCTAGGCGATGGGGAAATCGAAGTACGTGTCCGGAAACGGTTCGTCGTCCAGCGTGTAGTGCCACCACTCGGAGTCGTACCGGCTGAAACCGGAGGCCTCCATGATCGAGCACAGGTGCCGACGGTTGCGGGCCTCGGCCGCCGAGATGCCCCTCGCACCATGGTGGGAGATGGAATCCATCAGGTCATGCTCACCGCCCATCGGCGCGAGCTCACCGGTGTCCAAGTGATAGAGCGTCAGGTCGACGGTGCTGCCCCGGCTGTGGCCAGACCTGGCGGCGACGTACCCCTTTTCGAACATCTCCGCCCGGTCGATGCGGGGATAGTGCCGCAGCTTCGCCCGGCCGTCCTCCGGCTGCTGTGACCAGCGCAGAAAGCAGTGGACGGCGCGCTGCGGCCGATAGCCATCCCAGAGGACCAGCCCGAAGCCAAGGGCCTCGGCCTCTCCTTGGGCGTGTCGAAGGGCCGCGCACAAGTCCCTCGTGCCGACGATGCGATTGGCGAGGTACCCGTCCACCGGTCTGCCGACGAAGTTGTCCCACGTGGCGTACTTGGCATCCCAACGAATGCCGGGCACCAGCTCGTCGACGAAGGCGAAGTTGTCGTTCATCGCTGGATCCCGTGCAACGCCAGGGACACCGCCCGGTCGATCACTTCAGCCAGCGGCAGGCCCGCGGCGGCCATCATTCTCGGATAGCGGCTGTAAGTGGTCAGGCCGGGGAAGGTGTTGACCTCGTTGAGGACTACCGTGCCGTCCGCTTTCAGGAACAGGTCCACCCGGGCCAGGCCTCGGCATCCCAAGGCGCGATAGAGGGTCTTCGCTGTCTCCTGCACGAGCGAGCGGGACTCTGCCGGAATGTCTGCGGGAACGGTCACTGTCGAGTTCTCTGAGCCGCGTTCGGGTTCGCTCTCCTGATGGATTCGGAAGATGCCCTGCGACAGGCTGATCTGATCCACCTCACCGGCGACCAATCCGTATCGCTCTCCCAAGATGGCGCACCCGACCTCGCTGGCGACGACCACTTCCTCGATCAACACCTTCGAGTCGTACCGCCGCGCGGCCTCGACCGCGCTCGGCAGCTCTTCCTTCCCGCTGACCTTGGTGACTCCGAACGACGAGCCGGACCGAGCCGGCTTCACGACGACGGGATAGGTGAACTGGTCGGGATCGATCCTTTCGCTGGCGACGAAGGTCCAGAAGTCCGGCGTGGCCACACCCGCGCTCCTGGCGACGACGTAGGCCAGAGACTTGTCCATGCACAGAGCGGAGCTCTGGACGTCGCAGCCGACATAGGGAATTCCGGAGAGCTCCAGCAGACCCTGGATCGCGCCATCCTCACCGAGCTTGCCGTGCAGGACGGGAAGCACCAGGTCGAGACCGATCGTCTGGTGTCCTCCCGGCTCCAGAACGAGCAGTCCGCGCGCTCCCCTGTCCGGTGAGAGCACGGCCGGACGGCTGGTGCCGTTCTCCCAGTTCGGGTTGGGCCCATCACACAGCCGCCACGCGCCGAGCTGCGTGATTCCGATGTAGAACGGTTCGTACTTGTCGGCGTCGAGGTTCGCCGCGACTTCCTGCGCCGACTTCACGGAGACCGGATGTTCCTCGGAGCAGCCGCCGAACAGCACCCCGAGCCGGACCCTAGCCATGCTGGGCCTCGCTCTCGAACTCGAGACAGTTGACAAGGGTGTGCTCGACCACGTCCGTGAGGGCGTGGTCGGTGTAGTAGGCGGTGTGCGGGCTGATCAGCACATTCGGCAGCGCATGTAGCCGCAGCAGCTGGGTGTTCTCGATGGCTGCGCCTCTGCAGTCGGCGTAGAAGATGCCTTCCTCTCCTTCGAGCACGTCCAGGGCCGCGCCGCCCAGCCGGCCGCTCTCCAGCTCCACGATGAGCGCCCCGGTGTCGAGAAGCGAACCGCGGCCGGTGTTGATGACGAACGCCCCCGGTCTCAGTTGCCGGAGACGCTCCCGGCTGAGCAGATGTTGGGTGGTCGCGTCGTGGGGCACGTGGAGTGTGACGATGTCGCTACCAGTCAGCAGGTCATCGAGAGAGACGTAGTCGGGAGAGGGCTGGGGACGACTGTCGTAGGCCAGTGTTCGGCAGCCGAAGCCTCGCAACCTGTCCATGACTGCGGTCCCGATCTGTCCCGTGCCGATGACCCCGACGGTCAGATCGCGCAGCTCCTTGCCGCGTACGTCGTGGAGTCGGTAGTCGTGCATGTCGGCGCGGCGGACGACGGACCTGGCGTGCCGGACCGCCATCAACATCAGCATCAACGTGTAGTCCGCCACGCTGTCGGGCGAGTAGGCGACGTTTGCCACCGAGATTCCGACGCTCGCCGCATGTTCCAGGTCAATGTGGTTGCAGCCGACGCTTCGTGTGGAGATGTGCCTGACGCCGGCCCGGCCGAGGGCAAGCACAGTGGAATTGGAGACCTGGGCCTTGTGCCCGACGCTGATGCAGCGGTTACCAAGCGCCAGGTCCACGTTGGCTTCAGAAACGGGAGCTTCTGTCATCGTCGGCTGCACGCCGAAGAGGGGCGCCGTCGTACGGAAGGCAGCCTCCTCGTCGGGCGCGCATCCGTAGATCGTGATTCCAGTTGTCGGGGCTGAAGTGGAAGCCGGAGTCAACGGCGATCGAAGTGATGCTGTGAGGGTCATGCGTCTCAGTCAAAGGAACGCGGAGTTGCCAGCACGTATGTGAATTTCGATATGCGGGCGATATGCGCCGCCTTCTACCATCGGGAGGGTCATGCGTGTGCTGATCGTCGAGGACGAGCCCTTTCTGGCAGAGGCGATCCGTGACGGGTTACGCCTGGAGGCGATCGCCGCCGACATCGCCGGCGACGGTGACACGGCGCTCGAGCTGCTGAGCGTCAACGGCTACGACATCGCCGTCCTCGACCGCGACATCCCGGGGCCTTCCGGGGACGAGGTCGCCGAACGCATCGTCACCTCCGGCACTGGTATGCCGATCCTGATGCTCACCGCCGCCGACCGGCTCGACGACAAGGAATCCGGGTTCGAGCTCGGCGCCGACGACTACCTCACCAAGCCCTTCGAGCTCCGAGAGCTCGTGCTCCGTCTCAGGGCGCTCGACCGCCGGCGGGCCCACCACCGGCCACCCGTCCGAGAGATCGCCGGTCTGCGCCTGGATCCCTTCCGCCGCGAGGTCTACCGCGACGGCCGCTACGTCGCTCTCACCCGCAAGCAGTTCGCCGTGCTCGACGTCCTCGTCGCTGCGGAAGGCGGTGTCGTCAGCGCCGAAGAGCTACTCGAGCGAGCGTGGGACGAGAACGCCGACCCGTTCACGAACGCCGTACGCATCACGGTCTCGGCCCTGCGCAAACGGCTCGGCGAACCGTGGCTGATCGCCACCGTTCCCGGCGTCGGCTACCGCATCGACACAGCACCGAGCGCGCGTGGATAGGCGGCGCGGCTTGAGCGTTCGCCTCAAGCTCACTCTCAGCTACGTCGGGTTCCTGATGGTGGCGGGCACCTCGCTCCTCGCAGTGGTGTGGGTGTTCCTGCTGCGCTATGTGCCCGATGGTGGTGGCCCCGGGATGTTCGGACCCACCCGCTCCGACCTGCTCGATGCCTTCGTCCCGAAGGCCGCCCTCATGCTGGCGTTCCTTCTGGTGTTCAGCGTCCTGGGCGGATGGATCCTCGCCGGCAGCATGCTCGCTCCCCTGACGCGGATCACCAGTGCCACCCGCCAGGCCGCGGACGGATCGCTCTCCCACCGGATCCAGCTGGAAGGCCGCAAGGACGAGTTCCGCGAGCTCGCCGACGCCTTCGACACCATGCTCGCGCGGCTCGAAGCGCAGGTCGCAGAGCAGCAGAGGTTCGCGGCCAACGCCTCCCACGAGCTGCGCACCCCGCTGGCGGTCACGCAGACACTTCTCGAGGTGGCCAGCCAGGATCCGGGCCGTGACCCCGGCGAGCTGGTCGCCCGCCTGCAGACCGTCAACGCCCGAGCGATCGACCTCACCGAGGCGCTGCTGCTGCTCGGCCGCGCTGACCAGAGGTCCTTCATCCGGGAGCCCGTCGACCTGTCTCTCCTCGTGGAAGAGGCCACGGAGACGCTGCTCCCGCTCGCGGAGAAGCGCGGTGTCACCATCGAGACCTCTGCTGACACCACACCGACTGCCGGGTCCCCAGCACTCCTGCTGCAGCTGACGTCGAACCTCGTGCACAACGCGATCGTCCACAACCTGCCCGCTGACGGCACGGTGCGGGTGACCTCCAGGGTTCAGGACGAGAGTGTGGTGCTCACCGTCGAGAACACCGGCGAGAAGCTCACAGCACAGCTGGTGTCCACGCTTGCCGAGCCGTTCCAGCGCGGCACCGGACGCATCCGCACCGACCATCCGGGTGTCGGCCTCGGCCTGGCCATCGTCAAGAGCATCACCCACGCCCACGACGGAACACTCACGCTCACCCCCCGACCCACTGGCGGGCTGAGTGTCACGGTGCAGCTGCCTACCAGCACGGAAGGTGTCTCATTCCGGTAACGGGACGACGCCCGGCGTTTCGGGGGCGATCCGGTGGGGGCATGCCTCGGGGGGTACGAAACGCCGCCGCCGCGGACTCCCATAAAGACCGCGATCCTTGGGATCGTCCGGGTTGGATCGGCTTCACCCGGACCGGGCCGGAGGAGCAGTGGACAGCCATGCTTCGCCAGACCGCCTTCGTGCTCAAGGACACCGCCGAGGAGCTCGGCGCCGCCGGCCGGCACCTCGCGTTGGCGGCCGACGTGCTCGAACGATCCGATGAGTCAGCGAGGAACGCGCTGGCGAAGCACACCAACGACGTCGAGGGCATCGCAGAACCCGATCCCGAACGGCCGCGCGCGGACACCCCGGCACCTACCGGCCCCGGCCGGTACGTCGAGTAGGCGTCACTCCGGCGGGCTCCGCGTCACGGTGGAGCTGCCCGCCACTGGATGACTGCCACATACCGGTGGTTGCGACGCACCTGGTGCCTCGTAACCACCGGTATCTGGGCGACCAGCTCATTCCGGAAGCGGAAGGTCGCCCGGCGTCTTGGTGTAGCCGAGCTGCTCGATGACGAGCCCATCGCTGACCCGCGTCACGTTCACCCCGAGGACGGACTCCGCGTCGGTGGGCCCGAAGCGGTAGCGCCACCGCACCGTCGCCCAGTCGCCATCCGCGAACACGTGCTGGACCTCGAACGTGGTCGACTCGTCGTCCATCAGCTCGGCCCAGAACGCCACACACGCGTCCTTGCCGACGTACGCCGTGCCGTCGGGTGCCGGCTGCGCGGACACCATCAGGCAGTCGTCGTGGACCAGTGCGGCCATCGCCTCCGTGTCGCCGCGCCGGAAGGCGTCATTGAAGCGGGCGACGGTCTCAGCGGTGTCCCTGGTGGTTTGCTCTTCGGTCGTGGTCATCTCGGCTCCTCAAAGTAGAACGATTGGTCTACTCAGGACCGTATAGACTGATCGGTCTACCGTCAAGGGCAACGAAGGACACGACGCACCGATGAGTCAACGAACGGCACCCGGACCACGGGAACGACTGCTCGACGCGGCGCAACGCCTCTTCTACTCACAAGGCGCCTCCGTGGGTGTGGACGCGCTGCTCAAGGAGGCGAACGTCGCGCGCAGGTCGCTGTACGAGCACTTCGGAGGCAAGGACGGGCTGGTGGAGGCGGTCCTCCGCCGCGCCGCCGACGAGGACCTGGCGTGGTACGAGGATGCGTTGGCCGGCGAGACGGAGCCGCGGGCCCGGTTGCTCGGCCTGTTCGACCGCCTGGACGAGCTCGTCTCGAGCGAGGACTTCCGCGGCTGTCGCTACTTCGCGACCGACCTCGCGTTCGCGGATCCCGGCCATCCGGCGCACGCGGAGACCGACGCCTTCCGGCGGCGGCTCCGCGCACTCTTCGTTCGCGAGCTCGAAGCGCTGGGCCACGCCAACCCGGAGCACGCTGCCGAGCAGCTGCACCTGCTGATCGAGGGGACGCTGGTGGCCGGCACCACCCAGGGCAAGGAGCATCCGGCCCGGGCCGCGCGCGAGCTCGCCGCCGTCATCCTCGACTGACGCCTCTGACTTGGTGGTCCGCCGCTAGGCCGACCGGGGGTGGAGGGTTGTCCCGGGTCGGGTGCCGCGACATCGGCGACGTCGCGCGCGTGCTTGGCAAGGGCCTCCTGGGAGGCCGCGTCGGAGTTCTCGAGGGCGTTCATGGCGAGGACCAGGTGTTCGCCCGCTGCGCGAAGCTCTCCGGCGGTGTCGCGGAGCAGCCAGGGGAAGCGGTCCAGGAGCCGCTTCCACGCGTCGTAGGGGCCCTGCTGGGTGTGGCCGATGAAGGCAGGACGCATCCAGATCGACGGGCCGGCTTGGACGGCCTCGACATCACCGGCTGCCTTCTCCAACGTCCCGGCGATGGACGGCATCACGCCTGCTGCTCGCTTGATGCCCGCCGTGTCGACGTCGATCGTGTAGACGTCGGCCAGCTCGAAGTCGGTGCTCTCAGTCTCGGTCAGGAGCTCGGGCGCCGGCAGGTTGAAGGCGACGTGGTAGGAGCCCGGGGACAGCCTCGAGGGCTCGTACGTCGCGTCGACCGTGTCGTCGCACATAGTGAACACGGCGAGCTCCTCATCGAGGATCTGGCTGTTGAGCTCGGTGAGCGCGTCGCGGAGCTTCGAGATCACGTCCTTGGTGGTCGCCCCGCTCAGGATCTGCTCGATCTTCGCCTCTGCCGGTGGCGGCTTCTCGTCGAAGCTCTTGACGAGCGCCTCGAGGCCGTCCAGAGTCACGCCGGCCACCTTGGTGGCCAGCTCGATGCGGGGGTCGGGGATGAACCCGATCGCCTCGTTCAGCACGCCCAGCAGGTCGATCACGGCCAGGAAGACGACGTCGAGCGACTCCGGTGAGAACGCGAGCTTGGCCTGCTGCCCGATCTCCATGACCAGCCGTCGGGCCCGGTGCCACATCTCCCCCTCGGCGTCGAGCTGAGCCGCGAGGACGTCGATCAGGTAGTTCTGCTGGATGATCGCCGGCTGCAGCGGGATGGCATAAGTGTCGCGGAAGATGTTGACCGCGGCGCTCTGGGGCTTCGAACTCGGGGCCCGATCGAG
This sequence comes from uncultured Actinomycetota bacterium, assembly GCA_963729095.1. Lineage (GTDB taxonomy): Bacteria > Actinomycetota > Actinomycetes > Propionibacteriales > Nocardioidaceae > Nocardioides. The sequence continues at coordinate 141,498 of CAVSMX010000008.1, read as the reverse complement.
GGGGTGGTCCCCCTTGATCCCGAGCTCGAAATGCAGCACGTCGAGGTCGGGCGAGTCGCCGCGAAGGGGCTGGGCGAGTGGCGCGAGTGGGGCACGCGCGCTCCGCAACTGGTCGGCCAGCCTGTGGAAGTCACGCTCGTCGGGCAGCTCGTCCCAGCCCTGGAAGACCTCGTCGATGGCGGTGAACCAGGGCTGGTAGATCTCCGCCCACACGTCCTGGACCGGCTCGGGCCGGAAGTTGTCGTCGTAGTCGACGGTGATCGGGCGGGGTCCCGCGTGAGCGCGGTCGATCGGCGGCAGCTGATACCCCTTGAACCCGTACTCGTGGTACGAGTAGCGGTAGCCCTCCTCGGGGTTGCCGACGAAGTAGGTCGGGTTCATCGGCTTGTAGACCATCTCGTAGACCGCTCGGTCTATGGCGGCCTTGGCGAGCTTGTCCTTCATGGCCTTGAACCCGGCGGAGGTGTAGTTCTCACGTCCCATGCGTCGACGGTGGTCCCATGACCACTGACACCGGACTCACGTCGCGCTGACGTCTCCCGCCGGCGCTGCCCGTCCAGGTACGCCGCGACGAGGCCGCCGAGCGTCGGCAGGTGGTAGCCGCCCTCCTGGACGACGACGGCCGGCAGGCCGGTCGCGCCCAGGGTCGAGCCGGCTGCCCGGTAGCCGTCGGCGGTGATCATGAGTGGGCTCTCGGGATCGTCGACCGCGGCGTCGACACCCAGGGAGACCACCAGGGCCGAGCAGCCCGCGGCGACCGCCCAGCCCGCCAGGTCCTCGATCGCCTCCAGCCAGGGACCGTCGGCGGTCCCCTCGGGTAGCGGCCGGTTGCGGGTGCAGTCCGCGCCGTCGCCGGTGCCGGTCTCGTCGGCGTACCCCACGATGTGGGGGAACCACCCGGCAGCGGGGTCGACATGGACCGACCCGTAGAGCACGTCCCCCCGGTCGTAGAAGATCGCCGCCGTGCCGTTGCCCTGGTGGGCATCGATGTCGATCACGGCCACCCGCTCGTGCCCTCCCCCACGCAGCGCCTCGGCCGCGACCGCTGCGTTGTTGAGGTAGCACGAGCCGCCGTACCCAGCCGGGGTCGCGTGATGTCCGGGTGGACGGCACAGCGCGTACGCCGCGCGCTCGCCCGCCAGCACCAGGTCGGCCGCCGTGAGTGCGCAGTCGACGGCGGCCCGGGCCGCCTCCCAGGTTCCTTCGCCCACCAGCGTCATCGTGTCGTAGGCGTAGCTGCCCGCCTCCGCGTGCACCGCCGCGGCGGGTCGGGTGGGGAGGCCCGCGGTCATGGCCGGCGTCGGGAAGAGGTACGGCACCACCCGCGTCTGGCCGACGAGCTCGGCGTACGGGCCGTTCCGCCAGCGCTCCTCGGCCTCGGACAGGAACGTCAGCATTGACGGATCGTGTATTCGGGCCAGTACGTCGTCGGGCTGCGCACTCGCCTCCACCAGCCGGTGGCCGGCCCCGGTGAGCGCCGAGAGGATTACGTCGACCCGCGCCGCGACCTCGGTGCCGATCGTCGCAACGCCCACCCACACCTCGTTCTGAGGGTCGTGGGCGCGGGTCGTCGGCGACCACACGACGGGCATCCGGTACTGATCCATGAGTCAGCAGTATGGCGCTGAGCCACCGAACTGGACAGGATGAACGCATGCCGCGAGCGCGTGAGATCGGAATCGAGATCGGGGTCCTGCCGCCCGGACCCACCAACTCCGTGCTCGACGTCGAGGGCGTGGGGCTCGGACACACCACGCTCCACCGTGACGAGGCTCCGCCGCCCGAAGGTCGCGGGATCGCTCGCACCGGCGTGACCACTCTGGTCGTGGCCGAGGACGCCTACTCCCGACCGCTCGCCACCGGCGGCGCCGTGCTCAACGGGGCGGGCGAGTGCACCGGCTTCATCGGCGCGGCTGAGTGGGGGGTGCTCGAGACGCCGATCTACCTCACCTCCACCATGCAACTCGGACGCGTCTACGACTCGGCCTGCCGGATCGAGCTCGAGCGGGACGTCCGGGTGGCCGACGGGGTGGTGATCCCGGTGGTTGGCGAGTGTGACGACTCCTTCCTCAACGACTGCCGGCGGATGCAGGTCGAGCACGAAGATGTCGTGGCGGCACACCGCGCCGCGCTGGAATCTCGCGGCGGGGCCACCCCGCCCGCGGAGGGTGCGGTCGGGGCCGGCACCGGCATGTCGTGCCTGGGGTTCAAGGGCGGCATCGGCACCTCGTCGCGGATCACCCCAGAGGGGCACACCGTGGCGGTGCTGCTGCTGACCAACTTCGGCGAGCGCAAGCGGCTGACCGTCGACGGTCACCACGTCGGGCGCCTGCTGCCCGAGGACCCGGACCCCCAGCGGCCGGCCGGTTCGTGCATCGGCGTGGCGGTCACCGACGCATCGGTGATCAGCGCCGACTGCGCCCGGCTCGCGCGGCGGATCGGTCTCGGGCTGGCCCGCACCGGCTCGACCGCGCACAACGGGAGCGGCGAGATCTTCCTGGGCGTCTCTTCGACACGGAGAGCCCCCGGCCTCTCCTGGGAGGAGGGCGCCGTTGTCTCCGGAGCGGGACTCGACGACCTGTTCGAGGCGGTGGTCGACGCCGCCGAGGAGGCGGTGCTCAACTCCCTGCTGATGGCCCCGACGACCACCGGGAGAGACGGCAACGTCAGCGAGGGCCTCGACCCCGAGACCGTGGTCAAGCTGATGGGAGAGCACGCGCGTGGCAACTGAGCGCGAGGTCCGCGTCCCCATGGCGGACGGGGTCGAGCTGGCCGCCACGCTCTTCCTCCCCGACGACGACCGCGGCCCGCAGCCCTGCCTGCTGGAGGCGCTGCCCTACCGCAAGGACGACCTGACGTCGTCTTACGCCGAGAGCTACCGCAGGCTCCGCGACGAGTTCGGGTACGCCGTGTGCCGGGTCGACGTCCGCGGCACCGGCTCGTCGTCCGGCGACCCCACGGACGAGTACCCGGAGGCCGAGCAGTCAGACCTGGTCACGGTGATCGCGTGGCTGGCCGACCAGGACTGGTGTGACGGCAACGTCGGCATGTGGGGCACGTCGTACTCCGGCTTCAACTCGCTGCAGATCGCCGCCGAGCGGCCGCCGGCGCTCAAGGCCGTCTGCGCGATCTACTCGAGCGACGACCGCTGGACCGACGACGTGCACTGGCGCGGCGGCGCACTGCGGATGGTCGACCTCGTCGACTACGACCACTACATGACGCCGATGACGGTGCTGCCGCCGGTGCCGGCGGTGTGGGGCGACGGCTGGCGCGACGAGTGGCGACGCCGGCTCGAGACGGTCGAGCCGTGGCTGCTCACCTGGCTGCGCGAGAACCGCGACGGCGCCTACTGGCGGCACGGCTCCCTGCGCTCCGACGGCGAGGGCAACGGCTACGACCGGATCCAGGCCGCGGTGATGCTGGTCGCCGGCTGGGCCGACGGCTACCGCAACAACTCGTTCCGCACGGTGGCGGCGCTGCGCGAGGCGGGAGTGCCGCACCGCCTGCTCGCCGGTCCGTGGGTGCACGCCGACCCCACCACCGCCTATCCCGGGCCGCGGCTCGACCTCGACGTCGAGATGGTCGCCTGGTTCGACCACTGGCTTCGCGGGGTGGACTCACCGCAGGACGACCGGGTCGAGGTGTTCGTGCGGACGGCGACCCGACCGGCGGCCTTCCTCGACCAGCACGAGGGCTACTGGGTCCGCGACGTCTGGCCGTCCACCGCCTCCTCGACCGACACCCGCGCCCTCGACGGTCCGCGCTCGCTCGCGGTGAAGCCGGACGTCGGTGTGTCGGCGTGGATCGACTGCGCCGGCCACCTCCCGTGGGGGCTCTCCGGCGACCAGCGCGAGGACGACGCCCACTCGCTCACGTTCGAGTGGCCCGCCGACGGCGAGGTGCTGGTCGGGCATCCCGTGGCCAGACTGCAGGTCAGCGCGGACGCTCCGCTGGCGTCGCTCTCGGTGAAGCTCTGCGACGTGTTCCCCGACGGTGCATCGGCCCTGGTGACGCGGGGCAGCCTCGACCTCGCCTTCCGCGACGGCGTGCACGCGCCGGCCGAGCCGAGCCCGCTGGTGCCCGGGCAGGTCTACGACGTCGTCGTCGACCTCGACGCCTGTGCCTACGCGTTCGAGCCCGGCCAGACCATCAGGCTCTCGATCGCCGGGGCCGACTGGCCCAACACGATCGCTCCCCCGGCGCCGGTGACCCTGACCGTGCACGGTGGCTCGCTCGACCTCGCCCTGTACGGCGGAGCCGCGTGGGAGCCGGACTTCACCCCTGGGGCGGAGACCTCCTCGGAGGATCCGGCGGCCGTCTCCTGGACCACCACCCGCGACGTGCTGCGCCAGACCACGACCTGCTCCGTGCGGCACGGATCGACGTACGACGTGCCCCACGACGGCACCGCCACGGAGGAGTACTCCGGCGATGTCGTCGTGGACACCGTGACCTTCGCCCAGCACGCCACGGCCGAGTGCACGTTCCGCCTCACCTGGCCGGGCATCGACGTACGGGTCACCTCGACGATGCGGCTCGAGGTGGCGGCCGACGGCTACGACTTCACCACCGACGTGACGGCCTACGACGGCGACGAGCGGGTGTCCCAGCGGGAGTGGACCGAGCACGTCCGGCGCTGACCTGGGCCCCGGGGCCGGGCGGGTCGCGACTTGTCTCTGCGGGTGTTGCTACCCCTGCCCGGCGCGACGACGATGGCCGCATCCCCCACCGGAAGGAACATCATGAGCGACCAGATGACAAATGCCCCGCCGATAGTGCTGATCCACGGGCTTTGGATGACCGCCCGGAGCTGGGACCACTGGGTGGATCGCTACCGGGCGAAGGGGTATCAGGTCATCGTGCCGACGTACCCGGGATTCGAGATCGAAGTGGAGGCGCTGCGCGAAAAGCCCGAGATCATCGCCGAGGCCTCCGTTCCCGAAACACTTGACCATCTCACCGAGGTCGTCGAAGGCCTGGACCGCCCGCCGATCATCATGGGCCACTCCTTCGGCGGGACCTTCACCCAACTCCTGGTCAACCGCGGCTTGGGCTCCGCCGCCGTGGTAATCGACTCCGCGCCGCCGGAGGGTGTGCGAGTGAACCCGCCGGTCCAGATCAAGTCCCTGTTCCCGATCCTCAAGAACCCGGCCAACCGGCACCGCGCGGTGGGCTTCACCAAGGAACAGTTCCACTACGCGTTCGCCAACACGTGCAGCCGGGAGGAGTCCGACGCAGCATACGACCGCCTCCACATCCCGGCGCCCGGCAACTGGGTGTTTGCGTACGGCCTGATAGCCAACCTGAAGCCGGGACACCAGGAGACCTGGGTCGACTTCGACCTGGACGACCGTGCTCCGCTGCTGTTCATCACGGGCGGCCAAGACCATCTGATGCCGCCATCGGTGCAACGCTCGAACGCGAGAAGTACCGCAACTCGGAGGCGACGACTGAGACCTACGAGTTCCCGGACCGCTCTCACTTCACCGGTGGCGAGCCTGGCTGGGAGCAGGTGGCTGACTACGCGCTCGAGTGGGCAACGAGCCACGCGCAAGATCGGCAGGGCTGAGAAACCGCCCGGCAGTGCCCGGGTCAGACGTACACGTACGTTCGGCTACGAGCCAGCCGTCCGCATGCGTCGCGGCGCTCGCTGCTCGACCACCGGAACGCTGGTCGAGCAGCCCGGAGCGAGGAACGAGCGACGGGCGTCGTCGAGACCACCCGCACGTACAGGGTCTCGACGACGCGCGCTGGCGCTCGCTGCTCGACCAGCGTTATGGCGCGGGGAACGTCAGCCGGACCGGCCGGCCGCCGACCTCACCACGCAGCACCGCCTGCGCGCCGACCGCGCGGGTGTGCCAGCCGCCCCGCAGCCGGCCGTGCAGGGCGCCGTCGAGTGACAGCTCCACCGTCATCCGCTCCCGGTCGCGGTCCCAGGTCGCGAGGCCCGAGACGGCCAGTCCCTGCAGCAGGCGGTAACCCTCCAGCCGGAGCTTCACGACGCTGTAGCCCGTGTAGCTGAAGGTGCCTCCGTGCAGCCCGACGCCGCTGCCGGAGTAGTTGTTCCACCACCGGTCCATGACGTCGGCAACGGTGAGCGCAGCGGCCGGGCCGGCGCGCCGGAGCCTGGTCGGCAGAGCGCGGCCGGCCCGTGCGGGCGTGATGCCGACGAGCGTTCGGGGCACGAGTCCGAGAGCGCGCACCGGCTCGACCGCCTTCGCGCAACGGGACACGCGCCGCTCCGAGCCCGGCGAGCGCACGAAGGCCCGCACGATGCGTTCGGCGCAGTCGTCCCGGTCACCCACGGCCGTGACGTGGAAGGTGTTGCTGACGACGATGTGCCGGGCGTTCGGGAACTGCCCCGCCACCAGGTCGCCCTCGGCAGCCGTCGTGATCGAGTCGAGCTCGCCGCTCAGCACCAGCACCGGGACGTCCGGGTAGCCGGCGGCCGGACTTGATCGGCCCCGCCGGGTTGTCCGCGGCCGCCACCGGCCACCGGGTGCACCAGTCGAGGAACTGCCAGTCGGAGTCGGCGTACTCGCGGACGGTGAACGGGCTGTAGGTGCGGGGGCTTGTGCGGGTCCGCGCAGCGATGGCTCGGGCGAGCTGCCGCTCACGCGCGGCGCCGGGCGGCGCCTTCATGTTGTAGAGCTGCGGGTAGTCGTGGCAGGCGACCGCGGCGTCGAGGCCCTCGCTGTACGCGTTGGCAGGCCCCGCGTAGGTCCCGCCTCCGATGCCTTCCGCGACCAGCCGGAGAAGTGGCTCGCGGTAGCCGCGCAGGCCGGAGCGGAGCGCAGCGGTCAGCTCACGGTAGAACGCCGGTGCGTACGTCGCGCCGAACGCGACGCTGGTCAGCGTGGCACCGTCCACCCGGACCTCGGCCCGCCGGCCGTCGGCGTCGAACGCCGTCCCCTGCCACGGCCGGCGGCGCACCTGGGCGAGCACCGTGCGCAGGGTGGGCAGGAACCTCCGCCCGGCCGACCGGCACTCCGGGGACCGCTGGCAGGCCTTGGTGAACGCGGCCCGCATCGCCGGGCTCTGGGTGGGATACCAGGCGGACTCGCCGTACGTCGGGTAGGCGCTGTCGAGCACGATGCTGCGGATCAGCTCTGGGTGGCGACCGGCGAACGTCTGCGTGAAGAAGGTGCCGTAGGAGTCGCCGTAGAGGGAGACCGACGGCAGCCCGAGCTTCGCGATCACCGCGGCGAGATCGTCCGCGGACCTCGTGGAGGTGTAGTCGTCGGAGCGGTTGCCGAGCGAGCGACCGCACTTGCCCGCGGCCACGTTGTAGGACAGGACGAGGTTCTGGAGGTCCGGGCAGCGCAGGGGCCGCGACAGGCCCGTGCCGCGCTGGTCGACGAGCAGCAGGTTGCGCCGGTCGAGCAGCGGGCCGTACATGGCCGCGTAGTCGGCGCCGGTGCCGGTCGTGCTGTAGCCCGGCCCGCCCTCGTGCGGGACGAGGGTGTCGATCGCCGGCTGCTTCCGGGCCGGCACGAACGCGAACCCGACCTTCACCTTGCCGGCCGACGGGTTGCCAGGCTCCCACGCCCGCCGGATGCTGCCGCAGAGTGCCCGCCGGACGACCTTGCAGGGCTTCAGGGTCAGGTCGCCCACCTGCACCGGCTCTCCGCCGCAGCTTGCGGGCGCCGCCGGCGCCGACTGCGGTCCCGACCACGGCGAGCAGGGTGCCGGCCAGGGCGACGACCACGGCCAGCAGCGTGAGCCGGCGGACCGGTCGTACGCTCGACCGCGACCAGCCGCCCGGTGCGGTAGGCCCGGCCGATCATCGACACGAACTGCGCGACGGCGTCCTCGCTGGGCGCGAACGGACCGGGCGCGAAGTGCGGGCTGGCCAGTCCCCGCTGCACCGACTCGCACGCCGCCCAGTCCTGCTTGTTGGTGAGGTCCCAGAACTCAACGGCACCCGCCGCGTCGGGGATCGCCCCGTCGGCGCCAGGGATCACCAGCCACGAGCACTCCACCCAGGTCCGGTCGGGCGCGAGCGGCACCATCCGGTGGGTCATCACGTAGTCGGGGTGCGCCGAGATCAGCAGGTTCGGCATCAGCTGGAGGTACTCCACCTTGGTCGGGGGCGCGTCGGGCAGCGGCGTCGCGGCCAGCTCACCGGTCAGCGACATGGTGCGCATGCCGTCCCGCAGCTCCATCGAGCCCCCGACCCATCCCCCGGGGAGGTCGTAGTTGTCCCCCGACGTCGGCGGGCTGACCTCGCACAGCTCCGGATGGATCAGCGGGCAGTGGTAGCACTCGTGATAGTTCTCGGAGATCGCCTTCCAGTTCGCCGCGACCTCGTAGGTGTGCCGGTCGGCGACGACCAGCTGGCCCAGGGAGTACGGCGCGACCAGGCCGGCCAGCGTGCCCACGTGCTCCTCGAACGACAGCACCTCCGCCGAGCCGGCCGGGTGCAGGGCGTGCCCGAAGACCCAGCCCTCCCAGACCTGCACTGGCAGCTCGACCAATCCGTGCTCGGTGAACTCGAATGTCTCGTCCTCGCGGAAGCCCCTCGCGCCGATCAGGTTGCCCTGCAGGTCGTAGGTCCAGGCGTGGTAAGGACAGATGACGCTGCGCCGCTCCGAGCTGCCGCCCTCGGGCAACAGCTCGTGACCGCGGTGCCGGCAGGTGTTGGCGTACATCCGGAGCGACTCCTCCGCGCGGACCAGCAGGCAGGCCACGTCGCCGACGGCCAGCGCCCGCTGGGTGACCGGGCGCTCGGCATCGCCGGGGAACAGGTCGTCGACCCGGCCCAGGCACGTCCAGGTGCCGGCGAACAGGTGGCGTCGCTCCCAGGCCAGCACCTCGGGCGAGATGTAGGCCTCGGCCGGCATCATCAGCACCGGTTCGCCGTCCATCGGCGCCGCCTCGCGCACGATCTCCATCGGGTCGACTGTCACGGTGCCTCCCTGCGGCGTGTTTTGCCCGGTCGGACGCCCCTCCCGGCTGGAATTGTGCGACGCGGCCGCGCGGCACTGGCGAAACCCTCTGCTTGGCACCGAGGCCGCGGTGCAGATGGGTGCCGCTGCCGGGATGCCATGCCCCTTTTGAAGGGGTCATTCGTCCTATGCTGCGATCCATGAGCGGTGGAGCGTGACGCGCAGGAGTCGGCGCAGCGTCGAGCTGCGGCGCGACGAGATCCTCGCGTCGACCACCGAGACGGTGGACCGGATCGGCCTCGAGGCCACGCGGGTCACCGACGTCGCCAAGGCGCTGAACGTCAGCACGGCGCTGATCTTCTACCACTTCGGCACCAAGGACGCGCTGGTCGCCGAGGCGTTCGCGTACGCCGTCGAGCGCGACCTGGCCCGCCTGGACAAGGCCACCAACGCCGGCACCGACCCGGTCGACAAGCTGCGGCGGGCGCTGCGTTCCTACGGCCCGACCGGCCCGGCGAAGGGCTGGCGGATCTGGATCGACGCCTGGGCGCTGGCGCAGCGAGAGCCGGTGATCCGCAAGGCGCTGCGGCGAATGGAGCACCGCTGGGGCGTGGTGCTGCTGGGGATCATCGACGAGGGCGTCGCCGACGGCTCGTTGACGTGTCCCGACCCGGATGCCGCCGTGGCTCGCATCTCGGCGCTCATCGACGGGCTCTCCGTGGCCGCGCTGGTCTACCGCACGGTCACGCGGGCCGAGCTGCGCGTCTGGGTGGCCGAGACGGTGGCGCGCGAGCTCGGCATCGACCAGGCACTGCTTGCGTGAGGACACGTCACACCAACCAGTGCGCGGCGTAGGCGGGATCGGTCAGGGCCGGGCGGTCCAGGCGGAAGTCCGTGAGGTCGGTCGCGGTGTCTCCGTGCGCGACCAGGTCCGCGAGCAGCCGGCCGAACGTCGGCGCGAACTTGAACCCGTGCGCAGCGCCGAGGCCCACCACGACGGACTCGTGCCCCGGCACCGGCGCGATCACGAAGTCGCGGTCGGGGGTCAGGGTGTACTGGCAGCGTGACGACCGCACCGGCGCCCCGCTCCCGGGAAGCAGGTCGCCGACGAACGAGGCGAGGCGCTCCTCCATCGCCGGGTCCGGCTCCGAGGTACGCCGTTCGGGGTCGACGGTCGGCCCGCCGCAGTCCTGCGCGGCCTTGATCGTCGCCTCGCCGTAGCTGGGGAAGCCGTAGTAGGACGGGTCGTCCATCCAGATCCACAGCGGCATCCGCTCGGGGGCGAAGCGCGCGGGCTCCTCCGGCCGGAAGTACGTGACCTGCTCGAGCGTGACCTCGATCGGCACCTGCATCCCGAGGTGCCCGACCACGTCGTTGACCCACGCGTCCGCGCACACCACGAGCCCGCGGCAGCGGATCGTGCCGGTGGTGGTCTCGATGTCGAGCCCCCGCTCCCCGAGGTCGTGCACGCCGGTGACCGGGCTGTGCGGTCGCAGCTCGGCGCCGAGCATCGTCGCCTGCTCCTGCATCGTCCGGGTGCCGAGCGCGGCCGGCACGATGGCGGCGTCGCGCTGGTAGAGCGCCATCACGTCGCCCGCCAGCGTGAACTGCGGCCACCGCGCGGCCACGTCCCTCGCGTCGAGCACCTCGTGCTCGATCCCGACCTCGGTGAGCGAGTCGACGTAGTCGATCGGCGGGATCGCCGCCTTCGGCGGGAACAGGTCGAGGCCGCCCACCTTCGTGACCAGGCGGCGACCACTCGCGCGTTCGAGCCGCGCCCAGTCGGCGTACGCGTCCCGGGTCAGCCGCACGTACGCCGGGGTGTGGTAGCTGTGCCGCAGGATCCGGCTGCTGTCGTGGCTGGCGCCGTGGGTGTGGCCGAGCTCGAAGCGCTCCAGCCCCACGACGCTGTGCCCGCGGCCGGCCAGCTCGTAGGCGGCCGCGGAGCCGAGCGCGCCCAGCCCGGCGACGACGTAGTCGACCATCATGGTCATGACGTGCCGTCCGATCCCGACCCGAGGCGCGGCAGCAGCCACCGCCGGATGTCGAGGCTGTCGTCCTCCATCGGCGCGAACCATCCGTGCCGATAGCTGCGCGAGGTCATCCCGCGCTGGACCGACTCGCAGACCGCCCAGTCCTGCTTGTTGACGAGGTCCCACAGCTCGCCCGCGTCGCTCGGGTCGAAGTCGGCTGCCGCCACCGCGTCGGTCGCGAAGAGCAGCGAGCACTCGACCGTGGTGCGGTCGGGCGCGCGCGGCAGCAGCACGAACGCGGCGACGTGGTCGGCAGACGCGGAGACCATCAGGTTGGGGTAGACGAGGTCGCCCTTGTGCCGGATGCGCTCGTCGGCGTCCAGCCCCGGCAGCGGGGCGCGCGTGGTCGTGCCCGTGGTCGTGAACGTCCAGGCGCCGTCGCGATGCGGGATCCCCGCGTCCCAGTCCAGGTCATCGCCGCCACCGGCGAACGACGGCACCAGCCGGCTCAGCTCGGGATGCACGGGACCGCAGTGGTAGCACTCGTTGTAGTTCTCGAGGAGGACCTTGTAGTTGGCCGCCACGTCGTAGGTGAAGGTCGCGCCGACGACCAGGTCCGCGAGGCCGTAGTTGGCCAAGGTGGCGGCGGTGCGGGCGACGGACTCCGCGAGCGGCCGGGCCCGCTCCGGCGTCAGGTGCACGAAGACGAAGCCGCCCCAGACCTCCACGCCGACCGGGTTGAGCGCGAACCCCGAGGTGTCGTCGAGGTCGGCGTGCGGCGCCTTCAGCAGGCGGCCGTCGAGGCCGTAGGTCCAGGAGTGGTAGGGGCACCGCAACGCGGAGGCCGGGCACGCGGAGGGCGGGCCGGACGCGGGCATGATCTGGCTGCCGCGGTGCCGGCAGACGTTGTACGCCGCGTGCAGCGACGCCCTGCTCGTCGCTGGTGACCAGCACCGACTCGCCGGCCACGTCGACCACCACGACCCGCGACGGCTCGGCGAGGCCGAGCCCGTCCAGGCGGCCCACGCAGAACCACTCGCCGTACAGCACGGCCTCGCGCTCGACGCGCCAGGAGGCCTCGTCGACGTACATCTCCCTCGGCAGTGCCTCCTGCACGTGGCACCTCCTTACTGATTCGCGAGTCAGTAGTGGAATCGTCTCACGAGTCCTGCTCGCTCACCAGATGGCAGGCCACGCGATGGTCGCCGGTCGCGGCCAGCACCGGTAGTGGCGTCGTCCGGCAGCTCTCCTGGATCCCGGCATCGGCAGCCGTGCCGTCGGCGTACGCCGGGCAGCGCGGGTGGAACCGGCAGCCACCGGGGATCCGGGTCGGGTCGGGCACCTCCCCCTTGAGGACGACCGGCGTGAGCTGCTCGATCTCCGGCACGATCGAGAGCAGTGCCTGCGTGTAGGGATGCCGCGGCGACTCCAGGATCTCCTCGGTCGTGCCGCACTCGACGACCCGGCCGAGGTACATCACGGCGATCCGGTCGGCGATGTTCCAGGCCAGGCCCACGTCGTGGGTGACGACGACGATCCCGAGCCCGAGCGACTCCCGGAGGCCCAGCAGCAGCGCCAGGATCTCCCCACGGATCGAGGCGTCCAGCGAGGAGACCGGCTCGTCGGCGACCAGCAGCCGGGGCCGCAGCGCCAGCGCCCCGGCGATCAGCACCCGCTGCTTCTGTCCCCCGGACAGCTCGTGCGGGTAGCGCAGGAAGATCCGCTCGGGCGGGCGGAGCCCCGCCTCGGCAAGCGCCGCGGTCACCATCTCCACCTCGGTGCGGCCCTCGGGGTCATTGGCCACCCGCTTCTGCAGGCGGATGCCCTCGGCCACTGACTCGTAGACGGTCTGCCGCGGGCTCAGCGAGCCGGCGGCGTCCTGCAGCACCATCTGCACGTCCCTGCAGATCTTCTTCATGGCTCGGTGCGAGTGAGACAGCGGCTCACCCTCGAACCGCACCTCCCCCGACGTGGGCCGCTGCGTTCCGACCAGCGTCCGGGCCAGCGTGGTCTTGCCCGAGCCGGACTCACCGACCAGGGCGAGGATCTCTCCCGCCCGAACCTCGACGTCGACCCCGTCGAGCGCGGTGGCGACAGTGCCACCGCGGGTGGTGAACTGCACGCCGACTCCCCGGGCCTCCAGCAGTGGCACGCCGTTCATGGAGGGAGTGTTCATGACTCACCCACCCGGATGCACGCGGCCTGCCGGCCACCGACCTCCAGCAACGGCGGCTCCGCATCGGAACACGCCTCGATCACCCGCGCGCACCGTGGTGCGAACGAACATCCCGGCGGCAGGTCGTGCGGGTCCGGCGGGTCGCCCGCGAGTCCCGCCGGCGCATACCTCGCCGCGGCATCGCCCACCCGCGGGAAGGACTGCGACAGCGCCTGCGCGTAGGGGTGGGCCGGGGAGGTGAACACCTGCTCCGCCGAGCCGAGCTCGACCACACGGCCGGCGTACATCACGGCCACCCGGTCGCAGACGTCCGAGAGCACCGAGAGGTCGTGGCTGATGATCATCAGCCCGACGCCGAGGTCCTTCACCAGGCCGGAGATCAGGTCCAGGATCTGCGCCTGCACCATGACGTCGAGGGCGGTGGTCGGCTCGTCGGCCACGATCAGCTGGGGACGGCAGGCCAGCGCCATCGCGATCATCACCCGCTGCCGCTGACCGCCGGACAGCTGGTGGGGATAGACCCGCGACCGGGTCGCCGGGATGCCGACCTGTTCGAGCAGCTCGCCCACCCGCGCGGAGATCTCCTTGGCCGAGAGGCCGGGCTCGTGCAGGCGGAGGGGCTCGGCGATCTGGGTCTCGACCCGGCGTACGGGATTGAGCGAGTGCAGCGCCCCCTGGAAGACGATCGCCGCCTCGGCCCAGCGCAGCGCCCGCAGCTCACCCCACGGCATCGTCTGTACGTCGCGCCCGGAGATCAGTACGTCGCCCTCCACCACGGCGTCCTTGGGCTGGAGGCGCAGCACCGTGCTGGCGAGCGTGGACTTGCCGCACCCGGACTCGCCGGCGATGCCCACCACCTCGCCCGCGTCGACGACCAGGTCGACGCCGCGTACGGCGGGCAGCGGACCGTCGGTGGTCTGGTAGGCCACCGTCAGCCCGCGGAGCTCCAGGAGGTGGTCCATCACCGCCTCCGCAGCCGTGGGTTGAAGATCTCCTCCAGGGCCTGGCCGATCAGCGTGAACGCGAGCACCACGAGCACCACACAGATACCGGGCGGCACGATGTACCACCACGACCCCGTCGTCATCGCGCCGACCCCGAACGCCCCCTCGAGCATCGAACCCCACGAGATGCGGGTCGGGTCACCCAGGCCCAGGAAGCTCAGCGTGGTCTCCGAGAGGATCGCCACCGCGACCGTCAGTGTCGTGTTGGCGAAGATCATCGGCGTCACGTTCGGCAGCACGTGTCGCGTCATCTGGTGCCAGCGCCCGGCGCCGAGCAGCCGCGCTCGCTCGAGGTAGGGCCGCTCCTTGATGGTCAGGGTCTGGCTGCGGATCAGCAGCGCGGTGGCCGGCCAGCTGGTGACCCCGATGACGATGGCGATGTTGAACAGCGAGCGGCCCAGCACCACCGAGAGGATGATCGCCAGCGGCAGGAACGGGATCACCAGGAACCACTCGGTGAGCCGGTAGAAGAGACGGGCCGTCCAGCCCTCGAAGAAGCCAGAGACCAGCCCGATGAGGGTGCCGATGATCATCGAGATCGCGGTGGCGAGCAGGCCCACGAACAGCGAGATCCTGGTGCCCCAGATCAGCATCGTCAGCACCGATCGGCCGTTCTCGTCGGTGCCGAGCGGGTACTCGCTCGACGGGGGCTCCAGCACGCCGCCGGTCGCCTTGGTCACCTTGAGCCCGTCGGCGTCGGCCAGCAACGGTGCCGCCAGCGCGACCACCACGAAGACGCCCAGGATGACGAGCCCGATCGTGCCCGCGCGGTGGCTCCGGAACAGCTTCCAGTTGCGGCGCCAGGCAGCTGCCCGCCGGCGGCGGGCGATCTGGCGGGCGGACAGCGGGGTCGTGGTGGTCATGTCCGGACCCGTGGATCGAGGACGCCGTAGATCAGGTTGGCGAAGAGGTTCGCCGCGATCACGGCAGCCGACGCCAGCAGGAACGTGCCCTGCAGCACGTCGTAGTCGGGGATCGAGATCGCCTCGTAGGACAGCAGCCCCAGGCCCGGTATCGAGAAGATCGTCTCGATGGTGATCGCTCCCGAGACCACGAAGCCGATGTTGAGCGCGGCCAGGGTGGTCGTCGGCAGCAGCGCGTTCGGTACGGCGTGCCGGCGGCGTACGTCCACATCACGCAGGCCCTTGGCGCGCGCGGTGACCAGGTAGTCCTCGCCCAGCTCGTCGAGGAGCGACGACCTCATGATCAGGGAGTACTCCGCGAGGTAGGCCAGAGTGAGCGTGATGATGGGCAGGGTCAGATGCCAGGCGGCATCGAGCACATAGTCGACGGTCCCCGGCTCGACGTCGATGGAGTGCAACCCACCGGTCGGGAAGATGCCGGGCAGCGGACCGGCGCCCACGGCAAACGCGGCGATGAGGAGCAGGCCCAGCCACCACTCCGGCATCGAGTAGAGGGTGAGGGTGGTGCCGGTCGAGAAGTTGTCGAAGCGCCCGCCGCGGCGCCACGCGCTCAGCATGCCGAGGTAGATCCCGATCACCGTCGCCAGGAGGGTCGAGATGCCGACCAGCCAGATCGTCGGCCAGATCCGGTCGGCGATGAGCTCCGAGACCGGCACGTTGTAGCGGATGGAGACGCCCAGGTCGCCCTGGAGGGTGTTCTTCAGGTAGGTCAGGAACTGCTGCGGCAACGGTTGGTCGAGCCCGTACTGCTGGGTGAGCGCGTCGATCTGCTCCTTCGTGACCGCGCGTCCTCGGGTCAGGGTCCGCGCCGGGTCACCGGGCAGCACCCGGAACAGGAAGAAGTTGACGATCATCACGAAGAAGAGGCTCGCCAGCGCCCCCAGCACCTTGCCGAAGACGTAGCGCGCATAGGTACGCCGACGGCCTGTGGGCTCGATGAGGGCCTCAGTGCCGGACGCCGCCGCGAGCGTCGTCATGGGATCACTCCCGTGCGTCCGCCGTGGACCGTCGACGGATCGCGAACACCACGCCACCGACCAGGAGCAGCGCGAGCACCACGCCGCCGACGATCAGTACGGCGCTGCTGCTTTCGTCGTCGCCGCCACCCGAGGACTCCGAAGCCCCGATCGCGGACGCGATGCCGTCGCAGTCGCCCGCCTCGTCGGCCGGGCGGAGCAACGTGTAG
Organism: uncultured Actinomycetota bacterium; assembly: GCA_963729095.1. GTDB lineage: Bacteria > Actinomycetota > Actinomycetes > Propionibacteriales > Nocardioidaceae > Nocardioides. Next base: position 125,345 of record CAVSMX010000008.1, on the reverse strand, counting down.
TTGAACGCGCCGTACTGCACGAGCAGGACCCCGCCTGGGTCCGGCTGCGGCTGGAAGCACGCGAACCGATCGGTGCGGACCGCCTGGCCGGTCGTCGTGTACGCCGTGACGAGGTAGGGCGAGTCCCGGTAGATGATCTCCTGCATCTGCTTGATCATCTCGATCCGCGCCTCGTCGTCGACCTCGGAGTTCTGGGCCTCGTAGAGCTCGTCGAACTCCTCGTTGCAGTACCACGAGTCGGACGAGCCGCCGCGGGCGTCGCAGAGGAAGACCGAGAGGATGCTGTCCGGGTCGCCCTCGACGTACCAGCCCCAGTGGAAGAGCGTCGAAGTTGCCCTCGAGGACGACGTTGGTGAGCTGGTTGCTCTCCATCACGCTGACCTCGGACTCGATGCCGATCTCGCCGAGCCACTCCTGGAAGAACTCCATGATGGTCTGGGACCGCTCCTCCTCGGTGCGCGCGAACAGCCGGAGGGTGCCGATCGCACTGCCGTCCGGCATCGTGCGCAGCCCGTCGGAGCCGACCTCGTAGCCCGCCTCGTCGAGCAGCTCGCCGGCCTTGTCGAGGTCGAACGTGAACGTCTCGTCCTCGGGCGGCTCCCAGTAGAAGGTCTCGTAGAACGGGGGGATGAACGTGACTCCCGGGACCCCAGCCCCCTGGTAGGCGCTCTCCGCCAGCCGTTCGTTGTCCAGCGCGTAGCCGAGGGCGTGCCGGAAGGCCGGGTCCTGCAGCGCCGGGTTGCCGTCACCGAGCGGCTCGCCGCTCTCGGGATCGACCGCTCCGGTGTTGAAGCGCGATCTCCTCGAAGTACGGCGACACGCCGTTCTGGGCGTAGATGCCGTCGCGCCCCTGCAGCGCGTCGACCTGGATGGGGCTGATGTCGTCGACGAAGTCGACCTCGCCCTTGATGATCGCCTGGATCGCCGGGTCCTCGCTCTTGTAGACCCGGAACGCCACCCGGTCGATGTGCGGGGCGCCGCCGTAGTAGTCGGGGTTGGCCTCCAAGATGTACGTCGAGCCGCCTGCCGTGCCCTCCACGAGCTCGAACGAGCCGGAGCCGACCACGGGCTCGCCGTCGGTGGGCTCGTTGCGGTAGGACTTCACCTCGTCCTCGGGCACGTCGGACCAGATGTGCTCGGGCAGGATCGGGATCGGCAGCAGGGGCAACGACGGCGTTCGGCTTCGAGAGCTCCAACACGACGGTCGTGTCGTCCGGAGCCGTGACGGTCTCCACCGACGTCAGGTACGTGCCCCAGTTGCCTGCCTCCGGCCCGCCGTCGATGATCCGGTTGTAGGTGTAGGCGATGTCGCCCGCGGTCAGCGGCTCCCCGTCGGACCAGTCGACACCCTCGCGGATGTCGAAGGTCCAGGTCAGCCCGTCCTCGGACGTCTCCCACGACGTCGCGAGAGCCGGCACCGGCGACATGTCCTCCATGGAGTAGCCGACCATGTAGTCGTACATCATCGCCCACAGCTCGTACGACGTGGCCTGGAAGCCGTTGAACGGGTTGAACGAGTCGACCTCGTCCAGGTACGCGACGGTGAAGGTCACCGGCTCGTCGTCCGCCGCGCCCGCCGGCTGCATCGAGGACGCCCCGACGGTGGCCAGCCCAACGCCCCAGCGCCAATGCCGTCGTCGCTGCCACCCAAGGGCGGACGGGTCTACGGTGCGGTCTGTGACCACCCCGCCCCAGGCGCCGCGCGAACCGCACGAACACGTCGAGCACGGCGTGGTGCGCGCCGACCCCTACCACTGGATGCGACGCACCGACGACCCGCTGCTGCTCGCTCATCTCGAGGGCCGAGCGACTCTGGTACGACACTGCCACCGGACATCTGAACTCCCTCGTCGAGACGCATGCGGTCCGAGATGCTGGGCAGAGTGCCCGCTACTGATCGCTCAGTCAGTTGGCGACTCCGAGGCTGTTCCTACTACACGGCCCTCCCCGCGGGAAGAGAACACCACCAGTTGTTGCGGGAAAGGAATGGCTCGGAATCGCCCGAGGTGCTCCTCGACGTCAACGACCTGGCCGACGACTCGGGGTACGTCGAGCTGGGGCTGTCCATCGTCAGCCCCGACCAGAAGTGGCTGGCCTACTCGGTGGACCGCACCGGCGACGAGCTCTACGAGCTGCGGTTCCGCGACCTCGAGACCGGCCTAGACCTGCCCGAGGTGGCACCGCGCACCTTCGAGGGGGGTGCGTGGAGCAGTGATTCGGACCATTTCTTCTACACGATCGAAGACGACGCATTTCGCCCATTTCAGGTATGGCGACACGCGCTCGGCACACCGGTGGCCGACGACGTGCTCGTGCTCGAGGAGCCGGACGAGCGCTTCGAGCTGAACGTGCGGGCGACCCGCAGCGGGGCCCTGGTCGTGATCTGGGCGGAGAGCCGCGACACCCGGGAGGTGTGGGTGGTCGACGCCGCGTCCCCGACCTCGGCGCCGCGCTCGGTCGGCGGTCGGCGCCCGGGCGTCGAGTACCACGCGGAGCACGTGGTGCTCCCCGACGGCACGGACACGCTGCTGCTGGTCACCAACGACGGGGCCACCGAGTTCCGGCTCGCCCGCTGCCCGGTGCCCCGCGAGTCGGACCAGGACCACACGTCCTGGGCGCCGGCGCGTGCCGAGCATCCCCACGAGCGGCTGGAGCGGGTGGACGGGTTCGCCGGGCACGCCGTACTCAGCTTCCGGTCGGAGACCCAGCACCGGCTGCGGGTTCTGCAGCTGGACTCACTGGACTCCGAAGGCCTCGTGATCGAGTCGGCGTTCGACTGCGGCGCGGTCGGGATCGGGCCCAACACCGAGTACGACGCCACGGCGGTGACCGTCGAGGACCAGTCGTACGTCGAGCCGCCGGTCTGGTCGGGCGTCGACCTCCGCACCGGCGAGCGCACCGAGCTGCTCCGGCGCGAGGCACCGGGCCACGACGCGTCGTCGTACGTCTGCGAGAGGCGGAGCCTGCCGGCCCCCGACGGGACCCCCGTGCCGGTCACGCTGGTGCGCCACCGTGACACCCCGCTCGACGGCACCGCACCCGCCCTGCTCTACGGGTACGGCGCCTACGAGTCCGTCTACCCGGACCAGGAGTGGGACCCCGCGATCCCGTCGCTGCTGGACCGCGGTGTCGTCTACGCGCACGCGCACGTGCGCGGCGGCGGTGAGGGTGGCCGTCGCTGGTGGCTGGACGGACGGCTCGAGCACAAGCACCACACGTTCGGCGACTACATCGCCGTCGCCGACGGCCTGGCGGGCGAAGGTGTCGTCGACGGCGCCCGGATCGCGAGCCGCGGCCTCAGCGCGGGCGGGCTGCTGCAGGGCGCGGTGTTCAGCCAGCGGCCGGACCGGTGGCGAGCCGTGGTCGCCGAGGTGCCCTTCGTCGACGTGGTGTCCACGATGTTCGACGCCTCGATCCCACTGACGGTGACCGAGTGGGACGAGTGGGGCGACCCGCGCGAGCGCCAGCAGTTCGACTGGATGCTCGCCTACTCGCCGTACGACAACCCGCCCAGCGGCCCTCGGCCCGACCTGCTCGTGACCGGGGCGCTGCACGACCCCCGGGTGATGGTCTTCGAGCCGGCCAAGTGGGTCGCCCGCCTGCGCGAGACCGATCCCGAGTGGTCGCCGCGCTGCCTCTTCCGGGTGGAGACGGGCGCCGGCGCCCATGTCGGCCCCGCGGGTCGGTTCGCGCACCTGGGGTACGAGGCCGAGATCTACGCCTGGGTCCTGGATCGTCTCGCTGCCATGTGACGCCAACGCTGGTCGAGCAGCCCGGAGCGAGGAACGAGCGACGGGGGTCGTCGAGACCACCCGACCCGGTCTCGACGACGCTCGCCGGCGATCGCTGCTCGACCACCGGAGCACGACGCTGGTCGAGCAGCCCGGAGCGAGGAACGAGCGACGGGCGTCGTCGAGACCACCCACCGTCAACGGCTAGGTCACCGACATCGGCTACAGGGGTCTCGACGACGCTCGCTGGCGCTCGCTGCTCGACCACCGGAGTACGACGCTGGTCGAGCAGCCCGGAGCGAGGAACGAGCGACGGGCGTCGTCGAGACCACCCACCGTCAACGGCTAGGTCACCGACATCGGCTACAGGGGTCTCGACGACGCTCGCTGGCGCTCGCTGCTCGACCACCGGAGTACGACGCTGGTCGAGCAGCCCGGAGCGAGGAACGAGCGACGGGCGTCGTCGAGACCACCCGACCCGGTCTCGACGACGCTCGCTGGCGCTCGCTGCTCGACCACCGGAGTACGACGCTCGCTGCTCGACCAGCGATACGGCAAGCTCGACTGCCGGGCCTACTGACTCTGAGGTCAGTAAGGACTAGCCTGATGAAGCCATGATCACGACCACGCCGTTCCATCCGCGCCTGAGCGAGCTCAACAGCCAGGGCCTCTACACGCACTGGCAGGGGCGGCTGTCCGCGTTGCGGTACACCCATGCCCCGAAGCACGAGTACTTCGCGGTGCGCAACGCCGTCGGCGTCTTCGACACCTCACCGCTGTACAAGTACCGCATCACCGGTCCCGATGCCGAGCAGCTGCTGGCCGGCGCGCTCGTCAGAAACATCCGCACCTGCCGGCCGGGCCAGGCGCAGTACACCGCGTGGTGCGACGACCGCGGGTTCGTCATGCACGACGGCGTGGCGTTCCGTCACTCCGCCGACGAGTTCCTGCTCACCGCCGGCCGGCCCACGCTCTCGTGGTTCCAGGACCTGGCGTCCGGGTTGCGGGTGCAGCTCGAGGACGTGTCCGACGCCTACGGGATGCTGGCCGTCCAGGGGCCGCGCTCTCGCGCCGTCCTCGCGGCACTGATGCCCGAGGCCGAGTCGCTGGCGTTCTTCGACCACGTGCCGGCCAAGGTCGCAGACGCCGCCGTCACACTGTCGCGCACCGGCTACACCGGAGACCTCGGGTTCGAGATCACCGTCGAGGCCGACAGCGCCGTCGCCGTGCTCGACGCCGTGCTCGACGCCGGCGCCACCCACAGCATCCGCCCCTTCGGGGAGGAGGCGCTGATGACGCTGCGCATCGAGGCCGGCCTCCCGCTCGTCGACATCGAGTGGCACGACGCCCGGCTGGCGCTGAGCGACGCCGACTGCGTGACCCCCAAGGAGCTGGGCTTCGGCTGGATGCTCCGCGGCGTCCGCGACGGCTCCCGCCGGTTCGTGGGGTCCGAGGCGATCCGGCGTGAGCTGCTCGACGGTACGTCGCGCTGGGCGACCACCGGTCTCGTCGTCGACGCAGCCGACTGGGACCGGATCCACCGCGACGTCGGCCTGTTCCCGCCGAAGTCCGAGCACCCGCTGCCCTACGAGTCGATGGTGCTCGACGACGACCGGGTGGAGATCGGCTACTGCACGAGCTTCGTGTACTCGCCGATGCTGCAGCGACACGTGGGCATCGCCCGGGTGCGCCCCGACCTCGCCGCGGCCGGCACCGACCTGCGGCTCGAGCTCGCGATCGCCCACCACAACACCACGGTGAGGGTCACCACGACCTCGATGCCGTTCTTCGACCCGGAGAGGAAGAAGGCATGAACTCGTCACACGACTTCGACGCGATCGTCGTCGGTGGTGGTCACAACGGCCTCACCAACGCGGCGTACCTCGGCAAGGCCGGGCTGCGCACGCTGGTGCTGGAGAAGAACGACATCGTCGGCGGTGCCGCAATCACCGAGGAGGTGTTGCCGGGCTTCTCCTTCACCACGTTCTCCTACGCCCTCAGCCTGCTGCGACCGGAGATCATCCACGAGCTCGACCTGGTCGACCACGGGTTCATGCCGCTGATGATGCCGTCGTCCTTCCATCCCACCGGCGACGGCGACTACCTCCTGTTCGGCGACGACCACGGCGAGAACCTGCAGGAGATCCGCCGGCACTCGCCCCGCGACGCGGACGCCTACGAGCGCTACCACCACGACCTCGACAAGGTGTGCCGGGCGATCCGCCCGCTGTTCGACAACGCACCACCGAACATCTTCGGCAGCGACCCAGAGGACGCCGTCGACGTGAAGTGGCTGGTCGACCACCTCGGTGGCGTCGACCGCAAGACGATGCACGACGTGGTCCGGCTGCTCACCGGGAGCGCCGCTGACTGGATCGACGACTACTTCGAGCACGAGGCCATCAAGGGCTACCACGCGTCGTCCTCGATCATCGGCTCCAAGGTCGGCCCGATGTCGCCGGGCTCCGGCCTGGTGCTGCTCTTCCACAAGATGGGCGAGCACGACGGCCACCTCGGTTCGTGGGCGTTCCACAAGGGTGGCAACGGCGGATTCACCCAGGTGCTGGCCCGGGCGGCCCAGGCGAACGGCGCCGAGATTCGCCTCGGCGCATCGGTGGCCTCGGTGCTGACCGAGGACGGTCGCGCGGTCGGCGTCGTGCTCGACGACGGCACGGAGTTCCGGGCGCCGGTGGTCGTGTCGGCCCTGGACCCGCGGCGTACCTTCCTCGAGCTCGTCGAGGCTCGCGAGCTTCCGCTCGACCTCGTCGACAGCGTGCGACGGATGAAGTTCCGCGGTGTCTCGGCCAAGGTCAACTTCGCGCTCGACGGACTGCCGGTCTTCCCTGCGCTCCCGGACACCGTCGACCACTACGGCGGCTTCCTCAACATCGGCCCGACCATCGAGTACGTCGAGCGAGCCTTCGACGCCGCGAAGTACGGCTGGTACTCCGAACGGCCGTTCATCGACGCGGCGATCCAGTCGGTGGTCGACCCCGACATGGCCCCGCCCGGGAAGCACGTCATGTCGTGCTTCGTGCAGTACGCGCCGTACGAGCTGAAGGGGAGCGACTGGGAGACCGAGCGCGACAGCTTCGGCGACAAGGCGCAGGCCGTGCTCGAGTCGCACTTCCCCGGGTTCGGCGACCTGGTGCTGCACCGCGAGGTGGTCACGCCCGTCGACATCGAGGCCCGGACCGGGCTGACCGAGGGCAACATCTTCGCGGGTGAGTTCCTGGCGCCGCAGATGTACTTCTTCCGGCCAGCGCCCGGCTGGAGCCAGTACGCGACGCCGATCGACGGCTACTACCAGTGCGGCTCGGGCACCCACCCCGGAGGCTGCGTGATCGGTGCGCCCGGGAAGCTCGCCAGCCAGCGGATCCTGCGCGACCGGCCCCGCTGACTGGCCTCTTCGCCTGCTCATTCGTCGGTGTTCTGGCCACCGGCGTCCTCGTTGCACTCGATCGACGGGGGCTCCTCGCCCGGGAAGGCCATGACGTCCATCTGCGGCAGCACCGCGCCCGTCATGTCGAAGGCCAGTGCGGCACGCCGGACCGACCCGCCGGACTGCGTCCGGAAGCGGTAGCCCTCGTCCGGGCCACCGCTGCTGCGGACTCCGACGGTGAACATGCACTCGTCGAACTGGATGAACTCCTGGGCCGGCTCGACCATGTCCTCGAGGTCCTCCTGCGCGGCATGGAGGTCGTCCCGGAGATCGTCGATCCGGTCGGTCCAGCGCTCCGACTTCCCGCGCTCGCCCGCTCGGGCGGCCAGCGCCCAGGCCGGGGCGACGCGATCCACGCCCTCCCCGGGCTCATGCCCGCACTCGACGTTCGTGAACGGCCGGTCGCGGCCGAGGAAAGCCAGGAGCATGTAGTCCGGGTCGTCCCACTCACTGTCGTCGATATCGATGGCAGAGCGGTACGACGGGGCACCCTCCGCGTCGCCGTACAGGTAGCCGAGGTTCTGGTGGGTCCGGCCGAACTCGGTCACCGGAAGCCAGGACAGGCAGGACTCCCACTCGTCGAATCGGTCGAAATCGCCCTCGAGCCGGTCGAGCCGCCGCGCGGTCTGGTTCATCCGGCGTTCCAGTCGGCGCAGCTTCTGCCACTTCCCGTTCGTGCGTGCGGCAGGACGCGTGACCGCGGTGGGCGCGGCGGCCCTGAGGATCGGCCGCGCGTCGTCGCCGGTGCCGTTGGGGTCGGGAGCCCGAGTCAGGCAGCCGCGTTCGCGGCTGAAGCGCAGGAGCAGCAGGTCGGGGCGGCCCGCCGCCTCGCGCCGGACCAGTGCCGTCCGGGTGTCCACGCCGGTCCCGTCACGCTCGTCGTACTCGAACCCCCAGCCGTGCTCGGGATCCCCGATCTGATCCGTCCGCACCGGGTGGACACACTCCCACCAGCGGTACATCCGGGTCCGCGTCCGCTGGTGACCCCGTATGACTCCCGCCATCCGGTCCAACCGGTCGTCGAAATGCTCGAGCAGGCCGCGCGGACCCGCCGCCGGCTGCGCAGGGGCCGCGCGCAGAGTCATCGGCGCGCTCTGTCGCACCGTTCCCTCCCCGGCGGACAGATGGCCGGACGGCAGCCCGACCAGGGCGACGCTGGCGAGTGCGACGAAGAGACTCTTCCCACTCATGGCCGCACACCCCCGACCGCACCGATCGCGCACGGCACACCGTTGTCGCGCAGCCCGCCCAACTGGTCGTGCGTGAGGACGTCGGGCCAGACCACGTCGGTGAGCAGCTGGCCAGCGGGCATCAGGTCCGGGACCGCGGTGTCGCACTCCCCCGAGGGGATCCGCCCGAGGACCGGGCTCTCGGCCAGCGGCCACATCACTCGTCCGTCGGGGTCGTCCTCGAGGGGAGCGAGCATTGGCCCGTTCTCGTCGAGCACGTCGCCAGTGGCGGTGAACCCGCACGAGTCGTCCGTGGTGAGGTTGTGCCCGAGCGACGCGACGTCGTACACCCGACAGCTGTGGCGGGTCGGGCGCGTGTCGCCGTTCGGGTTCAGGATGAACGCCGGCCCGACGATCGACCCGAAGCTGGTCAGGGTGCCTCCCGTGCCGAGGTTGGCCGCTACCGGCGCGACGTTGCTGCTGATCGTGGACCCGAACAGGCTCAGGTCTCCTGCCGCCAGCAGTCCGCCACCCTGCCCCTCGGCGTAGTTGTCGGTGACCGTCGAGTTGACGACCATCAGGTCGCCGCGCGCCCAGACGCCGCCGCCGACGTGGGCGACAGCGAGGTTCCGCGCAATCGTGGAGTTGACCACGAGCACGTCCGCCTCTCCGGAGATCGCGCCTCCACGGTCGTCGGCGCGGTTCCCGAGCAAGGTCGAGCCGAAAATGGCCACGTCGCCGTCCAGGGTGAAGATCGCGCCTCCCGGCCCGTCGGCAGTGCTGCCGTCGATCGTCGAGTCGATCACGGTGACGTCGCCGGACTCGTCGGTGTACAACGCGCCCCCGTCACCGTCGGTGGTGTTGCCGTCCACCCGGGACCGCACGATGAGGATGTCGCCGGTCGAGCCGACGGCGCCGCCGGACCCGTCGACCAGGTTGTTGCTGAGCACCGAGTCGTAGACCTCGACGCCGCCCCGCCGGGCATAGACGCCACCGCCGTCGTCGTTGGCCAGGTTCCCACTGATCTTGGACCGGACCACGGTGGCCCGGCGCATGGAGAAGATGGCGCCGCCTGGCTCCTCAGCGAGGTTCTGGACCACGACGCAGTCGATCAGGGTGATCTCGCCACGGGTGGTGACCGCGGCCCCCGGCCCGTCGCTGCCGCCGCGGCTGAGGTGCAGGTGCTCGAGCTCGAGGTATCCGGTGCCGTCCTGGCGCAGTAGCCGCTTCTCGAAGCAGGCCTGGCGGATCGAGAACCCGTGCCCGTTGACATGCATGGGGTACGACGACTCCCGGATCGGGTCGCCGATCCGGCAGTTCCGCAGCACGATGTCGCCGGTCAGGTCGATCTTCGTTCGCCTGGGGTCCGTCCACGCCCGCCGGAGCTCGGCCTCGGTGTCGATGCCCGGGCCGTCCGACGCGCCGGCGGTTGCCGGTGTGGCGGCCGCCGCCCGTGGCACCAGGACGGACGGCTCCGACGACAACATCGGCAGGCCCGCGAGCAGGGTGCAGATCCCGGTCAACCCGAGGATCCGTCCGACGGTGGAGGTTCGCGTCGTCATCATCATCGACACCGCCATCACTCGCCGCCGCCGAAGGCCGCGACCATGGCTGCCTCCGCGGCTCGGCTCCGGCCCAGCGCCGCTCGCAATGCTTGGCGAGCCACACTGGTGAGCCGGTCGTCCCGGAGGGCCTCGCGCACGGTCGCGACCTCGTCGGTGTAGGCCGGAACCGTGTCAGCCAGCGCGTCTGCGTAAGCCGCGCCGGCCTCCTCCGGGTCGAGCCCGACAATCACCCTGACCAGCTCGGCCCGCACCGTCTGGGCCTTGGTCAGCGCGGTGCGGATCCCTCGCACCACAGCCTTGGCGCGGATCCCGTCGAACAGCCCGGCCAGCACCGCGACCGACACCTGCTCGACGTTGAGACCGGCGAGCGCGCTGTCGGGCCCGCCGGTGCTCTCCTCCTCCGCCTCAGGGTCGACGACGGCCAGCACCTGACGGACCACGGCGCGATGCGAGCGGTCGAAGCCGGCCTTCGCGGCCGCCAGAGAGCGCCGCGCGGCGGACCAGCGACGATCGTCGACCGCAGCCTCGGAACGCTTGACCGCGTCGAGGGTGCGGTGGAGGGAAGCATCCACCCGGCCGGGAAGGATCACCTCGGGGTCGAACGGGTCGGCAACCAGGGTCAGGTCCTGAGTCTCTGGCGGTCGTGTCCCAACGGTGAGCGCAAGGGCTCCGATCAGGGATCCGGCCAGGGCGACGGCCACCGCGCGCCGCACGAGGTGGAGCGCCGCCAGACTGCGGTGGTGGGCGGGTGGATTCGGCTTCGGCAACATGATCATTTCCTCTCCGCGTGTCAGACCCGGAGTGTCCAACGCGCCGAGCAGCGCTCGCATCAGTCAACCGACTGGCCCGTGCCCTGGGACCGGCGCGGGACTGGCGTCCGCCAGCGCGAACGCGAGCTGAGACCGCGCCGCGATGCCCAGCTTCGGGAAGAGGTGGCAGGGATGCACGCCGACGGTGCGCTGCGAGAGGAACAGCCGTTCGCCGATCGGCCGGTTGGTGAGGTCGAAGTCGCCGGCTCCTGAGCGAGCGTGGGTTGTGTCAAGATGACGAGGAGGTTTCGCGGCCGGTCGGGCGTGATGCCCGCGCGGCTCGGTCGCCATCTTCGCGGGCCGTCGACGCCGCTCGAACGGACGTGGACCTCACCTGGAGGGTCCATGGCCACGAAGCTTCGCGGCAGGCAGACGGAATGCGCGACGCTCGACGCCTTGGTGGGCCGCCTGCATGCCGGCGGCAGCCAGGTGCTCGTGCTGCGCGGCGAGGCGGGGGTCGGCAAGACAGCCCTCCTGGACTATCTGGCGAGTGAGCTCGAGCCACGGTGCCGGGTGGCACGAGCGGTAGGAGTCGAGTCGGAGGTCGAGCTGCCATTCTCGGGCCTGCACCAGCTGTGCGGACCGATGCTCGACCACCTCGATCACCTCCCAGGACCGCAGCGGGACGCGCTGGCCACGGCTTTCGGGATGCACGCCGGACAGCCACCGGACAGGTTCATGGTCGGGCTGGCGGTGCTGAGCCTGCTCGCGGACGTGGCGGAAAGCCAGCCGCTGGTGTGTGCGATCGATGACGCGCAGTGGCTGGACGTCACCTCGGCACAGACACTCGCGTTCGTGGCCCGGCGCCTGATGGCCGAACCGGTGGGGCTGGTCATCGCGGTGCGGGGGGTGCGCGAGGACAAGGTGTTTGTCGGGCAGCCGACCATGCAAGTGCGAGGGCTCACGGACGGGGATGCTCGTGCGCTGCTCGACACCGTGCTTCCAGGCCACGTCGACAGCCGCGTGCGCGAGACGATCGTGGCCGAGGCACGTGGCAATCCGTTGGCGCTGTTGGAGCTTCCTCGCGGTCTCTCGACGGCCGAGCTCGCTTTCGGGTACGGCCTGGCGGACACGGTGCCGTTGGAGACTCGCCTGGAACAGGGGTTTTCGCAACGTCTGGAAGGGCTCCCCCGAGCGACGCGCCTGTTCCTCCTGACGGCTGCCCTGGAGCCCGTCGGGGATGTGAACCTGTTGCGACGGGCCCTTCAGCGGCTCGATGTGGACTTCTCGGCCTCGGCTCCTGCGGTGCAGGCCGGCCTGATCGAGGTAGGCGTCTGGGTCCGTTTCCGACACCCACTGGCACGGTCCGCCGTCGCTCGAGCGGCGGATCTGCACGACCTGCAAGCCGCGCACCTCTCGCTCGCCGAGGAGGCCGATCCGCAGCTTGATGCCGACCGCCGCGCATGGCACCGGGCGCACGCGGCCAGCGGTCCAGACGAGGATGTCGCCAACGACCTGGAACGGTGTGCGGATCGGGCCCGGGCCAGGGGTGGCCTGTCGGCGGAGGCGGCCTTTCTCGAACGTGCCATCGAGCTGACCCAGGACCCTGCCCGGCGTCCAGCCAGGATCCTGGCCGCCGCGCAGGCCCGGCACCAGGCCGGCTCGGCGGACGCGGCGCTGACCCTGCTTGAGGAGATCGAGACGATCCGGCTCGACGAGTCGACTCGCGCCGCCCTGGAGGTGCTCCGGGCTCAGATCGCGTTCTTCTCCAGAGACAGCCGTGACGCGCCCCGCCTTCTCCTCTCGGCGGCCCGGCGCATGGAAGCCGCGGGCGAGCCGGCGGCCCGCGACCTCTATCTCGACGCGCTGGCGGCGGGTTTGCTAGTCGGAACGCTCGCCGACGAGGTCGGTGTCCGCGAGATCGCGGCCGCGGCGCGAACAGCGCCGCCATCGAGCGATCGTGCCGCCGATCTCTTGCTGGACAGCATGTCGCTGCTCGTGACAGATGGGTTCGCGGCCGGGGTGCCGTCCCTGCGCCGAGCGCTGACGGCGTGGCGAACCGATGAGGTGTCGATGGCCGGCGCCCTGCGCTGGCTGTGGCTCGCCAGCCACGCCGCTCACGACGTGTGGGACGACGAGAGCTGGGACGTGCTGTCCACCCGGCACCTCCTGCTGGCACGTCAAGCGGGAGCGCTCGCCGTACTGCCGATCGCGCTCAGCACCCGCATCGGCTTGCATCTCTTCGCAGGCGAGCTCGCGGAGGCTGCCGCGTTGGTCGACGAGTTCGCGATGGTCAACGAGGTGATGGACAACCACCTGCCGGCGTACGGCGCCCTGGCCCTGGCTGCATGGCGGGGTCGACAGGACACCGTGTCGGAGCTCGTTCGCACCTACGTGCCGGTGGCCACAGACCGCGGCGAGGGTATGGGGCTCAGCATCATCTACTACTCGTCGGCCGTCCTGCACAACAGCCTGGGCCAGTACCAGGAAGCCATGGCCGCGGCCGAGCGAGGAGCCGGATACCCGCAGGAGCTCGGCTTCGCCACGTGGTCCCTGGTGGAGCTGGTCGAGGCCGCCGCCCGCAGCGGCCACCCCGACCGGGCGGCGGAGGCGTACGAACTGCTGACGCAAAGGACCAGCGCGAGTGGCACCGACTGGGCGCTCGGAGTCGAGGCGCGAAGTCGCGCAATACTGAGCCAAGGGGACGCAGCCGAGAGCAGCTACACAGAGGCGGTCGAGCGGCTCGGCCGGACTCGGATACGCATCGAGCTCGCCCGCGCGCATCTGTTCTACGGCGAATGGCTGCGACGAGAGGGCCGCCGTCTGGACGCTCGCCACCACGTCCGGTCGGCCCACGAGATGTTCGCCGACATGGGCGCCGAGGCGTTCGCCGAACGAGCTCGTCATGAACTGCTCGCCACCGGTGAGACCGTACGCAAACGAGCCGTGGGCGGCCGGGACGAGTTCACGGCACAGGAGGCTCGCATTGCCCGCCTCGCCGCTGAGGGCCGTACCAACCCCGAGATCGGCGCCGAGCTGTTCCTCAGCCCACGGACGGTGGAGTGGCACCTCCGCAAGGTCTTCGCGAAGCTCGACATCGGGTCCCGCAGGGAGCTCTCCGGGGCGCTGGCGAACGCGTGACGGCGGCGGAGCATCGGCCCGTCCGCTGCTGACCGGCCATCTGACTCCTACGGGGACAGACCCGTGCGATGACCCGGGGGTCTCCCCGGGTCGCGAACCCGCCGCAAGGACAAGTGTTGCTGCATCGGCGCGAGCACCACCTCGCCCGCGCATCGCAACCAACGGAGGGCCTCATGAACGCACGTCGCGAGATCGGTGAATGACGTGGCCACCCCGATAGCGCCCTATCGCCGAGTGCTGACCCTCCCGGGAGCCTGGGTGTTCTCGGTCAGCGGGCTCGCCGCCCGGCTGCCGATCGCCATGGTCAGCCTCGGCATCGTGCTGCTGGTATCCACCCGGAGCGGGTCCTACGGAGAGGCCGGTGCCGTGGCAGCGTCGTTCCTAGTGGGGAACGCCTCCAGCGGCATCGTGCTGGGAAGGCTGATCGACCGGCACGGCCAGAGCCGGGTGCTTCCGGTAGCGGCCGCCGTGTTCGCCGTTGGGATGGTCGCGATGATGGCAGCCGTCGAGGCCGGCTGGCCGACCCCGTGGCCGCAACTGTTCGCGGCGGCGGCCGCAACCGGGCTGCCGCCGATCGGATCGTCCATCCGGGCCCGATGGATGTACGTGGTCTCCGACAAGGGCGACCTGCACACGGCATTCGCCTTCGAGTCGGTGGTCGACGAGGTGGTCTTCATCATCGGCCCAGCGCTGGTGACGACCTTGGCCGCCATCGTGCACCCCCTAGCCGGTCTCGTCTTCGCCATCATTGCGACGGTCGTCGGGACCTCGGCGCTGGTCGCCCAGAAGCAGACCGAGCCGCCGGCCACCCGCGCTGGGCGCGGCGACGACCAGGCGGCGATGCCGTGGCGCGTCCTGGTGCCCTTGACCGCGTGCGCCTTGGCCATGGGCACCCTGCTCGGGGGCGTCGAGGTGGCCACCGTCGCCGTCGCGCAGAAGCTGGGGTCGGCCTCGCTGTCCGGGCTGATGCTGGCGATCTGGGCGGCCGGCAGCCTGGTGTCCGGGATCATCACCGGTGCGATCCACCCCAAGGCCGGGAACGCCACGCGCTTCCGATGGGGGCTGTTCGTCCTCGGCCTGTCGATGCTGCCACTGCCGTTCGTGGACGGTTTCCTCATGTTCGGGGTGTTGCTCTTCGTGTCCGGGTTCGCGATCTCGCCGACGCTGATCGCCGCCTGTGCCCTGCTCGAGCAGGCCGTTCCTCCGGGTCGGATCACCGAGGGGGGCACGATCTTCACCACCGGGCTCGGCGGCGGCCTGGCTCCCGGAGCCGCGCTCGTCGGCATTCTCGTCGACCACTCGGGCGCCACGGCCGGCTTCTGGGTTCCGGCGGCCGCGGGACTGCTGGGGGCCACCATCGCGGTGGCGCTGCCCTCGGCCGGCTAGGCCGAATCCTGCTTCTTCACGAATCGAGGGGCGCTGGTGCTGCTGACCTCGGCCAGCCTGCAGGGGCTTTGCATCGGCGCGACCAGATCTGGTTGCCGGCCAGCAGAGTCATCGTAGGACTCCGGGACCGTCCAAGGCGGGGCGGTCTGGGCGACCTGGTCTACATGCGGCACTGCGGGAACGATCGCCGGGGTCGGTCCGGGATGCGCCCTCGGACGGGGTTGCTCGCGTTTAGGCATGCACCAACCATCACGCCGCGTGCGTGCGCTCGCGCCCGGGGCTTTCCCTGGTCCCCCACCCCGGGTCCCACGGGTCCGTGGCCGGATCGACCAGGGACTCAGACGGGCGCGACCAGGCGGGGCGCACCGCGAGGGTGGAACCAACCCATCACCTGACGGGATGACCAACAAGGAGCAGCCATGGCCACGAAGATCACCTTCATCTACGACCACCCCAACGACCCAGCGGCTTTCGAGACCGACAACCCCGATCTGCTGGCGATGGCCAGGGCCATCCCGGGATTCCAGCGCATCCAGGTGTCCCGGGTGCGGCCGATGAGCATCGGAGTCCTACTGCATCGCGGCAGGGGCTGAGTCATGAGCACCAAGATCACCGTGATGTACGAACTTCCTCAGCACCCTGACGCCTTCGAGGCCGGCTACAACGATCAGCTGGTGCTAGCCGCCAGCATTCCGGGCCTCCAGCGCGTCGAGACGCACCGCATCTGGCCGACGGGGCTGGAGAGACCACGGCTGGCTTATCGGCTCGTCGAGCTGTTCTTCGAAGGCCCTGATGCCCTTCGGGACGCCATGGTCACCTCGGAAGCCAGGCGCTTCTTCCCCAGTGCCTTGGAACTGGGTGCGGGCGGGGCACACATCGTCGTCCGCGAGGAGGCGTCGTGACTCCTGTCTAGCCCGCCCCATTTGGACCATCTCCCACGTTGCGGGGCAGTGCCACCTGTGGCGTCGCGGGCCTATGAGGCACATGATGGAAGCACCCAGGGAGGGTGCCGGTGGCCGAGCCGAAGGAGACCACCCCGAAACAGGTGGATGCCAGGTCCGATCCGGGCGGATCTTCGGCACCTGACGGCCTCGAACAGGCGCTCCGCGACGCCCGGGAGGAGTCGCTGGCCAGCCGCGAGATCCTGCAGGCACTGGGGAGCGAGCGGGGCAGCTCCGAGCAGGTCCTCGACACCATCATCGATCGGGCAAGAGGACTGTGCCGTGCTGACGTCGCGCAGCTCTTCCTCCTCGACGGAGACGTCTACCGGCTGTCCCGGATCTCCGGCGACGCCCCCGAGGAGTTCCGCAGCTACGTGCCCGACCACCCGATACAGCGGACCCGGGCCACTCTGTCCGGCCGGGTCGCCCTGGACCGGCGTACGCAGCAGATCGAGGACGTCCTCGCCGACCCGGAGTACGGCCGACAGGACCTCCAGCGCCTGGCCGGCTTCCGTACCCTGCTGTCGGCACCGATGCTGCTGGGCGACGACGTGGTGGGCGTCTTGTCGATGTGGCGGACCCAGGTAGCCCCGTTCAGCGAGCGCGACATGGGCCTGCTGGACGAGTTCGCGGCACAGGCGGCGATCGCGCTGCGCCAGGTCGACCTGATGCAGTCTCTCGAGGTTCGCGGCGCCGAGCTGGCCAGCAAGGTGGAGCAGCTCGAAGCGCTGCGAGACGTGGGCGACGCGGTGAGCTCGAGCCTCGACCCGGACGCGGTGCTGAACAGCATCGTCAGCAACGCGGTCCGGCTCACAGGCACCGACGGCGGCTCGATCATGGAGTACGACGAGCAAACGGACGCCTTCGTCGTCCGGGCGGCGGCCGGGAGTGGCCAGGAGCTTCTCAACCAGCTGCGGAACATCACCATGCGGCGGGACGCCACACTCGTCGGCCGGGCCGCTACCGAGCGGCGTCCGCTCGAGGTTCCCGACCTCTCCCAGGTGGCGCTCGATCCTCACCAGGAGGTCCTCTACCGCGACGGATGGCGGTCGATGCTCGCTATCCCGATGCTTCGGGGCGACCTGATCGTCGGCGTGGTCGTGATCCGCCGTCGGACCGTGGGTTCGTTCCCCGAGGACATGGTCGACCTGCTGCAGACCCTCGCCACGCAGTCCTCGGTGGCCCTCGTGAACGCCCGGCTGTTCCGGGAACTCGAGACGAAGTCCGCCGAGCTGGAGGTGGCCAGCCACCACAAGTCGGAGTTCCTGGCCAGCATGTCCCACGAGCTGCGCACGCCGCTGAACGCGGTGATCGGCTTCTCGGAGGTCCTCATCGACCGGATGTTCGGTGAGCTCAACGAGCGCCAGGACGAGTACGTCCACGACATCTGGAACTCCGGCAAGCACCTGCTCGAGCT
Source organism: uncultured Actinomycetota bacterium (assembly GCA_963729095.1). Classification (GTDB taxonomy): domain Bacteria; phylum Actinomycetota; class Actinomycetes; order Propionibacteriales; family Nocardioidaceae; genus Nocardioides. The sequence continues at coordinate 107,804 of CAVSMX010000008.1, read as the reverse complement.
CCTGAACGAGATCCTCGATCTCTCCAAGGTCGAGGCCGGCCAGATGGTCCTCGAGCCGAGCACGTTCCGCGTCGAGCAGGCGCTCGAGTACGTCGTGTCGCTGGTGCGCGAGCGCGCGGCCCGGCACGGCATCTCTGTGAGCGTCGGGATCACAGACGACGTCGACACCCTCGACGCGGACGAACTTCGTTTCAAGCAGGTGCTGCTCAACCTGCTGTCCAACGCCGTCAAGTTCACCCCGGACGGCGGAAGCGTGGAGGTCCGGGCCGAGCGGGTGGACGACGAGCTGGTGGTCACCGTGTCCGACACCGGGGTCGGCGTCCCGCCGGAGGACCGCGAGCGCATCTTCGAGTCGTTCCAGCAGGGTGGCCGGGGCGTGGCGCGGGAGGAAGGTACGGGACTCGGCCTCACCCTGACCCGGCGGATCATCGAGCTGTTCGGCGGCCGGCTCTGGCTCGAGTCGGAGGTCGGCGTCGGCAGCACCTTCGGCTTCGCCGTCCCCGTTCGGCCCCGCGCCGTCACCGAAGCCGAGTCCGAGGCGCCCGGGTCGACGCGACCGACGGTCCTGCTCGTCGATGACGACCGCGCGTCCCTGGACCTGATGGGCGCCTACCTCGAGAGCTCGGGCCTGCGCCTCGAACGGGCCACGGACGGCGTCGAGGCGCTGCGGGTCACCCGCGAGCTGCGGCCGGAGGCTGTGGTGCTCGACATCCGCCTTCCCGGGATGGACGGGTGGCAGGTGCTCGAACAGCTCCGAGCGGATCCGCGGACCGCCGACATCCCGGTCGTCGTCGCCTCGGTGGTCGACGCACGTGCCCGAGGGCTGGCGCTGGGAGCGGTGGCCTACCTGTTGAAGCCGGTGAGCCGTGACGACCTGCTGGCTGCACTGACGCATGCCGGGGTCGGCGTGCACGCGGTCGGTCCCAAGGAGCCGGCGTGAGCGGCGCGCGGATCCTCGTGGTCGAGGACAACCCGCTCAACCTCAAGCTGGTCCGTGATGTGCTCGGCGCCGCGGGGTACGACGTCGTGGCGGCGGCCTCGGGTGAGGAGGGCCTCCGAGAGGCCATGGCGCAGCCGCCCGACCTCGTCCTGATGGACCTCCAGCTGCCCGGCATCGACGGCTTCGAGACGATGCGCCGGCTGCGGCAAGGTCCGCTGGCGGCCGACATCCCGGTGGTCGCGGTCACCGCGTCCGCGATGGCCGAGGACCAGGCCAACGCCACGCGTGCGGGCTTCGACGGCTACCTCGAGAAGCCGATCAGCGTGCGCGCACTGGTCGGCGAGGTGGAGAGCTTCCTCCGAGGCGGCCGGTCATGACCGACACCCAGCCGACGATCCTCGCCGTGGACGACCAGCCGCAGAACCTGCGCCTGCTCGACGCGGTGCTCGGACCTCGCGGCTACCGCGTCGTCACCGCCGGCTCCGGGCAGGAGGCCCTTGCGATGCTCGAGGAGCAGGACGTCGACCTGGTGCTGCTCGACATCGTGATGCCGGGACTCGACGGGTACGAGGTCTGCCGCCGGATCCGCGCCCGGGAGCGGACGGCGTACCTCCCCGTCGTGATGATCACCGCGAGCGGCGGCCAGCAGCGACTGGAGGCGCTGGAGGCCGGCGCTGACGACTTCGTGACGAAGCCGTTCGACCAGAACGAGCTGCTGGCCAGGGTGGCGTCGCTGGCTCGTCTCAAGCGCTACCACGACACGATCGAGCGGCAGGCCATGGAGCTCGCGGCGTGGAACGCCGAGCTCGAGCGGCGGGTGGCTGACGGCGTCGCCGAGCTCGAGCGCACCAGCCGGCTCCGCCACTTCCTGTCCCCCCAGCTGGCCGACGTTGTGGTCGGGGACCAGGAGCTGCTCGCCAGTCACCGCCGCGAGATCGTCGTGGTGTTCTGCGACTTCCACGGCTTCACGACGTTCGCGGAGACCAGTGAGCCCGAGGAGGTGATGGCGGTCCTCCGCGAGTACCACGGTGTCGTCGGCCGCCGAGTGCACGAGCACGAGGGGACGCTGGAGCGGTTCACCGGCGACGGGATCATGGCGTTCTTCAACGATCCGGTGCCCTGCCACGACGCGGCCGACCGCGCCGTCCGGATGGCGCTCGCGATCGATGCGGAGCTGCAGCCACTCGCCGACACGTGGCGACGACTCGGCCATGACCTGACGCACCGCAGCGGGATCGCGCAGGGCTTCGCAACGCTCGGGAGGATCGGTTTCCCCGGCCGCTTCGACTACGCCGCGATCGGCAGCGTCACCAACCTCGCCGCCCGACTGTGCGCCGACGCCGCCGACTGGGAGGTGCGCGTGACCGACCGCGTCCTCGCCGGACTCGACGGCGCGGTCGGGTCCGACCTCATCGGCGACATCCAGCCGAAGGGCTTCTCCCGACCGGTCCGGGTGCACGCCGTCAGATCTCTCGATACCAGGCAGGTGACTCAATGAGCACGACCTCTCTTTCCCCACCCTCGCCGGGACGGACGCTGTCCGAGCTGACCGAACCCGAGCGGTACGCGGCGTTCGACCGTCTCCAGGAGGCGATGCCCGATGTCTGGGCCGCGATGCGTCGTCAGCTCGACGACGAGTCGGTGGTCGTCGTGCCGTCGATCAGCCTCGAACACACCACCGCGACGTCGGGGACCCTCGTCCAGGCGACGGAGGAGCGTGCGCTCTTCCTGCTTCTGCTGCTCCGTCAGCCACGCCTGCGGATGATCTTCGTGACGTCCCTCCCGGTGGCGGAGTCGGTCGTGGAGTACTACCTCGGGCTGCTGCCGGGAGTCATCCCGTCGCACGCGCGGGCCCGGCTCACGTTGGTCAGCGTCGGTGACGCCGGCACCGGGTCGCTGAGCGAGAAGCTGCTGGCCAGGCCCCGGTTGCTGCGGGAGATCCGCGACCTGATCCCCAACCCCACGCATTCTCACCTGATCCCGTACAACACGACCGACCTCGAGCGCGACGTGGCGCTCAGCCTCGGCGTCCCGATGTACGGCTCCGACCCGCGGCTTGCCGACCTAGGCAGCAAGACCGGTTGTCGACGAATCTTCGAGGAGCTCGGCGTCCGGTGCCCGGTCGGGGCCGACGACCTGCGTTCCGTCGACGACATCGTCGCCGCCATCCAGGAGATGCGGCGGCGCCGGCCCACTCTCACCGAGGCGATCGTGAAGCTCAACGAGGGCGTGTCCGGCTCGGGCAACGCGCTGGTGGACCTGCACGACCTGCCGGATCCGGGCTCCTCCGACGAACCGGAGACGATCAGGCAACGGCTGCTCGGCATGGCCCTGGAGGACCCCTCCATCGGGATCGAGAAGTACCTCGCCGACTTCGCCGCCGATGCCGGCATCGTCGAGGAACGCATCACCGGTGTCGAGCTGACCAGCCCGAGCGTGCAGATGCGGGCCCTCGCCGACGGGTCGGTCGAGCTGCTCTCGACCCACGACCAGCTCCTCGGCGGAGCGAGCGGGCAGCGTTACCTCGGTTGCATCTTCCCCGCCGACCCCGCCTACGCCGCCGCCATCGTCGAGCCGGCTCAGGTGATCGGCCACCACCTGGCCGGGCTGGGTGTGATCGGCCGCTTCGCGGTCGACTTCGTCACGGTTCGCGACGACGCCGGCGACTGGACGCCGTACGCGATCGAGCTCAACCTCCGCAAGGGAGGCACCACGCATCCCTTCCTGACGCTCCAGTACCTCACCGACGGCTCCTACGACGGCGAACGAGGGGTGTTCACGACGGCGTCCGGCGCCATGAAGCACCTGGTCGCCACCGATCACCTGGAGGACGACCGGCTCAAGGCGTTGACGGTCGAGGACCTCTTCGACGTCGTGGTCACCAACGGGCTGCACTACGACGCGGCCCGGCAGTACGGCGTGGTGTTCCACATGGTCAGCTGCCTGACCGAGCACGGGCGCGTCGGCCTGACCGCGGTTGCGGACACTCCCGAGGCGGCCTGGGCGCTCTATCAGGACGCCGAAGCGGTCCTGCTGCGGGAAGCCGATCGCGCCCTCGAGGAGAGACCTGTGGTGGGGTGATCGCCGACCCGGAGACCGACGATCCCGTCTGGTACGTCGCCTATGCGTCCAACATGAGCGCCCGCAGGCTGCAGTGCTACCTGGAGGGTGGCCGGCCTCCCGGGGCACGGCGTACCTACGAGGGCTGCCGGGACCCCTCGCCGCCCACGCGCGACGTCGCCCTCACCCTCCCCGGCGCGCTCGTCTTCGCCGGTCGGTCGAGCGTCTGGGGCGGCGCGATGGCGTTCTACGACGCGTCGGCGGAGGGCGAGGTCGCCGCCCGCGGCTTCGGGATCACCTTCGGCCAGCTCAGCGACCTGGTCTCGCAGGAGGCGCGGCAGCCGGTCGGCCGCGATCTCACCCCCGCACCGGTAGCGGGCCGCCCGTGGATCGTGGCTTCGCGCGTCTACGAGTCGGTGCTGCACCTCGGCGACCGCGACGGCAGCCCGATGTTCTGCCTGACCTCCCACCAGACCCTCGCACCCGCGCCGCCCTCCGCTGCGTACCTGCGGACCATCCTCGTCGGACTCCACGAGGCATTCGGCTGGACGGCTGAGGAGAGCGCGCACTACCTCCTGCGAGCCCGCGGGGTCGCACCCGAATGGTCCGAGGACCGGATCGCCGCCCTCTGCTCGGCGCTCTAACGGAACGGAGCGCTGGTCAGCAGGATCATGCGGCCGGGGCCTCCTCGTCGTCGTCGCGAGGAAAGAACGGGAGCGCGAGGTAGACGCGGTCGGCGGCCGCAAGGATCGCCTCGGCGTCGTCGACCGGCGGGTGGATGTGCTGGTTGATCCGCTTCTTGACGTCCGCTCCCTCTGCGCCCGACGCCATCACCCGGCGGTCCCAGCCGCGGGTGAAGATCGCCCCAGCGCCGCCCAGGTCCAGGCAGGTGACGTACGGGCCGGGCGTGAAGTCACGCAGTGGTACGTCGAGCAGGTCGGCCGCCGCGTTGTACCCGGCGACCTTGCCGAGCGGGCTGGCGTGCTGGCAGGCCTGCATGACCGTGTGCTCCGCGTCGAACGCTGCCGCTGCCGTGTCCCCCGCCACGAACACCTCGGGAAGGGCGCGCAGCCGCTCGTCCACCGGCACTCGGCCGAGGTGGTCGAGGTCGTCGGAGATCTGCCGGGTGAGCTCGCTGGCGCGCATCCCCACCGACCAGACCACGGTGTCCGTCTCGACCCGGGTGCCGTCGGTGAGGACGGCGTACCCGTCGCCGACCGCGGTCACCGTCGTCCCGAGGCGGGTCTCGATGCCCAGCTCGTCGAGCGCCGCCTCGATCTCCTGGCGCGGTCCCGGGCCGAGCTGGTCTCCCACGACGTCCGACCGGTCCACCAGCAGCACCCGACCCCGGTCTGCCAGGGCGGTGGCGGCCTCCAGGCCGACGAAGCCCGCGCCGACGACAACAGCGGAGAAGTCGTTCCGGCCGCGCAGGTGGTCGGTGAGCCGTCGCGCGCCGACCAGGGTGTCGATGTCGAAGAGCCGCTCCGCACCCGGCAGGTCTTGCGGCTGCACGAGCTTGCTGCCCGCCGCCAGCACGAGTCGGTCGTAGTGGACGTCCTCGCCGTCGGCCACCACGACGCGCCGCGCGGTGTCGATGGTGCTCACCGACGCCTGCAGGTGCTCGACGGCGATCGGCTCGAGGATCCTGCTGAGCTCGACCTTGGCCAGGTCCGGCTCGGGCTCGTAGAGCCGCGGCCGCAGCACCAGGTGCTCGTTCGGCGCGATCAGCGTGATGCGCAGGTCCGCGTCGCCGCGGGCCAGTGCCGCTCCCGCCGCGCTCCAGACACCCGCGAATCCGCCGCCGATGATCACGACGTGCGCCATCGTTTCGTCCCCTCTCACTTGCCCCCGGGATCGGGAGGTTCGCCAGGGAGACAAGCCAGCGGGCTCAGATGTGACCGACCTGGGCGAGCTTCTCGGGATTGACCAGTCTTCGGAACGCCGTGATCCGGCCGTCGTCGAACTCCACGGTGTCGAGCCAGACCAGCGCGCCGTCGCGGAACGTCGCCAGGGCAGGCTGCCCGTTCACCTCGATGATCCGGAACGCATCGGGACGCCTCATGTCGAACTGCCGCGCCACCAGCACGGCGATCCGCTGGGCTCCCGTGACGGGCCGGCGGGCGGCAGTCACCTTGCCGCCGCCGTCGGCGACGTAGACGGCCTCGGGGTGCAGGAGCTCGACCAGCCCGGCCAGGTCCCCCGCGTCGGCAGCCGCCTTGAACGCCTCGAGCACCCGGGCGGTCTCGGCCCTGGACGCTCGGGGGCGCTTCTCGGCCGCGGCGACCCGCTTCCGCGCGCGGGAGGCGAGCTTGCGGCTGGCTACCGGAGTGCCACCCAGCACCTCGGCGATCCGGGCGAACGGGAAGTCGAAGACGTCGTGCAGCACCAGCGCGACGCGTTCGGCCGGGCTGAGCTCCTCCATCACCACCAGCATCGCGGCGCTGACCGACTCATCGACGAGCACCTGCGCGGCGGCGTCAGGCCCGGTCAGCAGCGGCTCGGGCAGCCAGGGCCCGACGTACGCCTCCCGCCGGACGCGCGCCGACTTCAGCACGTTGTACGACGTCCGGGCGGCGACGGTCACCAGCCAGGCCCGCAGGTCGCGGATCTCGGAAAGGTCGACGGCGGCCGCGCGCAACCAGACGTCTTGTGTCACGTCCTCCGCCTCGGCGACGCTCCCGAGGATCCGGTAGGCCGCGCCGAAGACCGCGGGACGATGGGACTCCCAGTCGGACTCGGCCAGGGTGACGGTCGGTTCCACGACCTCCGATCCTAGGCAGGGACCGGTCAGGGGCTGGGCCACATCTGTGGCCGTGCAAGTTCCGGCCACGAGGGGGTGCGGCCGAGCAGGCCGAGCATGCGATCGCCTGCCGGTGCGCTCGAGTCGACCTCGACCGGTTCGCCGAAGGGAGCATCCGGCCCCCAGATCTCCGGGCTCCCGACCGGCCATCGAGCCGCGATCCGCAGCACCTCGCGGCAGGCCTCGTCGTCCAGCTGGGGCTCGACGCCGATCGACACCGCGACGTCCCAGCCGTGGACCAGGTAGTCGATGAAGTGCATGCGTACCGCCTGCATGGCCGGGACATCGCCGTACCCGGGGATGGCCAGGGTGTCCTCGGGACGGGTGAGCCCGGCGAACGCCGACACGACCTCGTCCGCGGATCGTTCCCACTCGTGGGGTAGGTCGATCGCGGAGTCGAGCTCGAGACCGTCCCAGACGAACCGGTCCGGTGGCGCGCCGAGTGCGGCCGCCACGAATCCGCGGTTGTTGCCGACCATGTGCCGGAGCAGGTCGCGCACCCGCCACCCGGCGCACGGGGTCAGCAGGTTCAGGTGCTCGTCGCGCACCCCGGCGACGATGCGGGACGTAGCGGAGACGGCCAACCAGTCGAGCGAGCGATGGTCCGTCAAGGGCACTGACGAGGTCGCCATCTCACCTCCACGGGACACGGGTCTTCGACGCTAGGGCCCCGGTCGCGGGTCGCACAGGGCCACGGAGCGCTCGTCGGGGCTGGGCCACCGGCGCGAGTGGTCAGGACCCGATCACCATGCGCAGTCGGCGGAGGCCCTCGTCGATGCGTTCGAGCGGGATCGCGCCGAAACCGAGCATGACGCCGGGCAGCACATCCCCCAGCGCGAACTCGCCGACGGACTGGAGGGCGACCCCTTCCTTCTCGCAGGCCATGATCCACTCAGCCACCGTCTCGTGGGTCGCCCCCTCGCACGTCGCTGCCAGGTGCAGCCCGGCCGCCGTCGGGATCGGCCGCAGGTGCGGGCGGAAAACGCGTTCGAGGACCATCGCGATCCGGTCCCGTCGCTGTTCGTACACGCGCCTCATCCGGCGCACGTGCGCCGCGAGGAGACCCTCGTCGATGAAGCCCGCCAACGCCAGCTGGATGGTGGTCGGCCCGTGCCAGTCGGCAACGAACCGAGCCCGGCGCAGGGCGTCGAGCAGGTTCGGAGGGGCCACGCAGTACCCGCTCCGCAACGTCGGCAGCATCGACTTGGAGAAGGAGCCGATGTAGACCACCCGACCGGCCTGGTCGAGGGCGTGCAGGGGGTCGATGGGCCGGGCGCCGTACCGGAAGTCGGTGTCGTAGTCGTCCTCGATGACGGCGGCGTCCGCCGCGCGCGCCCACTCCAGCAGGGCGGTCCGCCGGGCGAGGCTCATCCGGACACCCAGGGGGAACTGGTGGGCGGGGGTGACGTAGACGGCGGTGGCTCGCGGCGGCAGTCGGTCCACGACGATGCCCTGCTCGTCGACCGGCACCGGAACGATGGTGGCGCGAGCGGCCTCGAACGCCCGGCGGGCCGGCGGATAGCCGGGGTCCTCGAACGCCACCACGTCGCCGGGCTCGACCAGGACCTGGGCCAGGAGCGACAGCGCCTGCTGCACCCCGTTGGTGACGATCAGGTCGTCGGCGCCGATGCTCAGCCCGCGCGAGACTCCCAGGTGTCGCGCGATCGCGGCGCGCAGCACGCCCGGTCCGGCGGGGTCGGCGTACACGGCGCCCAGGCTGGACCGGCGAGCGACGCCGTCAACGTGCCGGCGCCAGGCCGGGTAGGGGAACCGTGAGTCGTCGGGCATGCCACTGCGGAAGTCGTACGCCGGCGGCTCGCCGTCCAGGACCGGCACGTCGGGAGCCGAGTCGCCCCACAGTGGCACCGGTGTCAGCGGGGAGGACGTGCGCTCCGGGGGCCGGGCTGCCGGGTCGGCGTCGGGGCTGACGAACGTGCCGACCCCGGTTCGCGCGTGGATGTAGCCCTCGGCGAGAAGATGGTCGAAGGCCGCGGCGACCGTGTTGCGGGCGATCCCGAGTGACTGCGCCAGCGCGCGGCTCGACGGGAGCCGCGTCTCGCTCGGGAGTCGACCGCTCAGGATCGCGCTCCGGATCTGGTCGTAGATCTGCTGGGTCAGACCGCTGCCCTCGTCGAGGGTGAGGTGGAGGTCCACGCCCCGCGATGCTAGATGCTCCGTCTGCGCGCTCATCGCACTCCACCCTAGGAACGGCAGTGGACCGGCCCCAGGGCCATTATTGCGCCCGTTCTGTCGGGCCACCCACGGGCCGGGTTCGCCTAAGCCTCGACCGGTTGCCGGAACAGGATGGCCAGGTTGACCAGGATGGCCAGCACCAGGCAGCCGACCACGGGCACCAGGACCTCGGTCGAGATCGACGGGCCGGTGCCGAACTCGTCCCAGCGGCCGATCACGACCGTGGTGGCCAGCGACGCCCACAGCACCGTCTCGGTGGCCGGCAGGTACTCCTGCTCGCGGAGGTGGAAGCCGGCCGCCATCGCGGAGACCGCGGCCAGTCCCACGCCGGCGAGCGGGGTGGTCCACTGGAGCTCGTCGACCAGCATCGGTACGACGAGCCCGACGGCGGCGGCCACCTCGCAGAGGCCGATCACCACGGTCATCGGCCGCGAGATGCGGTCGAAGCCGATCCACCTGTCGATCCCGCGGCCGAACAACTTCGGCAGTCCGGCCGCGAGGAAGAACAGGGCGAGGAAGATCTGGGCGATCCATACGGTCGTGTCGAGCATGTCTCACTCTCCGAGTCTGGTTGGACGGTGCTGCCGGATGGGACGACGCGGCGGGTGGGGATGTGACCGGGCCAAGGGGAACGGGGTCTGGTGTCACATCGAGGTGAGTGGAATCGTCCTGTCCAGCGTGAACACCAACGAGCGGATCGCCACCGCCTGGCGCGACGATCGGGCCTACGTCATCGCGATCGCGTCGCGGATCCTCGCGGACCCGACCGAGGCCGAGGACGTGGTCCAGGACGCGTTCGCCCGGCTCGCGGTGCAGCGCGTCGAGGAGATCAATGACCTCCGGGCCTGGCTCGTCGTGGTCGTACGCCGCCTGGCCTTGGACCGGCTCGGCTCGGCCCATCGCCGGCACTCGAGCCCGCGCGATCCCCACGAGATGCCGCCCGGGCCTCTTGACGCCGCGCCCGACCCGGCCGACCGGATCACCCTCGACGACGAGGTACGCCGGGCGCTGGGCGTCGTGCTCGACCAGCTCTCGCCTCCGGAGCGGGCGGCGTTCCTCCTGCACGACGTGTTCGCGATCCCCTTCGACAAGATCGCCGAGATCGTCGGGCGGACGCCGGCGGCCTGCCGCCAGCTGGCCAGCCGGGCCCGCCGCTCGATCCACGGCACCGACCCGGAGGCGCCGCACCGGACTCCCGACCCCGAGCTCCAGGCCGTCGTGGACCGGTTCATCGCCGCGTGCGCGGGCGAGGACCTCGAGGGTCTGGCGCGCACCCTGCACCCCGACGTCCGGGGCTGGGCGACGTTCGACGACGAGACCGTCGGTTACGCCAACGGGATCGACGCGTGCGCGGTGCGAGCCGTGTTCTTCTTCGGGCCCCGGTCCGGCTCGATCCTGACGCCGCTGCCGCTCGACGACGGCGTTGCGGTCCTGGCCACTCGCAACGGCGAACCGGTGGCCCTGATGCGCTTCGAGCTCGCCGAGGGCCTCGTGCACTCCATGCACACGGTGCTGCTGCCGGCGTCCCTCCCTCAGGCGTCCGACCGGTAGATCGCCACGTCGATCCCGCTCGGTGTCACGTCGTCGCGCTCGAAGCGGAAGCCCAGCCGCTCGGCCAGCGTGATGCTCGCGGCGTTCGCCGGCTGGATGACCGCGATCAGGTGGTCGTCCGGCAGGTGGGCGAAGGCCCAGTCGAGCCAGACCTCGCACGCCTCGCGCGCCAGGCCCGCGCCCCAGCGGTCGCGCGCCAGCGCGTAGCCGAGCTCGACCTCTCCCCAGACCGGCCACGGGTGCAGGCCGGCGCGGCCGATCACCCGGCCGCTGTCGCGCTCGAGCAGCGCGCTCTGGCCGTAGCCGTGGTCGCGCCAGACCCCTTCGAACCTCGCCACCTGCGCGCGGGTGCCCGCCGCGTCCAGCGCGTCCGCCCCGATGTAGCGGGCGACCTCCGGGTCGGCGTAGATCGTGGCCAGCTCGTCGGCCCGGGTCGTGTCGAGCGGGACGAGACGCAGGCGCTCGGTCTCCAGGAGGTACGGCGGCTCGTCGGCGGGCACCCGCCCGACTCTAGAACGCACTGTCGGTGGCCGGTCCTAGTGTGCCGCCATGGCTATCGCACGTTTCCCAGGTCTCGTCATCGACTGTCCCGACCCGGCCGAGCTCGCGACGTTCTACGGCGCGCTGCTCGACTGGAAGGTGACCGCTTCCGCCGAGTGGGGTGAGATCCGCCCTGAGGACGGCAGTCAGTGCATCTGCTTCCAGCCGGTGCAGGACTACTCCACTCCGGTCTGGCCCGGGCAGGAGCACCCGCAGCAGATGCACCTCGACGTGATGGTCGACGACCTCGACACCGGCGAAGCGGCCGTGCTCGGGCTCGGTGCCACCAAGCACGACCACCAGCCGGGCACGTCCTTCCGGGTCTTCCTCGACCCGGCCGGACACCCGTTCTGCCTCTGCGTCGACTGAGTCGACCAGTCTCGGTCAGATCACCAGGCCGAGCAGCAGCACGAACACCAGGCCGGTCACCGAGAGGATCGTCTCCATCAGCGACCAGGACTTGATGGTCTGGCCGACGGACATCCCGAAGTACTCCTTGACCAGCCAGAAGCCGGCGTCGTTGACGAAGGAGAAGAAGACCGAGCCAGAGCCGATGGCCAGCACCATGAGCGACGTCTCGCCGCTGCTCAGACCGTCGGCCAGGCCGACCATCAGCGCCGAGGCGGTGATCGTCGCGACGGTCGCCGAGCCGGTGGCCAACCGGATCAGCACGGCCAGCACCCACGCCAGCAGCAGCACCGAGACGTCGGCGGCGGTCGCCCAGTCGGCGAGCCTGGTGCCGATACCGGTGTCGACCAGCACCTGCTTGAACCCGCCGCCCGCGCAGACGATCAGCAGGATGCCCGCGATCGGGGGCAGCGACGTCTCGAGGCACTTGTGGATGTCGTCCCGGTCCATGCCGGCATTTCGGCCGAGCGTGAAGATCGCGACGATGACGGAGAGCAGCAGGGCGATCATGGGCGTACCGAGCACATCCAGGACTCGGCGGAGAGGGTCCCCCTCGTCGTCCTGGATGATGTCGGCCAGCGCCTTGCCCATCATCAGCACCACGGGCAGCAGCACGGTGGCCAGCGTGATGGGGAACGACGGCCGCTGCTCCATCTCCTCGGAGTCGCGGGCCTCGAACCGGTCCGGAGCCGCCACCGGCACCCAGCGGGCGGCTAACGGCGCGAACAACGGTCCGGAGACCACGACCGTCGGGATCGCTACCAGGACGCCCAGAGCCAGGGTGGTGCCGAGGTCGGCGCCCAGAGTCTCGATGGCGATCAGCGGACCCGGGTGCGGCGGCACCAGTCCGTGCATCGCCGAGAGCCCGGCCAGGGCCGGGATGCCGATCGCGATCAGCGAGAGCTGCGCGCGGCGCGCGACCAGGTAGATCACCGGCATCAGCAGGACCAGGCCGATCTCGAAGAACATCGGCAGGCCGATGATCGCGCCGACCAGCGCCATCGCCCAGGGCAGCATCCGCTCGCTGGCGCGTCCGACGATCGCGTCCACGATCTCGTCGGCTCCACCGGAGTCGGCGAGCAGCTTGGCGAACATCGCGCCCAGCGCGATCAGGATGCCGACCCCCGCCGCGGTCTCACCGAAGCCCGTGCTGAAGCTGACGATCACGTCGGCGAGGTCCACCCCGGCGACGATGCCCACGGACAGACCACCGATGATCAGGGCGAGGAACGGGTGGATCTTCGCCCAGGTGATCAGGCCGACGATCAGGCCGATGCCGATCAGGGCGGCCAGCACCAGCTGAAAGCCACCGGCGACCGGCTCGACCAGCTCGGTGTCCGCGAGGGTGGCGACGAGCGAGTTCAGGACCATCAGTTCTCCTCGTGGTGGGGCGCGGGGTCGAGGCCGGCGACGGCCGCCTCGACGATCTGGTCGACCGACTGGTCGACGTCGACGACGAACCCGTGCTCGTCGTCCTCGAGCGGCTCGAGGGTCGCGAACTGCGAGTCGAGCAGGGAGGCGGGCATGAAGTGCCCCGGTCGGGTGGCCTGCCGGCGGGTGATCACGTCGCGGTCGCCGTGGAGGTGCACGAACTCGACGTCCGGGCGGTGCAGCCGCAACCGGTCGCGGTAGGACCGCTTGAGCGCAGAGCAGGTCATCACGCCGCCGTCATGCGCGGCCAGCCACTCCCCGATCGCCTCGAGCCAGGGCCAGCGGTCGTCGTCGTCGAGGGCCTCGCCGGCGGTCATCTTTGCGACGTTCTCGGGCGGGTGGAAGTCGTCGGCGTCGGCGAACGGCACCCGCAGCCGCTGCGCCAGCGCGGCGCCCACGGTGCTCTTGCCGGAGCCGGAGACGCCCATGACGACGATCGGTGACATGCGCCACACCCTCTCTTAATTAATCCGATCTTTGCAAGGGTTTCGGCTAGATTAGTCATATCTTTTGTCGAACGTCGTTCGCTGGGAGGATGACCACGTGACCGTTCCCGCCTCCCGACCCGGCCTGCACAGCAGCGTGCTGGACGCGCTGGGCACCCGGCTGGTCACCGGTGACCTGGAACCCGGTCGAGTACTCACTCTCGAAGCGATCTCCGGTGAGTACGCCGTCTCCCGCCCGGTCGCCCGTGAGGCGATCCGGGTCCTTCAGTCGATGGGCATGGTGACGTCGCGGCGCCGGGTCGGGGTGACCGTGCTCCCCCGTGCCGCCTGGAACGTCTTCGACCCGCTGCTGATCCGCTGGCGGTTGGCCGGCGCGGACCGCAGCTCGCAGCTGCTCTCGCTCTCGGAGCTGCGCCGTGGGTTCGAGCCGGTGGCAGCCGCGCTCGCCGCGGAGCGGGCCACCGCCGAGCAGTGCAGCACCCTCGCCTCAGCCGTCAGCGACATGGTCGTGCACGGCCGTTCCGGCGACCTGGACGCCTACCTAGCGGCCGACGTGGTCTTCCACCGCACGCTGCTCGCCGCGTCCGGCAACGAGATGGTCCAGGCGCTGGCGGACGTGGTCGCCGAGGTGCTCGCCGGCCGGACCCACCACGGCCTGATGCCCAGCCGCCCCAACCCGGAGGCCATCGCCCTGCACGACGCCGTCGCGCGCGCCGTACGCGACCGCGAACCGGCGGCCGCAGAGACCTCGATGCGGCAGATCATCGACGAGGCGGCGTCAGCCATGCGCGCCGAGCTCGGCGGCGAGTGACTGCCCGGGCTCAGATCTCGCCGGACGCCACCAGGGGCACCAGGTCGGCCACCGAGTCCTCGATCCGGGTCGGCCCGTAAGGGAACGAGGCGATCTGCTCGGGCCGGGTCGAGCCGGTGGTCACCAGGATCGTGCGCATCCCGGCCTCGAGCCCGGAGATGATGTCGGTCTCCATCCGGTCGCCGACCATCACCGTGGTCTCCGAGTGCGCCTCGAGCCGGTTGAGGGCACCGCGCATCATCAGCGGGTTGGGCTTGCCGATGAAGTAGGGCTGCCGGCCGGTGGCGGTGCTGATCAGCGCGGCCACCGACCCGGTGGCCGGCAAGGTGCCCTGGTGGCTCGGTCCGCTCGGGTCCGGGTTGGTCGCGATGAACCTGGCCCCGCCCTCGATCAGCCGGATCGCCCGGGTGATGGCCTCGAACGAGTAGGTACGGGTCTCGCCCAGCACCACGTAGTCGGGGTCGCGGGTGGTCATCACGAACCCCACGTCGTGCATGGCCGTGGTCAGGCCCGCCTCACCGACGACGTACGCCGTCCCCTCGGGCCGCTGGCTGCGCAGGAACTCCGCGGTGGCCAGGGCCGAGGTCCACAGGCAGTCCTCGGGTACGTCGATGCCGCTCAGCAGCAGCCGGGCGCGCAGGTCCCGAGGGGTGAAGATCGAGTTGTTGGTCAGCACCAGGAACGGGCGACCCGACGACTTCAGGGCCTCGACGAACTCGGCGGCTCCGGCGATCGGCACCTCCTCGTGGACGAGAACGCCGTCCATGTCGGTGAGCCACGCCTCGACGGGTTGGTCCCGGGTCATGGACCCATTGTCGCGGCAGGGCTCCCCTCCAGGAACGCGGCGGTCACGATCCGCTGGATCCGCTCGCCCTCCGACCCGTCCCGGTTGCCGGTCGGGTGCAGTGCGTACGTGAGCACCCGGCTCAGGTCGCGGGTGGCGAACGCGGCGACCGCGTTGCCCTGGAACCCGCCACTCTTGCCCCAGAGGACCAGCCCACCGGGGAGCTCGGTTCGGGTCAGGCCCATGCTGAGGCAGGCCTGCCCCGCACCCGGTCCGCGGGCGCAGCTGTTGTCGCCGACGTACGGCACGTCGGGCACGGTGAACAGGTGGGAGCGAGCCTCGGAGGACAGCAGCGGCCCTCGGAAGGCGGCGCGGAGGAGTCGGGTCAGATCGGCGGTGGTCGAGATCATTCCGCTCTCGGCCCATCCGTAGGGGCTGCGAGCCGTCACGTCGACCGGCACGCCGTCCACCCTCACGTAGGTGTGCGCGTGCGGCCCGCGTACGCCGTACTGGTGCGGCCGCGGGAGGCTCGTCCCTTCCAGGTGCAGCGGGCGCAGAATCCGGCGCCGCAGCTGCTCGGCGTACGAGCTACCGGTGACGCGTTCGATCACCAGCCCGGCGATGAAGTAGCCCACGCCGTTGTAGTGCTGCGCGGTGCCCGGCTCGAACTCCATCGGCTGCTCGGTGGCCGAGGCCACGACCTGGCGCGGGGTGTAGTGGTCGAACCGGTGCGCGACGTAGTACGCCGCATCCTCGTAGCCCGCGTCCTCCGTCGAGGCCGGCAGCCCGCTGGTGTGGTCGAGGAGGGAGCCCACCGGAACGGGCGGGTACGAGGGCGGGAGCAGGTGCGGGAGATACCGCTGGACCGGCGCCTCCAGGTCCAGCCGTCCCTCGTCGGCGAGCTGCAGGACGACGACGGCCGTGAACATCTTGGTGGCGCTGGCGATGCGGAACCGCCCGTCGGCAGGCGCGGGTCGGCCGGTCGCGAGATCGCGGACGCCGCTCGCGGCCTGGAAGCGGACGGCGGGGCCTGCAACCCGGACCTGCGCGGCGCTCATCTGCGGGTCCGGCAACCCGGCGATGGCCGCTCGGAGGGCGCGCCGGTCGAGGTCGGGCACCTCCTCCGCGCGGGCGGCGGACGGAGTGGCGACCACGAGCCCCAGGGCGGCGGTCGCGATCAGGGCGGCGGTGCGGGACGGACGGGGACGGTGCGTGGACAACGGGTTTCCTCTCGGTCGGAGTGAGCCCGTCCAGGCCATCGCGGCTGCGCCGCATCCGCATCCGGCAGACCCCTGACAACGACCCCGAGGCGGATCGGGGCTCTCCTTGACAGTGGGTGGTTTCCGACAGGGTCAGCCCATCAGGCGGTCGTCGTGCGCGGCCGTGAGCTCGCCTCCGGCGTCGCCGGTGTTCACGACGCCGACGGGCTCGATCAGCATGGCGCTGACCTCGCCGTCGGCGATCGGGCAGTGCTCGACCCCGCGGGGGACGACGTACATCTCCCCCGGGCCGAGCGCGACATCGCCGTCCCGCAGCTGGATCGTCAGGCGACCGTCGATCACCAGGAACAGCTCGTCGGTGTCCTCGTGCGAGTGCCAGACGAACTCACCCTGGACCTTGACCACCTTGATCTCGTAGTCGTTCAGGCGAGCCACCACCTTGGGCGACCAGTGCTCCGAGAACAGCGCGAGCTTGTCACGGAGGTTGACTACGCCGAGATCCCCTGGGGCCGTATCCATCCGGCCATTGTCTGCGGGTCCGACTCGACGCGCGAGTGGGTTACTCGCACACGAACTGCTTCACGTGCTTGTCCTCGGCGACGTACAGGGGCTCCCGCGGGTGGTCCCCGTAGCCGTCGCGTGAGTCGTAGCCTGCGATCGCGAGTCCGTCCTTGATCAACCGCAGACCGGCATCCTGGGCGCCGACGTCGACGTACCGCAGCAGCCGGCCGTAGCGGTCGCGATCCTCGTCGGACCGACCGAGCCGCACCCCTCTACCGAGCACCATCCGGGACAGGCGGGCTGCTGCTCGCTCGGAGCCACACTGGCCGACCTCGGGAGCATCGATCCCCACCAGCCGGACGGTCTCGCCGTTGCCGAGCTCAAGGGTGTCCCCGTCCACGACTCGGGTGACGAGATAGGTGCGCGCCACCACTTCCCGTGCCGGCTCGCCCTCGGGCTCCGCGGGAGCACCGCGCTCGTTGGCCGAGGTCTTCTGGTCCCGGACCGTCGGCTCCTCGTCGGCGGAGTCGACCGCGCTGTACACCACGACCAGCGCGAACACCGCCGCCAGAACGACCGAAAGCGGGTGCCGCCGGGCCATTCGGATCGGGTTCCACGCCGCCGGCACCTGCGCGTCCGGGGGCGCGATCCGCTGCTCGGTCCAGGCCCGCCCGTCCCACCAACGTAGATGCCCGGACGAACGCTGCGGGTCCTGGTACCAGCCGGGCGGTGCACTCATCGGGGGCTCCTACGATCCCCTCAAGGCTAGGAGCGGATCCGGTGCCGGACCCTCGAACGCTGGAATTGCTACGACGCGAAGAGATCTCCGTGCTCGGCGACCCGTTGCAGCACCTCGTCGAAGCGCAACTGCTCTAGACCGAGCTCGTCGTCGGCGCCCTCCTCGACCTCATCCCACGACACCGGCGCCGCGACGTACGGCCGCTCCTTGCCGCGCAGGGAGTACGGCGAGATGGTCGTTTTCGAGCCGGCGTTCTGCGACCAGTCGAGGAACACCTTCCCCGAGCGCTTCGCCTTGGTCATCGTGGCGGTGACCAGCGTCTTGTGCTCGCCCTGGAGCTCCTCGGCGACCTCCTTGGCCAGCGCCGTGGACTCGTCCGACGGCAGCCGCTTCGGCAGGTCCGCATAGAGATGGAGACCCTTGCTGCCGCTGAGCACGGGCTTTGCGACGAGGTTGCGCTCGGCCAGCCTCTCGCGCACCAGCAGCGCCACCGCACAGCACTCGTGCAGCCCGGCGGGCTCGCCGGGGTCGAGGTCGATGACCAGCCGGTCGGCGTTCCGCGGTCGCCCGTTGCGGGCGACCGTCCACTGGTGCACGTGCAGCTCGAGCGCGGCCAGGTTGACCATCCAGGTGAGCGTCGCCAGGTCGTCGACGATCGGGAACGTGATGGTGCCGTCGCCCTTCCCGGATCGGCTGCCAGTGGTGGGAACGGTGGCGGTACGCACCCAGGACGGCGTGCCGTTGGGCGCGTTCTTCTCGAAGAAGCTCATGTCCTGGACCCCGTGCGGCCAGCGGATCCGGGTGACCGCCCGGTCCTTCAGGTGCGGCAGCATCGTCGGCGCGATCTGGGCGTAGTAGTTGAGCACTTCCCCCTTGGTGGTGCCGGTGCGCGGGTAGAGCACCTTGTCGAGGCTGCTGATCTTGAGGGTCCGACCCTCGACGTCGACATGGACCTCCTGCTTGTCGACCGCCATCAGATGTCGTCCGGGCTGAGGTCGCGCCGAAGGCCTTGGTACGACGGCTGCCGCAGCCGCTGCGCCCGGGCGGTGCGGTGGGTGTCGACGTCGACCACGAGCACCGGGTCGACCCAGTGGGCGCCGCGGGCATCGACCGCCGGCACCTCGTCGGCGAACGGGCTGTCGGACCGCGCGTGTCCTTCCAAGGCAGCGGTGAGCAGGCGACTGACCTTCGGCCCGATGCCACTTCCCACCCGGCCACGGTAGAGGAGACCCTCGGCCGTGGGCTCCCCCACGAGCACGGCGGCGAGGTGCGTGCCGCCCTCCTGCGGCCGCCAGCCGCCGACGACGTACGACCCGCGGTGACGGTGCGCGAACTTCAGCCAGTGCGGTGACCGCTCCCCGAACACGTAGCGGGACGAGAGCCGCTTGCTGACGATCCCCTCCAGTCCCTGTTGCCGGGTCGCTTCATAGAGCATCGGCCCGTCGTCGTACGCGGTGGGCACCTGCCAGGGCGCGCCCTCCATCAGGTCCACGAGCAGCTCGCGGCGGCGCTCGAGCGGCTCGGCCGTGAGATCGGCGCCGTCGAGGCGGAGCAGGTCGAAGACCATGAACGTCGCGGGCACCCGCTTCACCAGCCGGGCCACGGCCGCCGCCGACCGCACGTGCATCCGCTCCTGGAGCACCCGGAAGTCGGGGAGACCGTCCTCGTTCAGGGCGATCACCTCGCCGTCGACGAGCAGGTCGCGCCCGGGCAGCGGGGACGCCGCCAGATCGGGCCAGGCGGCCGTGACATCGTTGCCGTTCCGGCTCAGAAATCGCTCTACCCCGTCGCGGGAGTCGGCGAGCACCCGGATGCCGTCCCACTTCACCTCATGGGTCCACGCGTCACCTGCGGGAATGTGGCGGCCGGGCGTGGCCAGCATGGGGCGCATGGGCCACATTGTGGTGGTCCCGATGGAACGAACTGACCACCAGGTGTCTCGGGTATCCAAATACCCCTCAGGGTCCGCTACGGTGAGCGGCACATGGGGCACCTCAGGTGCCGTTTCTGGTAACCGCTCGGGAAATATGCGCGCGCTCTTGAGGAGACACAACGTGACGTACCACCTTGCCAAAATCGGGGCCATACTCGCGGCCGCAACACTGTTCGGCCTGTCGATGGGTCCAGCCGCCGCGGCGGCTCCCGCCACCCAAGCATCGGCGAACGGGCTGACGCTCGCTGTCGCAGGGAGTCCCGTATCCACCGGCGAAACCAAGGCGACCTACGCCAGTAAGGGCGAGACGAAGACCGGTGAGGCCAACCCGCCGATCGACGTTCTCGAGAACCAAGACGTGCTCGACATCGGGGTCATTGCGCAGGACTCCAGCGCCAAGGTCGAGAACGGCAACGGCGTCTCGCGCGCCTGCGCCGGCGTTGCAGGTGACGGCGCCGTCGTCGGCGACGTCGGCGAGTCCAACTGCCTCACCCCCGGTGACCCTGTCGGCGTCAACATCGCCAACCTCGACCTGACAGGGGTCCGGCTGATCAATCCGGAGTCGGCGCTGGGTGCGCTCGACCCGCTGCTGCAGCCGCTGGCCGACCAGCTCGTCGGTCCGTTGACCCGAGCCGTGACCGACTCGCTCGCGCCGCTTTCCAACGTCGGCATCACCGGCACCCTCGGCGCGATTCAGTCGCAGTGCGTGGCCGACCCGGGCGGCGCGGAGGGCACGGCCAACATCGCTGACACCAAGCTGTCGCTCGGCCTTCCGGGCAGCAACAACGTAGCCCTGGTCGAGTTCCCGGCGAGCCCGGAGCCGAACACCAAGGTGCTCACCGACCTCGATGAGGTCGTGAACGTCGCGCTCGACGCCGTCCAGACCGACCTGAACAACACCCTCAACGGGTTGCTGGCAAAGCTCTCCCCAGCGGTCCAGGCGCTGCAGGACAACATCGTCAGCACCCTGGTGGCACAGATCGCCGACCAGCTCGCCCCGCTCGAGGACAACGTCCTCGACGCCACGCTGAACAAGCAGACGGTCTCCAGCGACGGCACGCAGGTCGAGGTCACCGCCCTCGACCTGGAGGTGCTCCCGGCTGCCCGCCAGTTCGGTGGCTTCTCGCTGCTCTCTGCAGACATCGCCACCGTCAGCTGCGGCCCGAACACTCAGGTCGACGGTCCTGACAGCCCGGATGGTCCTGACAACCCGGATGGTCCCGACAGTCCCGGCGGTCCCGACGTGCCGACCACGGTCGACGCCGGTGCCGCGGGCGGTGGCGGCGTCAACAACCTCGCCCTCGTCGGTGGCCTCCTGATGCTGGGCGGCGCCGCGGGTCTGGTCGGATACCGGCGACTGCTGGGTCGCTGACTCCATCCCCTGTGTGTGAGACCTACCCATGACGGGCCGCCGGAAGGAACCCAGCACGACGTTGCGCCTACCGCGCGACCGTCGTACCTGGATCGTCGTAGGGCTGGTCGTCGTCGGTCTTGCTCTCGTCGGCTGGGCGGTGCTGCCCGGGAACAACCCGATCACGGGTTCGGATACCCAGGAGAGCTCGTCGGTCGATGAGGATCTTCCCGACACCCCCACCAAGGGACCGGACGAGATCCTGGTGCCCTCGATCAAGATCAAGGCGCCACTGGAGCCGATCGAGCTGGCATCCGACGGGGTGCTCACCCCACCGGCCGACACCGACGTGGTCGGCTGGTGGGACGACAGTGCGGAGCCCGGAAGCGGCAAGGGACAGACCGTCGTCACCGGTCACACCGTCAGCACCGGCGGGGGCGTGATGAACGACCTGCCCACGATCGACGTCGGGGCTCTCGTCCGGATCCGCGACGAGGGCAAGCTCGTCGACTACCGCACGACCGGTGTCCTGAAGCTCACCAAGGAGGAGGTCGCCGACCGCGCCCAGAGCCTCTTCAGCCAGGGCCGCGCTCAGGCCGGCCGCCTGGTGCTGGTGACCTGCACCGACTACCACGACGGCGACTACGACAGCAACATCATCGTCTGGGCGGAGCCCGTGGAGGGCGACTCGGCCTGAGGCCGAGTCGCCCTCGTCCGGTTATGGCGCGACGGTCACCTGTCTGGTGATGGTGCCCACCTTGCCCCATCCGTCCGTGCTGGTCAGGGTCACGGTGTAGGTGCCCGCCGCCGGGAACGTGTGCGACGGTGCCGACGAGTTGCTCCCGTTGGTCCCGTCACCCCACTCCCAGCGAGTGTTGAACGTGTCACCGTCGTTGGGATCGTCGGTCCCGACACTGGAGAAGTTGCACCTCAGCGCGGCGCACGCAGGCGGGTTGATCACCGGGACCGGGGCGACGTTGTTCGTGGGCTCGATGATGGTCACCGTGGTCGTGGCGGTTGCCGTGATGCCCCACTCGTCCCGGACGGTCAGGGTCACCGTGTACGTGTTGGCGCTGGTGTAGGTCCTGGTCGGCAGCGCACCGGAGCCGGAGCCGTTGCCGAAGTTCCAGGAGTACGTCAGCGACGCCGCGTTCTCGTCGGTCGAGCCTCGAGCGTCGTACGTGCACTTGTTCTGCACGCAGGACGTGGTGAAGCTGGCCACCGGCGGGTTGTTGGGCGGGTGCGTCACCGTCGCGTGCCGCTCGTAGATCGCGCCGACGAAGTCGTGCTGGTCGACCGCCCGCACCCGCACCGTGTAGGCGCCGGGCGGGATCACCGGGGTCGTGTAGGAGAAGTTCGACCCCGGGGTGCCCGGGCTGTTGAGGAACGCCGTGCGCCAGCTCGCGCTGGTGCTCGTGAATCCACCGGTCGAGTTCATGTACTGACCCGCAGCGTTGACGACGGCGACCTCCACCCTCTGCATCGCCTGGTCGTCCTCGGCCCGGCCGCTGATGAAGATCTTGCCGTCGGGGAACTCGGTGCCCTCGATCGGGGCGAGCAGCGTCTCGTTCATCACCGGCGGCTGGTCACCCGGATAGATCGGGTACCGCGCGGTCGCGCCGGACGTCGACGGATCCACCTGCCCGGACGTGTCGACCGCAGAGACCGTGATCCGCCAATCGCCCTGGATCGGAAGGTTCACAGAGTATGTCCAGGTGGTACTCGTGGCGCCGGGGCTGGCCATCACAGCGTCGATCGTCGTGAACAGACCGGTGAGCTGGCCGTTGGGCGTGAGGTAGCGGCTGCTGTCCTCCTCCTCGATGGTCAGCTTCACCGAGGCGACGCCCTGGCCGTCGGTCGCGGTCCCGGCCAGGTCGAGGTGCAGCACCTGGAGGCCGGTGATCGTGCCGGTCGGGGAGATCCGCGCGTCCGGTGGGTTGTCACCCGGGATGACCACATTGATCGTGAGCCGACCCTGGTTGTTGGAGGACGTACCCAGTCCGATCTGGTCTTCGGCCGACACCGTGAACGAGTACTGGCCCGGCGTCAGGTTGAACGGCGTGGTGTAGGACCAGTTGTAGCTCGGCTGGTTCAGGTTCACCGGCGAGACCCGGTAGCTGCCGGCGATCACGTTCGCGCCCCACGTGCCGTCGGCAGCCAGCCGCTCACCGGTGGTGTTGTTGCGCAGCGTGATGTAGACCCCGGCAAGCGCGTCTTCGTCGTTCGCCGAGCCGGCGAACGTCATCGGGCTTCCTGGCGCCACCGTGAGCGGTTGCGCCGTGGTCGGCGGCAGCATCTCCACGGGCTGGGTGATCGACACCGTTGGCGGCTGGCCGTTCTCGGTCACGATCCAGCGTCGGTCGGCAGTGTCGAGGTCGGACTGCCCGGCGGTGTCGGTCGCACGCGCCTGGATCAACCACTCGTCCTCGTACGGGAGGGTGATCTCGTAGGACCACGTCGTGCTGATCGCGCCCTGGACGTCCAGCTCCACCTGGAAGGTGTTGTAGGTGCCGGACACCGTGCCGTCCTCCTGCAGGTAGCGGCCCTGGGTGTCCCGCAGGGTGAAGCTCACCCCGTTGACCCCGACGTCGTCAGTGGCGCTGCCGGTGATCATGAAGGTCAACGAGTTCACCGGGCTGCCCGGGCCGCTGACCGTAGTCTCGGGCGGCAGGTCGTCGATACCGAACGTCTCGAACTTCTTGGCCGCCTTGGTGTTGTCGGCGGTGCCGTTGCTCGCGACTGCGCGGGCCCGGACCTGCAGCTCGCGGTTGCCCGCGATGGTCACCGGCAGACGCCAGGTCCGGTTCGGTCCGGTGCCGGGGTCCAGGGTGGCGTTGAACGTGTTGAGCGTCGTGCTGCCCCACGTGGTCAGGTTGTCGGCCAGGTAGCGACCCGTGTTGCGGTCCATGATCTCGAGCTCGACGCGGTTGACGCCGCTGGGCGCGGTGGCCGTGCCGGTGATCTCGAAAGGCTCGTCGGGAGACTTGATCCGACCCTCGATCGGGTCGGTGATCACGGTCTGGGTGGTGTTGTTCGCCGGCTCGTTGTTGAAGTCGAAGAACGCGACCCGGCCGACGTTGTAGCCGCCCTTGGTGTTGCCGTCGCCGCCGACGAAGAGGCCGCGCGGTGTCGCCTCGATGTGCTTGTCGCCCTCGTAGGAGTTCGAGGGTGCGAACCACTCCAGGGCATGCCCGTCCGCAGGGTCGAGGGCGGCGAGGTGGAACCGCTTCACCACGACGTCACCCAGCGCGTAGGCCGACAGACCCTGCCCGGTGCCGTACCCGACGTCGTCGAGGCCGGGCCACGGGAGTGGCGCGGTTGCCGACTCGGACCACTGGAAGTGGCCGCCGACGTAGATGCCCGCCTCGGTCCAGGCGACCGAGTAGGTCGAGTCGAACTGCCGGGTGATCCACACCGGTTGCGCGTCGGTGTCGTTGTTCAGGTTGTAGACGATCACGGTGTCGTTGATCGGCGGCCGGTCCCCGCCGGAGCCGCTCGTGACGACGAACTGCGAGCCGTCCGGTGACACGTCGCCGCCGTAGATCCGCTGGATGCCGCCGACGAACTGCAGGTTGTCCTCCCACAGGGTCGTCTTCCACGGGGTCAGCTTGTTGGTCCGGGTGTTGATGATCCCGATGCCGTACCGGTTCTGGCCGTTGATCTGGCGGCCGGTGTGGACGACAAGGAGCCGGCCCTCGTCGCGGGTCAGCTTGAGCCGCTGCACGGCCAGCTCGCCGTTGGTGCCGATACCGCCGGTGATGTTGTTGACGAAGTTGTCCTTCACCGCTCCGGTGTTGCCGTCGAGCGCCGCCAGGGCGCCGCGCGGCACGTTGTTGATCAGCGTGAACCGCCCGCCCACGTACACGGTGGAGTTGGTGACGGCGAGCTCGTTGGCCTTGCCGTTGGTGTTCGCGGTGAACGTGTCGATGACCGCACCCGTCGTCGGGTTGAGTCGCACGATCCCCTTCTTGTTCAGGCCGTTGACCGTGCCGAAGTCACCGGAGGCGTAGAGCTTGGTGCCGTCGGGCGAGGCCTCGACCGCGTCCACGCGGCCGGCGGTGAAGGTCGGCCGGAAGGTGGTGAGGATCGCACCGGTGTTCCAGTTGTACGCCGCCAGCAGCGACTGGTTGACGACGGCGCCGTTGTTGGGCTGCCGGAGCGAGGTGAACCCGCCGGCCACGTAGGCGATGTTGCCGACCACCTCGATGTCCCAGATCTCACCGGTGGTGATCGTCGGCTGGTTGGTGCGCGGGATGTCGGGGACCAGCCTGGTGTGTCCGAGCGGTGGGTTGAGGGCGGTCGTGGTGGCGCTGCCGGTGGCCTGGTCGGTGTGGCCGTGACCGTCGTCCACGGTCAGGGTCACCGTGCGGGTTCCGGTGGTGGCGTAGGTGTGCGTCGGGTTCACGCCGGTGCCGGTCTGACCGTCGCCGAAGTTCCACGCGTAGGTGAGCGTGTCGTCGTCGAGGTCGAAGGAGTGCTCCGCGTCGAACTCACAGGTCAGGGCCGAACAGCCGGTCGTGAACTCTGCCTCCGGGGGCTCGTTCGTCTCGGTGGCGTCGACGCCCGGGTCGAGCACGACCGTGAACAGGACGGAACGGGTCACGGCGAGGCTGGTGGTGGCCGTGCGGCCGGCCACGCTGCCCAGCGGAATCGCGCCGTCGGAGTCGCCGAGGATGCCGCTGACCTTGCCGGTGCCGGTGGACTCGCCCTGGGTACGGGTCAGGGACCCGTTCGGCAGGGTCCACGTCACGGCGCTGGAGGACTTCTCGCTCCAGTAGTTCACCAGCCACGAGTTCGCGTGGTCGGCGGTGGACGCAGGGGTGGTGTGGCTCGAGGCCGACGAGTCGACCCCGCGGATGGCCGAGGCCCCGATCAGGGCGGGCCCGGTGCTGCGGTAGGCGGCGACGCTCAGCACCGACTTCGAGTAGCCGCTGCCGGTGATGTTCACGACGCGGCCCGCGTCGATCGCGGTGGCGCTGCGCGTCCAGACCCGGCCGCGCGTGCCGTTGCCGTCACGCGTCTGCAGGAGCGTCCAGCCGTCGAGGCTGTCGTTGATCGTGGTGGACGTGGAGTTGGTGGTGAGGAACAACAACAGCCGGTCCCCGGGCTCCACCGACTGCGGGATCGTCACCGAGTGGCTGGGACGGTTCCCGGCCGTGGTGGCGGAGCCGACGTAGGTGATCTCGCCGGGCGAGACCGCTTCCTGCGGGTTGATGCTCCGAGTTGTCTGATCGGTCGACTGGCCGTCGCTGACGGTGAGAGTGACCGTGCGCGGACCACTCGCGGCGTACGGGTGCTGAGCGGTCTCGCCGGTACCGGTCGCTCCGTCGCCGAAGTTCCAGGAGTAGGTGAGGTCGACTCCCTCGGGGTCCGACGAATCCCCGGCGTCGAAGTCACAGACGAGCTCGTCGCAGGCCGCGGTGAACGAGGCATCGGGGGGTTGGTTGACCACCTCACCGGGGCTCAGCACCACGGAGAACATCACCGTGCGTGAGACCGCGACGCTCGTGGTCGCCGTACGGTCGGCGCCGCCAACGGGCACCGGGGCTCCCGAGTCACCGATGACAGCGCTGGTCTTGCCGCTACCGGTCGACGCGGAAGTAGCGCGCTCGACGACGTTGCCCGGCAGCGTCCAGGTCGTGTCCGTCGAGGACTTCTCCGACCAGATGTTGACGAGCCAGGAACCGGCACCAGCCACCTCTGCATGGGGCGATGGGTGGCTGGTGCCGGAAGCATCTGATCCCCCGACCTCGGACGTGACGGTGGGGGTGTCGCCGGTGCTGCGGTACGCCGCCACGCTCATGGTGGACTTGGCGAAGGCGCTGCCGGTGACCGTGACGTTCGCATTGGCGTCCGCGGCGACGGCGACCTTGGTCCACAACCGGCCGCGGACACCGTTGCCGTCCCGCGTCTCGATCAGGTTCCAACCCGCGGGCGGGTCGCCGATCGTCGAGGTCGTGGAGTTCGTGGTGAGCGTCAACAGCAGCACGTCGCCGGCGCTGACGTCGGCAGGGATCCGCACGGTGTGCGCGGTCCGGTTGCCGGACGTGCTGGCTGCGGCGACGAACCCGATCTCGCCCGGGGCGGCAGATGCCTGGGCCGTGAGTGCGGGGGCAGCGAGAAGGGCAGCTACGAGGGGGAGGCTCGACGCGACCCTGAGCAAGGCTGGGACCAACCGTCCTTGCCGTTGCGCTGTTGCTGGAGACATGCGCTTTCACCCTCCCCGCACTCACGGTGCCTCCAGATCCGAAGGCACGGCGATCGTGTCAAGGCACCGCTCCTGCGGCATGACCGAAATTGGGCACAGTTCCTCATGCCGCGGAGGCGGTCGGCGACCGCGTACGCTCTCCCCATGCGCGCGATCTGGAAGGGTGCGGTGTCGTTCGGGCTGGTCAGCGTGCCCGTCAAGCTGTACTCCGCTACCGAGAGCCACGACGTCTCCTTCCGGCAGGTGCACGCCAAGGACGGCGGCCGGATCAAGTACCAACGGGTGTGCTCGATCGACGGCGAGGAGGTCGCGTACGCCGACATCGCCAAGGGCTACGAGACCGAGGACGGCGAGATGGTCATCCTCAGCGACGAGGACATGGCCGAGCTGCCGTCCACGTCCTCGCGCGAGATCGCGGTCGAGAAGTTCGTGCCTCGCGAGCAGATCGACCCGATGCTGTTCGAGAAGTCCTACTACCTCGAGCCCGAGAAGACGGGGGCCAAGCCCTACGCGCTGCTGCGCCAGGCGCTGCTCGATGCCGATCGGATGGCGGTCGTCACCGTGGCCCTGCGCAATCGGACCAGCGTGGCGGTGCTCCGGGTGCGCGACGACGTGATCGTGCTCCAGACGATGATGTGGCCCGACGAGGTCCGGCAGCCCGACTTCAGCATCGAGACGGGGGAGGTCAAGGACGCCGAGGTCACGATGGCCAACATGCTGGTCGAGACCCTCGCCGGCGACTTCGAGCCCAGCGAGTTCGAGGACGACTACGCCGGCGCGGTCGAGGCGTTGGTGAAGGCGAAGATCGAGGGTGGCGAGGTCAAGCGCACCCCCACCTCGACGAAGTCCTCGGGCGAGGTCGTCGACCTGCTCGCCGCGCTGCAGCGGTCCGTCGACGCGGCCAAGACCGCCCGCGGCGAGGAGGCCGAGGAGAAGCCGAAGCCGGCCAAGAAGGCCGCTGCCAAGAAGAGCACGGCGAAGAAGATCTGCTGCCAAGAAGAGCACCGCCAAGAAGACGGCAGCGAAGAAGACGGCGCGGAAGAAGGCCAGCTAGTCCCCGGCTCTCAGGGCCGCTGGCGGAACGGAGTGGCCTGGGTGACGACCCGCCGGTGCGCGGCGACCGCGGCCAGCTGGGAGTTCACGCCGAGCTTGCGGAGCACCGATTTCACCTGACTGCGGACGGTGCCCTCGGCGACCTCGGAGCGTTCGGCGATCTGCTTCACTGTCAGGCCTTCGGCGAGGAGGCTCAGCACCTTCATCTCCCGCGGGGTGAGGCCGCCGAAACGCTCCACGAGCTGACGGTGCTCGCGACCGGCTCGGCGCCAGGCCTGGAGCACCCTCGTCCTGGTGTCCGACGAGAGACCCTCGCGGCCGCGAGCGATCACCCGGACCGCGTGCGCGACGACGTCGATGCCTTCCGACATCGGCACCACGCCGTGGACGCCCGCCTCCACGGCAGCCCCCCACCTGCTGTCGTCCTGCGAGCTGGTCAGCAGCAGCCACCGGATCGGCACGCCACGGGCCAGCAGGACCGTCTCACGGAGCTGGACGGGGTCGTCGACGTCGCACAACACCAGGCCCAGGGCCGGCCGGACGCTGGAGACGACCCGCGCGAGCGCGACCAGCTCGCGTTGGCTGCCGCGGCCCAGCGACGCACCCGTGGCGACGATGCCCCGGCTGGACAGCGCCATCCGTACGGCGTCGCCGACGAGGGCGTGGTGAGCGACCACGACGACCCGGATCGGGTTCGGCCCGCGCAGGACCCGGACCTCAGCCATCGGACGGACGCCACGGGGGGTCAACACGCTCATCAGGAGTCCTGGAGTGTGAACCACACATTGTCGATCACTCCGTTGAACTGGTCGGTCGCGTCGACCGTCACCTCACCTCTGGCGTCGAGCTTCCCTCCGACCACGAATGGGGTCCCCTTGGGGAAGGTGACATCGCCGGTCGTTGCCGGGCTCGTCTCCGTCCCCGTCTCGGAGTCGGCGAGGCGTTCCCAGGTGAGCAGGAGGTCGCCGTCGCGCCGCTCGCACGACACGCGGTACCACTCCCCTGGCTCCACAACGCCCGATGCGCTCACGACCGCCTCTCCCTCCGAGCCGGCGACCCGGCACGAGAACGCGCCGTGGTCGACCTGCAGCTTGTACTGCGCAGTGTCCACGTAGAGCCCGCGTTGCACCACGTTGTTGCCGTTGTCGGTCGGGGCGTCCTCCGACTCCTCGTCGAGGAGCAGGTCGGCGCCGAACGCGAAATCCGCTGACCCTGGGCTCAGGAAGTCCTCGGTGTCCTGGCTGCGCAGCAGCAGCATTGCCGAGGGCGGGTCGATCCCGCCCTCGAGCCCGGGGAACCGCAGGGCGTACCCCGACCCGCTCCCCTCGGCGCGGAGGATGCGTCCCCCAGCGTGCGTGATGATCTCGGCGTACAACCTGCCCCTCCCGGTGTTCTCGACCGACGGGACGATCTCGCCGACGGGCGCCGCACGATCCTCGAAATCGAGCTGGACGAGATTCGTGGACGTCGGTGCGGGAGGCTCCTCGGCGACATAGGTGCGCCCGGACGCCGCGCAGGCGGTCGCCAGGCCCCCCATGACCATCAGTACCCAGAGACCCCGTCGGGGGGCCATCGTCACCCCGTTCCGACGACGAGCGTCACCGACACCACCCGGGTGACCGCGACGTCGGTCAACGCAACGAGGCCGCCGACCTGGCCCGGCGTGCCGGGCCCTCCGCCGTCGGTGAGTAGCGAGACGATCGCCCCGCCGCCGGACCCGGACGATGTCGACCGGGTCGACTGGCCGGCGGGCGCCGTCCAGTTGACCGGTACCGACGCCTTGCTCGCCCAGTAGGAGATGACCCATGCGGACGAGTCGCTGAGCGTGTTGGACGGTGACACGAAGCTTGTGCCACTGGTCTCATGGAGCACGCCGGCGTGCGCCTGCACGACCGCCCCACCAGCGCCACCCGTGGCGCGGTACGCCGCGATCGAGGTGGCTGCCTTCGAGGTGCCGCTCGTGGTCACAGTCACAGTCCCGTTGATGTCAGCGGCGGTCGCGGTGCGGGTCCACACCCGGCCTCTGACGCCGTTACCGTCCAGGTTCTCCAGGGTCGTCCAACCCGCGGGGTTGGCGATCGTGGTTCCCGTGGTGTTGCTGGTCATGAACAGGACCAGTGCATCCCCGACCTGGGTGCCTGCCGGCACTTCGACCGGGTGCGTCGTCGAGTTCCTGTTGACGCTGTTCGCCCCGACGAACGTCACCCCCGCGAGCGAGGGATTGACCTGCTTGGTCTCGGTGTCGGTGAGTCCGGCGCCGTCGGTGACCGTGAGCGTGACGTTGCGAGGACCAGCGGAACCGTAGGGGTGCTGCACCTGGGCGCCGTTGGCGGTCCCGCCGTCTCCGAAGTTCCAGGAGTACGAGGTGATCCCATTGTCATCCGACGAGGTGCTGCCGTTGAAGCTGCAGGTGAGCTGGTTGCAGGAGAACGTGAACGCCGCCACCGGGGGCTGGTTCACGGTCACCGCTCCACCACCGTTGGCGTTCTGGAACAGCCAGTGGGCGCGGGCGCCCGACCAGTTCACGCCATCCGTTCCCGGCCCGGAGACGATGGAGGCCGTGCCGGCGATCGGCAACGCAGCCTGCGGCGTCTGCTGCCACGAGATCCGCCGCAGGTTGCCGTCCGGCGTCGCCCAGTAGAGGTGCGTGTCGGTGACGAACATGCCGCGGGCCTGCGAGAAGTCGATGCCGCTCACGTTGTTCGACGCCACGAACCGCTGCGCTCCGACCACGTCGCTCTCCGGGGAGAAGTACCGGTAGAAGAGCTGGCTCGAGCCGGTCCGGGTGAAGTAGATCCGGCCGCGGTCGAAGAACATGCTGGTGGCGTTCTGGATGTCCGCGCGCCAGTCCGTCAGGGGCACGATCTGGTCGGCGGTGTTGACAGCGACCGGGGCGCCGTACGTGGTGCCGTTGAAGGAGCGCCGGTTGAACGACCCGTCGCTGTTCGCCAGGTACAGCTGACCGTTGATCATGAAGGCGCCACGGACGTTGCCCCAGGCGATGCCGCCGTTGGGCGGCGACTGTGGCGCACCCACGCCGGCGTCATAGCGCCGCCGGGAGAGGGCGCCGGCCGTGCTGGCGGTGTACACGTCGTTCGGTAGCACCGTCGTCTTCACGGTTGGGAACGACGTGCCGCCGGGCAGCATCCGGGCGATCCGGCTCTTCAGCTGGAAGGCGCCGATCCGATCGGTGTCGGAGGCGACCCAGAGACCCTGTGGCGTGTTGAGGAAGTCGAACACGCCGACACCCTTGGTGCGCGTCGGGTCCCAGGAGAGCGGGAGCCCGTTCACCGGGTCCAGTGCGGCGATGCCCTCGCGAGAGACCGCGCCCTGACCGGCGGCGTCGCCGCGGAACGGGTTGTTCCACCACCGCTGGTGGCCACCGATGTAGACCACCGAGTCGGTGATCTCCACGGCGTACGACGTGTCGCCGCCGGTGTAGTCGACCCACGAGGGCCGGACGTCGTTCCCGGTCTGGTCGATCTCCCACCGCGAAGCCGTGTCACAGGCGCTCGAGCTGCCGCCGTAGGCCCCGGTCGTCGAGATGACGAAGAAGCTGCCATCGGGCGAGAAGTCGACGTCGCGCATGTACGAGTCGAAGCTCCCCGAGCACGCCGAGTGGAAGAACGTGCTCCGGTACGGCGCGACCTGAGCGGTCGCGCCCGAGATGTCCAGCACCATGAACTGGTGCCGCTGCACCCCACCGACCGTGTCGAAGTTGCCCACAACGACGAGCCGGTCACCGTCGGGCGAGATGTCCATCTTCAGTGGCTGCGTGACGCCGCCGTTGTGGTTGCCCGCGACCTGTTGGGACATGAAGGTCTGGTTGGCGCCGGTCGTGGGGTTCAGCGACGTGAGGCCGGTCTGGGCCCGCCCATTCACGTGGGTGAACGCCCCGGCGAGCCAGAGCCGGCCGTCGCTCAGCCGCAGGTCACGCACCGTGCCATCGATGTTCCCGGCGTTGAACGCCCCGATCACGGCGCCGTCCGAGACCCGCACCCGTGCCAGGCTGTCGCGCGCCACCCCGCCGATGCTGGTGAAGCTGCCGGCGACGTAGACCGTCTCGCCGTCGCCCGTGGGAAGCACGACCCGGATCGTGCCGTTGGGATTGGGCAAGAAGGTGGTACTTATCTGACCGGTGTTGGCGTTGAACGCCAGCAGCCGCGAGCGAGGCAGCGACGTCTGGCTGTTGTCGTTGCGCGCGGAGGTGAAGGTGCCACCGAGCACCATCGTGTTGCCGACCTGGACCACGGAGTAGACCTCGCCGTTGAGCACGTGCGGCGTTCCGGCGGCGGCGACCTCCTGAACCAGCTGACCCCCCGGCTGATCAGGGGCGCCGAGCCCCGGTGCCATCGGCAGCAACAGCGCCAATACGGTCCCCATGAGGATCAAGATGGACTTGCGTGGGTTGCGCACGACAACACCTGCCTGAGCTAGATGGTGGGGAGATTCAGTGCGCCCGACGGTAGGGCGGCGAACATGGGCGAACATCGCCAATATCGGTGAGGGCATAGTCCGATTTGGGTTGTTGGCTATGCGAGTGCCCCGAAACGCCTGGCCGTTGGCGGCACTAGTGATCGGACTTCCCCTCTGGTGGGTTCTCGGCCTGGCGGGGGTGGCCCCGATCGCGGTAGCCCTGCCGATGGCCCTTCAACTGCTGCGCCGTCGGAAGATCAACCTTCCGGCGGGGTTCGGCTGGTGGGCGCTCTTCCTGGTCTGGGTCGTGCTGGGAATCGCGGTGCTGTGGATCGACGCCCCGGGCGCCGTCCCCGGCGGCGGCAGCTCACGACTGCTGGTCTTCGCCTTCAGGCTCAGCTGGTACGTCGCGTGCACGATCGCACTGCTGTGGGTCACCAATCTCGAGAAGTCCGAGGTGCCGGACCGGACCATCCACGTGCTGATGGCCACGCTCTTCGTGATCGCCACCGCGGGAGGCTTCCTGGGCACCTACGCATCGGACCTGGAGTTCCGGTCCGCCATCGAGTACGTGCTTCCGGGTGGTCTTCGCAGCAACGCCTTCATCGCCACGATGGTGCATCCGGAGGCCGCGGACCTGCAGGAAGTCCTGGGCGTCCCGGGCGCCCGCCCGAAGGCGCCGTTCCCGTACACGACTACGTGGGGCAGCGTCATGGCGCTGTCCCTGGTCTTCCTCTGCGCAGCCGCCTTCACCACAAAACGATGGCTGCTCCGCTGGGGTGCGGTGGGAGTCGTGGGCCTGGCGCTGGTCCCGATCGGGCTCTCGCTCAACCGAGGCCTCTGGGCGGCGCTGGCCGCCGCTGCGCTGGGCGGCCTGGTGCTCCTCGGGGTGCGCCGCGGCACGGGCGCTCTGGTCGCCGGCCTGGCGGTGGCGGCTGTCCTGGGCGCCGCGCTCTGGGCGAGCCCCCTGGGCGACATCGCCGAGCAACGCGCCGAGAACCCCCACAGCAACAACCGTCGCGGGATGCTGCTGTCCGCGACCGTCGACTCGGTCAACGAGGGCTCCCCCTTGGTGGGCTTCGGCAGCACCCGCGACGTCCAGGGGGGCTTCAGCTCGATCGCGGGCGGAGACACCCCCGACTGCCCCGCGTGTGATCCGCCGCCGCTGGGGACACAGGGCCACCTGTGGCTGGTCCTCTTCTCGCAGGGATGGCTCGGTCTGGCGTTCTTCCTGATCTTCCTGGTGCTGGCGCTGGCTCGATCCATCCGGTGCCGCTCGCCCAACGAGATCATCTGCACGTTCGTGGTGGCGATCTTCCTGATCCAGCTGCCTGTCTACGACACGCTCGGGCTACCGATGATGGTCGTGATGATCGCCATCGGCCTGGTGGCCCGGGAGCGGATCGGCACGACCCGGACAGCGACCGTGTCGACCCTGACCAGAGAGCTGCGACGCGGGGCACCCACCGTCGCCGCCATGTCAGTGGTCGGCGCGGTCGCGGGGACCGCACTCGTCGCGGGGAGCGCCGGGCCGGCGTACGCCGCGACGGTCTCCGTAGCGGTTACCCCCGCGCCCGTCTACCTCGACACCGGTGACGCGCAGGAAAAGACGGTGCGGCGACGCACCGACGACATCACCCTGGACACCGAGGTGGCGTTGCTGCTCTCGAGCAGCGCGGTCTCGGAGGTCGGCGCCGCTACCGGCATCGACCCAGGGCTGATCCGCTCGATGGTCGCGGTGACCGCCGTACCCAACACGCACGTCCTCGAGATCGGTGTGGTGACCCCCCGGGCCGCTGAGTCCGACCAGGTGGCGAGCTCGTTGGCACGGTCCTATCTGCGGGTGCGCCAGCAGTACCTCGACCAACGCCGCGATCACCTGCTCGTGCGGCTGTCCGACGAGCTGCGGTCGCTACCCGGGCTCGACGCGTCCGCACGCCTGGCCCGCCAGGAGGTCTCGGAGTCGATCACCCGACTGCGCTACTCCCGTCCCGAGATCGGCGGGGTCGTGCGCCGCGAGCATGCGCAGCCGAAGCCCCCCTCTCTCGTCGTCGGTACGGCTGCCGGACTCGGTATCGGCCTGCTTCTGGGGCTGGCGCTGATCACGGTCAGTCGCGACGGGACGGGCGTGCCTGGATTGCTGCGACGGAGGAGGGACCGATGACCGTCGACCTGCCGGCACCCGGACGCCGGATGACCGAGCTGTGGACGTTCGTGGCCGTCGACCCACTGGCCGCGCCGCTGTCACGGCGGTTGGCCAGGGTCGGGTTCGTGACACCGAACCGCCTCACCGCGGTCGCCCTCTCGCTGGGCGTCGGCGCGGCGGTCTGCTTCGCGACCGGCAGGCTGCGGATCGGCGGTGCCCTGTTCGTGCTGAGGTTCTTCGTCGACTGCCTCGACGGCCGGGTGGCCCGGTTGCAAGGGACCAGCTCGGCCCGCGGCGCCTCGTTCGACCTCGGCGCCGACGTCCTCGGTGTGACGGCGTCGTACGCCGCCCTCGGCTGGTGGCTGGCCGACGCCGGGCACCTGGATCCCGCATGGGCCGTCGCACTGCTCGCCGCTGTGTGCCTCTACAACTGGGAGCTCGAGCACCGCAAGCACCTCGCGGCCGGTGCGGACCTGGGCACCGGCGGCGCCGCCCACCGCTGGCGCCCGCGGTGGGCACCGATGCGCCGCTGGGTCGGGTTCTGCGAGCGCCGGAACATCTCGGCGGTGCCCTGGGCGGTGGAGTGCGAGATCGCCACGCTCGGGTTGGCGCCACTGTTGCTCCCTGCGTCCGCGCTGGTCTGGTCGGTCTGGACCGCACTGGCGTTCTACGTCGTCGCCGATCTGCTCAATGCCCACCGGATCCGCAGGATCACCTCACTTCTCGACAGCCATGGAGACCGCAAATGATCACCAACGTCGACGTCGTCATCGCCACCCACCATCGCCCCGAGCTGCTCCGCAAGGCGATCGCCGGTGTGACCGCGCAGGACGTCAACTGTGAGATCACCATCCTCGTGGTGTTCGACCGCAGCGAGCCCGACCTCTCCCTGGTCTCGGAGCTCCCCGGGCGCCGAGTCCGGGTCATCCGCAACACCCGCAGCCCCGGCCTCGCCGGTGCACGCAACACCGGGATCCTCGCGGGCAGCGGCAGCTACGTGGCGTTCTGCGACGACGACGACGCGTGGTTGCCGGACAAGCTCCGGCACCAGCTCGGGGTGATGACGGCCGAGGGTGCCGACACCTCGGTCACCGGCATCACCGTGGAGTACGCGGACCGCACGGCCGACCGGATCCCCACCGCCGAAGAGCTCACTCCCACCCACCTGGCGCGGCACCGGGTGATGGCGGCGCACCCGTCCTCGGTGATGGTCCGGCGCGAGGCGCTGGACGCGATCGGCCTCGTCGACGAGGAGATCCCGGGCAGCTACGGCGAGGACTTCGACTGGCTGCTCCGGGCGGCCGACCACGGTCCGGTGGCGGTGGTCCCGCGGCCGCTGGTGCTGGTGCGCTGGGGCGGTTCCCAGTTCTCCCGGCAATGGCAGACGATCGTCGAGGCCATCGACTACGGCCTGGCCAAGCACGAGGTCTTCCACCGCGACCCGCGGGCCCTGGGCCGGCTCTACGGGAGGCGCGCGTTCGCGCTGGCCGCAATGGGGCGCCCCGAGGCCCGTCGCGCGGTGTGGAGGACGATGCGCACCGCCCCGCTGGAACCCCGGGCGTATCTCGCCGCCGCGGTCAGCCTGCGGCTGGTCAGCGCCGACCGTCTGCTGCACCTGGCCCACCTGCGCGGACACGGGATCTGACCGAATGATGAGCGATGACCGAGGGGCACATCCCCCAAGTTGGGGAAGTCATAGTCCGCATTTCACGCTGTGTGCACTAGTGTCAGCGCCGCGGTTGGGGGAGCAACGGCAGGTCGTCCTGATGGGGCCGGACGCAATGCCCCGACTCCGCAAGGTGACTGTCTGTGAAAACACCCGTCCGACGAATCGCAATCGCGCTCGCCGTGGCTGCCGCAGGTCTGACAATGGCCACCGCGTCTTCCATCGCAACTCCCGACCGCTCGTTCGCGCCCCACAAGGCCGCGGCGGCGTCCGACCACGTGATGCGAGCGCGCGTCCTGACCAGCAAGTCCGGCACCGAGGTGACGGTCGTGGTGCGTGAGCTCCGCGGCGGCGACGTGATCCAGGAGCGTCGCAAGACCGCGACGCTGACCGCCGGCGAACCGAACCGGGTCAGTATGTTGATGCACTCGCCGTACGCGAAACCCGACTTCCAGGTCCGGCTGCTGAACGACGGGCTCGCCCCGGGAGAGAGCCTGGCGCTTCAGCGGGTGCGGTGGATCGTCCGCAACCCCGCCGGTGACGACGGTGGCGACGGTGGCGGCGGTGGCGACGGTGGCGGTGGCGGTGGCGACCCCGAAGATCCGCCCACCGACGAGCCAGACCCCGACACCGACCCGGCCGAGCCGGGCATGCTCACCAACGGCTGCTCCTACTCCCCCCGCGGCATCCCGGAGTGCGGCGCCTACCTCGGCCAGACCTACGGGGCCAACGAGGACCCGACGGAGTTCGAGAACGACCTCGGCCGACGACTGGGCGTCCACCGCACGTTCTACCGTGCCGACCAGGTGGACTCGGCCGTGAAGATGGCCGACGGTGACCTGGCGGACGGCCGGCTGCCCTGGGTGAGCTTCAAGCTGCCCTACTCATGGGGCGAGATGGCGGCAGGCAAGGGTGACGCCTGGGCCCGCGACCTCGCCGAGCGCTTCGCAGCGCTCGACGGCCCGGTGTGGCTGGCGTTCCACCACGAGCCCGAGTACGACGGCGACATCGCCGAATGGACCAAGATGCAGGAGCGCCTGGGCCCGATCGTCCGCAACCAGGGAGGCAACATCGCCTTCACTGTCATCCTGACCGGCTATCACCAGTTCTTCGGCGAGAGCCAGTTCGCCCTCGACAAGATGTGGCCACAAGGTATGAAGGTCGACGTGGCCGGCTTCGACATCTACAACCAGATGGGCGTCGTCAAGGACGGCAAGAGGAACACCAAGGGGACCGACCTCCAGGCGTCGTACTTCTCCAAGATCGAGCCGTGGGCCAAGAAGGAAGGCCTGGTCTGGGGCCTCGGCGAGACCGGGATCACCGACGACGCCATCAAGACCGACCCCGACTGGATCGAGCGGACGTACAAGCAGCTCGACGCCGCTGGTGGGGTGGCGTTCGCCTACTTCAACACCACGTTGAACAGCATCGCGCCGTGGACTCTCGGCACGCCTGAGAAGATCCAGGGCTGGCGCGAGGCCCAGGTCGGCAGCCCGTTGCTGCCCAAGCAGTAGTCCGGAGGGAGGGCGCGCGCATGGTCGAAGACCCGTCAGAAGCATTGGTTTCGACCATGCGCGCACTCCACCCCACCTCCGAGGTGAACCTGGTCCGGGGTCGCCGCCGCGACCCCAGCGCCTCGGCCGAGTACGTCGTCCTGCCGACACCGGCGTGCCCCCAAGCTGCTGGTCCCCGCGGCGCCGCCCCGCGCCGCCGCGGGAGCGGTACGCCGGTTCAGCGCCGACGCGACGTACTCCGACACGGTTCGCCGGCTGGCCGTCGCGGCTGTCGCTCAGGGCCGCGGCACGTCCGCGTTCCCCGATCGGGTCGTCGTGCACGGCCCGCGCGCCGGATCGCTCGCCGGGCACCTGGACGAGCTGCTCGGCACCGAGGTGGTGTTCAGCGTCGGCATCGGCACCGAACGGGTGAACCGCAAGCCGGTGCTCCAGGTGTTCGACACCGATGGCCGGACGGTGGCCTTCGCCAAGCTCGGCGACTCCGACCAGGCGCGCTCCGACGTGGGCGCTGAGGCGGTGGCGCTGTCGCAGCTGGCGCGCCGCGGCTGGCGGCGGCTGCAGACCCCCGAGGTGCTCCATCACGGCGCGTGGGGCGACATCGACCTGTTGCTCCTCTCGCCACTGAGCACGCGCGCCGTACAGTCCCCACGCGACCACGCCCGGGCACCGACCGCAGCGATGACAGAGCTTGCCGACGCGTTCGGCGGCAGCTTCGCCCCGGTCGCCGGTCTGCGGTGGATGACGCGTCAGCGCGAGGTCGCCGAACGCCTGAAGGACGGGCGCCGCCACGGGATCTTCACCGCGTGCATCGACCGGCTGTGCGCGAGCGCCGGTGACCTCGAGTGGCGGACCGGCTCCTGGCACGGGGACTGGACCCCCTGGAACATGGCGCGATCCGGCCAGCGGGTGCTGCTCTGGGACTGGGAGCGCTTCGAGACCGACGTCCCGATCGGCTTGGACCGGTGCCACTACCTGGTCAACGCACTGACGAAGCGCCGCGGGACCTCCGACCACACGATCCGGGCGGGACTGGCCGCGGCGGGAGCCACGCCGGACGCGCCCGGCTCGCCGGCGTACACGCTCGGCGCGCTCTACCTGCTCGCGGTCGCCGGCCGCTACCTGCCGCTCGCGGAGGGGCCGCGCGGCTCGGACATCGCCCCTCGGGGCGACAAGGTGCTCGAGACCCTCGGCTCCTGGCTCCGGTTGTGAGTTGTGAGTCGGCGGCCCTACGCAGGGAGAACTACTGCGGCCCGGCCAGCCGGGCGTGGGTGTCCCACCAGTTGGAGCGGAAACCGAGTCCCTTGAGGACCTTGCGCAGGGCGGCGCTACGGACGAACGGATCGTCGCCGGTCAGGGCGTACTGCAGGAACACCCGCCGGTAGCGGTCGATCGCCTCGTCGACGTCGAGCCAGGAGCCGGGCGTCTCCTCCCCGAAGGCGCCGCTGGACTCGTACGGGAACTCGTGGTCGATGTAGCGACCCTCCAACGGGGGGTGGGGCAGACGCTGCTTCGGCACGTCTCGCTGCGAGACCAGCTTGAACGAGTCGTAGCCCAGCTCCTCGAAGGTCTCGAACTCCTCCCTGAGGCTCCGGAAGGACACCTTGTCCGACTCGATCGACACGTAGCGGGGCCGGCTCGGCGACGACCTGAGGCCACGCAGGGCGACCATGTCCATGCCCTCGATGTCGATCTTCATGAAGTAGGGGACGCCGTATTCGGCGAGCAGGGCGGAGGTGGTGGTCGCCGTGACCCGGCGCTCGACCTGGTTCGAGCCCAGCCGGCGGTTGCGGGCCGCCCAGGCGCCGACCACGGTGCTCCACACCGAGGCCTCGTCCTCGTAGAGGACGACCTCGCCGGGCTCTTCGGCGATCGCCACGTTGACGATCGTCAGGGCACCGGAGGCCACGTGGTCCCGGAGCCGGTAGCCCACCTGTTCGCACAGGGTCGCGTTCGCGTCCACAGCGACGACTCGAAAGCCCTTGGACAGGTAGTACTCGGTGTCCTGGCCGATGTGCATGCCCAGGTCGAAGATGAGGTCGCGACCACTGTCCATGTGCATGACCTCAGTCCCTGACGCAAGCGAACAGATGCCGGCCGTAGTTGTCCTCGTACGGCGGTACGGCGTCCTGGTCGGGGCCGAGGTCGATCACCCGGTCGAAGGTGCCGTACTGCTCCAGGAACTCACGCACGTAGTCGGCGTTCCACTCGGGCAGTGACTTGCGGAACCAGGCCTCGTGAGCCTGGCCGGTGTCCAGGAAGAGCACCCGTCCGGTCGCCCGGTCGAGCAGCCGGAACAGGGCCACCTCGTCCACCGAGCCGCGGCCGAGCGCGAAGTGGTGCAGCAGGCTGAAGCAGGAGACCACGTCATAGGGGCCGGTGTCGCCGCGGAGGAACTCCACCGCGTCACCGGTCACGATCTGCTCCGGCTGCAGCGAGTCGTAGATGGCCGGGCCGAGCTTCCGGGCCAGCGGGTCCCGTTCGAGGCCGGTGGCGTCGAACCCGAGCCGGGTCATCTCGGCCACGAACCAGCCGTAGCACGAGGCCACGTCGAGGTACGTCGACCCGGGCCGCACCACACCGAGGTCCGCGATCAGCTTGTCCATCGCGTCCAGCCGGTCCCGGCACCGGCGGACCGTCGTCCAGTTCAGCTCGAGCTCCGGCGACTCCAGCGGCTGGTAGAGCAGCCGCTTGCCGCCGATCCATGACATCCCGTCGAGCAGGTCCTGCAGCGGCGTCGTCACGGCCACCCGTCGTACCCGTGCCTCGACCATGTCGTCGCCCGCGACGATCCGTTCCGCCAACCGGTGGTGACCGTCGACGACCTGGTAGCAGTCAGAGTCGCGGATGGGCGCGAGATGCACGGGGTCACCCGGCTCGCTCTCCGCCGGTCGGGGGTCGCGCGACCCGTCGTCGATCCGACCGGCCGCGAACTCCCGGGCCACCTGGACGACGCCGGCGTCGTCGACGGCGCCGAAGTAGTGGCCGCCGAGCTGGATGCAGGTGCGCGACAGGGTGCCGTAGGGGGACTCGAGGATGTCCTCGTCGGTGAGCTCGCCGTCAGCCGCCCGTCGCAACAGGTCGACGTGGGGTCCGTCCGCAACAGGAGTCGAGGGCCACAGCAGGTCGTCCGAGCCTTCGGCGTACTCCGCCGCGCTCATGAAGTGCTGGCCACCGAGCAGGATCCGGTTCAGGGGGACCTGGACCACTCCATGGCGCCACGCCACCCGGCGCACCAGGCGACGCCTGGTCGCGACCGGTACCGGCAGTCGCCGCCATCCCTTGACGAGACCGCGTTCTGTCCGCGAACGAAGGTTCCTGGACAGCTTTCGCAGGTTCGGGCGTGGGCTCATGGTGCGTTCTCCAGTCTGCGCCACGAGGGCGCGCGTCCGATCAACTTGGCTAGCGCCCGGTCGTGCGGGGCGAAGTACTCATCCAGCCGGGCCCGCCACTGGGCCGGCATCGGCTCGGGCGAGCCGGCGTTCCACTTCTCGACGTGGTCGGGCACCTGGACCGGAAGCTCCAACCAGCGCTGCAGGGCCACGAACTCCGCCTCCGGGTCGGCGAAGAAGGCGTCGGCATCCATCACGTAGACGCGCTCGCGGCCGACGGCGTCGATCAGCGCGGCCACCTGACCGGCGTACTCGCCACGACGAAGGTAGGCGTGATGACGATGCGCGAAGCTGCGGTAGTGCTCGTCTCGGGTCAGCCGATCCACCTCGTCGGCCAGCCGCTCCTGCTCGCGGGCCAGAGCGTCGACGAAACCTTCCGACTCGAACCCGCGACGCCGTTCGTGGCCGTACGCCGAGACCGCACGATCGATCGGGTTGCGCAGCATCACCACGACCCGGGCGTTCGGCAGCTCCTCGGCGATCCGTCCCGGTGCCAACGGATGGAACATGTAGTAACCGCTGATCTCGAAGGTCTGCACCGGTCCGCGGGCCCGCAACCGCGCCAGCGCGCGCAACGGGAAGTGGGCGCGGTACCACCGGCTGCCGCGGTAGTGGTTGTCGTCGAAGTACCCGGTGCCCTTGTCCAGGGTCGGGCGGACCAGGTTCGGGTGGTCGGCCAGCAGGCGGAACAGTGTGGTCGTACCGCTGCGCTGCGCGCCGGCGACCAGGAAGGCGGGCTCCATCCGGAACCGCGCCGTGAGCATGCCCCATCCGGTGGCGGCGGAGCGCAGGGCGCCCACCACCGGCGCGGGGAGGCGCTTGCGGAGCGTGCTGCTCAGCCGCCGGCCGCCGCGGATCCCGCCACCGCGGCCGGACCGGAACACGGCGGACACGAGCACGTCGATGCGCAGCACCCGGCGCAGCCGCCAGAGCAGGACGGCGTACGTCGTCGCCCCGACCAGGAAGAACACGACCCACAGGCCGAGCCCGTTCGCGCCGAGCGCCGTCCACGCCAGGGACGGGACGCCGAAGCAGCCGATCGCGATCGCGGCGGCCAGCGCGGGCTCCCTCCCTCCGAACGGGACGCCCAGGTCGGCTCGCACCTGCAGCACCGCCAACGAGCACCGCAGCCCGACGGCGCAGGCCCAGGCGATCGCGGCACCGACCACACCCATCACGGGCAGCAGCACCAGGCACAGGGCGATGTCCACCGCCAGCGCGCTCACGGCGTTGGCCAGGCTGATCCGGCTCCGTCCGGACATCAGCAGCAGCGTGTCGATCGGCCCGGTCGCCACCGCGAACAACATCGCCACACCCATCACGGTCACGATCTGCCAGGTGTCCTGCGCGGTATAGCCGCTGCCGAAGATCGCGAGGTACGCCGCCGGTGCGGCGGCGACCGCGGCATACACGGGCCAGACGGTGAGGATGTTCCAGGCGGTGACGGTCCGGTGGACGTCGTGGAGCAGCGCCCGGTCCTTGCGGAGCAGGATCGCGGTGAACCGCGGCTGCATCACCTGCTGGAGGGCCTGGGTGACGACTTGACCCACGGTGACGAACCGGGTGGCCACGGTGTAGAGGGCCGCCGCCTCCGGCGAGATCACCGCCGCAACGATCACGATGTCGGCCTTCTGGATCGCGATCTGCGCGACCCTGGCCACGCCGCGGTACGCCGTGAAGGCCCAGAACTCGTGGGCGACGGGATGCTCGTTCGGGTGCTCGTTCGGGTCCGCCGTGGGCGGCGGGACCGCCCGCACCGAGTGCCGGCGGGCGAGGAAGCGGAAGGCCAGCGGCACCGCGACGACGGCCGACACGACATACGCCGCGGCCCAGCAGAGCATCAGCAGCTGCAGCGAGCCGTCGAGGGCCACGACGACCATCGCCGCCACCAGCTGCAGGGAGGTGCGCAGGATCCGGTCGACCACGACCGTGCTGCGGATGCGAGAGAAGGCCCGGAGCACGGACAGAGCGAGGTCGGCGCACACCGCGAACGGCAGCGCCATGAACAGCACGATCAGCAGGTCGGACCCGGTGGCACCGAGACCCAGCACGTCCGCGACGTCGCGGGCGAAGGCGCCGCCCAGCCCGGCCAGGAGCAGCGCCATCCCGAGTGCGGGTAGGCAGCCCGCCTCGACGGCGCGCCGTACGGACAGCGAACGCCCCTGTGCCTCGTAGCGCATCAGGAACCGCGCGAACCCGGACTCTGTGCCGAGGGTGGCGACCGCCTCGAGGACCAGGAACACCGCCGTGGCAGTGAAGAAGAGGCCCGCCTCCGAGGGCGCGTAGCCGCGGGCCACCGCGACGACCATCCCGAAGCCGGCAGCGCCGGCAACGATCGCGCCGATCAGGCCGAGGGCTCCCCCGCGAGCGACCCGGTCCAGCTGTCGCTCGACCTCACCTGAGCTCATGTGGTGCGCCTCCCGGGCGCGGCGGTGACCACCAGGGCCACGCTGCGCTTGTCGGAGCGACCGAACTGGGAGAGCGCCGACTCGACCTGGTCGAGGGTCACCCGCCCGCGCGGCACTTCCAGAAGAATGGCGTCGGCGAGCTGGACCAGTCCCAGGGTGCGCGCGCTGTTCGCATCGGGTGCTTCGAGGATGACCAGGTCACCACGCTTGCCGAGGTCCTCGACGAGGTCGGCCATCTCGGGCGTCATCACCAGGTCGTCGAGGTCATCGGTCCCCGTGCCAGGACCGAGGAGCGTCAGGTGACCCATGGCCGGGGTGAGCGCCTCGTCGGCGTCGACCTGACCGCGCAGCAGGTCCGCCAACCCGACCTTCACGGTCTCGGGATGGGGGGTCACCGCGTTCACCAGCACCGCCTCGTGGTTGGCCCGGGCCAGGCTGGTGGCCAGCGGCATCGGGCTGCAGGTCCCGCCTCCCAGGCCGGTGACCAGGACGACCAGTGGTCGCCTGATGTCGAGCGAGAGAACTCCCGCCCGGAGCCGCCCCAGGTCCTCGGGCGTGGGATCCCGTGAACCCAGGGCGGCTAGCACCGGTACGTCGAGAGGGTCGAGGTCGTCGGGGTCCCGGACCCAGCCGGCCAGGCGGACCCTGCTGAGTCCCCAGGCGAGTCCCAGGCCGCCGGCCACGAGCGCGCCCAGGATCGCCGCGAGCAGGCCGGTGCCCAAGAGACCGCTGCCCTTGACGAACGCCGGAGTCACGACCTGGCCGGGGTCGACCGGAGCGGCATCGAGGCCGGCCGCCTCCGAGCGCAGCTGGCCGAGGCGGTCGGTGGCCGCAATGATCTGCTGCTGGAGCAGCAACGCCTTCGGCGAGCCATCGGCGGCGCTGTCCAGCTCCTTCACCTGGCTCTGGAGCTCGTCGGACTGCAGCCGGATCTGTTCCTTGACCGAAGCACCGCGGTCGAAGGCCGCCGTCTCGCTGCGCGACTGCCGGTACTCGAGATAGACCTCGGCGAAGGCCTGCGCCCGGACCAGAGCCTCCTCCTGGTTCTTGTCCTCGACGGTGATCTCTATCAGCTGTGTGTTGGGTGGCACTTCGGCCTTCACGCCGGCGAGCTCATTCGCTGCCGTGTCACCGTCGCGACGA
Organism: uncultured Actinomycetota bacterium; assembly: GCA_963729095.1. Lineage (GTDB taxonomy): Bacteria > Actinomycetota > Actinomycetes > Propionibacteriales > Nocardioidaceae > Nocardioides. The sequence goes on along the minus strand of CAVSMX010000008.1, from coordinate 63,153 downwards.
TCGGCGACCAGCCGGGCGACCTCGTCGGAGAGCACCAGCTGGGCCTCGGTCTCGAGGTCGACCAGGCTCACGCCGGCCGTACTGTCCGGCGCGAACGGGTTGCCCTCGGTCGGATTGAGGAGGATGACCGCGGTCGCCGCGTGCACCCGGCCCTGGAGCTCTCCGTACACGAAGCCCACTCCGGCTCCGAGCACGGCGAGCATCAGGCTCAGCAGTAGCACTCGCGGCGCAGCGCTGAACGACCCACGCCCCGCTCGCCATCCCACGTTCACCGCTATGTCCCCTCTCGGCCCTGGCTGCAGAGCGATATCGTGGAGCAGGCGAGGGGCCTTGCGGGGCACCTCGGGCGAACTCCCCCAACATTGGGGATGCTGGGTAAAGACCCAGGGAGGGACGGTGGACCCGAGAGTGGGGGAAGGCACCTCCTTCGGCGCCCACCAGTCGCGCCGGTCTCGCTCGGGACCGACCCCGACCGGCTCCCCCGACCGGGGCCCGGGGAAGCACCGCGTGCGGCTGGTGGGTCTCGGGTTCTGTCTAGACAGTTACCCAAAATTCGGTATGGACGAGTCTTAGCGGGGACAGAAACACGAGCCCCGACTAGGTTGCGACCATGCTGGGGACCTTTCCCCCGGCGGCTTCGCGACAAGTCCGGGGGACGTACCAACCGAGTGGGGCCGGACACCCTGTCGACGGCAACCGCTGGTCGTCCTATCCCCATCGCGAGGGTTCGATCAACAGGGCCCGGCGGTGGTACTGGGCCCTGCCCATCTCGCTCCTCGTGCTGTTGCCCCATCTGTTCGGGCTCACGGCGGTCTCGGGCACGGATTGGCCGGTCGAGACCTCGGTCGCGATCCTCCTGCTCAGCACCACGCTGCTGAGCCTGGCCGCCGGCTGCGTGCTGTGCTGCCACTGGTGGATCACGTTCAACCGGGGCACGGCCTGGCTCGGCGCGACCCTGCTCGCGTTCTCGATCCAGCAGCTGCCGTTCTCGCTGGTGCGTCTGGACCCGTCGACGGCCGACGGGCTGAGCACGCCGTACACGCTCCTGGACAACGTGCTGTCGCTGCCGTTCCTGGTGATGCTCGCGTTCGGCGCCATCGGGTACGAGTTCCGGCGCCGGGTCAGCCCGCTGCTGCTCGGCACCGGCGTCGGCCTCAGCTACGGCGCGATCCGGTTCTTCTACACCGCCAACGACTTCGAGTCGTGGGCGGGAGTTCCGGAGGCCCCCACGTGGATGGGATGGCTGGTCTCGATGGTGGTGGGCGCGCTCGCCGTCGCCGCCGTTGTCCGGATGGACAGTCTCCCGCGATGGGCACGCCGCGAGATGGTCGTGGCGACGGTCGGAGTGACGCTCGGCGGCACCGCGTACCTCGACGGCGTCAACAACTACGGCTATCTGGACGTGGCCGCCAACAGCATCCTGATGGCCGGCTTCGTGCTCGTCGCGATGACCGCGACCGAGCTGCTGCTCGACGCGCTGCGCGAGCACGACCACGAGCTGGAGGAGCTCGCCGAGCGTGCCCAGTCCGCCGAGGACGTGGTGCGCAGCGACGAGGAGCGGCTGCACGAAGTGCGCGGCAGCGTGGCCGGGATCAGCTCCGCGTCCCGGATCCTGATGGGCCTCAACGCCGAGCTCAGCCCCGCTCACCAACGCCGGCTCACCGAGCTGCTCGGCGCCGAGCTCGACCGGCTCGAGCACCTGCTGACCGACAAGGCCGCCGATCCCGAGGTGGTCGAGCTCGACCCGGTGATCCTGCCGCTGGTGACGGCGTACCGCTACCTCGGCCTGTCGGTCGAGTGGCACTCGTCCGGTGCCTTCGCCTACACCCGGAAGCACGACCTCACCGAGGTGCTGCAGGTGCTGCTGAGCAACACCGCGCGGCACGCGCCCGGCAGCACCGCGATCCTCTCCGCCGAGTGCCGGGGTGACCACACCGTGCTGCGCGTGCAGGACGACGGTCCCGGTATCCCGCGGGCGCATGCGCGACCAGATCTTCGACCGTGGTGTCCGGCGGAACGGGTCCGTGGGCCAGGGGCTCGGCCTCTACATCGCCCGCAAGATCGTCGCCAAGAACGGCGGCCGGCTGGACCTCGACAACGACTACGAGCGCCGCCCCGGAACCGCGTTCGTCTTGCAGCTCCCTGCTCGGGAACCGGCCTGATGACCGGCCGCGGTGGGTGCCGAATCGCGCTGGTCGAGGACCATCTCCTGTTCGCGGAGTCCCTCGAGATCGCGTTGAGCATGGAGGGCAACGAGGTCCGCCGCATCCCGCTCGCCGGCAACACCCGCTCGGTGATCACGCTGCTACCCCAGGTGCTGCGGGTGCGGCCCCGCATCGTGCTGCTCGACCTCGATCTCGGCCCCCACGGCAACGGCGTACAGCTGATCGAGCCCCTCTCCCGGGCCGGGGTGGCGGTCATCGTCGTGACCGGCAACACCGACAAGGTGCAGTGGGGCGAGTGCCTGCGCAACGGGGCCAGGACGGTGCTCCCCAAGACGACGCGCCTCAACGAGATCCTCGCCGCTGTCCGCCGGGTCACCAACGGCCTGCCCGTGGTCAAGCCCGAGGAGCGCGAGGCGCTGATCCAGCAGTGGCACACCCACCGGGTGACCGCGCACGAGCTGCGCAGCCGCCTCGAGCGGCTCACTCACCGGGAGCAGGAAGTGCTCGGGCACCTGATGCTCGGCCACCAGGTCAGGGACATCGCCACGCAGAGCGTGGTGTCGGAGGCGACCGTGCGCACCCAGGTGAAGTCGATCCTGGCAAAGCTCGAGGTCGGTTCCCAGCTCGCCGCGGTGGGCGTCGCCCACCAAGCCGGGTGGCGTCCGCCGCCCCAACCGGCGAACTCCGAGACCGTTTGACCGAATTGGGGTATGCGACCCATCGGTGCGCGCAACTACCTTGACGAAGCCGCCTCGGGAGCGGTCAGCCGAGGGGGATCTTGTGCGGGTATTAATGGTCAGTTCATCTGGTGGTCACCTGACCCAGCTGATGGCCCTGCGCCCATGGTGGGAGCAGCACGAACGCGCCTGGGTGACGTTCGAGACGCTGGACGCCACCAGCAAGCTCGCCGGCGAGGACGTCGTGTGGGCGCACCACCCGACGACGCGCAACGTGAAGAACCTGGTGCGCAACACCGCCCTCGCGTGGCGCACGATGCGGTCCTTCCGGCCCGACGTGATCGTGAGCACCGGCGCCGGGGTCGCAGTTCCGTTCTTCTGGCTGCACCGGCCCTTCCGCTCCGCCTCGGTCTACCTCGAGGTGTTCGACCGCGTCGACAGCCGGACCCTCACCGGACGGCTGTGTCGCCCGTTCAGTGACCTGTTCCTGGTCCAGTGGCCCGAGCAGCAGCGCCTGTATCCCTCCTCCCTTCTCGTCGGGCAGGTGTGGTGATGTCCACACCTGCCCGTCCACTCGTCGCCGTACTGCTCGGCACCGACTGCCACCGGTTCGACCGGGTGGTGCGCTGGGTGCAGAAGGCATCGGCCTCCTCGGACGTGAACTGGTTCGTGCAGCACGGCTCCACGCCGCTCCCGCCCGACCTGCGCGGAACGCCGCTCCTCGAGGCCGACGAGCTCGACCGTCTCCTCACCCGAGCAGCAGCAGTGGTCACGCATGGCGGTCCGGGGCTGATCATGGAGAGCCGGACCCACGGGCACTTCCCCGTGGTCGTCGCGCGCGACCCTGGCCTGCGCGAGCACGTCGACCAGCACCAGCAGCGGTTCGTCACCCGGATCGCGGCGGCGGGGCTGTGCAGGGCGGTGAACAGCGGCAGCGAGCTCGAGGCTGCGGTCGAGACCGCCCTCGCCTCAGGGCGCACCACAATCCAGCGTGAGTCAGGCGCGATGACCGAGAAGGTCGGGGGCCTGATCGACGCGCTCGTGGCCGCGGGCCGGCCGGACCGACGAACAGGACGTACCGCATGGCTGCGCTGATCGGCGAGGCTGAGCCTCGCGCGTCCGTCGGGCGCGCAGGTCGACTCGGTGCCGCCCCGTTGCGGTTGCGGAGCACTCGTACGCGCGTCCTGCTCGTCACGGACGTACTGGCGGCGGTCCTCGGCACTTTGGCGGTCGGCTCGGACGTGGTGACATCGCAGCCGATCCTGTTGGTCGCGGTGGCGCTGTGCTGGCTCTGCTGCCTGGGCGTCGCCCGGGCGTACGAGTCCGGACTGCTACGCCCGTGGACCGAGGAGGTGCACCGCGTCGTCGAGGCGGGGCTGGTGCTGACGCTCATCGCGGTGGGTGTCGCCGCCTGGTGGGACCTCGAGCTGTACTCACCGAACTTCCTGGTGCTGTTCGGCGTGACGGTGGCCATCTCTCTTGCTCCTCGCATGGGGGCCCGCGCCTGGAAACGCCTGCATCGCGTACGCCGCACGACGCGCCCCAGCCACGTGGTGGTGACCGGACGTCGGGCCGACGCCGAGCGGCTGGTCAGTGAGTGGGCCCGCACCTCCGACCACGGCCTCGAGATCGTGGTCGCCGACCTCACCGACGTCGGCGAGGCCGTCAGGCACCACGATGCGGCAGCGGTGATCGCCATCCCCTGCAGCGAGCTCGACTCGGCATCCCTGCGCCGGCTCGGCTGGCAGCTGGAGTCCACGGGGACGCAGCTGTTCCTCGCCTCCGGCCTGATCGACGTCGTCCGAGCCCGGGCCGCCGTGGCGGAAGCCGGCGGGATGCCGCTGATGCTCGTGCGCCCTCCCCAGCTGAACGGCGGCCGCCGTCTGGTCAAGGAGACCTGGGAACGTACTGCCGCGCTGCTCGCGCTGCTCGTCCTCTCCCCGGTCCTGCTGTTCGTGGCCGTGGCCATCCGGCTGGACTCCCGCGGACCGGCGATGTTCAAGCAGACCAGGGTGGGCCACTCGGGACGGACGTTCACGATGCTGAAGTTCCGCACCATGCACGTCGACGCGGAGGCGTCGTTGATCGAGCTCACCCCGCTCAACGAGTCCGACGGTGTGCTCTTCAAGATGCGGGAGGACCCGCGGATCACCCGCGTCGGCCGCCTGCTGCGCCGCTACTCGATCGACGAGCTGCCGCAGCTGCTGCACGTGGTGCTGGGCCACATGGCCCTGGTCGGCCCGCGACCCCCGCTCCCCGCGGAGACCGCGCTCTACGAGCCCGACGTCCACCGCAGGTTCGCGGTGAAGCCCGGCGTGACCGGGCTCTGGCAGGTGTCCGGCCGCTCGGACCTCGCGTGGGAGGAGGCGGTCCGTCTCGACCTGCGCTACGTCGACAACTGGTCGCTGGCCCTCGACCTCCAGATCGTGGCCCGCACGGTGCGCGCGGTCCTGCGGCACGCGGGCGCGTACTGAGCTACCAGGACGGCAGCACGAGCGCGGCCCACACGAGCAGCGGGCCCACCAGTACGACGATCACGCTGTAGGTCAGGATCTGCTTGTAGTAGACCTGCTCGTCGATCGTGTCCGGCTTGTTCGCGAGCATCAGCGCACCGTTGGTGGAGAACGGGCTGACGTCGACAATCGTCGAGCTGACCGCGAGAGCAGCCACGAACAGGCCGGCACTGATGCCGCCGTCGGCGATCAGGGGCAGTCCGATCGGGATGATCACCGGCAGCAGAGCGGTCGAGGAGGCGAACGCCGACACCACGCCGCCGACGTAGCAGAGCACCAGGGCGCCCAGCGTCGCGACGCCGAGCCCCGCCGCCCAGTTCCCGACGAACTCCGGGGACCCCGCCTCCTCCAGGATGAAGGCGTAGGTGCTGACGCCGGCCACGAGGAGCACGGTCGGCCAGGCGATCTCCTTGACCGCGTCCTTGTGCTTGTCCCCGGCCATCATGGAGAGCACGACCGCGGCCGTGATCGCCACGAAGCCGATGTTCTTGTCGAACGCCAGCGCCACGGTGGCGACCCCGAGGAACGCCACGATCGTGAGCGTCTGCTCCAGCCGGATGCCACGGTCGGTGTCGGTCATGGTGGGCGCGGACGTACCCGAGGACCCAGGAGGACCCGGAGGACCCAGAGGACCCGGAGGACCCGGAGGATCGACCGCGGAGCAGGTCCTCGTCGGCCTCCGTGAGTCCGGGGTCGTCGGGGTCGATGCGCACGCCCACCAGCTGCCTGCCGCCGAGCACCACGAAGAGGATGACCGCCAGTACGGCGTTGACGATCAGGCTGGCCAGGAAGATCGTGATCTCGCTGTTGGGCAGTCCGGCGCCGCTCATCACCGAGTTGGTGATCGAGCCGTAGATGCTGATCGGCGAGAAGCCGCCCGCTTGCGCACCGTGGACGACGAGCATGCCCATCAGCAGCGGGCTGATGCCGTAGCGGCCCGCGAAGCCCAGGGCGATCGGGCCGATGATCGCGCAGGCGGCGGGACTCACCGCACCCACACCGGTCAGCACCGCGGTCACCGCGAACATCACCCAGGGGATGAGGACCACCCGCCCGCCGACGGCGCGCACCGCGGTACGCACGATCAGGTCGATGGTGCCGTTGTCGCGGGCGATCGCGAACAGGTAGGTGACCCCGATGATCGTGAGGATCAGGTCACCGCTCACCCCCGCGACGATGTCCTTCTCGGTCATGTCCAGCGAGTACATGCCGACGAGCCATGCTGCGACGTACGCCAGCGCGCCCATGTTGATCGGCAGCACCGTGCCGACGACGAACAGCGCGATCAGCGCGATGATTGCGACCCATTCCGGTCCCATTGAGTGCCTCCTGTGCCGGCACGGTGGTACCCGAGAGTGACCTGGCTCACGCGCTGGCTCAGTGGACTAGCCAATGCGCCAGCGGGCCAATTGTCAATACACTCACCTCATGACGTCCTTCCCGGAGCGGCTGATGCGCTCCCGCCTGTACGAGCAGGTCGCGGAGCAGATCACGTCGTGGGTCGCGGCGAACGGGCTGACGGCCGGCGACCGGTTGCCGCCCGAGCGCGAGCTGGCGGCACGGCTCGGCGTCAGCAGAGCCACGCTCAGCCAGGCACTGGTGGCCCTGGAGGTGATCGGGGTGGTCGCGGTGCGCCACGGTGACGGGACCGTGCTGACAGGCTCTCCAGGGCGCACCCGCATCGGCGACGAGATCCGCGAGCACGCCGACCGGCTGCCCGAGATCATCGACACCCGTGACGCCCTGGAGACCAAGATCGCGGCCCTGGCGGCGGCACGGCGTACCGACGAGGACATGGCGCGGATCGACGACGCGCTGGCCGCGATGGAAGCCGACGTCTCGGCCGGCGGGCGTGGTGTCGAGGGTGACGAGCGCTTCCACGGCGCGGTGACCGCAGCCGCACACTCCCTCCTGCTGGCCCGGCTGATGGACGAGATCGGCGACCTGATCAAGGAGACGCGGATCGAGTCGCTGTCGCAGCCCGACCGGCCACAGAGATCGCTCGAGGGGCACCGCGCGATCGCCGAAGCGATCCGGGCCGGCCACCCCGACGCGGCCGCTACCGCGATGCACGCACACGTCGCGATGGTGAGCGACGTCGCCCTGCTGCGCGACGAGCAGCCTGGATGACCGAGCTGGAGACCCTCGCCGTCCTCCTGACCGGGTTCGGCGCCGGGATCATGACGTCGACCGTGGGGGTCGCGTCGCTGCTCAGCTTTCCGGTCCTGATCGCGATCGGACTTCCCCCGGTGGTCGCCAACGCGTCCAACACGGTCGGGATGACACCCGCCGGGATCAGCGGCTCGTTCGGCTATCGGGAGGAGCTGCGAGAGCATCCACGGATGACCGCGGCGGTGATCGCCACCTGCGCGGTCGGCGCGGTGGCCGGAGCCGCGCTGCTGCTGGCCCTGCCCCCCGGGGTGTTCGAGGCGATCGTCCCGTGGCTGATCCTCTTCACCTGTCTCTTGGTCGGTGTCTCGCCGCGACTGAGCCGGTGGCTGCGCCGCAGGCACGCCGGGACCGAACCCGAGGTTCGCACCCGGATGTCACCGCTGACCACGTTCTTCGCCACGCTCACCGGGGTCTACGGCGGCTACTTCGGAGCCGGCTCGGGCGTGATGATGCTGGCCGTGCTCGGCCTGGGTGTCGACCTGGAGTTCCGGATCATCAACGCACTCAAGACGCTGGCCGTCCTCGCGGCCAATGTGGTGGCGACCGTGATCTTCGTGGCGGTGGCGGAGCTCGACTGGCAGGCGGTGGGGGCGCTGGCCGCAGGCTCGATCGTGGGCGGGTACGTCGGCGCGCGGATCGGCCGACGGCTACCGCCGACCTTGCTCCGGGGCCTGGTCGTCCTGGTCGGCGTGATCGCGTTCGTCGCCCTGCTGTGACTCACCGCGCGCGGCACGCGAGTCGGGCACCGCACGGTTGTAGCGGTGCATCAGCGCGTCGCTGAGCCTCGGGGCGAGCAGGTTCACCATCTCCCCGAGGTGTGCCGCCAGGTTGCTCACCACGATCGGCCGATCCTCGAGGGCCCGAACCACGCGTGCGGCCGCCTGCTCGGCGCTGAGCGCCCGCCGCTCCTCGACCGAGCCGGTCGGGACCACCATGGCGGTGCGGACCAGGCCGAAGCGCATGTTGGTGAAGGTGACGTTGTCGCCGTACGTCTCCCGGCCGGCGATCCGCGACCAGGTGTCCAGGGCCGTCTTGGAGGCGATGTAGGCGGCGAACTTGGGTGCCTTCATCTGCACCCCCCACGAGACGATGTTGACGACGTGACCGAACCGCTGCTCCCGCATCGCCGGCAGCAGGCCCATGGTGAGTCGGACCGGGGCGAAGTAGTTGATCGCCATGGTCCGTTCGAAGTCGTGGAAGCGGTCGTAGCTCAGGTGCAGCGAGCGCCGGATCGAGCGTCCGGCGTTGTTGACGAGGTAGTCGACGGCGCCGTGGTCCTGCAGCACCTGCTTGACGAGCGCGTCGACCGCCTCGCCGTCCGCGAGATCGCAGGGGTACGTCGCGGCCCGACCGCCGGCTGCCGCGATCTCGGCGCGCAGCCGCTCCAGCTCGTCGGCACGCCGGGCAACGAGGAGCACCGTCGAGCCCTTCGCCGCCACGGCTCGTGCGGTGGCCTCTCCGATGCCCGACGAGGCCCCGGTGACCAAGGTGGTGCGGCCAGCGAGCGGGCTCGGGGAGCCGGAGCCGAGCAGGCGGTTGAGCCGGGCACGAGGGGTCTGGAAGAGCAGGCCTGCCACGTCACCCACCCGCTGACTCGATCAGGTCGGTGACCAGGTTGATGGGTCGGATCCGCCCGCTCACGATCGGCGTGCCCTCACTGAAGTACGCCGACGGGATGCCGATGATCTCGGCGTTGTTGTTGATCGCCGCCCCACCGGAGTTGCCCGGCGCGATCCGGGTGTCGGTGTCGATCTCCGAGCGCGGGCCGTACTCCTCCGAGGGGATGAACGTCGAGACGACGCCCTTCGTGACCGTCACCGCGCCGGACTGGGAGATGCCGGGGAAGCCCAGCACCGTCACGTCGTCACCGGTACGGACCTCGTCGGAGTTGCCGATCGGCAACGTCGGGAGGTCCAGCCCCTCGTCCAGCTCGTTGCCGTCCTCGTCGGCGTAGATCTCGATCACCGCGGCGTCCAGGTTCCCGTCGGCCTCCACGACGCGGGCTCGGTACTCGGGGTCCGCCGGCCGGTCGTCACCACCCTGGGTGAGCGCGACCAGGAGGTATTCGGGATTGCGGATCTGGTCCTCGTCGCCGTACTGGTCGTTGAGGCCTTCCGACTCGGGCGCGGCCACGTGCGCGTTGGTCAGGATCAGCCCCGACTCGTCGATGATCGAGCCGGACCCGGAGTACTCCACCGGCGCCCCGGACAGGTCCGTCGTCTCGGCCGAGAGCCGCACGGTGGCGGCCTTCGCGGTGTCGAGCTCTTCGTCGGTGAGCGCCTCCATGGTGTCGACCGCGACGTCGGAGTCGCCGTTGCCCCCGCCGCTCGATCCACCGTCGTCGTCGCCGCTGAGCAGCACCGCCGCGGTGATCGTGCCGCCGATCAGCACCACCGCCGCGAGGCCCGCACCCACCCACACCAGGGTCCGGTTGCGGCGCTTGCGCGCGAATCGCTGCTCCTCCTCGGCCGCCGAGAGGATCGGGACCAGGGAGAGCTCGGGTCCGGCCACCGGGTGGCCCAACCGCAGCTTCACGGTCTCGTGGAACGGGTGCTGCTCGACCCGGCGGCCGTTGAGGAAGGTGCCCTCCTGCGAGTTGTTCGTGTAGGTCCAGCCGCCCGGCCGGGCCGCCACCTGCCCGTGGACGCGCGAGCAGACCGGGTCGGTGATGACGACGTCGGACTCCGGGCGACGGCCGACCGTGAGGGTGGCGGGATGCCGGAACCGGAACTCGCGCCCCTCGGCGACGATCAGGAGGTCAGGGCCGGTGCGCGCCGGGCCCAGGCCCGGCGGCCCCGGCGGCGGGGCGGCCAGGATGAAGGTCTCGTCGTACCCACCGCCCGGCGGGGTCTGCCCCGGTGGCCGGTCCGAGACGGGCGCTGCCGGCGCGCTCGGGACGGGTGCGGAGGGCGGCGCCGGGACGGGCACGGGCATCGGTGCCGACACGGGCGCCGGTGCCGGCGCCGAGGCGACCGGGTCGGGTGTGATCCGCAGTGTTGATCCCGCCGCCGGGGGACCGCACTGGACGGTGACCTGGCCGGCGATCCGGTGCTCGGTGACCCGGCGCCCGTCGACGTACGTGCCGTACTGGCTTCCCGAGTCGACCAGGACCCAGCCGTTCTCGACCGGGCGCAGCTCCGCGTGCTGCCGCGACACCGAGCCGGCCGCGAGGACGACATCCGCCTCGATCGACCGGCCGATGCGGAGGAGGCGGGGTGCGTCGAACCGCAGGGCTCGCCCGTCCACCTCGATCAGCAGCGATTGCATGGGCGCAGCCTACCCAGCAGGGGGGCCGCGGATTCCCGTGTTCGCCGGACGTCAGGGGCGGCGTACGACGACGGTCGCCGCCTGGATCTGGATCCGGGCGCCGTCGACCATCTCGATCGTCTGGTTCGGCTCGAGAACGTGATGATGACCACCCGGGTAGGCGACCTGCCAGGCGAACTCGGAGGTGTTGTGCAGGCCCCAGCGCTCGGGGACCTGCGGGTGCTGCCGGGTCCGGCCGAGTGTCGTCGGCTCGTCGACCCCGGAGGCCAGGTGGTCGGAGCGCAGCGTGGCCAGCGCGCTGACAGCGAGGTTGCGTCGGCCGACCTTCAGCAGGAACGGCGGGGCGAGCGGGGCATCGCAGGTACGGCAGGTGCTGTTGGGGTCGGCGGGGTCCCAGAAGTTGGTGGTGCTGCACGAGCCGCACGCGACCATGCCGTCGCGGAGCCGGTCCATCGCCTTGATCCACTGGCCCTCGGTGACCCGGGCGGCCGGCGTGTCGATACCCCGGACGAAGGCCTGGACGAACAGGTCACGCAGGAACTTCGGGTAGATGTCCCAGTACTGCCGGACGATGTCGCCGGGCCGGTTGGAATCGTCGTCGGGGTGCATGCAGAACACCGGAGCGGTGCCGAAGTGGGTGAGCAGCCACTGGGCGTCGCGCAGGCCCGCATCGGTGCGCGCGCCCTCGAGCGGGTGCCCGAGGAAGAGCGAGTAGAACAGCAGCACGGCCAGCGAGTGCCGGTCGGTGTCGGTGTTGGGCATGGTGCGGAACGTGGTGTCCTTCACCACCTCCGGCGCCATGAAGTACGGCGTGCCGAGCACCCGGCCGCGACCGTTGTCGACCCCCACGTTGTCGTTGTCGCAGATCAGGACGTTGCCGCTGGACGGGTCGAAGAACACGTTGCCGAAGGAGATGTCGCGGTAGCAGAGCCCGCGGGCGTGCAGCCGCAGGAAGCTGAAGCTCAGCTGGCGACACAGCTCTATCGTCGAGGCGAAGGAGACGTCGAGCGGATTCCCGTCTCGGTCGGAGTTGGAGAGCAGGTAGCTGAGCTCGAGGAACCGTGGGTCGCGCAGCTGCATGACGTAGCCGAACCCCGGCTCACCGGAGACCCGCGCCATGCTCATCGGCCACAGGAACCGCGCGTGCGGTGACCCGAACTCGACGAGCTGCTGCATCTCGTCGTGCTGCTCGACGCTCGCGCTCTCCTTCTTGTACCACTTCAGCGCGAGCGGCTCGCCGACCGGTCGCTCGACCTCGTAGACGTAGCCCTGGCCGCCCTGGCCGATCAACGAGACCACACGGGCGCGCCCCAGCGCGCCGAGATCAACCTCGGTTCCGTTGACCAATACCATCGAGGACGCCGACCTCCAGGGACGCGAGTTGACTACAACCAGGACGATCCGGTTAGCGAGACATCGGACCGAAGTGGTGTCAGGGTATAACTTCAAGCCAGACCGGCAACGCGAAGCGAGGTGGAAATGAGCGACCGCCTGGGTGGAGCCCTCGCGCGCAAGCCACTCCACTTCATCTTCGTCCTGGACGTGTCCGGATCCATGCTCCGAGGCGGCCGCATCCAGGCGCTCAACAACGCGATCACCGAGGTGCTGCCACACCTGCGCGACGAAGCCAGGGCCAACCCGCACGCAGAGCTGCTGATCCGGGTCCTGGCGTTCGCCAACGAGCCGCAGTGGATCATCGAGGAGCCGACGTCCGTGGAGGACGTGCACTGGCAGCGTCTCGATGCGGTGCCGAAGGGTTTCACCGAGCTCGGCAGCGCCCTGGTCACCCTGGCCGGCGCGATGCGCGAGATGGAGAAGCTGCCGAGCGCCTACCCACCGGCGATCATCCTGGTCTCCGACGGCCGCCCGACCCACAGCAGCGGGACCACGTTCGCCGAGGGTCTCCAGGAGCTGCTCAACGAGAGGTGGGGCGCCGCCGCCGTACGCCTGGCACTCGGGGTCGGCCGCGACGCCGACATGCACTCGATGCGGCGCTTCATCGGCAACGAGGACGTGCCGCTGCTGCGCGCAGACAACCCCGAGCAGCTGGTCGAGTACATCGTCTGGGCGTCCAAGGCCGCCAGCCGGGTGGCGTCGCGACCCGTGGTCGGTGACGCCAATGTGACCAATATTCCGCCATCCCCCGTCGGCGACCCGATCTGGAGCACGCTCGGATGAGCCAGGGGGTCTGGACACCCCTGTCCGGCACCCAGATCGGATCGGTGCACGTGCGTGACGGACGACCCATCCAGGACGCCGTCCGCACCTGGGTCGAGGGCGACCAGGCCGTGGTCGCGGTCGCCGACGGGCACGGCCACCACGAACACTTCCGCAGCGACGTCGGGGCTCGGATCGCCGTCGACGCCGCGGTCGACGCCCTGGTCGGAGGGCTGGCGGACCTCGCCGACGCGGCGGCCGCCCAGCGCGCGATCACCAGCATTGCGGCCCGCGCCGTGCAGACGTGGACCGCGGGTGTGCGGCAGCACGCGGCCGAGAACCCCTTCGAGGGTGGCACCCCCCGCGATGCGTTGCGGCCCTACGGCACCACGATCCTGGCCATGGCGGCGGTCGGCGACTCCCTCACACTGTTCCAGATCGGCGACGGCGACACGGTCGTGGTCGACAGCGCGGGCCACGCCTCACGCCCGCTGCCTGAGGACCCGGACGCGGACGGCGTCACCACCGCCTCGCTCTGCCAGCCGAACCCGCTCAAGTCGCTGCGGGCCGGCGCACTCGACACCGTGCAGAGCGACGTCGTGCTGGCCTTCCAGTGCACCGACGGCTTCGGGTCCTCGCGCGTCGACGCCACCGGCTGGTGGCAGCAGACCGGCGAGGAGCTGGTGCGGTTCGGCCGCGAGCACGGCCTGGGCTGGGTGGCCGAGCAGCTCCCCGGCTGGCTCGTGGAGCCGGCCCAGGTGGGCGGCGACGACACCACCCTGGCGATTCTCAGCCGCACCGACCTGCCCGGCCGCGCTCCCGCCACCGTCTGACCGCGACGGGCTACCGCTCCCGGACTGCGTAGGTCAGGTGGGTCACCCGCTGCGTCGGCTCCGCACGGACCGGCTCCAGGGCCACGCGGCCCGCGTCCACGTCCTCGAACAGGCGGATTCCGGAGCCGAACAGCACGGGTGACAGCGCGATCGAGAACTCGTCGATCAGGCCCGCGTTCACGTGCTCCAGGATCGTCGCGCCGCCACCCGCGACGCGGACGTCTCGATCTCCGGCAGCCTCGCGGGACTGGTCCAGCGCGGACTCGATGCCGTCGTTGACGAAGTGGAACGTGGTCCCACCGGGCCGCTCCCAGGGGTCACGCTTCTCGTGCGTCACGACGAAGACCGGCGTGTGGAACGGCGCCTCCTCCGGCCACATCTGCTCGCCGGCGTCGAACATCCGCTTGCCCATCACGCTCGCGCCGGTGCGCTCGAACGTCTCGCGCGCGATGTCGTTGTCGCGCCCCTCCTCGCCGCCCTCGCCGAGCTTCAGGTTCTCCCGGAAGAACCGCAGCGGGAAGACCCACTGCTGGAGCTCCATCCACTGCTGCCCCATCAGCTCCCCCACCGTCTCGGGCGCGATGAAGCCGTCCAGCGACATGGACACACTGAAGAAGACCTTCCCGGCCATCAGCCCTCCACCCCCGACCGAACGATCTCGGTGACGTAGGCAGCGAGGTTGCTCAGGGTCTGCTGCCCGCCCTCGATCGCGTGGTACTTCTCGACCGCCTCGTCGCGCAGCTCCTTGGTGGAGAACACCGTGCGCATCTCGATCCGGGTCGCCGCGCCGTCGGGCGCGAACGTCAGAACCGACTCGAAGGCGTTCGGGTCGCCACGTGACTCACCGTGCCGCAGCGCGATCCGCTCCGGCGGGGCGATCTCGGTCCAGGAGATCCACTCCTGGTAGTCCGTCCCGTCCGGTCCGTGCATCACGAAGTCCCAGTCCCCGCCGACGCGGAACTCGAACTCCCGCGTGGTCGTGGTGAACCCCTCCGGTCCCCACCACCGCGACAGGTGCCGGACCGCGGTGAACGCCTCGAACACCAGCTCCCGTGGGGCGCTGATGACCCGGGAGATGACGATCTCGCGGCCGGCCGTCGTTGACTGCGCCGGCGCTCCTCGTCCTGTCGTTGCCATCGGTCACTCCTCCTGCCTTGCCTGCTTCAGGTCCTGCACGTACGCGTCCAGCCGGTCGAAGCTCTGGTTCCAGAACCGCTCGAACCCGCCGGCCCACTCGTGGACCGGCCGCAGCCCTCGGGCGTCAAGGGCGTACAGACGCTGCTTGCCTGCCTTGCGGTCCCGCACCAGCCCGACCTCGCGGAGCACCCGCAGGTGTTTGGACGCCCCCGGCTGGGTCATCCCCAGCTCCTGGGCCAGCTCGGTCACCGGCCACTCACCCGCCAGCAGCAGTGACAGGATCTCCCGGCGCTGCGGCTCGGCGATCGCGTTGAAGACGTCCGACGTCGTCGCTGCGCGTGCCATGGGCGCAATCATATGCCGATATCGGTATGCGTCAAGTCGAAGAGTCAGGACCCGTCAGCACAGTCCGGTGGACAGCGACGTCACAGGGCCAGCTCGACGACCGACCGGATCCGGTGGTCGAGCAGCCCGGAGCGAGGAACGAGCGACGGCGTCGTCGCGACCTCCCACCGTCAACGGCTTGCGACCGGGACCGGCTGCGGACCTACTCGACGATCAGCCCCTGGCGCTCGCTGGCTCGCAGCGTGTGGAGGACCCGATCAGGCGTTGACCCACCAGTCCTCGAGCTTCTGCAGGTCGTCGCTGCCGGTGAGGCTGGCTTCCATGTAGCACTGGCACTCGGGCTTGTCCCAGTAGCGAACGGCATCGCCGGAGGAGTTGAGGTACTCCGCGGCCGCGCCCTCGCGGGTGTTGCCGTCGAAGTTCCAGTTCCGTAGCGGGTAGCCCTGGTCGGCGCCCTGCTGCAGCGCGTTGCGCCGGTAGTCCTTGAAGTCCTTGAAGTTCTCGAACACGCCCATGAAGACAGTGATGCCGCCCGGGGCGGTGCAGATGCTCTCCTCGAGCTCACCGGACTGGATCGTCTCGATCCGGTCGCACTCATTGACCTTCACGAACTCGCCGGCCAGCTCGAGCATGCCCTCGTCCTCGGGCGCGGTGGGCCAGGCGACCACCGGTTCGGTGGCGTTCAGATCCTCGACCAGCTGATCGAGGGTCACTTCGTCCGACGAGGCGGTGAGCGTGGCCGACTGCAGCCCCTCGTTGCTGTCCCAGTAGATCGACGCGACATCGGCCTCGGAGACGGCGGAGGCGTTGTTGACGCCGTAGATCACACCGGCGTCGGTCTCGCTGTAGCGGGTGCCGGCGTCGGTGCTGGTGCTGGTGCTGCGACTCGCCTCGAGATCCTCCATCGACTCGTACGTCGTCAGCGCGAGCGTGCCGTCGTCGAAGCCGCACTCCAGCGCCTCCGTCGTGCCGTCGCTCGCGTCGACCGCCTCGCACTCCTCGACTCCGGTGCCGACGTCGCCGGCGAGCTTGTCGTACCGATCACTCACGGCCTCGGGGTCGGTGGGCAGGTCAGTGGGACCGCCGCCGCCGCCACCACCGCCACCGCCGCCGTCGTCCTGCAGGGCGATGACGGCGAACGCTCCGCCGCCGATGATGACGAGCACGGCTACGACGGCGACCAGGATCGGCCACATCTTGCGCTTGCGGGGCTGGGCCGGTTGAGCGGGCGGCCAGGACGACGGCGGGGGCACATTGACGGGAGGCGAAGGGACGCCACCGGAGCCCGGCTGGCCGTACAGGGGCTGGGCGTGCGGGGGGCCTTGGGCGGTGGGCTGTCCGCCCGACACCGGGACGCCGGGCCGCTGGGTCGGCGCCGCGCCCGGCGCCGCCTGCTGCGCCGGGAACTGGGTCGGCGGCAGCGGCTGCGAGGGAGGCTGCGGGGTGGCGTGCTGGGTGCGATAGCGACGCACCTCGGCGTCGCTGACCTTGCCGATCGCGAAGCCGAGCACTGCACAGGCCCACTGCGCGCCCGCCACGTCCGCGCTTCCCCGGTCGCGTGCCAGCCGGTTGCCGGCCTCCTCGACCGCGGCGGTCACCTGGGCACCGCTACCGATCATCGACGTCATCGACGAGAACGCACCCAAGCGCACCGCATCGACGAGCAGGTTGATATCACCCGTGGTGGCGGAGTCCTCGTCCAGGAAGTCGTCCAGCGCACCCCGGAAGCTGTCGGGATCCTCGAAGACCTCACGGCCGAGGCGCAGGCCGAGTGCGTAGAGGCTTTCGTGCAGCTCCATTAGTCCTCACAATCCGGTGAAACCAGGGCGGTTCCAAAGGCGCTTGATCGTAACGTCAGACGGTCAGAGACGGTGGGGGGTTCCCTGGAATTCCCCAGGGCTGGGCAGGCTCGGCTCGACCTACGAGGGGAAGGGGTCCAGCCACCAGTTCGCGAGGGATCAGGCTCCCGCGGCGACGAGGGACCCGATGCGGTCCGCGAATTCCGCGGCGGTGCGCGGCCGGGCGGCGAGCTCCGGGCTCAGGCAGGCTGCGATCAGCTCGCCGGCGTCCGGCGGCAGGCCGGGGCTGACGGTCGGCGTCGAGGCGAGGATCGTTCGGACCAGCATCAACGGCTCGGTGGACTGCAGGTCGCCGTAGACGCCCGCGCCGGTCATCGCGTAGTGGAGGCTCGCGCCGAGGGACCAGATGTCGCTCGCCCGCGAGGCGGCGGCGCCGAGCATGATCTGCGGGTCGGTGAACTCCAGGCCGATCTGGCCGAGTCCGGTGACCACGATCCCGGGCGTGAGCAGCTGTGAGAGCCCGAGGTCGGCGAGCCGGCCGCCGTCGTCGGCGAGGAGGATGTTGGCGGGCTTGATGTCGCGGTGGGCAATGCCGCGCTCGTGCAGGGCATGCGCGGCGAGGGCGGCGTCGCGCACCGCGCGAACGGCGTGTTCCGGCGCCAGCGTCTGGGCCGGGCGCTCCAGCGAGCCGAGCGGGAGGTACTCCATCGCGTAGTAGAAGGCGCCTCCGTGACGACCGGCGTCGAAGACCTTCACCAGCCGGTCGGAGTCGGCGACGCTGAAGTGCTTGAGCTCTCGGGTGGCCCGACGGAACGCGTCGTCGGACGTGGGTCCTTCGATCACCTTCACGACGACCTCGGAATCCGCTTTCCCCAGCCGCGCAGGAGGTGTGGCGAGGTAGTTGGTGCCGTAGTTGGACTCCCCCAACGCGCGGATGAACTGGTAGTCGGCGATCCCTTGCACGGACCCTCCTCCACTAGAACGGACGTCGTTCAGCATGCCATGGGATGACGGGAACCGGACCGGATCGGTTCCCGTCATCTTCATCGTGAAGACAGAGCCGGGGAGGCCCAACCCGGTGTAGCGTGCCGGGCAGTCCCGGCTACGGAAGGGAAGGCTTCATGGACCCAATGCACGCCACCGTTATCCCGCAGCCGGACGCGGCTAACTATCTACCGGCGCAGCCGGTCGCGGGTGACCTGAACGAGCAGCTGCTCAACACCGACTTCTGGACAGACGAGATGGTCGCGGCCGCCGGGATCCCGATCATCGACATCCCGTTCGTGTCCGTCGGCGGTGGCATCGGCAGCTTCGTCACGGTCGACTACTTGCGGATCGGCGGCGTCCGGCCCGAGCAGATCAAGGTGCTCTCCGCGCTCGACCACCCCTGGCAGACCTACGAGTACCTCACCCGCGTCTCCCAGATCCCCCGCGGCGAACGGCTACGCTCCGACTCCGCCTCCCGCCCGGACAACATCTGGGGCTTTCCGTCCTACGGGTTCGTGGAGGGTTTCAAGAACCCCAAGATCTGGTGGCAGCTGTTCACCGAGCCGATCTTCGCCGACTACTACACCCCGCACGCGGGTCGGGCCTTTCGCGGCATGGAGCGCGAGGCCAACCGGATCCGTTACAACGACATGCTGGCCAAGGGCCTGGTCCGGATCATCCGGAGGCGGTACGGCGGCGGCTACTTCACCATCCTGACGCCACCCGAGGGCGTCACCGGGACCAAGCGGATCGCGTTCCGGTCCCGCTTCGTGCACGTCGCCGTCGGCTATCCGGGGCTGAAGTTCCTACCTGAGCTGCAGGCCTACCGCACGGAGAACAAGGACTACCACCACATCGTCAACGCCTACGAGTCGCACGAGCACGTCTACGAACGACTGATGACGACGCCCAGCACCGTCCTGGTGCGCGGCGGCGGCATCGTGGCGTCCCGGGTGCTGCAGCGGCTCATGGACGATCGGCTGCTGCGCGGATCGCAGACCCAGATCGTGCATCTCTTCCGCACCTTCATCAACGGCGCCAACGACGGCAACGGCGAGAACCCGAAGAGCTGGTTCATGCGACGCAAGGGCGCCGACGGGTGGGCCTACCAGGGCTTCAACTACCCGAAGTCGGTGTGGGGCGGCCAGCTCAAGCGGCAGATGCGCAAGCTCGAGGGCGAGGACCGGGCCGCGCTCTACAAGCGGATGGGCGGCACCAACACGCCGTACCGCCGCTACTGGCAGAAGCAGATGAAGACCGGGCGTCAGCAGGGCTGGTACCAGCTGATGATCGGCACCGTCGACAAGATGGAGCCGCGCGGCGACCGGATCGTCAACCACGTCCGGACCCAGCAGGGCATCGTTCCGGTCGAGGTCGACTTCGTGATCGACTGCACCGGCCTCGAGGCCGACATCGCCGAGCACCGGCTGCTCAAGGACCTGCTCGAGCACGGCGGCGCCGGGCGCAACCCGATCGGCCGGCTCGACGTCGAGCGCAACTTCGAGCTCCGCGGCACCCGCTCGGGCGACGGCATCATGTACGCCTCCGGCTCCACCACGCTGGGCGGCTACTTCCCGGGCGTCGACACCTTCCTCGGTCTGCAGGTGGCTGCACAGGAGATCCAGGCCGACCTGGCCAAGAACGGGTTCGGCAAACGCATCGGGCCGTTCCGATCCACGAACCACTGGTTCAAGTGGGTCGCCGGAAGCCACATCTAGGAAGGTTCAGATGCTTCCCACACTGAACGGGCGGATCCAGACCCGCATCTTCATGCTGGCCACCTGGGGCGCACTGATCACGCTGCTGATCACGCCGATCCTGCCCAACGACCCCGACTACAAGACGACGTACATCATCCTGGCCACGGTGGCCGTGCTCGGCGTGGGCTGGGAGATCATCTACCACCTGGTCCAGCAGTTCCGGTGGGAGAAGGACTGGCCGACCTTGTTCGGCTTCATCACCTGCATCAACGAGGGCGCCCTGGTCTGGTTGCTGCTCGAGCTCGAGGTGGTGCCCGGAATCGACGGAGAGGTTCCGTTCTCCACCTTCGTGATCGACTTCATGGTGATCTGGGTGGTGATCTGGCTCTGGGTCAACGGACCGATGCGGGTGCCGCTCATCCGCTGGCGCTTCTTCGGTGGAAGGATCATCTGATGGACTCGCACAGCCATCCCATCGACTCCGCGGACGCCTGGGACGGCGCCGACCTCGCACCGGGGACGGGCGCGGGAACGCTGGCCCGGCGCGGCCGGGTGGTCCTGCTCGTCGGATCGGCGGACGCGATGCGCGTACACCCGCTCCTCGAGCAGGCCGAGCTGGTCGCCGCCAACGGCGGTCAGGGCCGCCAGCTGGTGCGGGGCTTCGCGCTGCAGCTGTCGACGTCCCCCGACGAGCACCCGCCGTTCGTGGCGCTGGCCCCGCACGAGACCGGCCTGGCGGTTTTCGTACAGGGCGACACCGCCGCGGTGACCATCAACGGTGAGCGCATCTCCGGCGCCGACTCCCTCGCCTGGGTGGAGCGACTGGTGCCGTGGCCGATCGAGCAGCTCGAGGCCAGCGTCGACCCGTCGACGAGTACGAGCGGTGGGCTCTACCGGCTGACCGACGGCGTCGTGCCCGCCGGCGGCTTCGCGATCTCCGGCGCCCACCATCACGAGGTGTCGCCCGCGGTCTCCGTCGAGGCACCGGCGCCGCCGGTCGCCAAGCACGCGGCTCCATCGGAGCCGGTCGCGGCTCCCGCTCCTCCCCCGCCGCCCGCGCCGGCAGAGCCGGTCGACGCACCGGCGCCTCCTCCGCCTCCGCCGCCGCCCCCGGCGGCCGAGCCCGTGCCGGAGCCGGTGGCCGTGGCACCCGCCCCCGCTCCGGACCGGCCGACCCCGGCGATGCCGGAGGACGACATGGGCCACTTCGACTCGGTCCTGCTCAGCGACGTCCAGGAGGACGCCGTGGCACCGCTGCCGATCGTGTCTGAGCTCGTCGACGTGTCCCAGGTCGTCGACCCTGCAGTGCACGTCGAGGAGGTGCGCGGGGTGTTCTGCAAGAACCGCCACTTCAACGACCCGAGGCAGCTGTTCTGCGCCGTGTGCGGAATCAACATGGTGCAGCAGACGCCGGTGCTGGTGAACGGCACCCGGCCGCCGCTCGGCGTGATCGTGCTCGACGACGGCGCGGTCTTCCAGCTCGACTCCGACTACCTGCTGGGCCGGGATCCCTCCGCCGACGACCGGGTGCGCCAGGAGGAGGTCCGCAGCATCGCGATCCAGGACCAGTCCAACCAGATCTCTCGAGTGCACGCCCTGATCGAGCTGCGCGGCTGGGACCCTGTGCTCATCGACAACCAGTCGACCAACGGGACGTTCGTGAACCCGCCCAAGACGGCCGACTGGCACCGCCTGCCGTCGGGTGGCGAGCACGTGCTGACCCAGGGCACCAGGGTCCGGATCGGCCACCGCACGCTGGCGTTCAACACCCACGCCGGCAATTGAGCGGCGCGTGAGGTACGAACGCGTCGCCTACTTGCCGGCGGTGTAGCGCGCGCAGTAGCGCGCGAGGCACGAGCGCGCTGCGTGGGCGAGCGAAGGTCGAGTGGCCGCGCGACCGAGGGACGAGGTCGTGACCGGCGTATCGAGACCGGCAACTAGGCGGCGCATGAGGGACGAACGCGCCACTAGGGCTCAGGGTGTCGCCGGCACCTCGCCGAGCTCGACACTGGTCCAGTCGACGGGGGTGGCGTCGAGCTCTGCGCGCACGCGGAGTCGGCCCTGCCCGTCGACGCCGCTGATCACCAGCGAACCCTCGACGGCCTCGGAGATGTGCACGCCCCTGTCGACCAACGCGTCGCGCATCACCTGGAAACGCCTGTTGTCGGCCTCGCCGCGCAGTTCCAGAGTGGCGCCGGAGCGGCCGGCGATCCGGCAGGCGACGACGACCGCGGCATCGCTGTCGCTGTCCGGCCGCCACTCCACGGCGAGCGGACCGGCGAGCACCGTGCCCGGTTGCACCTGGACGACTGGACAGTCGGTGGCAGCCGTGACCTCCGGTGCCGCCGGGTCGTCCGCCCAGACTACGAGGTACTGCGGTGCGAGCGCCTCGGCGAGCACCGCCAGGTCTCCCGTCAGGTCACTGCTCGGGTTGGCTCTGACCCGGACCGGGATGCCGACGTCCTCGCCGGCCTTGACGAGCACCTGCTGGCGCTCCATGGTCGCCGCCATCTCGGCGAGCTCGTCGGTGAGCCCGCTGCCCATCTCGAGCTTCTCCTTCTGCGGCTCCAGTGCTGCGACCACGACCTCCGCGGGTCGGGTGGCGCCCAGCAGACCGAACGCGACCTCGACCAACGTCGAGCTGTCCGTACCCGGGTCTCGCCACCACGAGCGCCCTGGTCGTCACCGCGTCACCCAGAGCGGCCCGCTCCGCCTCGGCGATGTCGCGGGCGACCCGGCGCTTCGGGTAGGCCCGGGTGAGCAACGGCCCGGTCATGAGGGTGGTGACCAGAGCCATCACCACCATCATCGTGAACAGCGTGTCACCGATCAGGCCCAGCTCGCGGCCGACGTTCAGGATCACCAGCTCGGTGAGGCCTCGGGTATTCATCAGGATGCCGAGCGAGTTCGCCTGCCAGTGCGGTACGCCGGCCGAGCGGGCGCCGACGTACGCCCCGACGTACTTGCCGCCGATCGCGACCGCGAGGATCAGGATCAGCTGAACGACGTTCTCGCCGGACAGCGCCACGGATGTTGACGTTGAGTCCGGACAGCAGGAAGAACACCGGCAGCAGCAGCAGCACCGAGATCTGCTCGAGGCGGATCAGGATCTCGTGGCGGAGGGCGGCCGCTCCCTCGTGCGGCATGATGGCGCCGAACAGGAACGCGCCGAAGATGTAGTGCACGTGGAGGTACTCGGTCGCCGCTGCGAAGAGAAGCAGCCCGACCAGGACCACCGACATGATCCCGGGTGTCAGCCGACCCGCTCGCTCGTAGGCTGCGGTGAGGCGGGTGAGCTGGGGCCGCACCACCAGCAGCGCGAACAGTGCGAACGGGACGGCGAGGAAGACCAGCCACCCGTGCTCCTCCCCCTCACCACCGCCGATCGCGATGACGACGGCGAGCAGCGTCCACGCAAGGATGTCGTCGGTGGCAGCGCAGGCGAGCGCTATCCCTCCCGTCTCGGTGCGATGCATCTTGCGGTCGGTGAGGATCCGGGCCAACACCGGGAATGCCGTCACCGACATCGCGGCGCCGATGAAGAGGGCGAACGGCCAGAACCCGTCGGACTGCTGGTGGTCGTCGCGGAGTATGTAGGCGAGGCCGAAACCGAGCGTGAACGGCAACAGGATGGAGGCGACCGAGACCGAACCCGCGACTCGGCCGTTGCCTTTGATCAACTTGGTGTCCAGCTCGAGGCCGACCACGAACATGAAGAGCACCAGACCGAGGCTCGCCAGCACCGCAAGGTAGGGCCGGGTGTCCAACGGGAAGAGGGTCTCGCTCAGGTCGGTGCCCAGGATGCTGGGACCGAGAATGATGCCCGCGGTGATCTCGCCGACGACCGCGGGCTGACCCACCTTGGTGAACAACCAGCCCGTCGTCCGGGCCAGCACGATGATGGCGGCCAGTTCGGCCAGGATCGTGCTGATGTCGTACATGCGCTGTCCCTCTCGCCGGGTCGGCAAGAGCCTACTGACTAGCGCGGGGGTCGGGGACCCTTGCGGGCAATCACTTCAGGCGTGCGGTGGTCTCTTAACCTCGCCGCGGTGCGTGCGCGACGGCGTCGGCAAGCGTGGGCACCACGCTGTTCAGCTCGTCGTAGTCGGTGACGGCCAGCACCCGGCGCGCAAGGCCGGGTGGACAGGCCACCACCAGCCGCCGCTCCTGGCCGAGCAGCTGGGCGAACGCCTCGAGCACACCTACCGAGCCGCAGTCGATGAAGGTGGTCCCGCCGAGGTCGACCACGATGCGGGAGGCGTCTGTCACGGACAGGTCGGCCAAGCGACCCGCGAAGTCCAAGCGGGCGGCGAGGTCGAGTTCCCCATGACAGTGCAGCACCGAGATGTCGCCGATGCTGGAGATCGAGAAGGTGGCCTCCACGAGTGGCCCTACCCTTGTGTGCGCCGGTCGCAGGGCCGCTTCTGAGCCGTCGCCGGGCTTCCAGAATAACGCCGTCACGGCGATGTGAAAATACGCTCGTCAGATCACGGCCGGCGCATCGTCGACGTCCATCATCAGCATCGCCGCGGGCTTGAGACCGTCCTCGCGCACGCCGCTGAGCGTCACCCGCACCTTCAGGGCGCGGCCTCGGCGGTTGACCGCATCCAGGTCGACGTGGGAGGGGCCGTCGTCGGCACCTGCCATCTGGTCGAGAAGCGGTTGCCGCAGGCTCTCCAGGGGCAGCCCGATATCCAGTGCGAGCAGTTCCGCGCCCACTGCCTCGTCGATGCGGATGCCCCACAGGTCCTCGGCCTTGGCGTTCCAGGCCAGGACCTTGAGGTCGCCGTCCACGACCGCCACGCCGCTGTTCATGCTGCCCAGGATCGAGGACATGAACCTGTTCAGCCGGTCGACCTCGTCCTGGCCCTCGCGGAGCGCGTCATTGGTGAACTGGAGCTCGTCGTTCATCGACTGGAGCTCCTCGTTCATGGTCTCGAGCTCCTCGTTGGTGCTCTGCAGCTCCTCGTTGGTGGTCTCGAGCTCCTCGACCGTGCTCTGCAGCTCCTCGTTGGTGGTCTCGAGCTCCTCGTTGGTGCTCTGCAGCTCCTCGTAGGCTGTCTCGAGCTGGCGGTTGGTGTATTCGAGCTCCTGCTGCAGCTGGCGGTACTGAGTGACGTCGTTGAAGATGATCGTGACCCCGAGGTGCTTGCCCTGCTCGTCGGCCAGCGGGACGAACTGGATGTCCAGGAAGACAGGGTCGGCGCCCCCGCGCAGCAGCTGGGCGTCGCGCATCCAGACGGACCGACGCTGCTGCACCGCATCGTCCAGGTGGGTGCGCAGCTCGACCGGGCGGTAGGAGACCTCCAGGTCCTGGAACGGCCGTCCGATGTCACGCGGGCTCAGTCCGAACAGGTGCATCGCTCGGTGGTTGCTCACCACCAACCGGCTCTCGTCGTCCAGGACCAGCTGCGGGGATGCCGAGGACATCAGCGCGGCACGTCCCAGGCGCTCGGGGGACCCACCGCCGGAGGGTTTGTGCTCCTCTCCGGCAGGCGTGATCAGCATCCGACGGTCCCGGTTCTCGGTCGGGATCTTCGTGAAGAAGCGTTGCTTGAGCTCCACCGCCCGGAAGGAGGCGGCGTGGCTCAGCAGCATCTCCGCGCGCCCCAGGAACAGGACACCGTCGTGGCGGAGGGCAAAGTGCAGACGGTTGAGGATCTGGGCCTGGGTCTCGGCGTTGAAGTACATGAGCGTGTTGCGACAGGCCAGGACGTCGACGTGGGAGATCGGGGCGTCCTGGACGAGATCGTTCCTGCCGAAGATCACCGCCCGGCGCAGCTCCTTCCGGAACACGAACCGGTTGCCCTGCGGCTCCATGAACGCCTCGCGGAACTCGGGCGGGACCGGCTCGAGGTCGTGGAGGGTGTACGACGCCTGGCGGGCCTGGGCAAGCGCCTCCTCGTCGACGTCGGTGGCGTAGATCTTCACCCGGTCACGGAACTCCTCCACGCCGAGCTGGTCGGCGAGGACCATCGCCAGGCTGTAGGCCTCCTCGCCAGAGGCACATCCGGCGCTCCAGACCCGGACCGGCCGCCCCTCCCGGCGGCGCAGCAGGTCGGGGACGATCTCCTCGCGCAGGCAGGCCCATGCGTCCGGGTCCCGGAAGAAGCCGGTGACGTTGATCAGGATGGTGTTGAACAGCTGCGTGAACTCGTCCGGGTGCGTCTGCAGGTGGTCGAGGTACGCGTCGTACTCGTGGAGACCGACCGTCTGCATCCGGCGCTGGATGCGTCGGCCCAGGCTGGCGGGTTTGTAGCCGGTGAAGTCGAACCCGCGCTGGTCCTTGATGTGCTCGAGCAGCGCGCTCAGGGACTGATCGTCACCTGCCATCAGAGGCCTGCTCCTCCCGGTGCGTGAGGGCCGTCTGGCCGACACCCAGCGAGTTCACCAGCCGGCGGACGAGCTCCGCGGCGGCGCGCGTGTCGTGGGCGGACTCGGAGAACCGCGACGCGGTGTGCTCGAAGCCGCGCTCGTGGGCGCGCTCCCCCAAGTCGGTCGCCAGGGCGACCTTCTCCTCGAGACTGCGGATGGCCATCCACAGTGCGCTCTCGAGGGACAGCGTCTGCTGCTCCAGCAGGCTCTCCGGTGACCAGGCATGCCCGACCCTGCACCGGAACCGGACCAGCTTGCCCTCCTCGATCTGGAAGAGCGCACCGCCGCAGGACGGGCAGCCGAACCCGGCCGGTACGCCGGGACGCTCCGGGTCGTGCATCTCGTGCGGCTCCAGGTCGGCCATGTCCGTCTCCCTTGTCATCAGCCCTCCGGCCTCGATGACGGGCTCGGTCGGGGCGGTCGCGATCAGCTCGCTGAGCAACGGCGGGATCTTGGCCACAGGCAGCACGTTGCTGATCTCTCCCGCCGCCGCAGCGGTGCGCGGCATGGCGTCGTACAACGCCTCGTCGAAGTCCTGCACCACGCCCTCCCCACCCCGCCGGCGTACGGCGACCATCCCGGCCGCGCCGTCGTCGAGGGATCCGGACAGGACCACCGCGGTGACCCGGCCGGCATGGTGGCGGGCCGCCGACCGGAAGAGGACGTCGACCGCGGGGCGGTGGCCGTTCTCATGCGCGCCACGGGTGACGGTGACCGTTTCGGACAGGACCACGAGGTGATGGTCCGGGATGCCCACCAGCACCATGCCCGGTTCGAGCCCGTCACCGTCGCGGGCGGCCCGGGCGGGCAGCGGCCCGGCTCGATCGAGGATCGCCGGCAGCGCGCTCGTCCCGCTCGGTGGCAGGTGCAACACCACCAGCACGCAGCCCGCGAAGTCGGCCGGCAGGTGCGCCACGAGCTCACGCAGCGCCTCGACCCCGCCGGCGGACGCGCCGACGACCACGATCGGCGGCGGGGCGGTTGCCATGACCACAGACTCCTCCACACTGGCCGTAGTTACCAGCGGGGTGCATCATGCTTGAGGGGAACGGGAGACCCACTGGCCATCCACCGGAGGAGCGGGGGTCCCATGGAGTCGGCAGAGCCGACAGAGTTCGAAACCGCAGAGCAGCACGCTGCCGAGATGGCAGCTGGGCAGGACCGGATCCAGGCGCTCGACCTGACGACCCTCGACGATGCGACCGAGACCCTGGTGCAGGACCTCGAGACGGCGTACGAGGAGCTGCGAGTCGCTGACGAGGAGGTCCGGGTCCAGAGGGACCAGATCACCCAGCTGCTCGAGGGCCAGCACCTGCTTCGCTGGCAGCACGAGCGGATGACGGCGATGCTGCCCGTGCCGGTGCTGATGACCGACCCGGCCGGCATCATCCGGTCCGTCAACGCGACAGCCGCGGCGCTGATGCAGATGCGTGTGGCGCGGCTGGTGGGCAAGCCGCTCTTCGCGCTGGTCGCGCCCGACGACCGGAGCGACCTCCGGCGACTCCTCGGCACGCTGGTCCGCGACGGCGCCAGCTTCCGCCGGGTCGTGAGCCTTCGAGGCCGGAACCTCCACGCGACGAGCGCAGAGATGTTCGTCTCCCGGTTGCCGGGGCCGTCACCCGAGATCACCTGGATGCTGCTCGTGGGAGCGGCCACCGAGCGACCGGGTGCGAGCACCGGAGTGGCGGTGCCGGAGGCCCTCACCCGGCTGGCCCTGCTCCCCACCAGGGTCTCCGACCGGCAGGAGGCACTCGCCCGGGCGGCCGGCATCTGTCAGGAGAGCCTCGGGGCGGCCACGTCGGTGAGCGTGTCCGTCGGGCCACCCGACGCGCCTACAGCGCTGGCCGCGACGTCGCAGGTCGCGCAGACGTGCGACGGTGCACAGCTCGCGGCGGGCGAGGGCCCGTGCACGACGGCGTTCGCCACCGGAACCACCGTCGAGAGCCACGACCTGCGCCACGACCCGCGCTGGCCGCGGCTCGCCGAATGCGCCCCGGAGTCCCTGCAGGGAGCGATCGCGGTGCCGCTCGAGGTCGGCGAGGACCTGGTGGGATCGCTCACGGTCTACGTGTCCGAGCCCCTGTGGCCGCCACGCCTGCGCGAGGACGCCGAGCTGATGGCCTCCACCGTGGCAGCCGTCCTGTTCGAGCTCGGCCTCAAGCAGGAGCTCGAACAGCTGGCCTCTGACCTGGGCCGGGCGCTCGAGTCGCGAGCGGTGATCGATCAGGCGAAGGGCATCGTGATGGCCGATCGCCACGTCGATGCGGAGACGGCGTTCGAGCACCTGGTGCGACTGAGCAGCACGCGACACGTCAAGCTCAAGGAGATCGCCCAGGAGATCGTCGACGGCGCTACTCGTCGGCCCTAGCCGGCGACCGGGGCGATGGCCCCAGCGTCACGCCCAGGGTGATCATCACGGCCGCGATCCCGAGGTGCACCCAGTTGTCCGCGTCGTTGAGCGGTACGACGTTGGCGTCGGACCCCTGCATGACCACGCCGTAGAACCAGAGGACCAGGTGGACCCCTCCCCCGCACAGCAGGAGAGCCCCGGCCAGGTGGGTGCGGGCCAACGCCAGTCCGGCAACGCCGAAGGCCACGTGGAACAGGTTGTGCAGGACCGATCTGTCGTAGTCGCTCATGATGCCGGGGACGAACCCGAGCAGCCCGAGGGCGAGGAACGCCGCGCCCACTGCCGTGGTGGCGACCTGGATCGGCGTTCGCGCGCGGGCAGGGGGCACGACGCGAAGAGTGGTCATGATCCTCTGCTCCACGTCGGTGTCGCGGTCGCTGCTGGCCACGACGGCGCCCGGTAGTACCCGAGGGGCGATGCCCAAGGTAGCGGCTTCGGGGCTGCGCTGTCGCGGGGGACGGGTCGAGGGCTCCCGGCTAGGTCGTCTCCCAGCGGAACAGCCTCGCCGCCAGCAGGGTCACGACGATGGCGAAGCCGGCCAGGATCGCCATCGGGATGAGCGCCGCGGACGCGGGTTCGCCGCGCACCATCACGTCCAGCATGCCCTCGTTCAGCCACTTGAGCGGAAGCAGGTTGGACACGGCCTGGATCCACGCCGGAGCTGCGTCGAGCGGGAAGAACGAGCCGCTCAGGAACGCCATCGGCAGCACGAAGAAGTTGGCCATGTTGACCGCGCCCTCGGTCGTCTTCGCGATCGCGCCGGCGAGCAGACCGATGGCCATGAAGCACAGGGTGCCCACCACCAGCAACGGGATCGCCATCCACCACGCGCCGGTGAGCGTGAGGCCGAAGGCGGCCACGCCGAGGCCGAGGAAGATCGCCATCTGACCGAGGGCGACCGCCACCGTGACCGACACCCGGGCGCCGACGATGGTGCGCGTGGAGGCCGGGGACAGCTGGAGCCGGCGCAGCAGCTTGGACTGTCGCCAGCCCTGCAGCGTCGCTGCGGCGCCGAAGCTGGCGCTCATCGCGACCGCCCAGCCGAGCAGGCCGGGGGTGACGAACTGGATCGTCGTCAGCGAGTCGTCCTCGACCCGGTCCGCCTGGAAGTCATACTTCGGTGGCTGCCCGGTGGCGGCCACGTTGGAGCCGTCGACGAAGGCGCGCAGGGTGCCCTGGGTGATCGCCGCCTTCACCTGCTCGGTCTGCGTGTAGTGCGCGATCAGGGTGTCGCCGCGCTGCTCGATCGCGACGTCGGCGTCCCCCTTGCGCACCTCGTCCAGCGCATCGTCGAGGTCGTCGGACTTCGTCACCTCGAAGGTGTCGTCGAAGGCCTCCTTCGCCGGCGCGGGGAGGTCGTCGACGAGGGAGACGTCGCCCACCTGGATCAGGTCGACCTTGGACTGGTCCTGGTCGGAGAAGATCGCGCCGAACAGCACCAGGAACATCAGCGGGAACACGATCGCGAAGAACACCGAGGCCTTGTCGCGGATGAAGCCGCGCAGGATGGCGAGGGAGAGCGCCCAGAAGGTGTGCAAGTGGGGTGACCTCACGCGCGGTACTCCCGCCCGGTGAGCGCGAGGAAGACGTCCTCGAGCGTGCCGGTGTGCACGCGTACGCCGTCGAGCTGGTCCTGCTCGGCCAGCCGGCCGATCACCTGGGCGGGGCTCCGGGTGGTGAGGACTACGCCGTCGACGGACTCGCTCGCCTCGTCGACGCCGGCGATCTCGCGGGCGTCGTCGATCCCGAGCGTGCCGGGGGCGACGGTGATCCGGGCGGGGGCGTCGAGGCCGCGAACCAGAGCGGCCGGGGTGCCGACCTCGAGGATCCGGCCGTGGTCCATGATCGCGACCCGGTCGCAGAGCGCCTCGGCCTCGTCCATGTAGTGCGTGGTCAGGACCACGGTGCGGCCGGAGTCGTTGAGCCCGGAGAGCAGGTCCCACAGGTTGCGACGGGCCTGCGGGTCGAGCGCGGCCGTCGGCTCGTCGAGGAACAACACCTCGGGGTCGTGCACCAGTGCGCAGGCGATCGAGAGCCGCTGCGCCTGTCCGCCGGACAGGTCCTCGACCCGGGTGTCGGCCTTGTCGACCAGGCCGACCACCTCCAGCCACCCGTCGGCGGTGGCGGCCGGCACGTCGTACAACGCCGCGAAGGTGCGGATCTGCTCGCGCGCGGTGAGCCGCTCGAAGAACGACGAGGCCTGCAGCTGTACGCCGATCCGGGGCAACAGCCCGGGATTGCGTGGCCACACCTCCTCGCCCAGCACCCGGGCGGTGCCGGCGTCGGGACGGCGCAGTCCCTCGATCATCTCCAGGAGGGTGGTCTTGCCGGCGCCGTTGGGTCCGAGGATGCCGACGAACTCGCCCTCGGCGACCTCGAGGGTCACCCCGTCGACGGCTCGGAGGTCGCCGTAGGTCTTGACCAGGTCGACGGCTTCGATCGCAGTCACGACGCAGAGCCCATCACACGGATCCAAGAGGTCGCTTGCGACTTTCGGCTAGGACGGCGCGACCTTGGGCCACGGCCGAGCCTTCTCGATCTGGGCGGCCAGGCTGAGCAGGGTGGTCTCCCCGTCGGTGCGGCCGACCAGCTGGATGCCGACCGGGAGCCCGTCGTCGGCCGGCCCGCAGGGCACGGACGCGGCGGGGTTGCCGGCGACGTTCCAGAGCGCGGCGTACGCGACGGCCGGTATCGCCAGCAGCATCGCGGCTACGGTGCCGCGGCCATCGAGGATGCCGGCCGGCGGCGGGCGGTGCGCGATCGCCGGGGTCAGCAGCACGTCGACGTCGTCGAACACGCGGTTGGCCTTGGTCGAGACCCGCTCGGTTGACCGGAGCGCCGCCTGCAGCACGCGAGGCGTCACCCAGGAGCCGAGGCGGTAGGTCTCACGGGTCCGGCGCTCGAGACGCTGATAGTGCTCGACCTCGTCGGCCTCGGCCCGGATGCCGGCGAAGTACTGCGGCACGAAGGCCGCTGTGGGGTCGGGGTACCGCGGGTCGATCTCGCGTACGTCGTGCCCGAGGTCGGCGAGCAGCCGGGCGGTGTCCTCGACGGCGCGGACGTGGATCGGGTCCGGCCGGATGCCGCGCGAGACCGGCTTGGTGGACCAGCCGATCCGCAGTCGGCCGGGCTCCGTGGTGGCGGCCTCGACGAACGACTCGGACTCACCGGCCCGGAAGCGGTCGGTGTCGAGGTTGCCGCGGATGACGTCGTAGACCATCGCGGAGTCCAGGACGCTCCGAGTGAGCGGCCCAACGGTGCCCAGCGCCCACCAGAGGTCGGCGTGAGGAGCGGTGGTCACGCGGCCGCGCTGCGGCTTCAGGCCGAACAGCCCGCAGCAGGCCGCGGGGATCCGGATCGACCCGCCACCGTCGCCTCCCATGCCGACCGGCACGAGCCCGGCGGCGACCGCCGCCGCCGTACCTCCGCTGGAGCCGCCGGGCGAGCGGGTGCGGTCCCACGGGTTGCGGGTCAGCCCGCGCGACGCCGACTCGGTGTAGGGGAAGGCGCCGAACTCCGGCATGTTCGTCTTGCCGACGACGACCGCGCCCGCGGCGCGGAGCCGGCGCACCACCTCGCCGTCCGCGGCCACCGGCGTCGAGTTGGCCTCGCCGCCGAACGTGGTCACGCACCCCTCGACGTCGAGCTCCTCCTTGATCGCGATGGGTACGCCATGCAGCGGGCCGCGGTCGGCCTTCCGGACCTTGTCGACGGCGGCCGCGTCGGCCGACGCCTCCTCACGGCGCACCACCGAGAAGGCGTTCAGGTCAGGGTCGCGCTCGGCGATCCGGGTCAGTGCCTCCTCGACCGCGGGCACCGCCTTCAGCCGGCCGGCGTGGGTCTTCTTGACGATCTCGGCCACGCCGAGAGGGAGCTCGGTCACGCGCGTCAGGCTAGTGCGGTCCCCGTCGCGCCTGCAGCGGGGGCGGGCTGCGTGGCGTGAGGATGTCGGTCATGAGCGCCCGCCCGGTCGTGATCGCGCACCGCGGCGCGAGCGGCTACCGGCCGGAGCACACCCTGGGTGCCTACACGCTGGCCATCGAGCTCGGCGCCGACGCCCTCGAGGTCGACGTGGTGATGACCGCGGACGGCCAGGTCTTGTGCCGGCACGAGCACCAGCTCCGGGCCACCACCGACGTGGCCGACCATCCCGAGCTCGCCGACCGCCGCGTCACTCGGCAGGTCGGTGGCCGGTCGCAGGACACCGGGTGGTTCAGCGAGGACCTCACCCTCGCGGAGGTCCGCACGCTGCGGGCCCGCGAGCGGCTGCGGACGACCCGGCCCGAGAGCGCGACGTACGACGGGAGGGAAGGGGTGCCGACGCTCGTCGAGACCCTCGACCTGGTCCTGGAGGTACGGCGGTCCCGCCCGCTCCCGCTGCTGATCGAGATCAAGCACCCGCAGTACTTCCGCGGCATCGGGCTGCCGATCCTCGACGCGGTGCTGGCGGATCTCGGGTCGCGCGGCCTCGACGGCCCGGACGCCGACGTCGTACTCGAGTGCTTCGAGCCCACCGCTCTCACCCAGCTGGCCGAGCGCACCAGGCTGCCGCTCATGCAGCTCCTGGAGGAGCCCCTGAAGCGGCCCGCCGACCTGTTCACGCTCGACGACCCGCGCACCTTCGGCGACCTGGTCGCGCCCGCCGAGCTTCGCACGACTTCTTCGTACGCCGCCCAGGTCGGCGTGCACAGCACGCTGCTGTTCCCGCTGGACCGCGACGGGGCCACTGCGGCACCCACGACCCTGGTCGACGACGCCCACGAGGCCGGCCTCGAGGTGTCGGTGTTCACCCTGCGCGCGGAGAACCGTTTCCTGCCCGCGAACCTGCGGATCGGCGAGGACCCGGATGCCCGTGGCGACCTGGCTGCCCAGGTCGCCGCGCTGGCTGATGCCGGCGTCGACGGCCTGATGACCGACTTCCCGGACCTCGTGCTGGCCGCGCTCGGCGAGCGATAACGGACGCACGCGCGGTCGCACTTCAGCTCCTGGTCTCGCAACAGAGGAGCTTCTCCGGCGTCAGGTGCCGGAGAAACTCCATTGTTCGACCTCCACCCCATCCGGCTCCCGCACAAGTTCCGCAGAACAGTGTGATCCTTGCGGCCTAGCCTGTTCCTGTGAACGACAAAGGCAAGGCCGACGACGACGCCCTGCGCGACGTGGACGTGGATGTCGTCGTCGCCTGGTGGCTGAACGCCTGCCTGCTAGGTGACATGACGATGGAGCACTTGCAGGGCGCGCTTCGGGCGATTGATGCCGACCTGAAATCCGCGCCGAGCGACGACCGCCGGCGACTCGCATCGCTTCAGGATGAGGTCCAGTCCCTCGTTACCAGCGGCAACACCGACCTGACCCGCGTTGAGTCAGCGGCCGTTGCGTTCCTCGGCAGCCATCCGGCGCGCGTCCTCGACGCAGCAAGGAAGCCCGACTGGGAGATGCGGAAGTAGCCACACGATCATCGGTGCCTACGCGCCATCTGCGGCACGGGCGGACGCCACAAGGTCATACGAACTGTGGCCTATAGCGCTCGGAACGGATGACGTCCCGCCGCTGGCGTACGCACGGCTAGCCGGTCCGCAGCAGGCCGCGCACCACGCGGAGACCCACGGACATACGCGCCAGGTCGGCATGCTCGTCGGCGCAGATCTCGCCCAGCGTCTCGGTGGCCCGCTCGACGATGACCGCGTCCTCCTCCTCCCACTCCGCGATCCGGGCGGGGGAGGGCTGGTCGGCGTCGGTCGTGAGCAGCACCTGCGACGTGAGCTGCGCGTGCACCGAGTGCAGGTCGTCGCGCAGCGCGGCGCGGGCCATCGTCTGCCACCGGTCTTCGCGAGGCAGGCCGAGGATCCGCTGCACCAGGACGGGCAGGCCGAGGCGCTCGCCGAGCGCGAAGTGCACGCGGGCGACGTCCTCGGCGTCCAGCGAGTCGCGCTGGGCGATCTCGATCACGTTCAGCAGCATGTAAGCCGGCGGGAACGTCGCCACCAGGCCGGCCAGGTCCTCCGGCACGTCGCGCTTCATCAGCGCGTCGCGGCGTCGTTCGTACCCCGCGAGCTCGCGCCCGGTCATCAGGTCCGGCAACGCACCCATCGACGCCTGCACCGGCCCCGCGAACGCGTCGACGGTGCCCTGGCTGTCCAGCGGTGGCCGGCGGTTGTTGATCAGCCACCGCGAGGCCCGCTCGATGAGGGTCCGCATCTCCAGCCGCATCTGGGTCTGGACGCCGGCATCGAGCTTGTTGTCGTACTTCTCGAGTTCCTCGCGCAGCGGCAGCGAGCCGAAGATCTCGCGCGCCACGAAGTTGGCCCTGGTCAGCTCGGCCGGGGTCGCGCCGGTCTCCCCCGCCAGCCGCGGCCAGAACGTGAGCCCGGCGCCGTTGACCAGGTCGCCGACCACCTGGGTCACGATGATCTGCCGGCGCAGCGGGTGCTCGGTGATCTGCTCCTCGAACCCCTCCCGGATCTCCTTCGGGAAGTAGGCCTTCAGGTCCAGGTCGAGGTAAGGGTCGTC
The DNA here is from genome assembly GCA_963729095.1 of uncultured Actinomycetota bacterium. GTDB lineage: Bacteria > Actinomycetota > Actinomycetes > Propionibacteriales > Nocardioidaceae > Nocardioides. The sequence continues at coordinate 28,109 of CAVSMX010000008.1, read as the reverse complement.
GGGCAGGTCCGAGTCGAGCAGCTCGTCGGCCAGCACGATCTTGGTCCAGGCCATCAGCACCGACAGCTCGGGGACGGTCAGCCCCTCCTTGCGCTCCAGGCGTTGCCGGACCACGCGGCTCGACGGCAGCCCCTCGAGCTCGCGGTTGAGGGTGCCGTCGGACTCGAGCTTCTTCATCCAGAACTCGTGCACGTGCAGCAGCCCCGGTGCGTTCGCCGCCCCGTTGGCCAGCGACAGGTTCTGCTCGTAGTTGTCCCGGAGCACCAGGTGGGCGACCTCGTCGGTCATCCCGGCAAGCACCTTGTTGCGCTGCTTCTCGGTGAGGTCGCCGTTGCGGACCACGCGGTCGAGCAGGATCTTGATGTTCACCTCGTGGTCGGAGGTGTCGACGCCGGCGGAGTTGTCGATGAAGTCGGTGTTGATCCGACCGCCCCCGAGGGCGTACTGGATCCGGCCCGCCTGGGTGAGCCCGAGGTTGCCGCCCTCGCCGACGCACTTGGCCCGCAGGTCTCGTCCGTCGACCCGGATCGCGTCGTTGGCCTTGTCGCCCGCGTCGCCGTGGCTCTCGTGGGAGGCCTTCACGTAGGTGCCGATGCCGCCGTTCCAGAGCAGGTCGACCGGCGCGAGCAGGATCGCCTTCATCAGCTCGGCGGGCGTCATCGCCTCCACGGAGTCGTCGATGCCCAGCGCGCTGCGGATCGGGTCGTTCAGCTTGATCGACTTCTGCGAGCGGGGGAAGACCCCGCCGCCCTCGGAGATCAGCGACGTGTCGTAGTCCTGCCAGCTCGACCGGGGCATCTCGAACAGCCGCCGGCGCTCGGCGTACGACGGCTCGGCGTCCGGTGTGGGATCGACGAAGATGTCGCGGTGGTCGAAGGCGGCGACCAGCCGGGTGTGCTCCGAGCACAGCATGCCGTTGCCGAACACGTCGCCGGACATGTCGCCGATGCCGACGCAGGTGAAGTCCTCTGCCTGGCAGTCGATGCCCATCTCGCGGAAGTGCCGCTGCACCGCCACCCACGCGCCGCGTGCGGTGATGCCCATCGCCTTGTGGTCGTAGCCGACGGAGCCGCCGCTGGCGAACGCGTCGCCGAGCCAGAAGCCGTAGTCGATCGCCACCCCGTTGGCGATGTCGGAGAACGTCGCGGTGCCCTTGTCGGCGGCCACCACCAGATAGGTGTCGTCGCCGTCGTGACGGACCACGTCGCGCGGCGGCACCGACTCGGACTCGACCAGGTTGTCGGTGATGTCCAGCAGGCCGGAGATGAACGTCTTGTAGCAGGCGATGCCCTCGTTCATCCAGGCCTCGCGGTCCGAAGGGTCGGGCAGCTGCTTGCAGAAGAAGCCGCCCTTGGCGCCCACCGGCACGATCACGGTGTTCTTGACCATCTGCGCCTTGACCAGGCCGAGGACCTCGGTCCGGAAGTCGTCGCGGCGGTCGGACCAGCGCAGGCCACCGCGCGCGACGGCGCCGAACCGAAGATGCACGCCCTCGACGCGCGGTGAGTAGACGAAGATCTCGAACCGGGGCCGGGGTTCGGGCAGCTCCGGGATCGCGGAGGGCTCGAGCTTCAGCGAGATGTAGGGCTTGGGGCCCCCGTCGCTGTCCGGCTGGAAGTAGTTGGTGCGCAGCGTGGCCTTGATCAGGGTGAGGTAGGACCGCAGGATCCGGTCGTGGTCGAGGCTGGCCACGTCGTCGAGGGCGAGCAGGATCCGCTCCTCGAGCGACGCGAGCTTCTCGGTGCGCCCCGGGTCGTCGCCGGTCGTGCTGCCACTCGGGTCGAACCTCGCCTCGAACAGCCGGACCAGCAACCGGGTGATGTCGGTGTTGCTGCAGAGCGCGTCCTCGATGTAGTCGAGCGCGAACGGCGAGTTGCCCTGCTTCAAGTACTTCGCATAGGCCCGCAGCAGCGTCGCCTGCCGCCAGGTCAGACGCGCGCCGAGCACCAGCCCGTTGAACCCGTCGATCTCGTTGTAGCCGTCCCAGACCGCCCGGATCGCGTCCTGGAAGAGCTCCCTGCCGTTCTCCGGCAGGCTGCCGTCGTAGTGCAGACCGAACTCGTAGATGTGCGAGGGGCGGGTCAGGCCGTCGAGCACGTAGGGCCGCTCGTCGACGACCTCCACGCCCATCGACGACAGGGTCGGCAGGATCTCCGAGAGCGACAGCGGGGGGCCGATCCGGAAGACCTTCAGCCGGGCCTCCCCGCTCGCCGCGTCGAGGTCCTGGTAGAGCGAGTGGTCGATGCCTTCGTCGCCCTCGATCGCCTCCAGCCGGCCCAGGTCCACCGCGGCCGTCCGCGGGGCGAAGTCCTCCTTGTAGGCCTCCGGGAACGAGTCGAGGTAGCGGCGGCTGAGCGTGGCGCCCGTCTCCTCGCCGTACTCGGCGATCACGGCCGCGGTGAAGTCGTCGTGCCACGAGCGGGACGCCTCCGCCAGCCGGCGCTCGAGGTCGTGGATGTCGACGTCGGGCATCGCCTCGCCCTTGGGCAGGTGCACGACGAAGTGCACGCGCGCGGTCGTGGACTCGCCGATGCTGACGTTGAACTCGACCGACTCGGCGCCCAGGCGTTCCTGCAGCAGCTGCGCGAACCTCTCACGGACGCTGGTGTTGTAGCGGTCGCGGGGCAGGTAGACGAGCACCGAGACGTAGCGGGCGTAGGTGTCCTTGCGGATGAACATCCGCACCGCGCGGCGCTCCCTCGCGTGCATCGCGGCCTCTGCCATCGGCGCCAGCTCGTCGACGGGCGTGTGCAGCAGCTCGTCGCGGGGATAGGTCTCCAGGGTGTCCATCAGGGCCTTGCCGGCATGGCTGCGCGGGTCGAACCCGCTGCGCTTGAGGACTGCCCGCGCCTTCTCCTTCACCAGTGGGATGCGCAGCAGCGACTCGGTGTAGGCGGCGCTGGACAGCAGGCCGAGGAAGCGGCGCTCGCCGTTGACCTCGCCGTCCTCGCCGAACGTCTTGACGCCCACGTAGTCGAGGTAGGCCGGCCGGTGCACGGTCGCCCGAGAGTTGGCCTTGGCCAGCACGAGCAGCGTCTTCTCGCGAGCATGGATCTTCACCGTCTCGGGAAGCCGGCCGAACGACTCGGTCATCTCCTGGTCGGCGCGCAGGATGCCGAGGCCGGTGCCGGGGATGGCGCGCAGGAAGTCGTCGTTTCCTTCGCGCTCGAGCCGGTACTCGCGGTAGCCGAGGAACGTGAAGTGCTCGTCGGCGAGCCACTCGAGCAGCTCCCCGGCCTGCCGCACCTCCTCGGCGTCGAGGGGAGGCGGGTCGCTCTTCAGTCCGGCGACGACATCGTCGACCTGGGCGTGCATCTTGTCCCAGTCCTCGACCGCCTCGCGCACATCGCGGAGCACCCGCTGGACGTGGTCGACGATTCCAGCGGGGTCGTCGCCCTCGCGGATCCGGTCGATCTCGACGTGCATCCACGACTCCCGGACCGCCTCGCCCGCCGGCATGCTCGAGCCGTCCTCGACCGGGGCCACGCTCTGCAGCGCGCCGGCGATGTCGCGGACCACGTCGAAGTTCGGGTGGATGACCACGTGCACCCCGCGCAGCTGCCGGGACAGCTCCATGGTCAGTGAGTCGACGAGGAACGGCATGTCGTCGACTACCACCTCGACGACGGAGTGGCCGCCCGCGGACCAGCCGTGCTCGCTCAGCGTGGGCGTGAACGCGCGCACCTGCGCGGTGCCCTGCGGGCGGTCGAGCGCCAGCTTGTAGTGCGACGCGAGGGCGCCGTACACGTCGACGTCGGAGCGGTCGACGATGTCCTCGGGAGCGACGTGTCGGTAGTAGGCATGGAGCAGAACGTCGACCTGGTCGTGGGGCGGGCCACCGGTGCCGCGTCCGTGCTTGGCCAGGTCGGTGGCCCTGTCGATGAGCTCGGTCTTGTCCACATCCTGCGTCGTCGTTGACACGCCTCTGACACTAGTCCTGTCAGAGCCGAGAGCGCAGTTCCCAAAGTACTGGGTAGTAGCGCAGTGGCAGCCGTCCGCGGAGGTACGTCGAGCCGCTCGATCCGCCGGTTCCGGACTTGCTCCCGATCATCCGCTCCACCATCACCACGTGCCGCGCGCGCCAGTTGGCCGCCAGCTCGTCGTGCTGGAGCAGCGCCTCGGCCAGCGCCCAGATCGCGGAGTGGCTGGAGCGGTCGTGTGCCACGCCCTGAAGGGACTCGGCCACTGCCTCATCGGTGTCGGTGGGCAGGCCGGCAGCGTCGAGGACGGCAAGGAACGCGTCCCACAGCGTCGGCTCCTCCAGGCGGCGCCGCAGCCGCTCCTTCTCGAGGTCGGTCAGCCCACGGAAGCGGTCGACGTACGCGGGATCCTTGGCGCCGGACAAGAACTCCAGCTCCCGGAACTGCACCGACTGGAACCCACTGGCGGGGGCCAGCCGCTGCCGGAACTCCATGAAGTCCTGCGGCGTCATCGTCTCCAGCACGTCGATCTGCTGGACCAGCACCCGCTCGATCACGTGCACCCGCTGCAGCAGGTGCTGAGCCCACCACAGCCCCTTGCTGGTCGAGCCCGTCGAGACCATCATCGCGTCGCGCGCGGCACCGACCTCGTGCAGGAGCTGCTTGAACCACAGCTCGTAGACCTGGTGGACGGTGATGAACAGAAGCTCGTCGTGGGCCGGCGGGTCGGACTCCAGGTGCTGGGCGTCCAGCAGCTGCGGCAGCCGCAGGTAGCTGCCGTAGGTCAGCTGCGCTCCCTGCTCGCCGAAGGACACGAACTGCTCAGTCATGGACGCGAACGTACCCCTCGGTGGCGCCGTGCATGATGTGCGCCATGGAGTTCCGCACCGAGCTGGCCTACGACGCGAGCCGCGACGAGGTGTTCGCGATGCTGTCCGACCCGGCCTTCCGCGAACAGGTCGCCGAGGCGCAGGAGGTCGTCTCGGTCGACGTACGGCTGACGCTGACGGACGACGGGTTCACGTTGGTCAACGACCAGGTGCAGAACACCCAGGGCCTGCCCGCGATCGCCAAGAAGATCGCCGGCGACACCACGCAGGCGGTGATGACCGAGGAGTGGAGCAGCCACACCTCCGGGTCGCTCTCGATCACCGCGCCCGGCAAGCCGACGTCGGCAACCGGCACGATCTCCCTCGCCCCCGACGGCGACGGCACCGTCGAGATCGTCGAGCTCGACATCAAGGTGAAGGTGCCCCTGGTGGGCGGCAAGCTCGAGAAGGTGATGGCCGTCAGCATCGAGTCGGGCTTCCGGGTGGAGCACGCCGTCGGCCGGGCCTGGCTGCAGGACGACAAGTGACCACCCGGCTGAGGCACGAGCTCACCTACGACGCGCCGGCCGAGGCGGTGGCCGCGATGCTCGCCGACCCGACGTTCCGCGAGGAGGTCTGCGACTTCCAGCGCGTGATCCGCAAGACCGTGGTGATCGAGCCGGTCGGCGAGGGCATGCACGTGACCATCGACCAGTGGCAGCGCACCGCCGGCGTACCGTCGTTCGCGAAGCGGGTCGTGGGCGAGGAGACCAACATCGTCCAGCGGGAGATCTGGTCCACGCCGCTGCTCGGCGACATCTCGATGTCCATCCCCGGCAAGCCCGGCGACATGACGGGCAGCGTCCGGCTCGACGAGGCCCACGGCGTCACCACCGAGACCATCGACCTGAGCATCAAGGTCGGCATCCCGCTCCTCGGCGGGAAGCTCGAGGACCTGATCTCCGGGCTTTTGCTCAAGGCGCTCGAGGCCGAGAACAAGGTCGGCCGCGACTACCTGACCCGCTAGAAGCCGACTCGGCGCATCCTCACCCGTCAGTCCCGTCGAGTCGGCGAATCCTCACCGTTCAAACCGGTCGAGTCGGCGCATCCTGATTCCTCATTCCCGTCAGGTTGCGCCGACTCGAACTTGATTCGGGGTGAGAACGTGCCGACTCGCGCTGAATTAGGGGTCAGGACGAGCCGACTCGACCTTTCAGGGGTCGGATCGCTCGCGCTCCTCCTCGACCCGGTCCATCCGGCGGCGGATGGCGATCACGATCCCGAGCACCAGGAACGGCCCGAACGCCAAGGCGAACGTCAGGGCCTGCTCGACGGGGTGCATCGCCCCCAGGTGCCATGGGATCAATTGCCTCAGCCTCAGCCCATGTGTGGGTAGCGGTGATCCTTCGGAGGCACGAAGGTCTCCTTGATCGAGCGGGGTGAGGTCCAGCGGAGCAGGTTGACCGCGGCGCCGGCCTTGTCGTTGGTGCCCGAGGCGCGGGCGCCGCCGAATGGCTGCTGGCCGACGACCGCGCCGGTGGGCTTGTCGTTGACGTAGAAGTTGCCGGCGGCGAACCGGAGCCGCTCGGCGGCCCAGTTGATCGCGGTCCGGTCCTGGGCGATCACCGCGCCGGTCAGCGCGTACGGCGCGAAGGACTCCATCTGGTCCACGACCCTCTCGAACCGCTCGTCGTCGTAGACGTGCACCGCGAGCAGCGGGCCGAAGTACTCGGTGGAGAAGATCTGGTCGGTCGGGTCGGTGGAGGCAACGACGGTGGGGCGGACGAAGTAGCCCTTGGAGTCATCGGTCTGGCCGCCGGCGAGCACGGTGAGGTGTTTTTGCCGCTTGGCGCGGGTGATCGCGTTCTTCAGCTTCGCGAAGGCCCGGTCGTCGATCACGGCGCCCATGAAGTTGCTGAAGTCGGTGACATCACCCATCGGCAGGGTCTCGACCTCATCGAGGAACCCGTCCTTCATCTTTCGCCATACCGACTTGGGCACATAGGCACGCGACGCGGCCGAGCACTTCTGGCCCTGGAACTCGAACGCACCGCGGATCATCGCGACCCGGAGCACGTCGGGATCGGCCGAGGGGTGCGCGACGATGAAGTCCTTGCCGCCGGTCTCCCCCACGATCCGCGGGTAGGACCGGTAGCCGGTCAGGTTCTCCCCGACGGTCTGCCACAGGTGCTGGAAGGTCGCGGTGGACCCGGTGAAGTGGATCCCCGCGAGGTCCCGGTGCGCCAACGCCACCTTCGAGACGTCGATCCCGTCGCCGGGGAGCATGTTGATCACGCCCGGCGGCATCCCGGCCTCCTCGAGCAGCTCCATGGTCAGCGATGCGGCCAGCTGCTGGGTCGGGGACGGCTTCCACAGCACCGTGTTGCCCATCAGTGCCGGCGCGGTGGGCAGGTTCCCGGCGATCGCGGTGAAGTTGAAGGGGGTGATCGCGTACACGAACCCCTCGAGCGGCCGGTGGTCGGTGCGGTTCCAGATCCCGGGGCTGTTCCGGATCGGCTGCTCACCGAGGATCTGCGCGGCGTAGTGAACGTTGAACCGCCAGAAGTCGATCAGCTCACACGCGGAGTCGATCTCGGCCTGGAACGCGGTCTTCGACTGGCCCAGCATGGTCGCGGCGTTGATCCGCTGCCGCCACGGCCCGGCCAACAGGTCCGCGGCCTTCAAGATCACCGCGGCCCGCTCGTCGAACGGCAGGTCCCGCCACCCCGGCGCGGCATCGGCCGCGGCCTTCACCGCCGCCTCGGCGTCCTTGGCCGTGGAGTTCTTGAACGACCCGAGCACGTGCTGGTGGTCGTGCGGCTGCACCACCGCGATCTCCCGGCCACCACCGGACCGTTTCCGGCCGTTGATGTGCGCCCGCAGCGTGTGCTGCTTGCGCTCGAGCTTGTCGATCTCCGCGACCAGAGCATCCCGTTCCGGGCTGCCCGGTGCATAGGTCAGGTTCGGCTCGTTGACCGGAGCCGGAGGGGTGGTCGATGCGTCCATACCCGCGAGCGTAGGACAGGCTCGATCTCAGCGCTCGGGGGCCTTCTTCGCGGCCGGCTTCTTACGCCCCCGGGGCGCCCGCTGCCGGCCGCCGCTGGAGGCGTCGATCAGCTCGTCGAGGGCCTCGGTGAGGCAGGTGCCGAGCAGGTCTGCGTCGGGCAGCCAGTCTCGGTCTGCGGTGATTCCGTAGAACACCGTGCCGTCGTACGACGTCACGGCGATCGCCAGCGGATGGCCCGGAAGCAGCGGTGGCACCGGGTAGGTGGCGATCATCCGGGCGCCGGCGGCGTACAGCGGCGACTGCGGGCCCGGGACGTTGGTGACGCTGAGCTGGTAGCCGCGACGCAGCTCCTCCGCCGCCACCCGCGAGCCGATCGCGTGGAACGTCGTCGGGGCGAAGCCGGCGATTCCGGCCAGCCGGTTGGCGGCGACCCCACGACCGGTGTCCTTGTGCGCCTGGAACGAGTAGGACACCTGGTGCAGGCGCACGATCGGGCTGGACTCGCCGATCGGCAGGTCCACGAAGTGAGCGGCGATCTGGCTGCCGAGCGAGGTCGCCTCGAGCTCCTCGTCGATCACCGAGACCGGCACGACGGCGTGGATCCGGCGCAGCCCGCTCATCGACTCGGAGCGGGCCATCAGCCACGTGCGCAGCCCGCCGGCGACGGTGGCGAGCACGACGTCGTTGATCGTGCCGCCGTGCGCCTCCCGGACCCGGCGGTGGTCGGCGAGCTTGGTGTCGACGGTGACCACCCGGCGCTGGTGGGAGAGCGGCCCGCTGATCGGCGTAGTGCGCTCCGGGCGCCGACCCGAGAGTGCGGCCGCCACCCGGCGTACCCGCTTGCCGGCCTCCCCGGCGTTTCGCAGCACCGTGGCGGAGGTCACCACCGCGGTGTCGACCAGGGTGCTCGGCTCGGCGAGCGAGTCCTTGATCGCGTCGACAACCAGCCCTGCGGGTGACGGGGCCCGCAGCGGCCGCCAGTCGTCGGGGTCCAGGTCCTTGGGCTCTGGGGCGACGTCGAGCAGCAGCTGCCCGAGGTCGACGGTGTGAACACCGTCGACGAGTGCCTGGTGCGTCTTGTAGAGCAGCGCCACCCGGCCCTCGCTCAGCCCCTCGACGAAGTAGATCTCCCAGAGCGGCCGGTGCCGGTCGAGGGGGCGGGACACGATCCGGGCGACCAGCTCACGGAGCTGGTCGTTCGTCCCCGGGCGTGGCAGCGCGGAGCGGCGGACGTGGTAGGCGATGTCGAACTGCTCGTCGTCGCTCCACACAGGCGTCGCGAGGCGGCCGGGTACGGTGCGCACCCGCTGCCGGTAGCGCGGCACGAACGAGATCCGGTCCAGGATCAGCGCGACCAGCCGGTCGTAGTCGAAGCCTGAGTCGCCGGGCTCGAAGATCTCGATCGTCGCGTTGTGCAGCGGGGCCGAAGGGGTTTCTGCGGTCAGGAAGGCCAGGTCCCGCGGACGGATCCGCTCGCTCATCGGCTCAACCCTTCCTGCACGCGGACCCCCACCCACCACGTTTGCGACGCATGGGATTCTGGCAGAGGTGTGCCGCAATCGCGGCATCGATGTCCGCGATGCGTAGAGGTGGAGCGAATGCGCCGGATCCTGGCGACGGTAGCTGTGATGACGTGCACCCTGGCCGGCCTGTCCGCCTGCGGGGACGACGACGGCTCCGAGGGAAGCGACGCGGAGACGAAGGTCATCAAGGTCCGGTTCGCCGACGGCAAGGTGACTCCGAACGGCGAGCGCATCGAGGTCGAGACCGGCCAGCCGGTCGAGTTCGTCGTGGCGGCCGACGAGCCCGGTGAGATCCACATCCACTCCGAGCCCGAGCACGAGCTCGCCTACGGCGAGGGCGAGGAGGAGTTCCCCGCCATCGAGTTCGACAAGCCCGGCGTGGTCGTCGTCGAGTCCCACGATCTCGAGCAGGTCATCGTCCAGCTCGAAGTGCGCTAGGTCTTGGACTACATCGTCGAGGCCCACGGGATCGGGGGCCAGCAGGACCTCCCGATCTCGCTCGAGCTCGCCATCTCGGGCGCGGTGGCCGCGCTCGTCGTCTCGTTCACGGTGCTGGCGGTCGCCTGGCGCACGCCCCGCTTCGACGCCGCCACCAGCGGCCGGCCAGCACCCGGGTGGCTGAACCGGATCGTCACCTCGACCGGGTTCCGGTTGCTTCTGCGGGCTTTCGGGTTCGTGGTTTTCCTCTTCACCGCGGTCGCGGCCGTCTTCGGCAAGGACATGATCACCAACCCGGTGTTCGGCATCTTCTACGTGCTGCTCTGGGTCGTCGTACCCCTTTCGTCGGTGCTGCTCGGTCCGGTGTGGAAGGCGATCAGCCCGGTCCGCTCCATCAACTGGCTGTTCGCGAAGCTCTCGGGCAGCGATCCCGACCGGGGTTTGTTCGAGTACCCCGCCCGGCTCGGCTACTGGCCGGCCGCCATCGGCCTCTACGCCTTCGTGTGGCTCGAGCTGGTCCACGCGAACTCCACAGCCCTGGGCTCGGTGCGGCTCTGGTGCGCGGTCTACGTCGCCCTGATGCTGATCGGCGGTGCGCTGTTCGGCAACTCCTTCTACGAGCGGGCCGACCCCTTCGAGGTCTTCTCCAGCCTGGTGGCCAAGCTGTCGATCTGGAGCATGCGCGACGACCGGCTGATCGTGCGCAGCCCGCTCGCCAACCTGGACTCTGTGCAGGTCGCGTCCGGGACTGGTTGGTGTCACCGGGACCCTGTTCGGCAGCACGGCGTACGACTCGTTCCGTGAGTCGACGCCCTGGGTGAAGTTCGTGCAGGGGTCCGACATCTCGGGCACCGTGCTGACCAACATCGGGCTGTTCGCGTTCTGCGCGACCGCGATCGGGGTCTTCGCGCTGGGCAGCGTGCTGACCGGCGTCGAGAAGGTGAGCCGATGGGAGCTTCCCAACCAGTTTGCGCACTCGATCGTGCCGATCGTGGTCGGGTACCTCGTCGCGCACTACTTCCGCTACGCCTACGAGGTAGGCCAGGCGACGCTCATCTATGCCAGCGACCCGCTCGGCACCGGCCGGAACCTCTTCGGCACCGGCGACCTCTCGGTGAACTACGGGCTGTCCTACCACCCGACGCTGCTGGCGACCATCAAGGTCGCCGCCGTGGTCCTGGGCCACGTGCTGGGCGTGGTGGCGGCTCATGACCGGGCGGTCCGGCTCCTCCCCCGCCGCCACCAGCTCACCGGACAGCTGTCCCTGCTGGTGGCGATGGTGATGTTCACCGCCGGTGGGCTGTATCTACTATTCGCGGGGTAGCCGCCAGCGCCAACGAGACCAGCACCGCGTCGACCAGGGCCGAGAGCGCGCGTGAGATCGCCGAGTCGCCCAGCTCGGGCAGGGTGCGACCGGCCACCAGGGCGCGGTCGACCGTCGCTTGGTCGTCGGGGAGGAAGTGCAGTCCGGTCAGCCGGGCGAAGCCCCCGACCATGCCGGCGACGTCCTTCTCCGACCAGCCCAGGCTCGGCCGCATCCGGTTCACCACCACCCGCAGCGGGGTGGTCGGGACCAGCTCACGCAGCTCGGCGAGCCCGCGCACCAAGCCGGGACAGACCGACGGGGTCCGCCGACCCCACCACCACGACCTCGTCGGCGACCTCGAGTGTGGCCAGGGTGAGCTGGTTGCGCGGCGGGCGGGTACCGAAGTCGTGGCCGGGGTCGTCCTCGAGGCTGAAACCGGTGTCCACCACGACGTGGGCGTGCCGGCGGGCGGTCTCGAGCAGGTGCTGCGACGGCCCCCGAGCGCAGCTCGACCCAGCGGTCCGGACGGGGCAGCCCGGTGACGACCGAGAGATGGGGGTCGATCCCGCGCTGAACTGACGCGAACCGCTCCTCGAGCTGCCCGCTGACCGTCAGCCGGGCAGCGGCGAGCAGCCCGGACACCCCGTCGACGATGCCCAGCTGCTGACCGACGCTGGCGCCGTGCGGATCGGCGTCGACCAGGATCGTGCGCAGCTCACGGTGGGCGAGGTGGGCCGCGATCCCGGCGGCCACCGTGGTCCGTCCCGGTGCGCCCGCCGGCCCCCACACGGCGATCACCGGGCCGGCAGGACCGGATCCGCTCGGGTCGGGAGCGGGCGCCGCAGGGGAGGTCGTGGGCGCGCGATCGGCTGCGGTCACGGCGTCGGGGAGGACGTCGAGATCGTCCTCGGCCACCAGCTCGATGATGCCGATCCTGGAGGCGCGCGCCCTGCCCGCCTCCAAGGCCCCGGTCGCGACGATCGCCACGGGTCGTACGCCGTGGGCGCGCAGGTGGTCGACAGCGGAGACGTCCAGCCCGGGGGCGTCCAGGCCGAGCACCGCCACGTCGGCCTGGCCCGCGGAGGCGGCGGCCAGCAGGTCGTCGACGTCGACGCAGCGCTTCAGCACCACGATGCCCTGGTGGGCGGCCAGGATGCCCAGCGCCGGGGACTCCCAGGCGGCACCCGACGCGACCACGAGCACCACGATCGTGGGGTGCGCCATCAGGGCCGCCGGACGACCGAGATCACCGGGTCCTGGACCGAGTCGAGCAGCGCGTGGAAGTCGGCGACCTCCTGCTCGGGCACGGCCAGCACGATCTGGCGCAGGCCGGCGGTCGTGCCGAAGCTCGCATCGGGCTCGGGCGCGTCCACCACGGTGACCTCGGCCAGCGCCGGCCCGGAGTCGTCGCGCGCCCGACCGCCGGCCTCGTCGGCGCCGTTGTCGAGCACGAACACGTCGACCACCGCGCCGGAGTCGACCGATGGGGGCACCCGACCCGGGCGGCACCTCGATGGAGACCTGCAGTCGGTCGGCGTCGGCCGCGGCTCCGACCGCCGCGCGCGGCAACAGCTCGCCGGCGCCGACGCCACGGACAGCTGGAGGTCGGCCGGCAGCTCGTCGTCGGCGCGGAAGTAGCGCTCCAGCTCGGCGTCGTCGGCGAACCGCACCCGGCGTACCTCCAGGTCGGCCTCGGACACCAGGTCGCCCGCGCCCATGTCGTCGACCGTGACCCAGACCGCCACGGTGTCGTCGGCGGAGGCCAGCAGCCGCGCCCCCGCGACCACCGAGACGGCGACGATCGCGATCCCGATCCACAGCCGTGGGTCGCGCCACCCGGGAGTCGTCGCGCGGACCGCAACAGGGGGCGCTTGCGCGCCAGGGTTCCCGAGATTCCTGGACACCGGGGCCATCATGCCGCTCCCGCATCCGCCGGCGGTCACCTGCTCATCCACAGGCCGGCGGCGACCCACGACCGGCCGCGCGGATGATGCGACCATGTGCCCATGGCCGACGGTCCCCGCTTCCTCACCCTCGCCGACGTGGCCGAGATCCTGAACACGTCCGTCGCGCAGGTCTACGCCCTGGTGCGGCGCGGCGAGCTCCCGGCGATCAAGATCGGCGGGCGCGGCCAGTGGCGGGTGGAGGCCAGCAAGCTCGAGGAGTTCATCGACGAGCGCTACCGGAGCACCCAGCAGTTCGTGGCCGACCACCCGTTCGCCGAGGCCGACAGCGCGATGGAGGAGGAGCCGAGCTAGCCGGTCTCGCTGCCGAGCGTGATGTCGGTGGTCTGCTCGTCGCCGTCACGCATGAACGTGAACTCCACCGTCTCGCCCGGCTGGTGGCTGCGGATCGCCACGATCAGCGCGATCCCGTCGACGACCCGCTCGCCGTCGACCGCGGTCACGACGTCGCCCTTCTCCAGCCCGGCATCCTCGGCGGGGGTGCCCTCAAGGACCTCGTCGATCTCGGCGCCGTCGCCGTCGTCGACGCCACCGGTCTGCACCTTCGCGCCGATCACCGGGAAGCGCGCCTCACCGGTGCGCAAGATCTGGTCGGCGGTCACCTTGACCTGCTCGACCGGGATCGCGAAGCCCACCCCGATGTTGCCGGCCTCGCCGTCGATGGTGCCGCCGCCGTTGGTGGCGATCGCGGAGTTCACGCCGACGACCTGTCCGACCAGGTTGACCAGCGGGCCGCCCGAGTTGCCGGGGTTGATCGCCGCGTCGGTCTGCACCGCGTTGATGTACGACGAGTCGTCGCCGGTCTCGCCGGTGGTCACCGGGCGGTTCAGCGCGCTGACGATGCCGGCGGTGACCGTGGAGCTCAGCCCGAGCGGAGACCCGATCGCGACCACGCCGTCGCCGACCCGGAGCTGACGGGAGGCGCCGAGCGCGGCCGGCTCGAGGCCGGTGGCGTCCTCGGAGTAGAGGACCGCGAGGTCATAGGTGGGGCTGCGGCCGACGACGGTCGCGTCGTAGCGGTTGCCCTCGTGGTCGACGATCTCGATCGGGCCGTCGTTCTCGGCGGCGTCCTCGACCACGTGGTTGTTGGTGATGATGTGGCCCTGCTTGTCCAGGACGAAGCCGGAGCCAGTGGCCCCGCCCTCCGTGCCTTCGAACTCCGCAGAGATCTGGACGGTGCTCGGCAGCAGCCTTTCGGCCACCGCGGCGACCGTGCCGCCACCCTTGAGCGGTGGGAGCGAGACTGTGTCGACACCGTCCAGCCCCTCATCGACGGTGCCGGGGACGTCGCTCGCGTCGTCGTTGAGGTTCTCGTAGGCGATGCTGCCGGCGACTCCGCCGAGCACGCCGATCACCAGGGCGATCGCCGCGACCGCCGGCCAGACCCAGCCGGTCACCTTCGTGCTGGCGTGCCGCGCCTGGTCGGCGGGCATCGGGCGGGTGCCGGGCGCGGGGCTGCCGTCCCAGGCCCGGGCGGGGGGCGGTGGCGGCGGGGCGGGCGGGACCCACGCGGCTGCGGGGTCGTTGCCGAGCGGCCCGGTCACGGGCTGGGTGTCGCTCAGGTCCCGGCCTGGCTGCTCGTCATGGTCGCTCACCGGACCATCATCCCCCGAGGGTGGTGAAATGGTGGCGTCAGGGCAGGTTGTGCCGGGGCGGCGCGATGGCGGGGCCGGGGCTCGGCGTGACTAGGTGCGTGACCGGAGGACGGCGCTCGATCGTGGGCGCGTCCGCCGGCGCCGCGCCGAGCGCGAGCACGCCCATCACGGCCGCACCGACGGCGCCGCCGCCGATCGCCGCGATGCCGACGTTGCGGCGCATCCGATGGTCCGGCCGGGTGCCCGTGAACGCCAGGAGCGCCTCGCCCGGCGGCATGCCGAGCAGCGACCCCTTCAGTCCGTCGGGCGCCCGACCGGCGTCAAAGGAGAGCCCGGCGAGGCGGGTCTTCACCCACCCCTCGCGCTCTACGGCGTCCCTGCAGAAGTGACATCCCTGCACGTGCTCCCAGGCCCGCTCCGCGTCCTCCGGAGGCAGTTGGCCGTCGAGCAGGGCACTGATCCGGTTGCCGAGATGAGCCATCAGCTCACGTCCCATGCGGGCGACATCACCGGCAGGGACGGGCCCGAGTAGCGCTTGCGACCGGCAGCCGGCGCGCGGTGCGCCAGCGCCTTGCGGAGCATCGCGCGGCCGCGGTGGATGCGTGACCGCACCGTGCCGAGCTTGGCGCCGAGGATCTCGGCGATCTCTTCGTAGCTGAGCCCCTCGACGTCGCACAGCACGACGGCCGCCCGGAAGTCCGGCGGCAGGGTGGCCAGGGCGCGCTCGATGTCGTCGTCGAACGTGCGGTCGACGTACGCCGCGTCCGGGCTGGGCGCCGGGCTGGACAGCCGGGCGGCGCGCTCGTCGGACAGGGCGTCGAACCGGATCCGCTGCTTGCGGCGGGCCTGGTCGAGGAAGAGGTTGGTGGTGATCCGGTGCAGCCAGCCCTCGAAGGTGCCGGGGGTGTAGGTGTCCAGCGAGCGGAACACCCGCACGAACACCTCCTGGGTGAGGTCTTCGGCGTCGGGACGGTTGCCGGTGAGCCGGTAGGCCAGCCGGTAGACCCGGTCCGAGTGCTGCTCGACGATGTCGTCCCAGGTGGGCACGCCGGCGGTGTCGCCGGGTGTCTGGGGCTGCTCCATCGTCGGTCTCCTGATCCGCACGGCTGGTGAAGGCTCCTCACGCTAGGTGACGCTGCTGAAAGAACCCTGTGAGAACGAGCGGGTCCTGCACCTGACAACGAGGCTGGGGGTGGCTGTGTTCCCGGGGGCGGTGACCTCTGGCCGTTTCCGACTGGCGAAACCGACCATCAGTCACCGCTCCCCCGGCCGGCGGGGCGATACGGTGGCCTCGTGCAGCCGCCCAAGCCCGCCACCTGGACCTACGCCGAGGACTACATCAGCGAGGACGAGATCCTTGCCGCCGCCCGCGCCCGGTCCGAGGAGGTCGGTGTCGTCGCGATCGGCTCCGGCGGCGGCGCCGCGCTGCGCCTGCTCGCCGCCCTGATCGACGCCCGCGCCGTCGTCGAGATCGGGACCGGCACCGGCGTCTCCGGGCTGTGGCTGATGCGCGGCATGCGCCCCGACGGCGTACTGACCACGGTCGACATCGAGACCGAGCACCAGCGCCTGGCGCGGGAGACGTTCAACGAGGCCGGGATCCCGGCGCAGCGGGTGCGCACCATCGCCGGCGCGGCGCTCGAGGTACTCCCCCGCCTGACCGACGGCCACTACGACCTGGTCTTCGCCGACGGCGACAAGGCGGAGTACTCCGCCTACCTCAAGGAGGCGATGCGGCTGCTCCGGCCCGGCGGCGTGGTGGCCTTCGACAACGCGCTGTGGCACGACCGAGTGGCCGACCCCTCCCAACGCGACGACGACACGGTCGCGATCCGCGACCTCGGCCGGGCGATCGCCGAGAGCGAGGACCTGGTCGCCGCGATGCTGCCCGTCGGCGACGGCCTGCTGGTCGCCAAGAAGGTGTGGGTCGCCGAGCCCGAGTGAGTGCTCAGTCCGCCGTGGTCATGGACCGGGAGGCGGTGAAGCCCTCCCAACCCTCGGCGATGGCCACGATGTCGCACTCCTCGATCAGGATCGGCGCGCTGCCGATGATCTGTGAGCCCGGCGAGTCGGCAGAGCCCTCGGTGAACCTGGCCTGGAACTCAGCGCGGGCGTCCGCGGTGGCGAACACGTAGCAGCCCTCGAACCACTCCCCAGGGCGCACCCGCCAGGTCTTGAAGGCCAGGCCGGGCATCCCGGTGAACGTCGAGTGCGACGTGTCGGCGACGTACGTCGCCAGCTCCTCCTCGACGCCGAGAGGGGCGTTCTCCAGGGACCAGCGGACGGTGAGGCCGAGCATCAGAGAATTCCTTCCAGCGGGTGGTCGGAGCCGAGCCAGTCGAGGAGCACCCGAGCGCCGAACCCCGATGGGCCCACGGTCCACTCGAAGCTCTCCTCGGGTACGTCGCCGACCGAGGCCAGGTCGAGGTGGGCCCACGGGACGTCGCCAGCGAAGTGCTGGAGGAACAATGCCGCGACGATCGCCTGGGGGCCCTTCGGGCCGTTGTCGGCGTCGGCGATCTTGGAGGCGAGGTTGTCTTCGTAGCCCGCGAAGAGCGGGAACCGCCACAGCGGCTCGCCCGAGGTCTCGCCGGCGGCCAGCAGCGCGTCAGCGAGCACATCGCTGTTGGCGAAGAGCCCGCCGACCTGCTGGCCGAGCGCGACCTTGATGCCGCCGGTGAGCGTGGCGACGTCGACGAGCACGTCGGGGTCGAGCTTGTCGACGGCGTAGGCCATCCCGTCGGCGAGCACCAGCCGGCCCTCGGCGTCGGTGTTGGTGATCTCGCTGGTGCGGCCGCCGTAGTGGCGGAGTACGTCGCCGGGGCGGGTCGCCGATCCGGAGATGGAGTTCTCCGCCGAAGCGATCAGCCCGACCACTCGCACCGGGCAGCCGACATCGGCGAGCGCCGCCATCGTCGCCATCACGACTGCGCCACCGGTCATGTCGCGCTTCATGTTGATCATCGCCTGGCCGGGCTTGATGGTCAGACCACCGGAGTCGAAGGTGATCCCCTTGCCCACGAGCGCGACGGTGGGGGTCGAGCGGCGGGACTTCTCGGGCGTGTAGTCGATCCGGACGAATCGTGGCGGGTTGGCGGAGCCCTGGCCGACGCCGATGATGCCGCCGAAGCCCTCGGCCTCGAGCTGCTTCTCGTCCCAGACCCGGCACTTCAGTCCGTGGTCGGCGGCGAGCGTCTTGGCCTGCTCGGCGAGCCACGCGGGCGTCTTCAGGTTGGACGGCACGGTGGCGAGCGCCCTGGCCCGCCAGCCGGCGGTGCCGAGCGCGACGGCGCGGTCGAGCACCTTGCGGTCGTCGCCGCCCATCTCGGCGAGCACGATCCGAGTGACCGGCCGCTGCTCGGGCGCTGAGGAGCGCCAGTGGAAGCCGAACGACCCGAGCATGGCACCGACGACGAACGCCTCGAGGCCGGCGGTGGGGCTCAGCGTGGGGACGCTGGTCGCCAGGGTCGCGCGGTCGCGGACCGCGCGGGCCAGCGCAGCACCGGCCCTGCGGAAGTCGGTGGGGCGCTGATCGCCGACTCCGACCAGCAGCACCAGCCTCAGCTGCGGGTTGCTGGGGATGCCGAGGGGAGCGGGGATCTGGACGATCTCGCCAGTCTTGCCGGTCGCTCGATCGACCTCGAGCGCGCCGAGCAGGTCGACGCCGAGGGCGTCGGCAAGCTGGTCTGCACCCGGCCCGAGCAGGGGCTCGTCGTCATCCGTACCGGGCAGGACGGGGAGTGCGACGACCTCGGCGCCGGTGATCGCGTGTGGCAACAGCCCGCTGACCGCGAACTCCGGCGGTGCGACTTGGACAGGGAGTGTCGGATCTATCACCCTACGACGTTCTTGAGGGCGTCACCCAGGGCGCCGGCCTCCTCGGCGTTGAGCTCGACCACGAGCCGGCCACCACCTTCGAGCGGTACGCGCATCACGATGCCGCGCCCCTCCTTGGTGACCTCCAGCGGACCGTCGCCCGTCCGCGGCTTCATCGCCGCCATCCGGCACCTCTTCCTGTTTCAAAGCGAGAGCGGCGTGCAACCGCCCTACATCGTGCGGAGCCATTATCCCCTATCGGTCACGTGACCCGCACCACTGGCTGGCAGACTCACGCGCATGCACGCTCGGTCGGCCCTCTTCGACCTGTACGGCGACCATCTGCGCAGCCGGGGCAGCGAGGCGCCGGTCGCCGCGATCGTGCGCCTGCTTGCGCCGGTCGGCATCGCCGCACCAGCAGTGCGTACGGCGATCTCGCGGATGGTGATGCAGGGCTGGCTCGAACCAGTCACTCTCGGCGGCGGCCGCGGCTACCGCGCAACCACTCGAGCCAACCGACGACTCGACGAGGCAGGCGACCGGATCTACGGGCGGCACCACCCGCAGTGGGACGGCGCGTGGTACCTCGCGTTCGTCGATCCGCCCACCACCCGCAGTGCCCGCGCCCGGTTGCGCGCGGACCTCGCGTTCCTTGGGTACGCCGAGCTCGCCGACAATGTCTGGGTGAGCCCGTTCGAGCGCGGCGAGCTCGACTCGGTGCTCGAGCGCGCCGGCGCGACCGCGCGCACCGCCCGCGCCCTGGACGTCGCCCCGGCGCCCACGGAGGCCTGGGACCTCGACGAGCTCCGGGCGTCGTACGACGGCTGGCTGGCCAACGCCGGCGGGCTGGTCACCGGCCACCTCGAGGAGCACGGTGACGACGACGAGGCGGCGTTCGCCGGGCGCTTCCACCTCGTGCACGAGTGGCGGAAGTTCCTGTTCGCGGACCCCGGACTGCCCGAGGAGCTGTTGCCCCAGGACTGGCCTGGTCGCGCCGCGGCCGAGCTGTTCAAGAGGGAGGCGACGCGGCTGGCGCCGGGGGCGGGCCGGTTCGTCGCCCGCTGCCTGGACCACACGCCGTAACGAGTGCTGACAGACTGCGGGGCATGTCCGATGCACCCGTGCTTCTCGACCTGACCGACGGCGTCGCCACCATCACGCTCAACCGGCCGGACGCCATGAACAGCCTCGATGTGGCGACCAAGGTGTCGCTGCTCGAGAGCGTCCGCAGCGTGGCGGAGGATCCCGCCGCGCGGTGTGTGGTGCTGACCGGCACCGGGCGCGCGTTCTGCACCGGGCAGGACCTCAAGGAGCACATCCAGCTGCTCGAGAAGGGCAGCGAGCAGCTGTTCACCACCGTCGACGACCACTACAACCCGATCGTCACCACCCTGGCCGGGATGGCCAAGCCGGTGATCGCCGCGGTCAACGGGGTGGCGGCGGGCGCCGGTGCCAGCCTTGCCTTCGCGTGCGACCTGCGGATCGTCGCCGACACCGCCGGCTTCAACCTCGCCTTCGCCAACGTGGCGCTCTCCTGCGACACCGGCGCGAGCTATCACCTGCCGCGGCTGGTGGGTCGGGCCAAGGCGATGGAGCTGCTCTACTTCCCCAGCACGATCCGCGCCGACGAGGCGCTGACGCTGGGACTGGCCACGAAGGTGGTGCCCGCCGACGCGCTGGCCGGCGAGGTCGCGACCGTCGCCGGCCGGCTCGCGGCCGGACCGACCGTGGCGCTGGGCGCGATGCGACAGGCGGTGGCGTACGCCGCGGGCCACTCCTTCGAGGAGGCGCTGGAGTTCGAGAGCACGATGATGCAGCACACCGGCGCGACCGCCGACCACTCGGCTGCGGTCGCGGCGTTCGTGGCGAAGGAGAAGCCGGTCTTCGAGGGGCGCTGAGCGCCCTAGGGCCCGGCGGGGTCGAACGTGATAGTGCCGTAGCCGGCGTTGAAGATCGACAAGGCCTGGCGCGGCACGATGCCCCGGAGGTGGCGCTTCTTCGGGTGGGCGCCGTACTCGACGGTCAGCGCGGTGCCGCGGAACCGGTGGTTGAACCACATCGTCATCGTGCCGTGGCACACCGATCCACAGTCGAGCGTCTTCGCGGGCAGGTGGAGCTTGTCGGCGACCCGGCGCGCGAACTTCGGGCGCTTGGTGTCGGTGTCCACACCGCGCAGCGGCTGGTGGAAGCTGAGGACGTAGTCGGGCCGGATCTTGCGCAGGAAGCGCATCATCGCCTTGGTCTCAGGCTCCGAGGCCGGCTTCGGTCCCGACTCGTAGCTGCCGTCGAGGTCCTTCCACTGGTAGGGGAAGTTGCGGTTGAGGTCGACGCCGTGCGCGTTCTTGCGGGTGCCGGCCGCCAGCCCGTCGGGGTTGTACGTCGGCACGATCCACAGGTCGATCCCGACCACGGGCCGGCCGTCCTTGAGGCCGAACAGGATGTGCCGCGTGTCCGGCTCGTTGCCGTGCATGGTCGACATCAGGACCACGGTGGGTACGCCGGCCCGGCCCGGCTCCCCGAGGTGGTAGGCCACGATGTCGCGGCCGTTCACCGACTCGCCGACGACGACGCGGCCGTTGACCGCCGGCTCCTCAGCGGCCGCCGTGCCTCCGACCGACGGCGGTGCAAGCAGGAGCGGTAGCAGCATCACCAGCACCGCCAGCCCCGAGATCCGGCGCATGTCAGACGGCGGAGGTGAGGTAGGCGTAGGTGAATACGCACACGCCGACGAGCATGCCGACGTGGGCGAGCACCGAGAGCCCTGGGCCCTCGGACCAGGAGTCCTCGGTGCCGGTGGCGGCGTGCTTGCCGTGGGTGGGCATCCACCGGACCAGGATCAATAGCCCGGCGAGCACCACGATCCACCAGAGGCTGAGCGCGATGATGCCAAGCAGGGCGGAGCGGTCGTCGTTCAGCTGCTCGTCACCGAACAGGAACACCAGCCAAGCGGCGAGCGCCAGCACCCCCGCCACGGTGTGCACGTTGAGCGTCGTCCGTCCGACGTCGGCACGCCCCGCACCACCCTCGTCGTTCCCGAGTCGAAGCCGGGTCAGAACGATGACCACGGCCGCCAGACCGGTGAGCACATAGACGATCAGCTCGGTCGACACGCCCGGCAGTCTGCCCTACGGCGATGCGTCGTCGCCACGACGCTCCGGGGGCTTCGGCGCGTCGCCCTCGCTGGTGCGCTCGCTGTCGCGCTCGCGCGCAAGCCGATCGAGCAGGGCGTCCACCTCCGACATCCGGTAGCCCCGGAAGGCGAGCGAGAAGCGCACCCGACGCAGGTCGTCGGCGCCGATCGGACCATCCGAGGACACCAGCGCATCGGGCCGGTCGTCGTAGACCCTGACCATCGGCGCGCCGTGGCCGGCGGCGAACAGCGCGACCCCGCCCATCGCGAGCACCACGAGGACGGCGAACAGCCACATCATTTGGGGTCCCCGCGGCGTTGTTCGGCGGAGGAGCGAAGCGGGGGAGACGAAGAACGTCGTGGGGTGTTCATCATCGGAGGTCGCGCCCTTTCACCATCAGCTCGACGGCCTCGTCGATGTCGTCGGTGAGGGTCAGCCGCTCGAGGTCGGCCTCGGCGATCTTGCCGTCCGCGAGCACGGTGCCGCGGAGCCAGTCGATCAGCCCGGCCCAGTACTCCGTGCCGATGAGCACCACCGGGAAGGTGGTGATCTTCTGGGTCTGCGCGAGGGTCAGGGCCTCGAACGTCTCGTCGAGGGTGCCCAGTCCGCCCGGCAGCACCACGAAGCCCTGCGAGTACTTCACGAACATCGTCTTGCGCACGAAGAAGTAGCGGAAGTTGATGCCGACGTCGACCCAGTCGTTGAGGCCCTGCTCGAAGGGCAGCTCGATGCCGAGCCCGACGCTCACCCCACCGCCCTCGCTGGCGCCCTTGTTGGCCGCCACCATGGCGCCGGGTCCGCCGCCGGTGATCACCGCGAAGCCGGCCTCGGCGAGCTTGCGGCCGACCTCCTCCGCCTGCGCATACGACGGATGGTCGGCCGGGGTGCGGGCGGAGCCGAAGACCGCGATCGCCGGGCCCAGCTCGGCGAGCGCGCCGAACCCCTCCACGAACTCGGCCTGGATCCGCAGCACCCGCCACGGGTCGGTGTGCACCCAGTCGGTCGGTCCGCGAGAGTCGAGCAGCCGCTGGTCCGTGGTGGAGCCGTCGACCTGGTCGCGGCGCATCAGCACCGGTCCCTTGCGCTTGGCCTTCATCCGGCGCCTCCCAACCACGTCCGCAGCTGCGCCTCGCAGCTGGTGATCTGCTCGATCGGCACGTGCTCCTCCTGCTTGTGGGCCAGCATCGGGTCGCCCGGGCCGAAGTTGACGGCAGGCACGCCGAGGCCGCTGAACCGCGACACGTCGGTCCAGCCGAACTTGGGGTTGACCTGGCCGCCGACGGCCTCGACGAACTCCTTCGCGGCCGGGCGGTCCAGGCCCGGCAGCGCACCGGGAGCGAGATCGGTGAGGGTGACGTCGAAGCCGTCGAAGTAGTCGCGGACGAACGCCTCGGCCTCCGCCTCCGAGCGGTCCGGCGCGAACCTGTAGTTGACCTCGACCACGCACTCGTCGGGGAGCACGTTGCCGGCGACGCCGCCGCGGATGAACACCGCGTTCAGCCCCTCGTGGTACTCGAGCCCGTCGATCACCGGCAGGCGCGCGTCGTAGGCGTTCAGCCGGGTGAGGATCTCGCCGGCGCGGTGAATCGCGTTGACGCCCTTCCAGGAACGGGCGCTGTGGGCGCGCTCCCCCGTCGTACGCACCTCGGCGCGCAGGGTGCCCTGGCAGCCCGCCTCGACCACGGCGTTCGACGGCTCCATCAGGATCGCGAAGTCGGCGGTCATCAGCTCGGGGGCCGACCGGCTGAGCTGGTAGAGGCCGTTGTGCTCGGTCTCGATCTCCTCGCCCTCGTAGAGGATGAGGGTGAGGTCGCGGTTGGGCTCGGGCACCGTCGCGGCGAGCCGCAGGATGACGGCGTCGCCGCCCTTCATGTCGCAGGAGCCGAGGCCGTGGAGGAGCGGCCCGTCGAGCCGTGACGGGCAGGTTGCCGTTGACCGGCACGGTGTCGATGTGGCCGGCGATGACCACCCGCTCGCCACGACCCAGATCGGTGCGCGCCACCAGCGTGTGGCCGTGCCGGCTCACCTCCAGGTGGGCGAGCCCGCGCAGCGCCGTCTCGATCTCGTCGGCGATCGTCTGCTCGTTGAGGCTGACGGACTCGATGTCGACGAGCCGACGCGTGAGCGTGACGACCTCGGCGGTCAGATCGATCACCATGGTCTCAGTGTGGCAGCCTCGAGGCGAGCGACCATGAAGCAGACGCCCCGCGATTACGACGACCACCCCGAGCGCTACCGCGCGGGCATGCGACAAGCCGGCGGACCTGGCTGTCGCCGGGCACGAGTCTCTACGACGTCGTGGCCCAGCATCCTCGACCGGCTCGGCGCGACGCTCCGTCCTCGACATCGGCTGCGGCGAAGGGGTGCTGTCCCGCGCCGTCTCGCGGTCGTCCCGCGTGGTCGAGCATGGACCGTTCGCTCACCCAGCTGCGCCGGCGTCCGCCGCTCGCCGTGGCCGGCGACGCACTCGCCCTCCCGTTCATCGATGGCGTCTTCGACGCGGCGGTCGCGTCAACGTCCTGGACCACCTCGCGGAGCCGGCTGCAGCGCTGCGCGAGGCGCGGCGAGTCCTCCGACCCCGGGCGTGCTCCTCGCCGGCGCGATCAGCCGGCACGACTCCCCCGAGCTCGCCGACGTCTGGAGGCCGACCCCGACGCCGTTCGACAGCGAAGACGCCCCGCACCTCATGGCCGGGGTCTTCGAGGACGTCCAGGTGCACGAGTGGGATGCGCCGCTGCTGACGCTTCCCGACCGGGACGCGGTCCGTGACTACCTGGAGGTGCGGTTCGTCCCGGGCGAGGCGGCCGCCGAGGCTGCCGGCCGCGTCGACACCCCGATCACCCTCACCAAGCGCGGGGCGCTGGTCGTGGGGCGGCGCGCTCGCTGACCGGGCTCAGGCGGGAGGGAAGACGCAGAACTCGTTGCCCTCGGGGTCGGCCATGACCACCCAGCGGGGCCTCTCCGCCAGCACCCGCGCACCGGCGCGCTCGAACTCGCCGACGTCGCCGCGGACGTCCCAGTGGATTCGGTTCTTCACCGTCTTCGGCTCGGGCACCGGCACGAAGACGAGGTTCTCGAACTGCATGCCGTGGACCTTGTCGATCCCCCAGTCGGGATGGGTGCCGTCGTTGGCGGCCTCGACGCCGAACCGGTCCGCCCACCAGCCCGCGATTGCTTCGGGGTGAGCGGAGTCGACGACCACGTCGTAGAGGCGGTTGGTCGGCGGCTCGTCGCTCAGGAACGCACAGAACTCGTTGCCCCCGGGTCCTCCAGCACCGTCCACGGCAACCCGGACTTCTCGGCGGGGAGGACCACGGTGGCGCCGAGGTTGGTGACCTCCTCGACCGAGCGGACGTGCAGGTCGAAGTGCACGCGGTTCTTGGTGACCTTGGGCTCGGGCACCGGCTCGAGCTCCATCAGCACGCCCTCGAGACCGATGAGCGCCCCGGGGTCGTCGGGATCGTCGCCAGGCTTGAGCGTGACCCGCAGGGCGTTCGCCCAGAACTCGCCGACCTCCGGACCTTTGACGTCGAGGCAGAGGCAGTACCACGTCGCACTCATCACGTCATCCAAGCACTCGGCGCCGAGGCCCAGCGAGCCGGTTTGTCCGACCTCGGAGCGGGCAGGGTCCACCCATGAGTCAACAACCCCCGGATCCTGGCGCGCCCTCGTCCGGCCCCGGCCGCCGCTCGCGCAGGTTGTTCGTTGCAGTTGCCGTGGCTGCCGTCCTGGTCGCGGCCGCGGTCGTGGTGTTGGTGCTGACGCGGAGTGGCGAGGACAGCCAGGCGGAGGTGGATGCCTCGGCCGCCTGCGACGTCCTCGAGGGGCTTCCGAGCGACATCACGACCAAGCGCCTCGATCTCGACGAGCCGGAGCTCTTCGAGCTCCAGGGGATCGGTTCGCTGGCCCAGGCCGCCGGGAAGGGCGATGCCGCCTACGAGGACATGGGGCAGGCCGGTGAGGACCTGTTCGCATCGATCACCATGCTGGACTCTGACCAGCTGGGCGAGTCCCTGGACGATCTGCGGTCGGAGTGTGAGGACGTCGACTAAAGACTGGAACACGTTCTAGTCTGGGCGGATGCGCAACGGAGTCGTCCTCTTCTCGTCCGACCGCGGCATCACGCCGGCCGAGCTGGCGCGGGCCGCCGAGGAGCGGGGGTTCGACACCATCTACGTGCCCGAGCACACCCACATCCCGGTCCGGCGCGACGCCGCACACCCGACCGGCGGGGAGGAACTGCCCGACGACCGCTACCTGCGCACGCTCGACCCGTGGGTATCCCTCGCGACCGCCGCGGCGGTGACCTCGCGGATCCGGCTCTCCACCGCGGTGGCGCTGCCGGTGGAGTCCGACCCGATCACGCTGGCCAAGACGATCGCCACCCTCGACCACCTCTCCGGGGGCCGGGTCACGATCGGCGCCGGCTTCGGCTGGAACACCGACGAGCTCGAGGACCACCACGTCCCGGCCGGGAAGCGTCGCACCGTGCTCCGGGAGTACGTCGAGGCGATGCGCGCTCTGTGGACCGAGGAGGAGGCGGCGTACGACGGGGAGTTCGTGTCGTTCAAGCCGTCCTGGGCCTACCCCAAGCCGGTGCAGCCGCACATCCCGCTGATCATCGGGGCCGGCGGCGGCCCCCAGACGTTCGCGTGGATCGCACGCACCGCCGACGGCTGGATGACCACCCCGGTCGAGCAGGACATCTCCGGCAAGGCCGATGCGCTCCGCAAGGCCTGGGCCGACGCTGGTCGCGAGGGCACCCCCGACATCCACGTGCTGATCGCCGCCAAGCCCTCCCCCGAGGACCTCGCCGGCTGGGCCGAGGCCGGCACGACCGAGCTGATCTGGGGCGTCCCGGACAAGTCCACCGATGAGGTGCTCGCCTACCTCGACCGGCTCGCCGGGCGCCTGGGACTCACCTGACGTCGGTATCACCGGTGGTTGAGGAAGGCGCGTTAGCGCCTGTCTCGAAACCCCGGCGGTCTCGACGACGCTCGTTGACGCTCGCTGCTCGACACCCCGGGGTCTCGAAACCCCGGCGGTCTCGAAACCCTGGCGGTCGAAACCCCGGCGGTCTCGAAACCCCGGTGGTACACGCTAGCGCCTGTCTCGCCCCGGTCCCTCGAGCGCTCGTGCCTCTGATCAACCGAGTGGCTCGTCGCAAGGCTCGACCCGCCGATGGTGCAAGCTGCCGTTCTTCTCGTCGGCGGCACGCTCTGGGGAACCGAGGGTGCCGCTGACATCCATCTCGAGGACGGCGTCATCGCCGCCATCGGCGCGACACCCGATGGCCGGCAGAGACGATCGACGTGACCGGGATGCTGGTGCTGCCCGGGCTGGTCGAGGCGCACTGCCACCTCGACAAGACGTTGTACGGCGGCCCGTGGGTCCCGCACACGGCCGGCGACGCGCTCGCCGACCGGATCGCGCACGACCTCGACCGCCGGGCCGAGCTCGGTGTGCCCGACGTCGACCGGATCGCCGCGCTGCTGGGCAGATGAGCTCCTTCGGCACCACGATCGTCCGCTCCCACACCGACGTCGACCCGATCGTGGGGCTGCGCGGCATCGAGGCGGTCAACGAGGCGGCCGCCCGGCTCGCCGATCGGCTGAGCGTCCAGCAGGTGGCCTTCCCGCAGCACGGCATCCTCACCAACCCCGGCACCGAGCAGCTCCTGGACCAGGCGCTGGCCGGCGGGGTCGAGGTGATCGGCGGGATCGACCCGGCCGGCGGCGACGGCGACCCGGTCCGCCACCTCGACGTCGTCTTCGGCCTGGCCGAGCGGCACGGCGTGGGCGTCGACATCCACCTGCACGACGGCGGCAGCCTGGGCGCCTGGGAGCTCGGGTTGATCGCCGAGCGCACGAAGAGCCTGGGCCTCGGCGGCCGGGTCGCGGTGAGCCACGCCTACGCCTTCGGCGGGATGTCCGACCGCGACAGCGACGCGCTGGCCGAGACGCTTGCCGAGGCGGGGGTCGCCATCGTCACCGGCGCGGTCTACGACTTCCCGGTGCCACCGGTGAAGAAGCTGCGGGCCGCCGGCGTCACGGTCGCCTGCGGCCACGACGGCATCCGCGACCTGTGGGGGCCCTACGGCAGTGGCGACATGCTCGAGCGCGCCCGGCAGGTGGCCTACCGCAGCACCTTCCGCCGCGACGACGACATCGAGCTGGCGCTGCACGCGGCGACGTACGGCGGCCGGGCGCTGCTCGGCCTCCCCGCCGATCCGTTGGGCGTCGGGTCGCCGGCCGACCTGGTCGTCGTCGACGTACCCACCGCGGCCGAGGCCGTCGTGACGGTGCCCGAACGGCGCCTGGTCATCAGGGCCGGACGGGTCGTGGCCGGCAGCCTGGCAGACTGACGGCGTGGAGAACTCGGCACTGTCCACCGCCCGATGCGCGAGCGCGCTGCTCGTCAGCCTGTCCGACGCGGAGCTCGAGCTGGCCCGTGGGTCTCTGGACGATCCGCGGCTCACCGAGTGGACCTACCTGCCCGGCGACCGGCCGGGTCTTCCCGTCGAGGGACTCGGAGCGGAGCAGCACGACCTGGTCGTCGAGCTGCTCCGCTCAGCCCACTCCTCGGAGGGCGCCGATCTAG